>NZ_JBFBAY010000001.1:0-1100104 GCF_040682415.1 Micromonospora sp. NPDC051196
CTCGCGGTCACGGTCGAGTTCGGCTCGTCGCTCGGCGATCTCCGCGAACACGCTGCCGTCCGGGTCGTCGTTCTCCTCGATGACCCGTAGGAGGCGACGGCGGCGAGCGGCGATGTCGTCCAGAGTCCGCCGCAGCACTGCGATCTGTCGCCGTTGCTCCTCGGCGGCTTGCTGGGCGGCGATGTCCAGGCTGCGGGTAGCGAGTTGCACCCGGTCCGGACCGAGGACGTAGGTGTTGAAGAACCGATCGGCGAAGTCGAGCAGCACGTCCTCGGTCACGGAGATCATGCTCGGGTGGCCCTCGGGGATGGCCCTCTCGCGGGGTTGGCAGGAGTAGTAGGTGTAGCCGGTGACGGTGCGGCCGAACATGCGCCGCTGGCACGGCGCGCACCAGACGTAGGAGCGAAGCGCGTAGACCCGTTTGGTCTGCCGGTGCCGGTTGGGAGAACCCTGGCGGGCGTCGGCGCGGGACCGTTCCCGAGATCGGCCCACGTTCTGTGCAGCGAGGAACGTCTCGATCGGCACGATGCCCGAGTGGGTGGGCTGTTGGGAGACGACCCACTGCTCGCGTGGGTTGACCTTGCCGGGGTGCAGTTTGTCTTTGGTCGAGCGCCGGTTCCAGACCATGTGGCCGGTGTACTTGGGGTTGACGAGGATCTCGCGGACCGCCGAGCCGGTCCATCGTCCGACCGCGCGGGCTGGGTCGACGGGTTGTGGTGGCGGGTAGCGGTCGAGGTCGGTGTTGAGCCGGTCGGCGATGGCTCGGTAGGACAGCTTCTCGTCAATGCGCCAGGCGAAGATCTGCTCGACCACCGGCCCCCGGTCGGGGTCGATCTTCAGCTTCGTCTTGTGCTTGCCCTGTGCCCGCTTCGCGGGGACAGGGTGTTTGTGCTTCTCGGCGAGGTAGCCGTATGGCGGCTTGCCGACGTTCCAGCCCTGACCGGTGTGTTCCTCGAAGCCGTCCCACGACTTCTCCAGCATCTCGATCATGTACCACTCGGCCACGCCCTGCTTGGTGCGGCGCAGGAGGATCTGCGCGGCGCGTTTGCGGCTGTTCGACTGCGTGATCGGCTCGTCGGCGGCCAGCAGCGGCACCCCGGCGAGTTCGAGGTCGTGCTCGATCTTGGTGCCCTGGTGGGTCCAGCGGGCGATGCGGTCGATCGACTCGCAGATCACGACATCGAAGCGGCGATCCGGTGAAGTGGCCTCGTCCAGCATGTCGGCGAGGCCACCGTCGCGGCGAACGCCGATGTTGAACTTCTGCCACGCTGTGCTTCGGCCCCGCTGGCTGAGTTCCTTGCGGGAGGACTCCACGTCCCAGAACCACGCGACGATGACCATGTTGGGCAGCAGAGCCCGTTCGGAGTTGGTCAACTGTCGGGGGATGGACAGGGTGGGGTCCTGCTGCTCGTCGGTGGAGGTACGCCCGAGGAACGCGACCCGTATCGTCCGCTGGGGTACGGGCGTGGTGGCGGGTGAGCGTAGCCAGTCGGGCAGCGTGCTCGTCACAGGTGGCCTCCTTCGCTGATGAGTTGGGTCAGGGCGTTGATGTAGGCGACGCTGCGCAGCCGCCAGGGCATGACCGGCAGCCGGTCACCGTCGCGGATCTCGGGGGCGTGGAGGAACTCGATGCCGGCGACCGCGAGCGTGCGCAGGAGCGCGGTCCTCATCGCCGTGTCGCGGGACAGGCGGTGGAGGTCGGTGCTGATCACGAAGTCGAACCGGCGATCTGGCCGGTTCGCCTCGGTGAGCAGGTCATCCAGACCACCGTCACGGCTGATCTCCCGCTCGTGGCCGAGGAACAGGCGGGCGGGTGCCCGCCGGTAGTCAGGCCGGGTACCGAGGTCGGAGAACACCGCCGTGATCGCGCCGTCGGGCAGCACCGAGACGCACTGCTGGTACTGGCCACCGAGCACGAGGACCGCCGTGGCGAGGTCGCCGGCATCGGCGGTCCGGCCGTAGAACGCCACACGCGGAAGCACTGTCGCGCGGTGGATGTTCATGCCTCGGCCAGAGTGCCGGAAGTGCGGTCAGCGGCCCCCGATGGGCATATGGCGGCGGTGACTGCCCCATCGTTCGGCGCTGTGGCCGACGTGTCGTGGGGGCCGTAGACGACGATGCGCCCGGTGTCGTCGCGGGTGACGGTGGCGTACATGACGTGCGTACCTCCTGCGGTTGGTGTCTGGTCAGGCCACGGGTCGACCGCCGGTGCTGCCCGACCCGTTGGCGTCGATCACCGCGCAACTCGGTGAAGGGATCAAGACCGCCCCGACGGGGGCACACTCCACGGCACGCCGAGTGGCCCGGAGGGTGATCGGTCAGACGGGCTCGGCATGGTGCCGCTGGTCGTGAAGCCAGGTCAGCACGTCGAGGATCACCTCGGCTTGCAGCACGGCCAGCCGCCGACCGACCTCACCATCGAGCACGGTGACGTCGAATCGCACCTCCGGTGCATCACCGCGGGCGACCGCGACCTCTGCCGACTGCCCGTCACCGCGAGCCGGAGACTCCCGATCGGGCGAGGTCGACGCCCTGCGTTGTCTGCCGTCGCCGGGCTCAGGGGCGGACGGTCCGTGCCCGTCCGGTACGCCCGGATCGGGGGTGCGGGGGACGTGGGTAGGGGGAAGGAGGAACCCGGCGGTTGCCGGCTGGGGCCGGTCGCCGGGGGTGGTGGAACTGGGCTTCGGCATGGGCGTGTGAGCCACGTCCGCCGACGAGCGCTGACACTAAGGGATTACAAATCCGGGCCTCGGATTGGAAACCGCGCTCCGCGCCGGACAACTCGCGTCGCCCGAGCCGCCCGGTTGAACAAGATCCTCAACGGGTTGAACACACAGGTCAGGCCCCTGAGGTGCCAACTCTCGGCGGCACTGGAGCGGCGCGGAACGCCGATACGATCAGTGACAGGTTGCACAGAATCTCCTACTTGAACAAGATCATCCTCTACTCGAACGCGCGGCCTGGTTGACCGCCTCCGGCCATGGACGAGATCGCCACGAAGTACGGTGCGCCGGCCCGACCCGTCCGCGCCCCCGTCCGCCGTCCCGGACGGTCGGCGACCCCGTCCGCGCCCGGTCCTGCAAGGCCGTCCGCACCAACCAGCACGACCCTCGCCACCCCGGTCCGCCGTCCGCGCCGGACGGCCTCCGTCCCCGCCGCCGGCTCGCCCTGTCTGACCGTCCCCACCAGCGGCGCTCGTCCCACGGAGAGGTGATCAGCAGTACGCCCCCAGTGAGGAGGCCCCGATCAGGGCTCGAAGGTTGCGCGGCGAGACCGCACCGCTGCTACAAAGCCCGAATCCTCGGCCACCCGCCGAGCCCGCATCGGTCGAGCTGATTGGTGCCGCAAAACGTTCGCTGTTCAGGGTGAGGGTTCTAACGGGAGGTCTAACGAGCGATCCAACGAGGAACGCAACGACCACGAACAGCCGGGTGAACACGCCCCCTTGAACACGTCGTACGAGCACGTCAACGGGGGTGAGGAGGGCCGGTGGACCGGAACCGACTGATAAGAGATATCCCTCCTACCCGCACATCTGCCACCGGCAGTCCCCGCCTCGCAGCGTCCGTCGTGGCCGCCGAACTCGGCCGGCTCACCCCCGAGACCGACTCCTGACCCTCGGCGCTGGCAATATCGTTCCGACTACGGCCCCTTCGAGCCGGATAAGATCGTCAGCGCGTCTACAGCAAGCTCAAGCTGCTGGTTATCGTGAACGGCGAATGGCGCTCCAAATGAGCAGATGACCTGCTCGACCCCGGCTTCGCCCCACCGACGGAGCTGTTGGGCCACTTCCTCCGGTGTACCGACCAGGCGGGACCGTGCCCAGCTCCGCAGGGAGATATCAGCCAGAGCGCCGCCGGGAGCCCAGCGCTGCAAACTGTGCCACCGTCTCTCAAGATCGTCGTTGTCTCGGCCGATGAGCGTCGTCAGGCCAAGAGACCGGTGAACCGCCGCAGGGTCACGCCCACGACGGTGGCATGCTTGCCGCACCATCGCATCCCGGTGCCGGTACTCAGCCATTGTGCTGTCCCACGCGGTGTTCCAACCGTCCGCGAGCGCGGCGACCTCAAGTAGTTTTGGGCGCTTCCCGGCAACCCAGACGGGCACGCCCGGCACCCGCCGCCGAAGAAGCCCGACTGTGTCCTCAAGCGATACCAACCGTTGTCTTGCAGGCGGGAAGTCAAGGCCGTTCGCTCGGTGTTCCGACTCGTTCCACCCAGCTCCGACGGCGACGTCGAGTCGCCCGGCGGCGAGTTCGTTCACGGTCGCCGCCATGCGTGCGAGGAGGTTGGGGTTCCTGAACCCGATAGGCGTGGCCAAAGAGCCGACGCGGATGCGGTTGGTGCTGGCCGCTATCGCGGCCAGCAGGGTCCAACACTCAGCCGGCTCCTGCCGTTGCTCCGGTTGCCCTGCAGTGGCGACGTCGACCCAGAAGTGGTCGGAGACCCACACTTGGTGGAATCCCGCGTCCTCGGCCAAGGCGGCGTACTCGATCGCTCGTCGGGCGGTGGAGGGCTGCGGTGTCGGGAAGGAGAACGGGTAGTGGGGCAATGCCAGTCCGAGTCGCATTACATCGCCGCCCCGACCGGCGTCCTGAGTAGCCGGATGGCGGGATGATTCGAGTGCTCGCCAGTGGTGAGCCGGATGCACTCGCCGAGCAGGGGTGCGATGAGGTGACGTCGCCCAGCCAACACCGCTCGGGGGATCTCCCGGAGCAGAAGAAGCGCCACGTACCGAGCAACATCACTGAGATCCTGCTCTGTTCGGGCCGGCGTCGTCATCCGCCGGAACGCGTCGGCTGCCGGGATCCCGAACTGGCGTAGTCGGGGGGTTTCACCGATGGCATAGTCCAGCACGAGCCGGTCGGGTGTCGCTGAAGCCGTGCCGGAGGCGTGGTCTAGGAGTTCGCGTACGTACCAGCTACCGAGCAGGTGGCTGACCATCATGCGCCAGTCGTGATGGTCACCGGACCATTCCCAGTCGATGAGGTGCCAGGTCCCGTCGGAGGCAACCAGTACGTTGCCGGCGTGCGGATCGCCGTGACAGGTGATATGGGAGTCGGGCCTGCCGACGACGAGGAGCTGCTCGAAGGCTCGAAACCAGGAGCCCATGTCGCTTCCGTTAATCATGATGCTCAACCAATGCGAGGGCGGTCCGAGGTCTGTGGTGAGCACCTCCTCCAGCCCCTGATGGCCACGACGACACCGAAGATCATGATTGCGAGTGGCCCGGCTGGGATCGAATCCGGGCTCGGCGGTTGACCGCCATACCGTGACGAGAGTATTCACCACGTCTTGCCAGATCAGGTAAAGCTCCGGTGTCGGTCCGACACGAGCGATGGCTTCGTTGAGGCTCCACACCGCAGGTGCCGCCGTGACGATGACGTCAAGCGCGGCCTCGGTTGCGGTCCCGAGCACCGCCGGGGTGTGCGAGGCGAAGTGCTTCGCCATGACGGCGTGCCGTTGGGCCTGCACGGACGAGCTGACCCTTGGGTTGCGGGTGACCTTCGTGGCGACAGCCGCACCGCCGGGTTGTCGCAGCAGGAACACCTCAGCTCCCGAGGTCCCCGACCTGATTTTTCGCAGCAGGAAGCTGCCGGCCTGCCGGCCGGCTTCGTGGCGACTCATGAGGGTCCTCTTCTACACGGTGGTGGCTGCGGGTTTGCGGGACCGTTCGGCCTTGCGGCGGAGCTGTGTGTAAACGCCGGTGAGGCCCATCGCCTTGCGGGCCTCGAAGACGGTCTGCTGGACCTCGCGTCGGGTGCGTTCCGTGCCCTCCACGATCAGTTCGTCGACCAGGCCCTTGTCGGCCTCGTAGCGGGCACGCCGCTCGCGCATGGGATCGAGGAACGAGTTCAGTGCGGTGGCGAGTTTCTCCTTGACCTCGACGTCGCCGACCTTGCCCTCGCGGTAGCGGCTCTTGAGGTCATCGACCTCCGTCCGGTTCGGGTTGAAGACGTCGTGGTACTGGAACACGGGGTTGCCCTCGACCGTGCCGGGCACGTCCGCGCGGATCCGGTTCGGGTCGGTGTACATGCCCATGACCTTGCGGCGGACCTCGGCCGGCTCGTCTGAGAGGGCGATGGCGTTGCCCAGGCTCTTGCTCATCTTGGCCCGGCCGTCGGTGCCGACCAGGGTGGGTGTCTCGGCGCTAACCAACTCGGGGACGGGGAAGACCTCGCCGTAGAGATGGTTGAAGCGCCGGGCGATCTCCCTGGTGACCTCGACGTGCGCGGCGTTGTCCTTGCCGACGGGCACAACGTGGGCCTTGACGCAGAGAATGTCGGCGGCCTGCAACACCGGGTACCCGAGCAGACCGTACGGCATCTCCTCCTTGCCGGCGTCGCGAGCCATGTCCTTGAGCGAAGGCACCCGCTCCAGGCGCGGCACGGTGACCAGGTTCTGGAAGAGGGTGTTGAGATCCCCGACCTCCTGGATCGCAGACTGGAGGTAGAAGGTCGCGGTGTCGGGGTCGATCCCGGCGGCGAGGGAGTCAACCACCATGTCACGAGCGTTCTGGGTGGCCTTGGCGATGTCGTCCCGGGTGTTCTTGGTGGTCAGCATGTGCAGGTCGGCGATGATGAAGAAGCTCTCGTACTTCCGGTGCAGCCTCACCCGGTTGGCGATGCTGCCGACGTAGTGGCCGAGATGCAGTTTTCCGGTGGGACGGTCACCGGTGAGCATCCGCTGAGCGGTCATGACGATGGGGCCTTTCGCGGCGTGACGGGTCAACAAAGGTCGCGCAGGGCGCGCACCAACGGGGCGACGGTCGCCTCGTCGATGAGATGGACCTGGATCATCGACGGAAGTTGCCATCGTGCGCCGTCACGGAACCGCAGGCCACGCGCCCGCAGCAGGGCAAGGATCTGGTCGCGGCGGTCCCCGAGATCGATCAAGAGGAAGTTTGCGTCCGACCGGGCGTATCCGATGTACAGCCGGTCGAGTTCGGCGGTCAGCGTCGCGTACGCCCGCCGGTTCAACCCGATGGTGCGCCGGAGGCTTCTGTCGTCGCCCAGGGAGGCGCGTGCCGCCGTGGCAGCCAGCGCGCTGACAGCATACGGAAGCCGGTGTCGACGCAGCCGGTCGGCGTAGCCAGCGCTGGTGACGGCGTATCCGACTCTGGCACCGAGTAGGCAGTGTGCCTTGGACAGCGACCGGCACACCACCAGCTCGTCGCGCTCCTCAAGGAGTCGCGGTGTCAGCGAGAGGGGATGTGCCATGAACTCACCGTAGACGTTGTCGATGACCAGCTTCGCCCCGCTGGGCAGTTGAGGCGCGACTACAGCCAGCAAGTCGGACAACGGTACCGAGATGGCGGAGATCGTGTGCGGGATATCCACCACCATCGCGGCATGATCATTCTTCAGCGCGGCTCGCAGCGCCGCCAGGTCGTGTCGCAGTGCTCCGCCGTCCCACGCAACCTCGTCATAGCGCAGTTCGTTCCTGGCGGCGAGCTGCCCGTACAGCTCGAAGGTGGGGGCGGTCGCGAGCACCGCCGCACCGGCTGAAGCCTGCTCACACATGATCCAGTCGAGGATCTCGGTTGTGCCGTGACCGACCACGACCTGTTCCGGCACCACCCCGACGTACCGGGCGATCTCGGCCTCCAGGTCGACCGGCTCCCGGCTCGGTGGTCGGTGCAAACTGGGAACGACCCCGGCAACCGCCTTCGGTACGGCGGAACTTGTGCCGACGCGAGCGAGCGCGACCTGTCGACCGTCACCGCGAACGCCGGCAATCACATCGTCGAGGTGTTCGATCTTGCACTGCCCGCACAGCACCTCGCCGGCTCGGCATCGACGCGCCACGGCGGTCGCCCGCTCAGGTGCGGACAGTAGTTCGATGACCTCGAAGGTCGGGCAGTCGTTGGGGTTGCCCCCATATTGGCGCTGCTCCTCGGCGCGGGCTCGGCCGCCGGTCACCGCGCCGATGAACTTTTCCCGGACGGTGTCGGGACGATCGGTCAGGAGGATCGTGGAGGCCGGATCGTTGATGCTGGCCCGGCCACCACGACGCCGCAGGTTCGGAACCAACCGTCGATAGGCAACGTACGGCGTTGGTGCCGCGAGGCGATCCGACACGGTCCTCATCAGCGCCGTATGCGTCACCTGACCGGCGTCGACCAGCGCGATCGACCCTCTCGGGCTCTGCTCGTACAGGAAGAAGCTCATCATCGTCACCGCGTCCCGCAGCAGGCTCAGCCTGGTGTCATCGGACCAGCCATAGACCTGCCGCATCCGGCGCAACACCAGCCCGGACAACACATCGTCCTCGAAGGCCCGGACCTCGGCCGCGTCGAGGTCGATGACGCGATCGGGGGCGCGTCCGTCGAACTGCTTCACCCGTTCTGCCAAGAGTTCGACAACCGTTGCGGAGGCCGTGGTGCGGGTTTGGCGGCTGATGAGGGTCACGGAGTGGCCCTTTTCCCGCAGCCAGGCGACGTCCCGCGCGAGACTGAGATGGCCGAGGTGCAGCCGACTTCCGGCAACACCGACGCGCACGTCCGCACGGTCGTCACCCGTCGCGGCCAGTGCTGGGCTCGCAGGCTGCCAGGCCCAGATGGTCCGGCCCGCCAGGTTGTCGATCACCGGCGGTAGGCCCTCGGAGTCGGGAGCGAGCAGTCGGAGCCCGAAACGGCGTGCCCTTTCGGCGTGCTCGTCCGCTACCAGGCTATTGCGGGCCGCGTGCCACTCGGCGAGCAAGGCGCTCATCGGCCGGCCCGCCCACGCGAGATCCGTTGCAGCGACTCGTAGACTCGCTGCCGCTGCCCGACGGTCGTGCGCTGGCGAGCCTTGTCGCGGTAGAGGTCGGGGAAACGGACGTCGCTGTCGTGGCAGACCGCGCCGAACGCCCAGAACCGGGCCGCCGCGATGGCTCGCTCGTGCCGAAGGTCCCCGATCGCTGCCTGCCGGGAGTAGGCGTAACGGCCGTCCGCTGTGCGATCGATCATCTGCGCCTGTTGATAGGCGTCCACGATCACCTGCGCCTGCCGTCGCCACAACGGCGATGCCAGCACCGGTGTCTCCAGGACTCGGGCCACGTAGCTGTCGAAGTCTGGATAGATATCGAGAAACGCCAGGTAGGAGTCGGCAAGGATCTGGTGGCGGGTCCTAGTGGTCACGTTGAGTCGGCCGGCCACCTCAGCGGCCAGCGGAGCCAAGAACCGCGCCACGCTCGTCAACAGCTCCGCGGCCTCGTCGGCCGGTGTGCAGATGAACGGGCTGAACAGCTTTAGCGCGAAGTAGCCGCCGTACGCGCGGTCCTGCCCGTCGCGGTACAGGTCCGACCAAGGCAGCGAGTAGACAGTCACCGGAGCGTCGCGATAGGTGGTGCCAACGCGGGTCGGTGGAACCTCGTTCTCGCGATGGAGCATCATCACGTCTACATCACTGGCTGCGGTTGCCGTGCCGGTGATTCGGCTGCCGTAGAAGACCCAGACCCGGTCTTCAGTCGGGATGCTCTCTATCGCCGCACTCAGGGTGTCGATGAGTCGAGGGATCTCGTCGAGGAAGCTCTGGGCGGCGATGTCACGGTAAGGGCCGCTCACCAGGTCCTCCGCGTTGATGCGGCAAGCCAACCATCGACGACGGCGGTCCAAGAGCCGGACGTGTCGGCCTGGACGCCGTCGACCCCCAGCCTCCGGAACGCTTCGACGTTGACCTCCTTGTCATCGACGTACAGGAGGTTGTCACCGGGTGACGCCTGCTCAAGAATCTGGACGTAGGCGGAGGGACTCGGCTTGACCGCGCCGGTCTGGCTGGAGATAAAGATCCGATGGGTTTGACGGTGCAGGCCGGCCGCCTGCAGCGCGGGCACCAACCATTCGTGGCGATGGTTGGACAACAGCCAGATCTGCGCCCCTCTCGACCAGTTGCGTAGCCGGGAGACGGCCGGTAACGGCGTCATCGTCGACCGCAGCACCGACCGCCAGGCAGGCGACGGCTGCCCGAGACCGCAAGCCGCTGCGAACGCCGGCCAGAACGCGGACTCGTCGAGCAGCCCAGACCACAACGCGTCCCGAAAGTAGTGGCGGAAGATCGCTTCGACCCGGTCGGAGGAGGTCCCGGCCTCCTCGGAGACAACTCGAAAGAGAGGTGCCATCGGCTCCGCCAACAGAACCCCGCAGACGTCCAGCACCAGGACGGGCCGTGACCGTGAGTCCTCGTGAACCATCATCGGCCCGTACCTCTGGGTGTTCGCGCCGTGCATGTGCCCTCCCGTGGGATGAGAGGCACCGAGGCGGCGGGTTCAGCTCGCGGGCCGGGGGAAGCGCGCGTGCTCTCCGACACCGCCTCGGTGCCGGCTTGGGTATCGCCGCCGTCGATGCGGTTGCTGTGCACATCGAGCTTGGTCGGTACGGTGTGTGCGTCGGAAGCCACAGGGTGTAGGCCCACGGTGGCCTACACCTGGGCACTGGTCAGGGGGACCGGGTGGACGGTGAGACTTTCGGGCAGGTGCTACGCCGGCTTCGTCAGGAGCGACGGTTGTCGCTCCGGAAGTTGCAGGTGCTGACCAGCTATGACTTCACGTACCTGGGGCAGGTCGAGCGAGGTGAGAAGCCAGGTTCGATGGAGCTCGCCGAGGTGTGCGACCGGGCACTCGGCGTGGACGGCCTGCTCGTGAAGACATACGGTCGGGTTCCAGCGGCCCTGACCCGACCTGGGAGCCAGGAGGATGAAATGCGCCGGCGGACTGCGATCAAGGCTATGGCGGCTTCCCCGCTCGCTTTTGTCGATCAGGCTGGAGTGGTTCCAGAGCTTCAGGTGAGCCGACTCGAACGCAATGCGGAGGTGTACCGGCACCTCTACCACGGGTCTGGGAAACCTGGCGATCTGCTCAGCCTGGCACGCGATCACCTCGAGACCGCGGTCGACGTCATGCGGCAACTGCCCGACGGAGGACTCAAGCGCCGAGTCCTGCGCACCCGCAGCGAAGTCGCCACGCTGGCCGGCCGGCTGACGTTCTTCGACCTCCAGCGACCGGCCGACGCGCGGGGCTACTTCGGGCTCGCCCACGAAGCGGCCATCCAGGTGGGGGACGACCTCCTCGCCGCAGCCGCGCTCGGCCATCTCGCCTTCGTGCCGGCGGCCGAGCACAACACCTCGGCCGCCATCAGCTATCTCGCTGGCGCCGCTGATCATGCCCAACGAAGTGGTGTGCCGGTAGTCCAGTCATGGATCGCGGCGGTGGAGTCCGAGGTCCTGGGCACAGCGAACGCGGCCGGAACGCTGCGAGCTCTCGACCAAGCAGCCGCACGCCTTTCCCGACCCGCAGACGCGGCACCGCCCGCATGGTTCGACTACTACTCGGCGGACCGTCTCGACGGATTCCGCGGCCGGGCATTCCTCCAGCTCGGTCGACCCGAGGAGGCCCGATCCGCCCTGACAGCTGCACTACGTGGACTCGGTCCCGTGGCGGTCAAGCAGAAGGCGGTGTTCCTCATCGACATAGCCAGCTCGTATCTCGGCGACCACCCGCAGCTCGACCAGGCATGTGACCTCGCCGGAGACGCTGCCGCGACGCTGGCGATGGCCGGCTACGCAACCGCGAGCACCCGCCTTCAGGAGTTCCGTACCCGGCTGAGGCCGTGGGACGATGCCACCGTCGTTGCTGACCTTGACGAGCGATTGGGTGCGTTGACCGCATGACCATCCAGACCTCTTTCCCACGGCGAATCCGCGCTGTCTACTTCGACGTGGGCGAGACGCTGATCAACGAGTCCACCGAGTACGGCACCTGGGCGGACTGGCTCGGCGTTCCCCGGCACACATTCTCTGCGGTGTTCGGGCAGGTCATCGCGCAGGGGCGGGACTACCGCGAGGTCTTCCAGCACTTTCAGCCTGGATTCGACCTCGCACTGGAACGGCAGCGCCGGGCAGAAGCCGGATTGGCCGAGCACTTCAACGGCCGCGACCTCTACCCTGACGTCCGGGACTGCCTCGCCGCGCTGAAGGCCGACGGCTACTTCGTCGGTGTGGCGGGTAACCAGACCGCCCGCGCCGGCCGGCTGCTACATGAGCTGAACCTGGGTGTGGACCTGATTGCGACGTCGGACGACTGGGGCGCGGAGAAGCCGACCCCTGAGTTCTTCGTCAAGCTGGTCGAGTCGGCGGGGTGCGCGCCAGAGGAGATCGCATACGTGGGCGACCGCCTCGACAACGACATTCTCCCCGCGTTGGCCGCCGGCCTGACGACCGTGTTCATCCGACGTGGACCATGGGGATACTTCTACGCGACTCGCCCCGAGGTAGAACAAGCACACATTCGCATCGACAGTCTCCGGGATCTTCCGGGGCGACTGCAAGACATTCAGCTTCGGTGATTGACGGCGGCTCCACGAACCCCTTGCATGGTTGACCGACGGAGAGCGCAGCCCTTCGTCGGGTTCCGGGGCGCTCCCGACAGGGCCTGTTTGATCTATATGACGAGACCTGTGCCATGTGACTGGCACTGCGGTGGCGCACCGGGAGGCATCGTTGAAGTTCAAGCAACACACGCTGACGCTGCTCGGGGAGATGGTCGTCGGTAACCCTGGCAAGGGCGACGATCCGGAGCACTACTTCTTCCTGTACCGAAGCAGCAGCTTCATCACCGACTTCTTTCACGAAATCGACACCGAGTACACGCACGACGGCTCGACGCGTCACCGTTGGGCTGCGGAGGTCGTGGAGAAGATCCTCCAGAAGCCCCATGCTGGTGAACACATCCCGCCGGATACGTTCGCTCGCTTGATCCGCAGGCTGATGGACCCGGACGATGCCATCAACGAGGGGCGCGATCGACCGCAGGCGCTTGCGCGTCTGAACGCCGCGCTGTCTCGCGAGAACTTCGAAGCGTTCTACGCGGAGGACGGCCAGTGCTACTTGCGCCACGTCCCAACGAACACGATCGCCATGCCAGCGCCGAGCCCCCACCGACCCTTCTCACCGGCCGAGATCGCCAGGCGCGACCAGCTCATCGCCTACCTAGATCGTGCGAGTGAGGACCAGCTGATCGAGGAAATCCTGCTTCCGCTGTTCCGGCAGCTCGGGTTCCACGGGATCACTGCGGCCGGGCACAGGGACAAGGCACTGGAGTACGGCAAGGACGTGTGGATGAGGTACACCCTGCCGACCCAGCACGTTCTCTACTTCGGCATCCAGGCCAAGAAGGGCAAGCTGGACTCCTCGGGCGTGACCAAGGGCAGCAACCACAACGTCGCTGAGATCCACAACCAGGCCTTGATGATGCTGGGCCACGAGATCTTCGATCCGGAGATCGGCAAGAACGTCCTGGTGGATCACGCCTTCATCGTGGCCGGCGGGGAGATCACGAAGGCGGCGAGGAACTGGCTCGGCCGGAAGTTGGACACCTCGAAGCGCAGTCAGATTCTCTTCATGGACCGGGAAGACATCCTGAACCTGTACGTGGTGACGAACCTGCCCTTACCAAGCGCGGCCTGGCCACAGGCGGACGCTAGACCTTGGGATTCGGAGCCACCGTTCTAACTGTGGCGGCCTACTCCATCAGCATGATGCCACGCGACCTTGCGTGGGTGACGGTCTGCCCGAGCTGCCAAATCGGTTGCAGGTTGGCGGTTTCTAACAGGCTTCTGCGCCGACGATCGACCCGTTGCCTGTGGTCGCGCCATGTCGTCACCGTGCCAGCGCCGACGCACGCATCTGGCCGATGCGAATGTGTCGGGCCGCCGCCCGAAGGGCTATCAGGTGTATGCCATGGCTGGCCTTCCGAGCCCGGCGACCCTGCGGTAATGACGGCGGTAGCTGCGCATAGGGGACCGCAGAGGGTATTGGCCTAACGATAACCGGATGGCATGATCCCTTCATGGAAAACTCGGCGGAAAACGGCGACGACTGGCGTGCTCAATTTTTAGCTCTCGAGAGCATTCCGCAGGATGCGTCTGGGGCCGAAAAGCGACAGCGTGGGCAGAGGTTCGAAGGAGTGCTTGAGGCAATGTTTGCAAATGCCGGCCTAGATCCTCGTACAAGATACCGGCCCAAGGGTGAAGAAATCGATGGCTCCTTCGTTTTTCAGGGTCGCCCCATGCTACTTGAAGCAAAGTGGACCAAAGACCCTATCCCGGCATCTGCCCTTTATCAGTTTAAGGGCAAGCTCGATGGTAAACTCTCCGGAACCATCGGGGTCTTCATTAGCATGGGCGGCTATTCTGGCGATGCTGTGGATGCCCTCATTGCGGGAAAGTCCCTCAATCTGATTCTTTTCGACGGCTCCGAAATTCGTGAAATCGTGCGGCCTGAGGGTGTCGGAATCGTGGAAGCGCTGGCGATTAAGCTGAGGGCGGCGGCAGAGGCGGGCACTCCATTCTTTTCTATCGCTCCCCAGTCTCAAGCCCGGTCACCGAAGTCGCAGAAGCTCCTGTTTATTGTCGAAGGCGCGTACGACCTCCGGCTTATGATCTCGCTCGCTGAGCGATCAAGTAATCCACCGGACTTCAATATTATTCCCGCAGGAGGCTTGTTGAATATTGCGCCGGTTGCGTTGGCTCAACTGCAGATGCATCGCGAGGTTGATCGCCTAGTCATCGTTATTGACAGTGATGGCAAGGCGGGCTGGAATCAGAAGCGCATTGCCGACCGCTTACGAGTCGGCGATTTTTCAGACGAAGTCGAAATTGAGTTCATCACTCTCGATCCCACCTTCGAGGTGGCGCTAGGAATTACAGATACGCCTCGGCGTCGACCACAACCGGGAACTTTGGGTAGAAGCATCGCGGATCTAGATATCGACGCTCTTGCCGTCCAGTCAAAGGAGCTTCGCCGACTATTCCGACTACTAGAGATTCTTGGCTGAGGCACGGCTACTTATTGCGCTACTTCGCTGCTGCTTAATCAACGAAATGGCGCTCCGAGTCCATGAATCGACACTTCGATCCATTCGTTGTTCTACTCAAGTCGTCGCCAGGAAGGTAGGCGCCGGCCAGGTCCCCGGCGAGCGGTGTGAGGACCTGTCCGGAAATCGTCGTCACGCCGAGCACGCCGAGTGCGAGGAGGAGCACGCCGATCGACGGTGCCAGCGCGCACAGCAGCAGTGCGACGGCCGAGGTCAGCAGCATCACCGGGACGAATCGGCGGCGGTCGAGGACGTCGCCGAGCGGCACGAGCAGCAACACGCACCGTCATCGTGGTTGGCCGCGACGCACTCGTCTAGCCGATGAGCGAGCACCTGATCTTCAATGGCGGACCTGCTCTCGCAGACACGCGCCCCCATTCGCGGCGGACTGAACACTGGATCCGCCGCGTCAGTCTTCCCTGAGGAACACCGAGCTAAATAGGTCGGCTGCGTCGATGAGTTCGTCGGTCGGCAGATCGAGAGCGCCACTGGTCACCTCATCATTGCCGTCCTCGGTGAGGATCCAAGTGATTTCTACCGAGGTTGCCTGAGGATCCCTCGCGACGATCACGTAGTCGTCCTGGTCGCTCGTCCAGGGGACGTTCGGACGAAACGACTCTGGTGTCAACACGACTTCGGCGTCGTTTTCGCGATTGCGCCATGCCACCGGGTAATTGTGGGAGTGGGCTCGCAGGGCGGCGAAGTCGACGGGCGCTCCGAGCGGATTACTTTCGCGAAGAATGGGTTCGACCGCCGTCGCGTAGTCCGCGTCATCAGGATCGCGGTAGTCGAGCATCTCGCAGCCATGGAAGGTCACGATCAGGTGCGGCTTGGCGACGAACCTGTCCCGGCTGACGACGCGAACGCCGACACCCCTGAGCGCGACGCCCAAGAAGTGCTCACGGCCTCTCGCGATATGCTCGGTTCTCCCTTTCCGCCACGTGGCTAATGCCCGCTCCCGGTCTTCTGTAGTCAGGTGCGCTATGCCGCCGAAGACGCTCGAGGCCAGCCGAATCGACGTTGCCGCGAACGCGTCCTTCGCGAGCTCTGGCTCATTGCCGAACTGCTCTTCTTCGTAGTCGCGGAGGCTCTCCAGGACCTCTTCCACACGTTCAACTCGGCTGATCGGGCCAAGCACTTCCATCTCAAGTGTGATCGGCGGCTTCCTGCCACCGCGCACTCGTTCGACGAGTGCCTCGATCTCTCCGGAGCGAGCCGGCCTGGTGTTGCTTGTGCCCCGTACGTAGACCGCTCCGTCTTCCAGGTTGTCGCGGCGGTCGTCTCCCTGAAAGCTCTTGTGGCACGCGAAGATCGTATGCCCTTCCTGCGGTGGTTGCGCGATAACGAACAGCACCTCGTGCTCGGCGTCTACACCGATCCTTCCGAACTCGAACGCCGGGAACTGCGGCCCGAGGTAGGGACGGAGGCGATCTTCGAGTTCGTGTGCCTCTGTCCCGCGTGGTACGCCTGATGCGCCGTCCTTCTGCGCACCAATCACCAGCACCGCGTACCCACGGAAGTGCCTGGCGGCTTCGTGCGGACGCCGATTGGCTGCGCCCAGAAGGAACTTCGCGATCTTGGCTGCGGCGGCCTTGCCGTTCATGTCGAGAGTGCTCTTGACCTCAAGGTAGGTCGACTCAGCCTCGTCTCCGACAGCGATCACGTGGTCAAGGACGCCCCGAAGAGCGCGTTCACCGAGAGGGGTGATGTCGGTGTCCAGCCCTGAGCGCACCGAGCTCGAGCCGATGAGAGTACCGTAATCATGGGGCATGGCACGATTTTCTCATTAACCTCTACTCGCTCTCGGCTCGCTGCGGGGCTCTGTTGCATCGTGCGGCTGCGTGTTGAACGTGAGGATGCCCCGGGCGGTGCGCCCGGGGCATCCTCGATCGCTCAAAGCGTGAAGCCGACGTCCACAATCAGTGATTGAGCGGTCGCGCTGCGCGTTTGCAGTTCTGTGACGTGCCCCCGGCAGGATTCGAACCTGCGACACACGGTTTAGGAAACCGATGCTCTATCCCCTGAGCTACGAGGGCGCGAGGGCCCAGTCTAACGGCCTGCGGGTTGACCCGGGGTGGCAGGGAGTGGCCTGCGTTGACCTGGGTTGTCGCGGCAGGTCGGGGCGGCCGGTGACCACACGTCGATCACACCGACCACGTCTGTGGTTGTGATGGTTGGCCTGCTTTGAGCTGGTGTGGCATCGGTTGACCCAGGGTGGTTGCGGCTGGAGAGCACACGTCGCACACATCATCCAGGATCATTGTTGGTCGTCCGGGCTGCGGTCTCGGCGGCAACCCTTCATGGGTTTCGAGGGCCGGCTCAGGTCACGACGCGGACGCCGGGCCAGCGTTCGGTGGGGCGATGGCGGGCGAGTCGTTGCCGGGAGATCTGCGGGCTGACCCTGCTCGGGTTGCGTCGCCACACCCCGTCGAGCAGGTCGTCGAGGCCGTGCGGCGCGCACACCGTGATCTGGTCGTACGCGTCGAGGCGTACGGCGACGGCGGTGGCGTACTCGGGCCAGGTGGCAACGGCATCGGCGATGGTGCGCAGCGGGGCCACCGGGCCGTCGCCGAATTTGGCCGCGTACCAGGTGTGCACGGCGGCCTGGTTCTTTGCCTCCCACGGTGGCTCCGGCCAGGCCGTCACCAGCCGCCGGGTGGCCCGGTCGTCGTTGTCGCGGCTGAGGTCTGCCGCGTGGAGGAAGACGACGTCGACGTCACGCACCAGCGCGGGGTCGAACCCGTCGCCGTACCGCTCGCTCCAGACCAGGTCGCGGATGGCGCCCGCGCCGATCCAGGCGTCCGGCAGTTCGGAGTCCCGGACGACGCCCAGTGCCCGGATCAGCCATGGGCTGCGCTGGACCAGGTCCCGCAGTTCGTCTTCCCGCATCGGTTCCCCCGGTTGCCACTGTTGGGATTCCTGGTCAGTCGAACAACCGGCCCACGAGAGCGCCCTGGCCGGACTGCAGGACGTGCGCGGCCCGTAACGGTATCCAGAAGCACTCGAACCGGGTGGGCTCCTGCTCGCCGTCGTGGTCTTCCTGGCTCGCCCACCGCTCGGGCGTCGCCCCGTGCAGCACCAGCTCGAAGACGTGCCGACGTTGGATCTCGAAGCGGAGCGGGCTGATGTCGTACTCGATCTCCCCCAGCTTGCGCACGACGCTGAAGCCCGTCAGTCCGACCCGACGAGGACGCGCTACCACCGGGGCTGGTCCGCGAGTGACGACTCGCGTCCCGGGGCAGCAGTCACCCTCGATCATGGCTAACGCCCCCACTTCTCGGCAGGACGGCAGTTGCTGGTCGGTTTGCCGTAGATCCGCTTCCTGTCCGGGCCCGCGTAGCAGTGCTCGAGTTGGTCTTCGGCCTGGAACAGCGGGCGCCTGTCGACCTCCGTCCCCTTGGCGTCGTAGCTGACCAGTTCAGGGGCGTTGCCTGCCTTGAGTCTGGCGTCGCTGGTCATCAGGCCGAACGCCCCTTCGGAAAGTCGTGCTGCGGTGGTGTGGCCGTCACCGTGGTCGAGTACGAGCCGGTGGACGCGTCGGCTGACCCGGCCGCTGACGCTGACGTCTCCACCGTCGGGCTCGGTGGAGGTCAGCAGCAGTCGCTGCACCGGTCCGGGCAGCCACTCGCCGTGCGGCCAGGGATCGGTGGCGCCCCCGCCGGACTCGCGGTCCGTTCCCGGCGACTCGACGTCGCAGGTGGCGTAGCCGACGTCGTTCATGAACAACACCAGTGCGCGGTCACCCCGCTCGATGGCCACCGCCAGGTCGGCCAGGGACACCGGGACGGGTCGCTCTCCCGGGTCCTGGCGGGTCTGCCGTTGCGGGGAGTTCCACCGCAGGCACCGCTCGGCCGCATCCCGCAGTGTCGGCGACAACTCACCTGGTCCCATGGCCAACACTTGCACAGTCGAGTCGTCCGGCCGGTCCCACACCACCGCTGCGGCCCCGGACGCCACGGCCAGCAGCACTACCCCCGCCACGGCGGCTCGCAGTCGTGGCCTACGAGCTGGGCGCGGGCGCACCGAACCAAGGATCCGGGCCCGCATCACGTGCGCCGCCTTCGGCGGCAGGTCCCGCTCCGCAGGTAGGTCGAGAATGTCGTTCACCGCTTCCCCTCCTGAATCTCCTCGGGCAGCAGTCGCGCCAGGCGGCCGCGGGCACGACTGACCCGGGACCGCACCGCGACCTCACTGATGCCCAACACGGCTGCCGCGTCCGGGTACGACACGCTGGACCACAGGCACAACGCCACCGCCTCCCGCTCGGCCGGTGGCAACCGGCGGACCACCGAGAGGACCTCGGTCATCCGCCGCTCGTCGTCGAGCCGCGCGGAAACCTCCTCGGCGAGGTCACCATCGGCGTAACGCTCCGCCGGTAGACGCCGGAGCAGCGCCAGCCACCGACGCGCCGACCGCCACTCGGAGCGGACCCCGTTCGTGGCAATAACCAGCAGCCACGGCAGCGCCGAGCCCTCCACCAACCGGGCGTCGTGACGACGGCGCCACGCGACCAGGAACGTCGCCTGGGTGACATCCTCGGCCATCGACCACGACCCGGTCAGCCGGAACGCGTGGTTGTAGACCGGACGGGAGTAACGGTCGAAGAGCCGACCGAACGCCGATTCGTCACCGGCGACGATCGAGGACCACAGTTCCTCATCCGACGGCCGTACCTGATGCCTCACACCACACTATGGCCGCCCACGCCGGCCCTGTTGCAGGCAGACGGTCAACGTCTGAGGCCGTGGCGCCGGCGCGAGAGCAGCAGCGCGGGTAAGCGATGGTGGCCAGCTCACCGGGCGGCGAACCATGCGTCAGGTGTCGAGGCCTGCGAGGTTGAGGCGTTCGAGCAGGCTGGGCTTGCGGGCGTGCACCGCCCGTAGCTCGGCCAACCGATGTCGGAACGACATGCTGTCTCCGCCACCTTCGGCAAGATCGCGCAGGTCGACGAGGAGTTGAACGGCGGTGTCGTACTCGCGGGGTTTCTTCGTGGCGATGAGTTCGTCGACCCGCTGCCATGCGGCGGGTTGGTCGACTGCGAGGGTGTCAAGGTGCCGTTGCCGGGCGGCTGCGGCGGACCGTTCGCGGCGAATCCGGTCGCGTTCACGCTGCTCGGTGTCCCGTCGTTCCCGCTGGGCGCGCAACTCCGCGGCGGTGGCGAGCAGTTCCCCGGCGGTGCGGGCGACTGCCGGGGTGGGCGTATCAGTGCGGTGTTCGTCGCGGTAGCGGCGCAGCAGTCGGCTGCGCAGGTGGCTGTCGCCGCCGGTGATCAGGTCGGTCAGGATGACGTCCTTGTCCCGTACGGGCAGTCCGACGACCCAGGTCCGTAGTTGCGCGGCGGTCGGTTCGCCGGAGGTGGCCGGCGCCGACCCGGCCGCCGCGGCCGCGATCAGGTCGGGGTCGATGCGCAGGAACTCGGCGACGGCGGTGAGGGGCGCGCCGAGGGTGCCCATACCGCCGGGGACGGGCGGTTCGGGCTCATCGTCGGCGATCTCCTCGGACTGTACGCAGCGCAGCCAGGCCAGGTACAGCAGGCGCAGGTCGCCAGCGGCGAGGCCGGCCCGGACCGGGACGATCGAGGTGAGCAGACCGTGGCCGTCGATGTCCCACTCGTCGGTGCCGTCCTCGTCCTCGTCGTGGAGGTCGATGATGACGTGCTTGCCGGCAGTCCACGCGGACGCGCTGTCGCCCTGGCAGTACCGGGCGACGGTGGCGGGGTCGAGCACGTGTTTCGGTAGCCGCAGCACGAGCCGGCGGGTGCCCCAGTTTGCCAAGTACAGGTGCGCGTCGAAGTACCGTTCCATCAGCGTGCGCGGGTCGCCCTTGAAGTCGCCCCACTCGTAGGTGTTCACGAAGCTGGTGGCGGTGATGTCGGCCCGGGTCGACAGCGACCGCAACTCGGCCCGATCCCGGCCGGGATCGGGCCGCACGCCTGGCCAGCATGTTCAAGGTGGTACTCACCGAAGCCAGTACCGTCGAGGATCTCAACGCCTGGCTCGACGCGGACCTCCTCCGGCGACTCTGGCCCACCCTCTGGCTGCCGCCCCAGCTCCGCCAGCACTGGGAGGACGCCTTCCCCGAACTCGCCGCGACCCGCAGCAACGCGACGTAGCCGTGGACCCCTTCCACGAACCGCCCCGTCCGCCTGGCCCGCAGATCGAACATCAAATGACCGCGTATCGAACGCTTCGGGTGCCGCAAATCGAAAGCAAGTGGCTTCGCAGATCGAAAATGCGGCGGTTATGATGACGCCGTGTCCACACCGCATCTAATCCCCCGCCACGCCGCCGCGCAGGTCAACGCTGCTCTGGCGGACACCCGCGTCGTCTTGATCAGCGGGGCACGCCAAGCGGGCAAGAGCACCCTGGTCCGCCTCGTTGCCGGCGATCGTCTGGCCGAGCGCCGCGATCTTGATCGGGCTCAGGACCGGGCGGCGGCGATCGCCGATCCGGTCGGGTTCGTGGACTCCTCCGAACTCCTGGTCATCGACGAGATCCAGCGCGCTCCGGAGCTCCTGTTGGCCATCAAGGCTGCCGTCGACGAAGATCCCCGTCCTGGCCGGTACCTGCTCACCGGATCGTCTCGGCTGTTCGGCATGGTGGCTGCGCCGGACGCGCTGCCCGGTCGGATGGAAACCGTCGAGCTCTGGCCATTTTCCCAAGGCGAACTCGACGGAGCCCTGGACGGATTCATCGACGCCGTCTTCGCGCTCGGCCCGGACCTGCGACACGAGTCGGACGTGACTCGCGCCGACTACGCGGCCAGGATCGTGCGAGGCGGCCTACCCGAGGCCACCGCCCGCACCGACCCGCGCCGCCGCCAACGGTTCCTCGACGCCTATGTCCAGGCGCTCATCGACCGCGACGTCCGGCAGCTGTCCGACATCCAGCACAAGGGCGAGCTACGCAGGCTGGTACGCCTCCTCGCGGCCAGGTCCGCGACCATCATCGCCGCGAACTCCCTCGAATCCGCCCTCGGACTGAGCCGGCCGACGATCGTCCGCTACCTCCAAGCCCTAGAAGAGATCTTCCTGATCAAACGGATTCCCGGCTGGTCCCGCAACCTCGGCACCCGTGCCACCGCCGCGCCAAAGCTGATCTTCGTCGACTCGGGCATCGCCGCCAACGAAATCGCGACCGACGCCCGGGCACTGCTCCGGCCGGGCGCACCGTTCGGGCCGCTGCTCGAGTCATTTGTGCTGTCCGAGCTGTCCCGGCAGCTCACCTGGTCTGAGCAGTTCGTCGACCTGTCTCACTACCGCGACCAGAGCAGGTACGAAGTCGACGCGGTGCTCGAGAACCGAGCTGGTCAGGTGGTCGGGATCGAGGTCAAAGCAGCCAGCACCGTCGGACCCGACGACTTCCGCGGCCTACGCCGACTCGCCGACCGCCTCGGCGACGACTTCATCGTCGGCATCGTCCTCTATACCGGAACCGCCACGCTGCCGTTCGGCGACAGACTCCGCGCCATGCCGGTCAGCGCCCTATGGCAGGTTTCCGCCTCGACAGCAGACTGACCTCGCTCGCAGGCCGCTCCTCAGCCGTCATGGGAGTGGGCATGCCATCAGCCGGGCGGGGGCGGTGGTGTGGTGGCGACGAGCAGGGTGAGTTCCCGGACCAGGTCGTCCAGGGACTGGCCGGTCTGCGCGCGGACCAGCCCGAGGGCGAGGTCGGCGAGCAGGTAGAAGCCGAGCGTGCGGGCCTGGTCGGTGTCGAACGAGGCCAGCAGCGCCTCCGCGCCGGGACCACCACCAGCAGGCTCAGGCCGATCAACGGAACGGCGAGCTTCCACCGTGTGCCGGCGTGCATCGCCGTTCCCTCATGCCAAGTAGCGCCAGCGGGCGGATGCTGTCGTGGGCGTGGTGGCGGTTGGCGGCGGCGATGTTCGTGACGCCGCGGGATCGTAGCGAGGCATGGATAGACTTCGCTGTCACCGGCGGCCGGCGAAGCATCCGGTGGTGAGGAGGGTCCCGTGATACCTCAACCGTGTACGGACGGCACGCTCCAGCACCTGTCTGTGGATCTCAGCGACGAGGGCGGCGGGGAGGGCGGGATGACGGGTTACACGCTGTGTTCGGCTCCGGAGCGTCCGGTCCGGGGCAGCGACCAGGAGGCGACGGACATCCCGTACGACATGTATCGCACTGACGCGTGGGTCGAGATCGCCGCGTTGCCGCCGTGTGAGAAGTGCCTGCGGGTGGCGGAGCTACTGGCCGACCCAGATACGGCGCCGCCGCTGCATCGGAGTCCCCGGCTGGACTTTTCCTCCGAGTCGACCGGTGATGGGATTCGGGGCCTTCTCGCCACCGACATCGCGACCGGCGCCACGCTCGGCCGGCGGGCCGCCGTGCATCTGCTGACCTTCACGGCGGTTCCGGACCAGCCGGGCTTCGGTGACTTTGTGGAGCGCATCAGTCTGGTGTGGGACGCGGATGCCACCGTGGAGATAGGGCAGGTCCGCGATTGGGCGGCGGTGGTCGGCTTCGCGGCGGTCGCCGACGTGCCGGACCGTGACCGGCAGATGGTCGCTGTGGCCGCGAGCCTCGCCGGCGGGCCGCCGGTCGGCCTCGAAGCCGCCGTCAGATTCGTCGATGATCTGGCAGCGGCCCGACGGGTGATCGAGGCGATCGCGATCGCCACGGGTCACGGCGACCGGTGGGAACTCACGGAGAGGCCGACCCCGAGCGCCCACACCTGACCGCGGTCAGGTGCGTGCCCCGGCCCGAGAGGCACTGGGATGGCTGCCGCCCGGGCAGGTCTCCTCCACCTCGATGAAGACGCCGTACGACACGAGTCGTATAACGGGATATCGCCACATGCGGTTTTGCGAGTGGCCCGGGATGAAAGTTTCCCGGGCCACTCGGCATGGAGGCGCGAAGTTCGTTGGGCCGCTTTCTGGCGTTGTTTGGCACTGCGGGTGAGCGGCAACTGAGGCTCGACTCACTCAACGACGGCAGAGCGGCGACGATTCACGGGTGGCGCCGCGCCGTCGCTGGTGTTACGGGGTGACCACTCGGCCGCCGAAGGTCACGACGAGCCGGCCGTCGGACGCGAAGGACCAGCCCAACGCCCCCGAGTACGACGAGCATCGGGAGCCGTTGGTGCCGGACCAGAACTGGTTCGAGCTGTCGGCGTTGCCGATGATCCGGTCGTTCGAGCCGCCGTTGCACGAGGTGTTGTTGCGGAACACCGAGGAGCCGCCGTCGAAGTTGAAGTTGCGCTCGGTGTTGCCGATGTTGGCGTTGTTCGACACCGTCATCGTGCCGGGGTTGCGGTTGTAGGTAAACCCGTGCTTGCCGTTGTCGTAGGCGATGTTGCCCCGGATAGTGTGGTTCACCGCGATGTCCTCACCACCGAGCTTGAAGCCGTTGCGGTCACCGTTGCCGGCCTGACCACCGTTGCTCAGGGTGCCGTTGCCGTAGGCGAGGGAGGACTCGATGGTCACCGCGCCGATCGCGCCGGTGTCGCTCTTGGTGTAGAGGTCGTACCCGTCGTCGATGTTGTTGTGCGCGACGGTGTAGCGGAAGACGTTGCCGGAGCCCACGGTCAGCTTGGGGGCGAAGCCGTCGGCGTCCTCACCGTCGGAGTCCACGTTGTCGTGCGACACCGTGCTCACCACGAGGTTGTTCGAGGGCCACTGGTCCCGGGGCGCGTTGGCGATCAACCGCGAGAGCTGGAGGCCGGAGTCCCGGTTGTGGCGGGTCACCACCCGCTCGACGATGTTGTTGTTGCCGGCGAGCAGGATGCCGTTGTCCCCGGCGCGCTCGACGACGATGCCCCGGACGTGCCACCACGACCCGCCCATTTCGAGCCCCCGGTTGGCCGGGTCCTCGCTCTGCGCCGAGAAGTTCAGGATCGGCGTCTCCCCCGCGTACGCGAAGATGTTCTTGCGGGCGCTCGACGTGCCGTTGTTGCCTTGGCCGATGGTGATCGTCTGCGAGTAGCGGTAGGTGCCGCCGCGCATGAAGATCGTGCCGCCCGCGGCGATCCGGGTGATCGCGGAGGTGAGCGTCGTCGGGCTCGCCAGCGTCCCGGGCGCGCTGTCGGTGCCGGTCGGTGCCACGTACAAGGTGCCGGACGAGGGCGGCGGGGTGGTCGGCGGCGGGGTGGTCGGCCCGGTCGTCGGCGGCGGGGTGGTCGGCGGGGTGGTCGTGCCGGAGGCGTACGTCTCGAACTCGGCGACCCTCGGCGTGCCGCTCGCGCTGGTGATCTCGAAGTTGATTTTGCGCAGCGAGGTGGCGGCGAAGGTGATGGTCCCGGCCCCGGTGCCGCTGGCCAGGGTGGCTCCGGTGTCGTTGTTGACGAGTCGCCAGGCGCCGATCACCCCGACCGCGCCGGACGCCTCGCGGATGGTGACCGAGCCGACCGTGATGGCGGAGCCCCACTTGACCGAGATACGGCCGGTGGAGCCGGACGGTGACCAGTATGTGCCCACATCGCCGTCGATCACGTTGCCGTAGCTGGTGCCGCTGGCCTTGCTGGAGCCGTCGGAGCCGGCCCCGATACTGAGGTTGGTCGCGTTGGCGGCGGCCGACGCGGCGGCGAGGCCGTCAGCCGCGCCCGACGCGTGGGTCACCGGCAGCGCCGCGGCCACCACGGCCGCCGCGACCACGGCGGTGCCGCCGGCCAGAAGCCTGTGTCGCACTGTGGTTCTCACTGGGTGGTCTCCTCAGAGGTGAGCGCGGCGCGAGACATGTCCTGCACAGCCCGACACCGCGGGTGGCTACGTTTACGCAAGCCTCGATGGCTATAGAGCGAAACGTCGATGTAACCTCAGGCTAGGAAAGCGCTTACCCACGCACAAGAGCAGGGATGTGCAGGTTTGTTGCAGGATCCAAACACTTGTCGGAGAGTCGCGGGAAGATCACCGCGATCGGGCGACGCCGTCGCCAATGTCCGAGCTACCGGGGGAACCTCAGGCACGCCGAGTACGACCTCAACCGGACCGCGCGCCTGGCCAGTATGTACAAGGTGGTGCTCACCGAAGCCGCCACGGTCGAGGATCTCAACGCCTGGCTCGATGCAGACCTCCTCCGGCGGCTCTGGCCCACCCTCTGGCTGCCACCCCAGCTCCGCCAGCGCTGGGAGGACGCCTTTCCTGAACTCGCCGCGACCCGCAGCAACGCGGCGTAACGGTGGACCCCTTCCACGAACGCCTCGCCCGCACCGGGCTCGCGGCGGCTACTCGATTCGGCTTCGCTTTGGCCGGCGGTTACGCGGTCCAGGCCGCCGGGCTTCTCGAGCGGCCCAGCGAGGACGTCGACCTGTTCACCGCCTGGGACCGCCGCGACGAGTTTGCCGGAGGAGAACACGGGGGCAATGCTGGGCTGGCTCCAGACCGAGATGGCGGGCCTTCTGCCGATCAGATGATTTTCGCGATGGCGTCGGTGAGCGCATGAAACGCCGAATGGCGGCCCGCTGAACCAGTCGGGCCGCCGTTCAGAGAATGTGGATCAGAGCGGGCGGATGTTCTCCGCCTGCGGGCCCTTCTGGCCCTGGGTGATGTCGAACTCCACCTTCTGATTCTCGTCGAGGCTGCGGAAGCCGCTCGCCGAGATCGCGGAGAAGTGGGCGAAGACGTCGGCGCCGCCGTCGTCCGGGCTGATGAAGCCGAAGCCCTTGTCGGCGTTGAACCACTTCACGGTACCTGTAGTCATGTCTGCTCCTTCGCAGGCTGTTGGAGACCGCACTGTGCGGACCCTTACGCCGCCGCGTTGATCACCCGCGTCGAAACGACACGAAAAACGAAAAGCGCCTGGATGGGTTTCAGATGCCCCATCAGGCGCCGGAAAACGTCTACGGAAATCAAAACTGCAACTCAGCTACCGTAGCACATGATCCGTCGCCGATCCGATGGCGGTGAGTGGACCTGGCCACTGAGCTTGCTCCCCTGCGGAGGCGCGCCCGGATCCACGCCGCGCTCGGCGACCCGGCGCGCCTGGCGATCGTGGACGCGCTCACCGAAGGGTGGCCAGTCAGTCCTGTCGCCGCGGCCCCCGCTACTGCTTCTCGTTCTGCCGGAGGGCTTCCTCGAGTTGGTCTTCCAGAATGATGATCCGGCAGGCGGCCTCCAGGGCGGTGCCGTCGTCGACCATTTCGCGGGCCCGGGCGGCCAGGCGCAGCTGATAGCGGGAGTAGCGGCGGTGCCCGCCGCTGGAGCGGTGCGGGTTGATCAATTTTGCCTCGTCCAGGCGACGCAGGAAGTCCTGCGTGGTGCCGAGCATCTCCGCGGCCTGCCCGATGGTGTAGGCCGGGTAGTTCTCATCGCCGAACATGTCTTCGGGGTTTTGCCCCATGTCACCTCCACGTCGAGGGCCCCGGCGCTTGTGCGCCGGGGCCCAGGGTTACGGGTCAGAACACCATCTACCGACCGGAACGTCGGCTTGTCGTATCCGCACCAGCCGTCATTGACGGCTTCGGGTGCGAGGATCGCATATGCGTGACCGGAGACCACCTCTCGTTCGATGGAAACTGCGGTGTCCGCCCGGCCTGACATAACGGCCGACGGCGGGCGATCCAACGGTGAACGGCCCTCCCTTTCCTCTGCTACTTTTCCCTTGCTGTCGTACTGTCTGCCGGCGCCGGAGCCCACGCGACTTCACAGCCCCGACACGTGCGGCGAACATCAGCTGGAGCCCTGAAAGAACTTTGGCCCCACCTGCACCCCGGCTGTGTCACGCCGGAACTGACGTGCTCTTACTGCCTCTCGGGAGGAACGGTGAAGCATGTTCCTCTCCTAGCCGCCCGTCGTGTCCTCACGGCCGGACGGCCCGTCTGCGTCTTGACGGATCTTTCCTCTCGACTCGAAGAAGAGTATGCCATACCGCAGAGGATGTCTAGCCGTTCCAACCTAGATTTCCTGGCCGACGGTCACCAGGATGACTGGTCCGCCGAGCAGCCAGGGCGCGAGCCATGGCGACAACGACCCGACGCCGATGCCACCTACCGGCCGATGAAGACCGCCGCACGGTCGACGACGCACCCGGGCCGGCCGCGTTGGTCGCGTTCACCGCCCACGACGCAGCCCTCCGGAGGCCACCGCCGGCGGATACGGCCCCGCGCACTCCTCGCCATCGCCGTCGTTCTTGTCGGCATCGTCGCGACGGCCAGCGAACCCGGACACTCCTGCTGGCCGGCTTCGACCGCACCGCACGGCGGCCACGTCGTGGCTCCGTACGACGGGAGGGGGCCTGCCGGCTGTCCTGCAGCAGTGGCGAACCGACGCCGCACGCAGGGTCTGCGAATAAGACCGACGCCCACCCCGCCGGCGTGGCCAAGGCTTCTTATCGCGACGAGGCCGTGATCGGTCAATGCCAAGACGCCGAGGTGGCCCTAATGGCTGTCGGGCTCGGGCTCGGGGTCGGAGGGCCGCTGGCGGGCGGGTGTTGGCCGTGGCGGCGGCTGCCGAGGTGGGCGTGGGTGGTTCAGGTGATGACGCGGACGCGGGGCCAGCGTTCGGTGGGGCGGTGGCGGGCGAGTCGTTGCCGGGAGGTCTCGGGGCTGACTCTGGTGGGGTTGGGTCGCCATACGCCGTCGAGGAGGTCGTCGAGGCCGTGTGGTGCGCAGACGGCGATGTGGTCGTGTGGGTCGAGGCGGATGGCCACAGCGGTGGCGTATTCGGGCCAGGTGGCGACCGCTTCGGTGATGCTGCGCAGTGGCGGCACCGGGCCGCCGCCGAACTTCGCCGGGTACCAGGTGTGGACGGCGGCTTGGTTCTTTGCTTCCCAGGGTGGCTCCGGCCAGGCTGCTTCCAGCCGTCTGGTGGCGCGGTTGTCGTTGTCGCGGGTCAGGTCTGTCGGGTCGAGGAAGGCGACGTCGATGTCGCGTACCGATGTTGGGTCGAAGCCGTTGCCGTACCGTTCGGCCCAGACGAGGTCGCGGATGGTGCCGGCGCCGATCCAGGCGTCCGGTAGGGCGGAGTCCCGCACGACGCCCAGCGCCCGGATCAGCCAAGGGCTGCGCTGGACCAGGTCCCGCAGTTCGTCTTCCCGCATCGCGTCCCCTGGCTGCCGCTGTTCGATCCTGGCCAGTCGAGCAATCAGCCCGCAAGGGCGCCGGATTGCCCGGACGTTGCGCGGCCCGTGACGGCTATCGTTCAGCCTGAGCCCACCGGCGCAAGGTAACCAAACCTCCGGCACACCAGGGCACCTCAAGGCGAGGTCAGCCTGCTGACGGGGCGGAGACCTGCCACAAGGCACTCACTGGCGGCGCGCCGGGGCCAGTTGCCAGCCCCGCGTGGTCAGTTCCCCGCGCGGGAGCGTCCGTCCGGACTTGCACCGCACCGGCAAGTCGGCGGCGGCGAAGTTCCGGTCGCCCGGTCAGTCGAGGGCCGCAATGGCGTGCACCTCTACGGCGGACCCGTAGTGCAGCTCCTTCACGCCGGCGACGGCGCGCTGAGGGCGGTGGGCGCCGATCCAGTCCTGATAGAGGCCGTCGAAGGCGGGCCAGTCGGCGATGTCGATGACGTACACGGTGACGGACAGCAGCCTGTCCCGGCTGGTGCCGGCGATCCGCAGGCAGGCGTCGACGTTGTCGAGTACCTGGCGGGCCTGGACCTCGAAGGGCTCGCCGGACAGGCTGCTCCCGTCAGGCGCCAGGGGAAGCTGCCCCGAGATGTAGGCGACTCCCTGGTGGGTGGCGACGTGCGAGTAGTGGCCCGCAGGGGGCGTCAGCTCGGCACTGTCAGCCGTCATGATCGGCGATCGCGTGGTGTCGACGTCGCGGGGAGGCGTGTGGGTGGTCATCGTTCTCACTTCGTGTAGGTGTAGACGCTGGCGCGGGAAATGCCGAGAAGGTCGGCGATGGTCTGCGCTGCGTTGCGGGTGTCGAAGTAGCCGTCCGCGTACAGGCGGCGCACGAGGTCCTTCTTGTCGTCCCGGGACAGGGAGCGGGGGGTGGTGGAGCGTTCGGCCGCAGCCGTCTCGATGACCTCGCGCAGCTCGCGCCAGGAGCGGTCACGGAGGTTTTCCAGCGGGACGTCGCGGTGCGTAGGGTCGGTTGCCACCAGGTTGGACAGGGCCAGGGTGACCGGGGAGAGGGTCGAGACGTCGAGGTTCAGGCAGAGTGCCGCGATGTACTCGCCGGCGGCGTTCTTGATGCCGATCGAGGTGCTCTTGGCGGGGCGTCCGTCAGGGAACTGGTTGGCGTAGTTCTGGATGACGCTGGGGTAGTTCGGGTCCTGGATGCGGGCCAGTCCCAGCTCGGTGGCCGAGTCGCCCACCTGCCGTCCGGACAGGTTGTTCTCGATGGCCCGGATGGCATGGCGCGGATTGCGTAGATCGTGCAGCACCACCTCGCAGAGGCCGGGAAACATGCGGCCCACCGCGACAGCGATCTTCTCGGCCTCAGCGAGGATGTGCTCGTCAACGGTAGAGGCGGGCGGCGCTGGCCCTTCCGCCTGCCGATCGTCTTTCTCAGCGCGCCGGATGCTCTCGTCCTTCACGGACATCCGCTTGCTCCTTCCGGGTCGCCTGTGCCGGGCCCATCGCTGCCGTCACTCGCCGGTCTTTAGATTTCCTGTCTCAGGATAGACAGAAAATCTATCTGGATCTAGAGTTCCTGTCCCGAGGCGATGAGGAGGCTCGCCCGGCGTCGTCACGCAGCCGATCGCACCGTCACGCGCCTACCGAACTCTTGCGTCAGCTGAGTTCTCAGGAAGGACGCTTGATGCCCTCCGCGCGCCGGATCCAGTTCCTGGACACCGGGGCCACTGTCGTCGGCATGGTCTCCTCACCCTCCTCAACCAGCACCGACGAAGGAGCGTCACCCGCGATGTCCGACAACATGCCCCAACTCATCGACCGCAGTGGCCGCCGCTACGCATCCGATCAGCCCCGCTGGCGCGGTGACGACGGATCCCCGCTGATGATGGAGCCCCTGCCCGGCATCGCCCGCGAGCAGATCGACACCGGCGTCAACTCTCAGTGGCGCTACCGGGCCGCGCTGCCCCTGCCCCAGGTCGATCCCGTCACCCTGGGCGAAGGACGCACCCCCCTGCTGTCGCGGACCTTCGCGGGACTCCACGTGGCAGTCAAGCCCGAGTCCATGAACCCCACCGGCAGCTTCAAGGACCGCGGCAGCTCCGTCATGATCACCGCGCTGCGTCACCAGGGCATCGGGCAGATCCTCGAAGACTCCAGCGGCAACGGCGGCTCCTCCATCGCCGCCTACAGCGCCGCCGCCGGCATCGACGCCCAGATCATCGCCCCCGCCTCCACGTCTCCCGCAAAAATCGTGCAAGCTCGCCTGCACGGAGCCGGCGTGGATCTCGTTCCAGGCAGCCGCCAGGACGTCGCCAATGAAGCCATCCGCCGCGCCGACACCCGCTTCTACGCCAGCCACAACTGGCATCCCCACTTTCTCCAGGGCATCAAACTGATCGCGTACGAGATCTGGGAGGACCTGGGCTTCACCGCCCCCTCGGCCGTCCTCGTGCCGGCCGGCGCCGGCAGCCTCGTCCTGGGCTGCGCCATGGGCTTCGCCGAGCTCAAACGCGCAGGAGAAATCGACCAGGTGCCCCGCATCCTGGTCAGCCAGCCCGACCACTGCTGCCCCCTCGTCAACGCCCTCGCGGGCGGCGACACCGCGGTCGAGGCCCGCACCTGGCCCAAGACGCTCGCCGAAGGAACAGCCATCGCCCAGCCGGTACGCGACCGGGAGGTCCTCGCGGCGATCCGCGGCAGTGGCGGCGCCGCCACCGCAGTCGCCGAGGAGGAACTCCTACCCGCCGTGCGTGAGCTCGCCCGCACCGGAGTGTTCGTCGAACCCACCAGCGCCCAGGTCCTGCCCGCCCTCCGTCACTTCCACGCCGACGGCCACATCAACCCCGACGACACCGTGGTCCTCGTCCTGACCGGCTCCGGCCTCAAGGCCGGTCAGGCGCTCAGCAATCTCATCGAGGACGTCTCCCCGTGATCTCGTACCCGGGATTGTTCTGCCGCGACTGCCGGTCCGCGCAGGTCGAGCCGTCGCCGCTGATACCGGTGGCCCGGCACGACCGGCGTGCTGAGATGGACCTGCTGGGTCCCGAGTAGTGTCCATGGTCCGAACTACAGGATTGGCCGAAGAACTTGATGAGCCCGAGCAGCACGACTCCTCGGATCGTGAGGGAAGATGACGTCGCCGGTTTCACCACCGGCCAGTTGCTGGCCGTGACGAAAGCTCTCACGATGATTCTGGCTCTGCCGCCGTCGGCCGCCGACCACGTCGATGCGCTCGTCATAGCCAGCGGCCAAGGTGAAGAATGGCGTTTCACCCATGCGATTCGCGACTGGGAGGCGAATCCAGACCTTCGCTACCTGCTGGTGGCGAACGGCAATCCGGCCGAGCGGACCTACGTCGAGATCACGCTCGGCTACCTGCGCAGTCTCGGTCTCCGACGCGTCGACGGGGTGCACATCCAGACCGAGCCGGCTCCGAACACGGCCCTGCAAGCCGCATGGATCGTCGACCAGGTCAGGTGCCATAACATCAGGAGCCTCGCCCTCGCAGTCTCTCCCTACCACCTGCCCCGCGCCTACCTCACGCTCCTCAAGGCCCTCGATAAGACCGCTGTTCGCATCCCGATCATTCCGGTCCCCGTGGCCGTCTCCCCGGACGAACCGGTTCCGGAAACCGGAGCAAGTGCCTACGACCTCATTCCTGGGGAAGTGAAGCGCATTCTGACCTACATGGACAGGGGATGGGTCGCGACGCTTGAGGAGCTACAGCAGTACCTGCAGTGGCTGTGGAGCCGTCACGAATCCCTCCTGAGTGGGCGGGAGCGTGTCAGTTCCCGGCTCTGACCCGGGTGTGTTCTCGTCGATGTCGGTTCACGAGTCGGGGAGCCGGGCGGCACGGCGGCGCTCGGTGAGCCGTCGCGCCTTCACCGCGTTGCCGCAGTCGGCCATGCGACACCAACGGCGGGATCCGTTGCGGCTCTGGTCGAGGAACATCCAGCCGCAGCCGCCTTCGAGCACCGGGCACCGGCGCACCCGGGTGAGGTCGGCCGTCAGCATGAGGTCGAGGGCGGCCTCGGCGAATCGGTCGGGCACCAGCGTGGCCGGCACGGTGCCGTAGACCAGCCGTATCCGCGACGGGTCGAGCACGAGTCTTGCTCGGGCTGCCGCGCCGGACCAGCGCTGATGTAGTGCGACCAGCGCTGCGCCGGCCGTGACGGGGTCACCCTCCGATTCGCCGTCCGGGGAAGTGATCGCCGCGAGCATCACGGGATGCAGCCCTTTACGGATGTCCCGTACGGCGTCCAGCCCCGCGTGCGCCGCCGCAGGCTCGTCGCGCCATGCTCGACCGACCTGGTCGGCCTCCGCATCGCTGATCACGCTCACCCGTACCGCCCAGCGCAGCAGTGTGGGGCCGTCGGTCAGGAAATCGTGAGGCGAATCCCCACGTTCGAGCGTGTTGATCAGATCGAGTGCAGGGTGTCCGCCGACCAACGGTAGCTGGCACACGTCGGGTGGCATGCCACCCAGGCTACCATCAAAATTGTCTATGACGGTTACGCTCCTTTCAAGCAGCCGGTCGTCTCTGGTATCCGGGAGACTGGGTGGGGAACTTGACGAACGCCTTGGTCGCGAGGCTCAGGCGCCAGCGGCGTCGAGCCGCTCGACATGTGCGGCGTCCAGCTTGACGTCGAGCGCCGACATGGCGGAGTCGTACTGGTCGAGGGTCCGCGGCCCGATCAGCGGCACGATGCTCGGCGACGTCTGATGCAGCAGCCACGCGAGCACCAGCTGGGTAGGCCTGACATCCAGCTCGGCGGCCAGCGCGGTGAGTGCCGCGAGACGCGCCTCGGCGTCCGGGCCCTCGTACGGGGACATGATGTCGTGGCCCTGCCGCTTCTCGGGATCGTCGTAGACACCTTTGAGGATCGGCGAGTACGCGATCAGCGTCAGGTCTTCGTGCTCCCGCAGGTAGTCGAGCTGCTCGCCGTCCACTATGGATTTCTGATCGAGCCCGGCACGACTGCGGAGGTAACTGTGCTGCTGTTGCACCGCGACCGGCGCCGGCCAGCCATGCCGGTCACAGAGTTGCCGGATGCGTTCCAGCCGCCAGGTGCGTACGTTGCTCCAGCCGATGTACCTGGCCTTGCCGGCACGCACGATGTCCGCCAGGACGGACAGCGTCTCCGTCAACGGCGTCGACCGGTCGTCGACGTGTACGTAGTACAGGTCGACGTGGTCGGTGCCGAGCCGCCGCAGACTGTGGTCGATGCCCCGGCGGATCGTGTCACCGCTCGCCCCCTCGAACCGTGCCTGGACCTCCTCCCACGTCTTGCCGCGTGCCTCTTCCGGGTCGGGTATCCGCGCACCACACTTGGTGGCGAGGAAGACCTGATCGCGTCGGCCGCCACGGGCGAGCCAGCGGCCGAGCAGGCTCTCGCTCTCGCCGCCGGTGTTGCCGGGGGCAGGCCACCACGCATAGCAGTTGGCGGTGTCGAGGAAGCTGCCGCCGGCGTCGAGGTACCGATCCAGCATCTCGAACGACGACGCCTCGTCGGTCAGTGTCCCCATCAACATGCACCCGAGGGCGATCTGGCTTACCTGCTCTCCTGTGCGCCCCAATTCAACAGTTCTCATGAGCGGAAAGCTATCTGTCCGGGCACACACCACGTCAACCTGCCGGACTACTTCAAAACCGCTTCTGTCGTACGCCTTTGGGAAATCGCGAACAGGGCGCGCTGCACCGCTGCCGGCGCGTGGCGATCGGCCTGCGTGCGGGCGCGCCCTCGGGTGCCGCCACGGGTCCGCCGCATTCGCTCTGTCGCATTGTTCAGCTCGAATGGGTGGACCCGAACGCGGTGGCAGACCTTCACGGAACATTTCAGCCTTGCAACATGGGGCGGCCGGGCGCGAGATAGTGCCATCCTGCCCGGCGCCACTCCTCGGCGTTGAGCAGGTGCCGCGCGTCCACAACGTTCCGGCTTCGGACTTCCTTGCCGAGAACCAGCGGATCGATGGTGGCGAACTCCTGCCAGTCGGTCAGCAGGGCCACCGCGTCAGCGCCTCGTACCGCGTCGAGCGGACTTGTCGCGTAGGTCAGGTGGGGGAATGCGCGCCGGGCGTTCCCCATCGCCTGCGGGTCGTAGACGGCGGCCTCACCGTCCTCACGGCTGATCAGCTCAGCCACGTGCAGCGCCGGTGAGTCGCGGATGTCGTCGGTGTTGGGCTTGAAGGCGGCCCCGAGAACCGCGACCCGCCTTCCGGTGAATCCCCCGCCACACTGCTTGCGCAGCAACTCCACCACCCGGTCGCGGCAGCGCAGGTTCACGGCATCGACCTCGGCCAGGAAGGCCAGGGCGTGGCCGACGCCGAGGTCGTGGGCGCGGGCCTGGAAGGCACGGATGTCCTTGGAGATGCAGCCGCCGCCGAAGCCGAGCCCGGCCTTGAGGAACTGATCACCGATGCGTGGATCGCGTCCGAGCGCTTCGGCGACGACGGTGACGTCGGCACCGCTCGCGTCACAGAACTCCGCGATCGCGTTGATGAAGGAGATCTTCGTGGCCATGAAGGAGTTCGCCGCCGTCTTGATCACTTCGGCGGTGGGCAGGTCGGCCACCACCACCGGAACGCCCGCCTCGATCAACGGGGCGTAGACCTCGCGGAGCACCTTCTCGGCGGCGATGTCGGCCACACCCAGCACGAGGCGGTCCGGGCGCAGGGTGTCGGCCACCGCCGTGCCCTCGCGCAGGAACTCCGGGTTCCAGGCGACCGACACCTTCTCGGCGTCGGGCACGAGAACGCGGAGCATCTCGGTCAGGTGGGCCGCGGTGCCGACCGGCACGGTCGACTTGCCGACGACGAGGCATTCCTCGGCGAGGGACGGTGCCAGTCGCTCGACGGCGTTGTACAGGTGGCTGAGATCGGCTGCGCTGGCGTCGCTGCGTTGCGGCGTGCCGACACAGACGAAGTGCACGTCGGCAGGGGCGGCCTCCTCGAACGAGGTGGTGAAACGCAGTCGCCCGGCGGCGAGGTTGCGGCTGATCAGCTCGTCCAGCCCGGGCTCGAAGAAGGGCACCCGACCATCCGTCAACGCGGAGATCTTGTCAGAATCGATGTCGATTCCGATGACCTGATGCCCCAACTCGGCCATACCGGCGGCGTGGGTGACACCGAGGTACCCACAGCCCAGTACGGAGATCGTAAGCACTCTGCCTCCTAGTTCCAGTCCGCTGAGGGTCTGCGCGCGGCCGCTACCGTTCGCCGTAGCCCCTCCTCGAGGGCGACCTGTGGCCGCCAGCCCAGTTCCCGCTCCGCCCGGCTGATGTCGGGGCAGCGCTGCCGGGGGTCGTCCGCGTCGGGCTCGATGAACTTCAGTGGTGAACGGCTGCCCGTCACGTCGAGGACCATCTGGGCCAGATCGTGGATGGTGATCTCCTGGGTGTTGCCGATGTTGATCGGCCGCTGATAGTCGCTCTCCGCGATCGCCAGGAGTCCCCGCGCGGTGTCCTCGACGTAGCAGGGTGATCGCGTCTGGTTGCCGTCACCGTGGATCAGCAGGGGAACGCCGTCGAGGGCCTGGGCGATGAAGCCGGAGATCACCCGGCCGTCCGGCCGCATCCGCGGTCCGTAACTGTTGAAGATGCGTGCGATACCCACGCTCAGCCCGTGCTGCTTGCCGTACGCCGTGGTGAGGGCCTCGGCGTACCGCTTTGCCTCGTCGTAGACCGATCGGGCACCGATCGGATTGACGTTGCCCCAGTACTCCTCGTCCTGCGGATGCTTCAGCGGATCGCCATAGATCTCCGATGTGGAGGCCAGTACGAAACGGGCTCCATAGCGGTGTGCGATACGCAGGGCGTTGTGCGTCCCGTGGCTACCGACGAGCAGGGTCTCGATCGGCAGCCGATAGAATTCGGGAATCGACGCAGGTGATGCCAGGTGCATGACGAGATCGACCGGTCCCGGCGTCTCGAAATCCTGGATGACGTCCGCTTCCAGCAGCGTGAAGCCTGGGCGGCCCATCAGGTGTTCGAGATAGCTGCGGTGCCCGGTGGAGAAGTTGTCGACGCTGACCACCTCCACTCCGCAGGAGAGGAGCTGCTCGCAGACGTACGAGCCGAGAAAGCCTCCACCGCCGGTGACCAGAGCTCGTCGGAATCTACTGGCATGCGACACGGGAACCTCCTTACCACTGGGTGGACAATGCTGTCGGAACTCGACTGAGCACCACTTTCCGGTGGAATGAACGTACTGTCGGCCGGGTACTCTGCACGCGGCTCGAATGGCACTCAATGGATGCTCGTGCCTACGGTTGCGGCGGAAGGGCGGTACCTCAGGAGGCAGGCGGCGAGACAGCTCGGTCGCGGAAGCTCTGCGGTCGCTCAGCCGCTTCGTCGCGGATCTGCCCGAGCAACTCGTCGGCCTCCAGGCGACCCAGCGGTGCGTGGAACTGGTCGAAGATCCCGATGGCCCGGGAAGCCCACTCCAGCGCCGAAGGGTAGTCCTGCCGAGCCCGGTGCAGCCGCGCGAGCGCCAGGCAGAATCGCGCGGTGGCGAGCCGGTCGCCGTTGCGGCGGGCGATCGCGTACCCGTGATTGAGCGTCACCGCCGCCTGGTGGTGCTGGTGCTGCCGAAGTTTCACGAGGCCGAGCCCGTGCAGCACGTGTGCCTCGCCCGCTCGATCACGGCCTTCGCGCACCAGTCGCAGTGCCTTGGTCAGCTCTTCCTCGGCCCGGGTGAGGTCGCCGTCGTCCAGGTGCATCTCGCCCAGCCGGTGCAGCACCATCGCCTGGACCCGCGTGCTGTTGACCTCGGTCACCTTCCGCAGCGCATCGGCCAGCAGATCGGCGGCGGAGGCACGTTCGCCCAATTCCAGTTTGATCCGCGCCATGCCGCTGAGGATGTGGGCCGTGCCCGCTGCGTCCCCGAGCGGACGCAGCGCGGCAAGAGCCTCGCTGTAGCGCGCCCAGGCTTGATCGAGGTCACCGTGCACCCGGTCGAGGAAGGCCAGGTGCCGGAGAGCGAGCGCGCGACCGCGGGCCTCGCCGATCTCTTCGAACACTTCGAGCGCCTGGGTCAGCCGGACGCGGGCATCGTCGAAGCGCTGTTCGACGATGTTCAGTGCGCCGAGCGAGTACAGCATCGCGGCCGTACCGACTGGGTCGTCGGCCTGCCGCGTGGTGAGCAGGGCGATCTCGTGGGTGACCCGCCAGTCGTCGAGGTAGCTGCCGGTCTCGAAGAGCGCCACCATGGTGATCGCGAGATCCCAGCAGTAGTCGGCGGCGCCAGCCTGGGATGCCTGGCTCACCGCGGCCACCGCGGCGGCGCGCTCACTCTCGAACCACATCAGCGGATCGCGTAGCAGGTCGTGTACGAGCTGTCGAGGCAGCGTCCAACGCTGCGCGTTGCTGTGGATCACGGTGTAGTCGCCGCCGTACACGACGCGGTGCGCCTCATCGACGAGGAACAGCCACGCGCCGAAGAGGCGCCGGGCGGCTTCGAGCCGGTCCGACGCGGTCTCCTCGGCGGCGAGCCGCTCACGGGCGTAGACCCGGACCAGGTCGTGCATCCGGTAGCGGGTCTCGACGCCGAATCCACCCACGACTTCCAGGAGCTGTGCGTCCACCAGCGCGTCGAGCGTGTCCGCCGCGGTGGGCACATCGATGTCGAGCAGCGGCGCTCCGGTCCAACTCGGAAAGTCGTGCGGCTTGAGCAGGCCGAGCCGCCGTAGCAGCCGCTGCGCCTGCTCGTCGAGGCCCTCGTAGCTGACCGCGATGTTGGTCCGCACGTCCAGGCCGCCGTGCGTCAACTCGTCCAGCCGCCGGCCCTCGTCCTCGAGTCGTTCCGTGAGCTGCGACATCCGCCAGTGCGGACGGGCGATCAGCCTCGCCGTCGCGATCCGTAACGCCAGCGGTAACCGGCCGCAGAGCTCGACCAGGCGTACGGCCTCGCGTGGTTCGGCGGCGGCCCGATCCGAGCCGACCATCCGCGTCAACAGTTCGACGGCGTCGTGTTGTTCGAGCGCACCCACCTCGACCAGCCGGGAGCCGGGGACGCCGGCCAGGCGACGCCGACTGGTCACGATCACACCGCAGCTGGGGGTGCCCGGCAGCAGGGGATACACCTGGCGCTCGTCGACGGCGTCGTCCAGGATGATCAGCATCCGGGAGGCCGCGATCTGGCTTCGAAAAGTCGCCGCGCGAGCCTCCAGCCCTTCGGGTATCGAGGACCCGGGCATGCCGAGCGCGCGGAGGAAGCCGTCGAGGATCTGGGAGAGACCACCGCTGTGCGACTGCTCCGGGCCCAGCCGGGTGAACAGCTGCCCGTCTGGAAAGTCGGCGGCCAGCTCGTGGGCCAGATGTACGGCGAGCGTGGTCTTTCCCGCGCCACCACGGCCGGTGATCGTCAGGACCGGCACGGTGTCACGGTCGGAGTGCTCGCCAACGTTGCACAAGAAGTCGCGCAGCTCGGTCAACAGCTCGCCGTGGCCGGTGAAGTCCGGTATGTCGGCAGGCACCATCCGGGGCACCGAGGGGGTCGGCTCGATCGGTTCCGGTAGTTCCGGCTCCACCGCCGGGCCCGGATCGAGGTTGCCGTTCAGGATGGCGCGTTCCAGCAGCCGGAGTGACTCGCTCGGTTCCAACCCGAGGTCGTCGATCGAGGCCTGCCGCGCCGACCGGTACGCCGCCAGCGCCTCCGCCTGTCGTCCGGCCCGGTACAGCGCGGTGATCAACTGTTCCCACAGCCGTTCCCGTAGCGGGTGCTCGGTGACGAGCGACATCAGTTCGTCGATGATCTCGCGATGTCGACCGAGGTGCAGCTCCAACTCCAGACAGTCCTCAACGACGGCGAGCCGCCGCTCGGCGATGCGGGCCGCCGCCGCCTCGATCAGCCGGCTGTCCACACCACCGACCGGAATCCCGCGGTACAGCGCCAGGGCCTGCCGAAAGCCCGCGACGGCGTCCTCCAGTCGTTGCTCGCGTAGCGCCGCGCGGGCTTCGGTGAGAATGTCGTTGAAGATGTGCAGATCCAGCTCGCCCTCGGCGATCTTGATCTGGTAGCCGGCCGAGGTGGTGGTGATCCGATCGTCCAGACCAGCCGCCCGTAGCGCACGTCGCACCGCCGATACACAGATCTGGATCTGGCTTTTGGCTGTCGAAGGTGGGTTGTCCTCCCAAACCGCGTCGATGAGCCGCCCAAGTGGGACCACGTTGTTGGCCTCCAGTAGCAGCATCGCGAGCACGATCTGCTGCCGGGAGGCGGTGATGGTGGCGTTCTGCACGTGCAGCGGCCCGAGGATACGGAAGACCTGCACATTTCCTCCCCGTCAACCACGACGCATCGCGTCGGCCCTTCGACGCCCTCGAACTGGCCGGAATAACCGTTTGACGCCCCGCGTAGGAGAACGATCACATCGTAGCGAAGCAGGCCAGCGGACACCAGGAGAGATGCAGAATAGTCGATGTTCGGGGCATATCGTAGATCAGGTTGCCAAATTGTGGCACCGCGCGGTAGCGGTACCGATGGGCGGCCTGGTCGCATATGGGCAGGCGGCAGAGGATGTACCGGCGAAACCCTGTTTGGCGGAGACATCTCGGATCGCGCTGGCCATGTTAGCGTCGGGCAGAACAATTCGGCACCGCCACTGTCCGGCTGCGCGAGGGCCTCGATCCGCAGCACCGCCAACGCCTTGATCGACAATGCGGCAGGGCGCCCTCTTCGGCCCGAGGCCGCTAGTCTGGCGCCCAGAAACGTTCACCGGGACCATTGGATTCACTCGACGCCCGACAGCGGCGGACTGTGTTCCGAATGCGACAACGGGATTCAGGAAGGACCCGCCTCGCCGGATTATCGCCTGGGCCCTACCCGTCACACCACCCGGCTTGTCGGACACCGCACTAGCCGCGTTCTCCGTAGACGGCGAAACCCGCCGCGCTGAGATAAACGGCCATTCGCAGATCCGATTCGTCGTCCCGCATCTGGGTGTGCACCGTGAACTCGCGGTACTCGGCGACGGTACCGAGTCCTGCGAAATAGCGGGAGGGGTCGAACGTGAGCTGATGTGCGCCACGGCTCACCTGGACCTCCTCCAGCGCCGGCAGTTGGCCGTCATTGCCGGTGAACCCGGAAACCAGTGGCGTCCAGCCCTGGTCGTCGCGGCGGTCCAGTCGCACCAGCACGCTCGGGGCAGGTCGGCCGGACGCGCAGTCAAGAATGCGAACGCAAAAGACTGACATCGTCATCCTCTATCTTCTTCGATGCTTCGGGTGAATCTACATCCGCCTGCTTTCGTTCCGCTATCAAGTGGGTAAGCAACCTCCTCGGCTCGGTTAAGCACGACGATGACCGACCGACAGCAATCGAATATCAGGTCGACAGCGGGCGCTGGTGAACTCGGTTCGTGGTCGAGATCGAAGGGGGAGCAGAATCATGAGCCGTGACACCAACTGGGGCTGACGCATCGGGCCCGGGCGCCCACGACGTAGATGGTCCCTCAAGTCATCCACCGACTTGAGGGACCATCCTCATTCTTGCGGAGAGGCACCTACCAGCGAGATACCGTCATCCGAACAAAGTCCGCGAGTGCCCGCTCGACCAGCGAGTCGAGAATCCGGTCATATATCGGCACGCCTATGTCGTACGTTAACTCCAGCAACACCTCGCAGCCTTCCGGTGTGGGCGTCGTCTGCCATGCGCCGGACATGTTTCGGAAATCACCAGCGGTCTGGGTGAACGAGAGGCGGCGCTTGCCCGGCGCCGTTTCACACTGTTGCCGCCAATGAATGGATTTCCCTCGAAACGGCACCGTCCACTCGTTGCCGAGACCACTGATCCGGTCGAACGCGGCGTCCGCTGACAGTGCCGTCCGAGCTGCTACTCGAATCGTCCTCATGAGCTGCTCCGCAATGAGACCGCCTGGAGATGCGTCGTCCGGATCATCATGTAGCTGGCTTCGCCGAAGACCCCGCCCGTGAGGCCGGTGCCGCCGTGCGAAGGCAGGTACGGGAAGAACCCGGCGTGTGATTCGTCGTTCACCTTGATGACGCCGCCGTTGGTCACGGCGGCCACGAAGCGCTCCACGACCGCGTCGTCCTCCGACCAGAACGAGTTGCGCAGGCCGTACGCGTTGGTGTTGACGAAGTCGAGCACGTCCTGCAGCAGCGCGTCGTCGCTGCGCCCCGACTCGGGAACCACCACCGGTAGCAGCGGGAAGAAGGTCTCCGCACGGACCGCCGCCAGCTCGCGGCTACGCGCCAAACCGTCGACGCGCACCACGGTCGGTTCCACGAAGTAGCCGGTGTCGGACGGCGTGCCGTCCACCTCCAACTGGCGTCCACCGCACACCAGCCGGGCGCCCCCGGCCAACGCCTCGTCCAGTACCGCGAAGAAGCCCTCCCTGGCCAGGACCGGAGTGAGTTCCACGCCCGCATCGTCGGGGTAGCCGGGTCGGATCTGCCCGGCGGCGACGCGGAGCCGATCGAGCAGCTCGTCGGCGATCGCCGGATGCGCCACGACCTGGTTGGGGACGTTGCAGATCTGCCCGGAGGCGTTGAATGCCTCAGTCAGCGCGCGGACCGCCACGTCGAGGTCGGCATCGCGCCAGACCACCGCGCAGTCGTTGCCGGCCAGCTCCAGGATCGGCTTCTTGCCTGCGGCGATGCAGTCGTTCTGGAAGACCAGCCCCTTCTCGCTGCCCCCGAAATAGATGATGTCGTCGACGTGTGGGCTGGCCATCCAGTCGGTGAGCATCGGTGGTCCGCACACGACATTAACGGTGCCGGGTGGCGCGCCGATCTCATCGAGGGCGGGCGCGATGATCTCCCGGATCGCGTACATCACGCCGAGCGGCAGACTGCGCGGCGCCCGTACCACGACGGTGTTGCCGGAGAGCAGGGCCGCCGCACCGTAGATGGCGTTGGAGTGTGGTGCGTTCTGCGGCGGTGCCACGCAGACGACCCCGTCCGGACGGCGACGCAGGACGATCCGCCGGCCGCCGTGTGAGAACTCACGGTGCAGCAGCTCCGCGCACCAGGAGAGGGTCTGCTCGCTGAAGATGTGCAGCAGACCATCGATCTCGGCGTGCGACGGAGTGAGCGGCCTCCCCTCGGCCACCATGAGCTCCACGAACTCGTCGCGGGTCGCGACGAGCCGCCGGCGGATCTCCTCGCCCAGGCGCAACCGGGTACGCAGGGGTGTCCTGCCCCACTCCGGTTGGGCCGCGGCGGCCGCGGCCAGTGCCTGCCCGACGGTCTGCGGGTCGGCCAACGCGCACCGTCCGACGATGCGCGGGTCGTCCTCGTCACCGGGTTCACCGGACTCCAGCCGCCGCTTCAGGCGCAGCGCACCGAACGTGTCCTCCAGCACCGCGCGGGCCGAGATGCCGTAGACATGCCGGGCGGAATCGACGTCCTTGCCGGCCACGTACGACGGGAACGTTCTCATGGCGCGTACTCCCGCCCGAGTAGTTCCCGCGCCACGACCAGCTTGGTGGCGTTGGCGGTGCCGTCGGCGAGCTGGGTGCCGATCAGGTCACGTAGTCGCTGCGCCATCGGCTGTTCCTCGCTGTAGCCGAAGTGGCCGAGTGTCAGCAACGCCTGGTGCGCCGCCTCGACGGCCACCTTCGGCGCCCACCATTTCGCCATGTTCGCCGCCAGGCGGTGCTCCAGTCCGGCGTCGTTACGCCACAGCGCCTCGTACGCCACGAGCCGGGCCGCGTGCAGATGGGTGGCGAACTCCGCGAGCGGGAAGGCGATGCCCTGGAAGTGGCCGAGCGGCCGGTCGAACGCCCGCCGGTGCCGGGCGTGGGACAGCGCGTCGTCCAGCGCGGCCTGCGCCACGCTGACGGCCATCAGCGCGATCAGCGCCCGTGAGTAGTCGAAGCCGCGCATGCCCTGGGCGAAGCCGAGTCCGGTTGCGCCCACCACCTCCGACGCGGAGACCGGTAGGCCGTCGAAGACCAGACTCGATCGGCCGCCGGACCGGCTACCGAGGTCACGCAGGGGGGAGCGCACCACGTACTGGTCGTCCAGGCGGGTGTAGAAGGCGGTGACGCCCCGGGCCCGGGGCGCGTCACTGGTACGGGCGAAGACCATGCCGTGCGTGGCGTACGCACCAAGCATGATCGAAGTCTTCTCGCCGACGAGCCGCCAGTCGTGCGGACCGGTCGGCTCGGCGCGAAGCTTGACGGCGGCCGCATCGGTCCCGTGACTGGGCTCGGTCATGCAGAACGCCACCACCGCGTCCCCGCGGGCGATCGCCGGAAGCCAGCGCGCGCGTTGCTCGGCGGTCCCGTTGGCGGTGATGATGCCGGCGACCAGGGCCGCGTTCAGCACCGGATAGCACGCGGTGAGGTCGCCACGGGCCAGTTCCTCCAGGGCGACGCCGGTGCTTACCGCGTCCAGCCCCAGCCCGCCGTACTCGACCGGGACACGCAGTTTGAACAGGCCCTCGGCGGCCAGCTCACCCAGCAGACCGGCGCGGAACTGTCCCTGCCGGTCGCCGTCCTGGGAGTACGGCACGATTCGTTCTTCGGTGAAGGCGCGCACCTGCTTGGCCAGCGCGCGCTGCTCATCAGTAAGCGAGAAATCCATCACGCAGCCCTCAATCGTTCCCGCAGGACGAACTTCTGGACCTTTCCCGACGGTGTCTTCGGCAGTTCGTCGACGACACTGATCCGCTCCGGCCAGTACGGCTTGGCCATGCCCAGCCCGGTGAGGTGGGCACGCAGGTCGTCGAGGGAAGGCGCCTCGCCGGCCGGCACGATGACCGCGCACGCCCGTTCTCCGAGCCGCGGGTCCGGGTACCCGACGACGGCCACCTCCCGGATCGCCGGGTGTCGCAGCAACGCCGCCTCCACCTCGGCCACCGGCACCTTCTCGGCCCCCCGGACGATGACGTCCTTGACCCGGCCGACTATGCGGATGCCGCCGTGCCCGTCATCGCGCGCGAGGTCACCGGTGTCGAACCAGCCGTCGGGCGTCAGCGACTCGCGATACAGGTCGGGACGGCGGTAGTAGCCCAGGCACTGGTTGTCGCCGCGTACCTGGAGCCGCCCGACGGCGCCCGCATCGACCGGTTCGCCGGTCTTCTCGTCGACCATCCGGACCTGCATGCCGGGTACCGGTGTGCCGTCGCTCTCGGCCGCCCGCATCAGCGGGTCCTCCGGACGGGTCACCGTCACGCAGCCGTTCTCCGTCATGCCCCAGACCGCGTAGACCCGACAGCCGAGAACCTCCTGCGCCTCCTCCACGAGAACCGGTGGCACCGGCGCGCTGCCCGTGCCGAAGGCCCGGAGTGCGCCGACGTCCCGCCCACCGCGCCGTTGCTCGTGGATCAGGTCGCTGAGGAACGTCGGCGCTCCGTAGAAGAAGGTCACCTGCTCCGTCTCGAAGATCCGCAGCATCAGCGACGGATCCCAGGAGTCCACCTGCACGGCGCTGGCACCCAGCATCAGCGGCATGACGAAGTTCCAGGTGTACCCGCCCTGGAGGGTGGTGGGCGAACCCATCGCCGTGACCTCGTCCGTGGTCAGCCCCAGCACCTCGATCTGCCGCCGGTTGATGGCGTAGAGCGTCCGGTGGCTGTGCATGACACCTTTCGGTTCACCGGTGGTGCCGGAGGTGAACATCACCTGAGCCAGGTCGTCGGGGCCGGCTTCCCGGCCGTCCCACTCGTCGCGCGGCAGCTCGTGCTCCCAGGCCCGACCGAGCAGGTAGGCGTCGAAGTCGAGGGCGCCTGGAGTGCTCGGCGCGCCGATCAGGACACGGTGGCTGAGGGACGGCACCGCGGCGGCCACCTCCGCGCTCATCTCGTCGTACGAGAATCCGCGGTAGGAGGCGGCCCCCACGTACACCGGGCTCTCCGTGAGCCGGGTCATGAACTCCACCTCGCGGCGGCGCATGACCGGCGCCACCGGCCCGGCCACGGCGCCGATCCGCGCGCAGGCCAGGGCGAGCGCGACGAGCTGCCACGAGTTGGGCAGTTGCAGGGTCACCACCTCGCCGCGCCGGACGCCGAGCCCCGCCAACCCGGCCGCCAACCGCTCGACCGTCGCACCCAGCTGGGCGTAGGTCAGCCGCTCCGTCGGCCTCCCGTCGGCGTGCCAGCAGATCACCGCCGACCGCTGCGGATGCCGGACCACGGCCTCCCGGAGATGGTCGAGCATGGTCTTGCCGTCGTGCAGCCCGGCGGCCTGCGGCCGCCGAACCGCCGTACTTGCCTCTGTGGTCACGCCGTCCTCCGGTGACTAGACGCCGGCCGGGGTGAACTGTTCGAGCTGCCCGATCGGGCGGGTCGGCTGCCAACTGCCGGGCACCAGGTGCGCGTTGATCAGCTTTCCGTCGGCGCGGAGCTCGGAGTAGGACGGGTGCCGCATGTGCAGCAACGGCTCGTCGTAGGCGTCGTACGCCGCGTCGAAGCCGAAGCGGTAGTTGAACTCGATGTCCTCGCCGCCCCAGCCCTGGAAGCGCTCGTCCATGCCGCCGGTCCGGTAGTACAGCTCGGCGCGGGCGAAGAAGCACAGCCCCGGTCCACGACGCAGCGTGAAGGCACGCAGGCGACGCGGGTCGGGCGCGGCGGCGCCGCCGTGCAGCCGCTCGCGGATCGCCCGCCAGGTGGCCGGGTAGTCCATCGCCACCATGTCCCGGTACGGCAGGTGCCCCATCGTGCCGGGCTCGCGCATGCGGTCGACGTTGCGCGCCAGGAAGTCCCGGTCGGCCAGCACGTCGGCGTCCATGTGGCAGATGATCTCGGTCGGCCCGGGCGTGTTCGCGACCCCGACGTTCATCGCCCACGACTTGTTGAACACGCCGTCCTTACGGGCGTAGATGTAGTTGTCGGCGAACCGGCTGATCACATCGCGCCAGCGGGACTGCTCGTCGCTCTCCACGACCGTCACCTGATACTGCTCGCGCGGCAGCGACTGGTCCCGCAGCGAGCGCAGGCACGCCAGCAGGTTGCGCAGTCGTTCGCCGCCGCCTTGGAGTCGGCTGTGGAACGGGATCACGACGAGGACCTCCGGAGCGGCACCCTCGGGCAGCCGTCGTCCGGGGTCGAACGCGGCCATCTCCTCCACGGTCACCGGGACGGCGTCGCTGGTGTAGTCCTCGTTGAGCACGTGGCCGAGGCGCGAGTTGCACTCGGCCCGCCAGCCGAGGGTGAGGATGTCGTCCACCACGGAGTCGCGGCCGTGCCGCTCCACCAGCGCCGCGTGCAGCGCCCAGTACCGCAGGTGATCCGTCGGGTCGTCGAGCACGCTCTCGCCGAGCGTACGGATCGTCTCGGTGGGGCACGCCCGTACCGCCTCGACGACCTTGTCGCGCCAGGGCCGGGAGATCTCCCAGTAGTAGAGACCCGAGGCGGGTGCGTCGGGGTCGGCGGCGACGACGAGGTTGTCGGCGACGGCCTTCGCGAGTACGGCAGGATCGGTCGGCTTCAAATACGACATTATCGCTCCAATTCATGAGAGCTGATTCTGGTCGGCTTGCCGGCAGTGGCGACAATACTGCGAACCCATTGCGGCAAAGGCCCGCTCCTCTCTACCGAGTTGCTCCGGAGAAGTACTCAATCAGTCCGAATTCTTGATACGCAGGGACTGGTCCGGGTACTCAGGGCCGGGTCGACCTCGTACATCGCTGTGGTCGGGTGTCGGTTGATGGTTCAACGAAAGCCGATCGATAGCGGGTGATGCGACAGTGCGGCGGTGGGATCCACCGAGATAGCCATCAGGGATCGCCTGCGAGATGTTTTCGCCGGCCGGCACTCAGAGCTACGGCGAATCGCCGCAGCGACCGACCGGCGCGGATCCGCCGGCATTGCTTTGATCGGCGCCGAAGGCGTGGGCAAGAGCCGACTACAGGCCGAGGCCACCAATCGGGCCGACCCGACAAGACATCGTGTCATCCGGGCTGTCACCACCGTGGCGACCGCGAACGTACCGTTCGGCGCGCTCGCCGAACACCTGCCGTCAGGGCTGCTCCGCTCACCGTTCACCGGCGATGCGCTCCGGGGGGCAGCCGAGGCGTTGCTCAAGCCAGCCGGCAAGCGTCGCCTGACCCTCGTCGTGGACGACACCCAACTGCTGGACGAGGCGTCCGCCGCGCTGGCGGTGCAACTCGCCCGGCGAGGCGAACTCTTCCTCCTCACGGCGTTGCGTCCCGATCGGCGGCTGCCCCGACCGATCGGCGACCTGTGGACCGACGGGCTCGCCGAGTGGGTCGAGGTCGGCCCGCTCAGCCGCGATGACGTCCACCAGGTCCTCGGGGAGGCGCTGGGCGGCCAGGTCGAAGGCGTACTGGTCCAGCGGTTCTGGGAGGCCACCGCAGGCAACGCCTTGCTGGTGCGCGAGCTGCTGACCGCGCAGTTGGAGGCGAACCGGCTGGTGGCAGACGACGGCATGTGGACGCTCCGGGGCCCCTTTGCCATCCCGTCGTGGCTCGCCGGACTGGTCGACGAACGGCTCGTGGCGGCGCCGCCGGAATGCCGTGCCGCGCTGGAGCTGCTCGCTGTCACCGAACCTATCTGTCCAGGCGTGCTCGCCGAGCTCGTACCGGCCGACGTACTCGAAGCGGCCGAAGCGCGCGGTCTCATCAGGATCGAGCGGACCAACGGTCAGGAACTCGCGCGCCTGACGTACCCGATGTACGGAGAGGTCCTGCGTGCCGTCACACCACGCCTGCGGGCGCGACGATGGCTCAGCCAGTGCGCCAGTATCGTCGAGGCCACCAGCCAGAATCCGGTCGACCTCGCGCGGGCGGTGAGCTGGCGGCTGGCCTGTGGTCAGCGACCATCGCCGGAGAACATGGCGATCGCCGCTCGGGCAGCCTGTTCAGCGATGGACTTCGAGCTCGCCGGGCAGCTCGCCACGGCCGAGTCGGTCGCCGGTCGGGCAGCGGCGGTGATCGAGCCGCTCGGATACGGTTTCCTCTTCACCGGCCGGTCTGCGGAGGCTGAGTCCGCGCTGTCCGGCCTCGGCCGGCTGGATCACGAGGTGGACCGCGCTCGGGTGGCCTCGGTGCGCGCGTTCAACCTCTACTTCGGTCTGGACCGGCAGGCACCCGCCGAGGCGCTGCTGGCCGCGACCGTCGACGCGACCGTCGACCCGGCCACCCGCCGTCGCCTGGTCGCGCGGCAGGCGTTGCTGCGCGCCCTCTCGGATGCCCCGCAGGACGCGCTTGAGCTGGCTGCCGGCGTGCCGGACGAGCCGGAGGCCCGGGTGGCGGCCGGCCTGGCCCAGGTCTTCTCCGGTCGCCCGCACGAAGGGCTCGACCTGCTGTCCGGCGGCTGGCCGGACGACGCACCGTGGCTGCCGATCCTCGCCGACCTCGGTACGGTCCACGGCCTGCTGTGGACCGGCCAGTTCGTCGCAGCGGAGGAGCGGTCCGGCACCGGTTACGATCGGGCGCTCGCCAACCGGTGGCAGTTCGGCATCCTGGTGTCGTGCCTGCAGCGCGGCCTCGCCGCCCGGATGCGTGGTCAACTGCGAGACCAGATCACCTGGTGCCGTGAGGGCATCTCGATCGCCCGTGAGCAGGGCTCGAACGGCATGCTGGCCGTTCTGCTGGGGCTGCTGGCGCACGGCTACGCGCTGACCGGCAAGACCGACGCGGCGGCGCACGCGTTGGCCGAAGCCGACCGGTTGGCCGGGGTGTCCCTGCGGTTGCTGGGCCCGTGGACGGAACTCAGCCGCGCCTGGGTCATCGCCGCACGCCGTGGTGACGCGGCGGCACACGCGCAACGGACCGCACGGCTGGCCCGTGACCGGGGTGCGGCCGGCTTCGAGGCCCTCGCCCTGCACGACGCGGTACGCCTGGGCGCGCCGAAACACGCCGCCGACCGGCTGCGGGCGCTCGCCGGTCAGTCCGATCGGTGCCTCGGGCACCTCTACGCAACGCACGCCCGGGCGAAGGCGGAAGGTGACGCCGCCGCGCTCGCGGGGGTGTCCGCCGACTTCGCCGAGCTGGGCAGCCCGTTGTTGGCTGCGGAGGCGGCCGCCGAGGAGGCCGAGCGGCACCGGTCCGACGGTCGCCTGGCGATGGCGTCCACGGCCGCCGCGCGTGCCCTCATGTTCATGCGTCACTGCGAGGAGGTGCCCCGCTCGCCCGCGCTGTCCGCGCTGGCGACACCGCGCCTGACGCCCCGGGAGGGCGAGATTGCCGAGTTGGCCGCCCGCGGGCTGTCCAGCCGCGAGATCGGCCGCAACCTGGTGCTCTCCGTGCGGACCGTGGAGAACCACCTGCATCGGGTCTACCGCAAGCTCGGCATCAACACCCGTGGGGAACTCGACGCCCTGCGGGTCCTGCTCACCGTGCCGCAGGGCTGAAGCCTCGCCACTGTTCATGCTCCGAACCTGTGGCCGCCCCCACCAGAAGCTGGTGGGGGCGGCCACAGGTTCGGGCGGTGTACGGCGTCAGTTGATGACGCCGGCGCCGACGGTGTGATTGGTCGCCTCGTCGATGAGGATGAAGGAGCCGGTGAGCCGGTTGCGCGAGTACGGGTCGCACATCAGCGGCTGGGTCACTCGCAACTCGAGCCGGCTGATCTCGTTGCACCGCAGCTCGGTGGCGTTCGGGTCCCGACGAAGTGTGTTGACGTCGATCCGGTACCGCAGTTCCCGGACGACCGCGCGAACGGTCCGGGTGGTGTGCTTGAGCAGCAGCCGAGCCGGCGGCTGGAGCGCTCGTCCGCTCATCCAGACCACCATGGCGTCGATGTCCTGGACCATGGCCGGCGCGTTATGCGGCCGGCAGATCATGTCTCCCCGGGACACGTCGAGGTCGTCGGTGAGGCGTAGGACCACCGACATCGGCGGCATGGCCTCGTCGACCGGCCCGTCCGGCCCGTCGATGGCGGCGATCCGGGTGGTCAGCCCGGAGGGCAGGTGCAGGACCTCGTCGCCAGGGCGCAGCACACCACCGGCGACCTGACCGGCGTAGCCGCGGTAGTCGGGGTATGCGCGCGACTGCGGTCGGATCACGTACTGCACTGGGAAGCGGACGTCGACCAGGTTGCGGTCCGAGGCGATGTGCACGTTTTCCAGGTGGTGCAGCAGCGAGGCGCCTTCGTACCAGGGCATCTCGGACGAGCGGCTGACGACGTTGTCGCCGTGCAGCGCGCTGATCGGCACGAAGGTCACGTCCCGGGTGGCCATCCTCGTGGTGAAGGCCGCGAACTCCGCCCGGATCCGATCGAACACGCCCTGGTCGTAGCCGACGAGATCCATCTTGTTGACGCAGACCACGAGGTGCGGTACGCCCAGCAGGCCGAGCAGGAACGTGTGCCGGCGGCTCTGCTCGACCAGGCCCTTGGTTGCGTCCACCAGGACGATGGCCAGGTCGGCCGTGGAGGCACCGGTCACCATGTTGCGGGTGTACTGGGCGTGGCCGGGGGTGTCGGCAAGGATGAACGTGCGCTTGGGCGTGGCGAAGTAGCCGTACGCCACGTCGATGGTTATGCCCTGCTCCCGCTCCGCCCGTAGGCCGTCCATCAGCAGTGCGAGGTTGGTGTACTCGTCGCCGCGCCGGTGGCTGGCGTCCTCGATCGCGGCGAGTCGATCGGTGAACGTGGACTTCGAGTCGTAGAGCAGCCGGCCGATCAGTGTGCTCTTGCCGTCGTCCACCGAGCCGGCGGTGGCGAACCGGAGGATGTCCATGATCAGAAGTACCCTTCCCGTTTGCGGTCCTCCATGGCGGCCTCGCTGGTCCGGTCGTCCGCGCGGGTCGCACCGCGTTCGGTGACCCTGGTGGTGGCCACTTCCTGGATGATGTCGGCAACCGTCCGGGCCCCGGAGAGGACCGCCCCGGTGCAGGTCATGTCGCCCACCGTCCGGTACCGCACGGTCGCCTCGGACACCACTTCCGCAGGCTCCGGCGACTGGTACGGGTTCTCGGCCAGCAGCATGCCGTCCCGCTCGAACACGCGCCGCCGGTGGGCGAAATAGATCGGCGGCACGTCGAGTTCGTCCCGGCCGATGTACCGCCACACGTCGAGTTCCGTCCAGTTGGACAGCGGAAAGACCCGGATGTGTTCCCCCGGCCGGATCCGGGTGTTGAACAGGTTCCACAGCTCCGGGCGCTGGTTCTTCGGGTCCCACTGGCCGACGTCGTCCCGGAAGGAGAAGATCCGTTCCTTGGCACGGGCCTTCTCCTCGTCGCGTCGGGCGCCGCCGAAGGCCACGTCGAAGCGGTGCTCGGCGATGGCATCCAGCAACGTCGTGGTCTGCAACCGGTTGCGGCTGGCCCGCCGTCCGGTCGGCTCGACCACCCGTCCGGCGTCGATCGAGTCCTGCACCGAGGCCACGATGAGCTGTACACCCAACTCGGCGACGCGCTTGTCGCGGTATTCGAGGACCTCCGGGAAGTTGTGCCCGGTGTCGACGTGCATCACCGCGAACGGCATCGGCGCGGGCCGGAACGCCTTCTCCGCCAGGCGGAGCATGACGATCGAGTCCTTGCCGCCGGAGAAGAGCAGCACCGGCCGTTCGAATTCGGCGGCGACCTCCCGGATGATGTGGATCGATTCCGCTTCCAGCATGTCCAGACTCATGTGACACCTCGCGTGTTCCCGCCGTCCACCAACAGCACCGTGCCGGTTACGAAGCCCGCCTGCTCGCTGGCGAGGAAGGCGGCGAGCGCACCGAAGTCCGCGGGCCGCCCGACCCGGCCGAGCGGCACCTCGGCGATGATTTCCTTGAGCGCGGTCTCGCGGTCCACGGCGGGCCGCGCCGCCACGAAGCCTTCGAAGGCCGGCGTCTGGTGGACGCCGGGGGCCAGCACGTTCACCGTGATGCCGCTGGCACCGAGGGAGTGCACCACGCCCTTGGCGAAGCCGAGCACACCCAACCGCGCGGTCGCGGACATCGCGGTTCCGGGCAGCGGTTGGCGTACGGCCTCCGAGGTGATCAGCAGGATCCGACCCCAACCCGCCTGCCGCAGGTGCGGTAGCGCCGCCAGCGTGGTCGAGACGTGGGGCAGCATCGTGCCGTCCACCGCCTGCCGATAGTCGTCCACCGTGAACGCGTCGGCCCGGCCGTGCGGCACGCCGGGAGTGTTGGTGACCACGACGTGCAGCGCACCGAACTCCTCGACAGTCTGGTTCACCCAACGTGTCACGTCCGCGTCGTCACGGACGTCCACCTCGACGCTCAGCACATGCCCGGTGCCGACCTCGTCGACCTCCTTGTGCGCTGCGGCCAGTCGCTGCGGGTCGCGGGCGCAGATGGACACGTTCGCGCCCTCGGCCGCCAGCGCCCGGGCGACGGCCAACCCGAGGCCGCTGCTGGCACCGGCGACCAACGCCGTCCGTCCGGCCAGTCCGAGGTCCATTCAGGCCGCCTTTCCCGCCAGCACCGGATACCCGTAGCGGCGTAGCAGCGGCAGTGCCAGCGCCGTGGTCGTGGCGGTCGGCAGTGCCGGCAGTTCGGTACGCCAGCGATCGTCCGGCCGGATCAACACCGTGCCCTGGCCGAGACGGTCGGGATTACCGGTGACCGTGTGGTTGACGCCGAGGGTCACCTTGCCTTCCTCAGTAACCGGTGGCTCGTCGTCGAGTCCCGCGAAGCGCAGCACGTCGGCCAGCACCTCATAGGGCCGTCGGGTCAGGTCCTCGTGCCGGATCCGGAGATAACGCCCGTCCGCCGCGGCACCGACGTACTCGGAGGCGACGTTGAAGCCGACCCAGTTCGCCGTGCTCTGCGCCGGGCTCATCGGCTCGATGTACCGCTTGCTGCGCTGGTACGAGTAGGTGGTGGCGCGCGGGTCGCGGACGATGTGCAGCACCCGCAGATCCACGTCGGTGCGCCTGAGCAGGGCGGCGGCCTCGGCCGGGTACTTGGAGCTGTCCACGACCGCCCGCTCCGCTCCGCGCCGCGCCAGTTCCCGGTAGACGGCGACCGTGCGGTCCATCACCGCGGTGACGTGGTCGGGCGTGGTGGCGAGGCGGGCGCGGGTGTGCCGGGTCCGGAGACCGGCCCGTTGCCACGCCATCATCTGTCGCGCCAGCCGGGTGGGCTCGACGTCGCCGAACCCGGCGATCACCGACGACCACAGCGCGCACTGCCGGATCTGCTCGCCGCAGCCGCACAGGGAGTTGGTGCCGCTGTCGAGCAGGCCGTTCTGCCACAGGTAGTGCAGCTCACCGACGTGCAGCACGCCAGGTAGTTCGTTGAGCACGTTGCCGAGAATGGTGCTGCCGCTACGCAGCCAGCCCGTGATGTAGACGACCTTCATCACGCACCGTCCGTCAGCAGGAGGAAGTGCTGGGGCAGGTGGACGGCCAGGCCCACGGAGGTGCGGGCCTCCACGACGTCGCCGCGCAGCACCAGCGCCGACCGACTGGGGTCGAGCAGCGTCACGGCGGCCCGGAAGTCCCCGAGCAGGGCCTGGCCCCGCGGCATCATCCGGGTACGCGAAACCTTGATGCCGGCCTCGGCGAGCCGGCCGAGCAGTCCGTCACGGACCAGCTCCCAGTAGTGAACGGGGTGCACGACGATGCCGTCGCAGGAACCACCGGTCTCCTCGACCGTCCCCGCCGCAGCCGTCAACGCCGCACCGAGGTCACCGGCAACCGTCGACCTGCGGATCTCGGGCAGTTTCAGCAGTCCCGCTATGCGGCCGTCGGCTGTGCCGTGCAGCAGGGCCTGGTTCTCCACCACGCCCAACCGGACGAGTACCCGGTAGTCGACGAACGCGGCGAGCAACGCGGGCTCGTGCCGCAGGTCGGCCGGTACCGGCACCGACACGCTCAGCTCCGTCAGTTCGGCGTACTCGACGGTGGGCTCGAAGCCGGCCTCCGGGGTGCTGGCGTACGCCGTGCCGGCGGACCCGTACTCGCTCTTCGGTGCCTCGCGTACGTAGGCAAGCGTCTGGTCGGAGACGGAGGCCACCTTCAACAGATGCCGCACGGTGTACCGGGGGCGGCTCTTGAAGAGCGGGAAGGAGGCGGTCAGGTGCGCCCGGATCGGCACCACCACGTCGGCGCCGTTCTGCTGGCGGGCCACCGTCAGGGAGAACTCCTCACCCGGGCTGCGTCGGGTCAGCGTCGGGTCGGCCAGCGTCTGCCGGGTCACTTCCAGCGCGCTGGCGCTGGGTTGCATAGTCGTGGTCATGTCATCCCCTTCAGACGGCGCTGAGCACGGCGGACGTGGTGAGCCCCAGCGCGGCGAGTGTCTCGTCGTGACTGCCGCCCTCGGTCGGCCAGTCGGTGCCCGCGTTCACACCCCGCACCTCGCGGTCGGGCAGCAGTAGCGCGAGGGTGGATGCCACGCTGCCGGCCGGACGATGCTCCTCGACGACCACCAGCCGCCGCGCACTCGCGAGGTGCGGTAGGGCGAGCGTCAGGCTCTCCGCGTCCACCCAGCACAGGTGTGCGTGACCGAGGTCCGGCCGCTGCTCGGTGACGGCCTGGCACAGCGCCGTCGGCTTCTCGCCGACGGACACGAGACAGGTGTCGCCGCTCGGCGGGTTCAGCCAGGTGACGTCGCCCTGGCCGGCCGGCGTGAACGGGGCGTCGAACACCTCGTTGCGTCCCAGCCGTACGTAGCACGGCTGGTCGCCGGCGGCTGCCGTCCGGATCGCCGCGCGGGTCTCGGCCTCCCCCGCGGGCACCGCGATCCGGACACCCGGCAGGCTCTGCATCACGGCGAGGTCCTCCAGGCAGTGGTGGGTCGGCCCGAACCACGCGCCGGACACCCCGCCGTACGGGCTGACCAGGACCACGGGAGCCGCGAGGTACCCGAGTCCGAGCTTGACGCTCTCCGCCGCGCGGAACGCCGCGAACGTGGCGAACGTGCTGACGAACGGCCGCAGCCCGGCGGAGGCGAGCCCGACCGCGATGTCCACGGCGGACGCCTCGGCGATGCCGAGGTTCAGGAACCGGTCGGGAAACCGGTCCCGGAAGCAGTGCGAGGCGCCGCCGAGGTCCGCCTCCAGGCACACGATGCGCGGGTCTTCTGCGGCCAGTTCGGTCAGCTCGACCCGGTACGCCTCGCGGGCCGACATGGTGGACGTCATCACCGGATCGCCGCCTTCCACTGCCGGGCCCGAGCCGGACTGATCTTCACGTAGTGCGAGGCGGCCTTTCCCTCGGTCGCCGGTACGCCCCTGCCCTTGACGGTGGTGGCCAGCACCGCGAGCGGCCGCTCCGTGGGCACGATCGTGGCCAGCAACTTCTCGATGTCGTGCCCGTCCACCTCGGCCACCGAGAATCCGAACGCGGCCAGCCGAGCCGGCAGGTCGGTGAGTGGCGAGATGTCCGAGACGTAGCCGTCGTTCTGGCCACCGTTGAGGTCCACCACCACGGTGAGTCCTTCGACTCGCTTGGCCTGGGCCACTTGCAGCGCCTCCCAGACCAGGCCCTCCTGCAACTCGCCGTCACCGACGACGGCGATGGCACCGCCGGGCCGGTCCAGCAGCCGCCGGGAGAGGGCCCAGCCGACCGCGTACGCGAGCCCGTGGCCGAGGCTGCCCGTGGGGAACCGGACTCCGGGCACCTTCGGGCCGGGGTGCCCGGTGTAGGGCGATCCGGCACGGCCGTACCGGGGTGCCGGGTTCTCCTCGATGACACCCATCTCGTGCAGCACCGCGTAGAGTGCGGCGGCAGCATGGCCCTTGCTCAGCACGACCTCCGTGCCCGGCCGGGACCGGGCGACGGCGTACGCGGCGACCAGGATGTCCACCACCGAAAGGCTGCCGCCGAGGTGACAGCCGACCTCGCTGGCGGCCATGTCGACCACCAGCCGGCGGGCCCGGGCGGCCTGTTCCCGAAGCAGGTCGATTTCGCTCATCACCGTTCACACCAATCCCGTACGGCCACCGACAGGACCTCTCGCGCCCGCCGGTACTCGTCGGCTGACAGCCGCTCGTCCGGCGTGTGGTCCAGGTGCGCGTCGCCCGGTCCGTACGCCACCATCGGCACGCCCTGCCACCGGGTGGCGAGCGTGTTCATGTCGCTGCTTCCCTTCTTGGCCAGCAGCCGTGGAGCGTCACCGGTCACCGTGCGGAGAGCCCGGGTGAACGCCCGCACCAGCGGATCGGTCCGGGGCGTCGTGACCGGGGGAGTGGCCAGCAGCAGCCGACCGTCGTCGAAGGCCGGCAGCAGGTCGTCCACCTGGGTTCCGGGCGGCACCCGGATGTCCAGCACCGCCGAGGCGGTCTGCGTGGCGCCGGTGCCGCCAGCGGCCAGGTCGAGCACCGCGAACAGCGCCTCCGGGCTGCGCTTGCCGACCTCGGCCTCGACCTCGCCGATGAGGTCGACCAGGCTACTGGCGGCAGTGCGTCGGTCCTTGCCCGCGGTGTGGCCGGTGGCCCGAGCCACGTCCATCCGCACCTTGCAGACGCCGTGGTAGCCGATGGTCACCGCACCGGCGCCACTCGGCTCACCGATGATGACCGCGTCCGCCGGGTAGTGGTCACGCGCGTAGAGCGCGCCGGCCGCCGTCCGTTCCTCCTCGACGGTGCCGACCACCCGAACCATGACACCCTCGGGCGGCTCGAACTCGACAAGCGTCTGTAGGAAGGCGGCCAGGCTGGCCTTGGCGTCCACGCAGCCACGCCCGGTGAGCACGGCATCGTCCCAGGCCACCGGCCACCGGTAGGGGACGGTGTCCAGATGGCCGAGCATGAGCAGCTGACGCGGCCCTCGGCCACGCGTGGCGACCAGGTTGCCGGCCGGGTCGATCATCGCGGGCACGCCCTGCTCGGTCAGCCACCTGACCAGGAACTGCGCCAGCTCACGCTCGCCGCCGGAGACCGACGAGATCTCCACCATGCGGGTCAGCAGATCCAGGTCGGGCTCGGGCGCGGCGGCACGCCAGAATCGGGTACCGCCTTCGGTGTCGACGGTGTGGGGGCCGGTGATGGCCACGTCCGCGGTGCCGTGCAGGGCCAGCTCCGCCGCCCGGACCTTCTGCCGCATCCGCCCGCGTGCGTACGCCATGCCTTCGCCCGGGCCCAGATGCGGCAGGGTGCTGCTGCCCTCGGTCGGGTCGGCGAGCAGGCCCCGAGTACCGGTCACCAGGCGTAGGTGGTCGGCGTCGAGTGCGTTGGCCAGCTCGGCGGCGAGCACGTCGGCGTCGACGTTGATGGGCGCCCCGCCGTCGTCCGCCGCCACCGGCGGCGACACGCAGACGACGTCGAAGGCGTCCAGGAGCGAGCAGAGTCGCGCCACGTCGACGGCGGTGACCCGGCCGGCCCGGTGGTCGCGGACCAGCCGCTGCCGGTCGCCCTCCACCACCCGCAGCGGGCGATTCGGGGTACCGGTGACCAGTCCGTCCGCCGCCGTGGCCGCGAACGTCGTCAGCTGCCGCAGACCCAGGTTCTCGCGGATCCGAGGCAGGGTCCCCCGCTCGTACGCCGCGACGATGTGTGGCATCTCCTCGGGCGGGCAGTACCGCACCTCGTCGCCGGTGACCAGCCGGAGCATCCGTATCGGACGCCCGACATCGGCATAGTGATCGGTGATGTCGGCCGCTCCGCCGGCGACCAGCAACAGTCGGGCACCGCGCGCCTTGAGCGCGGCGAGATCGTCGTAGACGGACGCGTGACGAAGGCTTGAGCTGCCCACCTTCACCACGTACAGCGGCAGGTAGGGGGAGACCCGCGCCAACGCGTCGTTATCCATCATGGCCATCCGCCGGCCTCCGGTAGTCCTAGCCGCTCGTCCATGCCGTAAATCCGATTCAGCGCCTGCACCGCCTGGCCGGCGCCGCCCTTGATGAGGTTGTCCAGGGCGGACACCACCACCCAGCGGTCGGCGGCCACGGAGATTCCGACCTCGGCGACGTTGGCACCCACGACGGTCTTGAGCATCGGCATCCCCATCGGGGTACGCCCGCCCGCCACCCGCACGAACGGCGTGTCGGCGTACGCCCGGGCGAAGGCCCGTCGCACGTCACTGCCCCCCGCACCAGGCTTCAACCGTCCATACGCCGAGACCATCACGCCGCGTGCGACGGGCAGGCTGAACGTCGAGAACTGCAGTTCCGGCGCACGCCCGGTCAGGTCGGTCAGTGCCTGCCGTACCTCGGGAGCATGCCGGTGGCCGTGCAGCCGGTGCACCCGTACGTTCCCGTCGCGTACCGCCGGATGCTCCACGCTGCCGGTGCCGCTGCCGCTCGATCCCGACTTCGCGTCCACCACCACGTCCGCCGCCACCAGATCAGCCTGGAACAGCGGGTAGAGCGCGTAGATGGTGGCCGCCGCCATGCAGCCCGGCAGGTTGAGCACCGGATCCGTCGGCGTGGGCGTGAACTCGGGAATGTAGTAGGGGATGGGCTGCCGCCAGCCGCCGGCCGATGCGGGGTAGTGGCGCTCGATCTGGTCCGGCCGGCGCAGCCGGTAGTCGCCGGCCAGGTTGATCACGACCTTGGCGCGGTTGGCCACGTCGTCGAGCACGGACGGCAGTACGCCGTTGGGCAGGCAAGCGAACGCGACGTCCACCTCGGGCATCTCGTCGAGCTTGCGCATGTGGTGTCCGCCGATCGACGAGTTGCGCAGTCCCGGCACCACCTGCCCGACGCGTTCACCGGCGTGTCGGACCGAGGAGACGAACGTCGGCACCACCCGGGGATGGGCGGTCAGCAGCCGGATCAGCTCGGCTCCGATGAATCCGCTGCCGCCGAGGACGGCCGCGCTGATCCGATCGCTCATGCCGCCACCCCCGTCGAGGCGAACACCGAGTCGCGCACGTACGCGGCGACGTGGCCGGCGATGTCGACGCCGTGGATCTCGGAGGACCGGGCGAAGTCGGGGTTGGTGTTGACCTCCAACACGTACATCTCGCCGGTCTCCCGGGACTCGGCCAGATCGATGCCGTAGAAGCCCGGACCGAAGCACGCCACGACGCGGGCGCACAGCTCGCGCGCCCGATCCGAGATCGGGATGGGCTCCACGGCGCCGCCCTGATGGGTGTTGGTGCGCAGGCCGGCGCCGACCTGGCGGTACGCCACGATCGGACGGTCACCCACCACGTGCACCCGCTCGTTGAAGCCCGGCTTGGGCACGTACTCCTGCACCACGACGGGAAACTCCTTCCCGGCCGGGTCCAACGCCTCCCGGCCGCCGGCCCAGGCGTCGAACTGCGCCTGGTCCGTGATCCGGACGATCCCGCGCCCCCACGAGCCGCTGATCGGCTTGATGACGGCGTCCCCGCCAAGCGTGTCCACATACGCGCGGACCTGCTCGACGGTGAACGCGATGTGCGTGTTCGGGTGCGGGACACCGTGGTTGGCGAAGGCGATCGCCTGGAGGTCCTTGGCGAGACACAGGCGCACCGCGTGCGGCGTGTTGAGCGTCTCGATGCCGGCCTGCTCGAACCGACCCGCCGTGGCCGCCAGCTCCCGATGGGACACGTTGCGTAGCAGCACCTTGCGTGGCCGCGGTGCGGCGTTGTTGAGGATCGCGGCGGTGTGCCGAGGCAGCGCCGACCGCGCGGTCAGCCCGGTTGCCCGGAGTGCCCCCAGGAGGAGGCGTTCCTCCGGGCGCACCATGGTCACGCAGACCAGCACATCGGCCGTCTCACTCACCCCAGTCCTCCTCAACCTCGGGCGCGAGTTCGAGCCGGATGGGCGTGACCTCGACTACCTCGTGTTCCTGGCCGCAGCCGCGGCAGGACAGGATGTCGCCCAGCTCTGCCTCGGCCGGTAGCGCGACCTCGGTGTCGCATTCCAGGCAAACCGGTGCGGTGGTCAGATTGGACATGGGATCCCTCCGGAAGGCTAGGCCCGCTCGAAATCGATAATCATCATGTCCCGGATAGCGACAGGCGCATCCTCGGGACCGATGGGGGTGACTTCGTGCTCCATGACGCGATCGTCGAGCACAATGGTTTCCATCGGATTCAGCATCGTGTGCACGAACAGCGGCTCCGCCTCCCCTTTTCGGAAGATCCGGCTGACGCCGCCGGTGCAGTTCTGCCGACCGATCAGGTGCATGACCACGTAGTCGTGACCATCGCTGTGCCGCCCCTCGGGGGCCGGCGCCGACGTGGCGTCACCGGCGGCCGTCACGCGAATCACGTGTACGGTGATCAGCCAGTCGCCGTCGTATCCGCTCGCGCGTCTGATGAATTCCAGGTCGTGCGCGAGGGTGGTCTGGAAGTGCGCGTTCCCGTACATCTCCGGGGTGATCGGCCCGAACTGCCTGGCCTGCCCGCCGTAGACCCGGTTCACGTCCGTCGCCTGATAGAACGGCTCGGCGGGCAGCGCCTCGAGGCCACCCTGAGAGCGTCCCAGCAGTCGTCCCAACCGGCGGTACCGGGACGTCCGATGGCTCGGTTGGACGTACGGGTCGATTGGGAGATCGTCCCAGAATTTCGCGAATTCGTACCACCCGTCGCTCACGGAAGCGTGAAGTTGCCCGTGGGTCCATCCGTTTTTCACGATGTCCTCTTCGCGAAGCAGGACGACATCTTCGATAGACATTTCTGTGCCTCCCTTCTTATCCAGGCATGAACGTACTCGCGGGGCGGTACTCTGCTCCCGGTCAAGCTCCACTCAATACATCAGAAAATGGCACCCATAACCTGATCGAGTCCTCACCCAGGGCGCTGTCTATCAGGTGGACAGATGGGTGATGCCGTCACTGGTCTCGCTCCGGACAGGACACGACCGGGCGTCGGACCGGGCGCCGAAGTCCCCGATAGAGGCGTGGCGGAGTCCAGGCGGCGTAATCCTGATCGCATGTTCGGCCACAGCGTGGCCATCCGGCAGTGCCCGACGCGACGGCGGCCTGCCCGGAAGATCGCGTGCCTGGCTCGGCGGTCTCCGCCGGAGCGCCAGCTTCCTCCTATCCGCCTAAAGGCGGTAGCAGTACCCGGCAGTCCCCGCGCCACAGTGGACCTTGATATGGCTCCTGGCCTGCTGTAAGTGTGGCCCTCGCGTGTCCACAACAGGAGGATCTTCCTTGCTGTGCTACCCTCAAAACCCAGTTAGCCGGATGCAGATGGATGGATCTGCGATTGAGTAGCGCCATCGAGATGATCGAGTGTCCATTCCACACCACTTGCGTGGCGACTTCTTGCTACACCTTTTCCAGGACTCGGGAGGTAATCAATGGCGCACCAACGACGCGCGGTCTATGCCCTCGTCGCATTGTCCGCCGCCACTTTCTGTTACGTGACCACCGAGGTGCTTCCGATCGGGCTGCTCACGCTGATCGCACCAGACCTGGGACGCTCGCGGTCCGAGGCCGGCCTGCTGGTGACCGGGTACGCCCTGGTGGTCATGATCGTGGCGCTCCCGCTGACCCGGGTCACCCGACGCGTACCCCGGCGCCCGCTGCTCGCCGGCGCTCTCGGTGTGTTCGCCGCAGCGACCACGGTCTCGGCCCTCGCCACCTCCTATGAGGTGCTGCTCATTGCGCGGCTGGCGTCCGCCGCCACCAACGGTGTCTTCTGGGCGGTGGTGTTCCCCGTAGCGATCTCGATGTTCCCCGCGAACATTCGAGGTCGCATCGTGGCTCGACTGTCGATCGGCAACGCTCTCGGCCCGGTCCTCGGCGTACCGATCGGCACCTGGTTGGGGGGGCAGGCCGGGTGGCGTGCCGCTTTCCTCGCCATGGCCGTCTTCGGGCTCGTCACCTGTATCGCGGTCGCCGTGCTCCTGCCGAACGTCAGACCGCAGGAGAGCGCGGGCGACACCGGACCGATGCCGGACCGACGCCGTTTCGTGGTGCTCCTCGTCGCCACCGTCCTCGCGGTCACCGGCGCCATGGGCGCGTTCACCTACATGACCGTCTTCCTCCTCGACGTCAGCGGGTTCGCCGCAGCATCCCTCGGCATGCTGCTCTTCGTCCAAGGCTCGTTCGGTGTCGCCGGTACCTGGGCGGTCGGCCGGCTCCTGGACCGGTCTCCGCTCGGAGTGGTGCTGGGTCTACTCGGGCTCATCACCGTCGCGATGCTCGGCCTCTGGGGGCTCGGCGCGAGCAAGGCATTGACGATCCCGTTGCTCGCCGTGGCGGGGATGTCGTTCAGTTCGCTGATCGCGGGAATCCAGCACCGCATCATGCAGGTGGCCCCCTCGACCACCGACATGGCGTCGGCCAGCCTCAGCGTCGCGTTCAACTTCGGCCTCGCCGCCGGCTCGTTCGTCGGCGCGGGTCTGCTGGCGACGGCTGGAGTACGCGTCATCCCGTTGTTCGGTGGCCTGCTGACGGCTGCGGCGTTCGCGTTGCTCGCCGTCCACGAAGTGTCCCGCAACAGAAGGAGAGGCCATGAAACTGTCCGTCGTAATCCCGACCTACAACCGGTCGGACATTCTGCGGCTCACGCTTGAGTCCCTTGTCCATCAGGACCTGGATCACGACGACTACGAGGTGCTCGTGGTCGACGACGGATCGTCCGACGACACCTCGGACGTGGTGAAGAAGTACATGGACCAGATGAACCTGCGGTACTTCTTCCAGGAGGACGAAGGTTACCGGGCGGCCGGTGCCCGCAATGTCGGCATCAGCCACGCCAAGGGTGATATCACCGTCTTCATGGACGCGGGTGTGATGGCACACTCCAGCCTTCTCCGCACCCATCTCGCCACCCACGAGGCGACTAGTGAGCCGATCGCTCTCTGCGGCTACGTCTACGGCTACAGCCTGGACGGCCAGAACGCCGACGAGGTCCTCGCCGACCTCGACCTGGACAATGTGGACGGGACGATCGCGGAGTGGCGCGCGAAGGGTCTTCACCCCGACATCCGGGAGGACTTCTTCGTCCGGGAGGGCGACGACTTCTCCGGCGCGCCTGCGCCCTGGCTCATGTACTGGACGTTCAACTCCTCGGCGCGGACGGACCAGCTCCGGCGGGTCGGCATGTTCGACGATGCGTTCCGCGCGTGGGGCGGTGAGGACGTCGACCTCGGCTACCGGCTGCACCGCGACGGGGCCCGCATGTTCCTGAACCGCGACGCGATGTCCCTGCACTGGCCGCACGAGCGCGACGGTGAGGGCGCCGACGCCGTCGCCAACTACCGGTACATGGCCCGGAAGTACGACACGCCGATCACGCGGCTGTTGGACATCGTCCCGACCATCAACTTCTTCGTCATCAATGACGTCATCCGGGGTCGGAAGCTGACCCACTGACGGATCACCGCCGATATGTGGCTGGTATCGGCCGGTGGACTCATATCAGCGTGGTGCCCCTCGCGAGCCGGCCCGGGTCGATAGGACCCGGGCCGGCTTTTCGTACGCGATCATCGGTCCCGGACGGGCCACATTCCGGCCGGCCGCTCCCGTCAAGCTCGGCTCAGTAGTAAATCCCCGTTCCAATGAGCAGTTCCTGCGAACGTCTTGAGTATCCGGTATAACGCTGATGCGGTACCCGGGCCGGAGTACGTTGCTGCTACGAATACAAAGGACTGCGAAAGGACGGGATCGCGTTCAGGCTATTGGGAGAGCGGGCACGAATTGTGCGCTCTCCCGTCGTTGGTTCCAGCGAGTCGCACGACAGGCGCGTAAGAGATGATGCGAATCCCGCCAGGGGTCGACGTCATCCGGCAACCCGACCAAGAAAAGGTCGTCCCCTTTGGTCGCGGGACTCCCGACAGGCAGGTCCGGTGCACCCGCAAGGAGCTCGGGCAGGGTCGGCGAGGCCCGGTCACGGGTACGCGGTCCGGCAGACGGTAAGCAGTCTGGTCGAAATGAGGCGGTCATGAGACAAGAGTCGGTTACCTCCATGCTATTGGACGATGCTCCGTCGCATCGGTCATTCGAGAACGATTACCTACCTACATCTACCGCGGACGGATCGGCAGCGCAGCGTCCCCGAGTGTCGTACGACCTGGCAGTGATCGGTCTTGGCTACGTCGGACTACCTCTGCTGAAGGAGGCGTCGGCTGCCGGACTCCGTGTCATCGGGGTGGACATCGACGTCAGTCGCGTCGACATGTTGAACAGCGGGAAATCCTACGTCGACGACATCTCCAAGGACGATCTCGGCGAGATGCTCTCCGCCGGCTTCCGGGCGACGGCGGATCCGTCGTCACTTGCCGAAAGCGCGGCCATCACCATCTGTGTGCCGACGCCACTCAGCGATGACAACGGACCGGACCTGTCGGCCGTGCGGAGTGCGGCACGGATGGTGGCCGCCTATCTGACGCCGGGCACGCTTGTCGTCCTAGAGTCGACGACGTATCCCGGAACGACCGAGGACGTCGTCCGGCCGATCCTGGAGGAGTCCGGCCTCATTGCGGGCCGCGACTTCAGTCTGGCGTACTCGCCGGAGCGCATCGATCCGGGAAACGGCCAGTTCGGACTGCGGAACACGCCGAAGGTCGTCGGCGGCCTGACCGAGAGCTGTCGCGATCACGCCGCCACGCTTTACGGCAAGCTGGTGTCCCAGGTTGTTCCCACCTCCGGTCTGCGCGAGGCCGAGATGGCAAAGCTGCTGGAGAACACGTATCGCAACGTGAACATCGCCCTGGTCAACGAAATGGCGATCTTCTGCGAAGAACTTGGTATCGACCTGTGGGAGACCATCGAGGCCGCCGCCACGAAGCCGTTCGGCTTCCACAAGTTCCTCCCCGGCCCGGGAGTGGGCGGACACTGCATCCCGATCGACCCTTCCTATCTGTCGCACACCGTCCGCAGGCTCGGCTACACCTTCCGGCTGGCGGAGACCGCCGGCGAAATCAACGGACGGATGCCGAAGTACGTCGCCAGTCGGCTGCAACGAGCGCTGAACCGGGAACGGAAGTCGGTGAACGGCGCGCGAGTGATGCTGCTGGGTGTGACGTACAAGCCGGACATCGCCGACGACCGCGAAACCCCGGCCCTGCCACTGGCCCGCGAGTTGCTGGCGCTCGGTGCCGAGTTGCGCTTCGCCGATCCCTACATCCGCAACTGGAGTGTCGACGGGGTGAGCATCACCCCGGTGGAGGCACCCCTTTACGCGGTCGACGAGTGCGACGCCGTCGTACTGCTCCAGGCGCATTCGGCGTTCGACCTCGTGGCCATCGCCCGGCGGGCCCGGCTGGTGCTCGACACCAGCGGCCTGATGGGTTGCCACGAGAACGTCGAGCGACTCTGAAGCGCGCGCAAACGCCTTTGAGACCGACTTACGGAAACGGACAATACGATGACCTTGAACTGGTCGCAACAGCGCATCCTGATCCTTTCGCCGCATCCCGATGACGAGATCCTCGGCTGCGGCGGATTGATCCACAAGGCGAAGTCCGCCGGCGCCGAGGTCTTCATCCAGTTCCTCACCGTCGGCAACACCACCGACCGCTCCTCGTCGGTGTTCTCCTCCCCGGAGGAACGGAACGACGAGATCAAGCGGGTCGCGGACCACCAACAGTGGGACGGATGGCACATCGCGTTCCCGGGGGACGAGTACCACCTCCGGCTCGACCAGACTGCCCGGCTGGAACTGGCCAACATGGTGGAGCAGGAGAGCCCGCTCGCCATCGCCAGGCTGCGGCCCACGGTGTTGATCGCCCCGCACCGCACGAGCTACAACCAGGACCATCAGGCCGTGGCGGAGGCGGCCCACACCGCGACGCGACCGTCCAACACTCGGCTACGCCATCACCCTGATCTCGTCCTCGCCTACGAAGAGGCGGCGGACCAGTGGCGGGCCGAACCGGTCTCCATGCCGAACCTCCTGGTCGAACTCACCGAGGAGGACCTCGACAACAAACTCGAGGCCATGCGGCTGTACGCCACCCAGGTACACGAGCACCCGCACACCCGGTCCGAACAGACCCTCCGCAGCCTCGCGGTTCTGCGGGGCATGCAGGCCGGCGTACGGCTGGCCGAGGCGTACCACATCATGCGGTGTCTGGCCTGACGGGCCGGTTCCGGCTGTCTCGCTCACACCCACCCTGCTGCCGAAAGGAAGCGAGCGATGCGAGTTCTTGTCACCGGGGGCGCCGGTTTCATCGGTTCCCACCTGTGTGAGTTCCTGGTCAGGCAACACCACGACGTCACCGTGCTGGACGAGCTTTCCACCGGTTCGGTGGCGAACCTCGCCAGTTGCCTCGACGCCGGCACCGTACGCCTCGTGGAGGGGTCGATCCTCGATCGGGATCTGGTCAGCGAGTGCGTCCGGGGCAAGGACGCGGTCTTCCACCTCGCCGCAGCCGTCGGCGTACACACGATCGTCGACAGCCCTCTCCAATCCCTGCGCGTCAACCTGTACGGCACGGAAAACGTCGTCGAGGCGGCTGTGACGCACGGCGTGCCCTTCGGCATCGCGTCGACCAGCGAGGTGTACGGCAAGAACGATGCCGACGGGCTCTGCGAGGACGCCGACCGGGTCCTCGGGTCCCCGCTGCTCAGCCGGTGGTCGTACGCGGCGGCCAAGGGCCTGGACGAGTTGGTGGCACACACCCGTGCCGCCGAGACGGGCACGCCGTGCGTGAGTTACCGACTGTTCAACATCGTGGGCCCACGGCAGACCGGCCGGTACGGCATGGTCCTGCCACGTTTCGTCGCGCAGGCGCTCCGCCACGAACCGATCACGGTGTACGGCGACGGCACGCAGCGTCGGTGCTTCGGGTCGGTCTACGACGTGGTACCCGCGATGGTCGAACTGCTGGGGACCTCTGCGGCGCACGGCAGGGCGGTGAACCTCGGCGGGCGGGAGGAGACCACCATCCTCGGGCTCGCCGAGATGGTCAAGGACTGCACCGGGTCGACGAGCGACATCCGTACGGTCCCATACGACGTCGCCTACGGTAGCGGCTTCGAAGACATGCGCCGCCGTATGCCGGACCTTACGCTGGCCCACGAACTCATCGGTTACACCGCCCGGTACGGCCTCGACGACATCGTGCGATCGGTCGTCGGCGCCGCGCGCCGCGCGGACCAGACCCGGAGCAAGGCCGGCGCGCAGCGTGTCGGCGAAGCCTTCGGCCATGGCGAGTTGGTCGCGTAGCGCAGGTGCCGGATTGCGTCGGGTCTGCCAACCGGACGGCGCTGTCGGTCACTGTCCGCGGGTTCGATAGCGCAGGTGCAGGACGCCGTTTCCGAATCGACGCTCATCGAGCAGTTCGAGGTCGGTCCGTACGCCGGTCGGCAGCCCTGGCTTGCCCCCGCCGACGACCACGGGCCAGACGAACAGCCGGCACTCGTCGATCAGCCCGGCCTTGAAAGCCTGCGTGGCGAGGTTCGCGCCGCCGATGGTGAGATCGCCTTCGACCGTGGTCTTCATCTCGTGTACCACGGCGGGGTCGAAATGGCGTTCGAGTCGGGTGTTGGCGGTTGACACCGCGGCGAGGGTCGTGGAGTAGACGACTTTGTTCGGTGCCTGCCAGACGGTCGCGAAGTCGGCCATGAGGTCGGACTGCGCGGCCAGAGCGGCGTTGGTCTCCCAGACGGCCATCGACTCGTACAGGCGCCGTCCGTAGAGGAGCGTGCCCACGGACCGTAGGAGGTCGGTGGTGAATACGAATACCTCGTCGTCGGGTGGGAGCCAGTTGAAGGCGCCGCGTTCGTCCTCGATGTAGCCGTCAAGCGACAGGTTCGTCACGTAGATCAGCTTCGCCATGCCGTTACCTTTCGGTGATCAGCCGCAAGTGCCTGGACATTCGCTCAGCCTTTCATCCCGTATGGATCTGGCAATCGTGCCCCCACGTCACGTTCCTCGGGGTCATCCACCGATGTATTCGGCGAGCCGGGCGGCGCCGGTGAGCATGGCTCGGCCGCGCGCGGTGAGTTGTTCCCGCCACTGGCGCAGCGACGCGGCGAGCGGTTCGGCGCCGCCGGCTTCGCGTACCCGGCGTAGCACGTCGGTGATGTGGTCGAGCCGGTACCCGCCACGGCGCAGCAGGTGAGCGAGTTCGGCGTCGCGGACATCGTCCGGTGAGTAGACGCGGTAGCCGGTCGTCGGGTCGCGCGCCGGCCGCAGAATGCCAGCCTGCTCCCACTTGCGCAGGGTCGCGGGGCGTACGCCGAGTTGGTGGGCCAACACGCTGATCGGTACGGCTTTCCGGCTCTGCGGTGGCCGCTTCGAGCCGGTGAGAGTGGCGACGGCCGCCTCGACCGCGTCCAGGGTTTCTCGGTCGCGTTGCAGCAGCACATGGCTGTGGTCGATGGTGCGTAACGCCGTGTCGATCTCACCCCGGTTGACGGCACGCATGATGTCGCCGCCGGCTGCGTAGCCGTGGCCTGCGATCAGCGCGAGGTAGGCGCTCAGCGCCTTGGCGTGCACCTCGGTGAACCGGCGGTAGCCGGTCGGGCTGCGCGGGGCCGGCGGCAGGACGCCGTCGCGTTCGTAGTTGCGCACGGCCTGCGCGGAGAGGCCGTGTCGGCGCGCGAGGTCGACTGGTCGGCGTACCCCTGGGGTGGAGGGTTTCGTGGCTGTCACCGCGTTCCGTCGCTTGGAAGTTTCAACCGCTGGTTCAACGATACGGTCGATGCAATGACCTCCCTTCTCGACCTGTTTGCCGTACCGCCGGCTCTGCTCGCACTCGGTGAGCCGACGCACGGCGAGTCCGCCTTCCTCCAGATCCGCAACGAGGCCTTCATGTCGCTGGCCGAGCACGGCTACCGGTCGATCGCGCTGGAGAGCGACCGGGCTGCGGGGCTGATCGCCGACGAGTTCGTCCGAGGCTCCGCCGTCGTCACGCTCGACCGTGCGCTCGCCGAAGGGTTCAGCCACGGGTTCGGGGCCGCTCCGGCCAACCGTGACCTGCTGCTGCGGATGCGTGAGTACAACGTCGGGCGGTCGGCTGCCGAGCGCCTGACGTTCCACGGCTTCGACGCCCCGCTGGAAATCGAGGGCGCGCCGAGTCCACGGCGCTACCTCACCCGGGTTTGTGACTTCCTCGACCTCGACCGCTGCGCGGAGATCGACGATCTGATCGGCGACGAGGCGCGGTGGAGCGACACGGCAGCGATCTGGGAGCCCGGCAGGTCGATCGGGTGTTCGGCCGACGCGCAGCGTCTGCGGGTGATCGCCGACGACCTGCTGACCGAGCTGTACCTGCAGGCACCCCGCCGACCCGAGGGCTGGCACACGGCGTTCGTACACGCCACGTCCGCCGTCGCGGTGCTGCGTTACCACGCCGCGGCCGCTGCACCACTGAAGCAGGAGGAACGCTTCGCCCGCCTGGTCGAGGTCCGGGACGCGCTGATGGCCGAGAACCTGCTCGCAATCCGGTCGGCCGAGGCACACCGCGGACCCACCCTGGTCTTCGCGCACAACACGCACCTTCAGCGCCACTTGAGCACGATGACCATGGCCGGAACGGACGTCTCGTGGGCCGGCGCCGGCGCGATCATCGCCGCACTGCTCGATGACCGGTACGCGGTGATCGTCGGTAGCCTCGGCGCGAGCCCTGCGCTCGGCATCGAGGCGCCCGCCCCGTCGACCTACGAAGGCCGGCTCCAGCAGGGAACCACTCTTCCCCGGTACGTCCGGGCATCCGACATCGAGACGGCCGAGCAGCGAACGCACGACTACCGCTACTTCCCGCTGGATCAGGCCACCATCGAACACGCCGACGCGGTGCTGCACATCCCGAGCGGCGTCAACGCGGCCATGCTCGCCGACCGGATCCTCGCACTGCCCGGCGTCGAACAGTTCGTGGCGAGCGAGGAGAACGGGTCGCCCGAGAGCGCCTGGGGCGATCGGTTCTTCTACGTCGGTCCGGACCGTCGCCAGCCGTTCGCCACCATCGTCGAACACGACGTGCCCGGCTTCGACGTGGCCTCCCAACTCGACCGTCCCGGCGTCTTCCGCCTCAACCTGGACCTGGGTCGAGCCGAGTTCGAGAATCTGTTCGGCTTTCCACCCAGGGCCTTCGAGGACCACCGGCACGAGTTCGACTTCGCCCGGCTGGACACTTTCGTGCCGCACCCGGGCTACGCGCTGTACGGCTTCGGCAGCATCGTCATGCCCGGCCCGCACATGCTGCCCGAAATCGACCGACTGCTCGCCATCGCCCACGCCCGAGCAGTCAACCGCCACGAGCGCGCCGAGCGCCGCGCGGCTGACCAGCAGACTCACGCGGCTGACCAGCAGGACTGAGCCCGGCGCTGAGTGTTGTCGATGCCAGGTTCGTCGGTGCCCGGCCGCGTCGCGGTGTCACGCTGCGGCCAGGACTGCCAGAATCGGATGCGGGGAGTCGGTGCGCGGGGGTGAGGAGAAGCCATGAGTGACTGGAACGACAAGATCATCGCTGAGTTTCGCGCCAATGGCGGGCAGGTGGGCGGTCAGTTCGCCGGCGCGCCGCTGCTGCTGTTGCACACCGTCGGGGCCAAGAGCGGTCAGCCTCGCGTGAACCCGATGATGTATCAGAAGGTGGACGGCGGCTACGCCGTGTTCGCGTCCAAGGGCGGCGCGACCACCAATCCCGACTGGTATCACAACCTGCTCGCTCGTCCGCAGGCCCAAGCGGAGATCGGCACGGACAAGGTCGAGCTGGTCGCCAGAGTTGCCGTCGGGGACGAGCGGGAACGGATCTGGAGCGCGCAGAAGGCCGCGTATCCAGGCTTCGCCGACTACGAGCGCAAGACCAACCGCCAGATCCCGGTCGTCGTACTCGAACCTGCACGGTAGGCGGCGGCGACACAACCCGTTGGCGTCCGAGCGCGGTGATGAGCGGTCACCATGGGTGCGGTCCACCGGAAGTTCGCCCGGCTGGGCAGTGGGTCGCATCCCATGGCTGACTAGCCGATTCCGTCCAATGCCTCGCGGATCGTGGCTTCGACCCGGCCAGGCATCCCGGCCACGTCGAGCGGAGCCCGCCCGCCGACCTGGACCGGGATGAAGCGCTGCCAATCGAGGTCAAAGCAGAGCAACGCTCGCAGGTCGGCTCGCCGGTCCACCCGTACTCCCGCAGCGCGCTCGTACGTCACCAGATAGTCCTCAGCCGTCCTGGTGTCGAACAACACCGCCAGGTTGAGTCTGCAGTGGCCGACGTCGCTGCCCCGGTTGCCGGTGGCCGCGTTCGGCCAGTCCACGACGCCGCTCAGCCGACCGTCACGCCACAGCACGTTGAAGTGCTGGTAGTCGCCGTGGACCAGGACCTTCTCCGCAACAAGCGCCCCTGCGGCAGCCTCGCGGGCGGCATCACGCAGGCCACGGTCGACCAGCCAATCCAGCGTTGCGCTCTCGGTATACCAGCCATCCCACCGGGTCTGCGGGTGGTTGGGTACCGCGTGGACAGCGGCCTGGGTGGCCGCGAGCTGACCCAGCCAGGACTGCATATCGTCCGGGGACAGATCCGGCTGCCCGATGAGCGCGGACGTGAGCGTACAGCGCACCCCGGTTTCGGCCCCGTCCTCGTCGATCGCGATGAGTCGGGGTGCGGCAACCCCGCAGCCGCGGACGGCCGCGAGCGCGTCGGCTTCGCGGGTCACCAAGCCCTCGGTCCAGTCCTCGCTCGGCCAGCGGCGCAGCACCACGTCCTTGCGGCCGGTCGGGGAATCGACGGTGATCCGGTCCATGTCCGCAGTGATCCCGCCTCGCAAGGGCACGACTGCGGTCACCCGGGCACGTCGATGAACGTGGTGTGCCACCCACCGCAGGACCTCCGGTGTCGGAGGCTCGTACTCGCGGGGCATCCGGTCAGTCTGGCAGCCCGTACCCCGACCGACCACTTCAGTGGCCCTTGGTCACGTCCAGTTCCTTGGGAGTCAAGGCGAACACCACGACCATCGAGACCAGCATGATCGCGGCACCGATGGCCCCGACCAGCACCAGCCCGTTAGTGAAGGCCTCCTGGGCCTGGGCGGCGGCTGCGGCCCCGGCCGGACCCAGACCGTTCAGGACGTGCAGGGCGCCTCCGAGGGACTCCTGGGCCACCGACACCTGACCGGTGTTCAATCCGGCGGCGGCCAGGTCCGAGACCGGAAGCTCGGCGCGGTACAGCGCCGCCGCCGCGCTGCCCAGCACGGCCACGCCCAGGACCGCGCCCAGTTCGTAGGAGGTCTCCTCGATGGCTGCGGCGCTGCCCGCGTGCTCGGCCGGGGTTCCCGACATGATGATCGCCGAGGCGATCGCCAGGGCGCCCATTCCGGCCCCGAGCAGGGCCAGGAAGATCCCGACGGGTGGGTAGCTGAGCGGCTTGGGCGCTACGGCCAGGATCGCGAAACCCAGACCCGACGACGCCAGGCCGCCCACCAGGACGGTGCGGGCACCGATGCGCTGGGCCAGTACGGGGGCCAGTGGGGAGAACACCACCGAGGCGACGGCCAACGGCAGCAATGCGACGCCGGCCTGCAAGGGCGACATCCCCTGCACGAGTTGGAGCCACTGTGCCGCGAGCAGCAGCGCCGACCCCATGGCCAGCATGGTGAACAGCGCCGCCAGCGTTCCGGCCGTGAACGAGGGGACGGCGAACAGGCGTACCCGCAGCAGCGGGGAGTCGCTGCGGAGGCAACGCAGCACGAACCACACCAGCAGGGCCAGCCCCACCGTCAGCGCCGCCAGGGCCAGCAGGTCGGTCGGGCCTTCCTTGGCGATGCGCTTGATGCTCCACACCAGGGCGGTCATGCCCACGATCGACAAGGCGGTGGCCACCGCGTCCCAGCGGCCCGGGTTCGGATTGCGTGCCTCAGGCAGCAGGAACAGGGCCGCGAGGATGGCCGCGGCCATCCAGGGCACGTTCAGCAGGAACGCCGCCTGCCAGGAGAAGTGCTCCAGCAGCAGTCCGCCGACGATCGGCCCCACGGCAGCCCCCAGGGAGGCCACCGCCGCCCAGATGCCCAACGCCTTGGCGCGTTCGGCCGGGTCGGTGAACAGACTGCGGATCATCGACAGGGTGGCCGGCATGATCATCGCTCCGCCTACACCCAGCAGGGCGCGTACGGCGATCACCGCGGGGGCCGACTCGGCCACCAGGATCAGCAGGGACGCGCCACCGAAGATCGCGAAGCCGGTCAAGAGCATCCTCTTGCGGCCCCACCAGTCGCCCAGGGTGCTCATGGTGACGAGCAGCCCGGCCAGGATCAGGGAGTAGATGTCGACGATCCACAGCTGTTGGGCTGCGGTCGGTGACAGTGCCGTGGCCATGTCGGGCAGGGCGACGTTGAGGATGGTCATGTCCATGACCACCACCAGCAGGCTCGTGGACAGCACGGCCAGGGCGGCCCACCGGCGACGGGCGGACAGGTGCCCGGCGGTAGCCGTGGGTGCGTCGGTGGTGCGCGTAGGGCTCACCGCTTCTCCTCCAGGGACGTGCTCATCAGTGCGGCGATGGCCATGCGCAGGGCAGGCTCGTCGATGGGCCGGTCGTGCAGCAGGGTGTGCAGGATGACGCCGTCCAGGTAGAGGGCCGTGGCCTGGGCGGCTTCGGGTGCGGCGTAGGCCGAGAGGATCTCGGTGATCCCCTTGACCCAGCGCTGGGCTAACGGACGCAGCTCGGGCTGGTAGACGCCGGCGTAGTAGAGCAGGTTTTCGGCCTGTATCTTCGCGCGGTCGCTCAGGTAGGCGGCGAACAGCGCGGCGATACCCGCCGGGCTCCCCTGACAGGCATGGATGCTCTCTGCGACCTGGCGTATCTCTTCGTCGGCCTGGGCGACGATGACCTCCAGCGCACTCGTGCGCAGGTCGTCCAGGGATTCGAAGTAGTAGGTGGTGGCGCCCAGCGGCACCTGGGCCAGTTCGGCCACCCGCCGGTGCGTCAGTGCCGCGTACCCGTTGGTGATCATCTCCTGTGCGGCGACTTCGAGCATGGCGCGCCGGCGCCCCTCGGGATCCCTGCGGAAGGTCATGGGAGCGCCCGGTGCGTGGGCCACCCGGCGATCGGCAATGTCATCTTCATCCTCACGAACTAGTACGTCGGTACAAGTACAAAAGTACTAGTAGGGGAGCGCCTCCCCGGAATGACCTGACCAGGCCGCTCGTGCCTCGGAGAACTGCCGAAGAACTCGTCGACGATCGTCGCCAGCCGGCCAAGCTCGATGAGCCGGGACAACATCCCGGGCACCTGGGACGGCAGTCCCTGGTGACCGGGTCCGTCGCCCGGACAGACTTCGAGGCGAAACAGCCGCTACCGGCCCGCCGGGGGGATGGCGGATCGGGAGACCGGGGGGGCCTCCCGATCCGCCGACCACCCATCCGATCCAGCAGAAGGAGCGGGAGATGAGCCTGGCCGCGATACGCGGCCGGCTGCGCCGGTCGTCACATCCGGTGCTTCCGGATCCGCTTGTCGATCGCGACCACGGCGGCGGTTGCCACCCCGACCGCGAGGATGCGCAGCCAGACATCGCCGCCGATCGGCGCGGTGTCGAAGACGTTGTTCATGACCGGCAGGTAGGTGATGGCGAGTTGAGCGACGGCCTGTAGCGCCACGCCCGCCAGGATCCACCGGTTGGTGAAGAGACCGACCCGCCAGGCGGACGTGACCAGGGAACGGCAGCTGAACAGATAGAGCGCCTCCACCACGACGAAGAGGTTCAGTGCCGCGGTTCGTGCTTCGGCCACATCGGCGCCGCGGTTCTGTTCCCAATGGAACAGCCACCAGGTGCCGGCGACGAGCAGGGCGGCCACCAACCCGATCCGGCCCACGAGAGCGCCGGTCAACAGAGGGCGGCGAGGATCGCGCGGCCGTCGCCGCATGATGCCGGTCTCCTTCGGCTCGAAGGCGAGCATCAGGCCGAGCAGAACGGCGGTGGTCATGTTGATCCACAGGATCTGTGTCGGTAGCAGCGGAAGGGTCGCGCCCAGGACGATGGCGACGAAGATGACCAGCCCCTCACCGAGGTTCGTCGGCAGCGTCCAGACGATGAACTTGGTGAGATTGTCGAACACTGCGCGGCCCTCCTCGACCGCGGCTTCGATGGTGGCGAAGTCGTCGTCGGTGAGCACCATGTCGGCGGCCTCCTTGGCCACCTCGGTCCCGGTACGCGCCATGGCGATCCCGATATTCGCCTGGCGCAGCGCAGGGGCGTCGTTGACCCCGTCACCGGTCACCGCGACCACGTGGCCGCGCTGCTGGAGTGTCTCGACCAACCGCAGTTTCTGCTCCGGTGACACCCGGGCGAACACCGCAGCGCGGTCGACCGCTTCTCCGAACCGTTCGGCCGGCAGTGCCTCCAGATCCCTGCCGGTGAGCACCTGCCCTCCATGATCGTCACCAAGTACGCCGACTTCGGTGGCGATGGCGGTGGCCGTCGCCGCGTGATCGCCCGTGAGCATCTTGACGCCGATTCCGGCGGTGTGACACGCCTGTACCGCAGGCGCGGCGGCGCTCCTGGGCGGGTCCAGCATGGCCTGCAGACCGGTCAGGCTCAGGGTGCCCGGCAGTTGTCGCTCGTCGAAGCCGTCGGATCGGCCACCAGGGCCGACGGCCGTCGCGAGCACCCGAAGTCCGCCGCCGGCCAGCTGCTCCGCCGAGCGCAGGGCCGCCTCGGCGTCCAGCGGGCGGCTTTCCCCGTCGGCGCCCATCTCGGTCCGGCACATCGCCACGATCCGTTCCACGCTGCCCTTGACCAGCACAACCTCGCGTCCGGAGTCGCGTTCACCGTGCAGGGTGGCCATGTACTGCCGCTCGGAGCTGAAGGGGATCGTGGCGATACGGGGACAGCCGTCCTCGAACCGGTCCCGGTCGATGCCGCCCTTCCCGGCGACCACCAGCATCGCCCCCTCGGTCGGGTCGCCGGTGAGGATCCACTCGCCGTTCTCCTCGTGTATCCGGGCATCGTTGCAGCCTGCACCCGCGAGCAGCGACCAGTGCAGCGCCCTGTTCGCCTCGCCGGCCGGGGTGCCCGAAACGTCGCGGATCTCCCCTTCGGGTCGGTAACCCGAACCGGTGACGATGAACTCGCCGTCCGGCGTCCACAGCGCCCGTACCGTCATCTGGTTCTCGGTCAGCGTGCCCGTCTTGTCAGAACAGATGACCGTGGTGCTACCCAGCGTCTCGATTGCCGGTAGCCGGCGAATCACCGCCCGCCGCCGCGCCATCCGGGTGACACCGATGGCCAACGTGACGGTGACGGCCGCCGGTAGCCCCTCGGGGATCGCCCCCACCGCGAGAGCGATGGCCGCGGTGAAGGTCTCGGCCGCGTCCTGCCCGCGCAGCACACCGACACCGAAGGTCACCGCCGCCAGGACGAGGATGGCCAACGTCAGCACCTTGCTGAACCAGGCCAGCTTGCTCGTCAGCGGGGTCGCCAACGCCTCGGCTGCGCCCACCAACCGGTGGATCTGCCCCAACTCGGTCTCGGTGCCGGTGGCCACCGCGATGCCGGCGCCACTGCCCGCCGTCACCAGGGTGCCCGAGTAGACCATGTTGCGCCGGTCCGCCACGTCGGTCACATCCGGCAGTTCCGCTTCGTCCTTCGTCACCGGAACCGACTCACCGGTCAGCGCCGACTCGTCCACCCGCAGCTCGGCCAGGCGGACCAGGCGCATGTCCACCGGCACCTTGTCGCCGGCCTCCAGCACGATCAGATCGCCCGGAACCAGTTCGTCCGAGGAGACCAACCTTTCCTGCCCGTCACGCACCACCCGCGCCGCGGTGCGCACCATGGACCGCAACGAGTCCAACGCGGCCTCCGCCTTGGACTCCTGCACATACCCGACCACGGCGTTGACCAGCACGACGCCGAAGATCACGATGCTGTCGACGTACTCGTCGAGCACCGCCGTGATCACCGCAGCCGCCATCAGCACATAGACAAGCGGGTGGTGGAACTGTCGTAGGAACCGGCGCAGGACACCACCGCCCCCGGCGGCCGGCAGCACGTTGGGCCCGTACCGCCCCAGACGACGCTCGGCCTCCTCCCTGCTCAAGCCGCGGCGCGGATCCGTCTCCAGCAGGAGCACCACCTCATGGGACGGCATGGAGTGGTGCCCGTCCCGGCGAGGTGACTCAGCCGGCTCGCCAGAACCCACCGTCACCTCGCAATCGGAAGTCGTACCCGCATCGCCCGCGCCGGAGCCGGGATCACCGTGCCCGCAGACTTGAGCCGCAGCCTGAGCAGTTGATGAAATCTTCGACCAAACCAACACCCGGCAACCGACAAACACCCCAAAAAATCAACCCCACCGGTACGCCACGCCAGCAGCCCGATGACGATCGCCCAACCCAGCCCCCACCCTCTTGCGCACCCGATCCGCTCCCTTCCTGCGTGCCGCGCCCGCTCCTTCCCGCGTCGATCTTGCACTTTTCGTCGCGGCAAATGGTGCCTACCGGACATTTCGCCGACCAAAAGTGCAAGATCGACGGGCTGAGAGGGGGGGGCGGGCGGGCTGAGAGGGGGGCGGGCGGGCTGAGAGGGCGGGGAGGGAGGGCGGGGAGGGAGGGCGGGGAGGGAGGGCGAGGGGCGGGGAGGGGTTAGGGGGTGGAGAGTTGGGTGGTGGTGGTTACGACCTGGTCGATGAGGCCGTAGGTGCGGGCCTGTTCGGCGGTGAACCAGCGGTCGCGGTCCCAGTCGCGTTGGATCTCGGCCAGGTCGCGTCCGCTGTGGTGGGCGATCAGGTGCTGCATGGTCTGCTTCACGTGCAGCATGTTCTCCGCCTGAATGGTGATGTCGGAGGCGGTGCCACCCATTCCGCCCGAGGGTTGGTGCATCAGGATCCGGGCGTGTGGCAGGGCGTACCGTTTGCCGGCCGTGCCCGCGCAGAGCAGGAACTGACCCATCGATCCGGCCATTCCGAGCGCCAGGGTCGCCACGTCGTTGGGGACGAAGCGCATGGTGTCGTAGATGGCCATGCCGGCGCTCACCGAGCCGCCGGGCGAGTTGATGTAGAGGTGGATGTCGCGTGTCGAGTCCTCGGCGGCGAGCAGGAGGATCTGTGCGGTGATCCGGTTGGCGGTCTCGTCGGTCACCTCGCTGCCGAGGAAGACGATTCGTTCCCGCAGCAACCGCTCGAACACCTGGTCGCCGAAGGTCCGCTGCCCGTCGTCCAGCATCGTGATCATCTCGTCCACCCTCCGTTCGCCGGTGGGCGAGGCGACCGCCCGGGGACCGGCACCTTTCAGCCTGGACCGGCCGGAGGTCGGGGTCCCAGTGGTTCTGCCCCGGGCAGATCAGCCCTGGGCAGAACCACTAGTGGTTGGCGAGGTCGCGCGAGGGCAGAGACAGTTGGGCGAGTACGCCAGGGGCGACCTGGATAGCGAGTCGTTGCGTACGCCGGGCGGCTCGCCGAGGCCGGGTGTCGCGGTGGGAGGGCGTACGCATCAACCGGGCCGCAAGCACGGCGGACCGCAGCCGGCGGGCCCGGCGCAGTGCGCTGCCGCTGGGCCGCGGCGCCGTCATCGGCCGCCGCAAGGAAGCCCGGGCGAGCACGCGACCGGGCTGTGCACCGACCTCAGCGACCTCAAGGCCGACCGGGTCGCTGAACACCACGACCCGCAGTCCTCCGGCCAGTCCACCGATGGGCGTGAGACCGCCGATGGAGCTGAGACCGCCGCCGATGGGCGTGAGACCGCCGGGCATGCCGAACCCGCCGGCTTCACCCACCCAGCCGACTCCGCCGAGCTGGGCGACCGGGCGCCGGGTGCCGCCGGAGGTGGCCCGGGTGGCAGCGGTCACCGAGCCGTCGTGCCGGGTGGTCGGCAGTTGGCCGCCGAGTGGAGCCCTGCCCAGTGGGGTGGACGGTATCCGGCGCTCGACCCGGCGCAACTCGTCGCGGACCGCTTCGAGAAGGTCGGAGAGGTAGATGCCGAGTGCGCGGCAGATGGCCGCGAGCACTTCGGACGAGGCTTCCTTGCGCCCCCGTTCGACCTCGGACAGGTAGGGCACCGACACCCCGGCGACCCGGGCGACCTCTCGTAGCGTCAGGCCTTGGCGCTGGCGTTCCCGGCGCAGCACCGCGCCGATCACCCGTCGCAGCAACGACATGCGGGCCTCACTCTCGCCGGTCCTGCGCTGACCTACCCATCATGCCCGGCTGCGGTCGCCGATGCCGTCCCGCCGCCTTTCCGTCGGCACGCCCAACTGCTGTGCGGAGCTTCGTGCTCGGGTGCCTCGGCGTGCGGATTCCCGGCCAAGGGCTATGTTGTGCTCGTGCAGGCGACGGAGGCGGGGCAGGTCCCGCGGTGATCCACTTTCCCGCGCAGCGGCGTGGCCCGCTGAGCGCGCTGAGCCTACGGCTGGCTGCCGCCGTCGGGCTGGTGCTCGCCGTGGTGGCGGTGGTCTATCTCGAACGGGACCAGTACCGCGACATCAACGACGACGGCCTGACCCTGCTGGACTGCTTCTACTACGCGGTGGTCTCGTTGTCGACCACCGGCTACGGCGACATCGTGCCGGCCACCCAGAGCGCTCGGCTGGTGAACGTCCTGTTCATCACCCCGGCCCGGGTGCTGTTCCTGATCATCCTGGTCGGCACCACGCTGGAGGTGCTGACCGAGCAGTATCGGACCGGGCGTCGCCTGCACCGGTGGGAGAGGAAATTGAAGGACCACGTCATCATCTGCGGCTACGGCACGAAGGGCCGCAGCGCGATTTCGGCGCTTCAGGAGAACGGGCTCGACAAGTCCCGGATCGTCGTGGTGGAGCGCAACGGCTCGGCGTTGCGGCAGGCCACCTCGAACGGGCTGGTCGCCATCGAGGGCTCGGCGACCCGTTCCTCGGTGCTCAACCAGGCCCATGTGCGTACCGCCAAGGCGGTGATCATCGCGACCGACAGCGATGACGCCTCGGTGCTGGTGGCGTTGACCGTACGCCAGCTCACCGCCGGCCAGGTACGAATCATCGCCGCCGCCCGGGAGGCGGAGAACGCCCCGCTGCTCAAACAGAGCGGCGCGCATCACGTGATCGTCTCCTCGGCAACCGCGGGTCGGCTGCTCGGGCTGTCCACCTCCGCGCCACCGCTGATCGACGTGGTGGAGGATCTGCTGACCCCCGGTCAGGGTATGGCGCTGGCCATGCGCTCGGCCGAGCGGCACGAGGTCGGCCGGAATCCCCGCGAGCTGGAATCGCTGGTGATCGCGCTGGTCCGGCGCGGCAAGGTGGTCACCCTGGCGGACCAGGCGGGCGCGGTCGTCGAGACCGGCGACATGCTGGTCCACGTACGCGACGACCGGCCCACCGCCAACACCCTGCCCTGACCCCGGCAGGGTCGCCGAACGCAGGAAGCGGGGCGCTCCGAGATGGAACGCCCCGCCCTTCGCGTACGGTCGTCAGCCGACGATGGTCCAGGTGTCGCCGCTGCCCAGCAGGCCGGCGAGCTGCTGCTCGGGGGTCTCGGTGACGTTCGCCTTGGCCTCGGCCACCTGAGCCTGCACCACGCTGTCGTAGGACGGTCGGGCCACCGAGCGGAACACCCCGATCGGGGTGTTGCGCAGGTCGAACCCGGGCAGCCGGGAGAGCGCGAACGCGTACGCCGGGTCGGCGACGCCCGCGTCGTGCACGACGATCTCCTCGACCGGGGTGCTCGCGGTCTCACGGACCTCCAGGCCGAAACCACCCGGCGGGTGTACGACGCAGAACTGCCCGTCCTTGCCGAAGGTGATCGGCTGGCCGTGCTCCAGGCGGATCAGGTGGTCGTCCCGGATGCCCGGATCCTTGAGCTGGTCGAACGCCCCGTCGTTGAAGATGTTGCAGTTCTGGTAGATCTCCACGAACGCCGAGCCTTCGTGTTCGGCGGCGGCCCGCAGCACCGACTGGAGGTGCTTGCGGTCGGAGTCGATGGTCCGGCCGACGAAGGTGGCCTCCGCACCCAGCGCCAACGAGATCGGGTTGAACGGCGCATCCGCCGAGCCGACCGGAGTCGACTTGGTGATCTTGCCGACCTCGGAGGTCGGGCTGTACTGACCCTTGGTCAGGCCGTAGATCCGGTTGTTGAACAGCAGGATCTTGAGGTTGACGTTGCGGCGCAGCGCGTGGATCAGGTGGTTGCCGCCGATGGAGAGCGCGTCACCGTCACCGGTGACCACCCAGACCGACAGGTCCGGCCGGGAGACCGACAGGCCGGTGGCGATCGCCGGGGCCCGGCCGTGGATCGAGTGCATGCCGTACGTGTTCATGTAGTACGGGAAACGCGACGAGCAGCCGATGCCCGAGACGAAGACGATGTTCTCCCGGGGGATGTTCAGCTCCGGCATGAACTGCTGAACGGCCGCGAGGATCGCGTAGTCACCGCAGCCGGGGCACCAGCGCACCTCCTGGTCGGACTTGAAGTCCTTGGCGGTGAGCTTGAGGGCGACGGGCTCAGACATTCTTCAGGACCTCTTCCAGCATCGTCTCCAGCTCGGCGGCGGTGAACGGCAGGCCGCGGACCTGGTTGTAGCCGATCGCGTCGACCAGGTACCGCGCCCGGATCACCTGGGCGAGCTGGCCGAGGTTCATCTCGGGGATGACCACCCGCTCGTAGGAGCGCAGCACCGCACCCAGGTTCGCCGGCATCGGCGCGAGGTGCCGCAGGTGCGCCTGCGCGACCGGCAGCCCCCGTTGGCGCAGCGCCCGGCAGGCGGCGCCGATCGGGCCGTACGTCGAACCCCAGCCGAGCACCAGTACCCGGGCGTCGCCGTCCGGATCCTCCACCTCCACGTCCGGCACCGGGATGGCCTCGATCCGGGCGGCCCGGGTACGCACCATGAAGTCGTGGTTCGCCGGGTCGTACGAGATGTCGCCGGTCTTGTCGGCCTTCTCCAGCCCGCCGATGCGGTGCTCCAGGCCGGGCGTGCCCGGGACGGCCCACGGCCGGGCCATGGTCTGCGGATCACGCAGGTACGGCAGGAAGGTCGTGCCGTCCTCGCCGTTGGGTGCGGTGGCGAACTCGACCCGCAGGTCGGGCAGCGATTCCACGTCCGGCAGCAGCCACGGCTCGGAGCCGTTGGCGACGTAGTTGTCCGAGAGCAGGATCACCGGGGTGCGGTACGTCAGCGCGATCCGCGCCGCCTCCAGCGCTGCGAAGAAGCAGTCGGACGGCGACTTCGGGGCGATCACCGCCACCGGAGCCTCACCGTGCCGACCGAACAACGCCATGCTCAGGTCGGCCTGCTCGGTCTTGGTCGGCATGCCGGTGGACGGGCCGGCGCGCTGCACGTCGACGATGAGCAGCGGCAGTTCCAGCGCCACGGCCAGCGAGATCGTCTCGCTCTTGAGAGCCACCCCCGGGCCGCTGGTCGTGGTCACGCCCAGCGCACCGCCGTACGACGCCCCCAGCGCGGCGCCGACCGCGGCGATCTCGTCCTCGGCCTGCATGGTGGTCACGCCGAACCGCTTGTGCTTGCTCAACTCGTGCAGGATGTCCGACGCCGGGGTGATCGGGTACGCCCCGAGGAAGACCGGCAGGCCGGAGCGGACCCCGGCGGCGACGATGCCCAGCGACAGCGCCGCGTTGCCGGTGATGTTGCGGTAGGTGCCCGGCGGCATCTTCGCAGGCTTGACCTCGTACCGGACGGAGAAGTCCTCGGTGGTCTCGCCGAAGTTCCAGCCGGCCTTGAAGGCGGCCACGTTCGCCGCGACCAGCTCCGGTCGCTTGGCGAACTTGCGTTCCAGGAACCGCAGGGTCGAGGAGTACGGCCGGGAGTACATCCAGCTGAGCAGGCCCAGCGCGAACATGTTCTTGGCCCGCTCGGCGTCTTTCTTGGACACGTCGAGGTCGGCCAGCGCGCCGATGGTCATCGAGGTCAGCGCCACCGGGTGCACCGCGTACCCGTCGAGCGTGTCGTCGTCGAGCGGGCTGCTCGCGTACCCGACCTTGGCCAGGTTGCGCTTGGTGAACTCGTCGGTGTTGACGATGATGTCGGCGCCGCGGGGCAGGTCGGTGAGGTTTGCCTTGAGCGCCGCCGGGTTCATCGCCACCAGCACGTTCGGTGCGTCGCCCGGCGTCAGGATGTCGTAGTCGGCGAAGTGCACCTGGAAGCTGGAGACGCCCGGCAGGGTGCCGGCGGGTGCCCGGATCTCGGCCGGAAAGTTGGGCAGCGTGGAGATGTCGTTGCCCAACTGGGCCGTCTCGGAGGTGAACCGGTCACCGGTGAGCTGCATGCCGTCGCCGGAGTCACCGGCGAATCGGATGACCACTCGGTCCAGTTGGCGGATCTGCTTGGTCACGCCCGCACCTCGCTTCGCTGCGCGCCGCGGCGGCGCGTCGTCCTCACCCGAGAGCCTACGTCGAATCGGCCTCGCACCTTCCCCGGAGGTCCGCCGACTGGGAACGGATTGTGAGGGTTTATGCGGTGTGTTGCGCCGTTTCGCGCCGTCCGGGTAATCCAGATCACCGCCGCGCTGCCGGTCGTGGCCTCGACCGCCGGGCGGTAGGCTGGCCTGCTGTGACCGGCTATCTGGGCTCGTACGCGACGCTCGGGCTGCTGCTGCTCGTCAGCGTCCTTTTCTTCGTCGTTGCGTTCTCGGCGAACCGCGTGCTGCGCCCCGCTCGACCAGCCGATTCGCCCGGAAAACGCGCCAGTTACGAGTGCGGCGTCGACCCGGTCGGCGGGGACTGGGCGCAGATGCAGATCCGCTACTACGTCTACGCCTACCTGTACGTGTTGTTCGCCGTCGAGGCGGTCTTCCTCTTTCCGTGGGCGTTGATCTTCGACCGTCCCGACTTCGGGCTGGTCACCGTCGTCGAGATGGCGATCTTCGTGGCCGTGCTGGCCCTCGGCCTGCTCTACGCCTGGCGGCGCCGGATCCTGCACTGGACCTGACCCGCCGGTTCAGGCGAGCCCACGCCGACTGAGCGCGGGCGGGCGGCTGCCCTGGATGCTGGCGACCATGTCCAGGACGCGGCGGGTCTGGCGCACCTGATGGGCGCGGAAGACCCGGGCGCCCAGCCAGGCGGAGACCGCGGTGGCGGCCAGCGTGCCTTCCAGCCGCTCGGTGACCGGCAGGTTCAACGTCTCGCCGACGAAGTCCTTGTTCGACAGGGCGACCAGCAGCGGCCAACCGGTGGCGGCGAGTTCACCGAGCCGTCGGGTGATCTCCAGCGAGTGACGGGTGTTCTTGCCGAAGTCATGCGCCGGGTCGATGAGGATCCCGTCGGGGCGTACGCCCAGCGACACCGCGCGCTCGGCGAGCCCGGTCACCGTCGCCACCACGTCGGCCACCACGTCGGGGAAGGCGGCCCGGTGCGGGCGGGTACGCGGGCTGAGCCCTCCGGCGTGCGAGCAGACCAGGCCGGCGCCGGTCCGGGCGGCGACCTGGGCCAGCGCCGGGTCCGCTCCCGACCAGGTGTCGTTGAGCAGGTCGGCGCCGGCGGCGACCGCCTCCACCGCGACCTCGGCCCGCCAGGTGTCGATCGAGATCACCACGTCGGGGAAGGCGGCCCGGACCGCGGCGATGGTGTCGACGGTACGGCGGATCTCCTCGGCGACGTCGACCTCGGCGCCGGGACCGGCCTTCACCCCGCCGATGTCGACGATCTCCGCGCCCTCGTCCACGGCCCGCTCCACGGCCCGCAGGGCGCTGTCGGCGGCGAACGTCGCGCCCCGGTCGAAAAACGAGTCGGGAGTGCGGTTGACGATCGCCATCACGACCAGCTCGTCGGGGTCGAACGTGCGTCCACCGAGCCGCAGCACCCCGGACACGCTGCCTCCTTCACGCCGTACGCCGCCGGCGACCCGCTGCCGGACACCGTGACGCTATCCGGTCGCAGGTCGCAAGGCCCGTCCGGTACGGCGCGCCGAGTGGGGTCGCTCCGCACCGCTGGACATGCCACGATCAGTACATGGGTCAGCTTCTGCTCCTGCTGGTCGTGGCGGTCACCGTCGCGGCGGTGGTATTCGGCGTAACGTCCCTGGCCACCGGTCGGGATCCCGGCCTGGTGGCCACCGAGGCGGACGGGCGGTCGGTGCCGTTGCCCGGCGACCGCCCACTGCGCGAGTCGGATGTCGGTGAGGCACGCTTCGACACCGCGTTGCGTGGGTACCGGATGACCCAGGTCGATCAGGCGATGCGCCGGGCGGCCTACGACATCGGGTACAAGACCGAGTTGATCGGCGTACTGGAGGCCGAGGTGACCGCATTGCGGGAGGGACGCACGGCGGAGGCCGACGCCCTGCGCAGCGCCCGTGCGCAGTCCGCGAGTCTGGCCCGAGGCCCGGCCGCCGACACCGACGCGGTGAACGGGAGCGGCACGGCCGACATCGACCTCGGCAAGCTCGACGCCGAGTCGAAGGACCCAGCGCCGAAGCCCGATGACCCGGCGGTCAAGCCGGGCGACCCGGCGGCGGAGTCGGGCGACGCGGTCGCGGAGGAGGAACCGCGGGCGTCGGCGGTGCGCGCGGAGTCGCCGTGACCGATCCGGGCGCACCGGAAGAGCTTCGCGAGGCGGCCCGGCGGGGCGCCGGTGAGGTCACCGCCGCCGTGATCGTCGATGCCCCGGCGGAGCGGGTCTTCGCGGCGCTGCTCGCCTGGGAGCGGCAGTCCGAGTGGATACCGTTCACCACCGTGCGCGTGGTCGAGGGTGACGGCGGCGAGGGCAGTCTGGTCGAGGCGGTCACCACGCTCGGCCCGGCCGTGCTGCGGGACAGGATGCGGGTGGTCCGGGTGGACGCGCCGTACGAGATCGGTGTGGTGCACTGCGGCACGCTGCTGCGGGGCCCCGGAGTGCTGCGCTGCACCCAGTTGGCGAGCGGGCGCAGCCAGGTGGTCTGGCACGAGTGGTTCCACCTGCCGGGTGGGCCGGCTGGCCGGGTGGCCTGGCCGGTGCTCTGGCCCGGCTCGAAGTTCGGCCTGACCCAGGCGTTACGGCGTTTCGCCCGGCAGGTCGAGCAGGGTCGCCTGCCCTGAGGCGTCCCCCGGCCGACGGCGCAGGCGCTGACCACGCCGGCAGCATGTCGGTGGGCGGGCCTAGCCTGGACGCCGTGACTGACCTGGTGATCGGGGCCGACGGGCTACCCCGCTGCGCCTGGGGCGCGGGCACGACCGACTATGCGGTCTACCACGACGAGGAGTGGGGCCGCCCGGTGTGCGGAGACGACGCCCTCTACGAACGGATGACGCTGGAGGCGTTCCAGTCCGGGTTGTCCTGGCTGACCATCCTGCGTAAGCGCCCGGCGTTCCGGCGGGCCTTCGACGACTTCCGGATCAGCGCGGTCGCCGGTTACGGCGAGGCCGAGGTGGACCGGCTGCTCGCCGACGCCGGCATCGTCCGCAACCGCGCCAAGATCGAAGCAGCGATCGCGAACGCCCGGGTCGCGCAGGAACTGCCCGAGGGCCTGTCCGAGCTGCTCTGGTCCTTCGCACCACCGACCCGCTCCCGGCCAGCCAGCCATGCCGAGGTGCCGGCGCTGACCGACGCATCCACGGCGATGGCCAAGGCACTCAAGCGACGCGGTTTCCGGTTCGTCGGCCCGACCACGGCCTACGCGCTGATGCAGGCCACCGGAATGGTCGACGATCACCTCGCGGGCTGTCACGTCGTGCCACCCGGGGCGACCGTGATGGGATAGAGGCATGACGACCGACACCGCACCCCGGGTGGACGGGGTGAGCCAGACGGACGGTACGGGCACCTGGGCTGTGCTCCTGCCCGCCGGCCGGTACGACGCCGAGCGACTCGTTCACCATGACACGCTGGAGCTGACCGGGCTGGCGGACGTCATCGCCCTGCCGCGCGCCGGCGATCAGGTCGCGGTGCTGGCCGACGAGCCGCTGCGGCTGGTGGCGGTGGGCCGGGTGGCCGCGCCGACAGCCCGGCGTCCGGAGGATCCGGACGACCCGCAGTCCGACCGCGGACCGGAGACGCTTGTGGTGACGTACACCAGGCGGGCCTTCGACGAGCCGGTGCCGGCCGACACGCTAGCCCTCGGCGGCCCGGTGACCGCGCTCGACGCAGGGGCCTTCCGTGAGCTGGTCAACCGGCTCGGCCCGCCGTCGCAGCGGCGCTCCTGGCTGGTCAGCCTGGATCTGCCGATCGAGGCCGACTCGCCGGCGGAGGCGGTCCGCCTGTTCTGGGCGTACGTTCAGGAGCTCGGCCCACGGGAGCTGCCCGCGTTCGTCTCGCCCTCCGGTGACGAGCTCGCCATGCAGGCGTTCGTGCTCGGCGCCGAGGCGAACCAGGATCCGGAGGAGGACGACTGACGCTCAGCGGCCTTCGAAGACCGGCCGTTGCTTGTTGACGAAGGCCATGGTGGCCGCCCGGTGGTCGGCGGTACCGCCGCAGATCGCCTGTGCCTGTGCCTCGGCGGCCAGGGCGTCGGCCAGCGTACCGGCGTCGGCGACGGAGAGCTGACGCTTGATCGCGCCGTACGCCACCGTCGGGCCGGCAGCCAGTCGGGCGGCGAGTTCCTGGGCGGCCGGCAGCACGCCCTCGTCGTCGTCCACCATCCGGTTGATCAGGCCGAGCCGGCATGCCTCGTCGGCGCGTACCGGTTCGGCGAGCATCAGCAGCTCGACGGCCTTGGCATGACCGACCAGCCGGGGCAGCGTCCACGACGCGCCGGTGTCGGCGGCGAGCCCGACCTTGGCGAACGCCATCAGGAAGCTGGTGGACGGCCCACCGATGCGGATGTCGGCCAGGAACGCCAGCGAGGCGCCGGCCCCGGCGGCCATGCCGCGGACTGCGGCCACCACCGGTTTGGGCAGGCTGGCCAGCCGGGCGGCGATCGGGTTGTAGTGCGCGTGGACCGTGTCCAGAGGCTTTCCGGCGCCCGATTCGAGGGTGGTCACGTGCTCGCGCAGATCCTGCCCGGCGCAGAACGAGCCGCCGGCGCCGGCCAGCACCACCGCCCGGCAGCTGCGGTCGGCCTCCAGTTCGGCGAGGGTGTCCCGCAGCGCCTCCTTGAGCGCCACGTTCAACGAGTTCATCGCCGACGGACGGTTCAGGGTGAGGGTGACGACGGCATCGGTGCGGTCGACGAGCAGCGGCTCGGTCACGTCTGGTGTTCCTTCTGTCGGAGAATCCGGTTACCACCGTCGAGGCAGTGCTCGACGTACCGATCCGCCGCCGGCCGGAGCCGGGCCGCGTGCCGGTCGAAGAAGCTGGCGGCGGCGGTTCCGGGCCAGCGTTCGGGCAGCAGCGCCGGGGGTAGCTGCGGGTCCCGGAAGAGGAAGGTACGCCACGCGTGCACCAACCGGAATCGGGCCGCGTACGCCTCCTCGTCGCCGCTGCGCGCGGTGATGCCGGTCAGCAGGGCACGTTGCTCGGCGACGAACTGCTCGTACGCCCGGCCGATCTCGGCCAGGTCCCAGGCCCGGCGGACCAGGCCCATCGCGCCGGGGGTGCCGGCGGCGTGCGCGGCGCTGAACCGCTCGAAACGTACGCCCGCCTCGTCCAGCAGCAGGTCGACGTCCTCGCCGGGTCGGGTGGCCACCCAGATCTGCTCGTCGAGTGTGCCGTAGCCGAGGTAGCGGAGGTTCGCGGAGAGGCGCTGACGGTCCCGCCGGGCGGGCGGGGCGTCGAGCACCAGCAGGTCGAACCGCCCGTCCCAGGTGACCCGGCCGGTGCGGTAGATCCGGGAGGCCGCCTCGTCGAGTCGGCGAGCCGCCTTCGATGTGATCGAATATCCGGGACCGGACATCAGTTTGACCGGTTCGAGCCAGCCTTGTCGCACCATGCGGGACACTGCGGTCCGAACGGCCGGTGGGGCGATCCCGAGCGGCGCCAGGAGTTTGACCAGGGCAGCAACCGGTGCCCGGCCACCCCGGGGTCGGAGATGGTCGCCGTACAGGTCGAATAGTGCCGACCGTGCCTGCATGACCGCACATTGTGACAGGCCATCTCGGGATAAGCTAGATGCTGTTACATCAATGCTGCTTCGGTTTGGGTCCGGCGGTGTTCATCAGGGAAAATCGTTGGTCGACGCCCCCGTGCAAGTTGCGGGTGGTCATGGCGAAGTGGCTGTGGGGCAACCCACCGACCCTGGTGTAGGTCTGAGGGGAGACAACATGGCGGCGATGAAGCCGCGGACGGGCGACGGTCCGCTGGAAGTCACCAAGGAGGGCCGGGGCATCGTCATGCGGGTCCCGCTGGAGGGCGGTGGCCGGCTCGTCGTCGAGATGACTCCCGACGAGGCGACGGCGCTCGGTGACGCGCTGAAGGCGGCCGCCGGCTGAGATAAGGCCGGTTCAGTCGGCGAGGTTCGCCGCCGAAGGCGGCCGCCGGCCGGCAAGGCCGGTTTGGTCGGCGAGGTTCGCCGCCGAAGGCGGCCGCCGGCTGGCAAGGTTGGTCTGGTCGGCGGCTTTTGCCGCCGCGGACGGTTCGTTCGGGCGTGGCTCCTGGAGTCGCGCCCATGCCCTGAGCCACCGGTCGAACCGGTGGCTCAGGGCCTTCATACCATTTCGCGGGCGATTCGACCCGCAATCTTCTTCAGGAGGTACGGCTCCGCGTGCTCGCCATCCGTCTGACCGTCGAGCCGGACCGGCTCGACGCCGTGGCCCTGCCCCTTCGACCGGGGGCTGCCGACGGCACGTCGGCCGAGCCGGTCCCGACTGCCGTGGCGCTGCCCGCCGGGGTCGCCGACGAGGCCGCCGCGCTGGCTTCGATGGCGGGGCTGACCGGCCGGGTCGGCGAAGTGCACCGGCAACTGCGACCGGGTGCTGCCCCGGCCCGACTGCTGCTGGTCGGCGTCGGGGAGGGCGACGAGTCGGGTTGGCGATCAGCGGGTGCGGCGCTGGCGCGAGCGGGCAAAGATGAGACCCATATCACAGTAGCGCTGCCGGCCGGTGTGTCCTCGGAGGCGGTTCGTGGTCTGGTCGAGGGGCTGCTGCTGGGCTCGTACCGGTACCGGTTGGGCGCCGACACCGAGGCCCCCGCGCTGACCGGCGTGGACCTGGCGGTCGCCGAGCCCGACGCCTACCAGCAGGCGGTGCAGGTGGCCCGCACCACCGCCGAGATGACGCGGTTGGCCCGCGACCTCACCAACGCCCCCTCCTCGGTCAAGAACCCGCAGTGGTTCGCTGGCCAGGTCGCCGCTGCCGCTGCCGACCTGCCCGGCCTGCGGCTGCGGGTACGCGAGCCCGAGGAGTTGGCCGCCGAGGGATTCGGCGGCATCCTCGCCGTGGGCGGCGGCTCGGCCAGCGGCCCTCGTCTGGTCGAGCTGGACTGGCAGCCGGCCGATGCCGGCATGCATGTGGTATTGGTCGGCAAGGGCATCACCTTCGACACCGGCGGCATCTCGATCAAGTCGGTGCCGGCCATGAAACTGATGCGCAAGGACATGGCCGGTGCGGCGGCCGTCGTGGCGGCGACCCTCGGTGCGGCGGCGCTGCGGCTGCCCGTGCGGATCACCACGCTGGCTCCGCTGGCCGAGAACATGGTCAGCGGTGCCGCATTCCGGCCCGGCGACATCGTCCGGCACTACGGCGGATTGACCAGTGAGACGACGAACTCCGACGCCGAGGGGCGGCTGGTGCTCGCCGACGCCATGGCGTACGCGGTCCAGGAGCTCAAGCCCGACCTGCTGATCGACCTGGCCACCCTGACCGGGGCGAACGCTGTCGCCCTCGGCACCCGTACCGGCGCGCTGTACAGCGACAACGACCAACTCGCCGCCGACATGCTGGCGGCCGTCGCCGCGGCTGGCGAGTCCGCCTGGCGGATGCCGCTGCCGGCCGACTACGTCGAGCATCTCGGCAGCGAACTGGCCGATCTGCACAGCGCACCGACCCAGGGCGCCGGTTCCGTGCTGGCCGCGCTCTATCTGCGCGAGTTCACCGGCGCGCTGCGCGAGAAGTGGCTGCACATCGATATGTCAGCGCCCTCCTGGTGTGAACGGGACGACGCGGAGCTGACCCGGGGTGCGACCGGTTGGGGCGTACGTGGCCTGCTGCGTTGGCTGGCCACGCTCTGCTGAGGCCGCGCTCTTTCGAGGCAGCCATGCTGGCAGGCCCGATGCTGGCAGGCCCGATGCTGGCGGGTCCGGTGCTGGCAGGTCAGCAGCGGACTGCGGCGAGCAGGCCGTGCCCGACCGGCAGCAGCGCCGGGATCCAGTGCTCCGACTCGCGGATGGCCTTGATCGTCTCGCGCACCGTCACCGTCTCCGCGTCGCGGGCCGCCGGGTCACCGATCCGGCCACCGGCGAACGCGCCGTTGAGCACCAGCACACCCCCGGGCCGCAGCAGCCGCAGCGCGGCATCCACACAGGCGGTGAAGCCGGTCGCCTCGGCGTCCACGAAGACCAGGTCGTACGCGCCGTCCGCGAGCCGGGGCAGGACGTCCAGCGCCCGACCGGTGATGATCCGCGTCCGGCCGGCGACGAAGCCGGCCTCGGTGAAGATGCGTCGGGCGATGCGCTGGTGCTCCACCTCGACGTCGATGGTGGTGAGCACACCGTCGGCGCGCATGCCACGCAACAGCCACACGCCGCTGACTCCGGTGCCTGTGCCGATCTCGACCACCGCGCGGGCATTGCCGGCCGCGGCCAGCAGGCGCAACGTGGCACCTGCGCCCGAGGTGACCGCGTCGAGACCGACCTCGTTGGCCAGGCTGCGTGCGGTCCGTAGCACGAGGTCCTCAGTCACGTACGACTCGGCGAAGTGCAGCGCCGGGTTCGCCGAACTGCCGGAACCAGCGACCGTGGCGATGGGACACCTCCGGGCAGCGAGCGTGAAGTGCGGGGCGGGTGGGCATTGTGACTCTAGAGGCGGCCCGCCACGGGCGCAGCCGGGCACCCACCCGCAGTGACAACCGCTGACCCCACGCGGCACATCCGTGCAATCCTGGAAGCGGTATCCCGTCGACCGCACGTCCGACGGCGTCCATCGCGGATCGTGGATACCGGGGACGGACTGGGAGGCACCGAGTGACCGACGGCTGGGACTGGCGCCAGCCCGGCGCGAGCGGCGTACCGGCGGGACAGCCGGGGCCCGGACACCCGCCGGGAGGCTCACCGACGACGCCGCCGTACGGCGGCCAGCCGGTCGCCTCGCCGTGGTGGTCCGATGCGCTCGCCGACCCGTGGCGGGACCCGCACGCTCCGACGGCGGTGGTGATACCGGCCGCGCCGATCCCCGGAACCGAGCCGGAACCGGTCACCGACCCGGACGCGCCCGGCCGCCCGAAACTGCGCCAGATGCTGCTCATTCCCCTGATCACCGCGTTGCTCGCGGGCACCCTGGGTGGCGCACTCGGCTATGCCTTCGCGGTGCGCGGCGGGGTGGCCGCGCCGGTGCTCGGTGCCGCGCCGGGATCGGCGCCGACGCTCGCCCAGCGTCCGCCGGAGTCACTGGCCGGGGTCGCCGAGCGGGTCCTGCCCAGCGTGGTCACCGTCCGGATGGTGGGGGTGGGCGGCACCAGCGAGGGCTCCGGATTCATCGTCAGCGCCGACGGGCACGTGATCACGAACGATCACGTGGTCGCCGGTGGTACAGGCAAGGCGTCCGTGATCTTCAACGACGGCAGTACGGCCTCGGCGACTGTGGTGGGACAGGACGAGGAGTCCGACATCGCGGTGATCAAAGTCACTCGCAGCGGGCTGCGTCCGGTCGAGTTCGGTGACTCCGACGCGCTCGCGGTCGGCGACCCGGTGCTGGCCATCGGTTCGCCACTGTCGCTGGCCAACACGGTGACCGCCGGCATCGTCAGCGCCCTGGACCGGACTATGCAGGCCGGCGAGCCGGGCGGACCGACGCGCTACTACGCCGCGATCCAGACCGACGCGGCCGTCAACCACGGCAACTCGGGCGGTCCGCTCGTCGACGCGGCCGGGCGGGTGATCGGCGTCAACTCCACGATCAAGTCACTGGTGTCGGAGGGGCAGGAGGCCGGCAACATCGGGCTCGCCTTCGCCATTCCCATCAACCAGGCCAAGCGGATCACCCAGGAGATCATCGGCACCGGCAAGGCCCGCCGCACGGTGATCGGCGCCCAGGTGGGTGGACCCGGGTCGAACACCAACGGTTCCGGCGTACGCCTGGCCGCCGTGGAGCCGTCCGGCCCGGCGGCCGGCGCGGGGCTGCGGGCCGGTGACGTGATCCTGCGGCTCAACGGCCGGCCGATGACCGAGCCGACCGACCTGATCGCCCTGGTCCGCAAGTACGCGCCCGGCTCGGTGGTGACCGTCGAGTACCGCCGAGGCTCCAGCCGGCAGAACACCTCGGTGACCCTCGCCGCCGATGCGAAGTGACCTCGTGCCCCCCTTCTGGCAGGCCGCTGACGTGCGTAGTCTTGCTGCGTAGCCCGGTGAGGAGGCCCCAGGGGTGTTCGAGAACCTGAACGTGTGGGAGGTCGGCGCGCTGCTGCTGGTGGCGCTGCTGATCTTCGGTGACCGGCTGCCGGCGGTGATCGGCGACGGGCTGCGCATGGTGCGCAACCTGCGCACCATGGCCCGTAACGCCACCACCGACCTGAGCAAGGAACTCGGCACCGACATCCAACTGGAGGACCTGCACCCGAAGGCGTTCATCCGCAAGCACCTGCTCAGCGAGGAAGACGAGCAGGCGATCCGCAAGCCCCTTCAGGGCATGTACGACGATCTCCGGACGGATGTCACCAACGTGCAGAAGGACATCAAGAACGTGGCCGCCGCAGCGGATCCGCGTACCGGCTCCTCCTCGACCGGCTCGTCACCCGCCGCCGCCCCGGCACCGCGTACCGCCGGCTACGACGAGGTCACCTGAGCGCGCGGGACCAGGTTGGAATCACGTCAACGCCGAACCGCCGGCCACCCCTGAGGTGGCCGGCGGTTCTGGTTCGAACAGGGCCGGTCAGCGACCGGCAGGCTTGAGCCCGAGCGGCTTGCCGAGCAGCGACTCGCGGCGTAGCGCGAGCCGGTCGGCGACCTTGCTCAGGGCCTTCGCTGCCGGGGAGTCCGGCTCGGTGAGCACGATCGGGTTCCCCTCGTCGCCGGCCTCCCGCACCCGGGTGTCGAGCGGTACCTGGCCCAGCAGCGGCACCTGCGCGCCGATGGTCTGGGTCAGCGAGTCGGCCACCGTCTGGCCGCCGCCGGCCCCGAAGACCTCCATCCGGGAGCCGTCCGGCAGTTCCAGCCAGGACATGTTCTCGATCACACCGACCACCCGCTGGTGGGTCTGCAGCGCGATCGCACCGGCCCGCTCGGCCACTTCGGCGGCGGCGGTCTGCGGCGTGGTGACCACCAGGATCTCCGCGTTGGGCAGCAGCTGGGCCAGGGAGATGGCCACGTCACCGGTGCCTGGAGGCAGGTCGAGCAGCAGCACGTCGAGGTCGCCCCAGTACACGTCGGCGAGGAACTGCTGCAACGCCCGGTGCAGCATCGGCCCGCGCCAGACCACCGCAGCGTTGCCAGAGGTGAACATGCCGATCGAGATGACCTTCACGCCGTGCGACTGCGGCGGCATGATCATGTCTTCGACCCGGGTGGGACGGCCGTCCGCGCCTAGCATCCGCGGCACGGAGTGTCCGTAGATGTCGGCGTCGACCACGCCGACCGACAGGCCACGAGCGGCCAGTGCGGCGGCCAGGTTCACCGTCACGCTGGACTTGCCCACGCCGCCCTTGCCGCTGGCCACCGCGTACACCCGGGTGCGGGAGCCGGGCTGGGCGAACGGGATGACCGGCTCCTCGGTGGCGCCGCCACCACGCAGCTTGGCCTGGAGTTCCTGGCGCTGCTCGGGGCTCATCACGCCGAATTCGATCTCGACGCCGGTGATCCCGCTCACCGCGCTGACCGCGGCGGTGATGTCCGAGCGCAGCTTGTCCTTCAGCGGGCATCCGGCCACGGTGAGCAGCAGCTCGACCCGGACCACACCGTCCTCGCCGACCTCGGCGGAGCGGACCATGCCGAGTTCGGTGATCGGCCGGCGGATCTCCGGGTCGTTGACGGTGGCCAGGGCGGCCTGAACAGCGTCGTTGACGGTGCTGACGGGAGCTGACATGGCGGCAATGTTACGTCGGTGGTGGACCGTCACCGGCGCCAGCGGTGGTGGTTGTGAGCGATTCGATCAGGTTTCCGGGCGGTGCGGGGCGCCGGTGTCGCGCCGGCCGTCCCTCGGATGATCACCATCCAGCTCGTCACGCGGCTCGTCGAGCCCGTCACCGCCGGCCCGCGCGCCGGCACCCTCCCGCTGCCGGCGTTCCAACCGTTGCCGGCGCTGCGCCGCCTCGTCCAATTCCTCGGCCAGCCGGGACAGCTCCGAGCGGACGAAGTCCCGCGTCGCCACCTCACCCAGCGCGATCCGCAGCGCGGCGATCTCCCGGGCCAGGTACTCCGTGTCGGCCTTCTGCATCGTCGCCCGGCGCCGGTCCTCGTCCAACGCCACCCGGTCGCGGTCGGCCTGCCGGTTCTGCGCGAGCAGGATCAGCGGCGCCGCGTACGAGGCCTGGATCGACAGCACCAGGGTGAGGAAGGTGAAGGTGTACGGGTCGAAGTGCAGGCTCGCGGGGGTGAGGGTGTTCCAGACGAACCACATGGTGATGACCAGCGTCATGTAGACGATGAAGTTCGCCGTACCCATGCCGCGGGCGATGCCCTCGGCCCAGCGGCCGAAGGTTTCCTGGTCGACCCGGGGCAGCTTCAGCCCACGGGGCTCCCGCGGCAGGTCCAGCCGTTCCGCCCGGCGCTGTTCAGACATCGGTGTCCTCCGTGGCCGGGTCGGCGTGGGTGCTCATGGCGTCGCGGTCCCGCCAGTCCCGGGGCAGCGAATGATCCAGCACGTCGTCCACGGTGACCGCGCCCACCAGCCGATTGTTCCGGTCGATGACCGGCATGGCCACCAGATCGTAGGTGGCCATCCGGCGGGTGATCTCCGGCAGGGGCGTGGTCGGGCGCAACGGGTCGATGTCGTTGACCACCACCCCGCCGAGCAGATCGGCGGGCGGCTCACGCAGCAGCCGCTGGAAGTGCACCATCCCCAAATAGCGACCGGTTGGCGTGGTCATCGGCGCGCGGGCCACGAACACCTGCGCGGCCACCGCCGGGGAGAGCTGTGGCTCCCGGATCCGCGCCAGGGCCTCCGCGACCGTCGCGTCCGGCGGCAGGATGACCGGTTCGGAGGTCATCACGCTGCCGGCCGTGCCCGGGGTGTACTTCAACAGCTGCCGGACCGAGTCGGCCTCGTCCGGCTCCATCAGGTCGAGCAGCATGTCCTGCTCCGGTGGCGACAGCTCGCCGAGCAGGTCGGCGGCGTCGTCCGGGTCCATCTCCTCCAGGATGTCGGCGGCCCGTTCGCGGTCCAGCGCGGCGAGGATCTCGACCTGGTCGTGCTCGGGCAACTCGCTCAGCACGTCGGCCAGCCGCTGGTCGTCCAGGGCCGCCGCGACCTCGTTGCGCCGGCTGTCGGGCAGGTCCTGCAACGCGTTGGCCAGGTCGGCCGGGCGCATGTCCTCCAGTACGGCCAGCAGGTTGGCGGTGCCCCGGGTGTCGGCGACGCCACTGAGCCCGCGTACGTTGTCCCACTCGACCTGGTGCAGGTTGCCCCGGCGGGCGAGCCGGCCGGTCTGCTCCCGTACGGCCACCCGGGTCAGCGACCACTCGCGGCCACGGCTGCACTCCATCGCCACGTCGACCACCGTCGCCGCCCGGCCGTCCGGCTGGACCTGCACCCGGCGGTCCAGCAGTTCCTGGAGCACCAGCAGTTCGTTGGGACGCTTCTCGAACCGGCGCAGGTTGAGCATGCCGCTGCCCAGCACGATGGCGTCGGCGTCGATGGAGGTGATCCGGTTGATGGAGAGGAAGATGCGCCGACGCATCGGCATCTCGGCGACCAGACCCACCACCTCGGGTGGGCGCTGGCCCGGCCGCAGCCGCGCCACCGCGTCGCGGACCCGGCCCACCTGGTCACCGTTGGGGTCGAAGACGGCGACTCCGGCGAGGCGGGCGATGTAAACCCGGGTCGGCGTGCTCACGCGCACCAGCCTAAGCGCCTAGGGTTTATCAACATGTCGACCTTGGGTTACGAGATCGTGGACGTGTTCACCGATCGTCCGTACGCGGGAAATCCGCTCGCGGTGGTGTTCGGAGCCGAAGGGCTGGCCACCGAGCAGATGCAGGCGCTGGCCCGGGAGTTCAACCTTTCGGAGACCGTCTTCGTGCTGCCCGCCACTCAGGTCGGCGTGACATACCGGGCCCGGATCTTCACGCCGGTCGAGGAACTGCCGTTCGCCGGGCACCCCAGTGTGGGCGCGGCGGTCACCGCGAGCCGGCGCGGTCTGTTCGAGCCGGGGCAGGTCACCCAGGAGTGCGGCGCCGGGGTGCTGCCGATCGAGGTGACCGAGGGCGGCGCGACGCTGACCGGCGGCATGCCCACGCTCGGGCCCGAACTGGACCCGGAACCGTTGCTTGAGATGGCCGGCCTGGCGGCCGGCGACCACGTTGGTCCGGCGCCCCGGGTGGCCGGCTGCGGCCTGGAGTTCCCCTTCCTGCCGGTGCACCCCGACGCGCTGGCCCGGGCACAGGTCGATCCGGTCGCGGCACGGCGATACGGAATCGAGCATGTCAGCGTCTTCTCCTGGGACGGGCCGACGCAAACCGCGTACGCCCGGGTCTTCGTTCCCGGCCTCGGCGTTCCGGAGGATCCGGCGACCGGCTCGGCGGCGCTCGGGCTGGGGGTGTGGTTGGTCGCCAGTGGTCTGTTGCCGGGTGACCGGCGATCGTCGTACACCGTCCGGCAGGGCGTCGAGATGGGTCGGCCGTCGTCGTTGGCCTGCACGGTCACCGCAGCCGGCGGTACGGTGCTGGGCGCCACCGTCGCCGGTCAGGTGATGGCGGTGGCCAGGGGAGAGATCCTGATCCCGCCCTTCATCGGCTGACCGGGCTGCCGCCGGACGGGCGAGGTACGAGAGGATGCCGTGGTGACCGACGAGCACAACAGCACCCCGCTGGTCGACGAGGCGATGAAGAAGGCCTCGGTCGCCTGGGTCGCGGTGGCCGGCGGTCCGGCACTGGCGTTGTGGTGCGTACCGCTGGAGGGTGCGCTGTTCGTGATCAGCGGTCCCGGAGAGCAGGCCGCGCCGGGGCTGGCCGAGGCCGACGAGGCGCAGGTGACGCTTCGCGGCGACCACGGCGGCCGGATCGTGACCTGGCTGGCCCGGGTGTCCCGGGTGGCGCCCGGGACCGACGAGTGGGACACCTTGGCCCCGCTGGTGGGAGCCAAACGGCTCAACGCACCCGGCCCGACGGCCGAACTGGTGGCCCGCTGGGCGGCCGACGGCTGTGCGCTGGTCCGGCTGGCACCCGCCGGGGACGCGGTGCACGGCGGGCAGTTGCCGGCCGACTCGCTCGCCGAGCCGCCCCGGCCGGCGCCGGTGGTCCGGGCCGTGCGAAAACCGTTCCGGCTGCACCGGGTACGCCGCCGCTGACCGTCAGCCGGGCCCGGTCAGGAGAGCACCGCCGTCGACCAGTTCGAGCACCTCGCCGAGGGCGGCCAACGCCGGACCGACCCAGCCGCTGTCCACGTTGTAGACCAGGTGGTCGACCAGGTCGGGAGTGTGCCGAAGAAATCGAACAGCACCGCCTGAAACCTGGCATGGGCAGGTGCCTCCGGCGCGATCATGTTGGCCCGTCGACGTGTGAGGATTACCCCTCGTGCCCCTCGAACCGCATCGCCCACCGCGGGACCTGCTCACCACCGGCGCACTGGCCCTCGCCGTCGTCGCCGTGGCCTCGTCCGCTCCGCTGATCGCCTTCGCCGCCGCGCCCGCGCTGGCCGTGGCGTTCTGGCGCAACATGATCGCAGTCGGCGTGCTCAGCCCGTTCGCGCTGATCAGGCGGCGGGCCGAGTTCCGATCGTTGCTCACCGGTGCCGGGCGGCGGGAGGGCATGTTCTGCGTGCTGTCCGGGGTGGCGCTGGCGGCGCACTTCGCCACCTGGATGCCGAGCGCGAAGCTCACTTCGGTGGCCGCGGCGACCGCGTTGGTCGCCACCCAGCCGGTCTGGCAGGGGCTCATCGCCCGAGCCCAGGGTCGCCGGCTCCCGTCCGGGGTGTGGGCCGGCATCGGAGTGGCGGTCGTCGGTGCCGTGCTGGCCACCGGCGCCGACTTCACGGTCTCCGCCGAGGCCTTCGCCGGTGATCTGCTGGCGCTGGCCGGCGGATTGTTCGCGGCGGTCTACATGGCGCTGGGGGAGCGTGCCCGCGTCACCGTCAGCACCGCCACCTACACCACGATCTGCTACGGGGTCTGCGCGCTGATCCTGCTGGTGGTCTGCCTGATCGCCCGGGTGCCGCTCGGCGGCTTCGACACCGGGACCTGGCTGGCCGTGCTGGCCCTGGTGGGCGGCGCCCAACTGCTCGGCCACTCGATGTTCAGCTATGCGCTGCGGCGGGTCTCGGCCACCACGGTCAGCGTGTTGATCCTGCTGGAGGCGCCCGGTGCGGCCCTGATCGGCTGGGCCTGGCTGGGTCAGCTGCCCGACCCGGTGACCCTGCCCGGCCTGGCGCTGCTGCTGGGCGGGGTCGCGGTGGTGGTGCTGACCAGTGCCCGCACCGCCCGCCGGGTCACCCGGGTGACCACCGCGGTGCCGGCGGACGCCGCACCGATGCGCGACTGACGGCCGTTCAGACCTCGTGAACCTCCAGTACCCGGGTGTCCGGCGCGGCGTCGCCCAACTCCGCCCGCAGCGCGACCCGCTGCGGATCGGCCAGGAACGACGTGTAGCCGGCCCGGGTGTCGAACCGGATGACGTGCACCTCGGTACGCCCGTCGCCGGTACGCAGCCGCCGTTCCACCCGGCCACCGTGCCGGGCCAGTAGGGCGAGTACGTCGTCCTCGTACCGCTGCCCGGCCTCGACCGCCGTGGCCGCCAACTCCACCAACGCGACCAGGCGTACCGCGGCGGCCGAATCGGTGACCAGCGACTTCCAGAACTGGTGGTCGACGTGCCCGCCCGGGATGCCCTCCCGTCGCCCGGTGTCGAGGTACCCGTGGCGCCGGTAGAAGTCCGGGGCCTGGAACGAGAACGAGGCGACCGAGATCTGGGTGCAACCCCGCCGTCGGGCCTCCTGGTCGGCCGCCGCCAGCAACCGGCCGCCCCAGCCCTCGCCCCGGCGGTCCTCGCGGACCCACACCATGTTGATCCCGGCGCAGCCGCCCCAGGTCCACCCGGTCAGCCCGGCCACCAGTTCACCGTCGGCGTCGGTGACCCGTACGGACAACTCCGCCTCGTCCTCGGCCCCGGTTGCCCGCCGGTTGTACGCGGTCAGCTCCGCGTCCAGCCGCTCGGTGAGTTCCTCGTCTCTGTCGAGCACTTCGATGCTCGCGTTCCCCGTGGTCGCCACCGGCGGAGTATCCCAATGTCCCGCGATTCCGGCGACCCCGTCGGCAACCGCGCCGTGCCGTGCCGGTCCGACGCTGCTGCGCTCAGGCGGGCAGACCGACCGCTGCGGCGCTGGCTGCCCAGAGTCGGGCGGCGAGCTGCGGGTCGGCCGCCTTGCGCAGCGGCCGGCGGGGCCGGCAGTCGAAGTAGTAGCCGCCGTCGAGCAGCCGGGACCGGTCCTGGTTGGCCAACCACACCAGGGTCTGGGCCCCCTTCTCCGGGCCGCGTAGCGGTAGCAGGCGCATGCCCACGGCAACGAGACGGCTCTCGTTGCCGAACCTGGTCCGTACCACCCCCGGATGGAAGCAGTACGAGGCGACCGTCGGCCAGCGCCGGGCCGCCTCCGCGGTGAACAGGATGTTCGCCTGCTTGCTGGTGCCGTACGCGGTCATCGGGCGGTAACGGCGCAGCGCTGCGTTGAGATCGTCCGGGTCGAGCGTGCCGCTGCGATGGGCGCCGGAGGCGGTCACCACCATCCGGTGAACCCGGTCGGCCAGCAGGTTGCCGAGCAAGAACGGGGCCAGATGGTTGGCCTGGATGGACAGTTCGAAGCCGTCGACGGTGGTGGCCGGCGCAAGCACGATCGCACCGGCGTTGTTGGCGAGCACGTCGATCCGGTCGTACGCGGCACGCAGTTGCTCGGCCAACTGCCGGACGTCGTCGAGTACGGCGAAGTCCGCGCGGAACACCGCCGGCCGTTCACCGGAGGACTCGCGTACCTCGTCAGCGGCGGTGCGCAGCCGGGACGGGTCGCGGCCGACCAGCACCACCTGGTCACCTCGGCGCGCCAGGTCGATGGCGGCGGCCAGTCCGATGCCGGAACTGGCGCCGGTGACCACCACCAGTCGACGGTCATTGAGATCTTCCGCAGGTCCATTCACCCCGGTCACGCGACGAGGTTACCGTGACGCCGCAACGGCTTCGGGGATGTTGCGCGAGCAGGCGACGGGCCCGCCACGACTTCGCGCGCGGGCGGGCCCGTCGCCGTCAGGCGGTGGACGAGTTGGCGATCGCGAAGACGATCAGGAGTACGTAGACGCCGATCGCCAGCACCAGCAGGCCGGTGAGGATCCAGCCGACGATGATGGCGGCCTTCGCCATGCCTTCGCCGCTCTCGCCCCGCTCGCGGATCTGGCGCATGGCGACGTGTCCCATGATCGCGCCGATCGGCGCGGTGATGCACGAGCCGATACCGATCAGGGAGAGCACCAGCGCGACGATGGCCAGCGAGTTCGTCTGCTGCGGCGGCGGATAGCCGTACCCCTGCTGGGGATATCCGTATCCGGGCTGGGGCGGCGGTGGGTAGCCGGCGGGCGGGTACGGCGCGGGAGGCTGCGGCGTGCCGAAGTCGGATTTCATGCCGCCGTACGGGTCGGCGGGCTGATAGGGGTCGTAACCGGCAGGCTGGGATGGTACGGGCTGCGGACTCGCCGGCAGAGTGGGGTCGACCGGCACATTGGAGGGCTGGCCGGTCGAAGGGTCGGGCCAGCCGCCGGACGTGGGCTGTGTCATCGAGCTCACTTCCATCGCAGTATCGGGCAGTCAGCGTAGCCACCTCGGGCCAGAACGCGCCGACACCGTCCCCCGGGTGCCGCGTTGCCCGAGGCGGTGACGCAGGGCAGGATCTCGGCATGGGCATTGACGCGCGAGCGGCGGACCGGTCCGGCAGCAGACCGAGGCGGGACAACAACCGACCGGGTGTGGTCCGGCGGACCCGCGCCGCGGTGGCGGCCGGGGTGGAGGAGCACGACTCGCCGGCCGTGCTGCCCGAGCCGGTGACCATGCGGTTGGACGGCAAGGTGGCCCTGGTGACCGGTGCCGGCAGTCCGGACGGCATCGGGTACGCCACCGCCCGGCGGCTGACCGACCTGGGCGCCCGGGTGGCGATCGTCTCCACCACTCGGCGCATCCACGAACGGGCCGGCGAACTCGGGGTGACCGGATTCGTCGCCGACCTCACCGACGAGTCGGAGGTCGGTGCACTGGCCGACGCCGTGGCCGAGCAACTCGGTGACGTGGAGGTCCTGGTCAACAACGCCGGGCTGGCCAGCCGGGCCTCCCCGGAGGTGCTGCGCCCGGTCGCCCAGCTCAGCTACGACGAGTGGCGGGGCGAGATCGACCGGAACCTCACCACCGCCTTCCTGTGCAGCCGAGCCTTCATCGGCGGGATGGCCGAGCGGGGTTGGGGACGGATCGTGAACCTGGCGGCGACCGCCGGGCCGGTCAACGCGCTGCCCACCGAGGCGGCGTACGCGGCGGCCAAGGCGGGTGTGGTGGGGCTGACCCGGGCCCTGGCGATGGAGATGATCGCCGACGGGGTGACGGTGAACGCCGTGGCGCCGGGCACCATCCACACGGCAGCGTCGACGATGGCCGAGCTCAAGCAGGGCCTGGGTACGCCGGTGGGACGCCCAGGTACGCCGGACGAGGTGGCCGCCGCGATCACCTTCCTCTGTTCGCCGGCGGCGTCGTACATCACCGGGCAGATGCTGGTGGTGGACGGCGGCAACAGTGTGCGGGAGGCCGAGTTCCGCTGAGCCGGGTCAGGTGTACTGACTGTCCGAGCCGGCCCAGAGCACCAGCGCCAGCCAGCCACAGCAGGCCAACAGGTAGAGGCCGGTGAAGATGTAGCTGAGGATCAACCCCCAGTTGGCGAGCTGGTCGCCCTGCTCGCCGCTGGTGCGTAGCTGCCGCCTGGCCAGGTGTCCGAGGACGATGCCGGCGGGCGCGAAGACGAACGCGAAGACCAGCGACAGGACGGCGAGCACGTTGGTACCACCACCACCGCCACCCGGCGGCGACGGTGGGCCGTACTGCCCGTACGGCACCTGCGGGGTGTACGGCGGTTGCTGTCCCCACTGCTGGCCGTGCGGCGGCTGACCCGGCTGCTCGTACGCCGGCTGCCCGTACGCGGGCTGACCCGGGTGCGGCTCGTTCGGCCGCCCGTACGACGGCTGCCCGGTCTCGTTGGGTGGCCCGTACTGCGGCTGTCCGTACGGCGATGGCGGCGGCTCGTACGGCGATGGCGGTTGGTCCGGCTCTGGCGGTTGGCTCACGCTGATCTCCTCCGTCCGCCGCACGGTGCCGGTAGCTGTCGGATGACGCCCCCATGTCGGGACGCTACCTGCACCGGAGGTTGTTTCACAGCGGTTCGGTGGACTGCCCGCGCAGGCTCTGCTGCCGGCGGTTCAGCTGCTCCTGGCGGTTCGGCCGCTCCTGGTGGCTGAGCCCAGCCGGGTCAGGCCCGCCACAGCCCGCTCGACGGCGAGGCAGCGGTTCTCGACATAGTCGATCCCGGCCTGCTGCGCGATCTGGCGGGCCTGCGGGGAGACGATGTCCAACTGCAACCACACCGCCGGGGCGCCCATCGCCACCGCCTGCCGGACCACCTCCACGGCGTCCTCCGCCGGCCGGAACACGTTCACCAGGTCGACCGGGTGCGGGATGTCGGCAAGCGTGCGGTACACCGGCTCGCCGAACAACTCGTCGGCGAACGGGTTGACCGGGATGATCCGCCAGCCATGCCGTTGCATCTGCGCCGGCACGCTGTGGGCCGCCTTGCCCGGGTCACGGGAGGCACCGACGACGGCGATCACGGCGGATTCGGCGAGAATCTGGCTGGGGGAGCGCACGTGCCGACTGTAGTCGTACCGGCGGTCTCGGTGCGGACGACGTCTGGGTGGGCACCCCGCTAGAGCAGGCTGAGCTGTTCGGGTGCGGGGGCCGGTGATGCTGGCACCTGGCGGTGCTCACCCGGGTCGGGCCGGTGCAGGCCGTGCCGCCGGGCGGCGATGCGTACCCGGGCGGTCAGTTCCCGCTGGTAGGACTGCGGCGCGTAGGCGCCGGAGCGGTACAGCTCCCGGTAGCGGGGGACCAGGTGGGGGTGTTCCCGGGCGAGCCAGCGGGCGTACCACTCGCGGGCGCCGGAGCGCAGGTGCAGCGGCAGCGGTGTCACGCTGGCCGCCCCGGCGGCGGCGATGGCCCCGACGGTGGCCTCGATGGAATCGTCGTCGTCGCTGAGGCCGGGCAGTATCGGCGCCATCAGTACGCCGACCTCGAAACCGGCGTCGGTGAACTGGCGTACCGCGTCGAGTCGTCGCCGTGGGCTCGGGGTGCCCGGCTCGACCGAGCGCCACAGCCGCTCGTCGACGAAGCCCACCGAGAACGACACCCCGACCCGGGCAACCTGCGCCGCCTGCCGGAGCAGGGGCAGGTCGAGCAGGATCAGCGTGCCCTTGGTCAGGATCGAGAACGGGTTGGCGAAGTCGCGCAGCGCCTCGATGATCGGCGGCATGAGCCGGTATCGCCCCTCGGCCCGCTGATAGCAGTCGACGTTGGTGCCCATTGCCACGTGCGCGCCTCGCCACCGTGGTGCGGCCAGCTCGCGGCGTAACAGCTCACCCGCGTTGACCTTGACGACCACCTGCCGGTCGAAGTCGGCGCCCGCGTCGAGATCAAGATAGGTGTGGGTGTTCCGGGCGAAACAGTACAAGCAGGCGTGGCTACAACCTCGGTACGGGTTCACCGTCCACTCGAACGGGACGCGGGAGGTGCCCGGAACCTTGTTGAGGATCGACCTGGCACGCACCTCGTAGAAGGTCATGCCGGCGAAACCGGGGGTGTCGAAGGTGCGGACGACCGCGCCGGGCAGCGCCAGCGGCAGGGGTGGCGTCGCTGGCGCTGCCCGTGCGGGATCTCCCTCGACCGGGGGAGCGGCGAGGTTCTCCCAGCGCATGGGCATCATTCGAACACATGTGCGACAGCTGTCGCAAGAGGTGCGCCGGGGTGTCGTCGACGGGACTCGTCCGCCACTTTGGAAGTCGACCTGACGCGACGGGACCGGGCCCGATTCGGGCCCGGTCGCTGGCTCTGCCGCAGGCTGTCAGTGCTTGTGCTCGGCGAGCTTCTTGCGGACGTCGTCCATGTCCAACGCCCGGACCTGCTCGATCAGGTTCTCCAGCGCCGACTCCGGCAGTGCGCCCGGCTGAGCGAAGACGATGACGCCGTCGCGGATGGCCATGATGGTGGGGATGGAGCGGATGTCGAACTTGGCCGCGATCTCCTGCTGCGCCTCGGTGTCGACCTTGCCGAAGGTGATGTCGGAGTGCTTCGCGGACGAGCGCTCGTAGACCGGAGCGAACCGCTTGCAGGGGCCACACCAGTCGGCCCAGAAGTCGACCAGAACGATGCCGTCGCTCTCGGTTACCTGGTCGAAATTAGCGGTGGTCAGCTCGACGGTTGCCATCTGAATCTCTCCGATCATGCGGAACAGCTACGTCTGATGGAACTCTGCACCACCCCGTCGCATTCCCGTCCGAGTGTCACCGAAACCCGGATCGGAGCGCAGCGCTGGGGCAATGCACGCATCGACAATCATCGCTTGATCCGAGCATCGGCTGATCGCAAATGCATGTCGCATTTGCGTGACGGCGGGTGATGGGAGCGTTTCCAATAAAGACTGGCGCGAAACGCTCTACTCAACGGTAACTTGGGTGTTGACGGGCACCGATGCGACCTGCGGAGATCGCCTGGAAGGCGACCTTCTGTCACGCAGAGTAATGTAACAAAAATATAAATGTGACCTCGGTCTCTGTGCAGCCGGACGGGTGTACGGCAGAATCTTGAACCATCAGAGCGTGGGCGGCGGGTGCCGGGGAGGGCCCCGCCGCTCATTGCGTCCGGCCTCGGTTTGCGGCCTTCGCCGCTGTGGCGACCCAGTTGCCCGAGCCAGGTGAGGCCACCTGACCCACGTGACTCCGCGCCGCCTCAAGGTGCCGCGCCGCGCATCGCCACCGGCGCTGGGTTGTTTCGCCACCTGCGCGGATTCGTTGCGGACCGGGACTTGACCAGCGGTATGGCGCATATGCTGACGCCGGAGGTCCCGCCATGAGCGAGCGCAGCGAGCGAGTCAGCGTGCGCGGCGCCGGAGTGCCGGCATGAGCGAGCGTCGGCGAGCGAACCATCGGTTCAGCGCGTTGGTGCCTCATGAGGGCAGGCCGGGCTACTCCGCAACCGAATGGGACCTGATCACTCGCCTGCCTGGCCGGGTGATCGTGATCGCCGTTCAGCCTGGCCCCGGTCGGCCGTACCCGGGTGTGGCGGCCGGTCTCGCCGGCCTGGAGGCGGTGGCGGCCGGGCGGGCCTTCGACAGCGACCTGGTCCGGGCGGTGGTGGCCGCGATCTACTCCCGCGATGACGGGGCGGTCGAGCCGGCACCCCGCCCCGCCGACCTGGTGGACGTGCTCGCGGCGTGCCGGGCGGTGGTCCGGGTCCTCGATCGGCGGGCCGATCCGGCTGACTCGGCGGCCTACCGGCAGTGGGTGCAGTCGGTGGCGGCCCGGGTGTGCCGCGCCGGGTCGGCCGGGCTGCCGGACGGCATGCTCGCCCCGGCCGACCGTCGCCTCCTCGACCGACTCGGTGGTGCCCTGGCGCTCGGCTGATCCGCGTCGCCACCGGTGCTCACCTCGGTGGGGCGTACCCTGCCTGACCGTGACCGATGAGCAGTTCGACGTCGGCGTGGGCCCCTGGCGCGGGACTCCGCCGGACGACCCTCGGTACGACCCGCAGTTGCTTGCCGAGGGCGACCGGCGCAACGTGGTCGACCGCTACCGCTACTGGCGGCGCGAGGCGGTGGTCGCCGATCTGGATCAGCGGCGGCACGACTTCCATGTGGCGATCGAGAACTGGCAGCACGATCTGAACATCGGCACGGTGGTGCGTAACGCCAACGCCTTCCTGGCCGCCGAGGTGCACATCGTGGGCCGCCGCCGGTGGAACCGACGCGGCGCCATGGTGACCGATCGCTATCAGCACGTACGCCATCACGAGACGATCGACGAGTTCGTCGCCTGGGCGGGGCAACGCGGGCTGCCGCTGGTCGGGATCGACAACCTGCCCGGCTCCCGTCCGTTGGAGAGCACCACGCTGCCGCAGCGGTGCATCCTGCTGTTCGGTCAGGAGGGGCCGGGCCTGTCCGACGCCGCCCGAGCCGCCTGCGACCAGCTCTTCTCCATCGCACAGTACGGCTCGACCCGGTCCATCAACGCGGGCGTGGCGAGCGGGATCGCCATGCACGCCTGGATCCGTGCCTACGCCGGTCCGCCGCCGGGCTGAGCTGGCCCCGCACGGTGCCGGCGGCTGAGCTGGCCCGGTGCGGTGCCGGCTGGCCGAGTCGGGCGGCGCTGCGCCGGCAATGACGCCGCTCCGCTTGACGGCTCGCTCCGGGCGGGTAACGGTGGAGGTGTGACTGTTGCGGTGAGTTGTCCTAGATGCGGCGGCCCGGTGCGACCACCGGACCTGATGCACGGGGAGTCGCGTTGTCCCGACTGCGGCCCGGTCGCCCCGCTGCATGTGCCCGAGCACATCGGCGCCGAGATCGTGGCGAGTGTGGTCGACCGGATCCAGGCGGCCGTGCAGCCGGAGCGGCCGGCGGTGCCGCTGTGGTGCCCGTGGCCGTTGCCGCCGGGATGGACCACCACCGGAGTGGCATGGGCCGGCGACGACCGGCTCGGGGTACGCGCCACCGCCGTCGCCTGCGCCGGCCCGGCGCCGCTCGGCGGTGGGCCCGCCGATCTGGTGTTCGTGGCCGAGGAGCCGGGGGTGGGGCTGGGCGCCCGGTACGCCGGGGTGCCGGGTCCCGACGCGGGCCCGGAACTCGCCGAGGCGTTGACCGAGCCCGGCCCTGGGCATCCCGGGCATGTCGGGCGGGCCGGGATCAAGGTGGCCGGTCACCCGACTCCACTGTGGCTGGTGAATTCTCTGACGGATCGAAGCGCGTACGCCGGCGAGGCTCGGGGATTGTGGTTGTATGCGATAGCCTGGCCGGCGAGTGCGGGGCATCTGCTCGCGGAGGACGTGGTGTTGCACGACCTGGTCGAGTGGACGCCATCCGAGCTCGTGTACGGCGCACCGTCTCCTTACCTGCACGGGAAGGCTTGACAAGCCCCCCGGAATGTCGGAGAACGGACGCAGGTATTCACGGTAAGAAACCACGCTGATACTCTGGGTGCCGCTGCGGTAATGGGACCCGGCGCCGCGCGAGAGGATGGCCCGCCATGGTCAAGAAGGTCCTCACCTGGGCCGGAATCGCATTCTTGATCTTCTTTGTCGCCTACCGGCCAAATTCTGCCGCGGACGTGTTCAAGTCGCTCGGTGGCGGCATCATGGACATCGCCCAGGGCTTCGGCGACTTCTTCACCAGCCTGGTCGCCTAGCCGCCGATGGGAAGCCCCTCCGGCCCGCCCTTCGACCCCGACGATCCCGATCGGGCGCGTCGGGAACAGGACACCGAGCCGATTCCCCGGATCGACCCCGACGACGGCCCCGGCCGTGACCCGGGTCCACGCTCCGACCCATACTCCTCCGACGGTCCGTTCTTCTCCGATGATGCCGGTTACGGCCCGGGGCCGGGCTACGTCGACGAGGATCGGTCGGGGCGGGCCTGGGTGCGGGATCCCGAGGCGGGCTACCAGCCGCCACAGATCTCCGAGGATGAGTTGGCGGGGCTGCGCGCCGATGCCAGTGGCATGACCCCACGCCGGGTCCTGCCACTGGAGGACGAGCCGAGCTCGCTGGTCGCCCGCTACCTCTTCCCCACGGAGCGCTACCGGGGGGAGTGGAAGCGGCACTGGATCCACCTCGCCACACCGATCATCGTCGGTGTCGCGGCCACTTTCGTGCTCGGCTACCTCTCCGGCTTCCTCGCCGGACAGGACGTCGGGGCGCTCACCACGATCGCCGTGCTGCTCTGGTTCGCGGTGATGGGTTGGGTGGCCTGGCGGGTCGCCGACTGGTGGTACGACCGGTTCATCCTGACCAACAAGCGGGTCATGGTGGTCAACGGCATCATCACCCGGCGGGTCGCCATGATGCCCCTGACCCGGGTCACCGACATGAAGTACGAGCAGTCGCCGGCGGGCCGCGCCCTTAACTACGGCACCTTCGTGCTGGAGTCGGCCGGTCAGGAGCAGGCGCTGCGTGAGGTCAAGAACCTGCCCAACCCCAACGAGCTCTATCTGCGTGTGGTCGAGGAGATGTACGAGCCGCAGGCGGTCGAGGCGCGGTTGGGCAAGGAACAGGACGAGGCCAAGGCCGACGACGGTGCCTGAAGGTTTCTGACCGAAAATCGGATCCGCTGCGCACCTTCCGCCCTCGACCTACTGGTCCGGCCGTGGCAGGCTGCCCGCAGAGCCGGGTACGGAGGTGGCGTGTGGCCAGCAGTGATCCGCTGGAGGAGGAGTTTCGTGACTTCGTCACCGCCCGCTCCAGCGCCCTGCTGCGGACCGCGTACCTGCTGACTGGGGACTGGGGCACCGCAGAGGACCTGCTTCAGACCGCGCTGACCAAGACGTACCTCGCCTGGAAGCGCCTTGGCGGCATCGAGGCGATCGAGCCGTACGCCCGGCGCGTCATGATCAACACCTCGACGAGTTGGTGGCGACGTCGCTGGCACGGCGAGCGTCCCAGCGAGATGCTGCCCGAGCGGGCGGCCGTCGACGAGATTGAGCAGCAACTGGACCGGGACGTGCTCTGGCGGCACCTGCGGGCCCTGCCCGCCCGGCAGCGTGCCGTGCTGGTGTTGCGCTTCTATGAGGATCTGTCGGAGTCACAGACGGCCGCCATGCTCGACATCTCGACGGGCACGGTCAAGAGCCAGACCTCCCGGGCGTTGGCCACCCTGCGCCGCAGGATCGGCGCGGACGAGGCGTTCGTGCTACCTGGCGCGGCGTTGCCGAGCACCGACCCACCGAGGAACCGGCGGGCTGGGCGGGCGAGCGCTCCGGCGCGGATCGGCCAGCCGACTCCGACCCGGGGGCCCGGCACCCCGCCGCCCACCGTCGCGCCGAGCACAACCCCGGTCGGGCATGCCGGTGTCCCGGAACCGACCGGCCGGCCCGGTTCTACGACCCCCGCGCGCAGCCAGGACCGACCCGCCGCAGCGGCCGGCACGGCAGCGCCCCCGTCGACGGGCATCAGGCGACCCGCGCAGCCGCCGGTCGCCGTCGCCCAGCCGGATGGCGCCTTGGCGGGAGAACGACGGTGAACGCAGTTTCCGAAGGTCGTGACAACCCGAGCGGAACTCCGAATCGTCCAGTGAACGTGGAGCAGGACGGGCTGGAACGTGCCGTCCGGGAGGTGTTCTCCCGGCAGGCCGGGACGCCGCGTGCGAGCGTCCTCGATCCGGCGGACGCGGTGATCCGGCGGGCGAACCGGATCCGACGCCGCCGCGCTCTGGCCGGGATGAGTCTGGCCGCGACGGCGATCATCGTGGTCAGTGCCGGGGCGATGCAGCTTGGCCAGGCGCCTCCACCGAACGGCAGCACGGTGGTGATCGGCGAGCGGGAGCAACTGCCCGAGGTGAGCGGGACGCCGACGATCCCGCCACCCGCACCGGACACCGGCACCCCGCTCGCCGAGGTCGATCTCGTCCTGGGCGAGACGATCGTCACCGCCCAGGGCCGGCGGGTCACCGTCGTCGGCGCAGGCCGGATCGAACGCGCCCACCGCCTCTCCGAGGATCGCGGCTGGCTGGCAGTCAGCGCGCCGGGCCTGGCCGGGCGTTTCCTCTGGGCGGTGGCGCCCACCGGCAGCGTGCAGGTGCTGCTCGCCGGCGCCGACGAGATCGTCCTGGACAGGGACGGCCGCCAGGTCGCCTGGAAGCAGGGCCCCGTGCTGGCGAGCGCGCGAGTCGTCAACGGCGAGTTGGCCTCCATCGCCCGCGCCGAGGTGCCCGCCGAAGCCATGCCGCTGCGCTTCGTCAGCGGTGCCGTGCTGGTACGGCTGGCACCCGACCGCCCGGGGCACGTGCTGTGGCGCCTGCACCCAGGAGCTTTCGAGCCGGGCACCGATGAGTCGACCAGCCAGATCTTCGGTGCGTTGCCCGACGGCCGACTGGTCGGCGAGGTGGTCACGGGCAAGTCGGGGGCGACCTGCCTGACGTTGCTGGACCCGGCCCGCGACCTCGCCCGGACCGGCCCGGAATGCGGGCCGCGACTGGATGGGGACGGCCTGGGCGCGGTGTCACCGGACGGGCGTTGGCTGCTGGCCAACGGTCGTTCCGACGGCGGGGACAAGGCTCTGCTGGTCGACCTGGCTCGGCTGGACAGCTCGGTTGAACCGGTTGTCGCCGGGCCCGCGATCAGCGGCGCCGTGGCATGGAGTACGCCCGCAACCGCCTACTACCACGCCGACGCCGTCGGTCGCCTGGCCCGGGTGGACGTCGATCGGGCGACCAGTGGCGGTTCCCCGACCCTGGTGGCCATCACCGGTCTGCCCGCCGGCCAGCCGCCTGTGGTAATCAGCGGGGCCGAGCTGAGCCGGTAGCCTCGGGCCATGATCCCCCGGATCGACCTGCACACCCACTCCACCGCCAGCGACGGCACGCTCAGCCCGGCCCAACTGGTCCACGCCGCCGCCGCGGCCGGGCTCGACGTCGTGGCCATCACCGACCACGACACCACCGCCGGCTGGGAGCCGGCGGTGCGGGCCCTGCCGACAGGGCTGCGCCTGGTCCGAGGCGCGGAGCTGTCCTGCCGCTGGGACGGCGTCACGCCGTCGCTGCCGTTGCACCTGTTGGCGTACCTCTTCGATCCGGACGCCCCGGAGCTGGTCGCCGAACTGGCCCGGGTGCGGGCGGCCCGGGTGGAGCGGGGTGAGCGCATCGTGGCGCTGCTGAGAGCCGACGGCATCGACGTCAGCTGGCCGGAGGTCCTGGCCGGGGCAGGCGGTGGAACCGTCGGGCGGCCACACATCGCGCAGGCGCTGATCCGGGCCGGCCTGGTCGCCACCACCAGCGAGGCGTTCGGCCCCGACTGGCTGGGGGAGCGGTACCGACTACCCAAGGAGGACATCGACGTCTTCCGGGCCGTCCGGCTGATCCGGGCGGCCGGCGGCGTGCCGGTCTTCGCCCATCCGCGGGCCACCCGGCGGGGCCGGATCGTGCCGGACGAGCTGATCGCTGAGCTGGCGGCGGCCGGCCTGGCCGGCCTGGAAGCCGACCACGAGGACCACTCGCCGGCCGAACGGGCGCATGTGCGCGGCCTCGCCGCCGAATTGGGCCTGCTGGTGACGGGATCGTCGGACTTCCACGGCACGCACAAGACCGTCCAGTTGGGCGCCTTCACCACCGAGCCCGAGGCGTACGAACGAATCGTGGCCGCATCGTCCGGCGTGATCGAGGTCGCTTCCGGCTGATCTCCGTTCCGACGCACCGCTACGGTGACCAGGTGGATCTCAAGCTCTTCGGCGAGGTTTTCGTGACCCTGCTGGTCATCGTCGACCCGCCGGGCATGATGCCGATCTTCCTCGCCCTGACCAGTCCGCTGGCGGCGCGGGAGCGCAACCGGGCCGCCTGGCAGGCGGTCGCGCTCGCGCTCGGCGTGATCGTGGTCTTCGCGGTCGCGGGGCAGACCCTGCTCGCGTACCTGCACGTCGATCTGCCGGCGTTGCAGGCGGCCGGCGGTCTGCTGCTGGTGCTGGTCGCGCTGGAGTTGCTGACCGGCAAGACCGACGATCCGACCAAGCAGGCCACCTCCAACATCGCCCTGGTGCCGCTGGGCACGCCGCTGCTGGCCGGCCCCGGCGCGATCGTGGCCACCATGCTCTTCGTCCAGCAGGCCGACGTGGCGGCCGACTACGTGGCCATCGCCACCGCGATCGTCGCGGTGATGCTGACCGTCTGGATCGTGCTGCGCTTCTCCGGCGGCATCGTCAAGGTGTTGCGGCCCGGCGGTATCGAGGTGCTCACCCGCATCGCCGGCCTGCTGCTGGCGGCGATCGCCGTGCAGCTCATCGCGGACGCGATCTTCGCCTTCGTGGCCGACTTCACCGCCACCCGCTGACCGGTCGAGCGGAGTGTCGGGGGTGGATGGCAGGATCGCAGGCGTGCGACGAGCCTCCCCGACCGGACGACCCGCCGCCGGTGGTCGCGCGCCCCGGCCGCGCGATGCACAGCCAGAGCAACTCGGCTTCGACGGCATGCCGGAGCGGCTGTTCGTCTGCACGCCGAGCAAGCTCGGCGCGTACGCCGACTGTCCCCGCCGTTACCGCTACTCCTACGTCGACCGGCCCGCCCCGCCGAAGGGCCCGCCGTGGGCGCACAACTCCCTCGGCGCCAGCGTGCACACCGCCCTGAAGAACTGGTACGCGCTGCCCGCCGACCGGCGTCGCCCCGAGGTGCTGCCCACCCTGCTCAAGGGCACCTGGGTACGCGAGGGATACCGCGACGACGAGCAGGAACGCGACGCCTACCGGCGGGCCCTGGGCTGGTTGGAGGCGTACGTCGACGGGCTCGATCCGGCCGACGAGCCGGTCGGCGTGGAGCGGGTGGTGGCGGTCAAGACCGGGGTGCTGGCCTTCAACGGCCGTGCCGACCGGATCGACGGGCGCACCGGCGTCGACGGTCCCGAACTGGTCATCGTCGACTACAAGACCGGCCGCACCGGGCTGGACACCGACGACGCCCGAGGCTCGCAGGCGTTGGCCCTCTACGCGTACGCGGCCGAGCGGGTCTTCCGCCGACCGTGCCGGCGGGTCGAGCTGCACCACCTGCCCAGCGGCACCGTCGCGGCGCACGAACACACCGTCGAGTCGCTGGCCCGACAGGTGTCGCGGGCGGAGGAGACCGCCCGCGACATCATGGCCGCCGAGCGGTCGATCGCCGACGGTGGCGACCCGGATGACGCCTTCCCCACTACACCCGGCCCGCGCTGCGCCTGGTGCGACTATCGCCGTACCTGCCCGGCAGGAGCCGACCTGCCCGGCAAGGAGCCGTGGGCCGCGGTCGAACGCCCCGCCGCGCCGCCCGCCGAGCAGGACTGAAGCGTCGGCCACGCCGGCTCGGCCGGTGACGGGCGATGCAGGGGCCCAGGTGCCGGTCAGGCGGGTTGGCGGTGGCTGTTCAGGCGCTGGTGGTGGCGGGTGCCGGTCAGGCGTGCGGCACGCTCCTCGGCGGCGCGTCGCATCGGGCCTTCCCGCCAGTCGCGGGGCAGCGCGGTGAGGGCGAGCCGCAGTGCGCGTACCGTCACGTCGGCCGAGAGGGCGGTGGTCGGCAGGCCCAGCCCGCCGTAGAGCCGCCGGGCCCAGGCTGGCAGCAGGGCGAGCGCGGTGCCGGCGATCCCCAGGTACGCCCACCTCGGCGGGCCCAGGTTGAGCCCGATCCGGGCAGGCAGGCTGAGTTTCCACGGCAGCGGCGGAGCGGTCAGGAACAGCGCGGTCTCGGCGGCCTCGCGGGTCATGCGCAGTTCGGGGCGGACCTGCCGGTAGTACTCGGCGACCTCGGCGGCGGTGCCGGGCACCGTCTGCGGGTCCAGCCCCACCAGGGCGGCGACCCGGCGCTGCTCGGTGTAGTAGGCATCCACCTCGGCGGCGTCCAGCGGCACACCGGCCCGGCGGCCGGTGTCGAGGAACGACTCCACCTCGGTGACGTGCACCCAGCGGAGCAGGTCCGGCTCGTCGATTCGGAACCGCTCGCCGGTGGCCGGGTCGACCGCGGTCATCCGGGCGTGCATCCGGCGGAGCCGTCGGCCGGCCTCCTCCGCTTCGGCGGTGGTGCCGTAGAGGGTGGTCCCGACGTAGTTGGCGGTGCGGATCAGCCGCCCCCAGGCGTCCCGGCGGTAGTTGCTGTTCTGCGCCACCCCGGCCATCGCCCGGGGGTGCAGTGCCTGAAGGTAGAGCGAACGGAGGCCGGCGACGAACAGAATCGGCTCCGCGTGCAGCTTCCACGACACAGATCCAGGACCGAACAACCCGACGTCGGCAGATTCCACCAGCCAAGCCTGCCACGCACCGGCGCCAAGCCCCAGCCTGCGGGTCAGCGGTCGGTGGTCCGGCGGGTCCGGCAGGCGGGGCAGAGACCCCAGAAGGTGACTTCCGCCTCATCGACCTGGAAGCCGTGGGACGTCCCGGAGTCGAGGCAGGGGGCGTCGCCGACCGCACAGTCGATGTCGGCGATCTCGCCACAGCCACGGCACACCACGTGGTGGTGGTTGTCGCCCACCCGGGCCTCGTATCGGGCCGGGCTGCCGGCCGGTTCGATCCGGCGGGACAGGCCGGCGCGGGAGAGCGCGCCCAGCACGTCGTAGACCGCCTGGGTGGAGACCGAGTCGAGGCGTTCACGTACCCGGCGGGTTATCTCGTCAACCTCAAGGTGGCCACCGCCGGCCAGGACGTCGAGCACGGCGAGGCGCGGCCGAGTGACCCGCAGGCCCTTCGACCGGAGCAGTTCCTCGCCGGTTGGCATGCGTCAATGACAACACGGCGCGCAAGATGCGACAACCAATGCGCTCGCCCGGTGGCCCAGGCCACCACCAGTGGATCAGTCGATGGGACGGTTGAACCTCTCGAATCCGTCCGGCGTGTGAACCAGCAGGGCGATGGGCGGGCTGTTCGGCGCGCCGTACGCTGACAGCCACGATCATCCAGCCGGAGGTGTCGATGTTCGAGAAGGCGCTGGGTCTACCCCTGCACGTGTTGGTGGTGCACGCGGTCGTGGTCTTCGTGCCGCTGCTGGTGCTGCTCGCCCTCGCGTACGTCGCGCTGCCCCGGTTCCGGGCCCGCCTGGACTGGGCGGTGCTGGCCCTGGCGGTGGTCGCGCCGATCACCGCGTGGGTCAGTGTGCAGTCCGGCGAGGCGTTGCAGGAACGGCAGATCGCGCGGGGCTTCTCCGGCGAGATCCTAGATAAGATCAACAAGCATGCCGAGTACGGCGACGTGCTGTTCTGGCTCACTCTGGGACTGGCCGTGACGGTCGTGTTGTTGCTGGTGGCGACCAGCCGCCACGACCGGCTGCCGAAGTTGCCCCGCTGGGCTGCCCCGGTGCTGTCGCTGGTGGTGCTGGGGCTCGGGGTGGCTGCGCTGGTCTACGTCTGGCTCACCGGTCACTCGGGCGCCGAGATGGTATGGGGCAACACCTTCGAGTAGGCCCGCTCAGAACAGCGCCCGGGTGCAGGTTCGCTCAGAACAGCGCCCGGGTGCAGAGCAGGCAGACCAGCGCCACGAGAATCACCCCGGCGACCGCGCCCACCCCCCAGGTCACCCGCTGCGCCCGCTGTTCCTGGGCGTCCAGGGCGATCATGTCCTGCGGCGGCAGTTGTCGGGGCGGCGTGGCCTGCAGGTGCACCGGTGGCCGCCAGCCGGCCGGCGGAGCGACGGTCGGTGGCGGCCCGGGATAGCCGTCCGACCCGCCGGCCGGTGCCGGTCGGTGCTCCGTGGGACTGCCGGATATGGCCCCGTCGCCGGTTTCGGGTCGGCGCCACGGCTCGTCGGAGGTCGGGCCGGGTCGGGAGGTCGTCACGCCGTCCGACGCTACCAACCACCCCATGGTTACGCGGTCAGCGCGGCCCATCGCGCGGTGGTCGATCGGCCGAGCCGGGTCGGTTCGTCGCCGGGGCACCTGGTCACCGTCGAGGTACCGGTGGCAGCCGCCGAGCGGCTAACCTTGCGCCTCGTGAGCACGCAGGATCCCCGCAGCCGGGGCGACGACGATCGGGTGGTCGACCTGGGCGACGACTTCACGGTGCTGCCCGAGCAGACCGCCGACGACACCGACCAGGGTTGGGGCGAGCGGGCCGGGAGCAACGACGACCGGTTGCTGGCCGAACGTCCACCGCACTGGGACTGATTCGGGCCCAGGCCGGCATCCGCCGACGGAACCGCCCGCCCGAGCGGGCGACGACTCAGGAGGTGCTGGCGGCTGCCGGCGCCTTGCCCGTACCGCTGCCCGAGGAACCGCCCGACGAGCTGCTGGTCGAACCGGACGACGAGGAACTCGGCGAACTCGACGGCGTGGTCGTGCCGGAGGAGGACGAGTCGGACTCGCCGGACTTGCTCGTGTTGCTCGACGTGCTCTCCGAGCCGGACGAGCGGGAGTCGGTGCGGTAGAAGCCGGAGCCCTTGAAGACGATGCCGACGGAGTTGAACATCTTCCGCAGCCGCCCCTCGCACGCGGGGCACTCGGTCAGCGGCTCGTCGGAGAAGGACTGCACCGCCTCGAGCTGGTGACCGCACGCGGTGCAGGCGTACTGGTAGGTGGGCACGTTCTCCTCCGGATCTGACACGGCCGGTTGGCACTCGACGTATTCGAGTGCCAATGGTGCGTCATCGGCCCCCGGTTCGTCCAGCGGAAGTGTGGGGCACGACACCCGAGAGGATGTCGAGTGGGAGCAGGCCGCCGGTGGGCGTGACGACCGCGCGTACCGGCCGGTCATGACGTTCGGCAGGTAGCGCGTCGAGCAGTTCGCCGTCGTGCAGCGGCGCCACCGTCAGGACGGTCGTCGGCACCCGGGCCAGCGCCCGGTCGTAGGAGCCGCCGCCCCGGCCCAGGCGTACGCCCCGACGATCCACCGCCAGAGCGGGCACGACGACCAGGTCGGCGCTGGTGATAGCGGTCGGCCCCAGCCGTGGCGTGGTCGGTTCCCGAATGCCCCGGCCGGCGGCCGCGAGCGCCTGCGGCCCGGCCCAGGGTGCCCAGTCCAGGTCCAGGTCGTCGCAGAGCACCGGCAACAACAGCTGCGCCCCGGCCGGCACGGCGTCGGCGAGCACCGCCGGCAGCTGCGCTCCGCCGGGCTCGCTACCGACCGGCAGGTACGCGGCGACCCGGATCGGCCGCAGCCGGCGTACCAGGGCGACCAGTTCGTCCTGGACGCGCGCCGCAGCCGAGCGGCGCTCGGTTTCGGTGAGCGCCCGGCGGCGGGCGAGCAACTCCACCCGTACCGTTCGCTTCGCGTCATGCGTCACTTCCGCGTCTTCCGCAAATTCCGGCACGCAACACTCCTCACGCAAAGCTCTTCCGGTGGTCGCTCTGTGTCAGCATCGCAGGCAACGGTCGCGCAACTTCCGGGGGGAAGTGTTGACGCTACGCGGGCGGTTGACAGCAGCCTTCCTGGCCGTGGCGTTCGGCCCGATCCTGTTCGGTGCCGTCTTCGTCGCCTCGACCGTGACGGCGGTCGACCGTAGCCGCGCCACGGAACGACTGGCGGTGGCCGCCGCCGCCGTGCGTACCTCGATCGACGCCCTCTGCCAGCAGTTGCGTGCCGCCGCGGACGCCGTCGCCCTCACCACCGACCACCCGGGCGCGGCCAGCCAGGTGGTCGGTCGGGGTCTCGCCGCGGCCGTGCAGGTCACCGACGTCACCGGCCGGGTCAGCGTCGCCACCCCGAATGCTCCGCCGGCACCCTGGCGGGACTGCGCCGAGCCCGGACGGCCCGCCGGTCCGGTCGCTGCGCTCGCGGTCCGGGTCGAATTGCGCGACGTCGGCGGCGCGCGACTGGGTACGGTCACCGCCGCGCAGCCGGTCGACCCGTTGCTCGTCGCCCGACTGGCGGCGGTGACCGGAGTCGCGGTGACCCTGCTCGACGGCACCGCGCCGACCACGACGGTGGCCCACTCCACCGAGACCGACGGCGGTCGGGAGGCGGTCCTGGCCGCCGTCTCCTCGCTGCGTGAGGAGCGGGTCACCAGCACGCCCGACGGGCGATACCTGCGGCGGGCCGGTCCGGTCCCGGGGCAACCCCTGCCGCTGGTGCTGTCGGTGCCCAGTGACCAGCCGCCGGGGCTGTACCCGGTGCTGGTCGCCGTCGTGCTGCTGGCGGCCCTGCTGGGCGTGGCGATGGCCTGGCGGCTGGCCTGGGTGACCACCCGGCCGCTGGTGGAACTGGCCGGTGCGGTGGACCGGGTCGCCGCCGGGGATCTCACCGCCCGGGTGCCGGTTCGCAGCGGCGACGAGATCGGCCGGCTGGCCGGGGCGTTCAACCGGATGACCCGGGAGACCGACGGCTACCTGGCGGCGCTGGCCAGCAGCCGGGACCAGTTGCGCGGCCACCTCGCCGTGCTCGGCGACACCCTGGCCAGCACTCACGACCTGCAACGGATCCTGCGGGTGATCCTGCACAGCGCACTCGCGGCGACCGGGGCCCGAGCCGGTGCGGTACTGCTCACCGAGCCGGGCGGCGTGCTCGTCGCCCAGTGCACCGAGGGCCTCGACGGGCGCTGGACCGGCACCGGGCCGCCGCAGGTGCCACTGGGCAACAGTGTGGTCGGTGCGGTCGCGGCCACCGGCCAGCCCTGCCGAGGTCGGATGGAGGAAACTGCCGCGTCGCCCGGCGAGCCGCGTTGCCGCACGTACATCGCCGTGCCGTTCGCCACGCCGGAGACCAGCAGACCCAGGGAGCCCGGGGGCAACCGGTCCGGGGAGGACGCGGCATACGCGGGCACAACCGGGCCGCCGGCCAGGCCGCTGGGGGTACTCGCCCTCTACGACCGGCTCGGCGGGGAGGAGTTCGACGACGACGACCTGGTCACTCTGCGTACCTTTGCCGGGCATGTGGCGGTGGCGGTCGACAACGTACGCCTCCACGAGGAGGCGCAACGGCTGTCTCTCACCGATCCGTTGACCGGCCTGTGGAACTACCGCTACCTGCGCGAGTCGCTGCGTCGGGAGGTGGAACGGGCCAGCCGGTTCGGTCGGATGGTGAGTGTCCTCGTCCTCGACCTCGACCGATTCAAGAAGATCAACGACACGTACGGTCATGCGGCCGGTGACACGGTGCTGGCCGAGTTCGCGCGCCGGGTTCGCGGCGAGATCCGCGAGGTGGACCTCGCCTTCCGCCAGGGCGGGGAGGAGTTCGTGCTGCTGCTGCCGGAAACCGACGCCCGAGGCGCCGCGATCGTCGCCGAGCGGCTCGGTGCGGCCGTCCGAAACACCCCGGTCACGGTGCTGGGTCACGCGGGTGTCGGCGAGTCCATCCGGTTCACCGTATCCATCGGGATCGCCGTCTACCCCGATCACGCCGAGACCGGTCTGCGGGTGCTGGAAGTGGCGGACGAGGCGCTCTATGCGGCCAAGGCAGCCGGTCGGGACACCTGGCGGGTGGCGGTGGGCGCGAGTCGGATCAACGACCCGGAGGACGGCGGTCGGGGTGCCCGCGCCGCCCCGGCGGTGCAGTCCACCCGGGAGATGTCGGTGTCGGCCGTCACGCGCATACCGGCTGACGGGCTGCCCCGGGCCGGTCCTGGCGGCGCTCCCGGCGCGTCGGTCGAACGCGCCGAGCCGACCTGAGCCGGTTGTGCCGGTACCGGCACAACCGGCTCACGCAGGCGGCGCGTCTTTGTGGTCCTCACCCGCCGAGGTGCGGCCGTGGCCGATAGTCTCGCGACATGTCGGAGCACTCAGCGAACCCCTCAGCGGCCGCCGCCACCGGCCGCCCCCGTGCCGTCAAGGCCGTGATCCCGGCTGCGGGCCTGGCGACCCGGTTCCTGCCGGCCACCAAGGCGGTTCCCAAGGAACTGTTGCCGGTCGTGGACCGGCCGGTGTTGCAGTACATCGTCGAGGAGGCCGCGCAGGCCGGCATCGGCGACATTCTGCTGATCACCGGTCGGGGCAAGACATCGATGGTCGACCACTTCGACCGTCGGCCCGACCTGGAGGAGCGGCTCGCGGAGAAACCTGACCTGCTGGCCGCCGTCAAGCGGACCGAGGAACTGGCCGCCATCTACACCTGCCGGCAGCCCGAGCAGTTGGGTCTCGGCCACGCTGTCGGGTACGCCGAGTCGCACGTCGGTGATCAGCCCTTCGCGGTGCTCCTCGGCGACGAGTTCGTCAAGCTCACCGAACCGCTGCTGCCGGCCATGCTGGAACTCCAGGCCCGTACCGGCGGCGTGGTGCTGGCCTTCTTCGAGGTCGACCCGTCCGAGACCAAGCGGTACGGCATCGCCTCGGTCGAGCCGGCGGAGGCCGAACTGACCGACATCGGCGAGGTCGTGAAGGTCACCGGCATGGTCGAGAAGCCGACGCCGGAGGAAGCACCGAGCAACCTCGCCGTACTGGGGCGCTACGTCCTTCCCGGCAAGATCTTCGACGCCATCCGTCGTACCGAGCCCGGCAGCGGCGGTGAGATCCAGCTGACCGACGCGATGGAACTGCTGCGGGCCGAGGGCACACCGGTGCACGCGATCGTCTACCGGGGCGTCCGCTACGACACCGGCATGCCGCTGGGCTACCTCCAGACCGTGGTGCAGATCGCCGCCGAGCGCGAGGACCTGGGCAGCGAGTTCCGCAAGTGGCTGGCCGAATTCGTCAACTCCGACGCGTCGGGCGGTCTGGATACATGACCGCGACGGCCGACGCCGAGGCGGCCGAAAACGGGTTGACGCCGCTCGCCGACTACCTGGGCAGTGTGCTGCGCAGGTTACGCGCGCTGCCTCCACTCGACCTCGACCTCACCCAGGCGTACGGCAACGTCCTCGCCGAGGACGTCATCGCACCGCACTCGTTCCCGGCCTTCGACCAGGCGGCCGTCGACGGGTACGCCGCGCGCTGGGAGGACATCGCCGGCGGGGTCCGGGGCATGGGCTACGTCCCGACCCAGTCCGGTGGCGCGGGTGGCCGCACCGTACGGCTCAATGTGGTCGGTGACCTCGGTGCGGCCAGCTGGCGCCCGGTACGACTCACCCCGGGCTCGTGTTTCTCGGTCGCCGCCGGTGCGCCGCTGCCGATCGCCGCCGACGTGGTGGTGCCGGTGGAATGGACCGACCAGGGCATGGCGGCGGTGGAGATCTTCCGCGCCCCCAAACGGGGGTACGGGGTACGCCGCACGGGCGAGGAGGTGGCCGCCGGTGCGGTGCTCGCCCGTTCCGGCACGTACGTCTCGCCGGCGCTGGTGGCCGTGCTCGCCGCCACCGGCATCGGGCACGTGGTGGTCCGCCCCAGCCCGCGCGTGGTGATCGTGGCGACCGGCGACGAACTGGTCGACGTGGGCCGGGGCAGCCAGCCCGGCCAGGTGGTGGACGCCAACTCACACGCGTTGACCGCCGCCGCGGCGGAAGCGGGAGCGCTGGCGTACCGGGTGGGAATCTGTGACGACGACCCGGAAGGGCTGCGCGGCCTGCTGGAGGACCAGACGCTGCGGGCCGACCTGATCATCACCACCGGCGGCACCGGCACCGGGCCGGGTGACATGGTTCGCCGGATCCTGTCCCGCCGGGAGGGCAACCGGGCCGGCCCGGTCACCTTCACCGACGTGGCGCTCTACCCCGGCACCGCGCTCGGGTTCGGCACCGTCGGCGCCGAGGAGGTGCCGGTGGTCTGCCTGCCCGGCGACCCGGGCGCGGCGATGATCGGTTTCGAGGTGCTGGCCCGCCCGGCGATCAACCTGCTGGCCGGCGCCGAACCGGTGTTCCGGCCCAGCGTGCGGGCGCACCTGCTGGAGACCGTCTCCTCGCCGGCCGGGCTGCGCGAGTTCCGGCCCGCGCACGTCGCCGAGCGACGTGGCGGGGGTTACACTGTCCAACCGCTCAACGGCGGCCCGTTCACCCTCTCCGGCCTGGCAGAGGCGAATGGACTTCTCGTACTCGGCGAGCGGGTGACCGCCGCCGCCGCCGGCTCCACGGTGGACGTGCTGCTGCTCGACCGTCGACGCTGACGCTGGAAAGTGGAGGACTGGTGCGGCTGCGACAGGCACCCGGCTGGCCGGTGGTGCTCACCGACGGCGCGGTGACCCTGCGGCCGTACCGGCGCTCCGACGCGGTGGCCTGGTCGGAGGTGCGCTGCGCCAACCGGGACTGGCTGGCACCCTGGGAGTCGTCGTTGGGCGTTGACTGGGACCAGCTGAACTCGCCGGCCACTTTCCGCTGGGTCTACCGCGATCAGCGGCGATCCGCGCGTACCGGTGAGGGCATGCCGTTCGCGGTCTGCCTGCACTCCGATGGTGAGCAGCGACTGGTCGGGCACATCAACGTAGGCAACATCGTGCGCAGGGCGTTCTGCTCCGGCTACGTCGGATACTGGGTGGACCGTCGGGTCGCTGGCCAAGGCGTGATCCCGACCGCGCTGGCCCTCGTCGTCGACCATGCCTTCGGCCCTGGTGGACTGCACCGGGTGGAGGTCAACATCCGGCCGGAGAATCGGCCGTCCCGCCGGGTGGTGGAGAAGCTGGGCTTCCGCGAGGAGGCATACCACCCGCGCTACATGCACATCGACGGCGCCTGGCGCGACCACATCGGATACGCGATGACCAGTGAGGAAATCGCCGCCGAAGGCGGGCTGCTGGCCCGCTGGCACCGGCTACGCGCTCGTACGCCATGATCGCGCCGTGAGGCGTCCCACGTGCAGGATCGGCGCGGCGCGGCGGTTCCGGCGACCCTGACCCGTAACCTCAAGTAACTGCAAGCTGCGGCAGGCGCTGCCCGCTCCGCATGTTTCACGTCGCCGACGCCGTTCGGTGGAAGATTCTGCGGCCGGTCAGTGGCTGCTTCGAATCTGGTGACGGGAGGGGTGAGGGTGCCGACCTCGGTGCTCCTCGCCGTCCTCGCCGCCGCCGGTCTGCTCGCCCTCGCTCCGGCGCTGGTTCGCCGGTACGACGCCGCCGAGCGGCTGGTGGCGGAGCGGGCGCAGTCGACGGCGCGGGTGCTCCAGCGCCGCCGGCGACGCCGCACTGTCCCGGGTCGCCGGCCCGTCAATGCGCCCCGCGCCCTCGTCGTCACTCTCAGCGAGGATGCGGCCTCCGGGGGACTCGCCGCCCCGGTCTCCGGCCCGCCCGCGCCACGGCGCCGCTCCGGCGAGTCCGGGGGTTCGCTGTCCCGCCGTTCCGGCGAGTCCGCAGGCTCAATGTCGCGTCGTTCCGGTGAGTCTGCGGGATCGTTGTCTCGCCGTTCCGGTCGGCCGAGCCGGCTGCGGTCCGTGCCGTCCGCCGCAGGTCGGACCCGCCGCCGCCCCGACCGGCGTCGCCCGCACACCCCCGCCATCTACCGCCGCCGTCGGGTCCTTGCCGCGCTGCTGCTGCTCAACGGCGTCGAACTGGTCGGCGTCGCGGTGGTCGGCCCCGGCTTCTGGATCAGCTTCGCAGTCACCGCCACCCTGCTGCTGGTGTACGTCGTACACCTGCGGGCCCGCGCGCTCGCCGACGGGCGCCGCCGCCGGGCCCGCGCCCGCGAGGCCGCCTGGCTCGCCGCCCGCCAAGCCGAGGTACGCCGCGAGCAGGCCCGCCGCGCCGCCGCCCGGCGCGAGGCCCAACGTCGCCTGGCCGCCCAACGGGAAGCCGTCCGACGCGCCGCCATGGGTCTGGACCGTCCCGCCGACCTGCCACCCGCTGCCAGTGGCGGCTCGGTCTCCTACCGCCGCGCCGGCGGCCTGCGCGGTCGCCCCTACGAAGCCGGCCGAGGCTCCCACTCCGCCTGACCGCCCCCGATCCCACGCGCGGTCGGCCGCGCGTGATCGACTCCACTTCGCCGATGTGGCGGTATCCGGCCGACGCGGACACCGCCACATCGCCGAACTTGCGCGCGCCCACTCCACACGGGCAGGCGGGTAGCGGGGCGGTTCGCGGTGGAGGTGGTCGACCTGTTAGCCTTGTCGCCGGCCCACCCGGTGACAGCCAGGTGGGGCCGACGCCGGTTCACCGGCGGAGGGGCTGTGGCGCAGACCGGTAGCGCACCTCGTTCGCATCGAGGGGGTCAGGGGTTCAAATCCCCTCAGCTCCACCCACACCATCAATGACCAGCGGAAACGCTGGTCATTGATCATTTGGCACAAATCCGGCACAAATTAGCTCTGATCTCATACGCCCAGGGCGTCACTCTGTCGCCTGCTGGCAGCCTTTCGGAGAGTAGTGCCCACGACGCTTCGACGACGCTGTTTCGTCGGCCACCAGTGCACGTACGTCGTAGACGCGGTCGCCACCGAGAACATGAACCACGCTCAACGGCGCGTCATGCGCCTCGTCCACGATCAGGTCTTTACCGAACCTGGGGGACAGCACCACCGGCGAGACCAATGAACCCTCGGACGGCCGTCGGAGCGGCAAGACGATGAGCAGTGGATACGCTCGCCGTCGTGACGCACGAGAAGGAGATCACCGAGCCGGTCGACCTGTGCCTGGCCGACGGGCGTCTCGCGCCTGACGCGGTGGGGTGGAGTCGCCGTCCCGTACACCGGGCGAACCTGCGCGGCTGGGGCCGTAACAAGCGCTGGGAGTACTGGGGGATTGTCACCCCGAGCCACATCGTCGGCCTGGTCGCCTCGTCGCTGGATTACGCCGGGGTGCACAGCCTCTACGTGCTCGACCGTACGACGAGGGTGGAGACCGACCGGAGCGTGGTGGTTCCCTTCGCCAGGGGCACCGCCTTTCCGCCGGTCAGCGGGATGGGTGAGGTACGGGCCCACGGCGGCGGGATCTCGATCGACATCGACCAGGCGGCGGCGGGGACCACGATCCGGGCCAGCGCCCCGGACATCGACGTCGATCTGGTGGTGCCGCTGCCGGAGAGGCACGAGTCGCTCGGTGTGGTGGTGCCGTGGAGCAGCCGCCGTTTCCAGTACACGGTCAAGGATGTCGGTCGCCCGGTACGCGGCACCCTGCGGGTCAACGGGGTGCAGCACACGGTCGCCGAGGCCGATTCCTTCGCGGTTCTCGACCACGGGCGCGGCCGGTGGCCGTACGCGATCCGCTGGAACTGGGCCGCCGGCAGCGGCCCGGGGCGGGCCATCCAGCTCGGCGGCCAGTGGACCGACGGTACCGGCTCGACCGAGAACGGACTCTTCGTCGACGGCCGGCTGCACAAGATCGGCGACGAGCTGCGCTGGGAGTACGACCGTGCCGACTGGCTGCGGCCGTGGCGGATCAGCGGCGAGCGGGTGGCCGTGCGGTTCCATCCCTTCCACGAGAAGGTCGCCCGGACCAATCTTGGTGTGCTCGCCAACGAGACGCACCAGTGCTTCGGGCACTTCACCGGCTGGGCGACGACGGACGACGGCGAGCGGGTCGACCTGGACGGGCTGGTCGGCTGGGCAGAGGAGGCACGCAACCGCTGGTAGCGCGGGATGTCGAGATCCGGTTGTCGGCTCCGTCCCCGGGGTGAAGCAGACCAGAATGGGTCGCACCAGCATCGAGGAGAACCATCATGGCCAAGTATCTGCTGCTCAAGCACTACCGTGGTGCGCCGGCTCCGGTCAACAACGTGCCCATGGAGCAGTGGACGCCAGAGGAGATCTCGGCGCACATGCGGTACATGCACGAATTCGCGGACCGGCTGGTCGCGACGGGGGAGTTCGTCGACGGCCAGGCGCTCGCCCCCGAGGGGACCTTCGTCCGGTACGACGGGGAGGGCCGCCCGCCGGTCACCGATGGTCCGTTCGCCGAGACCAAGGATCTCATCGCCGGCTGGATGATCATCGACGTCGACAGTTACGAGCGGGCCATCGAGCTGGCCGGGGAGTTGTCGGCCGCGCCGGGAGCGGGCGGGAAGCCGATCCACGAGTGGCTGGAGGTGCGCCCGTTCCTGACCGCACCGCCCACCGTCTCGCAGTGACCTGATGGACGAGGCACTGCTTCGGAGCCTCATCCCGAGCGTGCTCGGGGTCCTCGTCCGCCGCGGAGCCGACTTCGCGGCGGCCGAGGACGCCGTTCAGGACGCGCTTGTCGAGGCGATCCGAGCGTGGCCCGCCGACCCCCCACGGGACCCCAAGGGTTGGCTGGTCACCGTGGCGTGGCGCCGGTTCCTCGACGCGACCCGGGCGGATGCCGCGCGCCGCCGACGGGAGGATCTCGTCGACGAGGAGCCGACGCCGGGGCCCACGTCCACGGTGGACGACACGCTCCAGTTGTACTTCCTCTGCGCCCATCCGTCGCTGACGCCGTCGTCTGCCGTCGCGCTCACGCTGCGCGCGGTCGGCGGGCTGACCACCCGCCAGATCGCCCAGGCGTACCTGGTGCCCGAGGCGACCATGGCGCAGCGCATCAGCCGGGCCAAGCGCACCGTCTCGGGGGTACGGTTCGACCAGCCGGGCGACGTCGCCACCGTGCTGCGCGTGCTCTACCTGGTCTTCAACGAGGGCTATTCGGGTGACGTCGACCTCGCGGCCGAGGCGATCCGGCTCGCCCGGCAGCTCGCGGCGGTGATCGATCATCCTGAGGTGGCGGGGCTGCTCGCCCTCATGCTGCTGCACCACGCGCGGCGCGCCAGCCGAACCGCGCCCGACGGCAGCCTGGTGCCGCTCGCCGAGCAGGATCGTGGTCGCTGGGACACCACGTCGATCGCCGAGGGCATTCAGCTCCTTCAAGCGGCCCTCGCCCGGGACCGGCTGGGCGAGTTCCAGGCGCAGGCCGCCATCGCGGCACTGCACGCCGACGCCCGCACCGCCGAGGAGACCGACTGGGTGCAGATCGTCGAGTGGTACGACGAACTCGCGCGACTGACCGACAGCCCGGTCGTACGACTCAACCGGGCGGTCGCGGTCGGTGAGGCCGACGGCCCGCGCGCCGGGCTGGCGGCGCTCGCCGCGCTGGCCGACACCCTGCCCCGCTACACGGCGGTGGCGGCATACCTGCACGAACGCGACGGCAACCTGGCGACGGCGGCCCGCCTGTACGCCGAGGCCGCCCACCAGGCTCCCAATCTCGCCGAACGCGACCACCTGACCCGCCAGGCCGCCCGCCTCAACACCCACCTGTCCCGCTGAGGCGTCCCGCCTGTTCCGGCCCGGCACGAAGAAGGCACCCGACTGCCGCGGCGGTCAGTGCGGAACGTTTGCCCCGGGTGACGGATGTCCTGAGTCGACTGTCAGGATTGCGGATATGACGGTCCGATTCACCGATAGGGTTGCCCTGGTAACGGGCGGAAGCCGTGGTATCGGCGCCGCCGTCGCGCGACGGCTGGCCGAGGACGGCATCAATGTCGCGTTCACCTACCGCGCCGCCGAGGCGAGCGCGAAGGCCGTGGTCGCCGACATCGAGGCGTACGGCCGGACGGGTTTGTCGATCAGTGCGGACAGTGCCGACCCGGCGGCGGTGGTGGGTGCGGTCGAGCGGACCGTCGCCGAGTTGGGGCGGCTGGACATCCTGGTCAACAACGCCGGGGTGTTCGCGGGTGGGCCGATCGAGTCGGTGAGCTTCGACGACCTCGACCGGGCCGTCGCGGTGAACGTGCGCGGGGTCTACCTGGCCACCCAGGCGGCGGTCCGCCACATGGGTGCCGGCGGACGCATCATCAACATCGGCAGCAGTTTCGCCAGCCGCGTGGCGGTGCCCGGGGTGAGCGCGTACGCGATGACCAAGAGCGCGGTCAACGGGCTGACCCGGGCGCTGGCCCGGGAACTCGGCCCGCGCGGGATCACCGTCAACCTGATCCTGCCCGGTTCCACCGACACCGACATGAACCCGGCGGACAGCGCTGGCGCCGACGCCCAGCGGTCACAGATCGCCCTCGGTCGGTACGGGTCCCCGGCCGACGTGGCGGCCACGGTCAGTCACCTGGTCGGCGACGGTGGGCGGCACATCAGCGGCGCGTCGATCGCCATCGACGGCGGCGCCACGGCCTGAGCGGCCGCCGGCCCGGCGGGGTGGGCTATTGCAGCCCGCCCCGGACGGAGGTGATGCGCTGGGTGTTGAAGCCGAGCCAGTGCATCCGGCCCACGTATCGCGCGTGCTCGACCTTGAGGCACCGGTCCAGGACGACCGTCAGGCCGCCCTCCTCGGCGATGCGGGCACCTTCCTCGTTGATCACGCCGAACTGGGTCCACAGCGTCTTGGCCCTGATCTCGACCGCCTCGCGGGCGATCTGTGGCAACGCGCTCGGCGCCCGGAACACGTTCACGATGTCCACCGGCACCGGAACGTCGGTCAGGCTCGGGTAGCTGCGCTCGCCGAGAACCTCGCTCTCCCGAGGGTTGACCGGGATCATCCGATAGCCGTGCCGCTTCAGGTAGTAGCCGACGAAGTTGCTGGCCCGCAGTTCGTTGCCGGACAGGCCGACGACCGCGATGGTCTTCGCGGTGTGCAGGGCGCGTTGGATGGTCGACACGTCCTGGTACCGCCCGAGTGCGAACATTCGCTCCTCACCCTTCTTCGGCTGCTGCGGCGACGTGTGCGAAGGCCTGTTCCAGATCCCAGATCAGGTCCTCGACGGATTCCGTACCGACCGACAGCCGTACGGTGCCCGGTCCCACTCCGGCCGCCCGCAGTTCGTCGTCGCTGAGCTGTCGATGGGTGGTGCTGGCGGGGTGGATGACCAGGCTCTTGGCGTCGCCGACGTTGGCAAGGTGGGACCAGAGCGTCATGCCCCGGATCAGATTCTGCCCACCGTCGCGGCCGCCGGCACAGTCGAACGAGAACACCGCCCCCGCGCCCAGCGGCAGGTACTTCTCCGCCAGCGCCTGGTGACTGCTGCCCGGCAGGCCCGGATAGGTGACGTTGGAGGCCAGCGGGTGCGATTCGAGGAAGGCGGCCACCCGAAGGGCGTTGGCGACGTGCCGTTCCATCCGCAGCGACAACGTCTCCAGGCCCTGTAGGAACAGGAACGCGTTGAGCGGCGCCAGCGTACCGCCGAGATCGCGCAGCGTCTCGGCGCGCAGCTTCATCAGGTAGCCGTACGTGCCGAACGTCTCGTGGAACTGGAGACCGTGATAGGCCGGCGACGGGTCGGCGATGACCGGGAACCGGCCGTTCGACCAGTTGAAGGTGCCGGCCTCCACGACCACGCCACCGATGCTGGTGCCGTGTCCACCGATGAACTTGCTCGCCGAGTGGACCACGATGTCGGCGCCCCAGTCGATCGGGCGGCAAAGATACGGCGTCGCGAAGGTGTTGTCCACGACGAGCGGCAGGTCGTGTTCGTGGGCGATGCCGGCCACCGTCTCGATGTCCAGCACGTTCCCGCCGGGGTTGCCGATCGTCTCGCCGAAGAACGCCTTCGTGTTCGGCCGGACCGCCTTGCGCCACGCTTCCGGGTCGTCCGGATCGACCCAGCTCAGCTCGACGTTCATCTTGCGCAGCAGGTGCTTGAGCTGGTTGACCGTGCCGCCGTACAGGGCCGAGGAGGCAACGACGTGGTCGCCCGGCTCCAGCAGCGTGAACAGCGCCGCCGCCTGGGCGGCGATGCCGCTGGAGAAGGCCACCGCGCCGGCGCCGCCTTCGAGATTCGCCACCCGTTCCTCGAACACCGCGACGGTCGGGTTCATGATCCGCGCGTACGTGTTGCCGTACTCCTGAAGGTTGAAGTAGGCGGCGGCGGACTCTGGGTCCTCGAAGACGTAACTGGTGGTCTGGAAGATCGGCACTGCGCGTGCGCCGGTGTTCGGGTCGGGGCGTTGCCCGGCGTGCAGTTGTCGGGTCTCGAACCCGAACTCGTGGGCTTCCTCGATGCGGTTCGGCTGTTCCGTCACGGATTCCTCGTTGCTCTCCGCCGCTCGCCGGCTCAGCGCTCAGCCAGGAAACGGCGGACGATGGGGGTCTGCTGTGCTTCCTCCAGCAGGAAGCTGTCGTGGCCGTAGGGTGCTTCGATCAGATTGAACTCGACCGGCTTGCCGAGGGATCGCAGCGCTTCGTCGATCTCGGCGGAGGCAGCCGGTGGATAGAGCCAGTCGGAGCTGAAGGCGATCAGCAGCGTCCGGGCCGACACGCCGGCCAGCGCCTGCCGAAGGGAGCCGGCGCCGTGTTCCCGAGCGAGGTCGAAGTAGGTCAACGCGCGGGACAGGTAGAGGTAGGTGTTGGCGTCGAAACGCCGGACGAACGACGCCGCCTGATGTTGCAGGTAACTCTCGACCTCGAACTCCGGTTCGCGGAAGGTGTAGCGGATGTCGTCGGCGAACTGCAACCGCCGGCCGAACCGGTCGGTCAGCGCGGGTGCGGACAGGTAGGTGATGTGTCCGAGCATCCGGGCCAGCCCCATGCCGGCGTCGGGTGTCCGGCCGGTGCCGTAGTAGTGGCCGCCCTGCCAGGCGGGGTCGCGCATGATCGCGTCTCGGGCGATCGCGTTCCAGGCGACGCCCTGTGGGTGCAGGGCGTGCGTGGAGGCGATCACCACGGTGGCGTCGACCTGGTCGGGGTAGCGGACGGCCCATTCCAGCGCCTGCATGCCGCCGAGCGAGCCGCCGGCCACGGCCGCGAGCCGTTCGATGCCGAGCACGTCGAGAAAGGCGCGCTGGCAGCGCACCATGTCGGCCACCGTGAGGACCGGGAAATCCGAGCCGTACGGGCGGCCGGTGGCTGGGTCGGTCGAGGACGGGCCGGTCGTACCTCGGCAGCCGCCGATCAGGTTCGTGGCGACGACGAAGTAGCGGTCGGTGTCGAAGGCTTTGCCGGGGCCGATCATGCCGTCCCACCAGCCGAGGCCCTTGTCGGTCGGACGGTCACGGCCCTCGGCCCCGAACCCGTCACGGGTGCTGGCCGCCGGTGGATTCTTGGCGAAGCCCGCCGCGTGCGCGTCGCCGCTGAGCGCGTGGCAGACGAGGATGACGTTGTCGCGCTGCGGCGAGAGGATGCCGTACGTCTCGTAGGCCACCCGCACCGGATGCAGTTCGCGTCCACAGTCGAGGGTCAGCGGGGCCGGCAGGTCTTGGTATCGCGTCTCGACGCTGCCGACCGAGCCGGCCGAAAGGGTCGATGCTGCGGCCATGCGAGCGATGATAGCTAGCCAAACTCCGGCCGGGCCAGTGTAATGTCTGGTATTCCGACGGGCATTCTAGGAAATTGGGCGAGAGGGGAGATTCGTCACATGTCGACTGTCGACAACGGGGTGAACGTGCAGGCGCTGCTCGATGCGCGGGAGGCGCTCAAGGGTGCGCCTGAGGCGGCCCAGTTCACCTGGCGCGCAACGTCCAGGTGGGAGAACGGCGTACACAGCACCACCACGATTCAGAACTTCTTCGGGCTCGGCCAGGAGCAGTCGCACAAGACGAAGGCGGAGTTCTCCGCCGACCACCCGGCGGTCTTCGCCGCCGAGGACAACGGCATCACTCCGATCGAGTATCTCCTGGTCGGCCTGGCGAGCTGCCTGACGGCCGGCGTGGCGTCCGTCGCCCAGAACCGGGGCATCCAGCTGCGCTCGGTCTCCTCGACGGTCGAAGGCAGCCACGACATCCGGGGTATTCTCGGTGTCGACAGCGACGTCCGTAACGGCTTCAACGACATCAAGGTCACCTTCAATATCGACGCGGATGCCTCCGAGGAGGATATCCAGGCGTTGGTGGCCCAGTCGCAGAAGCGATCGGCAGTCTTCGACGCGCTCACCAACCCGACCGACGTCACGGTCGAAGTCGCCTGAGGCGGGCCGAGCGATCGAGCACGTCAGTACGGTCGTCGTCGGTGCCGGGCATGCCGGTCTGGCGGCGAGCCACTTTCTCAGCGACCAGGCGATCGACCATGTCGTGCTCGAACGCGGGGAGGTCGCCAACTCGTGGCGGCACGAGCGTTGGGACTCTTTGCGACTGCTCACCCCCAACTGGCTGAACCGGCTGCCCGGCCACAGCTACCAGGGGCCGGACCCGGACGGGTACCTGACGATGGGCGAAGTGGTCGAGTTGATCGAGCACTTCGCCGTCGCCTCGGCCGCGCCGGTGCGCACCGGTACGAATGTCGAGTCGTTGCAGCGCGACGACGACGGGTACCTCGTCTCGACGAGCCGGGGTGACCTGCGCTGCCGGGCGGTGGTCCTGGCGAGCGGCGCCTGCAACGTGCCGACCGTACCCGCGTTCCGCGCCGAGGTGCCGGGCTGCGTCGAGCAGTTGACGCCCTTCGACTACCGGGGCCCCGGTCAGGTCGCCGAGGGCGGCGTACTGGTGGTGGGCGCGTCGGCGACCGGCGTGCAACTCGCGGCCGAGCTGCAACGCGCCGGTCGCCAGGTGACCCTGGCCGTGGGCGAGCACGTACGGTTGCCGCGCGTGTACCGGGGACGCGACGTGCTGTGGTGGATGGACACCTCGGGTGTGTGGGACCAGCGGTACGACGAGGTCGACGACCTCACCCGGGCCCGGCGGTTGCCGTCACCGCAACTCGTCGGCACCCCCGAGCGCAGCACCCTCGACCTCAACGCGCTCACCGCGCTCGGTGTCGAGCTGGTCGGCCGGCTGGCGACCGTACGCGACGGCTGGGCGCTGTTCTCCGGTGGACTGCGCAACGTGTGCTCGCTCGCCGACCTGAAGATGCGACGCCTGCTGGCCGGCTTCGACGAATGGGCCCGGACGACCGGTCGCGACGCCGAGGTGGGACTGCCGGAGGAGTTCGCACCGACGATGGTCGCCGCCTCGAACCGGCTCCGCCTCGACCTGCGCGGCGGGGAGATAGGCACGATCGTCTGGGCGACCGGCTACCGCCCCGACTACCGGTGGCTCCAGGTGCCGGTGGTCGACGAGAAGGGCCGGCTGCGCCACGAGGGGGGCGTGCTCGACAGCCCCGGCCTGTACGCCCTGGGCCTACCGTTGTTGCGGCGACGCCGCTCCACCTTCATCGGCGGCATCGAGGACGATGCCCGCGTGGTGATCGATCACCTGGCGAAGCACCTCGCGTCGCCGCCAGGCTGATCACCGAGCCGGCGGGAAGTGTTGCGTCGCGGTGCGGACGAGCCCGGCGACGGCCCGGGAACGGCTGTGCGCAAGCCAGGCGAGAACGGTGGTGACGTGCGGTGCGTCGGTCAGAGGGACAGCGGCGTGCGCGTGCCACAGCCAGGATCGGGATGAGGCACAGAGCACGGCCATGGTGTGCCCGAGGGCGATCAGCTGGGCCAGTTGCGACTGGTCGTGGATCTCGGGGCCCGGACCGGGCGCGTAGGTGCCGTCCTGCCCGGGCCAGCGGGCAACCGGCAGATCCGGTACGTCGCTGATGTCGGCCATGGTCAGCGACGTACGCGCGGCGAGGGGATGCCCGGCGGGCAGGATGGCGACCTGTTGTTCGGTCAGCAGGTCCTCGGTGTCGAATCCGGTGAGATCGTCGAAGGGCCGCTGCATGAGGGCGGCGTCGGCGCGGCCGTCGCGCAGCATCCGCGCCTGGTCTCCCATGCCGCACAGCAGCACGTCGACCTCGGTCGCGTCCGGCGCGGCGGCGTGCGCGTCGAGAAGCTTCCGCAACAGTTCGTGATTCGCGCCGGCCTTCGTCGCCAACGCCAGCCGATTCGTGGCGGACGCGGCCCGTCGGGTGCGACGGGCGGCTGCGGTGGTCGCGTCGAGAATGGCACGGGCCTCGTCGAGCAGCACCTGACCGGCGTCGGTGAGGGTGACGCCCCGACGGTCGCGTTCGAGCAGGGTGACGCCGAGACGCCGTTCGAGCTGGGCAATCGCCCGCGACAGCGGCGGCTGGGCGATGCCGAGGCGCTTGGCCGCCCGGCTGAAGTGCAGTTCCTCGGCGACCGCGACGAAATACCTGAGCTCGCGGGTCTCCAGAGTGTCCACCACCCGACGATACTGCGGTGATACCGGCCGGGTATGACAGCGGACCGTAACGGTGTAACGGAAGCACCGGCCGCCGAGCCAACATCGGCGTCATGAGCGACAAGAAGACCGCGCTGGTCACCGGCGCGAACAAGGGCCTCGGATACGAGATTGCGGCAGGGCTGGGCGCGCAGGGTTACCGGGTGCTGGTGGGGGCTCGCGACGACGCCCGGGGCGAGGCGGCCGTGAAGACGCTGCTCGCCGCCGGGGCGGACGCGATAACGGTCCCCTTGGACGTCACCAGCGACCAGAGTGTCAGCGAGGCGGCGGAACTGATCGAACGCCAGGTGGGCCGCCTCGACGTGCTGGTCAACAACGCCGGCGTCGCGGGGGAGACCGGGCCGGGATGGGTGCAGGACCCGACCACCCTCGACCTCGACGTCGTCCGCGCGGTCGTGGACACCAACGTCTACGGCGTGATCCGGGTGACCAACGCGATGTTGCCGATCCTGCGACGCTCGGCCTCCCCGCGCATCGTCAACATCTCCAGCAGCGTGGGCTCGCTTACCTGGCAGTCGGACCCGAACATCGACGTCGGCCCGATCATGGCGGCCTACTCGCCGACGAAGTCGTTCCTCAATGCCGTCACCGTGCACTACGCGCGGCAGTTCACCGGCACGAACATCCTCATCAACGCCGCCTGTCCGGGCCTGGTCGCGACCGACTTCACCGGCTTCCACGGCCGACCGCCCCAGCAGGCCGCGGCAACTCCGATCCGCCTCGCCATGCTGCCCGACAACGGCCCCACCGGCTCCTTCTTCAACGACAGCGGCCCCATCCCCTGGTAACCCCACCCCTGGTCCCGCCTGTTGATCAAGAGGTTTTGGTCTCCGACGACGCCACCGGAGACCAAACCTCTTGATCAACCGGGAAGGGGCGTTGAGTTAAGATGGTCGATTTCTTGACGGAGTGGGGATGTGAACGTTATCAATTTGTTGGCGGTTGCCGGATCGTGGTGACGAGAGGTGGCGGGCGATGCGACTGAAGAGTGCTGGGGGGAGGGTGGTCGCCATGGTTGCCGCTCTGCTCATGGCGGGTGCCGGGGCACTGGTGGGGCCGGCCGCCTCGGCGCGGGCCGCCGCCGTCGTCTTCACCAATCCGCTGGCCGAGCAGCGCGCCGACCCGCACATCTACCGGCACACCGACGGCTACTACTACTTCACCGCGACCGTGCCCGAGTACGACCGGATCGTGTTGCGCCGCGCCACCACGTTGCAGGGGCTCGCCACCGCCCCCGAGCGGGTGATCTGGCGCAGGCACAGCAGCGGTGAGATGGGCGCGCACATCTGGGCACCGGAGATCCACTTCATCGACGGCCGGTGGTACGTCTACTTCGCCGCCGGGCGGACCGACGACATCTGGGCCATCCGGCCGTACGTGCTGGAGAGCAGTGCCGCGAATCCGTTGGACGGGCCGTGGGTGGAGCGTGGGCAACTCCAGCCGGCACGCGGCAGCTTCTCCCTCGACGCGACCACCTTCGTGCACAACGGTCAGCGCTACCTGGCCTGGGTCGAGTACGCCGGCAGCAACTCGAACATCTACCTGGCCCGCGCGGTCAACCCGTGGACGTACGCGGGCACTCCGGCGTTGATCGCCACTCCCACGTACGCCTGGGAAACCCGGGGTTACCGGGTGAACGAGGGACCGGCGGTGCTGATCCGCAACGGCCGGGTCTTCATGACCTACTCGGCGAGCGCCACCGACGCCAGCTACGCCGTCGGTCTGCTCACCGCCTCGGCCAACAGCGACCTGCTCAACCCGGCGTCCTGGAGCAAACGCGCCACGCCGGTGCTGGCCAGCGACAGCCGTACCGGCCAGTGGGGGCCGGGGCACAACTCGTTCACCGTGGCCGAGGACGGCAGCGACGTGATCGTCTACCACTCCCGCAACTACGAGCGGTACCTCGGCAACGGCTACGACCCGCTGAGCGACCCGAACCGGCGTACCCGGATCCAGCGGGTCTACTGGAACGCCGACGGTACGCCGAACTTCGGAGTGCCGGTGCCCGACGGCGTCACGCCGGTCCGGCTGCGCGCCCACGACCTGCCGGACCGCTACCTGCGGCACTGGGAGTTCCGGGTCCGGTTGGAGCCGAACGTGACCAACCTGGCCGACTCGCAGTTCCGGATCGTCGCCGGCCTGTCGAACTCCGCAGCGATCTCGCTGGAGTCGACCAACTACCCCGGCTACTACCTGCGGCACCGCAACCACCAGCTCTGGGTGGAGCGCAGTGACGGCTCCAGCCTGTTCCGGCAGGACGCCACGTTCAACCGCCGGGCCGGGCTGGCCGACGCGGCGAAGGTGTCGCTGGAGTCGGTGAACTTCCCCGGCCAGTACGTCCGGCACCGCGACGGGCTGCTCTACCTGGAGGCCGTACCAGATGCGGCCGGGCGGGCGTCGGCCACCTTCGCGCTGGACTGACCGGAGTGTCGGGGGCCGTACCTAAACTCCCCCGACATGGCGACGGTGACCTTTGTGGATGAGAGCACGGCCGGTGCGCGTACTCCGGCGTGGGCCTTGCAGATCTTCGAGGAGCGGCTGACGCTGCGCGAGCTGATCCGGCGGCGGATCCACCAGGAGGTGGCCGAGTACAACGCGGCCACCTCGGCACCCCGCCGGCTGCTGGTGCAGCCAACCTCGACCGAGCGGGCGCTCAACGGCGACCCGGCGCAGCGGTCGCACCACCGGGTCGACGCTGCGCGGCAGGTCGCCCTGGCCGAGGAGGCGTTCAGCCGCAACGGCTTCGTGGTGCTGGTCGGTGACCGCCAGGTGGAGGAGTTGGACGACGAGGTCGACCTGCGCCGCGACACCGAGGTCACCTTCCTCAAGCTCGTCGCGCTGGTCGGTGGCTGAGCCGATGACCACCACCACCGACACTGTCGGGCTCGCCACCCGCGCCCGTGACCTGGTCGCCGCGAACGACCTGACCGCGCTGGCCGAACACCTCTACACCCATGCCCGGTTCTGCCGGGACAACCCGGAGGTACGCGCCGCGCTCCGCGCGCTGCCCCGCCCGGACGTGGCCCGGCTGGTGCAGGCCATGGCCACCCTGGTGAGACAGGACCCGGTCCGGACCTGGTTGGTGCGGGATCTGATCGGGCAGCTGTCCCGCAGGCTCCCCACCGACCTGGCACCCGAACAGCTTCAGGATCTCGCCGCGTACGCCGTGCAGGAGCCGTACTCGTTGTCGCCGACCGCGCTGGAGACGGTGGCCCGGAGTCTGCTCGCCACCGGTCCGCTCACCGGCGAGTTGATGGCGGTGCTGGTCGACCGGTCCGACGAGAGTCACCGGCTGCGGCAGTTGATCGCCGAGCTGGCCGGGCCGCAGGTCGACCCGGCCGACCCGTGGGTCGACCAGATTCTGACCGAGCTGCCCACCCTCGACCCGGTCTGGCAGCGGCTGGTCGCCCATGCCAGCACCGCGACCACGCCCCGACCCCCGGCCAACTGGTCGACCGAGGCGTCCCGACTACTCGCCCCGGTCGACCCGGCCGAGGCCAGGCAGGTCCTCGACCGGTGGCTGGCCGCTGCCGCGCGGACGCCGCAACGCCCGCCGGCTTCGATCAACGCAGATCTGCTGCGGGGCCTGCTCTGGCTGGTCGAGCGCACCGGCCCGGCCCCCGAGCAGGTCCGCCTGATCGGCGGCCTGGTCGAGGCGATGTTGCGCCGGCTGCCCGGCATCGGGCCGGCCTGCCCGAAGGTGGCCAACGCGGCGGTCGGGGTGCTCGGCCGGGTCGACGGGGAGGCGGCACTGGCGCAGCTCGCCCGGCTGTCGACCCGGATCACCTACAAGGGCACCCGCAAAGAGATCGACAAGGCGCTCGACGCCCGCGCGGCGGCGATGGGCATCGGGCGGGACGAGATCGAGGAGTTGGCCGTCCCGGATTACGGCCTGACCGGGGTCGGCCGGCACGAGGTGACCCTCGGCGGCTGCCGGGCCGAGCTGCTGATCGCCGGCACCAGCGCCACCCTGGCCTGGTTCAACGAGTCCGGCCGGCAGGTCAAGAGCCCACCGGCGGCGGTACGCCGGGACCACCCGGCGCAACTGGCCGAGCTCAAGGGCCTGGCCAAGGAGGTCAGCGGGATGCTGGCCGCGCAGACGGCCCGGCTGGACGGGCTGTTCCTGGCCCAGCGCACCTGGACTTTTGCTGTGTGGCGGCAGCGTTACCTGGATCATCCACTGGTCGGCGTGCTGGCCCGCCGGTTGCTCTGGCTGGTCGACGGGGTGCCGTGCGGGTGGGCCGACGGCGCGCTGCGCACCGTGGACGACATCCCGGTCGCCGTCGCCGACGACGCGCAGGTGCGGATCTGGCACCCGATCGGTCGGCCGGTGCCGGAGGTCGTCGGCTGGCGGGAGTGGCTGGAGCGGCACCGGGTCATCCAGCCGTTCAAGCAGGCCCACCGGGAGGTCTACCTGCTCACTCCGGCCGAGGAAACCACCGGTACGTATTCCAACCGGTTCGCCGGGCACATCCTGCGTCAGCATCAGTTCCACGCGCTGGCCGCGATCCGGGGCTGGACCGACCGACTCCGGCTGATGGTCGACGACTCGTACCCGCCGACCTCCCGTGAACTGCCCGGCTGGGGCCTGCGCGCCGAGTACTGGGTGGAGGGGATCGGCGACGACTACGACGTCGACACCACCGAGAGCGGGTCTTACCTGCGGCTCGTCACCGATCAGGTGCGCTTCTATCCGATCGGCGCCGCACAGAACTGGTCACACGCCTCCGGTGGTGGCTACTCGCCGGCACGGTGGACGGATGCCCGGCCCGGTGACCCGTTGCCGCTCGACCAGATCCCGCCGCTGGTGTTCAGCGAGATCATGCGCGACGTCGACCTGTTCGTCGGGGTGGCCAGTGTCGGCAACGACCCGACCTGGTCCGACGGCGGCCCGCAGGGCCGCTTCCGGGACTACTGGTCGTCGTACAGCTTCGGGGAGTTGTCCGCGACTGCCGAGACCCGCCGCGACCTGCTGGCCCGGCTGCTGCCCCGGCTGGCGGTGGGGCAGCGGGCCCGCATCGACGGTCGCTTCCTGGTGGTCGACGGTGACCTGCGCACATACCGGATCCACCTGGGGTCGGGCAACATCCTGATGAGCCCGAACGACGCCTACCTCTGCATCGTGCCCGACCGTGCCACGGGCCGGGTGCAGGAGCAGCAGTTCCTGCCCTTCGAGGGTGACGGTCTGCTCGCCGTCATCCTCAGCAAGGCGATGCTGCTGGCCAAGGACGCCGAGATCACCGATCCGACGATCACCCGGCAGATCAAGCTCGCCTGACCGGTCAGCCCTTGATGGCGCCGATCAGGACGCCCTTGACGAAGTGCCGCTGGATGAACGGGTAGACCGCGACGATCGGCATCACGGTGAGCACGACGACGGCCATCTTGATGGCCTCGGTGGGTGGCATCGTGACGCCGGTGGCCGCGCCGGAGTTGGTCGGTGCCTGACCGGCCAGCAGGTAGCTCTGCAACACCCGCTGGATCGGGTACATGTCGTTGCGGTCGATGAACAGCAGCGCGTCGAACCAGACGTTCCAGTAGGAGACCGCGTAGAACAGGCCGACCACCGCGATGACCGCCCGGGCCAGTGGCAGCACGATCTGAGTCAGGGTGCGGAAGTCGCTGGCCCCGTCGATGCGGGCGCTGTCCACGAGTTCGGACGGGATGCCCTGGAAGAAGCCACGGACGACGACCAGGTTGAAGACGCTGATCGCGGGCGGCAGGATCAGCGCCCAGATGGTGTCCTTGAGGCCCAACCCGGTCACCACGAGATACTTCGGCACCAGCGGCGGATAGATCAGGAACGGCAACAGGAAGTACGCCAGCAGCCAGCGGTAGCCGAGCGAGCGGGGCCGGGACAACCCGTACGCGGCGAGCACGGTCACGGTCAACGCCAGGGCGGTGCCGATGACGGTGACCAGGGTGCTGATCCACAACGCCCGGGTGACCGCGCCGCCCGCGAAGATCGTCTCGTACGCGGAGGTGTCGATCCCCTTGGGTACGACCACGAGACCACCGGCCTCGGCGATCGTCTCCCGGGACGACAGGCTGGTCACCAGGATCACCCAGAGCGGGAACAGCACACTGAGCACCAGCAGGCCGAGCAGTACGGCCTTGGCGCCCTGACCGAGCGGGCTGGGCGGCTCCTCCCATGCCGGGCGTCGGGAGCGTGTTCCGGGTGGCTTCCGGAGGAAGGTGGCGGTCATGACCGTGAGTAGATCCCTCGTTCGCCGAGCATGTGTGCGACCTTGTTGGCGGCCAGGATCAGGCAGAGCCCGACGGCGGCCTTGAACAGACCGGCGGCGGCGCCGTAGCCGTAGTTCCCGGTGGCGATGGAGAAGTGGTAGACGAAGGTGTCCAGCACCTCGGAGGCCTGCCGGCCGACGGCGTCGCGTTGCAGCAGGAACTGCTCGAAGCCGACCGAGAGCGCGTCACCGAGACGCAGGATGAGCAGCAGCACGATCACCGGACGTAGGCCCGGCAGGGTGATGTGCCACAACCGCCGCCACCGGCCGGCGCCGTCCGCCGCCGCCGCCTCGTAGAGGTTCTGGTCGATCGTGGACAGGGCGGCGAGGAAGACGATGGTGCCCCAGCCGACGTCCTTCCAGATCGCCTCGACGGTGACCAGGATGATGAACGTGTCCGGGTTGGTCATCACGTTCCACGGTTCCATCCCGGCCTCGCGCATGGTCTGGGCGAGCAGCCCGGCGCCGCCGAGCATGGCGACGAAGAAGCTGACCACCAGCACCCAGCTGAAGAAGTGCGGCAGGTAGACGACGGTCTGGATGAAGCCGCGCAGCCGACTGGAGAGCAGGCTGTGCAGGACGATCGCCAGCAGGATCGGCAGCGGGAAGAAGAAGACCAGCTGGAACGCGGTGATCGCCAGGGTGTTGCGGAACGCGTGCCAGAACGCCGGATCGGCGAACAGGAGCTGGAACTGCCCGAAGCCGATCCAGTTGCTCTGCACGAACGCGTCCAGCGGGTTGCTGCCGACGTACGGGTTGTAGTCCTGGAAGGCGATGACGTTGCCGAGGATCGGCAGGTAGCTGAAGATCAGCAGGATGACGAAGCCGGGCGCGACCATGGCGAGCAGCTGCCAGTCACGGCGCAGCCGGGTGCGCAACGGTAGGCGTTTACGCCGAGGGGCGGCCACGCCGGGCCGGGTCTTTTCGGACCCGGCCTCGGCGGTGACCTCGCGGATGCTCATCAGTCAGCCTTGGGCAGCGAGTCGGCGAGCAACTGGCGTGCCGCCTCCCCGCCCGCGGCCTTCCACTCCTGCAGGATCGAGTCCACGTCGGACAGCGGTCGACGGCCCCGCAGCACGTCGGTGAACTTGTCCTCCGTCGGCACCTGGTTGGCCTTGAACGCGGCCGGCATCTCCAGCTTCACTCCGGCCCAGGGGTCCTTCTCCAGGTACCCGACCGTCGCGTTGGAGTAGGCCAGCGCGTCCCGCACGTAGTTCGGCGTGTCGGCGAACGGGCCGATGGTCGGGTTGCGGCCACTGATGAAGAAGTACTGGTTGGCGATCTCCTTGAAGGCCAGGTCGGTCTTGACCGGCCCGTTCGGCGTACGGGTGTGGTGCTTGCCCTCGACACCGAAGTCGCGCAGTTGGGCCTCCTGGCTGCCCAGCGGCGCGGAGCACCAGTTGATGACCCGCAGCAGTTCCTTGACGCGGTCCTCGCCGACGCCCTTCTTGATGAAGGTGTAGGAGATCGGGTTGTCGCTACCCCAGACCAGCGGGTCGCCGCCGGTGGCGGAGAAGTTCGGCACCGGCTGGATGTTCAGCGCCTTGTTGACCTTCTGGTGCTCGGCCTGGCCGCCCTGCCAGAAACCGAAGCCGTCCTGCATGAAGACGATGTTGCCGCCCTTGGCGAACAACTGTTTGGCGTCGGCGCCCCGGCTGGCCACGATGTCCGGGTGCACCAGGCCGTCCTGGTAGATCTTTGCCATGACCTCCAGGGCCTGACGGAACTCCGGGGTCTCGTACTTGAACTCGGGCGTGCCGTCGGAACGCAGCCGCCAGCCCTGCTTGGAGCCCGGCACCTTGTGGTACATCTGGATCATCGCGAAGACGTCGTTGAACGCCCACACCTTGCGCGCCGGGTCGGTGACCTCCTTGGCGGCGGCGAGCAGGTCGTCCAGCGAGGTGGGGATGGCCAGGCCGCGGGCGTCCAGCAGGTCCTTGCGACTGAACATGACCCAGGCGAAGGGACCGTCGGTCGGGTTCGGCACGGCGGCCAGCCGCTCGTTCCAGATGGCGTGCCGCCAGGCCCCGGTCGGAAAGGTGGCCAGCATCGGGTACGCCTCGACCGCGTTGCCCTTGAGGTGGTCGGTCAGGTCCTCGAACAGCACCCCGATCGCCTCGGCGAACCGCGGGATCTTGTCCACCTCCCAGCTCGGTACGCAGAGCAGGTCCGGTACGTCCCGGGCGCCGAGCATGGCGTTGAGCTTGTCGGCGTACGTGTTGCCGTCCTGGATGGTGAAGTTCACCGGGACGCCGAGTTCGGCGTTGACCGCCTGAAGGTAGGCGCTCTGGCCGATCCCGGGAGGCGCTGGACCCCACGCCGGGGTCATCGCGGTGATCTCCTTGCCGCTGGTGCCCGGCTTCTCGGTGATCAGGTCGACAAGGTTGGCCGGGTACCTGGTGTAGCCGTCGGGGACGGGACGGGTGCCGACGATGTCGGGCGTGATGCTCCCCGTCAGATCCTTCTGGGTGGGCAGCAGGTGGCCGAAGGCGTCGAGGTTCTGCGCGGTGCCGCTGCCCGACGGCGCTTCGGAACAACCGGTGAGCATGGGACCGCCGGCGACGGCGACCGCGCCGAGGCCGAACAGACTGAGGAAGTTACGGCGCGAGGTCGGCACGCCGGGGTTGTGCCGTGTCATCGGTCTCCCTTCGAGAAGGGCTGAGGGGCGAGCAGGCTCGCTCGGGTGAGAGTTCGTCTGGATGGTAAACAAACTAATCGACGGTCGTACGCTCAAACAAGAGGCGACCCGTCGAGCGGCTGGCACATCCGGCGTGAACCGCCGGCAGGTCACGTCTTGGCACCCGACGCGACCTGCCGGCGGCGACTCACCTGGAACGGATCACCGGGTGGCGGGACGGCGGGTCAGGGCGAAGCCGAAGACGCCGGCCACCGCGGCCAGCACCCCGCCGGCCGTGGTCCAGATCCACCGGGAGCCGGCCTCGGGCAGCCAACCGGTGAGGTCGAGGTTCCAGCCGTCGCCCTCCTCGTCCTCCGCAGGCGCCGTCGGTACCGCGTTCAGCACCTCGCCGGCCTTGGCGGGAGGCACCAGCGGCGCCTCCAGCTTGCCGTCCTCGGGCGCGGTTCCGGCGTCCCCGGTGGCGGAGATCAGCAGATCCACGTCGATCGGCAGGCCGAGGTCGCGTTCGGGGACGTCGACCACGGTCAGCCGGACGTAGTAGGTGCCGGGCAGCGGGTCGGCGGACCAGGGCTCTGCCCACGGCCGAACCCGGCGCAGGGTGCAACCGATGGCCACGGTGGACACTGCGGCATCGGCCGTCGGCGTCTGCGCGCCGGCCGTGCAGGCCTGCCGGCGACGCAGCCCGTCGAAGACCTCGACGGCCCAGGTCGAGCTGCCACCCCGGTCCTCGGCCAGCGACACGGTGGCGTTGATCTCGTGGATCTCGCCCGCACCGGCGGTGAACGACCAGTAGAGGTATTCACCGGTGGAGGCGCCGACCCGGACCGGCTGGCCGGCCGCGACCGGGGTGGCGCTCAGGAACGAGGTGCCGGCCTTGGTCACGGTGGTGGAGCCGGGGGACGGAGTCGGGGTGGGCGCGGCCAGCACGGTGGCCGGGGCCAGTGCGACACCGGCGGCCACCAGTGCGGCCAGGGTTGCCGATCGGGTACGCATCCTCACTTCTCCCTCCAGGTGGCCACCCACCAGCGGGTGAGCAGGCCGGTGACGAGCCCGGTGAGCAGACCGGCCAAGGTCAGCAGGAGCAGCAGCACCCAGCCCCGGCCCAGGTCCGGGCCGTCCGGTGTGGGGGAGGCGGCCACCACGTCGACGGTCAGCTCGACCGGCATGCCGGGTTCCTTGTCGGTGCCCGCCCGGGGCGAGAACATGTTGCTGACCACCAGGCAGACCGTGGTGACGGCCGAGGCCGAGGTGGCTGCCGGGCTCGCAGTGGCCTCCTCGTCGCGCGCCTGTTCGTCGTCGTCCGCCCCGGCCGACCAGCGCAGTCCGGCCGACACCACGTCGGTACGTCCGCTGCCCGCGTCCACGCCGCGGACCAGTTCCCGGCCGTCGGACGCGGTGGCCCGCAGCAGTACGCCGTAGTCGGGGTTCACCGGACGGTCCATCGCCACGCTGACCGAGGCCCGCAGCTCCTGGTCCGGCCGCACCGGCACCCGGTACCACCGGTGCTCGGAGAAAGTCTCCCGGTCGGTGTAGACGCCTGGTGCCAGCAGCGGCGCGCCTTGGCAGGCGTCGGCCCCGGCCACCTTCGACGGCGTGGTCGCGTGGGTGTCGCGGGCCCGGTCGACCAGTTGCTTGAGCCGGCCGGTGAGGTCCTCGGCGCTGGTCGCGGCCGTGTACGTCCCGCCGGTCGCGGCTGCGATGCAGAGCAGCTGCTTGCGGACCTTCTCGTCGGGGGCCAGCCCGAGGGTGTCCACCACCAGCGTGGTGCCCTGGGCCGCCAGTTCCCGTGCCACCTGGCACGGGTCCGGCGGGGCGCAGGTGTCTTCGCCGTCGGTGATCAGCACGATGCGTCGGGCGGTGGTGCCCCTGCCCAGGTCCTCGGCGGCCTCCCGCAGGGCGAGCCCGACCGGGGTGAAGCCGGTCGGCCGCAGTGTGGCCACGGCGGCCTTGGCCTGTTCCCGGTCCACCGGACCGACCGGCACGATCTGCTGGGTGTCCAGGCAGCCCTGCTGCTTGTCCTTGCCACGGTAGGTGGCGCCGAGTACCCGGATGCCCAGCTGGGTCTCGTCCGGCAGCGCGTCCACCACCTCGCCGAACGCCTGCTGGGCCACCGAGATGCGGCTGCGCCCGTCGATGTCCGTGGCCCGCATCGAGCCGCTCACGTCGAGCACGAGTTGGACGCGGGGCGGCTCGGCGCCGGGTTCTGCCTTGTCGTGGGCGGATGCCGGCAAGGGGCCGGTCAGCGTGGTCGCCGTCAGTAGTCCCAAAAGGACCAATGACGACCATTTCTTGTTGATCACCGGGCGGAGTGTAGCGATGTCCATTGAGGACAGATGATCCGGCGTGGCCCGGTTACCCGTGCTGGGTCTTCCCGACTACGGCTTCCAGGAGCCGGCGGCCTCGAACAGTCGCCGGTACTCCAGAACGCCGTTGGTGTCGGCGACGTCGAAGACGACCCTGCCGGCACGCTTGCTGCCGGCGGGGAGGCTGCTGCCCGCGTTGAGCGGGTCGCCGCATCCGTAGATGGCGCCGATCAGGCCGTTGACGGTGCTGCCGTCGTTGGCCACCCACTCGAAGTAGAACGGGTTGATCGAGCCGGTGCCCTTGGTGACCGTGGCCGTCACCTCGGCGATCAGGTACTGCCCCTTCTCCGGCTTGGGCGCGAACGAGCGGCAGCTTTCGGTGACGGTGCGGAAACTCGTCACGGTGATCTCGACCGTGCCGCTGTTGTCGGTAAGGATCAGCGTGTCGCCGGGCCTCATGTTGAACGTCTCGCCCTCAACCGGTTGGGTTGGTGCGGCTCCGGTGGGCGCGCTGTCCGGCTCCGCCGGCAGGTACGTGACCGAGGGAATCGGTCCTGCCCCGGAGGTCTCCTCGGCGATTTGGTTCGTCCCGGCGACCAGCGCGACGACGCCGCCGACGCAACAGAGCAACGCGAGGACGACCACCGTGATAATCACGATCAGAGTGGTCTTGCCGCCGGTGCCGCCGCTGGTCGGCACCGGCGCAACCGGACCCGGCGAATACATGCCACCACCCGGTGGGTAGCCACCACCGGCCGGGTAGCCACCGTCCGACGGGTAGGCGGGACCGGGCGGGTAAGCGGGACCGGGTGGGTACGCAGGACCGGCGGGGTAGGCGGGACTGGGTGGGTAGGCGGGACCGGGTGGGTAAGCAGGCCCCGGTGGGTTCACGCCAGCTGGCGGGTAGGGCCCCGCCGGGTAGCCGGAACCCGGCGGGAAGGGGCCGCTCGGCGGGTGCGGACCGGCCGGCGGGTAGATCTCCCCGGCAGGGTGCGGCGTACCCGAGGTGGGCTGCGGCGTACCGGAGACCGGCGCCGACGGCTGGGCGGGAGCGGCCGGTACGGCGTCGGAGGACGAGGCGCTGCCCGGCGATTGCGGGGCGGACCACGGGCTACCGGGGTCGGCCGGTGGGGAGGCCGCCCAGGTGCCGTCCTGCGGTGCCACGCCCGTCGACCCGGCCGGAGGCGGTGGCGCCCACGGGTCGCTGGGCTGAGGCTGGTAAGGGTCCTGCGATCCGTCTGGGGGCTGGGGGTGGCTCACCGTACTCCTCGGGCGCCTGATGCTGGACGTGAACCGCCTGACGCTACCGCGTACCGGCGACACCGATCGGCCAGCGTCACAGGCCGATCGGTGGGCGCTCGGGTGAGTGCCTAGCGCGGCGGCAGGGTCGCGGCGGTGCGGACCAGATTCGCGTCCACCACGAATCGACCGGTGATCACCGACGGTGGATGGGCGGTCGGCGCGGCGTCGATCCGGGCCGGCGCGATCCGGGCGGTGAACGTCGCAGTGGCGGGGTCGAGGTCCAGCAACGCGTCATGGAAGCCGAGCCAGTCGCCGACGATCGGATGCCAGACCTTGTAGACGGTTTCCTTGGCGCTGAAGACCACTGTCGGCCAGGAGATGCCTGAGGGCAACCGGTCGAACAGTTCCTCCTCCTCGGGCAGGCAGATCAGCCGGCGTACCTCGGGGCTGAGTTCGCGGTGCTGCTCGGCGTCCATGCCGACCGCCCGGATCTCGCTGTCCCGCCCCACCGCGGCGGCACAGTAGCCCTGGGTGTGGGTGATGGTGCCGACTGTGCCCGGTGGCCAGACCGGCGACCGGTCGGCACCGGCGGGTACGGCGACCGCCGGCAGGCCGAGCATGGCCATGGCCCGGCGGGCGCAGACCCGGCCCGCGGTGAAGTCGCGGCGCCGGCTGGCGACCACCCGTTCACCGAGGCAGGCCGCTTCGGCGGCGTACAACTCGCCGGTCCAGTCGGGTGGCTCCGCCACCGCCACCGCGACCTCCGGCGGCAGCAGGTCACGCACCTTCGACTCGGCAACGCGAGGGCTGACGCGTGGTCCCGGTAGCATCGGCCGGCGCCGATTCGTTCGTCGGTTGCGGTGGTCGGTTGCGGCGGGTCGTGGCGGCCATGGTTCGTGAACGTACCGCAACGACGTAACGCCACAGCGTCCCCGGGCGCTGTTGGTTTCGATGTAGGGGCCACGATTGCGGTCGATGATCGACGGCGGGAAGTTCGCCCGCCGTCCAGGGCGAGACGGAAGGGAGCGCGATGACGGGTGTTGCGGATCGCTCGGATGTAGGGGCGGCTCAGGCGGGCAGTGTCGCGGTCGCGGCGGTGCCGGGTGAGCACGCTCCGGTGACACCCGACTGGACGTGCGGCACCTGTGGCGTTGAGTGGCCGTGTGGTCAGAAGCGTGACCGGCTGCTGTCCGAGTACGCGGCGGATCGCGCGATGCTCAGCGTCTACCTGGGCGCCTGTCTGGCCGCCGCCGCCGAGGATCTGCAACTGTCCGGGTCGACCACCTTGCAGGACCGTTTTCTCGGTTGGCTGCCACGCCGGCCGAAGCGGTTCTGAGGGATCGTCCCGATCATCGTTTGGCCCGGTCACGATCGGCCTGTCGGGGCAGCGATCAGCCACACGAGGGTGACCTCAAGGGTTGATCGCCGCACCGCTCGGCGCCCGTCGGAAATCTGACCCGGGCCGCCCCGTTGTGCCGCTGGTCATGGGTGGTTAAGCTGCTGGTGCGCGCCCCAATCGCCCGCTTCCCCCGTGGCAGGCGATCGGGGCGCGTCCTATTGCCCGAAAGTTCTTGAAAGATCAAAAAGGCCCACACGCCCGGCGTGTGGGCCTTTTTCCGTCGCGTACGGGAGTCCCGGACATCGGCCCGGAACTCCCGTACGCGGTCAGATCCAGCGGCCGTTCAACCACATCCGTGCCGACCACTCCGTGTACGGGATGTTCTGGCCCACGAAGATCGGATAGAAGTACGCGAAACAGATCACGACGAGTACCACGTACGCGCCGGCGATCACCGCGCCGATCATCTGACGATCTCGACTCGCCTCGGCGTCCGCGCCGCTGACGGGCAATGTTCCGCTGAACCCGGCCGGTGACGCGATCGCGCCCAGCACGTAGACCACCGCCAGCACGAGGAACGGCACGGCCGGTGCGGCGTAGAAGAAGAACATCGTCCGGCCGTCGAGGGCGAACCAGAACCAGGGCAGCAGCCCGGCGGCCACGGTCAGCAGGATCGCGCCGGCCCGCCAGTCCCGCCGCGCCACGCCGAGCCAGACCAGCGCCACCAGCGCGGGCAGGAACGACCACCACAGCAGCGGCGTGCCGAGCAGCAGCACCTCCTCGGCACAACTCGCCGCCCCGCAGCCGCCAGCGGGCTGCACCCAGTGGAAGGCCACCGGCCGGCCCAACAGCAGCCACTGCCACGGCCACGACTGGTACTTGTGCGCGTCGTCGAGTTGGCTGTGGAAGCCCAGCGCGGCCTGGTGGTACTCGATCAGGTTCCACAACGGGCCGATGATCGGCGCATCGCTCAGCCCCGCCTGCGGATACCGCTCGGCGAGCCGGTAGTAGCCCTCCTCGCTGAGCAGCCAGCCGGACCAGGTCGTCACGTAGGTGACCGCCATCAGCAGCCCGGCGAGCACCATCCAGGGCACCCCGTCGAGCAGGGTGGCCCGCCAGGGCCGGGGCACCCCGGCCGAGCGGCGGGCGCCGACGTCCCACAGCAGCATCAGCAGGGCGAACGCCGGCACGAAGAACAGCGCGCTCCACTTCACCGCGAAGGCGCAGCCGAGCAGCACCCCGGTCACCAGCCGCCACCAGGGCCAGTTCCGCCAGCCACCCGGCGGGCGGCCGGCGCGTCCCCGGGCGGTCGGATCCAGCCCTGCCTCCAGCGCCCGGGCCCAGCGGCGGCGGGTGGCGTCCCGGTCGAGCACCAGCGCGCCGAACGCGGCGAGCACGAAGAAGAGCAGGAAGATGTCGAGCAGCGCGGTGCGGGACAGCACCAGGTGGTACCCGTCGACCGCGAGCAGCAGACCGGCGGCGCAACCGAGCACCGTGGAGCCGAACAGTCGGCGGCCGATGCGGATCAGCAGCAGCACCGACAGGGTGCCGATGAGGGCCGCCGAGAAGCGCCAGCCGAACTCGGGTGAGGTGGTGAAGAGTTGACCGGGCACCGAGATGCCGTGCTCGGCATCGGAGTAGCCGAAGGCCCACTCGCCCAGGCCGATCAACCACTTGCCGAGCGGCGGGTGGACCACGTACGACGGCCCGCCGTCCTTGTAGTTCCACTCCACGCCCTTGTCGACCAGGGCCCAGGCGTCCCGCGCGTAGTAGATCTCGTCGAAGATCTTGCCGGGCGGGTGGCTGAGGTTGGCGAACCTGAGGATCGCCGCGATCGCTACCACCACCGCCGTGGCCAGCCACGACCGGCCGTCCAGTCGAGCCTCGATGGTGGCCAGCCGGCGACGGACCATCGCCGGTACGCCACCGTCCGGCCGGTCCGTCGAACCGGCGGTGGAGGATCCGGCATCCGCCTGCGGCTGGTCGGCGCTCGCGCTGTGTGCTGTCGACGCACTCGTCACCCGGCGATCGTAGGCTGCCAACGGGGTCGGTGGCGTACATCGTCCCCGAATCCGGTACGACCATCGATAAAGGAGCGCGTACTCGTGGGCGAAATGTCCGACCTGGGCCGCCTGGTTCTCCTCGGTGCGCCGCTCGGCAATCCCGCCGACGCCTCCGCCCGGCTACGCGACGTGCTCGCCACCGCCGACGTGGTCGCCGCCGAGGACACCCGCCGACTGAGTCGGCTGACCCGCGACCTGGACGTGACGATCCCCGGGCGGATCGTCTCCTACTTCGAGGGCAACGAGGAGCGGCGCACCCCCGAGCTGGTCGACGAACTCACCGCCGGGAAGGTCGTCGCCCTGGTCACCGACGGCGGGATGCCGAGCGTCTCCGACCCCGGCTACCGGCTGGTCCGGGCGGCCCTGGACGCCGGGATCCCGGTCACCGCCGCACCCGGTCCGAGCGCGGTCACGACCGCCCTGGCGCTGTCCGGGCTGCCCTCCGACCGGTTCTGCTTCGAGGGGTTCCTGCCCCGCAGCCCGGGCGCCCGTCGTTCCCGGCTGCGGGCGCTGGCCGCCGAGGAACGGACTCTGGTCATCTTCGAGGCGCCGCACCGGGTCACCGCCGCCCTCGCCGACCTGGCCGAGGCGTTCGGTGCCGACCGGCCGGCCGCGCTGTGCCGGGAACTGACCAAGACGTACGAGGAGGTGCTGCGTCGGCCGTTGGGCGAGTTGGCCCGGTGGGCCGCCGAGGGTGACCCGCGCGGCGAGATCACCCTCGTGGTGGCCGGCGCCCCAGCGACACCCGCGACCCGACCCGACGACGACACGCTGCGCGCCGCGGTGGCCGAGCGGGAGGCCGCCGGCCTGACCCGACGTGATGCGATAACCGAGGTGGCGAGCAGTTTCAACCTGCGTCGACGCGACGTCTACACCGTCGTGCACCAGGTGTAAAGAAGGGCCCCTTGTTAACGCCTCTGGTATAGGAAGGGCCCCCTGTTAACCGGGCGGGCTCACCAGGCGGCGACGAGGAAGCCGAGGGTGATCACCAGCGGGCCGGCGAACGTGGCGGCGACCGCCCAGCGTCGGGTACCCGGGTCGGGTAGCCGGGTCGCACCGGTCCAGCGGGCGATGCCGCAGGCGCAGCCGAGCACCGCCAGCAGGCCGAGCAGCCAGCGCAGGTGGGCACCGAAGCCCCGATCGGCGTACGCGACGTCGGCGTCCGGGCCGGTGACCCGGGCGGGCAGGGCCGCGCCGGCGGTGGCCCGCCGCTCGGGCACCCCGCTGACCCGGATGCCATAGCTGCGGAACCGATCGTCGGTGGCGGTGAAATTGCCCCGGCAGCGCTGGGACAACCCCCCGCCGGTGCAGTCGGTCACCACCACGTTGCCCGAGGTGGCATGCCCGACGGCGAGCCAGAGCGGACCGGCACTGACCCAGGCGAAGAAGGCCGTGGCCAGGCTCAACCCGATCAGCGCGGCCAACCCCGGCAGCGGGTCGGGTGGATGGTTCGACCGCTTCCGGCGCCGTCGTACCGGCCAGGTCGGTCGCCACCAGGGGCGCGTCGAGCCGGGTGCATCCGGCCGTACCGGGGTGCCGTCCCAGTGCACCTGCTCGATCGGAGCCCAGAACGTCTCCTCCTCCGGCGTACCGGCCTCGGCAGGGCGACCCCGACGCCCGGCGGACCGGACCGGGACCCGACGCGGAAGCGCATCGAGCGGCGCCCCGGTGGTGGGCTCCACCTCGACGGCGACCGGGGTGGTGCGGTTGGGCGCCACGCCGTCGGGCGGCTCCGGCGGCATCGTCCGGGGATGCGGTGCCACCGGCGGGGTACGCGAGGCCGCCGGCACGTCCGGCCACCTGGTACGCGAGGCCACGCCCGGATCGGGCCGGGTGTCCGTGGGAAGGCCGTCGTCGTGGTCGCGGGCGGCTCTGCTGCCAGTCACGCGGTTCATTGGACACCGGCAGATCAGTCACATCGGGCAGCTCAGACAGCGTGTCGGCGACAAATCGGACGAGTGATCGGGTCGGGGTGGCCCGCTGCGCCAGCCCGGCACCCCTATTGGTTCGCGGCCACCCTGGGCGGGTCACTAGGCTTGCTCGTCATGAGTCACGTTCTCGCGGCAGTGGCCTGGCCGTACGCCAACGGCCCGCGCCATATCGGCCACGTCTCCGGTTTCGGCGTTCCCTCCGACGTCTTCTCCCGGTACATGCGGATGGCCGGCCACGACGTGCTCATGGTCTCCGGCACCGACGAGCACGGCACGCCGATCCAGGTGCAGGCCGACGCCGAGGGGCTGACCCCGCGGGAACTGGCCGACCGGTACAACCGGGTGATCGTGGAGGACCTGCACGGCCTCGGCCTCTCCTACGACCTGTTCACTCGCACCACCACCCGCAACCACTACGCGGTGGTGCAGGAGTTGTTCGAGGGGATGTACCGCAACGGCTACATCGTGCCGAAGACCACGATGGGGGCGATCTCCCCGTCCACCGGCCGGACCCTGCCCGACCGGTACATCGAGGGCACCTGCCCGATCTGCGGCTACGACAGCGCCCGTGGCGACCAGTGCGACAACTGCGGCAACCAACTCGACCCGATCGACCTGATCGACCCCAAGTCGAAGATCAACGGGGAGACGCCCAAGTTCGTCGAGACCGAGCACTTCTTCCTCGACCTGCCCGCCCTGGCCGACGTGCTACGCCAGTGGCTGGACACCCGGGAGGGCTGGCGCCCCAACGTGCTGCGGTTCTCCAAGAACCTGCTGGACGACCTCCAGCCTCGGGCCATCACCCGCGACCTGGAGTGGGGTGTGCCGATCCCGCTGGAAGGCTGGCGTGAGCGCACCGACAAGCGGATCTACGTCTGGTTCGACGCGGTGATCGGCTACCTATCCGCCTCCATCGAGTGGGCCCGCCGCTCCGGCGACCCGGAAGCCTGGCGCAGGTGGTGGTCCACCGACGGGGCCGGGAAGGACGCCCAGGCCTACTACTTCATGGGCAAGGACAACATCGTCTTCCACTCGGTGATCTGGCCCGCCCTGCTCGCCGGCTACTCCGGCGAGGGCAGCAAGGACGGCGAGCCGGGGCAGCTCGGGCGGCTCAACCTGCCCACCGAGGTGGTTTCCAGCGAGTTCCTGACCATGGAGGGGCGCAAGTTCTCCTCCTCCCGCCGAGTGGTCATCTACGTCCGGGACTTCCTCGAACGCTACGACGCCGACGCGCTGCGCTATTTCATCTCGGTGGCCGGCCCGGAGAGCAACGACACCGACTTCACCTGGGCCGAGTTCCTCCGCCGCAACAACGACGAACTGGTCGCCGGCTGGGGCAACCTGGTCAACCGGTCGATCTCGATGGCGGCGAAGAACTTCGGCCAGATCCCACCGGTCGACCCGGACGGGCTCACCGAGGCTGACCAGGCACTGCTCGCGGTGGCCCGCGCCGGGTTCAGCACGGTCGGTGACCTGATCGCCCGGCATCGACAGAAGCAGGCCATCGGCGAGGCGATGAGGGTGGTCGCCGAGGCCAACAAGTACCTCTCCGAGCAGGCGCCGTGGAAGCTCAAGGACGAGGCGGACAAGCCCCGGATGGGCACCATCCTGCACGTCGCCCTCCAGGTGGTCAGCGACGCCAACACGCTGCTCACCCCGTTCCTGCCGCACTCCGCGCAGAAGGTCCACGAGCTGCTCGGCGGCACCGGCGTGCACGCCCCGATGCCGACCATCGAGCAGGTCGACGACCTCGACGGCGGGCCCGCGTACCCGGTGTTGACCGGGGACTACACGCAGGGCGCGCGCTGGGAGTCCGTACCCCTTGAAGTGGGTCGGGCGCTCGCGGCGCCCAAGCCGGTGTTCCGCAAGCTCGACCCGTCGATCGTGGACGAGGAACTGGCCCGACTCGGCGGCTGAACGACGCCAGCGTGACGGGCGCGACCCCCGCACCGGGGCCGCGCCCGTCGCCTGTGCGGCTCTCGTCCCGGTCAGGCCCGGGCCATCGCCGGCGCCCCGATGAACTCCGTGATCGCCTGAAGGACCTGATCGGCGTTGGTCCACGGGGTGCCGTGCGGCGCACCCTTGAGGGTGACCAGCCGGCTGTCCGACAGCATCGGTTGCAATCGCTGACCGGTCTTCGGGTACGGCAACACCATGTCCTTGTCGCCCTGCACGATCAGCACCGGCACGTCGATGCGCGACACGTCGCCCCGGAAATCGGTCAGCCAGGCGTCCACGCAGTCGTGCGTGGCGATCGCCGAGGCCCGCGCGCCGATCTCCCAGTGCGCCCGGTACGCCTCGTCGCTGACCAGCGTGCCCCGGTTCTCGTCGTAGTTGAAGAAGTTGTTGCAGAACTGGGTGAGGTAGGCGAACCGGTCGTCGATGATCGCCTGCTTGAAGCCTTCGAAGAGGCTCGGGTCGACGCCCTCCGGATTGTCCGGCGCCTGCTTCAGGTACGGCGCCAGCGGCGCCAGCAGCACCGCCCGGTCCACCCGGTCCGAGCCGTACGCGCCCAGATAGCGGGTCACCTCGCCGGTGCCCATCGAGTGACCGACGAGGATCGCGTTACGCAGATCCAGTTCGGTCATCAACACGTCGAGATCGGCGGCGAAGGTGTCGTAGTCGTACCCGATCGTCGGTTGCGCCGAATTCCCGAAACCGCGTCGGTCGTACGTGATCACCCGGTATCCGGCCGCGAGCAGCGGCCCTGAGATCTTCTCCCAGGTCGCCCCGTTGAACGGGAACCCGTGGATCAGCACGATCGGCTGACCGGACCCGTGATCCTCGTAGTACAGGTCGATGGGCGCGGAGTTCTCCGTCCCGACGGTGATGAAGGGCATTCCATCCTCCTGTCCAGGGTGGGGGAGGAGCCTTCCCCAGGGTGCGCCCGTTATTCCTGGCCAGCGGCGGGTTGAGGCCGCGCCGGTCGTCAGAGGACGTACGAGTGGTCCACCACCCGGTCGTCGGTGACCTCGTTGCCCGGGGCCCACAACTCGTAGACGCCCCGTTCGTGACACTGCGCGCCGGTGGCGGCCACCGTGTCCGGATCCGGATGTTGCAGCCGCAGGCGCAGCCAGCCCGCCTCCTCGCGGAGCACCAGGCAGGGCACCTCGCGCCAGGTCGCCTGACGCAGCCGCCGGCACACCCCGTCAACCGGGTACCGGGCGGCCCGGGTCAGCGCCGACACCCGGAACCCGCCGGGCAGATCGGCCACCGCCTCGTACTCCCCGCCCGCCAACATGCCGACCAGCCGCGTGGACCGGGGCGCCGAGCCGGTCGGCACGTACTCCTGGTCCGGTGACAACCCCGGCACCGCGGCAAGCAGGTGCCGCCACCGCGGACCGACCATCCGCAGCCAGCCGCGCTGCTCGGCCTGGTAGGCGTAGAGCACCACCTCGACGCCGTCCGCCGGATACGCCAGCAGGGTCGCGTTGGCCGACATCGGCAGGTCGGCGAAGTCCCGGGTGACGAACTCGGGGATGAGCTGACTGCTGCTCGGCGTGAACCCGGTGCCCAGCACCGCCGGCCCCAACCGGTCCCGGGCCCCCAACTCGGTCAGTCCCCGGTACGCCGCACCGACCGGCACGTCGTAGTCGCCGGGATCGGCCGCCCGCCACCGCAGCGCGTACGTGACCTCCACCCCGTCCGGGCCGCTCCCACCATCGGTACGCAACACCGTGGTGGCCGCCGGAGTACGCAGGTGTGCCACGTCGTGCTCCCGGTAACAGAAACCGTGCGGCAACCAGCCCCGCACATAACCGGCGAGCTGCCGGGCGGAGAGGATCTTCACCATCCGGGTGCCCCGGCGGAGGGTTGCCGACGCGCGGACCACCTTGACCAGCGGATCGTCCGCCGTGCCCGGCTGCTGGCCGAGGCGGTGCACCTCCGACCAACCCCGCTCCCGATGCAGCGGCACCAGCAGCGGTGCCTCCGGCTCCTCGGCCGGCTCGGTCGCGGAGTAAACGGCGCCGACCTCGGTGACATGCACGAAACGCCGCCACGGCAGCGCCGTGTCGGGCCGGGGCGTCCATTCGAAGCCCGGCACCTCGTGCGGGCTGAACAACTCGTACGCGGCGCCGCGGGCGATCTCCTCGGCGGGATAGACGGCACCGCCGTACGCCACGCGCAGGCCGGTCCGCTCCTGCGCCGTGCCCTCGGCGCGAGGGGTGATGCTCACGGCCTCACCTCGCTTCCTACCGTCACCCGGCGGCAGCTTCGTGCAGTCACCCGGCGACGGTAGGGCCGCTCGGCGTAGTCGAGGTGAACACCGGGTGGCGGACGGGTGGACCGACCCGTGTGTGATGCTGTCGCTGATGAGCGAGCCGACCGAGTCCCGCAGCCAGCGCGCGGCACGCCGCGCCGGCGAGTTCCCGCCCGTACCCGAACCGTTGCCTCGCCCGGTGCTCGACAGCCATACCCACCTGGACATCACGGTCAGCGAGGCCGGGGTACCGGGCGGCGAGCCCGCCGGCACCGCTGTCGACCCGGTCGCCGCCGCGATCGACGTGGCCACCGCCGTGGGCGTCGACCGGCTGGTGCAGGTCGGTGTCGACGTCCAGTCCTCCCGCTGGGGCGCCGACGTGGCCGACCGGCATCCCGCCGTGGTGGCCACCGTGGCGCTGCACCCCAACGAGGCACCCCGGCTGGCCGACCTCGACGCCGCGCTGCGGGAGATCGAGTCGCTGGCCGCCCGGGACCGGGTACGCGGCGTCGGCGAGACCGGAATGGACTACTACCGCACCGGCGACGACGGCCGGGCCGTGCAGGAGGAGAGCTTCCGAGCCCACATCGCCATCGCCAAGCGGTACGGCAAGACCCTGGTCATCCACGACCGGGACGCCCACGCGGACGTGCTGCGCATCCTCGACGACGAGGGTGCGCCGGACACGGTGGTGATGCACTGCTTCTCCGGCGACGCGCAGTTCGCCGCCGACTGTGTCCGCCGGGGATATCTGCTCAGCTTCGCCGGGACGGTCACCTTCGCCAGCGCCGGGGCGCTGCGCGAGGCCGCCGCACTCACCCCGCTCGACCAGATTCTGGTCGAGACCGATGCGCCCTACCTCACCCCGATGCCGTACCGGGGGCGGCCGAACGCGTCGTACCTCATCCCGCTGACCGTGCGGGCCCTGGCCGCCACCACCGGCGCCGACCTCGATGAACTCTGCGCCGCCATCTCCACCACCGGCGAGCGGGCCTTCGGCCCCTGGCACTGACCGCCCGCCGCGCCGCGCCGGTTAATAAGGGGCCCTTCCTATACACGAGGCGTTAATAGGGTGCCCTTCCTTACCCGTAGGCTGTCGGGCTATGGCCGCAGACCTGCTCGGACCGGCGGAGATCCGGGACCTCGCCGCCCGGCTCGGTGTCGCCCCCACCAAGCGGCTCGGGCAGAACTTCGTGCACGACCCGAACACCGTGCGCCGGATCGTCAACGCCGCCGGGCTGACCGGTGACGACGTGGCGCTGGAGGTGGGACCCGGGCTCGGCTCGTTGACCCTCGCGCTGTTGCCCGCCGCCGCCCACGTACACGCCGTGGAGATCGATTCGGCGTTGGCCGCGGCGCTGCCCGACACCGCCGCCCGGCACGCCGGCCCGTACGCCGCCCGGCTCACCGTGCACCACGCCGACGCGCTGCGGATCACCGGCACCGAACTGGCCGACCCGGCACCGACGGCGCTGGTGGCGAACCTGCCCTACAACGTGGCCGTGCCGGTGGTGCTGCACCTGCTGGCCGTACTGCCCAGCCTCCGCCACGGACTGGTCATGGTGCAGAAGGAGGTCGCCGACCGGCTCGTCGCCGGCCCCGGCTCGAAGGTGTACGGCGTCCCGTCGGTCAAACTCGCCTGGTACGCCCACGCCCGCGCCGCCGGGAAGGTGCCACCGAACGTGTTCTGGCCGGTGCCCAACGTCGACTCCGGTCTGGTCGCCTTCACCCGGCGCGAACCACCCCGCGCCGACGTACCCCGGGAACAGGTCTTCGCCGTGGTGGACGCGGCTTTCGCGCAGCGCCGCAAGACGCTGCGGGCCGCCCTGGCCGGCTGGGCCGGCGGCGCCGACCGGGCCGCCGCGGCGCTCACCGCGGCCGGGGTCGACCCCGGCGCCCGGGGGGAGTCACTCACCGTCGAGCAGTTCGCCGCGGTGGCCGCGTCGGCCCGGAGCGGTACGTCCACAGCGCAGTAGGCTGACGCCGACGCGGGAACCGGCCGCCTGACACCGCCGAGGAGCTGATCGTGGAGAAGTTCGACATCCCGTCGTGCGGACGGGGTGGCACCCGGTGACCGAGGCCTGGCGACCGGGGGACGACGACGAACGGCGCGGGGCCAGCGGACCGGTCCGCGTCCGGGTGCCCGCCAAGGTCAACCTGCACCTGGGGGTCGGACCGCTGCGCCGGGACGGCTACCACGAGCTGAACACCGTTTACCACGCGATCTCGATCTACGACGAGTTGACCGCGCGCCGCGGCGACACCCTCACCCTGACCATGGAGGGTGAGGGCGCCGGCGAACTCGAACTCGACGACTCCAACCTGGTCATCCGGGCCGCCCACGCGCTCGCCGGTTACGCCGGTGTGCTCCCGCACGCCCGGCTGCACCTGCGTAAACAGATCCCCCTCGCCGGTGGTCTCGCCGGTGGCAGCGCCGACGCCGCCGCGACGCTGGTCGCCTGCGACGCGCTCTGGGGCACCGGCCTGTCCCGTGACGAACTGGCCGGCATCGCCGCCGACCTCGGCTCGGACGTGCCGTTCCTGATCCACGGCGGTACCGCGCTGGGCACCGGCCGGGGCGAGGCGATCAGTCCCGTACTGGCCCGCCCCACCTCCTGGCACTGGGTGGTCGCCATCGCCGACGGCGGGCTGTCGACCCCGCAGGCGTACCGCGAACTCGACCGGCTTCGCGAGACCGGCGCCGCAGGGCCCGCGCTCGGCAGCACCGACGCGCTGCTGGCCGCGCTGCGCCAACGCGACCCCCGGGTGCTCGCCCGCACCCTCGGCAACGACCTGCAGGACGCCGCCCTGTCCATGCGCCCGTCGCTGACGGCCACCCTCAAGGCCGGAGAGGCGGCCGGCGCCCTGGCCGGCATCGTCTCCGGTTCCGGCCCCACCTGCGTCTTCCTCACCGCCGACGCGGCCCACGCCGAACGCGTCGCCGCCGAACTGGAAGCCGCCGAGGTGTGCCGGCAGGTCCGCACCGCTCACGGCCCGGTCCACGGCGCCCGCATCACCTGACCACCACGCCCGCTGGCCGCCAAGGCAGCACCTGACCACCGCGCCGCACCTGACCACCGCGCCGCCTCCGGCAAGATCGCGCTCGATCTGGGATCGAGTGGCCTCATCGCGGGCGCTGAGCCACTTGATCCCAGATCGAGCGTGACCTTGGCTGTGTTCCCTGGCTGCGTGGGCGACGGGGCGCTGCCGGCAGGCGGAGCGGCGCTCCGCGTACCCTGGAAAGCCAGGCGTCCCCAGGTGCCCGCCGGCACCGGGACGCCTTGATCATGGAAGGTGGGTTCGTGGCCAACATCGTCAACCTGGACCGGGTGTCCAAGGGCTACGGCGCCGCCGGGCCACTGCTCACCGACGTCTCGCTCGGCCTCGACGACGCCGACCGGATCGGTGTCGTCGGGCTCAACGGCGCCGGCAAGTCCACCCTGCTGCGGATGCTCACCCGCGCCGAGGAACCCGACGACGGTCGCGTCACCCACCGCCGCGACCTGCGGGTCGCCTGGCTGCCCCAGAACCTCACCCTCAGCCCCGAGGCCACCGTTCGGGACGTCGTGCTCGGCACCGAATGGCTCGCCGAAAGCATGGGCGCCGAGCACGAATGGGCCGGCGACGCCGGCGTACGCGCCATCCTCGACGGGCTCGGCATGCCCCACCTCGGCCTCGACACCCCCGTCGGACCGATGTCCGGCGGCGAGCGCCGCCGCGTCGCGCTGGCCGCCCTGCTGGTCCGCGAGGCCGACCTGCTCATCCTCGACGAGCCCACCAACCACCTCGACGTCGGCGGTGTCGACTGGCTGGCCCGGCATCTGCTCGGCCGCAAGGGCGCCCTCGTCGTGGTCACCCACGACCGCTGGTTCCTCGACGCGGTCTGCACCACCACCTGGGAGGTGGCCGACCAGACCGTCCGCGCCTACGAGGGCGGCTACGCGGCCTGGACCCTGGCCCGCGTCGAACGCGAACGGGTGGCCGCCGCCACCGAGGCCCGCCGGCAGAACCTGCTCCGCAAGGAGATCGCCTGGCTGCGCCGGGGCCCGCCGGCCCGGACCTCCAAGCCGAAGTTCCGCATCGACGCGGCCAACGCGCTCATCGCCGACGTGCCACCCCCGCGCGACAACACGTCCCTGCAACGGCTGGCCACCGCCCGGCTCGGCAAGCAGGTGTACGACCTGACCGACGTGCGACTGCTCGCCGGCCCGAAAACCATCCTCGACCACGTCACCTGGCAGGTCGGCCCCGGCGACCGGGTCGCCATCCTCGGTGCCAACGGCGCCGGCAAGACGACCCTGCTGCGGATGCTCGCCGGCATCACCCGCCCCGATGGTGGTCGGCTGGTCACCGGTTCCACCGTACGGCCCGCGTTCCTCTCCCAGGAACTGCGCGAACTCCCCAGTGAACTGCGCGTCCTCGAAGCCGTCGAGGAGGTCGCCCGACGGGTGCGCCTCGGCGACCGGGAGATCTCGGCCGCCCAACTCGCCGAGGTCTTCGGCTTCGACGACCGGCGGCTCTGGACCCCGGTCGGCGACCTCTCCGGCGGTGAACGTCGCCGGTTGCAGATGCTGCGCCTGCTCGCCGGTGAGCCGAACGTGCTGCTGCTCGACGAGCCCACCAACGATCTCGACACCGACACCCTCGCCGCGCTGGAGGACCTGCTCGACTCCTGGCCCGGCACCATCGTGGTGGCCAGCCACGACCGCTACCTCATCGAGCGGGTGGCCGACACGGCGTACGGCATGTTCGGCGACGGGCGGCTGGTGCACCTGCCCGGCGGCGTGGAGGAGTACCTCGACCGGGCCGCCGACCGGCCCGGCCCCGCCGGTGCACCCGCCGCACAGACCAGCGCTCCTGCCGCCACCGGCGCAATGAGCGCCGCCGAGGCCCGGCAGGCCCGCAAGGAACTGACCCGGTTGGAGCGGCAGGTCGGCAAGCTGGAGCAGAAGGAGGCCACGCTGCTCGACCAGCTCGCCGCCAACGCCACCGACTACGCCAAGGTCGCCGAACTCGACGCCCAGCTCAACCAGGTACGCGCGGAACGGGAACAGATCGAGGAGGCCTGGCTCGCCCTGGCCGACGAGATCCCGGCCGGATGATCCACCCACCGATCCCCGGCCGGTGATCGGACGGCGGACGGCGCCGCGACCTGCCGGGGACCCCGTGTGCGGCGTCACACCCTGGGGTACGGGAGAATCGCCGAAGACCCTGACCCAACGGCGTTGGAGACACAGAAATGGCCCACACCCCCGTCAACCACCCCGCGCGGCCGATCTACCGGGCGATCGGCGGGCTGATCGGTCTGTACCTGGTGCTCTTCGGTCTGATCGGCTTCTTCGCCAGCACCGGCGACCCGTTCTTCGGCCAGAGCGACACCCAGGTGCTCGGACAGGGGACCAACCTCGGCTTCTCGCTGTTGAGCGTCGTGATCGGCGCCGTCGTGCTGGCCGGCACGGTGATCGGCCGCAACCTGGACGTGCTGGTCAACCAGTGGACCGCGTACCTGATCATGGTGGTCAGCCTGGGCGGGCTCGCCTTCCTGCGTACCGAGGCCAACATCTTCAACCTCAGCGTGGCCACGGTCATCGTGCTCATGGTGCTCAGCATGACGCTGCTGATGTCCGGCATGTACGGCAAGGTCGGCACCGACGAGGAGCACGAGGCTTGGCAGAAGGCTCGGCTCGTGCTCTGAGGCTCGTCCCGGGTTTTCGGTTCGCTGGGCCTGCACTGGTTGCGGTGGGTTTCGCTGAGGCCTGACCCGGTTGCGGTTGGGTTCGCTGCCTGACCCGGTTGCGGTGGGGTTTCGCCGGAGCCCGACCCGCTCCGGGCGGTCAGGCTTGATCCCTGCGCGGGTCGGGCTCCGGCGAAACCTGTTGTGGTCGGGCAGCCGTTGTCGCCTGGCCGTGGTTGGGTGAGTGGTCTTGGGTGGGTGAGTGCGTCCGGGCCTGGGCGGTGGTGTTCTGTGGGTGGGTGGGTGGGTGGGTGGGTGCGTGCGGGGTGGTTTGGGGTGGGGGTTGGGGATTGAGGATTGGCTGACGGGGGTGGGGGCGGTGAGGGACAATTGTCCGAATTGTTCCCCGTGGCATGGAGGGGTCGATGCCGCACTTTCCCATCAACCATCCGGCGCGGCCGATCTACCGCGTACTGTCCGGTCTGATCGGGCTCTACATCCTGGCCTTCGGCGTCTGGGGCACCTTGTCGACCTGGGGCCAACCGCTGTTCGCCCGAAACGGTAACTGGGCTCTCGGACTCCGGACCAACCTGGCTTTCGCGCTGGTCTCGGTGATCTTCGGGGCCGTGCTCATCGTCGGCGCCTCCCGGCGCGGCAACCTGGGCCACTACATGAACCTGACCGCCGGAGCCGTCTTCCTGATCACCAGCATCCTGATGATGTCGTTCCTGCAGACCTCCGCCAACTTCCTGAACTTCTCGATGTCGACGGTGGTCGTGTCGATGCTCTTCGGCCTGATCCTGCTCGGCACCGGCCTGTACGACAAGGTGGGCCCGCCAGAGCACGCGGAGGCCGAACGCGAGCGCCGCTACCACCCCGTCGCCGAGATCCACCGTCGCCGCTGACCGCGACGATCAGCCCGGCGACGATCAGCGGCCGGCGGTGATCAGCCCCGGCTTCGCCTCCAGGTGCGACAACCCGTTCCAGGACAGGTTCACCAGGTGCGCCGCCACCGTCTCCTTGCGGGGTTTGCGTACCTCCAGCCACCAGCGGCCGGTCAGCGCGACCATGCCCACCAATGCCTGCGCGTACAACTCCGCAAGCTTCGGGTCGTACCCCCGACTGGAGAACTCGGCGCCCAGGATGTGCTCCACCTGATGCGCCACATCGTTCATCACGCTGCTGAAGTTGCCGGTCGCGGAGAGCACCGGCGACTCGCGCACCAGCACCCGGAACCCGCTCGTCTCCTCCTCGATGTAGCCGAGCAGCGCCAGCGCCGCCTGCTCCAGCAACTCGCGCGGATGGCCGGCGGTCAACGCCGTGGTGATCCGGTCCAACAGCGACCGAACCTCCCGGTCCACCACCACCGCGTAGAGCCCCTCCTTGCCACCGAAGTGCTCGTAGATCACCGGCTTGGACACCTTGGCACGCGACGCCACCTCCTCGATGGAGGTGGCGTCGAAGCCCCGCTCGGCGAAGATCTGCCGACCGATCGAGATCAGCTGCTCGCGCCGCTGAGCAGCCGACATGCGTACCCGCGACGTCGGCTTGGTCGACGCGGCGCGCGTCGTACGCCGCCGCTTGTCGCCCCCCTCGCTGGGAACCTCGGCCATCTCGTCACCTCGTTGGCGCTCGGTGACGCCCTGTTGTGGGATGCTGCCTGTCTTCTGCCCGGTCACCCGGACATACTGCCAGGTAACTTGCTGGTGGCGGGTCCGCTCGCCACTACGCCGGCTGGTCCGTCGGCTTGACCAGCTTCGCCGCGAGCCGCTCCGGCTTCGGCCAGCGCACGTCCCACGCCGCACCGACCTTCTCGAACAACCAGATGACCCGGGCCGAGATGTCGATCTGCCCCCGCAGCACCCCGTGCCGGGCGCTCGTCGGGTCGGCGTGATGCAGGTTGTGCCAGCTCTCCCCGAACGACACCAGCGCCAACGGCCAGAAGTTCGACGCTCGGTCACCGTGACGCATCATGAACGGGCGCTCCCCGTACACATGGCACACCGAGTTGATCGACCAGGTGACGTGGTGCAGCAGCGAAATGCGGACCAGGCCGCCCCAGAACAACGCGGTCAACGCACCCTGCCAGGACCAGGTCAGCAGCCCACCCATCAGCGCCGGGCCGAGCACCGAGACGATCACCAGTACGGGGAATGACCGGCCCACCCGCCGGATGTCCGGGTCGTTGAGCAGATCCGGCGCGAAACGCTCCCGATTGGACAGCTCGCGGCCGAACAGCCAACCGACGTGCGCGTGAAACAACCCCTTGGTCAGGCCCCACAGGTTGGTGCCGAACCGCCACGGCGAGTGCGGATCGCCCTCCAGGTCGGAGAACGCGTGGTGGCGGCGATGGTCCGCCACCCACTGGATGATGTCGCCCTGCACGGCCAGTGAACCGGAAGCGGCCAGCGCGACGCGCAGCCACCGCTTCGCCTTGAACGAGCCGTGGGTGAAGTAACGGTGGTAGCCGACCGTGATGCCCAGCCCGGACACCACGTACCAGAACGCGGCGACGCCCACGTCGACCCAGCTGAGCCAACCACCCCAGGCCACCGGTACGGCAGCGATCAGTGCGACGAACGGAATCACCACGAAGGCCCACAGTGCGACGAGGATTCCGCGCGACTGGGCGCCCTGGGTGAGTGGCTTCGGGCCGGGATCGAGTAGGGCGGTGGACATGGCACCTCACACAGGTACGGCGGCAAAACGCGAAACTACGGCTACGTCACCGTAACTTACGGGCCCGGTAGATCACATCAGACAGCGACGGAAACCGATGCCGAAGTTGTCGTACACAGGTCCTAGCCTGCGCCGCATGACCGACCCTCACAGCGACGAGGTGCGCCGCCTGCGTACCGAGGAGCAGCTCTCCGTCCGTGAGATCCGGGCTCGCACCGGGCTCGGTCGCAACCGGGTGTACGAACTGCTGCGCGGCGTACCACCGCCGCAACGCACCCGACGCCCCAACGCCAAGGACGACCTGCGTGCCGAGGCGGTCGCGCTGCGCTCGACGGGGCACTCCGTCCCGGAGATCGCGCAGCGGCTGGGCGTCAGCAGGTCGACGGCGTACCTCTGGGTGCGGCATCTGCCGCTGCACCGCGATCCGGGGCAGGAGCAGGAGCGCCGCCGAGCCCACTCGAAAGTCATGACCGAGGGGCGGTGGGCGACGCACCGCCAGGCACGCGACGAGGCCCAAGCTGCAGCGCAAGATTCGGCCGCCCGTACGGTCGGCGAGCTCGACGACCGGGATGTGCTGCTGCTCGGTGCCGTCAGCTACTGGTGTGAGGGCACCAAGTCGAAGCCGTGGCGCCGCGACGACCATGTGCAGTTCGTCAACAGCGACCCAGGGCTGCTGTTGCTCTTCCTGCGGTTCCTGGAGGTCTGCGGGGTGGACCGCAGCGTGCCGACCTATCGGGTGAGCATCCACGAGACCGCCGACGCCGAGGCGGCCGCCGACTGGTGGGCGGGAGAACTGGCGTTGCCACGCGACCGTTTCCGGCGAGCGACACTGAAGAAACACAAGGTCACCACGGTTCGTCGAAACGTCGGTGACACTTATCGCGGCTGCCTTGTGATCAACGTGCCGGGCAGCCGCGAGCTCTACTGGCGGATTGAAGGTATGATCGCCGAGCTGTTCCGGTCCGTGACGGCGCGCCTGGGCAATCGTTGACGTGGCGTCACGGGTTGACATGTCAATGGGGTGTGGGGTAACGGCAACCCGCAGGCCTTTGGAGCCTTGAGCTCCTGGTTCGAATCCAGGCACCCCAGCCACGGGCGGATGTTCTGCCGATCCTCGTGGCCATGCCAATCGCGGCGGATTGTCTGGTTAGCATGGCCGCGAGACTGTCCGCGTCCGACGGGAGCCACGTCGTGTCCGAGCCCCACCTCCGTACCGTCGTCGTGCTCGCCGCCGGTGAGGGCAAACGGATGAAGTCCTCGCTGCCCAAGGTGTTGCACCCGCTGCTTGGTCGAACGTTGCTCGGGCATGTGTTGAGCGCGGCCGAGCCGCTGGCGGCGCAGCGGACGATGGTGGTGGTGGGGCACGGCGCGGACCAGGTCCGGGCGCACCTGGCCGAGGTGGCCCCGAGCGTCACTGCGGTGCATCAGGCCGAGCAGCTCGGCACCGGGCACGCGGTGCGCATCGCGCTGGAGGCGGTGCCGGAGGCGGCCGGCACCGTGGTCGTGCTCAACGGTGACGTGCCGTTGCTGCGCCCGGAGACGGTCGCGGCGCTGGTTGCGGCGCATGAAGGTGAGCGGGCGGCGGCAACCGTGCTGGCCGCCGAGGTGCCGGATCCGACCGGGCTGGGCCGCATCGTGCGCGACGCGGCGGGCCGGCTGGAGCAGATCGTCGAGCAGCGCGACGCCACCCCCGGCCAGTTGGCGATCCGGGAGATCAACGCCGGGATCTACGCCTTCGACGCGGCGCGGTTGCGGGACGTGCTGGGCAAGCTCTCCACTGACAACGACCAGGGCGAGGAGTACCTCACCGACGTGTTCGGGCTGCTGGTCTCGGCCGGCGAGCCGGTGGCGGTCCACCTGGCCGCCGACCACACCGAGACGCTCGGCTGCAACGACCGGGTGGAGTTGGCGGGGCTGCGGCGGCTGCTGCGCGATCGGGTCAACGAGGGCTGGATGCGCGCCGGGGTGAGCCTGCTCGATCCGGCCACGACGTGGATCGACGTGACGGTGGCGCTGGACCGGGACGCGGTGGTGGACCAGAACACCCAGCTGCAGGGCGGCTCGGTGGTCGGTAGCGGCGCGGTGGTCGGTCCGGACGTGACGCTGATCGACACGGTGGTGCACGCCGGTGCGACGGTGCTGCGTAGTCACGCGGTCGGTGCGGAGGTCGGCCCGGGGGCCAGCGTCGGGCCGTACGCCTATCTGCGGCCGGACGCCCGGTTGGCGGAGAAGTCGAAGGTCGGCACGTTCGTCGAGGTGAAGAACTCCGAGTTGGGTGCGGGCGCCAAGGTGCCGCACCTGTCGTACGTGGGTGACGCGACGATCGGGGCGCGGGCGAACATCGGCGCGGCGACGATCTTCGTGAACTACGACGGGGTCAACAAGAGTCGTACCGTGGTCGGCGAGGGGGCGTTCGTGGGCTGTGACACGAACCTGATCGCGCCGGTCGAGGTGGGTGCGGGGGCGTACGTGGCGGCCGGTAGCGCGATCAGCAACGACGTGCCGCCGGGCGCGCTCGGGGTGACCCGGGCGCCGCAGCGCAACATCGACGGGTGGGTGGCGCGTAAGCGGCCGGGCACGGTGTCGGCGGAGGCGGCCGAGCGGGCGTTGCAGGGTGCGTCTTCCCAGGTGCCGGCCGCAAGTGAAGGTGAGGCAATCCACGGCACCGCCGAGTCGGTGGGCGCGGTGACCGAGGCGGGAGATACTGCAACCGAATAGTCCCCGGCCGGCTACCACCTCCAGGCCGGGTACCACCGACCAAAAAACGGGAGCAGACGGGCCCATGGGCAGCATCGTCGCCGAAAACCGCAAGAGCCTGATGCTCTTTTCCGGACGTGGCTTTCCGGAGCTGGCCAAGGAGATCGGCGAGGTGCTCGGCGTCGCGCCGACGCCGGCCGACGCGTACGAGTTCGCCAACGGCGAGATTTTCGTACGGTTCAAGGACTCGGTACGTGGTTCGGACGCCTTCGTGGTGCAGTCCGTCACGCACGGGGTGAACACCTGGGTCATGGAGACCCTGATCATGGTTGACGCGTTGAAGCGGGGTTCCGCCAAGCGCATCACCGTGGTTCTGCCGTTCTATCCGTATTCGCGGCAGGACAAGAAGCACCGCGGTCGGGAGCCGATCTCGGCGCGGCTGGTCGCCGACCTGTTGAAGACGGCGGGGGCGAACCGGATCCTCACCGTGGATCTGCACACCGCGCAGATCCAGGGGTTCTTCGACGGGCCGGTGGATCACCTCTTCGCGATGGACATTCTGGCCGAGTACGTGGAGCGCAAGTACGCGGGCCGGCCGATGACGGTGGTCGCCCCGGATTCGGGGCGGGTGCGGGTGGCCGAGCGGTGGACCGACCGCCTCGGCGGCTGCCCGCTGGCGTTCATCCACAAGACGCGTGATCCGTTGAAGCCGAACCAGGTGGTGGCGAACCGGGTGGTCGGCGAGGTCGAAGGTCGGGTCTGTCTGATTGTCGACGACATGATCGACACGGGCGGCACGATCTGCAAGGCGGCGGACATCCTGAAGGAGTCCGGTGCGGCGGATGTGATCGTGGCGTCCACCCACGCGTTGCTCTCCGATCCGGCGACGGAGCGGTTGAAGAACAGCCCGATCAGCGAGGTGGTGGTGACCAACACGCTGCCGCTGCCGCCGGAGAAGCAACTCGACAAGCTCACCGTGTTGTCCATCGCGCCGCTGTTGGCGCGGGCCATCCGTGAGGTGTTCGACGACGGTTCGGTGACCACCCTCTTCGGTGGGCTGAGCTGAGCACGGTCCGGACGGGTCGGCCGGCTGGGTCGACTCGTCCGGATTCATCCCACGGCCGGCGTCGGCGGAAATGTGCTGCGGGCCGGTCGGTGACGGTGGTACGGGGACTGCCGGAACTCCGCGATTCCGCTCGGGTAGACTGGTGCGGTTGCCACGGCGAGGGTGCCCTGCGGGCCGCTGAGAAGCGCCGCACGGAGGCACCGTGATCGACGCGGTGCTCCGGGCAGTCTGCTGACGCATGAGCCCCTGCGAGCCCCCCGCCCAGCACCGCCAGACGACAAGCTGCCGCAGCGAAGCATCAGGAGTTTTCCCGTGTCCGAGGTAAAGATCAGCGCCGAGCCCCGTACCGAGTTCGGCAAGGGTGGTGCCCGTCGTACCCGCCGGGCCGGCAAGGTGCCCGCCGTGCTGTACGGGCACGGTGAGAAGCCCAAGCACATCGCGCTGCCGGCCCGTGAGTTCGCGGCGGCCATCCGCAAGGGCGGCGCGAACCAGCTGTTCGCGATCGAGGTGAGTGACGGCACCCAGGCGCTGGCGCTGCCGAAGGCGATTCAGCGTGACCCGATCAAGGACACCTTCGAGCACGTCGACCTGCTGCTGGTGCGTCGGGGCGAGAAGGTCACCGTCGAGGTGCCGGTCGAGCTGACCGGTGAGGCCGCGAAGGACACCCTGATCGTGCACGACCACGACACGGTGTCGGTGACCGCCGAGGCGACCAAGGTGCCGGATCACCTGGAGGCCTCGATCGAGGGTGCCGAGCCGGGCGTCCAGGTCACCGCCGCGGATGTCGACCTGCCGGCGGGTGTGGAGCTGGCCGGTGACCCGGAGCAGACGGTCGCCACGGTGACCGCCGCGCCGACCGCCGAGCAGCTGGAGGCGACGCTGCCCGAGGTTGAGGTGGCCGACGCCGAGGTCGAGGCCGGGGTCGGCGAGGAGGGTGCCGAGTCGTCCGAGGGTGCCGAGGCCGGTGAGCCGGCGGCTGCGGGTGGCGAGGAGACCGCCGAGGCCAAGACCGAGGCCTGATCGGTTCGTAGGCTGTGCGACAGGCGTCCCCGGTTCTCCGGGGGCGCCTGTCGGCGTACCGGGCTCGCCTGCGGCTTCGGGCGGGCGAGGATGACGAAGGGGACGGGCGGTGACGGACGAGACCGGGCCGTGGCTGGTGGTCGGGCTGGGCAATCCGGGTCGGGAGTACGCGGGCAACCGGCACAACGTCGGGTTCATGGTGGCTGATCTGCTGGCTGATCGGTTGGGGGCCAAGTTCGGCCGGTACAAGCGGGCGATGGCGGATGTCGCTGAGGGGCGGCTGGGCTTCGGCGGGCCGAAGCTGGTGCTGCTCAAGCCGATGACGTACATGAATCTTTCGGGTGGTCCGGTGGCCGGCCTGGCCCAGTTCTTCAAGGTGCCGCCGGCTCAGGTGGTCGCGGTGCACGACGAGTTGGACATCGAGTACGGCCAGGTGCGGGTGAAGTGCGGCGGCGGCGAGGGCGGGCACAACGGGCTGCGCTCGATGTCGAAGTCACTGGCCACGAAGGACTACGTGCGGGTGCGGTTCGGGATCGGCCGTCCGCCGGGGCGGCAGGATCCGGCGGACTATGTCCTGTCGGATTTCGGCGCGGCGGAGCGCAAGGAGTTGGACTTCCTGGTGGACCGGGCCGCAGACGTGGTGGAGTCGGTGATCATCCGGGGTGTGGAGCCGACGCAGAATCTGTATCACGGCGCCTGAGGGCGATGGGCCGGGCGGCTGGTCGGTAGGGTGCGAGTTCGCGGCCGAGCGGGGCGGCTGCTCGGCGTACGACGGATTGCGACGGGAGCGCAGGGCATGAGCAGTCCTCCGAAGGTCGACGCGGAGTTCGCCCGCTGGTTGGCGGCCCGGGCAGGTGAGGCGCTGGTGGGCCTGCGGGCGGAGTTGGGGTTCGACGATCCCGCCGCGTTGAAGGCGGCCGGGGACAAGGTCTCGCATGATCTGATCCGGTCCGAGTTGGCGAGGTGGCGTCCGGGTGACGCGGTGCTCTCCGAGGAGGACGAGGGTTCCCGGCGGGCCTCTCCGGCCGAGGGCGAGGCGGAGGCCGGGTCCCGGCTGACCGCCGGCCGGGTGTGGATCATCGACCCGTTGGACGGTACGCGGGAGTTCAGCGAGCAGGGGCGTACGGACTGGGCGGTGCATGTGGCGCTGTGGGCGCGTACCGCGTCGGCTTCGCACGGCCTGGTGGCCGGTGCTGTCGGGTTGCCGGCACAACAGCGGGTGTTGGCGACCGACCAGCCGCCCGCCTACCCGTCGGTGGTGTCCACCGATGGGGCTGGCCGGCTGCGTCTGGCGGCCAGCCGGAGCCGGCCGCCGGCGTTCCTGACCGACCTGGCCGAGGAGGTCGGGGCGCAGTTGGTGCCGATGGGGTCGGCTGGCGCGAAGATCGCCGCGGTGGTGACCGGTGAGGTGGACGCGTACATCCACGCGGGCGGCCAGTACGAGTGGGACTCGGCCGCGCCGGTGGCTGTGGCGACGGCCACCGGACTGCACGCTTCCCGGATCGACGGTTCTGCGCTGAAATACAACGAGGCGGACCCCCGTCTGCCTGATCTGTTGGTGTGCCGTAAGGATCTCGCCAGCCGGTTACTTGCAGCGCTGCACCGGCATGGCGGGTAGCCTGGCGCTACTTTCTGACATCCCCGACCGGAAAGGTCTGGAAAGCGGATGAGCGAGCGAATCGAGTCGGTGTCATGACCGTGACCGCGGCCTACCAGGTCACCCATCTCGACGCCTTGGAGGCCGAGAGCATCTTCGTGATGCGCGAGGTCGTCGCCGAGATGGAGCGGCCGGTGCTGCTCTTCTCCGGCGGCAAGGACTCGATCGTCATGCTCCGGTTGGCGCAGAAGGCGTTCGCACCGGCGCAGATCCCGTTCCCGGTGATGCACGTCGACACCGGTCACAACTTCCCCGAGGTGCTGGACTACCGCGACCGTCGGGTCGCCGAGCTGGGCCTGCAACTGGTGGTGGCCAGTGTGCCGGAGGCCCTGGCCAGCGGGCTGGTTCGGGAGTCGGCCGACGGTATGCGTAACCGGATCCAGACGCCGGTGCTGCTGGACGCGGTGGAGAAGCACCGCTTCGACGCGCTCTTCGGCGGGGCCCGCCGGGACGAGGAGAAGGCCCGCGCCAAGGAACGGGTGTTCAGTTTCCGCGACGAGTTCGGCCAGTGGGACCCGAAGAACCAGCGCCCGGAGCTGTGGTCGCTCTACAACGGGCGACACCACCCGGGCGAGTCGATCCGGGTGTTCCCGCTGTCCAACTGGACCGAGCTGGACGTGTGGCACTACATCGCCCGGGAGCGGATCGAGCTGCCGTCGATCTACTACGCCCACGAGCGTGAGGTGATCGAGCGCGACGGGATGCTCTACGCGGTCAACGAGTTCCTGCCGGCCCGTGCCGGTGAGGAGCGGTTCAAGGCCCGGGTGCGGTACCGGACGGTGGGCGACGCCTCCTGCACGGCGGCGGTCCGCTCGGACGCGGACACCGTCGAGAAGGTCATCGAGGAGGTCGCCGCGACCCGGATCACCGAGCGCGGGGCCACCCGGGGTGACGACCGGGTCAGTGAGGCCGCGATGGAGGACCGCAAGCGAGAGGGCTACTTCTGATGACCACCGAGACGCTCGCGCCGGGCGACGCTGCGGATCCGACCCGCGCCGGTGCTCCGGCCGCGTCGGAGGCCCGCCCGATGGACCTGCTGCGTTTCGCTACCGCCGGCAGCGTGGACGACGGCAAGTCGACCCTGATCGGTCGGCTGCTGTACGACACCAAGTCGCTGTTCACCGACCAGTTGGCCGCGGTGGAGGCGGTCAGCGCGGCGCGGGGCGACGAGTACACCAACCTGGCGTTGCTCACCGACGGCCTGCGGGCCGAGCGGGAGCAGGGCATCACCATCGATGTGGCGTACCGCTACTTCGCCACCCCGCGGCGGAAGTTCATCATCGCCGACACCCCGGGGCACATCCAGTACACCCGGAACATGGTCACCGGCGCCTCGACCGCCGACCTGGCGTTGATCCTGGTGGACGCCCGCAAGGGGCTGGTGGAGCAGTCGCGCCGGCACGCCTTCCTCTGCTCTCTGCTGCGGGTGCCGCATCTGGTGCTCTGCGTGAACAAGATGGATCTGGTCGACTACTCGCAGGAGGTCTTCGACCGGATCGCCGACGAGTTCACCGCGTTCGCGGCGAAGCTGGACGTGCCGGATCTGACCGTGGTGCCGATCTCCGCGCTCAAGGGTGACAACATCGTCACCCGCTCGGAGAGCATGCCGTGGTACGAGGGCCCGGCGCTGCTGCATCACCTGGAACGGGTGCACATCGCCAGTGACCGCAACCTGGTCGACGTCCGCTTCCCGGTGCAGTACGTCATCCGCCCGCAGTCGACCACGGTCACCGACTACCGGGGTTACGCCGGTCAGGTGGCCTCCGGGGTACTCAAGCCGGGTGACGAGGTGATGGTGCTGCCGTCCGGCTTCACCAGCCGGATCTCCTCGGTGGAGACCGCCGACGGGCCGGTCGCGGAGGCGTTTCCGCCGATGTCGGTGACGGTACGGCTGGAAGACGAGATCGACATCTCGCGGGGCGACATGATCTGCCGTCCCAACAATGCGCCGGCTGTCGCGCAGGACATCGAGGCGATGGTCTGCTGGATGGACGAGACCCGCCCGTTGCAGGTCGGCGGCAAGTACGCGATCAAGCACACCACCCGCGCGGCTCGGGCGATCGTCCGTGGGCTGCACTACCGGCTGGACATCAACTCGCTGCACCGGGACGAGTCGGCGGGCGAGTTGCGGCTCAACGAGATCGGTCGGGTCCGCCTGCGCACCACCGTCCCGCTGCTCGCCGACGAGTACCGCCGTAACCGCACCACCGGCGGTTTCGTCATCATCGACGAGAGCACCAACCGCACGGTCGGCGCGGGCATGATCGTCGAAGCCGGGTGAGCTACGCCGGCCGGACCTCCGGCCGGCCCGCTGACCCTGATTCAGCCCGACCTCGCTCGTCAACTCGACTCGTCGTGGCGGACCTCGCCGCACCCGTGCCGGGCGGGCTGCGCCCGCTTCCGGGCTACGCCGTACCCTGGTCCGCCCGGACACCGCCCGCTCCCTGACCACGCGTGCTCCCTGACCACGCGTGCATCCGGGCCACCCGTGCATCCGGGCCACGCGTGCATCCGGGCCACACCCGCCCTTGGCTACCGCAGCCAGGGGAACGAGTGTCTCCCGCACCCCTTTGCTCTGCTTCAACCCACGCAACGGGATCCGGCGATACCTGTTGCGTCCGTGAAGCAGAGCAAAGGGGGGTGGCGAAGGGTGCGCGGGCGGGCGCCCCAGCGTTCCGGGTGCGGTTGCCCCAGCGTTCCAGGCTGTGTGCCTGGCCTTCCAAGCTGCGTGTGCCGCGCGTTCCAAGCTGCGTGTGCCGCGCTTTCCGAGCTGCGCGCGTTCCCCGCGAGTCGAGGAACCACGTCGATCGCGACCACGCTTCTGCCGGCATTTCACGCCAAGATCGTGCTCGATCTGGGATCGAGTGGTTATCGGTGTGCTCGGAAGCCACTCGATCCCAGATCGAGGCGACACACCGAGCGGGGGCGCGGCGCGAGGGCAGTGCGCGGCGCGAGGGCAGTGCGCGGCGCGTGGCAGTGCGCGGCGCGAGGCCAGGGAGGCGCGGGCGCGGGTAGCGCGCGGGGCGTGGGGGAGAGTGAGCGCGGGGACCGGGTCAGTCGAGGCGGGTGGCGCCGTCGGCGGGGGTGACGGTGGTGTGGGTGGGGGCGGTGAAACCATGTCGGGCGTACGCGGCCGTGACGGCGTCCGCGACCGTGTCGGAGCGGTCGGCCTCGACCAGGGCCAGTACGCAGCCACCGAAGCCACCGCCGGTCATCCGGGCGCCGAGCGCCCCGGCGGCGAGGGCCGCCTCGACGGCGGTGTCCACCTCGGGGACGGTGATGGCGAAGTCGTCGCGCATGGAGGTGTGCGAGGCGGCGAGCAGCGGGCCGATCTGCCGGATCCGCCCGGCGCGCAGCAGGTCGACGGTGTCGCACACCCGCTGGTTCTCGGTGACCACGTGCCGGACCCGGCGGCGGGTCTCGTCGTCGGGCAGCCGGGCCAGCGCCTCGTCGAGGCCGTCGGCCGCAACGTCTCGCAGTGCGGGTACACCGAGCAGGGCAGCGGCCTTCTCGCAGGCGGCGCGGCGGGCCGCGTACTCGCCGTCTACGTGACGGTGCGGGGCGTGGCTGTCGATCACCAGCACGGCGAGCCCGGCGGCGTCCAGGTCGAACGGGATGTGCTCGACCTGCTCGGTGCGGCAGTCGAGGAAGAGGGCGTGTCCGGCGCGGCAGCGGATCGCCGCCGACTGGTCCATGATTCCGGTGGGTGCCCCGACGTAGTGATTCTCGGCGCGCTGGGCCAGCCGGGGCTGGGCCTCGGCGGGCAGGTCGATTCCACCGAGGTCGACCAGGGCGGCGAGCACGGCGGCCTCCAGCGCGGCGGAGGAGGACAGGCCGGCGCCGAGCGGCACGTCGGAGACGATCGCCAGTCGGGCGCCGGGCACCTGGTAACCCGCCTCACGCAGCGCCCAGACCATGCCGGCCACGTAGCCGGCCCAGCCGGTGACCCGGCCGGCGCCGGTCACCTCGGCGGCACCGCGGCCGACCGTCTCGCCGGTGGTCCGGCTGGCACCAGTCATTTCGGCGGCACCGCGGCCGGCCGTCTCGCCGGTGATCCGGCCGACGGCGGTCACCTCGGCGGTACCGAAGTCGACCGTCTCGCCGGTCAGCTCGGACCAGACCGTCCACCGGTCGCCCGGCTGGGGCGCGGCGGCGGCGACGGTGCGCAGCGGAAGCGCGAAGGGCAGCACGAAACCGTCGTTGTAGTCGGTGTGCTCGCCGATCAGGTTGACCCGGCCGGGAGCTGCCCAGCGGCCGGCGGGCGACTCGCCGTACACCTGCCGGAAGCCGGCGGTGGCGCGGTCGGCGACCGCCCGGACGGGGTCGGTCACTGCTGGGCCAGCCGGTGCGTGCGGTAAAAGGCCCAGGCGTCGGCGACCATGTCGTGCAGCGTCGGCTTCTGGGGCTGCCACCCCAGGTCGGCGCGGGCCAGCTCGGCGGAGGCGACGAGCTCGGCCGGGTCGCCTTCGCGGCGGGGCGCCATCTCAACCGGCACCGGGTGGCCGGTGACCTTGCGGACCACCTCGACCACCTGTCGATTGGTGAAGCCGTTGCCGTTGCCGAGGTTGTAGATGCGGTGCTGCCCGGCGACGGCCGCGTCGAGAGCGAGCAGGTGCGCCCGCGCCAGGTCGGCGACGTGGATGTAGTCGCGTACGCAGGTGCCGTCGACGGTGGGGTAGTCGTCGCCGAAAAGTTGCAGCTTTTCCCGCCGGTCGGCGGCCACCTCCAGCGCGATCGGGATCAGGTGGGTCTCCGGGTCGTGCCGTTCACCGAGGGCGATGTCGCCGTCGAGGTACGCCCCGGCGACGTTGAAGTAGCGCAGTGAGACGGCGGCCAGGCCGTGCCCGATCGCCTCGGAGGTGAGCGCCATGTCGACGGCGAGCTTGGTCGCCCCGTACGTGTTGGTGGGGGCCTTGACGGCGGTCTCGACGATGGGCAGCTCGACCGGGTTGCCGTAGACGGCGGCGGTGGAGGAGAAGACCAGCCGGGGTACGCCGGCCGCGCGGACCGCGTCGATCAGCGCCAGCGAACCGATGGTGTTGTTGTGCCAGTACCGCTCCGGGGCGACCATCGACTCACCAGCGGCGATCAGCGCGGCGAAGTGCAACACGCCGTCGAAACCGGCCTGCGGGGTGAGTACCCGGGCGGCGTCGTGGATGCCCGCCTCGACGAAGGTGGCGTCGGGGGCGAGGGCTTCCCGGTGGCCGGTCCGCAGGTCGTCCAGGACGACGACCTGGTGACCCGCGTCGAGCAACAGCCGGGTCACCACGCTGCCGATGAAGCCGGCGCCGCCGGTGACGAGCAGTTTCACCTCGGTCCTCCTGCCTGACCAGTTCGGTTCTGGCCGTGTGGTGAGGACAGCCTACGGCGGCTTCGCTGACTACCATCACTGTCATGCGGGCAGCGCGTCGGCGCGGATCCCGGCGGCGCCGGCCACCTCAGCCCCGCCGCGAACCGGGGCGGCTGGCCCGGGCGGTCGCCCGGGTGGTGGTCCGGGCCGCTGACGGTGGGTTGCGCCTGGTGACCGCCCTGCTCGGTACGGGCCCGACCGCCGGTCGGGAGCGGATCAGCGAGGCGGAGCTACGCGATCTGGTCGCCGCGAACACGGTGCTCGACCCGGTGGGCCGGCGCATCATCGACGAGGTGCTGGTGGCCGGGGCGAGTCTGGTCCGTGAGGTGATGATGCCCCGTACGGAGGTGGTGTTCCTCTCCGCGGCGTTGACCCTCGCCGAGGCCGAGCCCCTGGTCCGGGCCGGTACGCACACCCGCTATCCGGTGGTCGACGGCACCCATGACGACGTGGTCGGTTTCGTGCATCTACGCGACGTCCTGTGGCATCCGGGTCGCGATCCGGCCACCACGGTCGGCGGCCTGGTCCGTGAGGTGAAGCGGCTGCCGGCCAGCAAGCGGGTGCTCGCCGCGTTGACCGAGATGCGGCGGGAGGGGCACCACCTGGCCGTGGTGATCGACGAGTACGGCGGTACGGCTGGCATCGTCACCTGTGAGGACCTGATCGAGGAACTGGTCGGTGAGATCCACGACGAGTACGCCGACGCACCCGAGCCGACGCTGGCCGGGCTGCCGGCGGTGGTGGACGGGCGACTGAACCTCGCCGACTTCGCCGAACGCACCGCTGTGGTGCTGCCCGTCGGGCCGTACGAGACGGTGGGTGGGTACGTGATGGCCGCGCTCGGGCGGCTGCCGAGGGCGGGTGACGAGATTCCGGTGCCCGACCCGTCCGGCGTCGGCGGCGGTGGATGGCTGCTGCGGGTGCTGAGCCTGGAAGGACGGCGGGTGGCCCGCCTCGCGGTCACCGCCGGCCGCCTGCCCGAACAACGGCGGATGGTGGGCCGACCCGCCGACCGGACCCGACCCGCCAGCCCGTCATGACGTACGCCCGGCGTTGCTGACAGAATTGCCGGCATGTCCGACGTACCCGCCCGCCCGCGCGTCTTCTCCGGCATCCAGCCGACGGCCGACTCGTTCCACCTCGGCAATTATCTGGGTGCGGTGCGGCACTGGGTGGCGTTGCAGGAGTCGCACGAAGCGGTCTACTGCGTGGTCGACCTGCACGCCATCACCGCCGGGCACGATCCCAAGGTGCTGCACCAGCGCAGCCGGGTGGCCGCCGCGCAGTTGCTCGCCGTCGGGCTGGACCCGGAGCGGTGCACGCTGTTCGTGCAGTCGCAGGTGCCCGAGCACGCGCAGCTGGCCTGGGTGCTGGGTTGCCTCACCGGGTTCGGTGAGGCCAGCCGGATGACCCAGTTCAAGGACAAGTCGCAGAAGCAGGGCAACGAGCGGGCCAGCGTGGGCCTGTTCACGTACCCGATCCTGCAGGCCGCCGACATCCTGCTCTACCAGGCCAACGCGGTGCCGGTGGGTGAGGACCAGCGCCAGCACCTGGAGCTGTCCCGCGATCTGGCGCAGCGCTTCAACACGCACTTCGGGCCGACGTTCACCGTGCCCGCCCCGCACATCGTCAAGTCCACCGCCAAGATCACTGACCTCCAGGATCCGTCGGCGAAGATGTCCAAGTCGTCCTCGTCGCCGGCCGGCATCGTCGACCTGCTGGAGGATCCGGCCCGCTCGGCCAAGAAGATCCGTTCGGCGGTCACCGACACCGGCCGCGAGATCGTCTTCGACGAGGAGACCAAGCCGGGCATCTCCAACCTGCTGACCATCTACTCGACGCTGAGCGGGCGCGGGATCGACGACCTGGTCGCGGCGTACGACGGCAAGGGCTACGGCGATCTGAAGAAGGACCTCGCCGAGGTGGTGCGGGAGTTCGTGACACCGATCCAGGAGCGCACCCGCTCCTACCTCGACGACCCGGCCCAGCTGGACAAGCTGCTCGCCGCCGGGGCGGAGAAGGCGCGGCGGCTGGCGGTGCCGACGCTGCTCAAGGTGTACGAGCGGGTGGGGTTCTTCCCGCCGGTACGCGGCGAGTAGTCGTCCGCGACAGCGCGGGTGGTCCGGACAGGTCGGTGGCCGAAGGAGTGGCGCGGAACGTGGATCACGGGATCGGGGCGCCGGAGGCCGGCGACACCGTCCAGATCGGCATCGCGGTGGACATCCCCGAGCCGTGGGGCGGCACGCTGACCCGGCGCCGGTTGGCGGCCGGCGACCCGAACACGGTGCCGGCGCACGTCACCCTGCTCGGGCCGACCGAGATCCCGGTGTCCGCGCTGCCCGCGGTGGAGCAGCACCTCGTCCGGGTCGCCGCCGCCCACCTGCCGTTCACCCTGCACCTGCGGGGTACCGGCACCTTCCGGCCGGTGACCCAGGTGGTCTTCGTCGCGGTCGCCGCCGGAATCAGCGAGTGCGAACTGCTGGCCGCGGCGATCAACGCCGCCCCTGAGCTGCGGCGGGAGCTGCGCTTCCCGTACCACCCCCACGTGACCGTGGCCCAGGACGTCGCGCCCGAGGCCCTGGACCAGGCGTACGAGGACCTGGCGGACTTCTCGGCGATGTTCGAGGTGGAGCACTTCACCCTCTTCTCGCACAGTGGTGAGGCACGGTTCCAGCCCCGTCGGGACTTCCGGCTGGGCGGTTGAGCCTTCGGCTGCGCCGAGGAGCGAGCGCGGTGACGAGCAAGCGGCGAGGATGACGACGTGAACCTCCTGGGTCAGGTCGAGGCGGGCATCGACCGCCGGCTCAGCGCCGCCCGGCACCGCTGGCCGGCCTTCGGGCATCTGTGGCGGGCCGGGGTGCGCTACACCGATCTCCAGGGTGGTCGGCTGGCCGCCGCGATCGCGTACTACGGCTTCTTCGCGGTCTTCGCGCTCGCGCTGGTCGCGTACGCGGCGTTCGGTGCGGTCCTCGACGACAACGACGAGGTACGCGCGGCGGCTGAGGAGTTCCTCAAGGAGAACCTGCCGTTCCTCGATCCGGCTCAGGTCGCCGAGAGCAGTGGCACGGTCGGGGTGGTGGGCCTGCTGATCCTGATCCTGACCGGAATCGGGTGGGTCGAGGCGATCCGTTCCTCGCAGCGGCTGATCCACGGTCTCAACCAGCACCCGGGCAACCTGGTTGTCCGTCGGCTGGTCGATCTCGGCGTGCTGCTGGTGGTCTTCGTGCTGCTCGGCGCCTCGGTGGCGGCGGTGGACGCGCTGGAGTCGCTGCTGCGTTTCCTGCTGCGCAGCACCGGTTCGGTCGGGTTGACCACGATCAGTGCGGTGCTCAGCGTGCTGGTCAACGCGGTGCTGGCCACGCTGCTGCTGATCGTGGTGCCTCGGGTGCAGATGAGTCGGGCGCGGCTGCGGCCGGTGGTGCTGCTGGTCGCCGTCGGCATCACCCTGCTCAACACGGTCGGTCGGTTCTGGGTGGGGCGGGTCGAGCACAATCCGGCGTACACGGTGGTGGCCACCGCCGTGGGTCTGCTGGTCTACCTGTACCTGCTCAACCAGTTGGTGCTTTTCGGAGCGGCGTTGGCCGCGACCAGCCGGCGCGGCCGGGTGGTGGACCTGGCCCGTGGCCAGCGCGTCGAACTCGACTCAGACACCGATCCGGGCACTCCGGGCGGCGCCGGGTGATCTGGTGCCTGCTGGTGATGTGCCGAACCTGCCGCGCCGGGGCCGGGCAGCGACGATGATGGGCCCGTGGGGGCACTCGTGACGTTGGACCTGCCGAGCGACTCGCCGCTGCGCGACCTGCCGTGGATCATCACCTTCGGTCCGCTCGGCGACGACGAGTGGGAGCCGGTGGTCTGCGGCCCGTATGAGCGAGGACACGCGTTGGCCCTGGCCGAGGCGTTGGTCGCCGACGAGGAAATCATGGCGGTGGTCGAGCCGCTGATTCCCGCCGTTTCCCTGGAACAGATCCGGGGCGAGATCGCCGCCGCCCAGCTCGCCGCCGAAGACGATGCGGTCCAGGTGGAGCGGGCCGACCTCTACGGCGACTACGAGGACACCATCGCCGAGGAGGAGTTGGCCGCCGAGGAAGAGCGCGCCGCCACCGGCCCGTTGCCGACGCCGGACGTGGCCGAGCTGCGGGCCGGTTTCGCCCGCATCGCCGCGCAGCTGACCAGCGGCTGAGCCGTCGGCGCCCGTCGAGGGGCCGTCAGCCCCAGTCGTCCGGCGGCGCGAAGCACGCCGGACGACCAGGTTATGACGGACTACCCGTTCAGCGTCGTTCGAACCAGACGGCCGTGTCGACGTCGAGCAGGTGACTGCCGTCCTGCTCGGTGATCGCCTCGCTGGCGACCAGCGGCGTGCCGTACCCGTCGATCCGTACCGGGGCGTCGCCGGTGTTGACCACGCAGGTCAGCACCGTGCCGCCGGCTTCCCGGCTGAAGGCGAGCACGCCGGGGCCGGTTTCCTGCCAGGTGATGCCGCCGATGCCGGTGAGCGCGGGATGGTCGTGTCGGATCCGCAGCGCGGCCCGGTACAGCTCCAGGGTCGAGCCGGGCGTGCCGGTCTGGGCGGCCACCGACAGCGCACGCCAGGTCGCCGGGGCCGGCAGCCAGCTCAGCTCACTACCGGCCGGCCCGAAACCGTACGGGGCCAGTTCGCCGCTCCACGGGATGGGCACCCGGCAGCCGTCCCGACTCTCGCCGGTACGCAGGAAGGCCGGGTCCTGGCGCAGCTCGTCCGGCAGGTCGAGCACCTCCGGCAGACCCAGTTCCTCACCCTGGTAGAGGTAGGCGCAGCCGGGCAGGGCGAGCATCAGCAGCGCGGCCGCCCGGGCCCGACGCAATCCGACCTCACCGTCGCCGTAGCGGGTGACGTGCCGCTGACGGTCGTGGTTGGACAGTACCCAGGTGGTCGGGGCACCGACGATCGTCGACTCGGCCAGCGCGGTGTCGATGACCTTGCGGAACGAGTCGGCCGACCAGGTGGCGTCGAGAAAGTCGAAGCTGAACGCCTGGTGCAACTCGTCCGGCCCGATGTAGCGGGCCAGCCGCTGCGGGGTTTCGGCCCACGCCTCGGCCACCGCCATCCGGCCGCCGGGGTAGCTGTCCAGGATGGGCCGCCAGGCGCGGTAGATGTCGTGGACCTCGTCCTGGTCGAAGTAGGGCAGCCGGCCCTTGCCGAGCAGTTCGGACTGACGCCGGCCGGTGGTCATCGAGTTGAAACCGACGTCCGGCAGCCCGTCGGCCTTGATCATGCCGTGGGCCACGTCGATCCGGAACCCGTCGACCCCACGGTCCAGCCAGAACCGGAGGATGTCCTCGAACTCGGCGCGTACCTGCGGGTGGCGCCAGTTCAGGTCGGGCTGGGCCGGGTCGAACAGATGCAGGTACCACTGGCCGTCCGGCACCCGGGTCCACGCCGGGCCACCGAAGATGCTCTCCCAGTCGTTCGGCGGCTGCTCGCCGTCGACACCCTTGCCGTCGGCGAAGAGGTAACGCTCGCGTTCGGCTGAGCCGGGGGCGGCCGCCAACGCCGCCTGGAACCAGGGGTGCTGGTCGGAGGTGTGGTTGGGCACGATGTCGACGATGATCCGTAGGCCGAGCGCGTGGGCGTCGGTGATCATCGCTTCGAAGTCGCCGAGGGTGCCGAACATCGGGTCGACGTCCCGGTAGTCGGCGACGTCGTAGCCGCCGTCGACCATCGGGGAGGTGTAGAAGGGGGTCAGCCAGAGCGCGTCCACGCCCAGGTCGCGCAGGTACGGCAGGCGTTCCCGGATGCCCTGTAGGTCACCGATGCCGTCACCGTTGGCGTCGGCGAAGCTGCGGACGTAGACCTGGTAGACGACGGCGGATCGCCACCAGCCGACGTCGGAGGTCAGCGGTGAGGGGTTGCTGACGGTCATCGGGTGTTCCCCGTTTCTGTGGCGCGGGACGGCGGCACCCGGCGTGGCAACGGTGGGACGCGCGGGTGTCTGAGAAGAATGCCGGGCCGGCGCTGCAAGAGTCAAGCAGATCTTGCGCAAGAACCGCCTACGACCGCCGAAATGCGGTCGGGTGTCACGCCGGTACCGGCAACGCCGGTGGCGCCGGGCGCTGCGGACCGCCCTGGGCGGGCGTGCCGTCCGGTCGGGCCACCGCGGTCGAGCCGCGTACCACCAGTTCGGGCCGGAACAGGTATTCCGAGTGCGGGGCGCCGTGCCCGTTGATCTCGTCGACCAGCGCCCGGACCGCGGCGACCGCCATCGCGGCCACCGGCTGCCGCATGGTGGTCAGGGGTGGATCGGTGAAGGCCATCAGCGGTGAGTCGTCGTAGCCGACCACGGAGAGGTCACCCGGTACGGAGAGTCCGCGCTGGCGGGCGGCCCGGATCGCGCCGAGCGCCATCAGGTCGGAGCCGCAGACGATGCCGGTCGCGCCGCGCTCGATCAGCCGCCCGGCTGCCGCCTCGCCACCCTCCACGCCGAACAGGGACAGCTCGGTCAGTTCGGCCAACTCGTCGTCGTCGACCCCGGTCAGGCGCTGCATCGCCGCCTTGTAACCGTTGACCTTGCGCTGCACCGGCACGAACCGGTCCGGCCCGGTGATCAGGCCGATCCGTCGGTGGCCCAGGGCCACCAGATGGGCCACCGCCAGTTCCGCGGCCTCCCGGTCGTCACACGAGACGAACGGCGCGGGGATCCCGGGCGCGTACCCGTTGATCATGACGATGGGCAGGGGACGGGCGATCAGGGTGCGGTACCGGTCGTGGTCGGCGGCGGTGTCGGCGTGCAGTCCGGAGACGAAGACGATGCCGGAGACCTGCCGGTCGAGCAGCATCTCGACGTACTCGTCCTCGCGCACGCCACCGGGGGTCTGGGTGCACAGCACCGGGGTGTAGCCGGTGGGCGCCAGCGCCGACTCGATGATCTGGGCGAAGGCGGGGAAGATCGGGTTGTCCAGCTCCGGCACCACCAGACCGACCAGCCCGGCGCTGCGCTTGCGTAGCCGGGCGGGACGTTCGTAGCCGAGCACGTCGAGGGCGGTCAGGACGGCCTGTCGGGTCTCGGGTGCCACGCCGGGGCGGTCGTTGAGCACCCGCGACACCGTGGCCTCGCTGACGTCGGCCTGCTGGGCGATGTCGGACAAACGAGCGCGCATTGCGGCACTGTAGCTCACCGCCAAGTTCTTGCGCAGTAGGCAGCAAGAACTTGCATAATCGAGCAGCGGGCGCCGGAAAGGCGCCTGTTGCGCTTGCTCACCGGAGCGCATCCGAATGCGGAGAGTGTGCAAGATTCCCACTGAAGGTGAGCGCGATTGCGGGCGAGGCCACCTCTGCCGGTGGCGAATTGCCCAGATGGCGACGCTTGTCGGCGATTGAAGTTGCGGATGGGGCACGGTTGTTGCGGGGGTGTTCGCAAGGGGTTTCGAGTTACGAAACTTCTTGCTACTGTCCCGCCGTTACCCGGCAGGCAACTTAGGAGCGAACATGCGTCGCATAGCCAGGGGGATCGCCGTACTCGCCTCCGCCAGTCTGGCCCTCACCGTCGCCGCGTGCGGCGGCGAGGACAAGGCGGCCGAGGAGCAGCCCAAGGCCGACCCCGCCTCTCTCACCGCGGAACTGACCTGGTGGGACACCTCGGACCCGCAGAACGAGGGCCCGGCGTTCAAGGAACTGATCGCCAAGTTCAACCAGACCTACCCGAACGTGAAGATCAACTATCAGTCGGTCCCGTTCGGTGAGGCCCAGAACAAGTTCAAGACCGCCGCGCAGGCCAAGACCGGCGCCCCGGACATCCTGCGGGCCGAGGTTGCCTGGGTGCCCGAGTTCGCCTCGCTCGGATACCTCTACGCGCTGGACGGCTCGGAGCTGCTCAGCGACGCTGCCGACTTCCTGGAGACTCCGCTCGCCTCCAACAAGTACGACGGCAAGACCTACGGCGTCCCGCAGGTCACCGACAGCCTCGCGCTGATGTACAACAAGGAACTGCTGACCAAGGCCGGTATCAGCGCGCCGCCGAAGACCTGGGCCGAACTGAAGTCCGCGTCGCAGACCATCAAGGACAAGACCGGCGCCGAGGGCGTGTACGTCAACCCGGCTGGCTACTTCCTGCTGCCCTTCATGTACGGCGAGGGCGGCGACCTGGTCGACCCCGAGGCCAAGAAGATCATCATCGGCTCCGAGCAGAACGCCGCCGGGCTGAAGATCGCCAAGGATCTGATCGACAGCGGCGCCGCCGCCAAGCCGTCCGCCAACGACTCCTACGGCACCATGATGACCCTGTTCAAGGAGCAGAAGGTCGCCATGATCATCAACGGGCCGTGGGAGGTCAACAACGTCTCCTCGGCGCCGGACTTCGGCGGCCTGGAGAACCTGGGCATCGCCCCGGTGCCGGCCGGCTCGGCCCGCGCCGGTGGCCCGGTCGGCGGCCACAACTACGTGATCTGGTCCGGCATGCCGCAGGAGAAGATCGACGCCGCCGTCGCGTTCGTGAAGTTCATGAGCTCCGCCGAGTCGCAGGCGTTCCTGTCGGAGAAGCTCGGCCTGCTGCCCACCCGCACCTCCGCGTACCAGATGGACGCGGTCAAGAACAACGCCGTCGTGGCCGCGTTCCAGGCGGTGAACGAGGCAGCCGTGGGTCGGCCGTGGATTCCCGAGGCCGGTCAGTTCTTCGGCCCGCTCGACCAGATGGCCACCGAGGTCCTGATCCAGAACAAGGACCCCAAGGCCGCGCTGGACGGCGTCGCCAAGAAGTACAAGGCCGAGGTCGTACCCAACTACGGGTTCTGACCCAACCGTCGGCGGGCCCGGCGCGGTAGGGCCCGCCCCGCACACCGGCATGCGCCGGTGACCCTTCGGCACCCGGTAGCGGGTCGGCGACCGTGACGGTCGCCGACCCGGCCGGACCCTCTGCTCTGGAGCGCAGCTGGATGACCACCGTGACAGCCGACCCGGCGCCGCCGTCGACGCCGCCCGGCCGACCCGCTCGTCCCTCCCGGCTGCGCAGCAGCTGGGAAAAGCACTGGTACGCCTGGGCGATGGTGCTGCCCGTCGTCATCGTCCTGGCGGTTCTGATCTTCTACCCGCTGTTCCGCGGGATCTGGCTCTCCTTCACCAACCTCACCGAGGCCAACCAGGTCGCGGAGATCTGCACCAGGTCGATCACCGGCGGCGAGGTCTGCGCCGACAACCCCAACAAGTGGGAGTTCGTCGGCCTGGACAACTACGTGCGGGTGCTCACCGGGGAGGTCGGTGAGTTCTGGCAGTGGACCGGTGTCACGCTGATCTGGACGTTCGTCTGCGTGGCCTGTCACTTCGGTCTGGGCCTCGGTCTGGCCAACATGCTCAACCGCCCCATGCGGGCCCGCGGGCTCTACCGGGTGCTGCTGGTGCTGCCCTGGGCGGTGCCGGCCTTCGTCAGCGCGTTCGCCTGGAAGTTCATCTTCAACGAGCGCTTCGGTCTGGCGAATGCGCTGCTCACCGCCGTCGGCATCGACCCGGTCTCCTGGTTCGCCGACCGGTGGACCGCGCTGTTCACGGCCATCGTCACCAACGTCTGGCTGGGCGTGCCGTTCATGATGGTAGCGCTGCTCGGCGGCATGCAGACCATCCCGAGCGAGCTCTACGAGGCGGCCGAGATCGACGGCGCCTCGGCGTGGCAGCGGTTCAAGAACATCACTCTGCCCGGGCTGCGTCCGGTCAGCATGACCGTGGTGCTGCTCGGCACCATCTGGACGTTCAACATGTTCCCGATCATCTTCCTGGTGACCGAGGGACAGCCGGCCGGGCAGAGCGAGATCCTGGTGACCGGTGCCTACCGCGCCGCCTTCGAGGGCATCCGCAACTACTCGCTGGCCTCGACGTACGGCGTACTGATCCTGTCGATCCTGCTGGTGTTCTCGGTGTTCTACCGGCGGGTGCTGCGCAAGCAAGGCGAGGTGTGGTGATGAGCAAGGTGACCCGCCGTGGGCACCGTCGGCGCAGCCCGGCGATGTCCGTCCTGCTGCACGGCACGCTGATCCTGGCCTCGCTGATCGCGATCGGGCCGATCGCCTGGGTGCTGCTCTCCTCGCTCAAACCCGGGTACGCGATCCAGAGCAGCGAGTTGACTCTGTTCCGGGACACCACCCTGGCCAACTACAGCTATGTGCTCACCGAGACGAACTTCCCGCGCTGGTTCCTCAACTCGGTGATCGTCGCGGCCTTCACCATGACCATCGGCATCTTCCTGGCCGCCACCACCGGCTACGCGGTGTCCCGGTTCAACTTCCCGGGGCGCCGACCGCTGATGATGGTCTTCCTGGTCACCCAGATGTTCCCGGTGGCCATCCTGATCGTGCCGATCTACACGATCCTGGCCCGGATGGGCCTGATCAACACCATGCCCGCGCTGATCATCGCGTACCTGACCATCGCGGTGCCGTTCTGCGCCTGGATGTTGAAGGGCTACTTCGACTCCATCCCGACCTCGCTGGACGAGGCGGCGGCGCTGGACGGCTGCGGGCCGTTCGCCACCTTCTGGAAGGTGGTGCTGCCGCTGGCCCGCCCGGCCGTGGCGGTCACCGCCTTCTACACCTTCCTCACCGCCTGGGGCGAGGTGGCGTACGCCTCGGCATTCATCCAGACCGACGACAAGTTCACCCTGGCGTACGGGCTCCAGCAGTTCGTGCCGCAGTTCAACCCGCAGTGGGAGTACCTGACGGCGGCCGCCGTGCTGGTGACCGTGCCCGCCGGGCTGGTCTTCTTCTTCGCCCAGAAGCACCTGGTGTCCGGCCTGACGGCCGGTGGCACGAAGGGCTGACCGAGTGGCTCTACTACGACCCGTCGTTGATGGGGCAGGATAGGCGGATGGAAGCACTCCGACTCATCCTTCTCTACGTCCACCTCATCGGGTTCGCGCTGCTGCTGGGCGGTGCGATCGCGCAATACATCAGTGGCAAGCTCCGGATCAACGCGGCCATGCTCTGGGGCGCGGTGATCCAGCTGTTGACCGGCATCGGCCTGGCCGCCCCGCTGCGCGACGGCGACGAGCCGCATCCGGGCAAGCTCGTCACGAAGCTGGTGATCGCCCTGGCGATCTTCGTGATGGTCTTCTTCTCCCGCAAGCGGACCGAGGTCAACCGTGGTCATTTCCTCGCCATCGTGGCACTGACCTTGGTGAATGCGGCAGTGGCGGTGTTCTGGCGTTGAGGTTGAATCGGTCGGCCGGATCCCACGGGTCCGGCCGACCGATTTATCGACGCTCCGGCGTTACGCCTTCTCGATGACGGCGTCGACCAGGTGGGGCCTGGTCGAACCGCAGTGAATGGTCGACCAGGAGCCTGCGCCCTGCCAGGAGCCGATGAACCAGGCGCCCCACCCGCCCGGCTGGGCGGCGCAGTAGGCGCGGACCCGGTGGTATCCCTTACCCGTCTGGCAGTACGCGCCGGCGTGGCCCGGGACGTTGTACAGCACGAGCACGTTGCACTTGGTCGGTGCCGCTTGGCCGGCGCGGTGAATCCGGTCCAGGGTCAGGGCGGTGGCGAGCAGGGTGGCCGAAGCAACGGTAAATGCGCGCTTCGCAATAGTCGGACTTCTGCATTCGGGCGGACACCTTCAGCTGCATGAATAGCTTTTCGCGCGCAGGCTTGAATGCCGCGATAGCGTCGACACAGGCATTGATCCTGCGAACGGATTGATGCGCAGAGCGCAGTCGATCTTGGCTGGAGTTGGTGTCGCGTGTCCGATGTCGCGACATACGCTTCAATGGGCGGCAGGCGAGCTATTTCCGTTTTGCTGTCAATGGATGGCGGAGCTGCTCCTGTCAAACCGGGATGAACCGGACGCGTCCGTCGAGGTTCGTCGACCCGTCCGTACCCGCTCCTACCAGGGACGATCCCGTTGGAAGGTCGTCGCCCGGGCTCGCCCTTCACGAACTGCGGCACGTCTAACGCCAACTGCCCGAATTTGCGTCCGACATCGTTCCGCCTCCGCCGAAGTCGGTTGAACCCGACGGGAGGCCAACCGGCTCGTGATCCTCCCCACCCAAGAATTACGCGTGGGTAACAGGCCTCCAACAGTCCTGCACGATTGTCGTTGGGTAGGCGGGCGTGGGCGTACGCTCTGCGTCCGTAACGTGGGATGCCGGCGGCACAGCGCAGGCCGGTTCAAGGGCTGCCACCGCAACCACGCGGTGTGCAATGGGAAGGGAGACGTCTTGCGCTCGGTGCGTGGGATGCGGATTGCCTCGATCATCGCGGCGGGTGGGCTCGTACTGAGCGCCGCCGCTTGCGGCGAGGCTCCGGATGAGGACAACAACGCCGGCTCCGGCGGCACGAAGTACTCCGCCTGTATGGTCACCGATGTCGGCGGCATCGACGACAAGTCGTTCAACGCCTCGGCCTGGAAGGGCCTTGAGGCCGCCAAGGCCGAGAACAGCAACATCGACATCAAGTACGTCGCGTCGCGGGCCGAGGCCGACTACGAGCCGAACCTCTCCGCGTACGTCAACCAGGACTGCGACTTCATCCTGGCCGTCGGCGGCCTGATGGGCGAAGCCACCAAGAAGATCGCCGAGGCGAACCCGAACCAGCAGTTCGCCATCGTCGACGCCAACCCGGGCGTGGCCAACGTCTACCCGATGGAGTTCGACACCGCGCAGGCCGGCTTCCTCGCCGGCTACGTCGCCGCCGGCATGAGCGAGAGCGGCAAGGTCGGCACCTACGGCGGCATGAAGATCCCGCCGGTGACCATCTTCATGGACGGCTTCGTCGACGGCGTGGCCCACTACAACCAGGCCAAGAGCGCGAAGGTCCAGGCCCTCGGTTGGAACAAGGAGACCCAGAACGGCTCCTTCACCAACGACTTCATCAAGCAGGACGAGGGCAAGAAGGTCAGCGACGCGCTGGTCGCCCAGGGTGCGGACATCGTCATGCCGGTTGCCGGCGGCGCCGGCCTCGGCACCACCGGTGCGGCCAAGGCCTCTGGTGGCAAGTACAACACCATCTGGGTGGACGTCGACGGCTGCGAGAGCACGCCGGACTGCTCGGCGATCATCACCACCGTGGTGAAGAACATCCCGGGTGCGGTCAAGGAGGCCGTGCTGAAGGCCGCCGGTGGCGAGAAGCTCAGCGCCGAGCAGGGCTTCGTCGGCACCCTGGCCAACGACGGCGTCTCGATCGCCCCGTACCACGAGTTCGACAGCAAGGTCCCGGCCGAGCTCAAGGCCGAGGTCGACAAGCTCAAGGCGGACATCGCCGCCGGCACCGTCAAGGTCGAGTCGGCCGCCCAGCCGAAGAAGTGACCCCGCGCCGCCCGCCTGCGGTGCGACGATCACCGTAAGCGGGCGGCGGGTACGCCACACCATGATCCGGCCGCCCCGCAGCGGGAATCCCGCTGCCGGGGCGGCCGGTGGCGCACCCCGGCCGGGTCGGCGCCATGCCCTGTCCGTCAGCGGCTACGCTGCACCATCGCTTCGCACTCCCAGGAGGTTGCGCTGAGACTCGAACTGCGCGGCATCACCAAGCGGTTCGGTGATCTGGTCGCCAACGACCACATCGACCTGACGGTGGAGCCTGGAGAGATTCACGCCCTGCTCGGTGAGAACGGCGCCGGCAAGTCGACCCTGATGAACGTGCTCTACGGGCTGTACCAGCCGGACGAGGGCGAGATCCTGGTCGACGGCAAGCCGCTGAAGCTGCGCGGGCCGTCCGACGCCATCGCGGCCGGCATCGGCATGGTGCACCAGCACTTCATGCTCGTACCGGTCTTCACCGTCACCGAGAACGTCATGCTCGGCGCCGAGCAGGTGCGCGGCGGCATCGCCGGGTTCCTGGACCGGCGGCGGGCCCGCCGCGAGGTCGCCGAGGTGTCCGAACGGTACAACCTGCGGGTCGACCCGGACGCGATGATCGAGGACCTGCCGGTCGGGGTCCAGCAGCGGGTGGAGATCGTCAAGGCCCTCACCCGGGACGTGGACCTGCTCATCCTGGACGAGCCGACGGCGGTGCTCACTCCGCAGGAGACCGAGGACCTGCTCGCGGTGATGCGGTCGCTCAAGGCCGCCGGCAAGTCGATCGTCTTCATCACCCACAAACTCGGCGAGGTGAAGGCGATCGCCGACCGGATCACCGTGATCCGGCGCGGCAAGACCGTGGGCACGGCCTCGCCGCAGGCCAGCCGCGACGAGCTGGCCGCGCTGATGGTCGGCCGTACCGTCCGGCTGACCGTGGACAAGACCCCCGCCACCCCGGGCGAGCCGGTCCTGGAGGTCGCGGGGCTGGTCGTCGACGACGACCGGCAGGTCCGCGCGGTGGACGGCGTCGACCTAACCGTACGCGCGGGCGAGGTGCTCGGCATTGCGGGCGTACAGGGCAACGGCCAGACCGAGCTGATCGAGGCGATCATGGGCCTGCGCCCGTTGCTCGCCGGCACGGTCACCCTCGACGGGCAGCGCGTCGACGGCTGGTCGACCAAGAAGGTGCTGCGGGCGGGCGTCGGCTACGTCCCGGAGGACCGCAGCGTGGACGGGCTGGTCAAGGAGTTCTCCGTGGCGGAGAACCTGGTGCTCGACATCTACGACCGGCCGCCGTTCGGCCGGGGCCTGTCGATCAGGCCGGACGCGATCGCCAGATCGGCCAAAGAGCGGATCGAGCAGTTCGACGTACGCACCTCCTCGGCGCACGCGCCGGTCGGCACTCTCTCCGGCGGTAACCAGCAGAAGGTGATCGTGGCCCGGGAACTGTCCCGGCCGCTGAAGCTCTTCATCGCCGCCCAGCCCACCCGGGGTGTGGATGTCGGCTCGATCGAGTTCATCCACAGCCGGATCATCCGCGAGCGCGACGTCGGCACCGCCGTGCTGGTGGTCTCCAGCGAACTCGACGAGGTGATCGGGCTGGCCGACCGGATCGCGGTGATGTATCGCGGCCGGATCATCGGCATCGTCGGCCCGGAAACCCCGCGCGAGGAGATCGGCCTGCTGATGGCGGGCATCACCCCCGATCCGGCAGGCGATGCCCCGGCGACCGAGGGCAGTGATTCGGCGACCGCCGATGTGATCCCCGGTGGCGCGGCGACCACCGACGCCGACGAGATCTCCAGCGAGACCGCGACCACCGACCGGGCCGTCACCGCGACCACCGACGGCGACACGGTCTCCGGTGGCTCCACCGCGACCACCGACCGCGACGTCGCGGCGACCACCGACGGCGTGGCGTCAGGTTCCGAGGAGCCAGGCAGCAAGGACGAGAAGGCATGACCGACAACCTTCAGCCGGGCTCCCCGGACAAGGAGCCGGCGAGCGAGGAGCAGGCCGCCCAGGTCACGCTCGGCAACACCGAGCAGGCCGAAGCCGCCACCACGCCGACCGCACCGCATAAGCGCCCCACCCTGGGACGGCTGTTCCTGGAGAACCTGTGGGCCGCCAACACGTTCACGGTGACCCTGCTGTCGCTGGTGCTGGCCATGGTCGTCGGCGCTGTCCTGATGATCATCTCCGATCCGAAGGTGCTGGCCACCTACGCCTACATCACGGCCCGCCCGTCGGACGCGATCAACGCCAGTTGGACCCTGGTCAGTGAGGCGTACGCGAACCTGTTCAAGGGCTCGGTCTTCGACCCGGGGGCGACCACCCTCACCGCCGCGTTGAGTCCGATCTCGGAGACGCTCACGTACACCGCGCCACTGGTCTTCACCGGCCTGTCGGTCGCGCTGGCCTTCCGGGGCGGTCTGTTCAACATCGGCGCCCAGGGGCAGGCCATCATGGGCGTCGTCCTGGCGGCGCTGGCCGGCTTCCTGCTGCCGCTGCCCTACGGGTTGCATCTGCTGGTCGCGGTGCTGGCCGGCGCGCTCGGTGGCGCCGTCTGGGGTTTCATCCCGGGCATCCTCAAGGCGCGTACCGGTGCCCACGAGGTGATCAACACGATCATGCTCAACTACATCGCGGTCTACTTCCTGACCTGGCTCATCGTGCAGAACGGCGTGCAGGATCCGAACCGCACCGACGCGATCAGCCGGCCGGTGGATGCATCGGCCCAACTGCCGCGCCTGTTCGGTGAGCCGCTGCGGGCGCACGCCGGCATCCTCCTCGCCGTACTGGTCACCTGGGCGGTCGCCTGGCTGCTCAACCGCTCCACCCTCGGGTTCGAGCTGCGCGCGGTGGGGGCGAACCCGGACGCCGCCCGCACTGCCGGCATCAGCGTCACCCGGACGTACGTCCTGGTCATGGTCTTCGCCGGGGCGCTGGCCGGGCTCGGCGGCTCGCAGATGGTGCTCGGCACCACGGCCGCCGCGCTGACCCCGCTGGTGATCGCCCAGATCGGCTTCGACGGCATCCTGGTCGCCCTGCTCGGCCGGGTGAAACCGTGGGGCGTGGCCATGGCCGCGCTGCTGTTCGGTGCGTTGCAGGCCGGTGGTAACCGGATGCAGTCGTACTCGGGGATCTCGCTGGAACTGGTCACCGTGCTTCAGGCGTTGATCGTCATCTTCATCGCCGCACCGGCCCTGGTGAAGGCGATCTTCCAGCTCCGGGCCGCGCGGGCCGCCCGGTTGCAGACGAGCCTCGCGAAGGGCTGGTGAGGCATGTCCACCATGGCTGTTCCCGACGTCGCGGTCGCGGCGGTCGACGAGGGCTACTGGACCCGGACCCGCAAGGTGGGTCTGGTGCTGCTGGCGCTCGGCCTGCTGGCCACGGTGCTGTTCGGCGCGCTCGCCACCGGCGAGCAGGCCCGCTTCACGCTCAGCGAGGACGCCGCCGGGGCCGCGCTGGAGATCAACGGTACGGTCGGGGCGATTCTCTTCGGGCTGATCACCCTCGCCGCTGGTGCGGCGATGCTCGCCCGGCTGCCGAAGCGCTGGTTCATCCCGATGCTCGCGGTGGGCCTGGTCGCGTTCGTGCTCTCCTTCCTGTGCTGGCAGGTCTCCGCCGCACCGACCGGGCAGAACTTCATGCCGCTGGTCAACATCGTGCGCGGCACCTTCCTGCTCGCCCTGCCGCTGATCTTCGGGTCGCTGGCCGGTGTGCTCTGCGAGCGCTCCGGCGTGGTCAACGTGGCCATCGAGGGGCAGTTGCTGATGGGTGCGTTCAGTGGCGCGCTGTTCGGCAGCATCAGCGGCAGCGTCTGGGTGGGCCTGGTCGCCGCCGCGATCGGCGGCTCCTTCATCTCGCTGCTGCTCGCCGTGTTCTCCATCAAATACCTGGTCGACCAGGTGGTCATGGGCATCGTGCTGAACCTGCTGGCGCTCGGCATCACCGGCTTCCTCTACGAGCGGCTGATGCAGACCGATGCGGCCCGCTACAACAGTGCCCCCCGGTTCAGCAACTGGGAGATCCCGCTGCTGTCCGACATCCCGGTGCTGGGCCCGGCGTTGTTCCGGGGCAACATCTTCCTCTACCTCGCGCTGTTGCTGGTGCTGGTGACCCACATCGCGCTGTTCCGCACCAGGTGGGGCCTGCGGACCCGGTCGGTCGGCGAGCACCCGACGGCGGCGGACACCCTCGGCGTGAAGGTGCTCGGGCTGCGCTACCGCAACGTGATCCTGGCCGGCGCGATCGCCGGCATCGGCGGTGCGTCGTACACGCTGGCGCTCTTCTCGTTCACCAAGAACATGATCGGCGGTAAGGGCTTCATCGCGCTGGCCGCGTTGATCTTCGGTCGGTGGAGCCCGACCGGGGCGCTGCTCGCCGCGCTGTTCTTCGGTTTCGCCGACCAGTTGGCCACCTATCTGGGCGCGATCAACAGTGTGATCCCCGGCCAGTTCCTGGCCATGCTGCCGTACCTGGCGACGATCCTGGCGGTGGCCGGACTGGTCGGCCGGGTGCGGGCGCCGGCCGCCGACGGTAAGCCGTACATCAAGGGCTGAGCCAGGGGAGCAGACCATGGAGATCGACTGGGAAGGGCTGCGGGCCGCGGCCACCGAGGTGATGCGGCACGCGTACGTGCCGTACTCGAAGTTCCCGGTGGGCGCGGCGGCGCTTGTCGACGACGGCCGCGTGGTGGTCGGCTGCAATGTGGAGAACGCCGCGTACGGCGTGGTGCTCTGCGCCGAGTGCGGTGTGATCTCTTCGCTGCACGCCACCGGCGGAGGCCGGATCGTCGCGCTGTCCTGCGTCGACGCCACGGGTGAGCCGCTGATGCCGTGCGGGCGTTGCCGGCAGTTGCTCTGGGAGCAGGGCGGCCCGGACTGCCTGGTCGAGGCCAGGGGTGGCCCGCTGCGGATGGCCGAACTGTTGCCGCACGCCTTCGACGTGGCCGACCTCGATGCGGTGACCGGTGAACAGCCGGTGCCGGTGGTACCCGATCGGCTGGCCGCCTGGCGCGGGCGGGGCACCGTCTTCGTGCACCCCGACCTGTCGGCCGGACAGCAGGTCTGGACGGCGTACTGGGAGCGTTCCTCCGGCGACGACGCGGGCGCCGAGACCGGGGTGCTGGAGGAGGGGCCGAGCTGGGACGACCCGGCTGCGGCGATCACCTGGGGGTTGGCGCGGACGCCTCGGGTCGTGGTGGTGGACGCGTCCGGCACCATCTTCTGGGCCGGTGAGGGTGAGCCGCCTGCGGAGATCCCGGTTCGTTGGGGTTGAGCTTGCGGTCGGTTGCGGTGGGGCCGGGGTTGCGGTGTGGGCCGGGGCCTGCCGTGCCCGGCTCCGGGCGGTCAGGCTTGATCCCTGCGCCGGGCACGGCAGGCCCCGGCCCGTGGGCGGTACGGTCCGTGCGTCGGTGCCGGTCCGAAGCTGGAAGATCGATGTCGTGCTCGCTGCCGATGGTGTGGCTGCCGATGGGTGTGGCTGCGGCGGGGTGAATAGTGATTGGACTCGAGGGTGAGTGGTTTGGCGGCGGTTGATGTTATTCGGGTGAAGCGGGACGGGGGAGTGCTCTCCGACTCGCAGATCGACTGGGTGGTGGATGCGTACACCCGGGGGGTGGTGGCCGACGAGCAGATGTCGGCGCTGGCCATGGCGATCCTGCTCAACGGGATGACCGCGCCGGAGATCGCCCGGTGGACGGCCGCGATGATCGCCAGCGGGGAGCGGCTGGACCTGTCGTCGGTGGCTCGGCCGACCGTCGACAAGCACTCGACCGGCGGTGTGGGTGACAAGATCACTCTGCCGTTGACGCCGCTGGTGGCGGCCTGCGGCGCGGCGGTGCCGCAGCTGTCCGGGCGCGGGCTCGGGCACACCGGCGGCACGCTGGACAAGCTGGAGTCCATCCCCGGGTGGCGGGCCGCGTTGAGCAACCAGGAGTTCATCGCGCAGCTGCGCGACATCGGCGCGGTGATCTGCGCCGCCGGGACGGGGTTGGCCCCGGCAGACCGCAAGCTGTACGCGCTGCGCGACGTCACCGGCACCGTCGAGGCGATTCCGCTGATCGCCAGCTCGATTATGAGTAAGAAGATCGCCGAGGGCACCGGCGCGCTGGTGCTCGACGTGAAGGTCGGCTCCGGCGCCTTCATGAAGTCCGTCGACGATGCCCGGCAGCTGGCCCGCACCATGGTGGAGCTGGGTGGCGCGCACGGGGTGAAGACGGTCGCCCTGCTCACCGACATGTCCACCCCGCTCGGCCTGACCATCGGCAACGGGGTCGAGGTGACCGAGTCTGTCGAGGTGCTCGCCGGTGGCGGCCCCGCCGACGTGGTGGAGCTGACCCTGGCGCTGGCTCGGGAGATGCTCGACGCCGCCGGGCTGCCCGACGCCGATCCGGCCGACGCGCTGCTCGACGGGCGGGCGATGGACGTGTGGCGGTCGATGATCCGGGCGCAGGGCGGTGACCCGGACGCGCCGATGCCGCAGGCGGCCGAGGTCGAGGTGGTCCGGGCGGACTCGGACGGCTACGTGGCGGGCATCGACGCGTACGCCATGGGGGTTGCTGCCTGGCGACTCGGCGCGGGGCGGGCCCGCAAGGAGGACCCGGTCAGCGTGCCGGCCGGTGTGGTCCTGCACAAACGTCCCGGTGACCCGGTACGGGCCGGCGAGCCCCTCTACGAGTTGCGCGCCGAGCGGGCCGAGACGATTCCGGCCGCGCTGGCGGAGGCGGCATCGGCGGTGACCATCGAGGCACGGCCACCGGCGGCGACGCCGTTGGTGATCGAACGCGTCGAGTGAACCAACCGCGTCCGTCGGCCCCATGGTGCCCGACCGGCCGGGCCGCTATTGTCGCAGGCCAGGGGGGACCATCGGCGGGAGACGCCGTGAGCAGACAGGGATGTTGCTGTGATCGTTCCTGCCCCGGACCCCCGGGACGTGCGTGAGGCGAGCCTGGAGGAACTGTCCCGGTTGCGGCTACCGCTGCCACCTCCGCAGTTTCCGCTGGTCTGGGAGCCGGGCGACCGGATCGAGCTGCGACCCACCGTGGAGATCGAGGCGCGGATCGCGGTACTGCACCTGATTCTGGCTCGCTGCTTCGGCATGCCGCCGCAGGCGGCGATGAGTTGGCTGCTCGCCTCGCACCTGGTGGAGATGGTCACGCCGCCGGAGTTCCAGTTCGTCACCGGTGCCAAGGGCGACCACCGCTCGTTCGTCCTGCACCACGACGCGCTGTTCTCGCTGGCCTGGGTGCTCGGCCTGACCAAGCAGCTCGATCCCACCATGGCGGCGGACGAGCGGCTGGTGGAGCGACTGCCGAACATCGTCGAGGGGGAGACCTTCCCGCAGTGGCGCTCCCGCATCCTGGCCGCGCCGCAGCACCCGGCGGACGCGGCGGCCCTGCTGGATCTGCACTACTGCCTGGACTGGGCGTACCTGGAGGTGGACCGGGCCGGCGGGATGCTGCCCGGTCTGGTGGACGCCAACGCGATCGGCCAGCGGCGGTGGGCCCTGGAGTGGGCGGTGATCCTGCGTGGGCCGTACCACGACGAGCCGCCGGGCTGGGAAGAGGTCGACCTCTCCACCTAGCGGGGCCGGTACACCCCGAGCCGGACCGCCACGGTCACCCGGACCGGTTCGCCGAGGGTGGTGATCCGGGCGGCCAACCCCGCAGGATCGGTGTGCCAGGCGCTCGGACCCATGCCGACCAGGGTGGTCACCTCCGGGCCGGACAGCGTCAACTCCTGCCGGTGCAGGGTGGTCGACTCCTCGGTGAAGTGCCCGCCGAGGCTGGTCGCCACCCGGTCCGCCTTGGCCGGGTCGACCCGCAGCAGACCGAGCGCGTCGACCAGTTCGGTGAGGTGGTCGATGGCCGGGGTCACCACCAGCAGCCGCCCGGCCGGGGCGAGGATCCGGTGGAACTCTGCGCCGTTGCGGGGCGCGAAGACATTGAGCAGCAGCGTCGCCGAGGCGTCCGCCAGCGGCAGCCGCTGCCAGGTGTCGGCCAGCGCCGCGGTGACGCGCGGGTGCACCCGGGCGGCCCGACGCACCGCGGGCTTGGCGATGTCCAGTGCGAGGCCGACCGCCGCAGGCACCGCCGCCAGCACCGCGCCGAGGTGCCGGCCGGTGCCGGCACCCGCCTCCACCACCAGCGGGTACGCCTCAGCAGCACCGTCGGCTGCCCGGACACTGTGGTCCGCGCCCTTTGCTCTGCTTACCTCCACGCAACGCTTCCGCTCGGTTTCCGTTGCGTCCGTTGAAGCAGAGCAAAGGGCGTGCGGGGTGGTCAGGTGGTGCCCGGCGGCCTCGGCGAGGGCGGTGGAGATGATGTCGTAGTGGCCTGCCTCCAGGAACTGCGCCCGGGCGGCGACCATCTCGGCCGTGTCACCGCCGTGCGGGGAACGACCGGTGAGCAGGTTGACGTAGCCCTGCCGGGCGACGTCGAAGCTGTGCCGGCGATGGCAGCGCAGTGCGTGGGCGGTGCCGGCGGTGACGGTGGTCAACCCCTCGCCGCAGACCGGGCAACGCAGGCGGTCGACGACCCGGGGGTCCGGTCCAGGTGCGGTCACCAGGACATTGTCCCCGTCGCCGGGTGGGGCCGGTCGCCGGCGGGGACTAGGGTCAGACCATGGTCACGACTTTGCGGTACGAGGACATCGTCAAGGCACCGAAGGCACTGCTGCACGACCATCTGGACGGTGGCCTGCGACCTGCGACGATCATCGACCTTGCCGCCGAGGTTGGGCACCCGCTGCCCACCACCGACCCGCAGGAGTTGGGCCGTTGGTTCGTGGCGGCGGCCGACTCCGGATCGCTGGAGCGTTACCTGGAAACCTTCGCGCACACCGTCGCCGTGATGCAGACCGCCTCGTCGCTACAGCGGGTCGCCCGGGAGTGTGCGCTCGACCTGGCCGCCGACGGTGTGGTCTACGCCGAGGTGCGGTTCGCCCCGGAGCAGCATCTGGAACGCGACCTGAGCCTGGACGAGGTGGTCGAGGCGGTGCTGGCCGGATTCGTCGAGGGCAGCGCCCTGGCCGCCGAGGCCGGTACGCCGATCCGGGTCGGCACCCTGCTCACCGCGATGCGGCACGCGGCCCGGTCACAGGAGATCGCCGAGTTGGCCGTGCGGCACCGCGACCACGGTGTGGTGGGTTTCGACATCGCCGGCGCGGAGGCGGGCTTCCCGCCCACCCGGCATCTGGATGCCTTCGAGTACCTCCAGCGGGAGAACTTCCACTTCACCATCCACGCCGGTGAGGCCTTCGGGTTGCCGTCGATCTGGCAGGCCATCCAGTGGTGCGGGGCGGACCGCCTCGGCCACGGCGTACGCATCGTCGACGACATCACGCCGGGCCCCGAGCCGGTGCTCGGTCGGCTGGCCGCGTACGTGCGGGACAAGCGGATTCCGTTGGAGCTCTGCCCGTCGTCCAACGTGCAGACCGGCGCCGCCGCCTCGATCGCCGAGCACCCCATCGGCCTGCTCCGTGACCTGCGGTTCCGGGTCACCGTCAACACCGACAACCGGCTGATGAGCGGCACCTCGGTGTCCCGGGAGATGGCCCTGCTCTGCGATGCGTTCGGCTACGGCTGGCGCGAGGTGCAGTGGTTCACCATCAACGCGATGAAGAGTGCCTTCATCCCGTTCGACGAGCGGCTTCAGATCATCGACGAGGTGATCAAACCGGCGTACGCGAAGCTGCTGGGGTGAACCTGGCCTCACCGCGCGGGCGGGTGACCGGCGGAGAGCAGGTGGGCCACCCGACGCAGCACCTCGCGACCGCGCGCCGCCTCCGCGCCGAGGCCGGTCTGCCGGCGTAGCACCGCCGGTTCGGCCCGCAGCAGCGCAACGCCGCGACTCAGCAGCACCCGGGGGCCCTTGCGCTGCTCGGCGAGATCCCGGCTCAACCGGCGGAGGAAGGTCGCGCCACGCGGCCGGCGCAGGGCGTACGCCCCGGCGAGCAGGCCGCGTCGTCGGCATTCCTCGACGATCTCGGCGGCGAAAATCCCTTCGGCCACGAAAAGTGGCGCATCGGCCAGATCAAATCGTCGGGTGGTCACCCGGCGGTCCTCATTTATGGCATAGACGGGTACGTCTGCCGCGCCATGATGGACCAGTCGGGCAATGGTCTCGACAGCGGTGTCGGCGTCCCAAGAACCGGGCGACTCCCAGTCGATCTGCCCGTTCCGTCGAGGTAACGTAGGGTCATCGCCGTCCTTGTAGAAGTCGTCCAAGCAGAGGACCGGAAGCCCGGTTCGTCGCGCTATGTACGACTTTCCGGAGCCAGATGGGCCAGCAAGCAGGACGACTCGGCGCGGGGTGCTCATTACTTTTAGTAACTCCGGACAGACGGACCGCGATCAAATTGCATCAACATCTCATCACACCGCCAGCTAGGGCCAACCTGGGCTTTCTCTTTGTCGACAGGCGTGATGGAATCTCGGATGGTCCGACCCGCCGGGTCGGCCGCTGGGCGTTGCCCGGGGGCAACGCGGACGCTGCAATCACGAGGGCGGTGACGTGAGCAAACGGCCGAAGACGGCAGGCTCCTTCCTGTCGCGTCTGCGCCGGCCGGCTGGTCGGCTCCGCGACATGCCGATCTGGTCCAAGCTCGGTCTCATCATGATCGTGCCGACCATCGCCACGGTCGTCGTGGGCACCAGCGGCCTGTTCGACCACCTGGACTCGCTCAGCGACGCCAACCGGGCCGGCGACCTTGCCCAGCTCATCGGCCACTCCGGCAAACTGGTGGACGGCCTGCAGGACGAGCGGACCGCAGCGGTGTTGCTGCTGGGGGTGCCGCCGCAACAGGCGGGGCAGCCCGAGCCGGAGGCGAAGAAGAAGTACTCCGCCCTCTACAACGAGGTGTCGAGCCGGGTCGACGAGGACAAGAAGCCCTACTCGCAGCAGCGGTCCGCACTCACCGACCTGCCCACCAGCCTTGCCGGGCTGCTCAACCAGATCGACGGGCGGCTGACCGACCTGCCGGGCACCCGCAGTCAGGTGTTCAACGGCAAGTTCAAGATCACTGACGCGCTCCAGTCCTACGACGAGCTGATCAACCAGTTGCTCACCATCCGGGACTCGGCCAGCCAGCTCGCCGGTGACAACGAGCTCAGCGACCGGATGCGCGCGGCGGCTGCGGTGGCTCGCGAGAAGGAGTGGCTCTCCGTACGCCGGGTGGTGGTGCACCGGGCACTCCAGCGGGGCATGAGTTCCGCCCTGCGGACGGACTACATCGCCAGCGAGACGGGTCAGCAGCAGGCGCAGCAGAGTTTCACCTCCGTCGCCACCGAGGAGGAGGCGGAGTTCCACGCCCAGACCATCGGCGGTGGTGACCGTCGGCAGGCCACGATCTACATCAGCCAGGTCAACGCCGACACCTCACCGAACCTCTCCGGCGTCTCCTTCAACGCCGACCAGTGGGATGCGGCGCTGGTCGCCAACGGCAAGCTGATCCGTACGGTCGAGTCGAAGTTCGACACCGACGTGCAGACCCAGGCCGCCGAACTCCGCTCCAACGTGCAGCGTCAGGTGTTCCTGGAGACCGGCCTGCTGCTGACCATGCTGCTGCTGGCCGTCATCCTGGCCTACCTGGTGGCCCGCTCGATGGCCCGCTCCCTGCGTGAACTGCGCCAAGGTGCGCTCTCCATCGCCCAGTACGGCCTGCCCCAGGCGGTGGCCCGGCTACGGGATCCACAGTTCACCGGGCAGCTCTCCCCGGTGCAACTGGCCAACCAGATCGCCGAGCCGCTGCCGGTACGCAGCCGCGACGAGTTCGGTCAGGTGACCGAGGCGTTCAACGCGGTCCACCTGGAGGCCGTCCGCACCGCCGCCGAGCAGGCCGCACTGCGAGCCTCTGTCGCCACCATGTTCGTCAACCTGGCTCGTCGGTCCCAGATCCTGGTCGACCGGCTGATCGGCCATCTCGACCGGCTGGAGCGCGGCGAGGAGGACCCGGACCGGCTGGCCGAGCTGTTCCAGCTGGATCACCTCGCCACCCGGATGCGCCGCAACGACGAGAACCTGCTGGTCCTCGCCGGTGCCGACTCGACCCGGGTACAGCGCGAGCCGGCCGCACTGATCGACGTGCTGCGCGCCGCGCAGTCCGAGGTCGAGCACTACACGCGGATCGAGTTCGGGGTGATCGACCGCGACATCGAGGTGGCCGCGCACGCGGTCAACGACCTCGTCCACCTCGTCGCCGAGCTGTTCGACAACGCCACCGCGTTCTCGCCGCCGGATTCGCAGGTGCTGGTCGAGGCCCGCCGGGTCGGCGATCGCGCCTCGCTGTACGTGGAGGACCGGGGCATCGGGATCAGCCCTGAGCAGCTGACCGACCTCAACGAGCGGCTGGCCACGCCGCCGCAGGTGGACGTGGCGGTTTCCCGGATGATGGGGCTGGTCGTGGTCGCCCGGCTGGCATCCCGGCACGCCGTCAAGGTCGAGCTGCGCCCCGGTACCGACCGAGGCACGGTGGCCGACGTCACGTTGCCGCCCACCGTGCTGGTGCCCCGGGCGCTCTCGGGCCGAGGTTCCCTGCCCGCGGCCCTGCCCGCCCCGGTCGGTCCGCCGAGCGGGCCGAGCCCGGCGTTCGGCGCCCTGCCCGCCCTCGGCAACGGCCCGAGTGCGCCGGCGGCGCCCGCAGTGCCCACGCCGCGTTCCGGTGGCTCGGGCAACCAGGTGACCCTGGGCGGCCGGCCCTTCGAGCCGGCCAACCGCAACGGTTCGGGCACCCCGGCCACCGTGGCGGGTGCGGGCAACCTGCCCGCCTGGTCGGACCTGACCGGTGCCAGCGGCGTCACCGGCGGCGGCAACAGCTTCACCCCCCGCTCCACCGGCGGTCAGTCGACCGATCCGCTGCCGCAGCGGCGGGTCACCGACGAGCAGACCGGTGGTGGGCAACCGAACATTCCGCGTCAGCTGCCGAGCAGCCCCGAGGTCGCGCCGTACGCGCCTCCTGCGGTGTCGGCACCGCCGATCCCGCCGGTCTCGTCGCCACCGGTCTCGGGCACGCCGTACTCCGCCCCGCCGGTATCGGCCGCCCCGGTGTCCGGGCAACCTGTCTCCGCCGCCCCGATCTCGCCGCCCGGCAGCCCGTTGCCGCAGCGTCCAGTGTCGGCGGGACCGGCCGGCCCGGCGACCTCGGCGCCACCCGCCTGGCCTCCGGTCGCCGGGGACCCGGCGGCTCCGGCCGCGCCGGAGCGGCTGGCAGCAGCGCTGGACATGACCACCGAACTGCCTCGGGTACCGCGTCCGGCAGCACAGCCGACGCCGCCGGCCCGGCCGACCATCCCCACGCCGCCGCAGGTCCAGAACCGGCAGCGGTACGCGGATGAGACGATGGAGCTGCCGATCTTCCGGGAGCTTGAGTCGGCGTGGTTCCGCACCCGCCGTACGGGCCCGGAAGAGTCCGCAGGTGCCCGCCAGCCGGCGGCCAACGGGGCACCGACCCAGCAGTTCTCCACGGTCGACGCCGCCGGTCGGCCCAGCCAGCAGCACCAGACCGGGACGACAGGTAACGCACCGATGGCAGAGACACCGACGGCCGCAGGCGGGCCCGGCGGGAACGGCGCTGCGGCGAACGGCGGCCTGCGCCCCGGTGCCGCCGAGAGGCCGCCCGCCTACCGTCCACCGTCGCCGGAGAGTGTGTGGCAGACTGCGGCCGACGATGGCTGGCGGGCTGCCTCCGCCGCGAGTCAGGTGTCGACCGGCGGAACCACCCAGACCGGGCTGCCCAAGCGCACGCCGATGGCGCAGCTCGTTCCGGGCGCGGTGGAGAAGCCGACCAATTCGGTGCAGCGACGTAACCCGGAGTCGGTGCGCGGGCTGCTTTCCGCCTACCACCGGGGTGTCCAGCGGGGGCGCAACCACCCGTCGGACGGCAACCCGACCGGCCCGGAGGGGACTCCGGGCGGGCAGCAATCCTCGCAGTCTGGCTCAGGCCCGGTGGCCGGGAGCAGGCAGAAGGAGCAAGAAGGATGACTAGTACGCAGGACCTCGGTTGGCTGCTGGCCAACTTCGCCGATCGGGTACCCGGTGTCGCGCACGCGGTCGCCGTCTCCGCGGACGGCCTGCTCCTGGCGTCGTCACGAGACCTTCCGCGGGACCGGGCGGACCAGCTGGCGGCGATCGCCTCCGGCCTGGTCAGCCTGACTCAGGGCGCGGCCCGGTGTTTCGAGGGCGGCGCCGTGTTGCAGACCGTGGTCGAAATGGACAATGGCTTCCTGTTCCTGATGTCGATTTCCGACGGCTCGTCGTTCGCGGTGCTCGCTGCACGCAGCTGCGACGTGGGACAGGTTGGTTACGAAATGGCCCTGCTCGTGGACCGGGTGGGTGACGCCCTGACCCCGCAGCCGCGTACGGCTGTGGGGATGATGGGCTGAACGTCGCGCCGGCCGGTGGGGCGGGCGGGGCGACAACACTGCATACGACGGGTAGCACCGGTGCGATCCGGTGCCGGGTACGAAGGAGGTGAGCGGCGACATGGCCGATCGTGACGAGCCGACCGGTGCGTTGGTCCGTCCATACGCCGTTACCCGCGGTCGTACCCGTCCCCGCCTCGACATCGCCCTTGAGGCGCTGGTCGAGACGACGGTGCGCGGTCGGGCCGTTGCCACTGGCAACGGTGGTCAAGGCCGTGAACACCAGTACATCGCCGCGCTGTGTGACGGACGCGTGCAGTCACTCGCCGAGATCGCGGCGCGGATGCAGCTTCCGCTCGGCGTGGCCCGGGTGCTCATCGCCGACATGGCGACGGACGGCCTGGTCGCGGTCCACGAGCCGACCATTCTGGACGACTCGGACGACGCGGTGGGCACTGAACTGCTGGAGAGGGTGCTGAGTGGACTTCGCAGGCTCTGACATGTCGCACCGGCCGCCGGTCCCGAGCGGGCGCGTGACGTCGGCGAAGATCGTTATCGCTGGCGGATTCGGCGTCGGCAAGACGACGCTGGTCGGTTCGGTCTCGGAGATCACGCCGCTGACCACCGAGGCCATCATGACTTCCGCCGGAGTGGGCGTCGACGACACCCGGCAGGTGCCGGGGAAGACGACCACCACGGTGGCCATGGACTTCGGCCGTATCTCGATCGATCGTGACCTGATCCTGTACCTGTTCGGTACGCCGGGTCAGACCCGCTTCTGGTTCATGTGGGATGAGCTGGTCCGGGGCGCGATCGGCGCGGTCGTGCTGGTGGACACCCGTCGGCTGGCCGACTGCTTCGCGGCGATCGACTTCTTCGAGCATCGGCGGTTGCCGTACCTGGTGGCCATCAACTGCTTCGACGGTATGCAGTACCACGACCCGCAGGACGTCCGCGAGGCGCTCGCGATCTCCAGCGACGTGCCGGTGGTGGCCTGCGACGCCCGGAACCGGGAGTCGACGAAGCACGTGCTGATCTCGCTGGTCGAGTACGTCCTCACCATGCGTCGCTCGCGGGCCGTCGCCCCGGCCTGAGCGTCGCGTCGCAGCGCCCGGTGACGGCTCAGTCGACACCGGGCGCTGGTTGCTGTGCGGAGCCGATCCGGCACCGGCGACTGCTGGCCGTCGGATCGGCCAGCGGGACAGCTCCGCCCGTGCAGCCGACCCGGTGAGCGCCCCTGTGGCGGCACGGGAGGCCGAAGACGTCCACATGCCACCGTTCCCGCGATTGAGGCGGCTACGGCCTGCTCGGCGGCGCGCTTGACGCCTTCGGCGGCCGGAGCGAGCCGTACCGTGTGGACGGGGTCCGCGTCGGCGGTGACTTCGGACCCTGCCGACGCGGGTCAGATCATCGGGTGTGGACGGAAACCGTCAGATGCACGGGCTCAGGAGCGGTAGCCGGCGGAGCGGTACTCGTACTCCCGGTCGTCGTCCCGGTCGCCGGTGTCCCGGCTGAAGTCCCAGCCACCGGCCGACTCCCGACCCGGGCGTCCACCAACGGCGAAACCGCCGATCTCCTGCCCTCGACGCCAGCCGCGGAAGTAGCCGGTGGTGTTCTCGGCCAAGCTGGCCGCGTCGCGCACGATCCGCAGTGGACGCTCCTCGCGTAGCGGCGAGCCGGGCACGAGATTGGCCTGCGGTACGCGTTTGGGCAGTCCGGCGTTCGTCTCGGCACCGACCGCCGGACTGGCGGCCTGCTCGGCAGCCTGCCATCCGGTGTCGGCCAGGCTCGACCAGTCCAGATCGGAGTCCTCGCCGTGCCCGACGAACCAGGCCGACCTGGCCTGGGCGAAGATCAGCAGGTCGCCGTCACCCTCGTCGGAGATCGGCGACGGCCGGTGTTCGATCGGCGGGACCGGCCGGCGCGGCGGCAGTGGCGCTGGCGCGTCCAGCCGCTCGGCGGGGCGCCCGCGCTCCTCGTCACGAGCCCGGTCCACCAGACGCAGCGGCGGATTCTCTAGGTGCGACTCCGGCCCGTTGCGCAACGCCCGGTCGGCCAGCGGTGGCGGCTCGACGAGCCGCAGCACCGGCGGCTCCGGCGGCAGGTCGTCGGCGAGCCACGGCGGGGTCACCCGGCGCTCGGTGTTCAGCTCGACGGGCACATCGGGACCGGTGTCGGGGCCTGCGTTCCGGTTCCGATCGTCGTACGAGCCGGTGGCGGGGTTGTGTGCCGGGGTGTCGGCGGGATTCTCCGGGTTGTTGACCAGCGGCCAGTTGGCGCGTGACCCGGGTGCGGCCGGCTCCTGCCCGGGGCGGGGAGTCGGCACCGGCACGCTGAGATCGGTGGCGCTGAACCCACCCGTCGGCGCCGGCGGCGCACCGTTGGTCTTCGGCCGGGGCGGGATGATGGTGCGCTGACGTTCGGCGCGGGCGCTGTTGATCGCCGCGGTGGTCAAGGTCGGTCGGAACGGCTCGCCGGCCTCGGCGGGTGGGATCGAGCCGCGCGGTGCCGGCGCGATCGGGGTGATCCCGGGCGGTGGCGGCGGCGTGGAGATCGGCCGGTTCGTCGGCCCGTCGATCCGTGGTCCGGGGGACTCGGGACGCGCCGGCGGCGCCGAGACGGGCGGTCCGGCGACCGCGGCCGGTGCGATCGGGGCCGGTGCGACCGGTGGCGGGGTGACCGGTGGCGGCGCCACCGGCGGCGGACCCATCGGCCGGGGTGCCGCCGGTGCGGTGTTGCCCGGCACGGGCTCGGGACGGGCCCGGCGTCCTCCGGCCGGCTCGGGGCCGGTGGGGCGTACCGCTCGCAGACCGGCTGCGCCGGGGGCGGTGGGCAGTTCACCGACCGGCTCGCCGCGTCGGGCGGCGGCCCGACGGCCGGGGGCCTGGGCCGGGCCGGGCGTACGGGCGTGCAGCGCGCCGACCAGTGCCTCGCAGCCGGCGTCACAGGCCCGTACGGAAGCGACCGTCTGCCGGATCGTCTCGGCGGCGGCAGAGGTCAGGGCCCGGTTCACCGTGGACCGGCGGGGCGTCTCGGAGATGGCCACCCGTAGCGCGGTGACCGCCTCGTCGATCGCGTCCGGGTCGCCCACACCGTCGGCTGCGAGTTGCGCGGCGACGGCGTCGGCGGTGACCGCGGCGTCCCGGCCCCGGCCTGCGTCGGTGAGCATGCTCGGCTCGGGCAGGGCCTCCAGTACCGCCAGCGGGATCGACTCCGCAGGGTCGGGGAAGGCACGCAGGGCGGCCGGGTACAGCTCGCGCAGCACCTCGCGCAGCGCCACTGCGGCGGAATGCCGCCCGCTGGTCAGTGCCGCGTGCGCGGCGAGGATCTGCTTGTAGCCGGCAAGGTCCCGGGGAGCCGGCAGGGTCACGGCGGACAGGGCACCGGCCTGTAGGGCACGAGCCAGGCCGACGGCCCGCCGCACGGCCGGCGGCGACTGCATCTCCTCGATCGAGTCGTCATCGGCGAACCGCTCGGCGAAGTCGTCCACCGAGTCGTCGTCCGCGATCGCCAACGGACGTCCGGCGGCGCTGAGCAGTGAGGTGACGGTGTGGTCGTCGGTGTCGGCGGCGATCGCCGCTCCGCTCGGCCCGCCGGAGCGGTCCACGAGCAGCGTGACCAGCCGGGCGTAGCCCGCCGGGTCGTCGCCGACCTCGCAGACATGCAGCAGACGGCCTGCGTCGTCGACCACAGCGGACGTCAGCGTCGATCCGACCGAGGCCGGTCGGTCGGCCGGATCCGCCGAGGCCAGACCGCAGTACACGCGCACGAGCGCCACGGCGTCGTCCTCCTCCCGGGAGACAGGGCTTAGCTCTGCCAGAGACTGATGCTCCCTGGTGTGGGTCAGTCGCGCCAGTCCACGACCGCAGAGATCTTTCCGACAATGGTCCGCCAACCGAGACTTGCGGTTTGTGCCCCGATTTTCTTCAGCCGGCGGCGACCCAGAAAACCGCCGATCCCGCCGTTGACCGAGGCGCGCAGGGCCTCGTCCAGGTCGTCGAGACTGGAGCCGGCGGAGAGCATGTCGAGCACGGCGGGCAGGCGCAGCGCGTACGACAGGTCCCGGGCGACCTCGCCGGCCTCGATGAGCAGCGTCGGGTCCCAGGTGTCGTGCCCGCCGCGCAGGTTCTCCACGACGAGATCGAGTTCGTAGACGTCCTCGTCGCGCGGCGCGATGTCGGCCGGTTCCACCCGTTCGGACAATTCATTCCAGCTGTCCAGCTGAGACAGATCGTTCGGGGCGCCGGAGCGGACGAAACTCACCAGCGACTCGGGCGTCTTGAACAGCAGCAGCCGTCCCCGGTGGCTCAGGAAGACCGGCACCTCCTCGTCGCCGGCCTCGTCGACCGCCTTGGCGTCGGTGTCGTCCTTAGCCTCGGTGTCCGCAGCGCCGTCCTTGGCCTGCTTCTCCTCGTCGTCGCTCTCGGCGAACTCCCGGGCGATCTCCTCGTCGAGGATGACGACGTCCTCGTTCTCGTCGTCTTCGGCCTCGACGACCTGGCGGCGGGCCAGGAACGGGTCGTCGGCGTCACGTTCGGCGACGTCGGTCGGGGTCAGCTCGCTGGCCGACCGGTACGCCCGCAGCGTGTAACCGGTGCCGGCCGGCAGGGCAATCTCCACCGGGTCGATCCGCAGTTCCTCCCAGAGCGCGCGGGAGGCGCCGGGATCTGCGTCGTCGGCGACCTCCGGCTCAGCGGTGGCGTCCGGCTCGGCGGGGCCGGTCGTGTCATCGAGCTCGGGCTCGTCGGCGTCCGGCCGTTGAGGCGACTGGCGGGCCACGGTGACCTCCGTGTGCGTCGGGCTGCCCACCCGCCGGCGCGAATGCCGGCGAGTGACTCTGGGCACATACCCTAGTTGGCTGCGCTGGGTGACCGGTGCCCGCCCCGGTGGCGAGGCCGCCGTCCAACAAGTAGCGTTTCTACGCATGAACGCCCAGGCGCTGCACGGACACCTCGATTCCCTGCTGCTCGCCGTGCTGGAGCGGGGTGCCCTGCACGGCTACGCCATCATCGAGGCGCTGCGGGCCCGCAGCGACGGTCGGCTCGATCTGCCCACGGGCACCGTTTACCCTGCGCTGCGCCGGCTGGAGCGGGCCGGACACGTGGCCAGCGTCTGGAGCACCGTCAACGGGCGGGAACGTCGGACGTACGAGCTTACCGACGCCGGCCGGCGCGCCCTGGCCGAGCAGCGAACGGGGTGGCGTGAGTTCAGCGCGACCGTCGGGCGTTTCCTTGATGTCAACCGCCCGTCTGCGGCATCGAGCTGACCACCGAGGCTCGGTGGCGGCGGCCCGGGTGGTCGCCGCCCGCACGCCGACACTCCGAGTGACCTGGCGGGGCTCCGGCGAAGCACCCTCACCCGGTGGCCAACCGGCGGGCGGCGAGTAACCAGGTGTGCGCGGCCCGGCCCAGCCAGAGGTGTCCCGCGCCCGCGACGAGCATTCCGACGATCATCGGGGGCCAGGTGAGCGCCGCGTCCCACAGCACGATCGACCAGCCGAACAGCGCCAACCCGGCCAGCGCGCCCAGCACGGCGGTGCCGGTCAACAGGGTGCCCACCGCGTGCGCCGCGGTGGTGAACCCCGGCCACGACGACCGTGCGGTCATCGCCGCCAGCACCAGCCCGGCCACACCGAACAGGAACGCCGCCGCCCAGATCACCTCGACCGACCGGGACAGCAGCAGATAGCCGGCCGGTGGTGGCGGGCCGGCGCTCCAGCTCGACCCTTGCCACGTCAGATCCCCGGCGACAGCGGCGACCCCGGCGAAGGCGACGATCCACAGCGCCAGCCGGCGCAGTGCCGCCACCGCCAACTCGGCCTGGTACGCCGGTGCGAGCTGCTCGGGCGTACCGAAGTCGGCCACCGCCTGCCGGGACGCCGCATCGGCGGGCAGACCACCGTCCCGGTACGCCTCGACGGCGTCCAGCAGCCCGTGCCGTGCCTCGGTCAGCAGGTCCGCTCGCAGTCGGCGTGGCCCGTGCAGTCGGCTGGCCAACAGCCGCAGATGCTCCTCGACCAACACGTCCTCACCGACCGGCATGGCCTCATGCTGCCAGCCGGGTGGCCGTCCCGCCGTCCGGGACATCCCTGAGGGGGTCAGCCGGAGACAGCCAGGTAGCCGTGCTCGGCGGCCTGTTGCAACGTCCACTGCTCCCGGTACCAGCCGGGGGTCGCGATCAGCTCCGCGTGCCGGCCCCGCTGGATGATCCGTCCCGCGTCCAGCACCACGATCTCGTCCAGCCCGGTCAGACCGCTGAGCCGGTGGGAGATCAGCAGCACCGAACGCCCGGCGGGAACGGCGGCGAGGGCGGAGGCGAGCACCTCGTCCGCGGCGACCGGGTCGAGCCCTTCGGTCGGCTCGTCGAGCACCAGCACGGCGGGCGCGGCGAGCAGTGCCCGGGCCAGCGCGAGGCGCTGCCGCTGACCGCCGGAGAGCTGCGCGCCCTCCTCGCCGACGACGGTGTCCCAACCGTCCGGCTGGGCCCGGACCCAGTCGGCCAACCCGGCCGCCTCGGTCGCGGCGGTCAGCGCCTGCTCGTCGGCGCCCGGGCGGCCCAGCAGCAGGTTCTCCCGGACCGTGGCGTGGAAGACGTACGCCTCGGCGAACAACCCACCGACCACCGCCGGCAGCTCGTCGGGCGGGTACGTGCCGAGATCGCGCCCGTCCAGGGTGACCCGGCCGTCATCCGGGCGCACCGCACCGGTCAACACCGCCGCGAGGGTGCTCTTGCCTGCGCCACTCGGGCCGACCACCGCCACCCGTCGACCCGCCGGCAGGTCGAGGTCGAACGCGTCCAGCGCGGCGGCTGCGCCGCTGCGGTACCGCACGGTCACCCCGTCGAAGCACACGTCGGGAGCACCGTTGCGCCCGTCCGGCCGGGTGGTCCGGTCGGCCGGCTGCTCGGCGGCCGGAAGGTCGGTCACGAGGTGGGCGACCCGAGCCAGGCCGGCGCGTAGCGCGGTCCACTGCCGGGCGGCGCCGACCAGGGCGAGGGCGATCTCCACGGCGGCCAGGGTGCCGACCGCCAGCACGCCGACGAGCACCCCGCCCACCCCGGCGCGTAGCGCGACGAGCACCACGGCCCCGGCGGTCAGCCCGGCCACCAGCACCCCGGCGGCGTCGACGGCGAAGCCACGCACGGCGAGCCGACGTTCCAGCCGGGCCAGTCGCCGGGCGCGGCGGCGGGCCGCGTCGAGGGCGGCACCGGTCGCGCCGAAGGCGGCGAGGTCGGCCGCGCCGTGGGTCAAATCGACCGCGTCGGCGGCGAGCGCACCGCGCAGCGGCGCCACCTCGGCGGCGGATCGTCGGGTCAGCGCGGTGGCCAGCGCAGGCAGGGCCACCCCGGCCACCAGCAGCCCGGTGGCGAGCACCAACGCGGCCGGCGGCGAGACGAGCGCGGTCAGCCCGACCGCCAGGACGCTCACCAAGCCCGCCGCCACGCCCGGCACGACGACCCGCAACAGCAGGTCCTGCACCGCCTCCACGTCGGAGACCAGCCGGCTCAGCGCGTCGCCGGTGCGTGGTGGGGCGCCGCGTCCGGCGGCCAAGGTGGCGAAGACCCGGGTACGCACGTCGGTGACGAGACGGAGTACGGCGTCGTGGCCGGCGAGGCGTTCGGTGTAGCGCAACACACCCCGACTGACGGCCAGTGCCCGCACCGAGACGATCGCCACGGTGAGTCGGTCCAGTGGCGGTTGACCGGCCGCCGCCATCAACAGCCACGTCGCCGTGGCCATCAGGGCCAACCCGGCGAACTCGGTCGCGGCGGCGAGCAGTCCCGCACCGATCAGCCGCTTCAGGTACGGCCGGGCCAGGCGCAACACGACCAGCTCCGGCGCCCCACCGGCCGGGCGGACACCGGCCTCGGCCTCGGCGGAGGTGGCCCGGGAGGATCGTTCCTCGCTCATCGGCCCTCCCCGGCTCGTTGCGGTGTCAGTTCGGTCACCCGGCCGTCGTCGACCCGCAGGATGCGGTCGGCATCAGCGAGCAGGGCGGGCCGGTGCGCGACCAGCAGCGCGGTGCGACCCGCCACCAGACGGTGGGTGGCCGACAGCACCACCGCCTCGGCAGCGGCGTCGAGGCGGGCGGTGGGCTCGTCGAGCAGGACCACGGGGGCGTCCCGCAGGAACGCCCGGGCCAGCGCGACCCGCTGCCGCTGCCCGCTGGACAGGCCGTGCCCACGCTCGCCGAGCAGAGTGTCCAGGCCGTCGGGCAGTGCGGCGATCACCTCGTCGAGGGCGGCGTCCTTGACGGCGCCCTCGACCGCGGCTGAGGCCGCCTCGGGGCTGCCGAGCCGGATGTTGTCGGCCAGCGAGGCGGCGAAGAGGTGGGCGCGCTGCGGCACCCAGGCCACCTGTCGGCGCCAGCCGTCGAGATCGGCCTCGGCGAGGTCGACCCCACCCACGGTGACCCGGCCGCAGGTCGGGGTGACGAAGCCGAGCAGCAGGCCGAGCAGGGTGCTCTTGCCTGCGCCACTGGGGCCGATGATCGCGATCCGCTCGCCGGGCCGGATGGTCAGCGAGACGTCGCGCAGCGCCACGGTGCGCTCGTAGGCGACGGTGACCGACTCCAACCTGATCTCGCCGCGCCCGTCCGGCAGCGTACCGGCGCGGGTGGCCGGGGCCGGCGCGGAACCGGAGAGGGTGAACGCCTCGTCCAGCGCGGTGAGCCCTTCCATGCTGGCGTGGAACCTGCTGCCGGCCGCGCGCAGCGGCAGGTACGCCTCCGGGGTGAGCAGCAACACCAGTAGCGCGATCTGAAGGGTCATCCCGCCGCCAAGCAGCCGGATGCCCACCGGCACCGCGACCAGTGCCACGGACAGGGTGGCGACGAGTTCGAGCACCAGGGCGGAGAGGAAGGCGATCCGCAGGGTCTTCATGGTGGCCACGCGGTGGCCGTCGGCCATCCGGCGTACCGCGTCGGTCTGGGCTCTGGCCCGTCCGAAGGCACGCAGCGTCGGCAGTCCGGCCACCATGTCCAGGAAGTGCCCACCGAGTCGGGACAGCCGGCGCCACTGGCGTTCGGTGGCGGCCTGAGCCTGCCAGCCGAGCAGCGCCCCGAAGATCGGGATGAGCGGCAGGGTCAACGCGATGATCAGCGCCGAACTCCAGTCGGCGAAGACGATCCGGCCGAGCACGGCGACTGGCACGGTGACGCTGAGCACCAGTTGCGGGAGGTAGCCGGTGAAGTAGGCGTCCAGGGCGTCCAGCCCGCGACCGGCGAGGGTGGCCAGTTGCCCGGCCCGCTGTCCGGCGACCCAGCCGGGCCCGTGTCGGGCGACCGCGCCGAGCAGGTCGGCCCGCAAGGCCGCCTTGACCGTGGCGGCCAGCCGCGCCGACACGGTGCCCTGTGCCCAGACCAGCACCGAGCGGGCCGCGACGGCGGCGACGAAGCCGGCCAGGGCGGCCCGGTCCAGTTGCCCGGTGAAGGCGGCGGCCAGCAACGTGGCCAGGGCGGTGGCCTGCGCCACGATCAACCCGGCGGCGAGCACGCCGAGTAACGCCAGCAGGGCGAGGTCACCCCGTGCCGCAGGGACCCGGCGCAGCAGGCGCGGGTCGAAAGGGCGGCGGTTCACCAGTACACCAGCGCCCTACCCTCAGTCCGTCCTCGGAAAATCCACCAGCACATCGTCTGAAAGCCTAGTAGTGCCGGCAGCAACGGTACTGCGAGCCAGCCCAGCAGGCGTAGCGTCGGGCCACTGGCTGCGGCGTTGGTCACGGTCAGTGACGCTGCGGGGTCGACAGTCGAGACCAGCACGTACGGCCAGAGGGTCGCCCCGACCAGCACGACCGGCAGCGCCAGCGCCGTCGCGGTGGCGGCGAAGGCGACGCCGGCCCGCCGCCGGCCGAGCGCCGCCCGCGCCACCAGCAGCGCCGTGACCAACGCCACCGCCAGCAGTACGCCGACCGCCGGTCGCTGAGCTGCGCTGCGTACCCGCTCGGAGAGCAGGCCCACGACGACAGCCGTACCGACCGCGGCGGCCGCAGCGAGGACCAGCCGGCGGGCCAGCGGCCGGAGCCGGTCGGCCTCGGCGGCCGGCAGCCGTAGCGTGAGGAAGGCCGCACCGTGCGCCGCGACCAGTGCGACCAGCGCCAGCCCGGTGGCGGCGGCGAACGGGGTGAACAGGTGCGTCACGCCGACGACATGACCGTCCGGATGCCGCGGTACGCCTTGCAGCAGCCCGGCGAGCACGACGCCCCAGCCGAGCGCGGCGAGCAGGCTGCCGACCACGATGATCCGGTCCCACCCGGCCCGCGCCCACCCGCTGGTCGGCCGGCTGCGCAACTGCACTCCGGCGGTGACCAGAATCACCCCGGTCAATGCGCCCAGTGCGGCCGGATAGCTGCCGGCGAGCAGTTCCCCCTCCAGGACGGGGAAGGCGCCGAACAGGACGCCGACGGCGGCGACCAGCCACACCTCGTTGCCGAGGAAGAACGGTCCGACGGCGTTCAGCGCCGCCCGCCGCCGCGCCGGGTCGGTGCCCCGGGCGAGCAGCAGGCCGACGCCGTAGTCGTAGCCACCGAGCACCAGATAGCCGGCGAAGAAGAGGCCGAGCAGGGCGTACCAGGCGAGTTCCATCAGGCTCTCCTCAGACGAAGGCGGGCTCGGTGCGGCTGTCGTCAGCCGGCGGCTGCATCGGCGGGCGGCCGAGGGCGGGATCGGTCGCGCCGGCGGCTGCATGCCGGGCCAGCAGCACCCAGTTGGTCACGGCGAGGGCACCGAGCAGCAGGGTGAAGCCGATCAGCGAGGTGGCCATCAGCCACGGGTTGATCGGGGAGACCGCCTGGTCCACCGGCAGCAGGCCGTACGCCACCCAGGGCGCTCGGCCCACCTCGCGGGCGATCCAGCCGAGAATCAAGGCCACGAACGGCAGCGGCAGGGCGAGCATGAGCAGCCAGAGCGGGAAGCGGAGCCGGATGATCCAGTCCCGCCAGAGCAGTGGGAGCAGCAGCCAGAGCAGACCGAGGCCGAAGCCGATGAGGATCATGAAGCCGAGCCCGACGTTGGCCAGGACAGGCGGCAGGTAGTCGCCGGGGCCGAACCGGGCCGTCCAGTCGGCGACCAGTGCCGCGGCCTCCGGGCCGGTGCTGTCGAGCTTGGTCGGCTGCATCGAGGCCACCGGCCCGAACTGGGCGAAGCCGAAGCCCTGGACCAAGCTGATCGCCAGCGTGGCGGTGACCACGCCGATCCGCAGCGAGGTGCGGAACAGGTCGAAGTCGGGGGTGCGGCGGCTCAGGTGCCAGGCGCTCACCGCAGCCATCAGCAACCCGCCGGTGAGCAGGGCCGCCGACACGACGTGCCCGAGCGCCATCCACAGCGCCGGGTTGGTCAGCAGTGCGGAGAAGTCGGTCAGGTGGGCGATCCCGTCGCGTACCTCGTAGCCGACCGGGTGCTGCAACCAGGAGTTCGCCACCATGATCCAAAAAGCCGAGGCGTACGCGGTGAGGGCGACCCCGTGCAGCAGCGCGAGGTGTACGCCCCGACGCAGCCGATGCCACCCGAAGATCCACATGCCGAGGAAGGTCGACTCCAGGAAGAAGGCGACCAGGGTCTCGATCGCCAGCGGGGCGCCGAAGACGTTGCCGACGTAGCGCGACAGCCCGCTCCAGTTCAGCCCGAACTGAAACTCCATCACGATGCCGGTGGCTATGCCGAGCACGTAATTGATCACGTAGAGCTGGCCCCAGAACCGGGTGAGTCGCTCGAAGCGCGGGTTGCCGGTGATCAACCAGGCGGTCTGTAAGCCCACCAGCAGGGTGACCAGGCCGAGCGTGACCGCCACGAAGAGGAAGTGGATCGAGGCGGTCGCGGCGAACTGAAGTCGGGCGAGTAGCAGAGTGTCCATGGCTCTCCTGGGCAGGTCGATACCTCAGGGAGGCTACGGGTAGAGACGCTACATATCAGCCCGCGCGACAGCGCAGCAGACAGGATCAGGGTTAGTTCAGGGTGCCCGGCTGCGGGTTCAGGTTCGGGTACTCCGCTGGTTCAAAGTGCTCGGCTGTGGGTTGGGTGCTCAGCTCAGGAACAGCCCGATCGGCAGGTACGCGGCGGTGCTGGTCACCGCCAGCGCGGCGGCGCCGAGCAGGCGGGGTGGGCGTCCGGTAACCAGCAGCCGCTGCATCCGGACGTCCAGGTCCCGATCTCCGAGGCCGAGCGTGCCGGCCGGGTGGATCCGGTCCCCGGCGGCGGCGAACCGGCGCAGCGCACCGGCCAGCGGTGCATCCGCGTGCAGTTCCCGGGCCTTGTCGTCGGCGCGCATCTCGACCAGCAGACCGACCCGCTCGTGCGCCTGGCGGACCCAGCGCAGCCAGGGCAACGCCCGACACAGCGCGGTGAACGGCAGCAGCACCAGGTCGTGCCGCTCCTGCGCGTGTGCCCGCTCGTGGGCGAGCACCGCCTCCAGTTCGGCCGGGTCGAGCAGGTCGAGCGCGCCGGCGCTGACCACCACCCGAGGCCGTACGCCGGGCAGGCAGTACGCGGCCGCGCTCGGATGGTCGAGCACCAGTGCTCCGGGCACCGCCGGATCCCGCCGCGCCACCAGGGTCAACAACTCCCGGTGCCGACGCTGGGCGCGTACGGTGCCGTGGATGCTGCGTACCGTCGTGGTGAGCAGCACCGCGCCGATGCCGAAACCGACGCCCACCAGCCCCAGGTGCACCACGCCCAGCCCAGCCGGCAGGGTGCTGTGCCACAGATCCCTCGCAAGCGCGAGCAGAGCGCTGCCGGTGCCCAACTGGTACGGCGCCAGTCCGAGCGCGATCGGCATGCCCATCGCGGACAGGCCGGCCCCCAGACCGATCGCCTGCCAGCAGAGAATCGCCACCCCCGGGCTGCGCCACGTCCAGGTGGAGCGGGCCAGGACCTGCGCGATCAGCCAACAGGCCAGCATCGCGCCGGTGAAGTGCAGGGCGTATGCCACGGCGTCGCCCCTACCGCTCCGCGCCCTCGCCAGCCCGGTCCGGACGGGCTGCCCGGTCTGCCGGGAGCGCCTCGATCCGGCCGGTCAGGCCGTCGGAATCCGGGCCTTTCGTACCCGACGTCGTCGTGGCCTCCGCCGCCAGCGCGGCGCGCAGCACGTCAGCCTCGGTGCCGGTGACCGAGCGGGCGAACCGCACCAGCGCCGCATCCCGGCTGCCGCCGAGATCGAGCGCGTCGAGCATGAGCTGGGCGATGTGCGCCTCCCGGCTGGCCGCCGCGCGGTAGCGCCACGCTCGACCCTCCCGCTCGCGTTGCACCATGCCCTTGCCGGCGAGCCGATCGAGCACCGTCATCACCGTCGTGTATGCCAGCTCGCGCCCGGCCAGGGCGTCGGCCACCTCGCGCACCGTGACCCCGTCCGACCTGGCGGGCACCGTGTCCCACAACACGTCCATCACCGCACGCTCAAGATCACCCAGCCGAGTCACCCCCCAATCCTACCCCCCGTAGTAGACCCACCCCCACCCCACCAATACCTCCACCACCCCACCGCCACGGTCGCTAAGCCTTCCGCAACCATCGCCCGTCCCCCGCAGGTCCGGTCCCCCCACACCTGCACCCAGCAACTTCAGCGATGTTGCGGCATCGCCCCAGCCTGCACCCAGCAACTTCAGCGATGTTGCGGGCATGCCGAACCTGGCCTGCTCCAGCGTTCACGCCAGGCCGCATCCAACAAGTTCACCGATGTTGCGGTATCGCCCCGGCCCGCACCCAGCAACTTCACCGATGTTGCGGTGTCACACCGGACCGGACCGAGCGGGCTCGGGAAGGCGGCATCACGCCCGACGCCACCCCGTCGACGGAGGAGCCGACGCAGGGCATGACCCCGTGAGCCGCACCCACGGACGGACCACGTCAGGGTTTCCGGGGGAGCCCACCCGCGCAGGGATCAAGCCTGACCGCCCGGAGCGGGTGGGCTCCCCCGGAAACCCCCAAGAGCAACGAAGACCTCAAGCCCCCTTCGGATGCCACACAGTCTTCGTCTCCACCAGCGCAGTCATCCGCCCCACCCCAGGATCAGCAGACCAGTCGTGGTCAGCCGCCACCGGCCGGAGCACCCGCTTGAGGTTCTCCGCCGCCTTGACCTCCAGATCGGCGGCCAGTTCGGCGTCGGTGACCCCGGTCAGGTCGATCGCGTTGACGTCCATGTGCGCGGCCAGCGTCGGCACGGTCTCGGACAGCCGACCGGTGAGGATGTTGACCACTCCGCCCGGCAGGTCGGAGGTGGCCAGCACCTCGGCCAGGGTCACTGCGGCCAGCGGCGCGGCCGGCGAGGCGGCCACCACCACGGTGTTGCCGGTGACGATCGCCGGGGCGATCACGCTGACCAGGCCCAGCAGGGCGGGTGTCTCGGGGGCCACCAACGCCACCACCCCGGTCGGTTCGGGGGCGGAGAGATTGAAGTACGGCCCGGCGACCGGGTTCGCGCCGCCGTACACCTGCGGCAGTTTGTCGGACCAGCCCGCGTACCAGACCCAGCGGTCGGTCGCGGCGTCGACCTCGTCTGCGGGTACGCCCAGGACGACGAACTGCTCGCGACGGCCTTCCAGCATCTCGGCGACCCGGTAGAGGATCTGACCCCGGTTGTACGCGGTCGCCCCGGCCCAGCCCTTCACGGCGGCGCGGGCGGCGACCACGGCGTCCCGTGCGTCCTTGCGGGAGGCCAGCGACACGTTGGAGTCCTGCACGAGATACGACCGTCCCGACTCGCTTCGCGGGAACTTCCCGCCGATGAAGAGCTTGTACGTCTTGCGTACCGCGACCCGCTCAGACATTGAGGTACGCCTCCAGCCCGTGCCGGCCGCCCTCGCGACCGTAGCCCGACTCCTTGTAGCCGCCGAACGGCGAGGTCGGGTCGAACTTGTTGAACGTGTTGGCCCAGACCACTCCGGCGCGTAGCCGGTCGGCCATCCACAGGATCCGGGAGCCCTTCTCGGTCCAGATCCCGGCCGACAGCCCGTACGGCGTGTTGTTGGCCTTTTCCACGGCCTCGGCCGGGGTGCGGAAGGTGAGCACGGAGAGTACCGGGCCGAAGATCTCCTCGCGGGCGATCCGGTGCGCCTGGGTGACCCCGGTGAAGATGGTCGGCGCGAACCAGAAGCCCCGCTCGGGCAGCTCGCACGGCGGCGACCACTGCTGCGCGCCCTCGGCGGCGCCGACCTCGGTCAGCTCCCGGATCCGGGCCAGCTGGTCGGCCGAGTTGATCGCCCCGATGTCGGTGTTCTTGTCCAGCGGGTCACCGACCCGCAGCTGGGCCATCCGGCGCTTGAGCGACTCCAGCACCTGCTCGGCGACGGATTCCTGAATGAGCAGCCGGGAGCCGGCGCAGCAGACGTGCCCCTGGTTGAAGAAGATGCCGTTGACGATGCCCTCGACGGCCTGGTCGACCGGGGCGTCGTCGAAGACGATGTTGGCGGCCTTGCCGCCCAACTCCAGGGTGAGCTTCTTGCGGCTGCCGGCGACTGCGCGGGCGATGGCCCGGCCGACGTCGGTGGAGCCGGTGAAGGCGATCTTGTTCACGCCGTCGTGCTCGACCAGTGCGCGTCCGGTCTCGCCGGCCCCGGTGACGATGTTGACCACGCCGGCCGGTAGGTCGGCCTGCTGGCAGATCTCGGCGAACAGCAGCGCGGTCAGCGGGGTGGTCTCGGCGGGCTTCAACACCACCGTGTTGCCGGCGGCCAGCGCCGGGGCGATCTTCCAGGCCAGCATCAGCAGCGGGAAGTTCCACGGGATGACCTGGGCGGCCACGCCGAGCGGCTGCGGGTTTGCACCGAACCCGGCGTGGTTCAGCTTGTCGGCCCAACCGGCGTAGTAGAAGAAGTGCGCGGCGACCAGCGGCAGGTCGACGTCCCGGGACTCCTTGATCGGCTTGCCGTTGTCCAGCGACTCCAGCACGGCCAGTTCGCGGGAGCGCTCCTGGATGATCCGGGCGATCCGGTACAGGTACTTGGCCCGGTCCCGGCCCGGCATCGGACCCCAGACCTTGTCGTAGGCCTTCCGCGCGGCCCGGACGGCACGGTCAACGTCCGCTGCGCCGCCCCAGGCGACCTCGGCGAGTACCTCCTCGGAGGCGGGGTTGATCGACTTGTTGCGATCTTCGCCGTCGACGAACTCGCCGTCGATGAACAGGCCGTAGGACGGCTTGATGTCGACGATCGCGCGCGACTCGGGCGCCGGGGCGTATTCAAACAGGCCCATGTGTCAGTCCAGGGTGAAGTAGTCGGGGCCGGCGTACACACCGGTCGTCAGCTTGGTGCGCTGCATCAGCAGGTCGTTGAGCAGGCTGGAGGCGCCGAAGCGGAACCAGTCCGGGTCCAGCCAGTCCGGCCCCACGGTCTCGTTGACCATGACGAGGTACTTGATGGCGTCCTTGGTGGTCCTGATCCCGCCGGCGGGCTTCACGCCGACCTGCCGCCCGGTGGCGGCGCGGAAGTCACGGACCGCCTCCAGCATCACCAGGGTCACCGGCAGGGTGGCGGCGACCGGGACCTTCCCGGTGGAGGTCTTGATGAAGTCGCCGCCGGCCAGCATCGCCAGCCAGGAGGCGCGGCGCACGTTGTCGTAGGTGGCCAACTCGCCGGTCTCCAGGATCACCTTGAGGTGGGCGTCCCCGCAGGCCTCCTTGGTGGCCACGATCTCGTCGTAGACCTCGCGGTAGCGGCCGGCCAGGAAGGCACCCCGGTTGATCACCATGTCGATCTCGTCAGCGCCGGCCTCGACGGCGGCGCGGGTGTCCGCGAGCTTGACCGCCAACGGTGCCTGACCGGACGGAAACGCCGTCGCCACGCTGGCCAGATGCACGCCCGACCCGCGCAGCACCTCGGCCACGTACGGGACCATCGAGGGGTAGACGCAGACCGCGCCGACATGCGGGCAGGACGAGTCGGCCGGGTCCGGCCGCACCGCCTTGGCGGCGAGTGCCCGTACCTTGCCCGGGGTGTCCGCGCCTTCCAGCGTCGTCAGGTCGACCATTCGGATCGCGAGGTCGATGGCCTGGGCTTTGGCGGTGGTCTTGATGGAGCGGGTGCCGAGTTGGGCCGCCCGCTGCTCGGCGCCGACCTGATCCACGCCGGGTAGGCCGTGCAGGAAGGTCCGCAGAGCGGTCTCGGATCGTCCCAACTCGGTGAGTTCCGAGCGGGCCGACGTCGCTGTCGCCGTCATGTTCCGAAGTCTACGCAGACGAATGGCGAGTGATCTTGACCGATGCGCTCCGATGGTGAGCCGGATCGCTGGTCGAGCCGGGGGCCCGCGCGCAGGGTTCCGCGCCGGGTAGGTTGAGCGATCGTGGACGTACACGTCATTGACCACCCGCTCGCCCAGTCCCGGCTGACCGCCATGCGGGACGAACGGACCGACTCATCCTCGTTCCGGGCAGCCCTGCACGAACTCACCACCATGCTGGTGTACGAGGCCGCGCGCTCCTTCCCGATCGAGCGGTACCCGGTGCAGACCCCGGTGACCGCCACCGAGGGCACCCGGCTGGCCAACCCGCCGCTGCTGGTTCCGGTGCTGCGGGCGGGCCTCGGCATGGCCGACGCCGCGCTGGGGCTGCTGCCGGAGTCGTCCATGGGCTTCGTCGGGCTGGCCCGCGACGAGGAGACGTTCGAGCCGCGCGCCTACATGGAGTCGCTGCCCCGGGACCTGACCGGCCTGCCGGTGCTGGTCCTCGACCCGATGCTGGCCACCGGCGGCTCGCTGGAGCACTGCTGCCGGTTGCTCGCCGAGCGCGGCTGCACCGACATCACCGTGCTCTGCGTGCTCGCCGCCCCGGCCGGCATCGAGCGCCTCAAGCGCTCCAACCTGCCACTACGCCTGGTCACCGCCGCCATCGACCAGGGCCTCAACGACAGCAAGTTCATCGTCCCCGGCCTCGGCGACGCCGGCGACCGCCAATTCGGCGGCATGCCCCGCTTCTAACCCCCACCCCCACCCCCACCCCACCCCCACCCCGTTGATCATGAGGTTAGCGGCAGTCGTTGATCTCTGCGTTGCCGTCAACCTCATGATCAACGGGCAGAGGCGGGGGGGTGGAGGTGGGGGGCGGGATAGCGTTCTGAGGCATGACGGGTGTTCCGCTTGCCGAGGAACTGCTTCTGCTCGCGTACGACGACGAGACCGGCAAGGCGACCATGCCGCGGATCAGCCTCGACCTGGGGATGGCTGCGGCGGCCCTGATCGAGCTGGCCCTGGCCGGGCGGATCGCGTACGCCGACGGGGCGCTGACGGTGGTCGACCCGACGCCGACCGGCGAGCCTGTCACCGACGACGTGCTCGCCCGGATCGTCGCCGACACCCCGCACAGTCCGTCGTCCTGGGTGCAACGGCTGCGGCACGGTCTGCGCGACCGGATCCTCGGCGACCTGTGTGAGCACGGCGTCGTCCGCGATGTCGACGAGACGGAGTTGGGCTTCATCCACGTGCATCGCTACCCGGTGGTGGACCGCTCGGTGGAGGCGGAGACCCGGCGGCGGCTCGCCGCCGCGCTGATCGGAGCGGCACCCGACGAGCGGACGGCAGCACTGGCGACCCTGGTCGCCGTACTCCGGATGGAGTCCGCCCTGGGACTCAGCGGTGAGGCTGCCGAACAGGCACATCACCGGCTGGAGGAGATCGCCAGCGGGGCCGGCTTCACCGGCGAGGTCGGCCTGGGCGACTCGGTGGTCCGTCCTTCGGTCGGTCTGGTGGTGGCGGCCCTGGGCCGTGCCGTGCAGGCCGCCCTCGGCCCCCGCCGCAGGCGTTAACAAGGGGCCCTTCCTTACACGCCCAGGGCGTGCGCTATCTCGGTGCGGAGTGTTGCGACGGCCGCCGTCGCGCGGGAGCGGGCCGCCGCGACGTCGCCGTCCGCGACCGGCTCCACCACCTCGAGGTACGCCTTGAGCTTCGGTTCGGTGCCGGAGGGGCGGATCACCACCCGGGCGGTGCCGGTACGCAGGATCACCACGTCCGCCTCGGGGAGCAGATCCTGTGCCTCGGTGACCGGCTGGCCGAGCAGGGTGCTCGGGATGGCGGCGCGGATCCGGGCCATCGCGTCGGCGATCAGGCGCAGGTCGTCCACGCGTACGGAAAGTTGATCGGTGTGGTGCACACCGAACTCGGCGGCCAACTCGTCCAGCCGGTCGGTGAGCGTACGACCCTGTGCCTTGAGTCCGGCGGCCAGCTCGGCGACGGTCAGCGCGGCGGTGATGCCGTCCTTGTCCCGGACGTGCTCCGGGGCGACACAGTAGCCGAGCGCCTCCTCGTAGCCGAAGACCAGCGGTTCGGCTCCGCCACCGGCCCGGACGATCCACTTGAACCCGGTCAACGTCTCGTCGTACGGCAGGCCCCGGGTGGTACACATGGCCCGCAGCAGCGACGACGACACGATGGTGGTGGCGTACAGGCCGATCACCCCGCGTCGCATCAGGTGGTCGGCGAGCAGCACCCCCAACTCGTCGCCGCGCAACATCCGCCAGCCTGCGCCGTCGTGGACCGCGACGGCGCAGCGGTCGGCGTCGGGGTCGTTGGCGATGGCCAGGTCGGCGCCGGTCGACTCGGCGAGCGCGACGAGCCGGTCCACCGCGCCCGGCTCCTCCGGGTTGGGAAAGCTGACGGTGGGGAAGTCCGGGTCCGGTTCGGCCTGGTCGGGCACCACGCCGGGCACCGGGAACCCGGCGGCGGTGAAGGCGGCGGTGAGCACGGCCGCGCCGACGCCGTGCAGCGGGGTGTACGCCACGTTCAGCTCGCGCGGACCACCCGCGGGCAGCACCTCGACCGCGCGGGCCACGTAACCGGCGACCAGCTCGTCACCGAGCACCTGGCCGGTCGGACCGAGCGGCACCTCGGCGAGCGGGCCGACCGCCCGGATGGCGGCCTCGATGCCGGCGTCGGCCGGCGGCACGATCTGCGCCCCGGCACCCAGAGCACCGCCGAGTTCGGCACCGAGGTACACCTTGTAGCCGTTGTCCTGCGGCGGGTTGTGGCTCGCCGTCACCATCACCCCGGCCACCGCCCCGAGTTGCCGTACCGCGTAGGCGAGCACCGGGGTGGGCAGCGGGCGGGGGAGCAGCAGGGCGGCGCGTCCCGCCCCGGTGGCCACCTGGGCGGTCCGCTCGGCGAACTGCCGGGAGCCGCGCCGGGCGTCGTACCCGATGACCAGTGGGCCGGTGCCGCCCTGGGCCGCGAGCCAGGCGACCAGCCCGGCGGCGGCCTGGGTGACCACGGCGAGGTTCATCCCGTTCGGGCCGGCGCGCAGCGGGCCACGCAGCCCAGCGGTGCCGAAGGTCAGCGGCCCGGCGAACCGGTCGGCCAGCTCCGGCGCGCTGGCCGGGAGTTGGTCGAGCACCGCCTGCAACTCCGCCCGGTCGGCCGGGTCCGGATCGTCGGCGAGCCAGCGCTCGGCCCGCTCGCGAATGGTGTCAAGGTCAGTGGATGCCGGCGCCATTGGCTCTTGATAGCACGACGGCGGACCACCGCGGGCGGTCGCCCCGACTCAGCCGGCGTTGGTGAGTTGGAACGACTTCACCATCTCCTCGTAGATCGGCTTGCTCTCCTCGAACCGGGAGTCCTTCGCGGTCAGGTAGAAGGAGTACATCCGGCCATCGTGGGCCACCCCGTGCCAGACACCGTGCCGCATGGCCTCGCCCTGGCCGCAGGTGTACTCGAACTCTGCCGACGGCTTTCCGGCCAGTTCCTTCTGCTCCATCGAGATCTGGTTGTACGGCTTGGCGCAGCTGGTCGACCGGGTCTTCAGTCCGTTCTCGGCGACCTCCGCCCAGCGGGCCGAGTCGCCGCGCCACGGCTCGTTGAGGATGCGTACCCGACGGCCGCTGTCCTCCGGGTCGGTGTAGTCGATGTAGACACCACCGGTCGCCTTCTTCCAGCCCTTGGGCACCAGCACCTGCACCCCGCGCCCCGAGTGTTCCTGCATCTCAAGGGCAGGGCCCGCGTCGGCGGAATTGGACGGGTCGGCGACCGGGGTGGTCGGTGGCGAGTCGTCGCCGCCGGAGAGCGCCACGATGCCGATCAGCAGGATCAGCACCAGGCCGCCGGCCGCGGCGAGCTGCATCTTGCGCGGCCAGCCCTTGACGGTGCCGACCAGCTGGGTGCCGGCTGCCTTGGCCTTGTCCAGCGCGCCGCCGCTGCTGGGCGTCGGCCGGGCACCGTACGGCTGGCTGGGTGCCGCCGGCCACTGACCGCCGTAGTCACCGCCGATGCGCTGGGTGGCCTCCGGCGGCCCGCCGCCATAGCCGAACGCCGCCGGCCCCACGCGTTGCGTGGCGTCCGCGCCGCCGATCCGTTGGGTGGCGTCTGCCCCGCTGATCCGTTGGGTGGCGTCTGCCCCGCTGATCCGTTGGGTGGCGTCTGCCCCGCTGATCCGTTGGGTGGCGTCGGCCCCACCGATCCGCTGGGTCGCGTCCGCGCCGCTGATCCGTCGGGTGGCGTCGGCACCGCCGCCGTAGGTGCGGCCGACCGGTGGCGCGGACATCGCGCCGTGCTGGCCCGGTCGGGCCAGGGCGTCGGCGCTGGTCTCCTCCATCGCGGCGGGGCTGACCGGGGTGGCCTGGCCGGGGCGCTCACCCCGGCGCAGCGCGGCCAGCCGGTCGGTCAGCGACTCGCCGGGGGCGAGCATCGCCGAGCCGCCGATCTGGCCGGACGGCTTGGCCTTGACCGACGTGGGTGGGGCACTGATCGGCGTGGGCTGCGGCACCTGCATCACCGAGTACGGATCGGTCATCGAGTTGACCGCGGCGGCGTTGCTGCTCAGCGGGCCGGCGAGCAGTTCGCGCAGCATGGCACGGGCGGTGTGCACGTCGAGTCGGCGGGCCGGGTCCTTCTCCAGCAGGCCCATCAGCACCCGGGTCAGCGGGCCGCTGCGCTGCGGCGGGGCCGGTGGGTCCTCGACCACCGCGTGCATGGTCTCGATCGGGTCACCCCGGTCGAACGGCGGTCGTCCCTCCACCGCTGTGTAGAGCGTCACGCCGAGGGAGAACAGGTCGCTGGGCGGGCCGAACTCCTGCCCCATGGCCCGCTCGGGTGAGATGAAGTGCGGTGAGCCGAGCACCATGCCCGGTGTGGTGAGCTGCACGTCGGTGGGCATCCGGGCCACCCCGAAGTCGGTCAGCACGCAGCGCCCGTCGGAGCAGATCAGCACGTTGGCCGGCTTGACGTCGCGGTGCAGCACACCGATCGCGTGGGCCACCTCCAGGGCGCCGAGCAGCGCGATGCCGATCTTGGCGACCACCCGCTGGGCGATCGGCCCGTCCTCGATCACCATGTCGGCGAGGCTGCGGGCGTCCAGCAGCTCCATCACGATCCACGGCCGACCCGCCTCGGTGACCACGTCGTACACCTGCACCACGGCCGGGTGGGCGATGGCGGCGGCGGCGCGGGCCTCGCGCAGGGTGCGTTCGTACATCGCGTCGCGATCACTCGGGGCCAGCCCCGGCGGGAGGACGACCTCCTTGACCGCCACGTCGCGGCGCAGCAGCGTGTCTGTGGCTCGCCAGACCGTGCCCATGCCGCCGTTGCCCACCGCCGAGCGCAGCGAGTAGCGGTCACCGATGACGGTGCCGGGTGTCGCGCGTCCATTGGTGGGAGTGCTGACTGGTCCGCCGCTCCACGTCGGGATCTGAGTCACAGAAAAGCCACCGGGGGAAGTCGAGGGGGCTGGGACACAACCCCCCTATCTTGCTGGTTCAGACGCCCGATGCGAAAGCCGGCGCGACGGACGTTTACCGTACCGAACCGTACGTGTGCGATCCCTCACCTCTCGTCAATGCCTTGCCGGCGCCGGATGCGTGCCACCCCTCACCAGGTGAGCGGCCCGTTCGTCCTACCATCCGGTGATGAGTGAACGGCGGTTGAGCGAGTCCGGTTTCCCGATCAAGGACGTCTACACGGCGGGCGACGTTCCCGGTGACCTGGATTCCCGACTGGGCGCGCCGGGCGAGTTCCCGTACACCCGTGGGGTCTACCCCACCATGTACACGTCTCGTCCGTGGACCATGCGCCAGTACGCCGGCTTCGGCACCGCCACCGAATCCAACGCGCGTTACCACCAGTTGTTGCGGGCCGGCACGATGGGCCTTTCGGTCGCCTTCGACCTGCCCACCCAGATGGGCTACGACTCCGACGACCCGATCGCCTCCGGCGAGGTCGGCAAGGTCGGCGTGGCCATCGACTCGATCGAGGACATGCGGCTGCTGTTCGACGGCATCCCGCTGGACAAGGTCTCCACCTCGATGACGATCAACGCGCCGGGCTCGGTGCTGTTGTTGCTCTACCAGCTCGTCGCCGAGGAGAACGGGGTGCCGGGCGCCGCGCTCAACGGCACCATCCAGAACGACATCCTCAAGGAGTACATCGCCCGGGGGACGTACATCTTTCCGCCGAAGCCCTCGCTGCGGCTGGTCGCCGACACGTTCGGCTACTGCCGGACCGAGGTGCCGAAGTGGAACACCATTTCCATCTCGGGTTACCACATGGCCGAGGCCGGTGCCTCGCCCGTACAGGAGATCGCCTTCACGCTGGCCAACGGCGTGGAGTACGTCCGGGCCGCGATCGCCGCCGGGCTGGCCGTGGACGACTTCGCCCCCCGGCTGTCGTTCTTCTTCGTCGCCCGTACCACCCTGCTGGAGGAGGTGGCGAAGTTCCGGGCGGCCCGGCGGATCTGGGCCCGGCTGATGCGCGACGAGTTCGGGGCCAAGAACCCCAAGTCGATGATGCTGCGCTTCCACACCCAGACCGCGGGTGTGCAGTTGACCGCCCAGCAGCCCGAGGTGAACCTGGTCCGGGTGGCGGTGCAGGGGCTCGGCGCGGTGCTCGGCGGCACCCAGTCGCTGCACACCAACAGCTTCGACGAGGCGATCGCGCTGCCCACCGAGAAGGCGGCCCGGCTGGCGCTGCGTACCCAGCAGGTGTTGGCGTACGAGACGGACCTGACCGCCACCGTCGACCCGTTCGCCGGGTCGTACGTGGTGGAGGCGATGACCGCCGAGATCGAGGCGGCGGCGGACGCCCTGATGGCCCGGGTCTTCGAGCACGGCTCGGCGGTGGAGGCGATCGAGGCGGGCTTCCAGAAGCGGGAGATCGAGCAGTCCGCCTATCAGATCGCCCAGGAGATCGACTCGGGCGAGCGGGTGGTGGTCGGGCTGAACCGGTTCGCCGTCGATGCCGAGGAGCCGTACGAGCCGCTGCGGGTGGACCCGGCGATCGAGGCGGCGCAGGCCGAGCGGCTGTCCCGGCTGCGCGCCGAGCGTGACGGTGCCGCCGTGCAGCGGGTCCTGGCCGATCTGCGGGAGGCCGCCAAGGGCAACGCCAACGTGCTCTACCCGATGAAGGAGGCGCTGCGTCTGCGGGCCACCGTCGGCGAGGTGTGCGGGGCACTGCGCGAGGTCTGGGGCCGCTACCTCCCGACCGACCGGTTCTGACCGCCGGTCGCGCTGCGTGTCGGGACGCCCGTCCCGGGTACTCCGCTCTGAGCGGTCGTGCGGGCGTCCTCCCGGCTGATCTCTGACGCACACGGTGTCCGGTCGGAGGGCGACCGCGCGTGTGAGCGTTCCGATGCGCTCGTCGCCGGGTGTGGTCGGGTAATTGTCGTAGGGTCAGTTGATCGAGCGACTAATGCGACAATTCGGAAATGGCGCCGATGATCCGTCGAAGGATTTTCGGTCCGTGTACCCGATTACAGGTTGTAGGAGGTGAGGGGCGGATGACGACGTTCAACGGCGATCTACCTGCTGTCTCGCTCCGCTGCGGGCGCTCTCAGCAGGGCATACGTGACGCTGCGCGGTCCGACCATCACCGGAACGAGGTTGCGCAGAGTTACCATCGGGGGTCTACGCTGTCTGCTGTCCCCGATGATCCATCCATTTCTAGTGATCGAGAATTCGACGTGACGACTGCGTTGACGATGCCCACCGGCGAGCAACTGGTGGCGTCCTGGTCCGAAGTGCCGCCGGTCGGCGGCCAACCGTTGCCCGCCGAGCTGGACCACCTGCTCGCCCTGCGGGTACCGGGCCTGATCGCCACCCGCCGTCACATTCACTCGCATCCCGAACTGTCCGGTGAGGAATTCGAGACCGCCGCCCTGATCGCCCGGGAACTCTCCCTGGCCGGGCTCAGCCCGCGAATGCTGCCGAAGGGCAACGGGGTCATCTGCGACATCAACGGCCGCCCGGACGGCCCGGTGGTCGCGCTGCGCGCCGACATCGACGCGCTGCCGCTGACCGACACCAAGGACGTCCCGTACCGCTCCACGGTGGACGGCGTCTGCCACGCCTGCGGTCACGACGTGCACACCACGGTCATGCTCGGCGTCGGCATGCTGCTCGCCCAGCTCGCCGACCTGGGCGAACTGCCGGGCCGAGTCCGGCTGATCTTCCAGCCCGCCGAGGAGATCCTGCCCTGCGGGTCGCTGGAAGTTATCGAGGCGGGCGGTCTCGACGACGTGGCACAGATCTTCGCGCTGCACTGCGACCCGAGTCTGCCGGTCGGCCGGGTCGGCCTGCGGGTCGGGCCGATCACCGCCGCCGCCGACAACGTCACCGTACGACTCACCGGGCCTGGTGGACACACGGCCCGCCCGCACCTGACCGTCGATCTGGTCGACGCCCTCGGTCGGCTCGTCACCGAGGTCCCCGCCCTGGTCAGCCGTCGAGTGCCGGCGAACAGCGGCCTGCTGCTGGTCTTCGGTCACGCCTCCGCCGGCACCCAGTACAACGTCATCCCGTCCGAGGCGTCCGCCTCCGGCACGTTGCGGGTGATGGACCGCGACACCTGGCACAGCGCCCCGGACATCGTCACGCAGGTGGTCCGCGACGTCCTCGCCCCGACCGGCGCCACGGTCGACATCGAGTACCTGCGCGGCCGCCCGCCGGTCAGCAACGACGCCCAGGCCATCACCGTGCTGACCGCCGCGACCATCGCCGCCCTCGGCCCGGAGGGTGTCGCGGAGACCCCGCAGAGCATGGGCGGCGAGGACTTCTCCTGGTACCTGGAGTACGTCCCCGGGGCGCTGGCCCGGCTCGGCGTCGGCCGGGCCGGGCCCAACGTGGATCTGCACCGGCCGTCGTTCGACGTGGACGAGCGAGCCGTCCCGACCGGTGTACGGCTCATGGTGCAGACCGCGCTCCAGGCACTGGCGGCGCTGCGCTGACCCCGGCCGCCGCCACCCCCGGCGGTGGCGGCGTGTCGACCGGCGCGACCAGCGCTGGCTCCGAGGGCCGGTTGCGCCGACGCCGCCGGTTCCACCACAGCAGCAGCCCCAGCGGTACGCCGAACACCAGCAACCACGGCAGGACTGCGCCGAGCACGGTGAACAGGACGGTCATCGAGGCCAGGAAGACCGTCCAGCCGCCGCTGAGCCCGACCAGGAAACCGAGCTGGTTCTCGTCGTCGTCGGTGGTCGCGTCCGGGCCGACCAGGGTGACGGTGATCGTGGACAGCGCGGTCAGGTCGGCCAGCCGCCGCTTCTTCGCCTCCAGCGAGGCGAGGTCGGCCTCTCTGCGGGCCAGTTCGTTCTCCAGGCTGATCAGATCGCCGATCGAGTCGGCCTGGGCCAGCAACCGCCGGGCACTGTCCACTCGGGCCCGCTGGCTGGTGATCCGGGCGTCCAGGTCGATGGTCTCCTCGGTGACGTCCTGGGTGTCGATCTGCCGACGCTGTTGGCTGCCCAGTCGGGCGAGTTCCTCCACGACCGGGTAGAACCGGTCGGCCGGCACCCGCAACTGCAACTCCGCGACCGCGTCGGCCGCGGTACTGCGGCGCTGGTCCCCGCCGACGAAACCACCGGCTCGGGTCGCCGAGGCGACAGCGTCGCGGGCTGCCGCCTCCACATCGTCCACCCTGATCTCCAGGGAGCCGGTGTAGACGATCGAACGCTGGTCGACCCGGGTGTCCGTCGCCGTACCCGCCGCCCCACCCTGCGCCGGCTCACCGGCGGCGTCCCGTTCGGCCATGGCCGGCCCGGCGACGCCACCTGAATCCGAGGTGGCCGCCTCGTCAGTGCCGCTTCCACTGCCGCATCCGGTGAGCAGCGACAACGCGAGCAGTGCGCCCACCGCCGCCGTCCGGTGCCGACGGACTCTTCGCAGTCCCATCCCCGTTCCCCTTTCCTCGACCCGCAGCGGGGTGATAGCTCGGACGTCCCGCGTCACCCCACGGGTTCCGGCAGACTGCGCTGGAGACGTCACGATTCGATATGGGAGGCATCACGATGCGGCTCACCAAGTACGCCCACTCGTGCGTGCGGATCGAGCACGACGGCGCGGTGCTGGTCGTCGATCCAGGAATGTTCAGCGAGGCATCCGTGGCGCTGGACGGGGCCGACGCGGTGCTGATCACGCATGAGCACCCCGACCACGTCGACGTCGAGGCGGTCAACCGGCAGTTGGCGCGGCGGCCGTTCGTCATCCACGGGCCGGCGTCGCTGTCCAAGGTGTTGGGCGACGCGGCCGAGGCACTGCGCCCGGTCAGCCCCGGCGAGTCGTTCACCGCCGCCGGTGTGGCGGTACGCGCCTACGGCGGCCGACATGCCGTGATTCACCCCGACATTCCGGTGATAGACAACGTCGGCTACCTGTTCAACGATGTCGTCTACCACCCGGGCGACTCGCTCTTCGTGCCGCAGGACGTACCGGTCGACACCCTCTTCGCCCCGATCCACGCGCCCTGGTCGAAGTTCTCCGAGGTGGTCGACTTTATCCGCGCGGTGGCTCCGCGCCGGGTCTTCGCGCTGCACGACGCCCTGCTCAACGCGAATGGCTACACGGTGCTCGACCGGCAGTACACGGCCCTGTCGGGCAGCGAGTACCGACGGCTGGAGCCGGGCAGCCGGATCGACGGCTGAGCCGATGTCCGAATCGGCGCCTGATCTCGTCGAGCAGCTCTACCGGACGCCGCCGGACCGGTTCGTCGCAGCGCGGGACGCGGCGGCGGCCGAGGCGCGCCGCGCCGGAGACCCCGGCGCCGCCCGGGAGATCGCCCGCCTGCGTCGGCCCACCGTCGCCGCCTGGCTGGTCAACCTGCTCGCGTGGGAACGGCCCGAACTGGTGGCCGATCTGGCGCAACTGGCCGACGCGCTGCGCGCCGCGCAACGCGAGCTGCGCGGCCCCCGCCTGCGCGAGCTGTCCGCGCAGCGGCGGGCCGTCGTCGGTGCGCTCGTCGCCGAGGTACGCCGGCTGGCCGCCGAGGTCGAGGGGGCGCCGTCGAGCGGGAAGCTGCCGCTGGCCGAGGTCGAGGCCACCCTGAACGCCGCCCTGTCCGACGTGCAGGTCGCCGAGCAGGTCCGTTCCGGGCGCCTGCTGCGCTCCGCCCACTACGCCGGGTTCGGCGAGGTGCCCCGGCCGCAACTGCGGCTGGTGACCGGCGGCGAGGAGCCGCCGGCCGTACCGATTCGGCAAGAGCCGGCCCAGCGTGGCGAGTTGCGTGCCGAACAGGCACAGCGGGCGGCCCGCGCGGAGCGGGAACGCCGCCGCCGGGCGCTGGCGAAGGAGCTGACCCGGGCCCGTACCGACCAGGAACGGGCCGAGGACGACCTGGCGGGCGCGGCGGCGGCCGAGCGGGACGGCGCCGAGGCCCTGGACAGGCTCGAAACGGAACTGGCCGAGTTGGAACGCCGACGGGCCGTCGCCGAGCAGGAGCTCAGCCGGGTCCGGCTGGCCCGTCGGGCGGCCGAACGTGCCGCCAGTGCCGCCCGACGCCGCACCGGTGAGGTGGAAGCCGCGGTCGAGGCGTTGGAAGCCGAGGAGGAGGATGCCGGCGCTGGCGGTGGCGCGGCAGACTGATCCCCCATGGACGGATCTTCGGCCGGACACCTCACGGACGGATCTTCGGGCGGCCGGAGATGACTCCGGAACAGGTGGCTGCGGCCAGCAAGCCGGCGGTGCTCGCACTCGGTGAGGCGTACAGCCGGTGCCCCACCACGCTGCGTCGGGCCCGGTTGCTCGGCATCTCGGGCTGGGCCTTCTACATCACCGGGCGGGCCGGCGCCCTGGGTGACGTGCGGGCCGAGACGGTGGCCGCCGCGCTCGGTTTCATCGCCCCCGACGCGGTGGCCGACGGTTGGGACGCCGCCACGCGCACCGTACAACCGTTGGAGGTGGCCGCCGCCAGCTTGGCCGAGTGCTGCCGCTGGGGCGAGGAGAGACTGGCCGACGTGCCGCACCTGGACCGGCTGGTCGAGTTGGTGGAACGGGCTGTGACGGCGGCCGACGCCAGCGCGATGCCGTTGTTCGCGGCGTGGCGGGCCATGCCGTCGCTCGCCGCGACCCGGGGCGCCCGGCTGGCCGCCGGGCTGCGCCTGCTGCGGGAGCACTTCACCGGCGCCCATCTGGTGGCGGTACGCGCCAGCGGGATGACCCCGTTGGAGGCGGTGCTGGCCGGGCCGGAGGGGGAGAGTGGCGCGATCGCGTGCGGGTGGCCACCGCCGTACCCAGCGGTCGGCCCGTTGGTGCGGCGGCGGCTGTGGGCCGAAGCGGTGACCGACCGTCTCGTCGCGCCCGCGTTCGCCGCACTCGGCCCGGCCGGTGGCGCGGAACTGGTGGAGCTGCTGGCCGCGACCCGGGCCCACACCGAGGGCTGACCGGTTCGTCGGCCTGGGCCGGTCCTGACCAGCTTCGGGCCGCCCCTGACCCGTCAGCGACGGGGCGAAAGCGGGCCGACTGTGACAGATCACCCGGGTTCCGGGGTCGCCGCCCGCCGCGATGGCGGCCGGTAGCAGACTGAGGGTGTGGGAGACGCGCTACGCCGACGCGGTGCCGGTAGGGCGGGACCGCAGTTCGAGGACGTAGTCGTCCGGCGCGCCCGCCTTCTCGGCGGCGTTCGCGATCTCGGACAGGTACCACGAGGTGGGCAAGCCGCCCTCGTACCCGTCGAACACGTAGACCCAGGCCGTCACGTCGCCGTCCAGCGTCGACACCCGGACGGTCAGCTTCCGGTACGTGCCGGAGGTGACGCCCTCGATCTCGTCGAGTTGGGCCGCGTCGTACGGGTGGATGTCGTAGAGCGCCACGAAGACCCGGTCACCGGGCGACTCGACGACTGTGCTGACCGCGCCCTCCCAGCCGATGACGTCCTCACCGGCGAAGGTGAGCCGCCAGCCCTCCAGCCAGCCGATGCCCACCATCGGCGAATGCGGGCAGTAGGCGCGCATCCGAGCAGGGTCCAGGTTCGAGCCGTAGGCGGCGTAATGACGCACGGCGATGACGATAGCCCGGCTGACGCTCGGGGGAGAATACGACGGTGCGTGTCGCACGCGCCGGGGAGAAGAAAGTCACTGTGAGCATGGACGAGGGGCGGTCGTGGTGAGCCGGATCGTGATCATCGGCGGCGGGCCGGCGGGCTACGAGGCGGCACTGGTGGCGGCCCAACTGGACGCCGACGTCACCGTCGTGGAGGCCGAAGGTGCCGGCGGCGCCTGCGTGCTGTCCGACTGCGTACCGTCGAAGACGTTCATCGCCAGCTCCGAGGTGGTGACCGGTTACCGCGACACCGAGGTCTTCGGGGTGCACTCCGACGGCCTGGAGGCGGTCACCGTCGACGCCACGGCGGTCAACGAGCGGGTCAAGCGGCTCGCCCTGGCCCAGTCCGCCGACATCCACGCCAAGTTGGTCAAGGCCGGGGTCACCTTCGTCTCGGGGCGGGCCCGGCTGGGCGAGGACACGCTCGGTCACACGCACCGGGTGATCGTCACGCCGGACGGCGAGGAGGCCGCGTACGCGATCGGCGCGTCGACGGTGCTGATCGCCACCGGGGCCACCCCTCGTCAGCTGCCGACCGCCGTGCCGGACGGCGAGCGCATCCTGACCTGGCGACAGGTGTACGACCTGCCCGAGCTGCCGGAGCACCTGATCGTGGTCGGCTCCGGGGTCACCGGTGCCGAGTTCGCCAGCGCGTACCTGGCCATGGGGGTGCAGGTGACCCTGGTCTCCAGCCGCGACCGGGTGATGCCGCACGAGGACGCCGACGCCGCGCAGGCCATCGAGCGGGTGTTCCGGGCTCGGGGCATGAGCATCCTGAACAACTCCCGCGCCGAGGGCGTCCGCCGTACCGCCGACGGCGTCGAGGTCGAGCTCTCCGACGGCCGCAAGGTGTACGGCTCGCACGCGCTGATCGCGGTCGGCTCGATCCCCAACACCGAGGCGCTGGGCCTGGCCGAGTACGGCGTCGAGCTGGCCCGGGGCGGCTACGTGACGGTGGACCGGGTCTCCCGTACGAACGTGCCCGGCATCTACGCGGCCGGCGACTGCACCGGAGTGCTGCCGCTGGCCAGCGTGGCCGCCATGCAGGGCCGGATCGCCATGTGGCACGCGCTCGGTGAGGCGGTCCGGCCGCTGCGGCTGCGTACCGTCGCGGCGAACGTCTTCACCGACCCCGAACTGGCCACCGTCGGCGTCTCGCAGGACGAGGTGGACGCGGGCAAGGTGCCGGCCCGGCAGGTGATGCTGACGCTCGACGGCAACGCCCGGGCGAAGATGGACGAGGTGGCCGACGGTTTCGTCAAGCTGTTCTGCCGCCCGGCCAGCGGCCAGGTGATCGGCGGAGTGGTGGTCGCCCCGAAGGCCAGCGAGCTGATCCTGCCCATCACCATGGCCGTGGAGAACAACCTGACCGTCAACGAACTGGCTCAGACCATCACCATCTATCCGAGCCTCTCCGGCTCGGTCACCGAGGCCGCCCGCCAACTGATGCTTCACGAACTGGAGTGACCACTCCGGCCTCCTGCTCCTGCGGCCCTTGCCGCCCGCGCGGGTGGGTGGGCAGGGCGATGGCGAGGAGGGCGAGGAGGGTGACCTCGCTGAGGATGAGAGCCCGCTCGATCAGGCCGTAGAAAGCGCGGTCACCAGGATAGGCGGACCAGATCTGGGCCGCAGCCAGCAGCAGGCTGGCCACGGTGAGTATGCGTAGCCAGTGGCGGGTGCGGGCTCCGGTGGGCAGTTGGGCGGCGAGCAGCCAGCCGACGACCGGCAGGGCGAGGAACGCCACCACCGAGGCGTACCGGTGCACGTAGGCGGCGGTGCCCATCTCGGTGCCGGGCGGGTTGGTCGGCACCAGGCCGGCCAGCAGCAGTCCACCGGCCCACACCGCGAGCAGCAGTTGGGCCGCGCCCAACCGGCCGGTGCGTGCGCCCGGTACGCCGAGGCGGCGCAGCGCCGGTACGAGCAGCGCGGACGCCACGGCCAGCGTCAGCATCGCCAGGTGGATCGCCCCGCCGGAGTCGGAGACGGCATAGTCGCTGACGGTGAGGCTAACCGGGTCCAGGTCCCGCACGCCGAGGTGGCCGATGACGGCGAGCAGTGCGGCGAGAGCGATCCCGATGAGGGCCGGTGCACCGTTGTTCCGGATTCCAGGCATGACTCAGCCTGTCGTCGCGCACACCCCAGACGGATCCGGGACGAGCACCGAAATCCGACCCCGGGTGCACCCCGAACGGCCATCCGGCATTCCCCCCCAGGGTGACCGTCCCGCCGGCCAGGCGGCGTTCCTCCGGGGTGACGCCCGGGGGCCGTCCCCGGGTGATGCTTCAGTCGGCGGGTAGTTCGGCCGGTGCCGGGGCCAGCCGTGCGGCGATCAACGCCAACGCCCAGCCGGTCAACGCGAACCCGGCGGCGGCCACCACCGCGATCACCACCATCCGCCATGCCGACCCGGTCAGCGCCGCGCCGCCGAGGTGCCCGACCAGGCCGCCGTACGTCGCCCAGCTCACCGCCGCCGTGCCGGCGTAGGGCAGGAACAGCCGCAGCGGATACCGGCCACGGCCGGAGGCGAAGCAGACCGTCATCCGGCCACCGGGCACGAACCGGCAGAGCAGCAGCCCCGCCGGGCCGGGCCGGCGCAGGCCCTGAGCGAGGCGACCGGCCACCCGGCGGGTCCGACCCGTCACCTTGGGGCGAGGCGGCTGGCGCCGTGACGTGATCCGGCCGAGCAGGTAACAGGCCAGGTCACCGACGAATACGCCGAGGGCGCCGACGGCGATGGCCATCGGCAGGTTCAGCCCGCCGTACACGGTGAGCGCGCCGCCGGTGATCATCAACAGTTGGGTGGGCACCACCGGCACAAAGGCGTCCAACACCAGCAGACCGAACAGGACGAGGTACGCCCAGTCAGGTGACGCCACCTGGGTAAGTAGTTCGGGCACCTCTGTCACCTCGCGCGGCGGGCCATCCGGATACGTAACGAGCCTGACGGTGTGTCCGGCGTCACCGGGAACACCCCCCGTCCCGTCGTGACCAGCGACACTCGCCGAGTGGCGTGGCATGTGAAGGCTTTCGACCGGGGAGTATCGAAATCGGTTGGTGTGCGGTGACGGTCGCCGGAACGTCTCTCAGCGGCGTACCGTAGTCGGCGCGCGGCCCGAGCGTGCGTCGGGTCCCCCGTTCCTGACGCCCGAGCCGCCGGCCGGGCCGCTGACAGGTCCCGTGTCAGCGGCCCGGCCACCCTTCACGCGGGTACGGCCACCGCATCGTCGCCGCTGACCGGCTGCTGGAACTGGGACTGGTAGAGCCGGTGGTAGGCGCCGCCCGCCGCGAGCAGTTCGGCGTGGGTGCCCTGCTCGACGATGCGGCCGTTCTCCATCATCAAGATCAGGTCGGCGTCGCGGATGGTGGAGAGCCGGTGCGCGATGACGAAGCTGGTCCGCTCCGACCGCAGGGCCGCCATCGCCCGCTGGAGCAGCACCTCGGTACGGGTGTCCACCGAGCTGGTCGCCTCGTCGAGAATCAACAGCGACGGTTCGGCGAGGAACGCCCGGGCGATGGTGATGAGCTGCTTCTCGCCCGCACTGACGTTGCTGGCCTCCTCGTCGATCACCGTGTCGTAGCCGTCGGGCAGGCTGCGTACGAACCGGTCCACGAAGGTGGCCTGGGCGGCGGCGAGGATCTCCTCCTCGGTCGCGTCGGGCCGTCCGTAGGCGATGTTGTCCCGGATGGTGCCGCCGAACAGCCAGGTGTCCTGGAGGACCATGCCGATGCGGCCGCGCAGGTCGTCGCGGCTCAGCGTGGTGATGTCCACCCCGTCGAGCGTGATCCGGCCGGCGTCCAACTCGTAGAAGCGCATGATCAGGTTGACCAGGGTGGTCTTGCCGGCGCCGGTCGGCCCGACGATGGCCACGGTGTGCCCCGGCTCGGCCACCAGGGACAGCTCCTCGATCAGCGGCTTTTCCGGGGCGTACCGGAACGAGACGTCCTCGAACTCGACCCGGCCGTGCGGGTCGCTCACCCGGGCCGGCACCGCCGGATCCGGTTGCTGTTCCTCGGCGTCGAGCACCGCGAAGACCCGCTCGGCCGAGGCCACCCCGGACTGGAGCAGGTTGGCCATCGAGGCGACCTGGGTGAGCGGCTGGGTGAACTGACGGCTGTACTGGATGAACGCCTGCACGTCGCCGAGGCTCATCGAGCCGGAGGCGACCTGCAACCCGCCGACCACCGCGATCGCCACATAGCTGACATTCCCGATGAAGAACATCGCCGGCATGATGATCCCGGAGATGAACTGGGCCCCGAAGCTGGCCTCGAACAGTTCGTCGTTCTTGGCGCGGAAGGCCGCCTCCACCTCACGCTGCCGACCGAAGACCTTCACCAGTTCGTGGCCGGTGAACGCCTCCTCGATCTGCCCGTTCAGCTCGCCCGTGTGGGTCCACTGCGCGATGAACTTACGCTGCGACCGCTTGGCGATCTGCCCGGTCACCACCACCGACAGCGGCACCGCGACCAGCGCCACCAGGGCCAGCAGCGGCGAGATCCAGAACATCATGCCGAGTACGCCGACCACGGTGAGCAGCGCGGTCAGCAGTTGACTCAACGTCTGCTGGAGGGTCTGCGAGATGTTGTCGATGTCGTTGGTGACCCTGCTGAGCAGCTCACCGCGCGGCTGCCGGTCGAAGTAGGGCAACGGCAGCCGGTTCAGCTTCTCCTCGACCTCGGCCCGCAACTGGAACACGGTCCGCTGGACCACCCCGTTGAGCAGCCACCCCTGCCACCACAGCAGCACGCTGGCCGCCACGTACAGGCCCAGGGCCAGCAGCAGCACCCGGCCCAGCGCGGCGAAGTCGATGCCCACTCCGGGCACCACGTCCATCCGGGCGAGCATGGCGGCGAAGTTCTCGTTGCCAGCCGCCCGAGCCGCCGCAACGGCCTGCTCGGCGCTGGAACCCGCCGGCAGTTGCTGGCCGATCACCCCGGTGAAGATCAGGTCGGTGGCGTACCCGAGCACCTTCGGCCCGATCACCGTCAACCCGACACTGACCACCGCCAGCGCGATGATCGCGGCCAGGTGCAGGCGGTGCGGACGTAACCGGCCCAGCAGGCGCCGTACGCTCGGTCCGAAGTTCATGGGACGTTCCGCAGGCATGCCCGCACTCATCCCGTGCGGACCACCCCGGTGGCCGGACGCGGGTAACCGCTTCGGCGTACCCTCGCCGGTCGACTGCTGCGCGGGGATGGTGGCCGCTCGCTGACGCTTGCTCATGCCGGCACTCCGCTTCGCTGCGTGCCGTCATGAGGCACCTTCGCGCTGAGCCGATGATTCGCTCGCTGACGCTTGCTCATGCCGGCACCTCCGTGGTTCGTTGCGACGCCACGATCTCGGCGTAGGTGGGGGAGGTCGTCAGCAGATCCTCGTGTCGGCCCACGCCGACCACGACGCCGTTCTCCAGCACGATGATCTGGTCGGCGTCGATGATCGTGGAGACCCGCTGCGCGACGATGACCACTGCGGCGTCGGCGGTGACCGGCCGCAGGGCCGCCCGCAACCGCGCGTCGGTGCCGAGGTCGAGCGCGGAGAACGAGTCGTCGAAAAGGTAGATCTCCGGCCGGCGGACCAGGGCGCGGGCGATCGCCAGGCGCTGCCGCTGCCCACCGGAGACGTTCGTGCCGCCCTGCGCGATCGGCGCCTCCAGCCCTTCGGGCATGGCCTCGACGAAGTCCCGAGCCTGGGCGATCTCCAGCGCCGTCCACAGTTCCTCGTCGGTGGCGTCCGGGTTGCCGTAGCGCAGGTTGCTCGCCACCGTGCCGGTGAACAGGTACGGCCGCTGTGGCACCAGTCCGATCCGGTTCCACAGCTGCTCCGGGTCCAGTTGCCGGACGTCGACCCCATCGACCAGTACGGCACCGGCGGTCACGTCGACCAGCCGGGGGATCAGCGAGAGCAGGGTGCTCTTGCCCGCACCCGTACTGCCGATGATCGCCGTGGTGCTGCCCGCCGTCACCCGGAAGGAGATGTCCCGCAGCACCGGCTCGACGGCGCCCGGGTACTGGAAGCGCACTTCGCGTAGTTCCAGCTCGGCTCGGGTGGTCACCTCGACGACCGGGTCCGGGTCGGGCACCACGGAGGAGTCGGTGTCCAGCACCTCCGTGATCCGTTCGGCGCAGACCGCCGCGCGCGGCACCATCATCAGCATGAAGGTGGCCATCATGACGGCCATCAGGATCTGCATCAGGTATTGCAGGAACGCGGTGAGCGCACCGACCTGGATGGCTCCCTCGTCGACCCGCTGGCCGCCGAACCAGAGCACTGCCACGCTGGAGACGTTGAGCACCAGCATCACGACAGGGAAGATCAACGCCATCAGCCGGCCGGTGCGCAGGGCGGTGGTGGTCAGGTCGGCGTTCGCGGTGGCGAAACGGGCCGTCTCGTACGGCTCCCGGACGAACGCCCGGACCACCCGGATGCCGGTGATCTGCTCCCGCAGCACCCGGTTGATCGTGTCGATCCGGGTCTGCATCAACCGGAAGCTCGGCACCATCCGCCGGATGATCAGGCTCAGCAGGATCGCCAGCACGGGTACGCAGACCAGCAGCAGCCAGGAGAGCCCCACATCCTCCCGTAGGGCCATCACCACACCGCCGATGCTCATGATCGGGGCGGCGACCAGCATGGTGCAGCTCGTCAACACGAGCATCTGCACCTGCTGCACGTCGTTGGTGTTGCGAGTGATCAGCGACGGGGCGCCGAAGCGGGCGACCTCCCGGGCGGAGAAGCGGTTTACGTGCCCGAACAGTGCCGCCCGCAGGTCCCGGCCGAAACCCATGGCAATGCGGGCACCCAGGTAGACCGCCCAGATCAGGCAGACGATGTGCACCAGGCTGAGCACGAGCATCCAGCCGCCGGCACGCAGGATGTAGTCGGTGTCACCGCGGGCCACGCCGAGGTCGATGAGGTCGGCGTTGAGACTCGGCAGGGAGAGCGAGGCCATCGTGCTGACGAACTGGAGCAGCACCACCACGGCCAGCGGCCGTCGGTACGGGCGCAGATTGGCGTGCAGCAACCGGATCAGCATGTCGGTGCTCCCGCAGGATTCCCGGTGGGCTTCTCCTCGCCGATGACCTCAAGGAGGAACTGCCGGATCACGGCCGCCTTCGCCGGGTCGGCGTCGACCGAGGTGAGTGGGCGTCGGGCCTGGATCATCGCGGTGAGGGCGTCCACCCGGTCCCGACCGGCCGGGGTGAGGGTGAGTTTGACGCTGCGCCGGTCGGTGCCGTCGCGGCGCCGTTGCACCAGGCCGTCGCGTTCGAGGGTGTCGACGATGCCGGTGAGGGTGGCCGGGCGGACGAAGCACAGCTCGGCCACCGCGCGGTGCGGTAGTTCCCCGTGCTCGGCGAGGGCCATCAGGGTGACCATCCCGGCCTGGGTGAGGCCGTGCTCGTCGGCGAGATAGCGGTTCCACCGTTTGCCGGTGAGGTGCCCGGCGACCATCAGCAGCCGGCCGAGCGGCAGGTCCCCGAGTTGGATCAGTCTCATGCCGGTCACTTTAATGACCTGATAGTCAGGGGCCAAACTAATTTCGGTGCGACTCACCAGCTGGTCGGCAGCGGCATTCCCTCGGTGTAGCCGGCGGTGCTCTGCACTCCGACCAGGGCCCGCTCGTGGAACTCGGGCACGGTGCGGGCACCGGCATAGGTGAACGCACTGCGTACCCCGGAAATGATCTCGTCGATCAGGTCCTCCACGCCAGGACGGGCCGGATCCAGGTACATCCGGGCCGACGAGATGCCCTCCTCGAAGATCGCCTTGCGGGCCCGGTCGTACGGGCTGTCCTCGCCGGTACGCGCACTCACCGCCCGCGCGGAGGCCATCCCGAAGCTCTCCTTGTAGCGGCGGCCGTCCTCGTCGGCGTAGAGGTCGCCTGGTGACTCGTAGGTGCCGGCGAACCAGGAGCCGATCATGACGTTGGACGCCCCGGCGGCCAGCGCCAACGCCACGTCCCGGGGATGCCGCACCCCGCCGTCGGCCCAGACGTGCCGGCCCAGCTCGCGCGCTGCCGCCGCGCAGTCGAGCACCGCCGAGAACTGCGGCCGGCCCACCCCGGTCATCATCCGGGTGGTGCACATCGCGCCCGGACCGACCCCGACCTTGACGATGTCCGCGCCCGCCGCGACCAGGTCGCGTACACCGTCGGCGGTGACCACGTTGCCAGCCGCGACCGGGACGGCCGGATCGAGCCGGCGCACGGTCCGCAGGGCGTTGATCATTCGCTCCTGGTGGCCGTGCGCGGTGTCCACGACCAGGGTGTCGACTCCGGCCGCCAGCAGCGCCGCCGCCTTGCCCGCGACGTCACCGTTGATCCCCACCGCTGCCGCGATCCGCAGCCGCCCCTGGTCGTCCACCGCCGGCTTGTACAGCGTCGCCCGCAGCGCACCCTGCCGGGTGAGCACCCCGACCAGGCGGCCGTCGTCGTCGACCACCGGGGCCATCCGCCGCCGCCCGGCGGAGAGCCGGTCGAATCCGGTACGCGGATCCGCGTCCACCGGCACGGTGTGCAGCTCGGCCGACATCACGTGTTGCAGCTGGGTGAAGCGGTCCACGCCGACCGTGTCCGCCTCGGTCACCACGCCCATCGGGCGGCCCGCCTCGTCGACCACGATCACCGCGCCGTACGCCCGCTTCGGCAGCAGGTGGATCGCGTCGCCGACGGTGTCCGTCGGGCCGAGCGCCATCGCCGTCTCGTGCACCAGGTGCCGCCGCTTGACCCAGGCGACCACGTCGGCCACCACGTCGATCGGGATGTCCTGCGGGATCACCGCGATGCCGCCGCGACGAGCCACCGTCTCGGCCATCCGCCGGCCGGAAACCGCCGTCATGTTCGCCACGACCAGGGGGATCGTGGTGCCCGTACCGTCGCCGGTGGCCAGGTCCACGTCGAGCCGCGACGCCACCTCGGAGCGGGCCGGGGCCATGAAGACGTCGTTGTAGGTCAGGTCGTACGCCGGGGTGGCGCCATGGAGGAACCGCACCCGGCCATCATTCCTGCCGATGGCCGATCGCGCGTGCCGGTGGTAGGTGAACCACCCGCTCAGCCCAGCACCAACGCCGCCGCCACCAGGACCATCACCACCGCGATCAGGCCGTCGAGCACCTGCCAGACACGGGTCCGCGCGAGCAGCGGGGCGAGCCGGTAGGCGCCGGCACCGAGCGCGGTGAACCAGCACACGCTGGCCAGCGCGGCCCCGACACCGAACCACCAGCGGTGCTGGTGCTGCTGGGCGATGCCGCCGAGCAGCAGCACGGTGTCGAGGTACACGTGCGGGTTGAGGTAGGTGAAGGCCAGGCAGGCCGCCAGCGTCGCACCGAGCCGGGCCGGTGGCCGGTGCGCGGGGGTGAGGGCGCCGGGGCGCAGCGCGCGGCGGGCGGCGAGGACCGCGTACCCGAGCAGGAAGGCCGCGCCGCCCCAGCGGATCGCGGTGAGCAGGTCCGGTCGGCCGGTCACCACCGAACCGACGCCGGCGATGCCGACGCCGATCAGCAGGGCGTCCGACGCCGCGCAGGTCAGTACGACGGGCACCAGGTGCTCCCGGCGCAGGCCCTGACGGAGCACGAAGGCGTTCTGCGCTCCGATCGCGACGATGAGGGCGATGGACAGCGAGAAGCCGGCAACGGCCGAGGTGAGCATGGGTTGACGGTAGGGGTGGGCCGGATCATCAGTCCAACTAAAGATCCTTCAGATGGTTAAGCTGAGCTTCATGAGCGGTCTGGATTCCGCCCAGCTCCGAACGCTCGCCGCGGTCGTCAGCGAGGGCAGCTTCGAGGCGGCGGGTCGCCTGCTGCACGTGACGCCGTCGGCGATCAGCCAGCGGATCAAGGCGCTTGAGGAGACCGTCGGGCAGGTGCTCGTACGGCGTCAGCGGCCCTGCGACGCCACCGAGGCCGGCCGTCCGCTGCTCCGCCTCGCCGGGCAGCTCGCGCTGCTGGAACGGGAAGCGCTGGCCGACGCGCGCGGGCCACTCGGCGGCGATCCCGGTCGTACCCGCGTCGCCGTCGTGGTCAACGCCGACTCGCTCGCCACCTGGTTCCCCGCGGCCCTGGCCCGGCTACCCGCCCAGCCGGAACTCTCCTTCGACATCCGGCAGGACGACCAGGACCACAGTGCCGAGCTGCTGCGCGCCGGTACGGTGATGGCTGCGGTTACCGCCCAGCGTGAGGCGGTGCAGGGCTGCCGGGTACGCCCGCTCGGCGCGATGCGGTACCGGGCGCTGGCCGCCCCGTCGACCGTACGACGATGGTTCGCCGACGGTCTCACCCGTTCGGCGTTCGCCGCCGCGCCGGTGGTGGTCTTCGACCGCAAGGACCGCATCCAGCACCGCTTCGTGCGTACGCTGACCGGCCAGGCCCTCGATCCACCCGTGCACTACGTGCCGTCGGTGCTCGCGTTCAGCGCCGCGATCCGCCTCGGGCTGGGGTGGGGGATGGTGCCGGAGCAGATCGCCGCCGACGACCTGGATTCCGGCCGCTGCGTGGACATCGCGCCCGGCCAGGTGGTGGACATCCCGCTCTACTGGCAGCACTGGCGGCTCGACTCACCGGTGCTGACCGCACTCACCACTGCCGTGCGCGACGTCGCCGCCGAAACCCTCCGCTGACGCGCGCACCATCGCCCGCAGTGCTAGGAGGGGGCCCCTTCACCACCCCAGGCGTTAACCAGGGGCCCTTCCTTACACCTCAGGCGATGGTGCAGATGGCGGCGCCGGCGGTGATCACCGCGCCGACCTCGGCCGACAGGCCGCTGACCGTGCCGGCCTTGTGGGCGTGCAGCGGCTGCTCCATCTTCATCGCCTCCAGCACCACCACCAGGTCGCCCTCGGCGACGGTGTCCCCGTCGGCCACCGCGATCTTGACGATGGTGCCCTGCATGGGGGAGGTCAGCGAGTCGCCGCCGGCCGTCGCGCCGACCGTGACGCCACCACCACGACGGGTGGGCCTGCGCGCGGCCGGGGCGGGGGTGGCCGGACCGGTGGTGAGGCCCGCAGGCAGGCTCACCTCCAGCCGCTTGCCGCCCACCTCCACCACGACGGTCTCGCGCGCGGCCGGGTCGGCGGTCGCGTCGGCCGCGCCGGTGAACGGTGGCACGGTGTTGTCGAACTCGGTCTCGATCCAGCGGGTGTGCACGGCGAACGGCTCGGCGGTGAACGCCGGATCGCGGACCACCAGACGGTGGAACGGCAGCGCGGTGGCCATCCCCTCGACCACCATCTCGGAAAGCGCCCGACGGGCCCGCTCCAACGCCTCGATGCGGGTCTCCCCGGTGACGATCACCTTCGCCAGCAGCGAGTCGAAGTTGCCGCCGATCACGTCGCCGGCCGAGATGCCGGTGTCCACCCGTACGCCGGGGCCGGTGGGCAGCCGCAGCGCGGTGACCGTGCCGGGGGCGGGCAGGAAGTTACGCCCCGGATCCTCGCCGTTGATCCGGAACTCGATGGAGTGCCCGCGCGGCGTCGGGTCCTCGGTGAGGCGCAGCTTCTCGCCGTCGGCGATGCGGAACTGCTCGCGTACCAGGTCGATGCCGGCGGTCTCCTCGGTGACCGGGTGCTCCACCTGCAACCGGGTGTTGACCTCCAGGAAGGAGATGGTGCCGTCGTTGCCGACGAGGTACTCGACCGTGCCGGCGCCGTGGTAGCCGGCCTCCCGACAGATCGCCTTGGCACTGTCGTGGATCTGGGCCCGCTGCTCGGCGGTGAGGAACGGCGCGGGCGCCTCCTCGACCAGCTTCTGGTGTCGGCGCTGCAACGAGCAGTCCCGGGTGCCCACCACGATCACGTTGCCGTGCTGGTCGGCCAGGACCTGCGCCTCGACATGGCGGGGCCGGTCGAGGTACCGCTCGACGAAGCACTCGCCCCGGCCGAACGCGGCGACCGCCTCCCGGGTGGCCGACTCGAACAGCTGCGGGATCTCCTCCATCGTCCGGGCCACCTTCAGACCACGTCCGCCCCCGCCGAAGGCAGCCTTGATCGCCACCGGCAGGCCGTGGTCGACGGCGAAGGCCATCACCTCGTCAGGGCTGCCGACCGGGTCGGCCGTGCCCGGCACCAGGGGCGCGCCCGCTCGCTGGGCGATGTGCCGGGCGGTGACCTTGTCACCGAGGTCGCGGATCGCCTGCGGGGTGGGGCCGATCCAGGTCAGGCCGGCGTCGATGACCGCCTGCGCGAAATCGGCGTTCTCGGCGAGGAAACCGTAGCCGGGGTGCACCGCGTCCGCGCCGGAGCGGGCCGCCACGTCGATGAGCTTGTCGATGCGCAGGTACGTTTCCGCGGCGGTGTCACCGCCCAGGGCGTACGCCTCGTCGGCGAGCGTGGCGTGCAGGGCGTCCCGGTCGGAGTCCGCGTACACGGCGACACTGCCCAGGCCGGCATCCTGGCAGGCGCGGATCACCCGGACGGCGATCTCGCCCCGGTTGGCGATGAGTACCTTGCGCACCTTGGTGGCTCCTCCCGGAGGTTACTGACCGGGAGTTTAACGACCGACCCGGAAACCCTAACGATCGATCAGTGTGGGATGTCGCACGGATTGGTCCAGGATTGACCCGGCGTGGTGTCGTACCGATGTGATCGGCTACCGATGACGATGATGGCCGACATCGGCCACAAGCGGGGGGAAGCGATGATCGAGACCAGAGGGCTGCGCAAGTCGTACCGCAGCCGGGCCGGTCGGGAGACGAAGACCGTCGACGCGGTACGCGGCGTCGACCTGGATGTGGCCGCCGGCGAGATCTTCGGCTTCCTCGGCCCGAACGGCGCCGGCAAGACCACCACCTTGCGGATGCTGGCGACGTTGATCGAGCCGGACGGTGGCCAGGCCACCATCGCCGGTGCCGATCTGCGCAAGGATCCGGGTGAGGTACGCCGCCGGATCGGCTACGTCGCCCAGGGCGGCAGCACCTGGGACGAGTCCACCGCCCGGGAGGAGTTGGTGCTCCAGGCCCGGCTGTACGGCATCTCGAAGGCCGAGGCACACCGGCGGGCCACCCGGGCGCTGGAGGCGTTCCAGCTCACCGAGTTCGCCGACCGCAAGTGCAAGACGTACTCCGGTGGCCAGCGCCGCCGGGTCGAGATCGCGCTCGGCATCATCCACGAGCCGAAGATCGTCTTCTTGGACGAGCCGACCACCGGCCTCGACCCGCAGAGCCGGGCGCACATGTGGGACGAGATCCGACGGCTGCGCGCCGACGGAATGACCGTCTTCATCACCACCCACTACCTCGACGAGGCCGACGCGCTCTGCGACCGCATCGCGATCATGGATCACGGCGAGGTGGTCGCCGAGGGTACGCCCGCCGGGCTCAAGCGCGAGATCTCCGGCGACGTGGTGCAACTCGGCCTCGGCCTAACCGCCACCGCCGAGGCGGAGAAGTTGCTCGCCGCCGAGGAGTACGTCAGCCGGCTGGAGGCGCTTGAGGACGGTGGCCTGCGGCTCTTCGTCGACGACGGCGCCACCGCCATCCCACGCATCCTGCGCCGTGTCGACGGTGCCGGGCTCGATCTCAGGTCGATCGAACTGCACCGCCCGAGCCTCGACGACGTCTTCCTCACCAAGACCGGCCGCTCGCTGCGCGAGTCCTGACCGACCAGGAGACCTCATGAAACTCGCCCGCGACACCTGGCTGATCTTCGAGCGCCAACTGCATCTGCTGCTGCGCAACCCGGTGTGGGTATTCGTCGGCGTCTTCCAGCCGGTGATGTATCTGCTGCTGTTCGCCCCGCTGCTCAAGCCAGCGTTGAATGCGCCGACCCAGGCCGAGGCGTACAAGATCTTCGTGCCCGGTCTGCTGGTGCTGCTGGCCATCTTCGGCGGCCTGTTCCAGGGCTTCGGCCTGATCGCCGAGCTGCGGGCCGGCGTGATCGAACGCTCCCGGGTCACCCCGGTGAGCCGGCTGGCGTTGCTGCTCGGCCGCTCCCTGCGTGACGTGGTTTCGCTGCTGGTCCAGGCGGTCATCATCACCCTGCTCGCGCTCCTGTTCGATCTGCGCGTGTTCATCGGTGACCTGCTGCTGGCCTATCTGATGCTCGCCCTGATCGCGTTGATGACCTCGGCGGTCTCCTACGGCGTCGCGCTGAAGGTCAAGAGCGAGGACGCGTTGGCCCCGCTGATGAACACGGTCGCCCAGCCGGTGCTGCTGCTCTCCGGCATCCTGCTCCCGCTCGCCTTCGCACCGGGCTGGTTGCAGGGCATCGCCAAGTGGAACCCGTTCTCCTGGGCGGTGGACGGCACCCGAGCCCTGTTCAGCGGCGACATCGGCAACGACCGGGTGTGGCAGGGGCTGGGCATCATCGCGGTGCTCGCCGCTGCCGGCGTCTACTGGGCGGCCCGCCAGTTCGCCCGCAGCGTCCGGTGAAAGGAAGGGCCCCTTGTTAACGCCTGCGGTAGAGCAGGGGCCCCCTTTTAACATCCTCACACAGCGTGAGGAGAGTTCGCTCTCAGCGCGGGTCGGGCAGCGGCATGCGCTTGTAGCGTGAGTCGCGTGCCCCGCCTCCGCCACGACCGGATCACCTGGTTGGCGTACGCCCAACTCGGTTTGTGGGGTTTCTTCCTTTACGGTTTCGGCCCGGTGGTGCCGCTGCTGCGCGACGAACAGGGCACCTCCGCCGCCGTCGCCGGCCTGCACAGCACCGCCCTCGCAGCCGGCGCCCTGGCCGGCGGCGCGCTGTTCGCCCCGATCGCCCGCCGGCTCGGCCGAGCGCCGACGATCTGGCTGGGGCTGGCCGGCGTCGCCGCCGGGGTGACCGGGCTGGCCCTACTGCGCCCGCTACCCGCCACCCTCGCCGTCGTCATGGTGATCGCCACCGCCGGGACGCTGGTGGTCAGCGGGGTGAACGTGGTGCTCACCACCCGGCACGGCCCGGCCGCACCAGCGGCGTTGACCGAGGCCAACGCCGCCTGCGCCGGCATGGGTATCCTCGCCCCGCTGGTGATCGGGTTGAGCGTGAACGCCGGCTGGGGTTGGCGGCCGGGAATGTCCGTCGTGGTCGCCCTGATCGCACTCGTTGCCGTCGCGACCCTGACCCCGGGCGTACGCAGACCGCAGGTCGCCGTCGCCGAAGCGCGCCCAACCCCGGTCGCGGTTCGTCGCGGTACGCGCCGACTGCCGAAGGCGTACTGGATCGCCTGGGTGCTGATGGCGGTCACCGGTTCGATCGAGGTCTGCCTGTCCCTGTGGACCGCCGACGTGCTGCGCTCGAACGCCGGGATGGCGCCCGGGGCTGCCTCGGCGGCGGTGGCCGCGATCGTCGGCGGCATGTTCGTCGGCCGGATCTTCGGCGGCCGGGTGGCCCTCCGTTTCCGCCCGGTACCCCTCCTGCTCGCCGCGCTGGGAGTGTCGCTGGCCGGGTTCATCCTCTTCTGGGTGGCCTCGGTCGGCTGGCTGGCGGTCGTCGGCCTGGTGGTGCTGGGCCTCGGCAACGCGTTGCACTATCCGCTGGCCATCTCCCTCGCTCTCGCTGTCGCCGGTGACGCCACGGATCAGGCGGCGGGCTGGTCGGCGTACTCGATGGGGGTGGGTTTCGGGATCGCGCCGGTGGCGCTCGGCTGGGTGGCCGACGGCGTCGGAACCCACTCGGCGTTCCTGCTGCTGCCGGGCTTCATCGCGGCGGCTGCGCTGCTCGCGGTACGACTCGGCCGGGCCCTGCCGACCCCGACGCCCGCCGAGCAGCCGACCCCTGCTCCCGTCTGACTGCACCGTTCGTTCGGCGACGTGCTGTTCACGGACGGTGGAGTGTGCCGACCGCCCGCAGGGCGATGTCGACGGAGGCCTGAAGCTCCTCGCGGCTGGCGCCGGCGGCGGCGTGCACCGCGTGGCCCTCACTCAGCGCCATCACAAATCGGGCGAGTGCCGGGACATCCGTGTCGTCCGGCAGGTCGCCTTCGTCCACGGCACGGGACAGCCGTTCCGCAAGGGCCGACTCGGTCGCGGCGCGACCGGCGGCCAGGATCTTGGAGATACCGGCGTTCTCCGGCGAGCAGGCCAAGCCGCCCTGGATGGACAGGCAACCGGCGGGGTGATCAGCGGCGGTGAGGCCGTCGGCGCTGGAGCGTAGGAAGGCCTCGATGGAGGCGTACGCGCTGGGCTGGTCGAGTGCGGCGCGGGCGGCGGCCACCTGGGTCTCGTGGTAGCGGGCGAAGGCGCGTTGGAACAACTGCTCCTTGCTGCCGAACGTGGCGTACAGGCTCGGCCGGTTGATGCCCATCGCGCCGGTGAGGACGCTCAGCGAGGCGCCTTCGTATCCGTGGCGCCAGAAGACCTCGACGGCGCGATCGAGGACAGCCTCCTCATCGAAGGCGCGGGGACGTCCGATCGTGCTCATGGAGTCAGCTTACCGCTTGGTACAGAACGTGATCCAGACCACCAACCGATCGGTACAAAATCCTGTTACGCTGACTCGCAACTGATCGGTACAAAAGGAGAGGCATGACCGTCACACTGGTTACCGGCGCCAACAAGGGCATCGGTTTCGAAACCGCCCGGCAGCTTCTCGAACTGGGCCACATCGTCTACGTCGGCGCACGCGACATCGAGCGGGGCAAGGCGGCTGCGGCAGCACTGGGCGCACCGTTCGTACAACTCGACGTCACCGACGACGCGTCGGTGAGCGACGCCCTGGCGACCATTGATTCGACCGAAGGCCGCCTCGACGTCCTGATCAACAATGCCGGCATTCTCGGTGCCGGAGAGATCGACGGACCGAAGGCCCTACAGGTGTTCGACACCAATGCGGTGGGAATCGTCCGGGTCACCGAGGCCGCGTTGCCGCTGCTGAAGAAGTCGTCGAACCCGACGGTCGTCAACGTGTCCAGCAGCATGGGATCGTTCTGGGCGGTGAACAACCCCGAACGGCCGGAGTTCGGCATCCCGCTGGCGCTTTATGCGGCGTCCAAGTCGGCGGCCACCATGCTCACCGTCCAGTACGCCAAGTTGTACCCGGACATCAAGTTCAACGCACTCGAACCCGGCACCACAGCCACCGACATGACCGCAGCCTTGGGGATCGGACGGCCGGTGGAGGAGAGCGCCAAGACGGTCGTACGCCTCGCCACGCTCGACAAGGACGGTCCGACCGGGACCTTCACCGACGAACACGGCGAACTGGGCTGGTAGGGCAGATGACGACGCAAGAGGATATGCGTAGCTGGTACCTGCGCTACGTCGCGGCGCTCAACGCCCACGAATTCGACGGGATGGACGAGTTCATCAACGACCGGGTCCTGCTCAACGGCAAGCCCGGCACCCGGGACGATGTTCTCACCGTCCAGCGGCAGGACGTCGAAGCCGTTCCGGACCTCCACTGGGAGGTCAAGGAACTGCTGTTCGACCGCAACCGCATCGCCGTACGCGCGATCAACACCGGCACTCCGGTGAAGGAGTGGCTCGGTGCCGCCCCGTCCGGCGCTTCTTTCGAGATCGTCGAGTACGCCATCTATGAGGTCAGTGACGGCCGATTCGTGCAGATGACGGCGTTGCACGACTCCGCCGAGATGCTTCGGCAGCTAGCCGCCTGAGAAATGAGCACAATGGCTCGGACGCCCGGTCTGTGGGCCGGGCGTCCGAGCCATCGGTTGGCCTCGGCAAGCGACACTGCTCGACCCACCGAGGGACTCACAATGAAATGGAACCATCAATGACAACGATCGGAATTATCGGTGCCGGCGAGGTCGGCAGCCAGATCGCGCGTGCGGCACTGGCCAGCGGATACCAAGTCGTCATCGCCAACTCTCGGGGACCCGAGACGCTGGAACGTCTCGTTGCCGAGCTGGGCCCGTCAGCGCGCGCAGCGTACGCCGCAGACGCCGCTGCGGCCGGTGACTTCGCCGTCGTGGCGGTGCCCCTCAAACTCGTCAACGACATGCCGGTCGACGAACTTGCCGGCAAGATCGTGCTGGACACGAACAACTACATGCCCTGGCGCGACGGCAACTTCCCGGTCATCGACTCAGGCGAGAAGACAGTCCACGAACTACGCCAGGAGCAACTCCCCACGTCGAAGGTCGCCAAGGCGTTCACCCACATTCAGGCGCACCGGCTGCTTACCTCCGCTCGGCCTGCCGGCGCCCCCGACCGGTTGGCACTGTCGGTATCGAGCAATCATCCCGACGCCGTCGAACTCGTGACGAGGCTGTACGACCAGTTCGGCTTCGACACCGTCGACAACAGCCCGCTGAGCGAGTCCTGGCGCACCGGCCCCGGCCAACCTGCCTGGCTCCGGCACGCGTACCAGAACCGCCAAGAGCTGGCCCTCAACCTGACCCGAGCCCGGCGCGCAGTTCGGGCATAGCCCGATCGCCGGTGGCCTGTTCCCGCGGATGGCCCTGCTCCCGGCTCAGTGCACCCGGGCGAGGGTCAGACCGTCAGCGATCGGCAGCATCACTGCGGCAACCCGCACGTCGGCCAGGACGTCGTCGTTGAAGGCGGCGATGGCCCGGTCGTCGGCGTCTTCCGGTGCGATGACCCGGCCGTGCCGCAGCACATTGTCGACGGCGATCACCCCGCCCGGCCGCATCCGGGGCACCAACTCGGCCCAGTAGATCGGGTAACCGGTCTTGTCGGCGTCGATGAAGGCGAAGTCGAGGTACCGCTCGTTCGGCAACTCCCGCAGCGTGTCACCGGCCGGGCCGATCCGCAGGTCGATCCGGTCGGCCACACCCGCACGAGCCCAGTACCGGCGCGCGACACTCGTGTACTCCTCCGAGATGTCGAAGCAGGTCAGTTGCCCGCCGTCGACCAGCCCTCGGGCGATGGCCAACGCGGAAAGCCCGGTGAAGGTACCCACCTCCACCGCGTGTCGGACGCCGAGCAACTGGGTCAGGAAGGTCAGGAAAGCTGCCTGCTCGGGTGCGACCTGCATGGACGCATGTTCCGGCAGCAGGGCCAGCGTCTCCTCGGCCAGGTCGCGGATTACCTCGTCGGGCGGGGCACCGTGTGCGACCAGGTACCCGTGCAGTTCATCGGTGAGCGGGATCGACTTGAGCGTCATGCCCGGACGTTAACCGAGTGGCTCGACCGATTGGCTGCCAGGCGCGACCTTCGTCCACAGGTCAGTGATCCGCAGGTCCAGTTCGGCCAGTAGACGCCGCAGCAATGGTAGGGACAACCCGATCACCGTGCTCGGATCACCATCGATCCGCTCCACGAACGGCCCGCCCAGGCCGTCGATGGTGAACGCCCCAGCCACCGCGAGCGGCTCACCGGTCCCGACGTACGTGGCGATCTCGTGGTCGCTGATGTCGGCGAAATGAACCACCGTCGAGGCCACCGCCTCCGCGTGGCGCCCCGCCCCGACGTCGATGAGGCAGTGTCCACTGTGCAGCACCCCACTGCGCCCCCGCATCCGTTCCCACCGCTCGGTGGCGTCGGCAGCGTCGGCCGGCTTGCCGAGGATCTGCCCGTCGAAGGCGAGCACGGAGTCGCAGCCCAGCACGAGCGTGCGCTGGTCACCAGCCGGCCGCAACCGGGCCAGCACCGCCTGCGCCTTCAGCCTGGCCAACTCCAGGCAGAGATCCTCCGCCCGCTCGGTCACCACCAGTGACTCGTCGACCCCGCTGACCAGCACGTCCGGCTCGATGCCGGCGGCTTGCAGAGTCTTACGGCGGGCCGGGCTCGCCGAGGCAAGCACCAGGCGAAGAGGCATGACATCAGGCACCCCGCCGACGTTACCGGTTGCCCGCCCGATCACGCCGCCGGCTCCCGGCGCTCATCGTCGCGTCGCGAGTAGCTCAGCGGCTGATCCGCGGCGGCGGATCATCGGACCTACGTCGGTGACGAACGAACAAGGCCCACGCACCACCTGCCGCCATCAGCACCCCCAGCGTGACCAGCCCACGCACGGTCGCCGCACTCTCACCATCGGCCTGCGGCGCGTCCGCCGCCGCCGTGCTCGGGCGAGCCCCGTCGGGCGCGGTCGGCGGCACCGACTCAAAACCCCTCGGCGGTACGTCTGCCGTCAACGCCGCCACCAGATCGATTACCCCGTAGCCATACTGGTCGTCCCGCCCCGGCGGCCCTTTGTCGATCGCGGTAGCCGTCAACCGATGGGCAACCTCATCCGCCGGCAGATACGGATACTTCGCCCGAACCAGCGCCGCCGCCCCCGCCACAATCGCCGTAGCCCCAGACGTACCAGTCCCGACACGATACTTTCCATTTATGCCGGTGCTAAAGATCTCAACGGCTGGTGCAACTACGTCTACTTCTGCTCCGGCGACGGAAACCTCGGCGTGTCTCCCTTGGTGATTAATTCCACCGACGGCAATTACCTGCGGATAGGCGGCGGGAAACCCCACTTGCCCGTCATGCGGCCGATTCCCTGCTGCAGCGACGATCAGGATGTCTGCCTGGGCTGCCTCCTGAATTGCCTGCTGCAACTCGAAGTCAGGGGAGCCGGTGGAGGATATGCTTATTACTCGCGCTCCGCCTCTGATCGCATATCTGATGGCCTCGCTAAGTCCTCTTGCCGTCCCATGATGTCCTCCTCGCTTGAAGCGAACGGGGAGAACTGTTGCTTCTGGTGCAATACCTAAGGCCCCCTTGTTGTCGGGCTGGCCGTGGGCGACGATTATTCCGGCCATCCCGGTTCCGTGGCCGTCATGATCTCGTCGGCCGTCACGGTACCTCTCCTCGGAGACGTCGGCACCCGGTAACAGGTTTTTTTTGAGATCAGTATGGGGGTGAACGCCTGTATCCAGAACAGCTACAGTAATTCCGAATCCCTTGCTTATCTTGTGGGCATCTTCGAGCATGAGGAATCTCAGATGCCATTGTTTACTGCGGATGCTGTTGACGTCGATAGTCGTTGGCTGCGTCGCCGCTTCGGCATTCAGTGTAAGGCCGGAGGGGGATGCAAGGATGAACGTGAGTAGCAGTGCAACCGGAGTATGCAAAGCCCTTGGCTTCACCGATCAAGGCCGATTGCTGGTCCGGGGTCGAAGGGTCCCTCCTCGTCAGGGGGCCGGACTATCGGGCTAACGCCTTGATCCGTTTTCCAGGGGTGATCAGGGTCCCAGTGGCGCGACTCCTCGGCGTCGTCCTTCTTGCTTCTAGACGCGTCGCCTGCACCGGGGTGCAAGGTGCTGAAGTTGGACAGCGTTCCGTTGAAGGGAACCATGAGGGATCCGCCACCAGCCCCTCTCCCGTTACCTGGGCGAGAGCCCGCTGCTCCTGTGGGCGCAGTTCCAGCTCCGCCGCCTCCGATTATTCCGCCTATAGGGTTAACTCTTCGAATGTCGCCCCCATTGCTCGCGGACGGTCGAGTGGTCCCAGGCGCAGAGAGCCCGCCGATTACACCCCCAGTGTTGACTGCTCGGGAAGGCGTAGTCGGGCTAGGAGCGCTTGCGCGTCCGTTTTGCCCACCTGGTGTTGGCCCTAGCCCTGGAATTGCGGTCCGCGCATCCGTAAGCGGTGGTTGTTTTGCCGTGTTAGGGCTGAAGGGCGGACCAAGGCTTTCAGCAACTGGTTTGACAGGGTTGGAGAGGGCTGGCCCTGGATTTGCTCCACCAAGCACCGGGCCGGTCACGGGTGGGCGGGGAGTAAGAACGCCTCTTCCGGGTGACGAGGATGGCCCACGCGGTACCGGTCCAGTCGATGGAGTGTGGGGTATAGGCACGATCGGGGGGATGATAGGCGCGGCTATGCCTCCTGCCGCAGGCCCTTCCGGTGAATGATCTCTTGCAGGCTGAATTGGGGGTCGTGAATTAGGAGGGGGTTGGCGGAGCATTGCTTGGGCTTGTTGGAGTTCGCTGCTGAGGCCGTACATGATGCCGCGCGCTCGGACGTTGAGGCGCTCCAGGTCGGCGTCGGTTACCGGAGATTCGCTGGCACGGCTGCCAGCGGCGGCTTTGGGGTCGGCTGCGATTTCCTCCCAGGTCCGCTTCTGCCGGAGTTTGCCGGCGTACTCCTCGTAGATTTTTCCCAGCTCGGTGCGGGTGCTGGTGATGGCCTGGGTGGCGGCGGACAGTGCGGTCTGGTTGGCGGCGGCGGCGTCGTGCGTACGCTGCACCTGGTCGATCAGGTCGTCCAGTTCGGTGACGTACGCCCGGGCGGCGGCGTTGGTGTCCGGCGGCCAGGCTCGGGCCAGGCCGTCGCGGTATGCCTTGAGCCGGGTGAGGTGCTGGCCGGCCAGGTCGCAGACCTTGCGCCAGCCGGCAACGTGCCGCCAGTGCTGTTCGGTCTGATGATCCTGCACGCAGGCCCACATGTCGGCGACGTTCATCAGGTACCAGTCGGTGAGGCCGCCACTGCGGCCGACGCCCACATCTCTCACGGCAGTACCACCGGTCCCGGCTGGTCGGGGCCGGTGGGGTCGGCGAACGACGTGGAGGGCACGGGTGGGGTGATGGCCGTGCCGGGCCGGGCGAGGGCGTGCCGGATGTCGGCGACCCGGGCGGCGGAGAAGGCGTCGGCGTCGCCGTAACGCAGCGCCACCTGATGGGCGGCTTCCGCAAGATGGCCGGTGGTGTGGCCGACGCCCCAGACGGCGTTGGCGGTGGCCTGCTGGGTCTCCCAGTGGGCGCGCATGAACTGCACCAACTCGATGAACGCGTCGGCGGGATTGGACACCTGGGTGAGCATGTCGCTGGCGATGTACCGCAGATGCGGGGTGTAGTTGCTCTCCACCTCGGCGCGTAGCCGGTCGGCGAATTCCCGCATCTGGCGGATGTCCGCCTCGATGTTGCGGTAACTGCCCAACCAGGACGCTGGTCGGTCCTCTTCAGGGATCATCGGCCCCTCCCAACCGTTACCGCCCGGTTCCCCAGAGTGAGATTAGTGGGTGCATGCCGTCCCCGGCAGCCCCGTAGCCGGCGCCGGACATCCGACCGAGCGCCGGGGATCCCAGCCGGTCGGGACGCCGCAGCGTCAGTGGGGCAGACCTGACGCGCGCCAGGCACCGGGACCGGGCAGGTGCCCGGTGCTTCTCGGTCGACCGCTGCGCGCCCAGCTGGACGCCGGTGCCGGGGTGGGTTCGGCAGCGGGCCGGGGGCGGGCGACGATCGCGCCCACCAACGCGGCCAGTTCCTCGGCGGTCGGCACGCCGCGCACGATCCGCAACAGCGGCTCTTCCCCACACATGCCACTTAGCGTACGCGTCGGCGGCTTGACCTTGGTCGCACAATGGCGTGCCGACGGTGTAGGTGTCAGCGCTGCCGGGTACCGTCTCTGCGATGTCAGACGCTTCCTCCTCCCAACTCGTCGCCGACCGGTACCGGCTTCTCTCGCCGCTCGGTCAGGGTGGCATGGGTCGGGTGTGGAAGGCGCGCGACGAGGTGCTGCACCGCGATGTCGCGATCAAGGAACTCGTACCGCCGCCGGGTCTGACCAACGACGAGCGCCGCGAGATGCGGGAACGCTCGCTGCGCGAGGCGCGGGCCATCGCCCGGCTCAACAACGTCAACGTGGTACGCATCTTCGACGTGCTCCGCACCGACGGTGACCCGTGGATCGTCATGGAGTATGTAGCGTCGCGTTCGTTGCAGGACACGCTCGCTGAGGACGGGCCGGTGTCGTCGGCCCAGGCGGTGGAGATCGGGCTCGGCGTGTTGAACGCTCTGAAGGCCGCGCACAAAGCGGGCATCATGCACCGTGACGTCAAGCCCGGCAACGTCCTGCTCGGCACCGATGGCCGGGTGGTGTTGACCGACTTCGGGCTGGCCACCATTCCGGGCGACCCGAACGTCACCCGTACCGGCATGGTGCTCGGGTCACCGGCGTACATCGCGCCGGAACGGGCCCGCGACGGCACCGCCGGGCCGGAGGCCGACCTGTGGTCGCTGGGCGCCACGCTCTACGCCGCCGTGGAGGGCAAGTCGCCGTTCGCCCGGCCGTCGGCGATCGCCACCCTGGCCGCGCTGGCCACCGAGCCGGTGCCGCCGCCGCGTAACGCCGGCCCGCTCAAGTCGGTGCTCAACGGGTTGCTCCGCAAGGACCCGCAGGAACGCATCACCGCCGAGTCCGCCGAGCGCATGCTCCGCAAGGCCAGCGGCCGGCGGGCCCGAAGCATCTCACTGCTCGACGGCGTACGCCGGCCGGGGCCGAACGGTCCGCGTGAGCCGCGCCCGCCGCTGGTGCCGGCGCCGCGTCCGTCCGGGGAACGACCGCCCACCCCGTCCGCGCCGGTCAGCCCACCCGCCCCGCGTACGCCGCCGGTCTCCGGCCCGCTCGCCGCCACTGGCGCCGCCGCGTCGAGCAGCACGGACGCCGCGCCGACTGCGAAGGTCGCACCCCCCGACGCCGCCCCGAACAGGGTGGACGCGGGTGCCGACGTGACGCAGCCGGCCAGCTCGGACGCCGCGCCCACCGCCCTGGTCCCGTCGGGCGCGGACAGCAGCGCGCAGCTGGATGGGCGCGAACCGACCTCGGCAGGTACCGGTACGAACAACGATGCCGGCGCGGCCCGGGCCGGCGACCCGACGGGTTCGGGGACCGCGAACTCCGGGGACGTTGTGGGTGCCGGGGTGGCATCCGGCTCGGAGTCCGGCCCCGACGCCGACGCCGAAACGGGGGAGACGGACCGGTCGGGCACGGCGTTCGCGGATGCCGGTGGCGCGAACGCCGAGCCGACGGCGAAGGCCGACCGGCCGACGTCCAGCGTCGACCGCGCGGCGGCCTCCGGTGAGCCGGCAGCCAGTTCGGACACCGAACCAACCCGCCGGGTGGATCCCGTATCGGCCGGGGACGACACCCGGGTCGTACCGCAGCGGACCTCGCTGCTGCCGGCGGATCCGGGGAGCCCGGCGCCGGCCGGCGGCTCCGTATTCATCTCGGGCTTCCTGCGCTCGGAGCGGAACCGGCGAGGGCTGATCGTCGGCGCCCTGGTCGCGCTGCTGCTGGTTGGTCTGGCGGTGGCGGTGCCGCTGCTGAACAGCGATGACGGTGGTAACGGCGGCACACCGCAGGACACGGCCGGCACCTCCGACGCGGTGACGGCGAGCAGCGAACCGGCTGCCCCGCCGCCCACCACTGCCGCCCCGCCCACCAGCGCCGCACCGCCGAGTCCGTCGGTCTCGCCCAGCACGTCCCCGCCGAGCAGCGACCTGCCGGCCGGCTGGACGATGCGTACCGATCCGGTCGGCTTCAAGGTGGCGGTGCCGGACGGCTGGCGGCGCAGTTCCGGCGGCACCTGGGTGAAGTACCGGGACCCGAACGGCGTCAGCGAGTTGACCGTCGACCGGACGGACAGCCCGCAGCGGGATGCGGCGGCCGCGTGGCGGGCGATCGAACCGGCCCGCAAGAACGTCCGTGGCGTGCAGGGGTACCGGCTGATCGACATCTCGCCGCTGGACTGCAAGTGGCGGACCTGCGCCGACTGGGACTGGTACCAGACCCGCAACGGGGTCGAGATCCGGGTCCGCAACCGAGGCTTCGTCACCGCCAGCAACCGGGGTTTCGCCCTGCGCTGGGAAGTGCCTACCAGCGAGTGGGAAGCGCAGTTGCCGAACTTCGAGACGGCCTTCCGGGAGTTCGTGCCCGACCGTCAGGACTGACCGACAGGCATGACCTTTCGCCGTTCGGGGTATCTGATCTCCGACGACGGAAGGGAGGCCCGAAATGGGTTACCGAGGAAGGGACGCCCGACCCAAGCTGGCACTGTGGACGCTCGTGGTGCTCGGCAACGTCGTACTGCTGGTCGCCGCTGCCGGAGTCGCGGTGCTGGCGACCCTGGTGAGCCTGATGACGCTGGCCGGGGCCGCGCTCGCCGGCTGGCACCTCACCCGCCGAGGTAGCGTCACCCGCCGTGGTGGCATGACCGTGCCGGTCGCGCTGGCCTCCCGACGCCGGGCCTGAGCAGCGCGACGAGGAAGACAACGAACGCGGACCGGCGTCCGTGACGAGATGGGACGCCGGCCCGCTCGCGGGCGTACGTCAGGTGTTGTTGGCCAGGGCGATCAGGCGGCTGCGGTCGCCGTTCCAGTAGTTGCGGTCAACGGCCCCGCTGATGCCGGCGACGCGGCCGGAGTCGGTGTACTGCCAGAAGCTCCAGAACGGAGCGCCGGCCGGCAGGGCGCCCACCGAGGACGACCAACGGGCGATCCAGAGCGGGTGATTGTTCCACGGGCCGCTCCAACTGCCGGTGCACTGGTTCCAGAAGCTGGTGGTGGTGTAGATGACCGCGTAGCGGCCGGTGCGTGAGCGGTAAGTGTTCAGGAAGTCCTGCACCCAGTTGCGCATCGCGGTGGTGCTCAGGCCGTAGCAGTAACCGCCGCTGTACGGGTTCGCCTCCAGGTCCAGCGCGGCAGGCAGGGTACGGCTGTCGGCCGACCAGGCGCCACCGTTGGAGGCCAGATAGTTGGCCTGGACCGCGCCGGAGGAGATGTTGGGCCGGGCGAAGTGGTACGCCCCGCGGATCACCCCGGCGTGGTACGCGTTGACGTAATTGGTGTTGAAGTTCGGGTTCTTGTAGCTCGTACCCTCGGTGGCCTTGATGAAGGCGAACTGGATGCCGGCGTTGCGGACGCTCGTCCAGTTGATGGTGCCCTGGTAGCGCGAGACGTCGATGCCGGGCACGGTGGCCGCCGCGGCGGGGGTCGCGGTGGCGACGAGCCCGGCGGCGACGGTGGCGAGCACGGTGAGTGCGGCGGCGGTCAGCCGACGCAGCGAAGATCTGGCCTGACCCATGGCGTCCTCCTGAGACGACGATCAATAGACAGTCATCTTTGGGTGGGGTCGCTCGGCTGGGCAATAGAGGAAAATATAATTTTCGATGTCCGGCTTGTGGTGCGAGCACACCTGGTTATCAGCGCAAGGTGGCCGGATCGATCTGCCAACGGAACGGCTCGGCGAGAGTCAGCGTCTCCCCGGCCTTGGCCACCCGGTCCTCGACGTAGTGCCCGCCGTCGAGCCGGTACAGCCGCAGCGAGTGGGTGTCACCGTCCTGCTCGACCAGCAGATACCAGGGAATCCGGGCGATCGCGTAGAGCTGCATCTTGAGCACCCGGTCGGCGGCCGCGTTGCCCGGCGAGACGATCTCACCCACGAGCACTACCTCGGCCGCGTCCAGCACCGTTCCCTCGTCATCGGCGTCGGTGACCACGAGATCCGGGATCACGACGCGATCGACGCCGAGCCGGACGTTGATCGCGTCGTAGACCGAGAGGTCGTTGACCTCCGCCGCAGCCTCGATGCTGTTCGCCAGTCGCCTGGCGACTCGCTGATGCCGTCGGCTCGGAGCAGGGCTCACGATCAGGCTCCCGTCGAGCAACTCGATCCGGTCATGGGTCTCGCCCATGGCGAAGTAGTCGTCCTCCGTCCAGAGGCCGACGTGGGGTTCCAGAGGGGCTGCGCTCACCGGCGTACACCTCCCGATCCGATCGCCACCCGGTCAGTCTCACACGATACGGGCGGTTGGCCCGGCAATGACACCGGAACGCGGCCGGTAGGCTCGCGCCCCATGGTGTCGATCGAGGGCATGACGGAGTTCTGGGACCGCCTGGTCGGCGCGCAGCCCGACCCGCCCCCGCTGCTGGTGCTGCTCACCGGCGTGGCCGCGCTGCTGGTGGTCAGCACCCGGCTGCCGTGGCGGATCGCCCGCAACGCGATCACCATCGCGCACGAGGGCGGCCATGCCCTGGCCGCGCTGCTCACCGGACGCAAACTGCGCGGCATCCGACTGCACTCGGACACCTCGGGACTGACCCTCTCCGCGGGCCGCCCCACCGGCCCTGGCATGGTGCTCACCCTGCTCGCCGGCTACCTCGCGCCGCCGCTGGTCGGCCTGGGCGGGGCGTGGCTGCTGGCCGGTAACCGGATCACGCTGCTGCTCTGGCTCGCGGTGATCCTCTTGCTGGCCATGCTGGTCATGATCCGCAACCTGTTCGGGGTGCTGTCGCTGCTGGTCACCGGCGGAGTGGTGCTCGCCGTCTCGTGGTACGCCAGCCCGCAGGTGCAAGCCGCCTTCGCCTGGACCAGCGTGTGGTTCCTGCTGCTCGGTGGCGTACGGCCGGTGATCGAGCTGCAACGGCTGCGTACCCAGCGCGGGATGCCCGCCTCCGACGCCGACCAACTGGCCGGCATAACCGGGTTTCCGGCGTTCTTCTGGGTCGTCCTCTTCGGTCTGGTCAACCTGGCCGTGCTGGTCGTCGGCGGTCTGATGCTGGCCGGCCCGCTGCTCACGGAGGCCGGCATCACCTGGTGACCCGAGCGCCCGGCGCCGACCCGTTCGCACGCCGTGGCAACCGCGCCCACCCCCTGGTGCGTGTCCTCTACGACCCGCAGGGAGGTGGCAGGTGCCGGACGTCGACGGGTTCGACGAGTTCTACCGGGGCAGCCGACATCGGTTGCTCGGCTTCGTCTACGTGCTCACCGGTGATCTGGGCGAAGCCCAGGACGCCGTTCAGGAGGCGTACGTCCGGGCGTGGCAGCGTTGGTCCACGGTAGGTGGCTACGACGACCCCGAGGCGTGGGTACGCGTGGTGGCCAGCCGGCTCGCGGTGAGCCGCTGGCGCAGTCTGCGCAGTCGGGCTCGGGCCTACCTGCGGCACGGCGCGGTGGAGAGCGTCCCCCCACCGGGCACGGAAACCGTCGAGGTGGTCGCCGCCCTGCGTCGCCTGCCCGAGGAACAGCGGGTCGCGATCGCGCTCTACTACCTGGTCGGCCTGCCGGTCGCCGAGGTGGCACGGCAGACCTCAGCTCCCGTCGGCACGGTCAAGGCCCGCCTGTCCCGGGGGCGCACCGCACTCGCCGGGCTGCTCGCCGTCTCTGACCTGGAGGAGGCCCCCGGTGCGTGACGAGATGACGTTCGTCGAGCGGCTCCACAACGACCTGCGGGACGTCCGCTGGCCGGAGCCGGAGGTGCTGCGGGAACGGGCCCGCCGCCGACGGCGCCGGGCCATGGTGGGTGCGGCGACTGCGGTGCTGGTGCTGGCCGGTGGGCCGACGATCGCGCTGACGGGACTCGTGGCGCCGCGGGCCTCAGCGCCACCGACCACCGCGTCACAGCCGCAGACGTCGCCAACGGCGTACGCGGAGATTCCACACGAGGCGCTGGTGCAGCCGGAGGATCTCAGCACCAAGACCGATCCGCCGCTGGGCCAGGCGGGCCTCGGTGAACCGGTCAGGATCGACCACATGCTGCTGGTCTGCCTCGAGGAGCAGGACCGGACGGCGTACTGGGAGCTGTCTCGGTACTCGCGTTCGCAGACCCTGATGCGGCCGACCGCGGATGGCACCCGTCGACCGGCCGACGTGGTTTTCGGCCAGAACGTCTACCGGCTCGCACCGGAGGCCGTTGCCGGCTTCTTCGTGCGGCTCGACGCGCTGCTCGCACCCTGCACGAACTGGCGATCGAAGGGCGAGTCCGAGTGGGGGGATCGGATCGCGCGGGCCGAGGCGGACCACCGCTGGGAGGTGATCGACCGCGACTTCGCCGGCGACGAGGCGATGCTTATCCGGCACACCGTGATGGCGACCCGCAACCTGGACACCGGTGAGAGCCGGGGGCCGGCACGCCCTGTGACGACCGCCGTGCTACGGGTCGGCGACCTGGTCACGGTGCTGGCGCTCGGCCGCGACGGCACCGAGTCGGAGTTGCGCCGGGTCGCCACCATCGCCGCCGCCCGCCTCTGCACAGCCGCCAACCCCCCCTGCTAACCCCACCCCACCCCCACCCTGCCCACCCCCACCCCACCCCCACCCTCACCCCGCCCCCACCCCGCCCCCGCCCTCACCCCACCCCTCGCGGCCGCGATCTTGCACTTTCGGTCGGTGCTTAAGGGGTAAAAGCCGCATAGGGGCGACGCAAAGTGCAAGATCGCGGCCGCGAGGGCGGGGCGGGGACGGCCGCGCGGGCGGGGCGGGGCGCGGGCGGGGGCGGGCGGGGGCGGGCGGGGGCGGCTGCGGGGGCGAGGGCGGCAGGGGTGGGTGGATGATGAGGGTGGGGGATGGTGGGAGGTGGTGGATGGACTCGGTGAGTGGCTTCGAGGTGCATCGGTCTCACCTGGACGGCGTGGCGTACCGGATGCTCGGCAGCCGGGCCGACGCGGAGGACGCGGTGCAGGAGGCGTGGCTGCGCTACTGCGCCGCCGGCCCCGAGGGGATCGACGACACCCGCGCCTGGCTCACCACCGTGACCGCCCGGATCTGCCTCGACCTGCTGCGCTCCGCCCGGGTACGCCGGGAGGCGTACGTCGGGCCATGGCTGCCGGAGCCGGTGGTTTCGCGGCTGCCCGGGCCGGGCGGTCCGGCGGGATTCGCGCCTGATCCGGCCGATGCCGTCACCCGCGCCGACGAGATCAGCTACGCCCTGCTGGTGGTGATGGAGCGGCTGACTCCGGAGCAGCGGGTGGCCTTCGTCCTGCATGACGTCTTCGCGGTCCCCTTCGACGAGATTGCCGTGGCGCTCGACACCACGCACGCGGCGGCCCGACAACTCGCCTCGCGGGCCCGCCGCGCGTTGGCCGCTCACGACCTGTCACACCGTCCGGCCGACCGTGCCGAGCAGCGCCGGGTGGTCGCCGCGTTCGTCGCCGCAGCGCGGGCCGGCGACCTGGACGGGCTGCTCGCCGTGCTGGCACCCGGTGCGGTGGCGATCGGCGACGGCGGCGGGGTCGTCCCCGCCGGCCGCCGGCCGATCGTCGGCGCGCTTCCCGTCGCCCGGTTCTTCATCGGCCTGCTCCGCCGGGCAGCGGCGCAGGCCGCCACCGTGCTGGTCGAGCCGGTGCTGGTCAACGGGGACCTGGGCCTGCTCGTCGAGATGAGGTCTCGCGAGGTGGCGAGTCTCCGGCTGACGATGGCCTTCGCCGTCGCCGATGGTCGGATCACCGGCATCTTCGACCAGTTGAACCCGGCCAAGCTCGCCGGGGTACCGGCCCTCACCGATCAGCGCGCGCTGCCTCGGTGATCTGTACGTCCCACGGCACCGGGCAGGCGTCACCGCTGGTGTAACCCTGGGCGGTCAGCCCGAGCGCATGGTTGGTGCGGGCCCGCATGTTCTCCAACGCGATCGCGTAGGTCAGCTCCACCAGTTGCGCGTCATCGAGGTGTCGACGCAACTCCTCGACCATCTCGTCGGTGACCGTCATCGGCAGATCGGTCATCGCGTCGGCGTACCGCAGCGCGAGCCGCTCCACCTCGGTGAACGCCGCCGAATCCGGGTACCGGGGCAGCTCCCGATGCCGCGCCACGGACAAGCCGGCCTTCAGCGTCAGCATCGTGCCGAAGTCGACGCACCACGAGCAGCCGACCCGGGTGGCCACCCGGTGGACCACCAGGTCGCGCAGTTCCGTGCTGAGCCGGCTCGCGGCGCGTTCGTACGCCAGCTCGTGGATCGCGCTCGTCCACATGATCCCGGGGTGGCGTGCGGTGGCCCGGAACGGTTCCGGCACCTGGCCGAAGCGGCGACGGGCGAACCGGAACCCGAGCCGGGTCAACCAACCGACCTGACTGTCACTGAGCAGAGGAATTCGTGTCATGCAGGCGGGACGAGGCAGGGCCCGAGAATGTGACGCGAGGTGAGCCAGGACACGCCTCGGTGACCGGCCGCCGCGCCACGGTCACAGCGGGATGTTGCCGTGCTTCTTCGGCGGCAGGGTTTCCCGCTTGGTACGCAGCACCCGCAGCGCCCGGACGATCTGGGTACGCGTCTCGTGCGGCGCGATCACCGCGTCGACGTACCCGCGTTCGGCGGCGATGTACGGGTTGGCCAGGGTGTCCTCGTACTCGGCGATCTTTTCGGCGCGGACGGCGGCCGGGTCCTCGGCGGCGGCCAACTCCTGCCGGTAGAGGATGTTCACCGCGCCCTGCGCGCCCATCACCGCGATCTGTGCGGTCGGCCAGGCGAAGTTCAGGTCCGCCCCGAGGTGCTTGGAGCCCATCACGTCGTACGCCCCGCCGTACGCCTTGCGGGTGATCACGGTGACCTTCGGCACGGTGGCCTCGGCGTACGCGTAGATGAGCTTGGCGCCCCGGCGGATGATGCCGTCCCACTCCTGGCCGGTGCCGGGCAGGAACCCGGGCACGTCCACAAAGGTCAGTACCGGGATGTTGAATGCGTCGCAGGTCCGCACGAACCGGGCCGCCTTCTCGCTGGCGGCGATGTCCAGCGTGCCGGCGAAGTGCATCGGCTGGTTGGCCACCACACCGACCGGCCGCCCCTCGACCCGGCCGAAGCCGACCACGATGTTCTGCGCGTAGAGCGGCTGGACCTCCAGGAACTCCCCGTCGTCGAGCACGTGCTCGATCACCCGGTGAATGTCGTACGGCTGGTTGGCCGAGTCGGGGATCAGCGTGTCCAGTTCCCGGTCCGCGTCGGTGACGGCCAGGTCCGCGTCGACGGGGAAGACCGGCGGCTCGTCCAGGTTGTTCGACGGCAGGTGGGACAGCAGCGCCTTGACGTAGTCGACCGCGTCGGCCTCGTCGGTGGCGAGGTAGTGCGCGTTGCCGCTACGGGTGTTGTGGGTGCGGGCCCCGCCCAACTCCTCCATGCCCACGTCCTCGCCGGTGACCGTCTTGATGACGTCGGGGCCGGTGATGAACATGTGCGAGGTCTGGTCGACCATCACGGTGAAGTCGGTGACCGCGGGGGAGTAGACCGCGCCGCCCGCACACGGCCCCATGATGAGCGAGATCTGCGGGATGACGCCGCTGGCCCGTACGTTGCGGAAGAAGATTTCGCCGTAGAGCCCGAGCGACACCACACCCTCCTGGATGCGGGCGCCGCCGGAGTCGTTGATGCCGATGACCGGGCAGCCGATCTTCATGGCGAGGTCCATCACCTTGACGATCTTCTCGCCGAAAACCTCGCCGAGGGAGCCGCCGAAGACGGTGAAGTCCTGGGCGAACACGCAGACCTGCCGGCCGTCGATGGTGCCGTAGCCGGTGATCACCCCGTCGCCGTACGGGCGGGTGCGATCCAGCCCGAAGTTGGTGGACCGGTGCCGGGCGAATTCGTCCAACTCGACGAAGGAGCCCTCGTCGAGCAGCAGTTCGATCCGCTCACGGGCGGTCTTCTTGCCCCTGGCGTGCTGCTTCTCCACGGCTCGGGCGGATCCGGCGTGCACCGCCTCGTCGACCCGTCGCGCCAGGTCCGCCAGCTTGCCGGCGGTGCTGTGCAGATTGCTCCCGGTCTCGGTAGTCACCCACGGAATATAACGATGGTTCAGGTCGCCGGCGCTCGGCAGTAGGGGGAAACCGTAGGCTGGCGGGATGCCGGGTTCGCCGTACACCGATCTGGACCGTCCGCCGCTGTCGGCGGCGCGGCTGCGTCGGGCGCTGGTCGCGCCCTACGGTCCGTGGACGCGCCTGGAGTTGCGCGCCGAGACCGGCTCGACCAACGCCGACGTCGCCGAGGCGGCCCGCAACGGCGAGCCGGAGGGCCTGGTCGTGGTGGCCGAGCGGCAGACCGCCGGCCGAGGGCGGCGCGGCCGGCTCTGGCAGTCGCCGCCGCGCGCCGGCATCGCGACCAGCGTGCTGTTGCGGCCCGGGGAGGCGGTGCCGGACCGTGGCTGGCTGGCCGCACCACCGGCGGGGTACGGCTGGCTGCCGTTGCTGGCCGGTGTGGCGTTGGTGGAGGCGGTCGGCCGGCTGGCCGAGTTGGACGCCAGCCTGAAGTGGCCGAACGATCTGCTGGTCGACGGGGCCAAGTGCGCCGGCATCCTCGCCGAGGCGGTGCCCGGTCCCACCCCCGGTGACCCGCCCGCCGTCGTGCTCGGCATCGGGCTGAACGTCACGCTGCGCGCCGACGAGTTGCCGGAGAATCCGACCGGCCTGCCGGCCACCTCGCTGCAACTGGCCGGTGCGACGGCCACCGACCGGGATCCGCTGTTGCGCGCCCTGCTGCGCTCGCTCGCCGACTGGTACGCCCGCTGGCGAGCCGTCGGCGGCGATGCGAGTGCCAGCGGCCTGCACGAGGCGTACCTGAAGGTCTGCGCCACCGTCGGCCGCGAGGTCCGCGCCCTGCTCCCGGACGGCACCGAACTGACCGGCACCGCCACCACCATCACCCCCGAGGGCCACCTGGCCCTGACCACCCCCCACCCCACCCCCACCACCCACTCCCTCCCCGCCGCCGACCTCCTCCACCTCCGCTAACCCCACCCCCACCCCCACCCCACCCCACCCCACATCGCGCCGATCTTGCAGTTTCGGTCGGGATGAATGGCGTGTATCGGGCATAACGGGGACGGTAAGTGCAAGATCGCGCAAAGGGTGGGGTGAAGGTATGGGTGGACGGGTGAGGAGGGTGGCCGCGTGGTGGATGTGGCGAGGAGGGGGTGGGGGGTTAACGTCTGCGCGTCCGGTTCTGCGAGGAGGTATCCGTGGCGTTCCCCGAAGACGTGCTCACCGAGGACGAGCACGTCGTGTTGCACCTGCGTCCGCACTGGAAGGCCCTGATCCGGCCGGTGGCGGTGCTGGTGCTCGCCATCGCCGCGGTGGTGGTCGGTCTGGTGTTCCTACCCTCCGGTGGAGGCGGCTCCATCACCCTTGCCGTGATCGGCGGGCTGGCGGTGCTGGCCGTCATCGTGCTGGGGGTGTGGCCGTACATCGTCTGGCGCACCACGCACTACCTGTTCACCAACGAGCGGGTGGTGCTCCAGCACGGGGTGTTCTCCCGCGAGCGGCGGGACATCCCGCTCAGCCGGGTCAACGACCACTCGATGAACCAGCAGTTCGTCGGGCGTGTGCTGGGCTACGGCACGCTCACCATCGAGTCGGCCGGTGAGCGGGGCCAGTCGGTGCTGCCCGACGTGCCGAAGGTCGACCGGGTCCAGACCAAGCTCTACGAGCTGGTCGAGGCGTTCCACGACAAGCACTCGTTGGGCGACGGCGAGATGCGCGAGATCCTCGCCGAACGCGACAACAAGTCCGGCCTCTGAACTCTCGCTGGTGCAGGAGAACGTCCGCCCGCCTCGGCTGGTGCACGGGAACCGATATGTCGGCGAAAACGCCCGCCAGCGCTGCGCTGGCGGGCGTTTCGGGTGTCGGGAGGGTCAGCGGCGCCGGAAGCGGCGGTGCGCCGGGGCGGGCTGCAGCTCGGCCGCCAGTTCGGCCTCCAGCTCCTTGTCCAACGCCGCGGTGAGTTCGGCCTCCTTGCTCAGGGCGGCGGCGCGGGGCTGGAGCGGCCGGGGAGTCAGGCCCGTTGGCCGGGTGGCCGACGGTTGCTCCTCCTCCAGCTCGGTGACGGACTCGGCGAGTTCGGCTACCGGATCCATCCCGGCCATCGTGTCCCACTCGTCGCGTGGCAGGCCCTGCCAGGTCTGCTTGGTCTCGGCCGGCGCGGCGGGCTGGAAAACGAAGGTGCGGTACGACCAGAAGCGGAACAGGGTCGCCAACACCACACCACCGGTCTTGGCGACGTTCAGCGCCAGCAGGCTCGTCATGCCCAGCCCGTACTTGGCGGCGGCGAGAACACCGAGTTCGATCAGCAGGCCCACTCCGTTGAACAGGAAGAACAGGGCGTATTCCCGCTGCATGGCCGATTTCGGACGATCTCGGTACGTCCAGTGCCGATTCATCAGATATGACGTGATCGTCGCCACCACCGTGGCGACCACCGTCGCTTTCAACTGACCATCGACAAAAACGGTGAGTGCCAGCGCGTTGAACACCGCGTAATTGATGACGGTGTTGATGCCGCCGACCAGGCCGAATTTGAGCGCCTCATGGATGAACTTCTGCCAGCGCTCAGGCAGCAGACGGACAAGAGGCATAAGTAGCACCTTAGGGCAGTGGGCTCGGGCCGGCAGGCTCCGGCCCGACGGGTGGGCGGCAGGTCACGCCGCGCGGTCCCGGTTCACTTCCGGAGTGACTGGGGTTCCCTCATCTACGAAGACGAACCGCCGGTACGACCAGAATCGGAACAGCGTCCCGAGGCCGGTGCCCACGACGAAGCTGGCGATGTTGTCGGCGAGTCGGGTCTGGAAGACCTCCGGCCAGATGCTGCCCAGGCCGTACCGGCTGATGGCCAGGCAGGCCACCGCGATGCCCAGGCCCACCGCGTTGAAGAAGAAGAACAGGGCGTACTCGCGCGCCGGATGGGAGCGCTTGCGGTGCCGCCACGTCCAGAACCGGTTGCCCAGGAAGGCGAAGGTCGCCGCGATCACCGTGGCGATCGTCTTCGCCGTGATCTGTTCCACCCCGCCGGGGCCGATCAGGTAGTTGAACAGGGCGAAGTCGATGAGAAAGGCCACTCCGCCCACGGTCGCGAACTTGCTCATCTCGCGCAGAAGGTGACCGAAACGGTCGCGCAGGGAGTGGACCAGACCCGGTCGGGGCTGCCGGGAGCCTGGCTCCCCGGTCATCGTCGCGGCCACCGTGGCAGCGTACCGGTTGGCGGCCCCGTAGACGGGGAGCAACGGCTTCCGGGATCCACCGGCGCGGCGGTGCGGGCAGGCACGAACGGAGCGTAGCCGGACATGTCCAATCCGGAGTTGGTTTCCCCTGCCTCTCATCGAGTGGCAAAGCGCGCCGGCCAGCGGGGTGGACGGAGGTCCGCCGCAAGATTTGCGTGAAACTGCGCGTGAAAGCGGGTAAAGGGCCGTGAAGCGGCAGCGTGCCCGTGCCTTGTGCAGTTCTTCACAACCAGTCCCACTGACTGGGGAGGTCCCTCGGTTTACGCTGAGCCTAATCCCAGGTTTCCACGAAGGCGACGCACATCGCGCGCCGAGACTCGTGCACTCCATAGACCGGTCAGCGTCGACCACAAGGAGATTTGTCATGGTTGCTCCGGCCACCGTTCGGGGTATCGATCAGGCCCCGACGTCCCACCCCAAACTGCTCGCCTGGGTCCGTGAGGTCGCTGAACTGACCACCCCTGACCAGGTGGTCTGGGTGGACGGGTCCGATCAGGAATGGCGCCGCCTCACCGATGAACTGGTCGAGGCCGGCACCCTTATCCGGCTCAATCCCGAGAAAAAACCCAACTCGTTCTACGCGCGGACCGACCCGACGGACGTCGCCCGCGTCGAGGAGCGGACATTCATCTGCTCGGTGGACGAAGCGGACGCCGGCCCCACCAACAACTGGATGGCGCCCGCCGAGATGAAGCGGGTCATGACGGATCTGTACCGCGGCTCGATGCGCGGTCGGACGATGTACGTCATCCCGTTCGTGATGGGTCCGGTCGAGGCCGAGAAGCCCATGTTCGGTGTGGAGATCACCGACAGCCCGTACGTCGTCGCCTCCATGCGGATCATGACCCGGATGGGTGCCAAGATCCTGGAGGCGATGGGCGACGACGCGGACTTCGTGCACGCCCTGCACTCGATCGGCGCTCCGCTGGCTCCCGGCCAGCAGGACGTGGCCTGGCCGTGCAACGAGACCAAGTACATCTCGCACTTCCCGGAGACCCGGGAGATCTGGTCGTACGGTTCCGGCTACGGCGGCAACTCGCTGCTCGGCAAGAAGTGCTACTCGCTGCGGATCGCCAGCGTCATGGGCCGCGACGAGGGCTGGCTCGCCGAGCACATGCTGATCCTCAAGATCACCTCGCCGGAGGGCAAGGTCTACCACATCGCCGGTGCCTTCCCGTCGGCCTGTGGCAAGACCAACCTGGCCATGCTGGAACCGACCATCCCGGGCTGGAAGGTCGAGACCATCGGTGACGACATCGCCTGGATGCGCTTCGGCCCGGACGGCCGCCTCTACGCCGTCAACCCGGAGTACGGCCTGTTCGGCGTGGCACCCGGCACCGACTGGAAGACCAACGCCAACGCCATGCGGACGTTGGACCGAGGCAACTCCATCTTCACCAACGTCGCCCTGACCGACGACGGCGACATCTGGTGGGAGGGCATGGGTGAGCCGCCGGCGCACCTGATCGACTGGAAGGGCAACGACTGGACGCCGGAGAGCGAGAACCTCTCCTCACACGCGAACAGCCGGTTCTGCACCCCGATCACCCAGTGCCCGATCCTTGCCGAGGACTACTACGACCCCAACGGCGTGCCGATCGACGCGATCCTGTTCGGTGGCCGGCGCCGGGACACCGTACCGCTGGTGACCGAGGCCCGGGACTGGGTGCACGGCGTCTACATGGGTGCCACGCTCTCCTCGGAGACCACCGCCGCCGCCTCCGGCGCGGTCGGTGTGGTCCGCCGCGACCCGATGGCGATGCTGCCGTTCATCGGCTACCACGGCGGCGACTACTTCCGGCACTGGATCGAGATGGGCAAGGGCACCGACGGCGACGAGTCGAAGCTGCCCAAGGTCTACTACGTCAACTGGTTCCGCAAGGACCCGGACGGCAACTTCCTGTGGCCCGGTTTCGGCGAGAACTCCCGCGTACTCAAGTGGATCATCGAGCGGATCGAGGGCCGGGCGGAGGCCGTCGAGACGCCGATCGGCATGGTCCCGACGCTGGACTCCCTCGACGTCGACGGCCTGGACATGACTCCGGAGGACGTCCGGATCGCGCTCAAGGTCGACCCGGACGAGTGGCGCAACGAGTTGCCGATGGTCACCGAGTGGTTCGACAAGTTCGGCGACAAGCTGCCCGGTGTCCTCTGGGCCGAGCTGGACGCCCTGCGGGCCCGACTCGACGCGGAGCAGCCGCAGCGCGGGGTGTGATCGACGCGGGATTCGAGGCATCATCGGATCCCATGAGGACGGCCGCCGAGACCGAGGTCCGGCGGCCGTCCGCCGTCCGGGCCATGACCGTGCTGCTCGCCGTGACCGCCGCGGCCACCGTCGTGGTCGAGGTGCTCAACTGGTGGTACGCCCCGGAGCAGGGCTTCGGGCTCGCGGTACGCACCGGCTGGGCGATGCTGCGATCGATCGGCTTCCTGCTGCTGATCGGCCACGTACGCCGAGGCCGTACGGTGGCCCGTCCGCTCGGCCTGATCCTCGCCATCACCACCGTCTTCGCGGTGGGTCGACTGATCGTGCCCCGGAACGGCATGCCACCGTTGCCCGGCCTGCTCGGGTTTGCCCTGCTCGCGGCACTGTGCACCGCCGTGGTCTGGTTGCTGTACCGCTCCCCGGCCATCGCCGGGCATCTGGTGCGGCACCGGCCCCGGCTGGTCATCGACCGGTCCGGCATCTTCTGGCGGGAGACCCCACCGCGTCGACCGGAGGCCAACGCCTGGCTGTTGACCAGCCGGGTCGCCGCCTTCACCTACAGCCCGCTGATGCTCGTACCGGCCCTGGTCGCCGTCGCGGAGATCCTCGACGGCCGGCCGTTCGCCCTGCCGGCGGTGCTGTTCTGGCTGGCGGCGGGTATCGCGACCAGCTACCTGGTGTTGTTCTGCACCGCGATTCTGATGCGCGGCAAACGCTGGGCGGGCACCCTGCTCGTGGTGATCACCCTGGCCGTGCTCGCGGTGGACCTGCCGTTGTGCTGGTGGTTACTCGGTGTGGATGGGCTGATCCGCGACGGCGCGCCACTTCTCGCCGCAGCGGTCCTCGCCCTCTACGGCGTACGCCGTGCCTCCACCGCCGCGCCCGCCTCCTGAGCTGGGGCGATTCGACCGGGTCTCGACCGCTCGGTGCGGTATCGGCCACCGGCACGCTCGGCTGCGCGCGGGCTCGCTACTCTGCAAGTGATGACTCTGCGGAAAGTTCTCTACTCCGTCTACGAGCGGCGGCTGACGGCCAAGCTCGCGGGCCGTCCGGTGCCCCGCCATGTGGGCGTGATGTGCGACGGTAACCGCAGGTGGGCCCGGGAGATGGGCTTCGTCGACCCGAACGACGGGCATCGGATGGGTGCCGAGCGGATCAAGGAGCTGCTGCGGTGGTGTGACGCGGCCGGGGTGGGGCATGTGACGCTCTGGCTGCTCTCCACCGACAACCTCTCCCGGCCCGCAGCGGAACTGGATCCGCTGCTCCAGATCATCGAAGATCTGACCACCGAGCTGGCTGAGGCGGGCAACCCCTGGCGGCTGCGGATGGTGGGCGCGCTCGACGTGCTGCCGGCGCACCACGCCGCAGCGCTCAAGGCCGCCGAGGAGCGGACCCGGGACCGCAGCGGCGGCGCTCAGGTCAACATCGCCGTCGGGTACGGCGGCCGCCGGGAGATCGCCGACGCGGTCCGCTCGCTGCTGCTGGAGCACGCGGCGAACGGCGGCACACTGGAGGAGTTGGCCGGTTCCCTCGACGTCGACGACATCTCGGAGCACCTCTACACCCGCGGCCTGCCGGACCCGGATCTGATCATCCGGACCAGTGGCGAGCAGCGGCTGTCCGGCTTCATGCTCTGGCAGTCGGCACACTCGGAGTTCTACTTCTGCGAACTCAACTGGCCGGATTTCCGGCGCGTCGACTTCCTCCGCGCACTGCGCTCGTACGCCACCCGTCAGCGCCGTTTCGGGGCCTGACCGGGGCGGCCGTTCTCGGGGCCGTCAGGTCAGGTGGTGGGTGGCCTCGGTGAGGAAGTCGCCCAGGGCGGCCGGGGAGTCGATGGTGAGGTCGGCGGCCTCGGCGACCTCGGCGCCGGTCTCCGGGTTGGCGACGGCGACGCAGACCCCCAGGAAGTCGGCATCCGCGGCGGTGCGGGCCCGCAGCGCGGCGAACGCCTTGATGTCGGAGACGTCGTCGCCGAAGTACCAGGCGCCACCGGCGGACTGCACCAGCTCGTCGATGACCATGCCCTTGTCCCGGTCTACCGGCGGCTTGACCTCCAGCACCATCCGCCCGACCTGCACCCGCAGGCCCAGGCGTTCGGCCTGGGCGCGACCCCACTGCTCGACCGTGTCGGCCAGCTGCGGCGCGGTACGCCAGTGCAGGGCCACGGACAGCCGCTTGTATTCCACCAGGGCCTGTGGCGGTAGTTCGGCCCGGGCCAGGTCGGCGAGTTCGGCCATGGTGGGCACGAATGGCAGGGCGGCCGGCTCGGTGACCGTCTCGCCACCGGAGTGGCTGTGCTCCAACCCGTACAAGCCGTAGAGATCCACGCCGGTCAGCCCGTCGAAGTGCTCCCGAAGGAACTCGACGGGCCGGGCGGAGACGATCGCGATCCGGCGTACCACCGGGGCGAGTGCCTCGATCGCGGCCAGCACCTTCGGCGCGGGCTGCACCTTCGTCGGATCGTCGGCGACCGGCGCGAGTGTGCCGTCGAAGTCGAAGAAGAGCACGGTCTCGGCCGCCCGGTCGGCGGTGGCCCGCCAGGCCTCGTCGGCGTTCAACGGGATCTTCGGCTGCTGGTTGCCTAGATTCAACGGTGGCACGCGCGAAAGCGTACCCCGGCTTTCGGCGATCAATCCTGGCCTGAGGTTGGCTCGTTTGGCCCTTGCGATCAGCGTTCGGCGGCTCCCCGTCCGCGCCGTCCGAACGGCACCACGGCCGCCTCCTGGCCGTGGCTGAGCAGATAGCCCTCCACGAATCCGGTGTTCCGGTCGCCGGTGTGCGCCTCGATCTCCCGGAGCCGCTCCACCAGGAACTCGGTGAGCGCGGTGAGCCGGTCGTTGAGCCGCTCGTGCAGCTCAGCGAGCACGGCCAGGACGATCGCGGTGCTCGCGGCGGCGAGCGCGAAGAGGTTGACGAGCAGGGGAAGCTGCCCGCCGTCGAGGGCCAGGGTCACCGCGTTGCCGGTGACGCAGAGCGTCACCGAGATTGTCGCGACCACGACTGCCGACCATTTCAGGGTCATGAAGACCCTCCTTCTGTCCCGCAGGGCTGGGTTCGGCCTTGTCCCGTCCCCCCGCCGACGACGAGCCCAAGCAGTACAAATACGGACGCTAGCGCGCCCGATCCCGGCCCGAAGCGAAACGAATGAGGCTGACCTGCTGTTCTTTCGCCATCTGAGGAACTAGCTGGCCGCTTCCCCACGTTTTCGGACACCAGTCGGCAGGGTCGGCCGGTATGCGAGATAACGGATGGTTTCTCGGATGTGGAACTTCTCCGCGTCCGAGACGCCGGGGTCGACCAGCCGACGCAGCAGCGCCTCGACGTCGGGGTCCATCGGCGGGGGTGTCGGGGCGCCCCGGTGCCGGGAGGCGGTCCGATCCCAACCGAGTGCCGCGAAGGCCACTGCCGGGTCGAGGCCGAGGCCTTCGCAGAACGCCACCACCCGCTCGGCCTCCGGGTCGCTGGCCCAGTCGCCGCGTACCCAACGGTTGATCGTCTGCCGTGAGACACCGGTACGCCGGGAGACCTCGGTGCCGCTCCACGCCCGGGTGGCACGCGCCTCGTCGAGGGCCCGACGGACGAAGGTGGCGAAGGCGATCTTCCGTGCATTGGCGGTCTCGGTCACCTCGTGACCGTACGACCGTTGAGCCTGGGTGGGCGTCCTCGGCACGCGCCTGTCACGCTTACGTGACGCCGATTCTGACTGGTCGGTCAGGGGTCCAGCACTGTTTCTGAGGGGTGTCACCTGGGCAGGATAGATGTACGTAGGTGCGGGGGCAAACAAACGAAAAGCTGATACTGTCACGCCCATGGGACAACCTACGGTGTGTCACGTGCATGAGACGATCAGTGCTCACCTGTGTCACGCGTCCGATGTACGGGAGGTGCGGTGACCGAAGTCGCAACCCGTGCGCAGGCCTTCGGCCTGATCGCCGAGGGTGTCGCCGCAGGGCTCAGCGCGCCCTGGCGCCTCTACCTCGCCCGGGGCTGCCGCTATCTCTCGCTGAGCGTCGGTGACCGGGCCGAGTGGAACGCCTGGCGGACCCACCTCGGCTGCCCGGAACTGAGCGTCCGGGTCTATGACGCCGGTGGCGAGATCCGCCGGTCGTCCGTGGCCGAAGTGGTCCTGGACGGCTGCCGGATCAGCGTCGAGCTAATGGAGGAGGTCGGCACCGACGACCTCGACCGGCTGCTGGTGACCGACCCGACCACAGTCGAGCCGGAGGAACGATGAGCAACGTGCGAGGGACCGGAGCCGCCGGATGAGTCCCTTCCTCGCGATATTCCTGGTGCTCGTGCTCGCCGCGACCAGCTATGCGGCCGGGCGACTGCACGGGCAACTCAGCTACCGCATCGGTTACCGCTTCGGCTATCGGCAGGGCTACTTCGACGGTGACCGTGGGGCCTGGAACCGGCGGCGGCGCGACGCCCAGGCGGCGATCGCCACCGCCCTCGCGGTCACCGGGCCCAGCAACACCCGGGTGCCCGCCGCCGTGACCCGCCCGGGCACCACGTACACCGGATCGTCGTTCACGACGCCGGCCGCCTCGGTAACCGGGCGGCACCCGACCGGCACTCTCGTACGGCGAACCGGCTGAGACCGGTCGACGGGCTTGCGGGCCCGTCCAGGAAGGCGGCGTACCGCTTGATCGGGCGTGCGCCGCGGGGATCACGTCAGACCGGGGACGGTGGTCCCACCGGCCGGGGTGCGCGCAGGGGGCATGCATCCCGGCCGGTTCACCTCTGTCGAGGGCACCACCGCTCGTCGAACGAGCCGTGGGCTCGTCCCCGAGGTCTCGCTGCCGGGGCCGTCGTTGGCCGCAGATGCGCCTTCTGAATCATGCCCTAGCCGGGACGGGTGCGGGGAGCTAGCGTCTAGGCATGGCGCGGGATTGTCCCGAGCCAACCGGCCCGCCCGGCCTGCGACCTCGCGCACGGGGCCCGCATCCGACCCCGTGTCCGTCGGGCACCGGAGGAGGCGGACCGCGGGTGGCCGGGTGCCCATCCGCCGGAGCAGGCCTGTGACGACTCGCCGTACGACCGCCGGTGCCGACCAGGGCCCGGCCGCGACTACCACGACCCGCCGCACCGCCCGGAGCCGCCGCACTGCGGCTGCCGGGTCGGCCGACACCAGGGAGCCCCGACCAGCGGGCCAATCCTTCGTCCTGGACACCTCCGTCCTGCTCAGCGACCCGGCGGCATTCCACCGCTTCGCCGAGCACGAGGTGGTCCTACCCCTGGTGGTGATCTCCGAACTGGAGGGCAAGCGACACCATCCCGAGCTGGGCTGGTTCGCCCGGCAATCGCTACGCATGCTGGACGAGTTGCGCGTGCTGCACGGGCGGCTGGATCGCCCGGTACCCGCCAACGACGACGGTGGCACGCTTCGGGTGGAGCTCAACCACACCGACGACGGCGTACTGCCGCCGGGCTTCCGCAATGAATCCAACGACGCCCGGATTCTTTCCGTCGCGCTGAACCTCGCCGCCGAAGGGCGGGAGGTGACGCTGGTCAGCAAGGACATGCCGCTGCGGGTCAAGGCCGCCTCGGTCGGGCTGCGGGCCGACGAGTACCGGCACGGCCAGGCCAGCGACCCGACCTGGACGGGGATGGCCGAACTGGATCTGCCCGAGGACGACATCGCCCGGCTCTACGCCGGGGAGACCATCGACGTGGACGCGGCAGCGGGCCTGCCCTGCCACACCGGTCTGGTGTTGCACTCCACCCGGGGATCCGCCCTCGGCCGGGTGCTGCCGGACAAGACTGTCCGGTTGGTCCGTGGCGACCGGGAGGCGTTCGGCGTACACGGGCGCTCCGCCGAGCAGCGGATCGCGCTTGATCTGCTGCTCGACGAGTCGATCGGCATCGTCTCGCTGGGCGGCCGGGCCGGAACCGGCAAGTCGGCCCTCGCGCTCTGCGCCGGGTTGGAGGCGGTGATGGAGCGCCGCCGGCACAAGAAGGTGATCGTCTTCCGCCCGCTGTACGCCGTCGGCGGCCAGGAACTCGGCTACCTGCCCGGCTCGGAGTCGGAGAAGATGTCGCCTTGGGCGCAGGCGGTCTTCGACACGCTCGGCGCCGTGGTGCACGAGAACGTGCTGGAGGAGGTCACCTCGCGCGGTCTGCTGGAGGTGCTGCCGCTGACCCACATCCGCGGGCGCAGCCTGCACGACGCCTTCGTCATCGTCGACGAGGCGCAGTCACTCGAACGTGGCGTCCTGCTGACGGTGCTCTCCCGGATCGGTCAGGGTTCCCGGGTCGTGCTGACCCACGATGTCGCCCAGCGGGACAACCTCCGGGTCGGTCGGCACGACGGAGTGACCGCAGTGATCGAGGCGCTGAAGGGTCATCAGCTCTTCGCGCACGTCACGCTCAGCCGTTCGGAGCGATCTCCGATCGCCGCGATGGTGACCGATCTGCTGGAGGACATCCCGCAATGATGACCGTTTAGGGCGTTTTACCACGCATTTTTTGAGTGACCCACGTCACAATCAGGTCTGGCCGTTTCCCATCGGTCTCACTGTGCGCGATGGTGTCCAGCGGGCGCCCACGCACCGCAGGCATCGTCGGTGGCCATTCGCCACTCCCGTCAGGGAGGCGAACGACCGCCGGGGTACGCCGGCAGTGCGGCTACGGTGACCGGCGAGCCGGTCACGGGCGCTCGCGGTGTGCTTCGGCCCAGCGGGCCGTCACCCCGCGTCCCTGACCCCGACGAAGGGATCACCACGTGAGTCGGCTGTGGAGCCGGTTCGCCGCTCGTGGCGTCGCTGTCGTGATGCTCTCTGGAGGCATCGCCGGCGGCTTCTACCTGAGCGAAGATCGCCAGACGTCGCGCCCGGATCCGGGCGCGCAGGTGGCCGGCAATGTTACCCAGATCGATGTCGACTATCGGCAGGAGCAGCAGGTCTCCCGCCAGGTGCGAGCCGCCCGTCAGCAGGCCGCCGAGACCAGGAAGCGGGCCCGCGCCGCCGCCGAGAAGGCCCGCAAGGCCGAGGAAGCGGCGCGCAAGAAGGCCGCCGAGGAGAAGGCGGCCAAGGAGGCTGCGGCTCGGGCTCGGGCCCTCAAGCCGTACGACGGACCGGTCCCGGCCTCCTGCAAGGAGTACAGCGGGCACCGGAAGACCGGTTGCGCCCTGATGATCGACGCCGGTTTCAAGATCGACCAGTTCCCGTGTCTGGACAAGCTCTGGAACAAGGAGAGCGGCTGGAACCCCCGGGCCCACAACAGTCGCTCCGGTGCACACGGCATCCCGCAGGCCATGCCGGGCAACAAGATGGCCACGGTCGGCGCGGACTGGGAGACCAACCCGGTCACGCAGATCAAGTGGGGACTCGGCTACATCAAGGGTCGGCACGGCACGCCGTGCAGTGCCTGGACCCACTCGCAGAACCGCGGCTGGTACTGACCGCTCCGTCGGCGGGAACGAAGGGCGCACCCCTCGTTTCCGCCGACGTTGCGCTGACCGCCCCCGATCGCCTGCCGAGGGCGGGTGCCGGGGGGCGAAAAGTGGCGGCTGCCGGAGTTTGCTGATAGCTGTTGACGGGTGACCCTGCACCCCGTCAACGGCGACCCGCACCGGTTCGGCACCGGAGCCTTCTACGCGTCCATCGGTCGGGCCTTCGTCGCCATGTGTGCCGTGGTGCCGGTGCTCTTCCTGATCGAGGGCCTCGACACCTGGCTCGGCGCCGGCTTCGACGCCGCCGCAGGCATCATCCCGCAGCGCATCGAGGGGTTGGACGGGGTCTTCTTCTCACCGTTCCTGCACCACGGCTTCGAGCATCTCTACAGCAACAGCATCCCGCTGATCCTGCTCGGCACCTTTGTGCTGGCCGCCGGTGCCCGACGCTTCCTCTGGTCCACGCTGGTGATCGTCCTGGCCAGCGGCCTGGGCGTCTGGTTCACCGGGTCGCCCAACACGATCGTCGTCGGGGCGAGCGGGGTCATCTTCGGCTATCTCGGCATCCTGCTGACCCGGGGCATCTTCGAGCGGAGCTGGTGGAACTTCGCCGTCTTCCTGCTGGTCGGCCTTCTCTACGGCGGCCAACTGGCGCTCGTCCTGCCGACCGACGAACGGATCTCCTGGCAGGGGCACCTGTTCGGGCTGCTGGGCGGCATCGTCGTGGCGATCATCTTCCGCCGTCGACGGCCGGAGTTCGACGGCCCGTACGGCTCCGAGTCGCCGATGACCATGCCCTGAGCCGTACCCTCATCACGGCCGTCGGCGGCCGGACAGCGGGCGGAACCGGCCGCCCAGCGTGGCGACGCCGACGGCGACCAGGGTGAGCAGCGCACCGAGGACGGTTCGCGGACCCGGGTGCGACGCGGCCGTGGGCAGCAGCACGTCGAGCAGCACCGCGCCGATGACCTGACCGGCGATGGTCGCCAGCCCGAGCACGAGTACGCCGACGAGGCGGACCACCGTCGCGGCAACCGCGATGAACAACACGCCGACCGGCCCGCCCAGATAGAGCCAGGGTTCCGTCGGCAGGCCGCCGGAGGGTGCACCGCGCACCGCGACGCTGACGGCGAACGCGACCAGCAGGACGCTGGTCCCGACGGCGAAGTTCACCCCCGTCGCGGTCAACGTGCTGCGGGTGACCACCCGGACCCAACCGTTCACCGCCTGCTGCCAGGCCACCGCGACCCCGGCGATCAGCGGCAGCACGGTCAGAGCGAGACTCGCCGGCTCCAGCCCTCGGCCGCCGACGGCCAGCAGTACCGCCACCACGGTCAGGGCCGCGCCGGTCAGCCGAGCCCCGGTCAGCGGCTGGCGACCACCCGGGCCGATTCCCGCCCGGTCGACGGCGAGGCTGCTGCCCGACTGGCCGGCGACCACCGCCACCGTGAAGACAGCCACGCCGAGAGTGCCGACGGTGGCCCCCTGCGTGAACACCAGCAGAGCACCACACGCTCCGCCGAGGCACTGCCACGGCCGTAAGGCACCGGTGCCCAGCGCGGCCCGCAGGGCGCTGAGCCCTCGGCGCCCAGCACGGGTGGCGGGGAGCAGCACCACCAGCAGCAGCAGGCCCACCCCGAACGAGATGACCGCCGCGGCGAGGCCGTCGCCGAGGCGTACGCCCAACTCGCCGTTGATCCGCGACTGGACGGCCACCGCCATCCCGGCGACCGCCGCCAGTACCACCGCGCCGGCCCGGCGCCCCACCGACGTCGCCGCCCGGGGCGCCGTCCCGGCCAGGTTCACACCGCCGCCCCGCTCCGCTCATCAGCGGTGCGAGGCGGCAGGCTACCGCGTCTGATGGTCCGCTCGCCGTACCCGCTCACGCCTGCTCGGCCAGCGGCCGGCCGTCGAAATCCACCGCCGAGTAGAGCGCCAGCTTCTCCAGCCGATGGTACGAGTCGATCACCCGGATCGTGCCGCTCTTGGAACGCATGACGATCGACTGGGTGTACGCCCCGCCGGCCCGGTACCGCACCCCCCGCAGCAGGTCACCCGAGGTGACGCCGGTGGCCACGAAGAAGCAGTTGTCGCCGGTGACCAGATCGTCGGTGGTGAGCACCCGGTCCAGGTCGTGCCCGGCAGCCAGCGCCTTCTCCCGCTCGGCGTCGTCGCGGGGCCACAGCTTGGCCTGCATCATCCCGCCCATGCACTTCAACGCGCAGGCGGCGGTGATTCCCTCGGGGGTGCCGCCGATGCCCATCAGGACGTCGACGTCCGACTCGCCACGAGCGGCGGCGATGGCACCGGCGATGTCGCCGTCGGAGATGAAGCGGATGCCCGCACCCGCCCGGCGGATCTGGTCGACCAGATCGTCATGACGGGAACGGTCGAGTACACAGACCGTCACCTCGGAGACGCTGGAGCCCTTCACCTTGGCGATCCGGCGCAGATTCTCGACGACACCGGCGTTGATGTCGACGACGTCCGCGTAGGCCGGTCCGACGGCGAGTTTCTCCATGTAGAAGACCGCGCTCGGGTCGAACATCGCACCCCGCTCGGCGACCGCCAGCACCGCCAGCGCGTTCGGCATCCCCTTGCTCATCAGCGTGGTGCCGTCGATCGGGTCGACGGCGACGTCCACCTCCGGACCGCTGCCGTCACCGACCTCCTCCCCGTTGAAGAGCATCGGCGCGTTGTCCTTCTCGCCCTCGCCGATCACCACGATCCCACGCATGGGAATCGAGTTGATCAGCTTGCGCATCGCGTCGACGGCGGCGCCGTCGCCGCCCTCCTTGTCGCCCCGACCGACCCAGCGGCCGGCAGCCATCGCTGCCGCCTCGGTGACCCGGACGAGGTCGAGGGCGAGGTTGCGGTCGAGATCTTGTGGGGTACGCGTCCTGGTGGTCGTCATCTGAACGGCTCCTCCTCGCGGCGGTGCGGGGTTGACCGGGCCGACGGTGAGCTGCTGCCGGCTTTGTTCCTGATCCTCACACGATGGCTGACACGGAGCCGGGGCGGGGCGGTGATGGGCCGGATACCGCCGGTCGGGCGGCTGCCAGAATGGCGGGGTGGAACCCGCACAGCCTGCCGACCGCGAACCCGCAGACCAGCCACCGGGCGATGACCGGCCGACCGCCGACCGACAGGATGGCCCGGGCGGGCCTGACCGGTTGCCGGGCCCGTCGGAGGCCCCCGGGAAGCCTGCCTCCACCCGCTCGCCGCGCGACATGGCCATCTCGCTGCTGGTGCTCCTGATCCCGATCGCTCTGCTGCTCGCCTTCTACCGAGGTTTTCTCGGCGGTGACCAGCCGACTCCGGTCGATCCGACGCCCGCCTTCGAACAGGCGCGGTCCGCTGGGGAGTTCCCGGTGAGCGAGCCGTCCGGGCTGGGCAAGGGATGGCAGTCCATCCGGGCCACCTACCGCGCGGTCGAGGGGGGTGCCACCCTGCGGGTGGGATATGTCACCCCGGAAGGACGTGGCGTCCAGTTGGTGCAGAGCAACGTGCCGCCGGAGCAGCTGCTGCCCACCGAACTCACCGACGCGGGACGACCGCAGGGGCAGACCGATCTCGGTGGTGGCACCTGGCAGCGGTACACCGCGCGGGGTAACGAGCAGGCGCTGGTGCTACTCCAGCCGGACCGCACCGTGATCGTGGTCGGCGATGCCCGGGACAACGAACTGCGGGAGATGGCCGGCGCCGTGGACTGATTTATGGGCCGCGAAGTGTCGCTCCTATCCGTTACGCTCCCGGACGTTCGTTTCTCGGGTGGTGTGAACCGTCCGGCTTTCCCAGTTTGAGAAGAGATTGTCTGTGAAGATTCGACGCTGGAGCGTCGGCGTTCTCGCCGCCACCTTGCTGGTTCCCGGCGTAGCCGCCTGCAATTCCGACGCCACCGACTCGTCCAGCGGGTCGGGCACGTCAGCCTCCATCCCGAAGGACCCGAAGACGGCCCTGGTCGCCTCCACCAAGGAGTTGAACGACGGGAACTTCACCTTCACGATCGACTCGGAGTCGATCAAGGGGGGTGGCAGCGTCCACAAGCCGAGCAACAGCGCGCAGTTCTCCATGACGGTCGGCGACGAGACCTTCACGATGGAGATGGAGATCATCAAGATCGACTCCGACAGCTACGTGAAGATGGACCTGGGTGAGCTGTTCGCCGGCCTCCCCGGGGCGGAAGACATGAAGGGCAAGTACCAGCACGTCGACGCCACCAAGGCCGGCAACGCCAAGGGCCTCGACATCTTCAAGGACGGCACCGACCCGGCCAACTCCGCCGAGATGTTCAAGGGTCTGGGTGAGGTCCAGGAGGCCGGGCCGGGCACCTACAGCGGCAAGATCGACATTACCGCCGCCAAGGACTCCGTGGCCGCGGACGAGGACATGCTCAAGGCCCTGGGTGACCAGGCCAAGGAGATCCCGTTCACCGCGAAGGTCGACGACCAGGGCCGGCTGACCGAGCTGGTGCTCTCCGTGCCGGCCGCCGGCGAGCTCAAGGCGCAGGAGATCACCGTCAAGTACGCCGACTACGGTGCGGCCAGCCCCGCCAAGAAGCCGGCGGATAACGAGATCGTCGAGGCCAACGAGCAGCTCCTGGAGATGTTCAGCTAGGTCGACAGGTGTCACCCGGACGGGGGAGCGGGCATGATCCGCTTCCCCGTCCGGCGTCTGTGGGGTGGGTGGCGGACCGGGATCCCGGGAGTCGGTGCCGGAGTAGGTGATTGCCCGACCGGCCGGCAGGGAACAGAGAAGACAGCCTTCCGGCGCGCGAGATGCGTCGGGCGACCCTGCTGGGAGACACCGATGACCGTTCGACGACTGAGCGCCGGCCTGATGGCCGCCGCGTTGCTTACGCCCGGAGTCGCCGCCTGCACCACCACCGGTGACGGCACCGCCGGGACCACCGCCACGCCGTCGGCCACCACCACCGCCAGTGGTGCGGCCGGTGACGCCGACGCCAAGCAGGCATTGCTGGACTCCACCCGGGAGATCAGCAACGGCAACTTCCGGTTCCGGATGTCCGGTGCCGGCTCCACCGCCGAGGGGCAGGTCCACCAGCCGAGCCAGAGCGCCCAGATGAAGGTGAGCATCGGCGAGCCGACCGACGACCTCGCGATGACACTCGACCTCATCCACGCCAAGCCGGACAGCTGGGTCAAGCTGGATCTTCAGGGCGCGGCGGCGTCCAGCGTGCCGGGGCGGGACAAACTCAGCCTCGGCAAGTACCAGCACCTCGATCAGAGCCGCATCCAGGGCAACCGTAACCTCGGCTTCGACTTCGACAAGGTCGACCCGGCCGGCAGCGCGGTGCTCACCCAGGCCGTCACCGAGGTGCGCCGCACCGGCGATGGAGCGTACGCTGGCACCATCGACCTGTCGAAGGCCGCCGAGGCCGGATCGCTCGACCAGGGCCTGATCACCGCGCTCGGCGCGCAGGCGAACTCGGTGCCGTTCACCGCCACGACCGACGCGCAGGGTCGGCTCACCGAGATGGTCCTTCAGGTCCCCGGCGTTCAGGCGGGGGCGGCGACCCAGGAGATCCGGGTGACCTACAGCGACTACGGCAACGCGACCGCCGCCCAGAAGCCCCCGGCCGACCAGGTCGTCGAGGCGCCGCCGGAGCTGTACAACCTCTTCGACTGAGAACTACCGATCGCGCGGCGGGAGCTGACCGGCTCCCGCCGCGTTCCGCTGGCCTCGCGCCGCGTTCCGCTGGCCTCGCGCGGCGGACAGCGCCGGAAGGGTGGGCTTGCGCGGTGATGGCGGTTCGCGTCGGGTGATCAGTCGGTGGTGGCCTGCCGGCCGGCGTCGATACGGGCCCGGGCCCCGTCGAGCCAACGCTGGCAGATCACCGCGAGCGCCTCGCCCCGCTCCCAGAGCGCCAGCGACTCCTCCAGCGACGTCCCGCCGGCCTCCAGCCGATCCACCACCGATGCGAGTTCGGCGCGGGCCTGTTCGTAGCTGAGCCGCTCGTCGGGCCCGCTCGTCTGCTCGTCAGTCATCGCACCCATCTCAGCACAACGGCCCGACACCGCCCACCACCGGTCAGCTGGTCACCGTGGCGGACAGTTCCCCGTCGGCGAGGCGTACCCGCAGGGGATCGCCGACACCGACCTGATCGGCCGCTCGGACGACGTGGCCGTCGGCGCGCTGCACGATGGCGTACCCACGATCGAGGGTGGCGGCGGGGGAGAGCGCCCGCAGCCGGGCCAGGGTGTGCCGCAGGTCGTCGTCGGCGGCGGCGAGTCGGTGGCCCAGGCAGCGTTCGGCGCGCTGGCGCAGGGCGGCCAGGTCGGCGGCCCGCTGTTCGACCATCACCTGCGGGCGGGCCAGCACCGGCCGGGAGCGTAGCGCGTCGATGCGGTGGGTTTCCCGGTCGACGAGGTTGTGCACCGCCCGGTGCAGCCGGTGGCGCGCCTGGTTGATCAGGCGGATCTCCTCGGCCAGGTCGGGCACCACCCGCTTGGCGGCGTCGGTGGGCGTCGAGGCGCGTACGTCGGCCACGTAGTCGACCAGTGGCGCGTCGGTCTCATGGCCGATCGCGCTGACCACCGGCGTACGGCAGGCGTAAACGGCCCGGCACAGCGCCTCGTCGGAGAAGGGCAACAGATCCTCGATGCCGCCGCCACCGCGCGCCAGGATGATCACGTCGATGCTCGGGTCGCTGTCCAGCACCTTGAGCGCGTCGATGATCTGCGGAACGGCGCTGGGGCCCTGCACGGCGACGTTCACGGTGCGGAACTCCACGGCCGGCCAGCGACGGCGGGCGTTGGTGAGCACGTCCCGCTCGGCGGCGCTGGCTCGGCCGGTGATCAGCCCGATGCGCTGCGGCAGGAACGGGGGGCGGCGCTTACGGGCCCGGTCGAACAGCCCTTCGGCGGCGAGCAGTTTCTTGAGCTTTTCCAACCGGGCCAGCAGCTCGCCCAGGCCGACCTGACGGATCTCGTCGGCCCGCAGGCTGAGGGTGCCCCGGGCGGCGTAGAACTCCGGCTTGGCGTGCACCACGATCCGGGCGCCCTCACGCAGCTCGGGAGCGCCGGAGTCGAGCACGTCACGGTTGGTCGTGACGGTCAGGCTCAACTCGGCCGACGGGTCACGCAGAGTCAGGAAGACCGTGCTGGCGCCGGGTCGGCGGCTGATCTGCGCCACCTGTCCGTCGACCCACACCCACCCCAGCCGAGCGACCCAGGCGCCGATCTTCTGGCTCACCACCCGCACCGGCCAAGGCTCTTCCGAACTGCTCGCTCCCACCCCGCCATCCCCCACACCCCCACCCTAATTCCCCCACCCCCCTCCCGCCCCACCCCCACTCTCTCTATTGATCATGAGGTTGGCGGTGGTTCGGAGATCGACAACTGCCGCCAACCTCATGATCAACAGGTTGAGGGCGGGGGAGGGAGGGGGCGCGTAGGATGGGTGGGTGATTGAGGCTGGGACCGGTAAGCGCGTGCTTTTGGCCAAGCCCCGCGGTTATTGCGCGGGTGTCGACCGGGCGGTGCAGACCGTCGAGGAGGCGCTCAAGCTCTACGGTGCTCCGATCTATGTTCGCAAGCAGATCGTGCACAACAAGCACGTGGTGCGGACGCTGGAGGCCAAGGGGGCGATCTTCGTGGAGGAGAACGAGGAGGTGCCCGAGGGCGCCACCGTGATCTTCTCCGCCCACGGGGTGGCACCCGAGGTCTACGAGCAGGCGAAGGAGCGGTCGCTGAAGGCGATCGACGCGACCTGCCCGTTGGTGACCAAGGTGCACCAGGAGGCGAAGCGGTTCGCCGCCGAGGATTACGACATCCTGCTCATCGGTCACGAGGGCCACGAGGAGGTCATCGGCACCGCCGGCGAGGCCCCGGAGCACATCCAGTTGGTGGACGGTCCGGAGGACGCCGACCGGATCACCGTGCGTGACCCGAACAAGGTCGTCTGGTTGTCGCAGACCACGCTGTCGGTGGACGAGACCATGGAAACGGTGGCCCGGCTCAAGAAGCGGCTGCCGATGCTCCAGTCGCCGCCCAGCGACGACATCTGCTACGCGACCAGCAACCGTCAGCACGTGGTCAAGGAGATCGCGGCTGAGTGCGACGTGGTGATCGTGGTCGGCTCGCGCAACTCGTCGAACTCCGTACGCCTGGTCGAGGTGGCCCTCGACGCGGGCGCCCGCGCCGGTCATCTGGTCGACTTCGCGCACGAGATCGACGACGCCTGGCTGGCCGGTGCGCAGACGGTGGGCCTGACCTCGGGAGCCAGTGTTCCTGACGAGTTGGTCCAGGAGGTGCTGACCCATCTCGCCGAGCGCGGCTACACCGACGTGGAGGAGGTGGTGACCGCCAACGAGCGACTCACCTTCTCGTTGCCGCAGGAGCTCAAGCGCGACATGAAGGCCGCTGCGGCGGCCCGCAGCTGAGTGGCCCGCGACGCCGCATGATGGAACGGTTCGCCCTGCTACCGCGTCGGAGTCAGGTATGAAGACCCTTCGGATCGCCGCTGCCGCGCTGATCGTCTGCACTGCGCTCGTCGCCTGCGCCGGTCAGGACGCCGGAGACGGCACCACCACCCCGACGGGAGCGCCGTCCGTGACCGAGTTGCCCACCCCGGATCCGACCGGCGCCGTACCCCCGCCTTCCGACCCGGTGGACCCGAGCGCACTGCCCAGCCGGCCCGGCAAACGTCCGGGCGGCCCGCCGCAGCCGACGTCCACCAGTGAGATGACCCTGACCGGTCAGATCGAGTCCGGTGTCGAGCCCGGTTGCCTGCTGCTCGACGGCTATCTGCTGCTCGGCGGCCCGCGCGAGGTGCTCACCGCCGGCGCGTCGGTGACGGTGACCGGTCGACCCGCACCTGGCCTGATGACCACCTGCCAGCAGGGCACCCCGTTCCAGGTGGCGTCCGCCAAGCGCGCCTGAGGTAGCCGTCTGCCGAGAGCCGTGGTGGCTGGCGGTGTCCCGGTCGTGGCCGGACGGCAGGATGCATCGATGCGTTCACGATCGTTGCTCCTGTCGATGGCGGGGCTCCTGGCCGCCGTACACGTGGCGGGTGTGCTCACGGCCGCGCCGATCCTGCGCCAAGCCGAGGTCCTCGCGGTGGCCGTGCTCCTGGCGTACGCGCTGCTTGCCGGGTTGCCGTCGCCGCGCTGGATGGCGCCGGTCGGGCTGATCGTGGTGGCCGTCGACGCATGGTGGACGATGCCTGTCGATCCTGCCGACGGCTATCGGTGGCAGCTCCTTCAGCCCGGGCCGCCGCCCGACTTCACCATGGGACTGCGTACCGGGCTTCAGCTGACCTGGGCGGCGCTGGTCCTCGTGCTGCTGCTGATCCTGACGGCCTGGCGGCAGAGGGCTCGCCGCCCGAGTCGGCGGTTCGTGACCGGGCTCGTGATGGCCGCCGGGACGGTGGTGGGGTACGCGGTGCTCCGAGTGGTCGAGAGGCACCGCAACAACATGGTGGACACCGGGCTGTCGGACGACCATGGCCGGCAGTCCGAAACCGGCGTGGCCGCCGCCGCGGTTCTCGCGCCACTCGCGCTCGCGCTCGCCGCCGTCCTGCTCGCCGCGCTGCTCGTTCGTCGGAGTCATCGGTTGGCCGCCGGTGGTGCGGTTCTGCTGTTGGTGGCCGCTCTGTTCCAGTTCGATGCGGCTCTCGCCCCGTACACCCTGCTGCCGCTCTCCCCGAGCCGGGGGACGTTGTTCACCGGCGCCATGGTCAGCCCGGCCCTGGTCACGGCGCCGGCTTTGACCGTCGCCGCCGAACTGGCGGGCTACCTGCTGCTCGTGGCCGGACTCCGGACCAGGCGTACGGAACGGTCGAGGTTGGGGCGACCGGGGCCCGCTGTCGGATAGGTCAGAGGCCGGGGAAGAGCACGGAGCGAGTCATGTCGGGGTTGGACGGACGGGAGCCCGTCTCCGGCGATCCGGAGACGGGCTCCCTGGGTGGTGCGGTGGTGGTGGGTCAGTTCACCGCGCCGATGTTGACGGAGCCGCGGCCGACGACCGCGCCTTCGCTGGTCACCACGGACAGATCACCGGAGAGGGTCCGGCCTGCGGGCGGGGCGGACTGGGCGGTCACCGTACCCGTGAGGGTGCCGGTGGCGCCGTGCGCCAGGGTGAGGCTGCTGCCCGCCGCCGTCAGGGTGCCGAGCGCCGGCGAGGAGTACGAGTCCCGGTAGTCGTACGCGGTGCTGCCGCCCGCGCCGTCCACCGAGTACGCCTCCACGACGACCGTGTAGGTGCCGGCCGCCGGGTTGTTGAGGGTGACGAACTCCTCCGAGTCGCCGTCGGCGTTGTACGCCACCAGGACACCGCCCCGGTAGACGAACAGGTCGAGGTCGGCGCTGGCGTTGGAGACGTTGCCGATGCGGGCGGTGAAGCTGGTGGCCCCCGCCGGGACAACGACGGTGAACTCCTGCACGGCGAGCTCGACGATGGTCGGCCGTTCGGTGTGCGTGCTGGACAGCGCGCCACCCTGGCCGGTCACCGTGACCGGGCCGAAGGTGTTCTTCAGCGACCAGGTCACCGGGGTCGGCGTACCGGTGGTCACCGACGGCAGTTCGACCACGGCCGGCTCGACCGCGACGCCCTGCACCCGTGCCTGGAGCTGGAACGGGTTGTTCAGCGACGGCGAGGTACGCCGCGACTCGACCTCGATCTCCCAGATGCCCGGCATCGGGTTGGCGTAGTCACGCTCGAACGGGTTGCAGACCACCGTGCTGACGTGGTTGGTGAAGCAGGCCAGGCTGGAGGTGCTCTCCACCGGCACGCCGTACGGGTTGATCGCGATGAAGCGGGTCTGCGACGCGGTGGCGATGCCGGAGAGGTTCACCTGCAACGCACCGGCACCCGGCGGCACGGTCACGAAGTACGACGTGGTGTGGTTGCGGTCCACCGTGCCCTGCGTCGAGTAGGCGAAGTTGGGCTGCACGACGTCGTTCGAGGCCACCACCACGGCGGAGAACTCGAAGTCGATCGTGTTGGTGGCCTTGTCGTCCACGGTGACGATGGTGCTGTGCGCGCCGGCGGTCTTCGGCTTGGCGGTGACCGTGATGGTGACGGTCTGGTTCAGCGGCAGGGTGACGTTCTTCGGCGCCGAGAAGGTGCCGTTGTTGCCACGCAGGCCGATGTTGTGCTTGATGTTGCCGGCCGGGCCGCTGGTCCGGGTCAGCTTCACCTGGTACGACTTCGACTGGTTGATCTTCTGTCCACCGTTGGCCGAGTCGCAGCGGTTGTAGATGCCGGTGCCCTGGTTCGGGGTGGCCAGCTGGCTGGACAGCGGGGTGCAGACCGGAGCGTCGGCGGTGTACGAGCGGGTCTGGACGCCCTTGCGGAGCAGCTTCCAGGCGCCCGGCACGTCGAACATGCCGTAGCCCTGACCGTAGGTGGGGGTGTCGGCGATCGGCTTGGCCGAGGTGAAGATCGCCCGGCGCAGCGCCTCCGGCGTGACGCCCAGGTGGTTCGCCTTGGCGGCCGAGAGCAGCAGGGCGGCGGCACCGGCGGCCTGCGGGGAGGCCATCGACGTACCGTTGAACATGGCGTAGCCCGGCGGCAGCGCGTAGCCGGCCTCGGGGACCGGGCTGCCGGCCTGCCAGACCGGGGTGGTGGAGATTGCCGAACCCGGCGCGGCGATGTTCGGCTTGGCGCCGCCGTCCTCACGCGGGCCGCGCGAGGAGAAGTTGAACAGCGCGTTCTTCTTCTTGACCACCGAGCCGTAGTTGGCCAGCCAGGTGTCCTTGCTGACGCTCGCGGCCACGCTGACCACGTTGCTCGACGCCGACGGGTCGCCGATGGTGTTCACACCCGGGCCGGAGTTGCCGGCCGAGATGAACATCTGCACCCCGTACGTGGTGATCAGGTTGTTGTAGAGGGTGGCGCGGGCGTTGTTGCCGTCGTTGAGCGCCGGCAGGCCACCGATCGACATGTTGATGACGTCGACCCCACGGTTGATCACCAGATCGGCCATGCCGGTGGTGAGTGCGGCGTAGGTGCAGCCGCCGCCCCAGGAGCAGGCGCGGGAGGAAACAATCTTGGCGCCGGGGGCGGCACCGTTGAACGCGCTGTTGCCCATCATGCTGTTGGCGGCGGTGATGCCGGCCACGTGGGTGCCGTGCGCGCTCTCGATGATGCCGATGTTGACGTAGTCGACCAGGCCCGGACCACCGACCGGCGCGGTGTCGACGTTCTTGCGGTACTCGACCACGAACGACATCCGCTCCTTGACCGGAGTCGCCGGGTTGTCCGTGCCGAAGTAACCGACGTCGAACTTCTCCTTGTACGGCCGCATCAGGGCCTCGTCGGTGAAGTCGCCGTCCTGGTCGGTGTCGACCCAGATGTTGTTGGTCGCCGGGTCGTACAGGACGCCCCACTGGTCGGTGCGGTCGCCGTCGCGGTTGACGTCACCGGCCGGTTCGCTGTTGGTCGTGATCGACTCACTGAACAGGTTGAACCGGTAGGTGCCGGCCGGTGCGGTCCAGGTGCGGCCGGCGAGGGTGAACGACGGGCCGGTCACCTGGTTGAGCATCGGACGCCAGCTGGCGTCCTCAAGCGGGTCGGTGGCGGTGACCCAGTCGACGATCTTCCGCTCGCCGGTGGTGGTCTGCTGGAGCGCCGGGTGCTCCAGGTCCACACCGGAGTCCATGACGCCGATGGTGACGCCCCGGCCGTCCCACTTCTTGTTGGACTTGACGAACTTGACCGCGCCGGTCTCGCCGGTCGGCATGTAGGGGTTGTCGGCAGGGGTCGTGGCGCCGGGGCCGCTGAGCGTGGCGCCCTGCCTGTCACCCTTCTTGGCGCCCTGGACGACCTCCGGCTTGGGGTCGGGCAGTTGGATCTTCTCGTCGAGGTCGACGGCGGCGACGCCGGGCAGGGTGGCGGCCTTGACCGCCTTGCTGGTCGGCACCTTGGCCAGCACGTAACCGATGGTGTCGTAGCGTTCGGCGACGGCAGCGCCCAGGCCCTTGAGGTCGTCGGCGACGTCCTTCGCCTTGCCCTTGTCGGTGGCGACGATCATCGTGACGGTCGGGGCCTTCTTGGCCTCTGCCTCGGCGAGCAACTTGGCGTCGTGCTCGCCCAGTGCCTCGGCGGGGGTGACCTGGGCCGGGTCGGATCCAGCAGGAGCGGCGCTCGCGGTGGCGGTACCGCCCACCACGGACACAGCGCCAGCCGCCATGACCGAGGCGAAGAGCGCGGCGGAGGTACGCCGGCTCAGGTTTCGGGGTCTACTCACGTTCTCTTTCCTCCAGAGAACTCAGGCGCCCTCAGATGCAGGGCACGCGTGAGCGAAATCCTTCGTGGTGCCGCCCGTCAATGTCACTACCGACAGGTACGTTGTGACCATCTCGTGATACGTGAGACGCGCAATGTCACATCGAAGGTGGTAAAGGCCCGATTAGGCTGACCGACTTCGACCATCCGAGATGGAGTCATCGGCCAGCAACTCAGCAGCCTGCGGCTGGCGGGGAGCCAGCTCGACCTGCCCCGGCGTGGTCAGCTCCTGGTCGGAAACGCCCAGCTCAGCCAACTTGCGGGCGCTGACCAGCACCCGAGCCTCCAGCGACCCCACCGCCCGGTTGTACGCGGTCACCGCACCACCGAGCGACGCGCCGAGTTTTCCGACATGATCGCCGAGGGTGGAAAGGCGACCATACAGTTCACGGGCCAGGGAATGCACCGCGACGGCGTTGCGGGCCAACTGCTCTTGGCGCCAGGACCAGGCCACCGTACGCAGCATTGCGACCAGAGTGGCCGGGGTGGCCAGCACCACGTTGCGGGCGAATGCGTACTCCAGAAGGGTGGGGTCGCGCTGCAAGGCCACATCGAGGAACGGGTCGGCCGGCACGAACAGCACCACGAACTCCGGGGTCGACTCGAATGCCGTCCAGTACGACTTGGCAGCCAGCGCGTCCACATGGGCCCGCAGGTGCCTGGCATGGGCGTCCAGTTGAGTGTCGCGGCTGCGCTCGTCGCGAGCCTCCATCGCGGTCAGGTACGCGTCGAACGGGGCCTTCGCGTCCACCACCACCGTCCGGCCGCCATGCAGTCGGACGACCAGGTCGGGGCGTACGGTCTGCTGGTCGGTGGCGGCGGTGACCTGTTCGGAGAAGTCGCAGTGTTCCAGCATGCCGGCCGCCTCGACGATCCGGCGCAGTTGGTGCTCGCCCCACCGGCCGCGTACCTGCGGCGCACGCAACGCCGCGACCAGCTGTTTGGTCTCGGTACGCAGCTCGCCGGAGACGCTGCTCATCGCCCTGACCTGCTCACGCAGTTCGGCGTACGCGTCAACCCGGTCACGTTCCAGTTCGGTCACCCGCTGCTCGTAGCGGCGCAGGGTGTCGTGCAGTGGGGCGACCGCCCGGGCGACCGCCTCCTGTGACTGGGCCGTCGCCTCGTAGCTCAGCGCCCGCATCGACTGTTCCAGTCGCCCCTCGCCCTCACGGGTGGCCCGCAGGGTGGCGTCCAACCGGGCGATCTCGGTGGCCGCCCGGGACCGGGCCGCGAACCAGCCCACCGCGCCACCGGCACCGAGACAGACGACGACCACTGCCAGGGTCGCTAGCTCCATCTTCACGAGCTTGCCAAAGATGTGCCGACGGTGCCGCGCTGGGGCCGGAAATGCCGATGGGCCGGGCACAAGGCCCGGCCCATCGCCGGTCACCGCATCAGATCGACGCGGTGACCGGGTTCGGTCACTTCAGCTTGTGAGCGAGACCGAGGGTGGCGCCGTCGCGCTCGTACGAGACGAGCAGCGAGGAGCCGGCCGGCAGGGCACCGGTGAGGGGCAGGACCAGGGTGCGGTCCTTGTTCAGCGAAACCTCGGTCTGCGCCACGACCCGCTCACCGTCCCAGATGAAGACCCGGGCGACGCCGGACTTCTTCACCTTCAACTCCACCGAGACCTTCGAGGAGGACTTGGTGACCTTCTTGATCTTGAGGATCTTCTCGTCAAGAGCCGCGTAGCCACCCGGTGCTACCCCGTCCGAGACGGACTGGAGGATGGTCTGCGGCGACTTGACGCTCTGCGCCGCGGTGTCGGGCATGATCGGAGCCTTCGGCGCCGCCGGCCGCGCCGGCAGGCCCGGCAGGGTGGCGACACCCCAGCGCCACGCGTCGGCCCGCACGCCGCTCCAGGTCGACCAGCCGATCCGGGTCTGCGTGGAGAGGTCCTGCGTGTCCGAGTCGTTGACCAGGATGTTCATGCCCATGTTGTTCGGGTCGATGGTGTCCGGCAGCACGCTGAACGGAACCTTGACCTCGATCTGGTACCCGGTGCCGGTGAGAACCGAGGCGACCTCGAGACCCGGTGCGGTCTCCGGGCCACCCTGGTGGTTGTCCCGCTCCCGGGCGAAGCACGGCGGGTTGCCGTTGGCCGGGTCGTTGGTGGCCGGGAAGAGCGCCACGTTGAACACCGTGGAGGTGTTCGCCGAGTTGCCCCGCGGGTCGATACCGAACTCGACGGCGTCGGCACGCCGCGGACGCTTGCAGTCCTCCGGCAGCAGGAACCGGCCGAGCACGTCATCAGTGATGTTGAAGATGGCGTACAGGGCGTCGTCGGTGTGGGCGATCTGGGCGGTGCCGGAGATGTCCGCCGCCGTGGTGGCGGTGCCCTCCCAGCGCGTCGAGATGTCGATCACCTCGCCGGTGTACTCGTGGGAGTGGCCGTGGCCGTCGACGGTCGGCGCCGTGGTGGCCTTCGGGATCACCGTGGTCGGCACCAGGTTGAAGGCACCCGGCTCGGTGGCGCTGCCACCGTTGTAGGTGGTCTCGATCTGGAGCCGGTACGCACCGTTGTCCGGCGCCCGGTTGGCCGTCGGCAGGGTGGCGTCGGTGTTGGTCACCGTGAAGGTCACCGAGCTACGGGTACCAGGCTGGAGCCCGCTGTACGGCAGCTGCTGCGGGGTCGCCGAGAAGCCGGCCGGCAGGTTCAGCCGGACGGTGCCGGACTGGACAGTGTCGCTGTGGTTGGCCAGGTCCACCCGGACGCTGCGGCTCTTACCGCTCGGGATGTTGAGCAGCGACTCGATGAGGGCGTCGAGCTGCTTGACCTTCTTCTGCTCGGTCCACGCCCGGAAGTCCGCGATCTCCTCCAGCGGCTCGAGGGTGCCCCGAACCGGAGCGGTCGCCTGCACCCGCGCACTGCTGGTGCCGCTCCCGTCCTTGCTGCTGGTCATCGTTGCTTCGATCTTGAAGCGGGTGCCCACCGGAAGCTGCGCGGGCGCGGTGACCGTGAAGCTCTTCACGACCTCCTTGCCCTTCTTGAGCGTGCCGACGTTGCCGTTGCCGCTGACCTGCCAGCCGGCCGGAACCTGCAGCGCGACCTTGGCACCCTTGATGTCCTGGGTGGCGTAGAGGACGGTGTCGACCTTGATGGACTTGCCGGCGAGCACCTCCCACTTCTGCGGACGCACGTGGATCTCGGTGCCGAGCGGCAGACCACCCGGAGCACGGAGGGTGGCGCCCTGGAGCGCACCGGTGCCGGCGCCCACGTTCGGGTCCGGGTACGGGGTGCGGGTGTCGATCAGGGTCAGCCGGTTGCAGCCGATGTTGTCCGGGTTGGTCGTCGGGAAGGAGCTGTTGCCCCAGCCCTGCGACACGTACTCCCGGCGGGCCCAGGTCGTGACCGTGTTCCACCGGTTGCCGTCGTGACGCGCCGACTCGTAACCCTGCCAGGTGCCGAAGATGACGTTGCTGGCCTCAGCCGGCGTGAAGCTGGTCTCGCACGAGGGCCCGCTGTTGCCGGAGCCGCTGCCACCGGTCTGGAAGATCCGGGAGACCCGCCAGGGCTCGAGGCCCTCCTTGGTGATCTGCTCCGGGAACTTCTTCGGGTCGGCCGCGGCGTAGAAGGCGTCGACGGCCAGCATCGCGGCTTCCTGGTGGTTGCCGTGGTTGCCCTGGGTGGCCGAGGGGTTCATCGTGAGGATGACCTCGGGCCTGGTGGTCCGCAGGACCCGTACGATGCGGGACAGCGTCTCGTCGTAGCCCCAGACCTCGGCGGTCAGGGGAGCGCTGGCGGTGTACCAGAAGTCGAGGGCGTCGAGGTTGTAGATGTGTTCGATGCCGGCGTAGCCGACCGCCCTGCGCTCCTCGGCCTCCCGGAGGATGCCGAGATCCGGGCCCTCCTCGAAGCCGGTGGCGTTACCGCCACCCTCGCCGCGCGTGGTGGTGATTACGCCGGCCTTCATGCCGTGATACTCGTTCCAGTATCCCAGCATGCCGAGCTGGCCGGCCTCGTCATCGGGGTGGGCGCCGATGAACATGATGTCCAGGTCAACCGGCTTGTCGGACTTCTTGGACGGGTTCTTCGGCTGGCTCTTCGAAGGTGACGGGTGCTTGGGCGACGAGCCCTTGCCGTGAGCCTGAACCGGTGCGGCCAGGCCCAGCGAGAGCAGACTGCACATGGCGATTGTCGCCGGAGTGCGCCATCTCATGGGCATACCTCTTCGTTTGGGAGCGAGTGCTGCGTCTGGGACGGATGCAGGCCCGGCCGAGGCCCCCTGACACACGCTCGTGCCGGGCCCTGATGACAGACAGCTGTCCACTGGAGACCAGGGCGGTCTCCACGAGTGATGGTTGCTAGACAACGGAGTAGGTCGTGCACACGCACCGTCACGGTGTGAGCGGTGCGAAACGGTGGCGGGGGTAGCTCCACCGGAAGGCCTTCGGGCCGTAACGCTAGGAATCTTGCGCTCCGGTAGTCAATAGTCCCGAACGACTTTCTTCCTTCTCCGAAGAAACGATCCCCCTGTTCAGGCACCATGGAGCATCGGGGGATCTTGATAATAAAAACCCTTTGCCCGACTTTGTGCTGCTCGACTTCTCCGCTGGGGTCCGATGTGTGCCTTCGGAGGGGGCAGGCGCGTCTCGATCTCCTGTCAATCTCTCGTTTGCGCTGGTGAGAGCTGAGATCATCTCGTTACTTGACGGTCCACTTTTTTCTCAGTAGGAAGAAACTGTGTCCGACAGAGCATCAACCAGCCCGGTCAGCCGAGAGCGGTCCCGTGAGATCAAGCGTCTCTCGGTGATCCTGGCTGCCCGGCAGGCGCGGCTGCTGTCCCGAGTGGATCTCGCTGAGATGACCGGCCTTCCGGCGGCCACGGTGACCGCGCTCGTGCGGGAACTCATCGCCGAGGGCTACCTCATCGAGCGAGGGCCGGGTGCCCCGACCACCGGCCGGCCCCGGGAGATGCTCGAGTTCAATCCGCGTGCCGAACTTGTCGCGGCGGTCTCACTCGAACCACCCCGGATCAGTTGCGAGATCGCCGACAGCGAGGGCGCGCTCATCGCGCATCGCACCGCGCGCTTCGGTGGGGACGTGGTCGAGACCGTCTGCGCGTTCGTCCTCGACCTGGTCGGCGACAACCTGCCGTCACTGCGCGGTGTCGCGATCGCGGTGCCGGGCGTCTCCACCAACGGCGCGGTACGCCTCGCGCCGTCGGTGGGGCTGGTCGAGGCGTGGCCCATCGGTGAGTCGGTCCAGCAGCGACTCGGCGTACCTGTCGTCGTCGACAACGACGTCAACCTCATGGCCGCCGGTGAGTGTGTGGCCGGTGCCGGGGCGGACGTCGCCAACCTGCTGCTGATCCACGTCGCCGACGGCATCGGCGCCGGACTCGTGCTCGACGGCAAGGTCCGCCGCGGCGCCAGCGGAGCGGCGGGCGAGGTGGGTTTCCTGCCCGTGGACGCCGCGCCAGTGCGCAGCTACAGCGGCGTCGGCGAGTTCGAGGCCCGCTGGTCGGTCAACGCGATCGCGGAACGGCTGGTCGCCCTGCACCCGGGACGGCGACCCGAGTCGCCGGTACGGGAACTGATCGAGCTCGCCGCCACGTCGAAGCCGGCCCGCGAGTATCTCGACGAGGTCCTCGACGCCTGGGCGCGGCTCATCCTCTCCTGCGTCTGTGTGATCGACCCGGGTTTGGTGCTGCTCAGCGGTGCCGCCGCGGAACTCGACGACGCCGCGCTCGAACAGATCCAGAGTCTTCTCGCCGCCAAGACCCCCGCACCCACCGAGGTGCGGCGGGCCACCCTTGGTGACCAGGCCGTACTGCACGGAGCGATCAGCTACGCGCTGTCGGCTGCGGTCCCGCTGCCCTCACTGCCCTGACCAGACCCCGACCACAACCACACCGCCTCAACCCCCGAAACACCACCACCCCACCCTCCTGACACATCGCGTCCCCCTACGCCGCCGCCCCCGACATCCCCACCCCGCAACATCGACACCCCGGAACACCGCCAACCCTCAGCACCGACACCAACGGGCATCCTTCGTCGCCTTCGTGGCGACCGCGTCCGCGCTGCGAACAGCCGGCCGCGAGTGATGCATCCCGACGTGTCCGCTCCGGGCCCGGCCCGATCTTCGACCCTTCCCCGACCGTCGATCCACCTACCCCGGCACCTTGCCGAGTCCGATTTACAGCTATCTATCGGAAACTTCCCATAGATCCCCCGTCAAGTGGAGGTACCAATGAGACGTCGTCCTTTGGCCATGGCCATCGCGATCGGCGCGATGCTGGCTGTCACCGCAGGCTGCGGCGGCAGTGACAACGACGGCGACACCGGCTCGTCCGGCGCTCCGACGGCCGAGAAGTTCGTCATCTACAGCGCCCGTGACAAGTCGGTCACCGACTACGTCGTCGAGCAGTTCACGGCCAAGAACCCGGAGTACAAGGGCAAGGTCGAGGTGCTCAACATGGGCGCCCAGGAGGTCCTGGAGCGGGTCCGGGCCGAGAAGGCCAACCCGCAGGCGTCCGTCTGGTGGGGCGGCACCCAGCAGGGTCTGGCCGCCGGCGCCTCGGAGGATCTGCTGGAGTCGTGGCAGCCCTCGTTCGCGGCGAAGATGGACGCGCGGTACAAGGACGAGCAGGGCCGTTGGTTCGGCGAGATCCTGCTGCCCGAGATCATCATGTACAACAACAAGGCGCTGACCCCGCAGACCGCGCCGCAGGACTGGGACGACCTGATCGACCCGAAGTGGAAAGACAAGATCATCATCCGGGACGTGGCGGCCTCGGGCACCATGCGCTCGATCTACTCCTCGATGATCCAGCGGCTCTCGCCGGACGGCTCCAACCCGCAGCCGGGCTACGACTGGCTGCTCAAGCTCGACACCAACACCGTCGAGTACGCCGCCAACCCGGCCGACCTCTACCTGAAGATGTCGCGTGAGCAGGGCGTGGTGAGCGCCTGGAACCTGCAGGACGTGCTGCTGCAGGCCAACGAGGGCATGCCGTTCGACTACATCATGCCGACCTCCGGCGCTCCGGTGCTCGTCGACGGTGTCGCCGCGGTCAAGGGTGGCAACACCGCCGCCGCGCAGAAGTTCCTGGAGTTCCTCTTCGACGACTCGCTGCGCGCCACGCTCGCCAAGGACTACTTCCAGATCCCCGCGGTGGAGATCGCCGAGAAGCCGGAGTGGCTGGCCAACCTCAACCTCAAGCCGATGAACGTCGACTGGGACGTGATCGGCAAGAACGAGACGGCGTGGATCACCCACTGGAACGCCGAGATCAAGGACAAGGGCTGAGTTGACTGGGGTCCGGGTCGTGCCACGGCACGACCCGGCTCCGTCCTGGAAGGACCCAGAAATGATCGATGTCCGGCTGACTGCCGTCAGCAAGCGCTTCGACAAGTCGAGCGATGCCGCGGCGGTCGACGAGGTCACCGTCACCATCGGCGCCGGCGAGTTCTTCACTCTGCTCGGACCCAGTGGCTGCGGCAAGACGACGACCCTGCGAATGGTGGCAGGCTTCTATTTTCCGACCTCCGGGCAGATCCACTTCGGTGACGACGATGTCACGCACTGGTCGCCGAACAAGCGGGACACCGGGATGGTGTTCCAGAACTACGCGCTCTTCCCGCACATGACGGTGGCGCAGAACGTCGCGTACGGACTCAGGGTTCGTCGGGTGTCCCGCGCCGAGCGGGACCGCCGGGTCGAGGAAGCGCTCGCCCAGGTGCACCTCTCCGGGTACGGCGAACGGCGCATCGACGCGCTCTCCGGTGGCCAGCAGCAGCGGGTGGCCCTGGCCCGAGCACTGGTCATCCGACCCCGCACCCTGCTGCTCGACGAGCCGCTGTCCAACCTGGACGCCAAGCTGCGCGAGGAGACCCGGTCCGAGATTCGGCGGATCCAGCGGGAGAGCGGCAACACGGCCATCTACGTGACGCACGACCAGGCCGAGGCAATGGCGATGTCGGACCGGATCGCCGTCATGCAGTCCGGCAAGGTTCAGCAGGTCGGTTCCCCGCAGGAGATCTACTACCGCCCTGCGAACGCCTTCGTGGCCCGCTTCATCGGGCGCAGCAACGTCCTGAGCCTGCCGGTGGTCGGCGCCGGCGAGAACAAGGTCGACGTCCGCCTGCCCAGCGGCGCGACGATCGAGGTCGGTGCCGCGGCCGGACATGGCCTCACCGAGGGCGACACCGCGTTGGTGTCGGCCCGCCCCGAGCACATCACGCTCGCCGGCCCTGACGACGAGTCCGCCCTGCGCGGCCGGGTCACCCATGTCGAGTTCACCGGAATGGCGACCAACCTCACCATCGACAGCGACGGGACCGAGGTGATGGCAGCCGTCATCGACGCACCGGCGGCCATCAACGTCGGCGACCTCGTGGGCCTGCGGCTCGTACGCGAACGCCTCTGGGTGGTCAAGCCGTGACCGCTCTGCCCGAAACCGCCCCACCCCGGATGGCCGCGCTGCGCCGACGTCTGGCCGGCGGCACCAACTCACAGTGGTTCCCGTACCTGCTCGTGCTGCCGCTCGTCCTGGTGCTCTACGGCTACGTCGTGCACCCGATGTTCGCCACCTTCTCGGAGAGCGTCAGCGAGAACGGCACCCGCAACTACCTCCAGTTCTTCACCTCCTCCGGGGTCGCCCGGGAGTCGCTGTTCACCTCCCTGTTCATCTCGGCGGCGAGCGTGCTGCTCTGCGGGATCGTCGGCGTCTCCATGGCGTTCCTGCTCAAGCGGTTCAGCTTCCGCGGTCGCCGGCTCATCGAGGCGATCATCCTGGTGCCGGCCGCCCTGCCGCCGCTGATCGGCGCCGTGTCGTTCCAGTTGCTCTACAGCAACATCGGCATCGTGCCCCGAGGGCTGCAGGCGATCTTCGGCACCGAGCGGCCGATCATGGCCTTCGACGGGATCGCCGGGGTGCTCGTGGTGCACACGTTCACCATGTACCCCTTCTTCTACCTGGCCGCCGCCGCGGCGCTGGCCGGGATGGACCCCTCGGTCGAGGAGGCGGCGTACAACCTCGGCGCCGGCCGGGTGCGGGTCTGGCGTACGGTCCTGCTGCCGATGCTCACCCCGGCGATGGTCTCGGCGTCGCTGCTGGTCTTCATGACCTCGCTGGCGTCCTACACCGCGCCACTGCTGTTCAACGTCAGCCAGACCATGACGATGCAGATCTACATCAACCGCACCAACGGCGACCTGCCGATGGCGTCGGCGTACGCCTCTGTGCTGGGCATCGTCTCCATCATCTTCCTGCTGGCGATGCGCTGGTACGAAGGCCGGCGCAGCTACCAGTCGCAGTCGAAGGGCATCTCGGCGAACCGTCGGGAACTGACCAACCCGATCGGTCGTTGGCTGGCACCGGTCGCGTCGGTGCTGGCCACGATGGTGCTGCTCGCCCCGGTCGCCACGATCGCGCTCGTCGCCTTCTCCGAGAACCGGTCCTGGACCACCCAGGTGCTGCCGGAGACGTACACGCTGGACAACTTCGTCACCATCTTCTCCGACCCCAAGGCATTCGAGCCGATCCTCAACTCGGTACAGATGAGCCTGCTCGCGGCCGTCGGCTGCGTGGTCATCGGTGTGCTCGTCGCGTACGCCGTGCGGCGCCTGAAGTTCTTCGGCCGTGGGCTGCTCGACGTGGCGGTGATGATCGCCTGGGCGCTGCCCGGAACGGTCGTGGCGATCAACCTGATCTCGGCCTTCAGCACCGGCAACGCCTTCAGCTTCGGGCAGGTCCTGATCGGCACCTTCTGGATCCTGCCGCTGGCATACTTCGTGCGGTTCCTGCCGATCGTGTTCCGGTCCAGCTCCGCCGCGCTGGCGCTGATCGACCCCTCGTTGGAGGAGGCCGCCCGCAACCTCGGTGCCTCCTGGCTGCGGGCCTTCTACACCATCACCGTACGGCTGATGCTGCCCGGCGTGCTGGCCGGCGCGTTGCTGGCCTTCGTGCACGGTGTCGGCGAGTTCGTCGCCTCGGTGCTGATCTACACCTCCTCGACCGTGCCGATCTCGGTGGCGATCAACAACCGGATGTACTCGTTCGAACTCGGCACCGCAGCGGCCTACGGCATGCTCCAGGTGCTGCTGATCTTCGTGGTGATGTGGTTCTCCGGCCGGCTGGAGAGCAGCCGTACCGCGACCCGGAGGGCCGAGCAGTGGACGAACTGATCGAGCGGTGGAAGACCGAGGGCGGACTGCTCCCGATCACCCGGGTGCCCGGTCACGCGCTGGCTGCCGTGGCCGAAGCGGCGGACCTCGCGGTGCTGCCGGTCGGCGCCGTCGAGTGGCACGGTCCGCACCTGCCGCTCGGCACCGACCTGCTGCTCGCCGAGGGGTTCGCCGGGGAACTGGCCACCGGCACGGCCCGCGCCGTGCTCTTTCCCGCCGCACCGTACGCCGCCTGCCCCGGCCAGACCCGGCCCTGGCCGGGCACGGTGGCGCTACGGCCCGAGATCGCCGTGGGCTACCTCAGCGACGTGCTCGCCGGCATCGTCGAGGCGGGCTTCCCCCGGCTGCTCGTGGTCAACGGTCACGACGCCAACCTTTCCACGGTCCGCGCCGCGATGGAGTGGGTCTCCGGCCGACACCTGGCGAGCCTGCTGCTGGTCAACTGGTTCCAACTGGTCAGCCCGGACGAGACGGGCGAGATCTTCGGCACCCTGCCGGCCCGGGGGCACGGCGGAGCGTACGAGAGCTCCGCCGTGCTCGGTTTCGACCCCGAGGCGGTGCACCTGGCCGCCACGCCGGACCTGCCACCGAAACCGAAGCTACCCACCCCGTACCCGTACGTGCTCGTCGAGTCGCGGCCCGACCCTTGGCAGGGCTGGTCGGGCCACGTCTCGCTGGCCAACGAGACGGCCGGACGACGAATCCGCCAACTGGCCGGCACGCGGCTGCGTGAGGTGATCGAGGCGTGGCTGACGGCACCGTTACCCAGCCCGCCAGGGACGGACCAGCCTGGCTGGTCCGACCGGCCTGCCTGGTCCGACCGGCCCGACGGGACCGGTCGGTCGGACCAGGCGGTCGGATGACCCGCTCGTCGGTTGCGCAGGAGAACGGACCAACTGGGAGGCCACGATGACCCCGTCACTGACCACTTACCAACAGCACCATCTGCGCGTCGTGTTCGAGCATCACGCCGCCAACCTGTACCCGGCGATGGTCAAGGCCAGCCAGGCCCACGTCGTGATGCTCGCCGAGCAGGGGCTGATCCCCGCCGACTCCGCCGCGACGATGCTGCGTGGCCTGCTCGTCCTGGCCCAGGACCAACCCGGCGACCTCGACTACGACGGCAGCGTCGAGGACGTGTACTACACGCTGGAGAAGCGCCTCGCCGCCGCATGCGGGATCGAGGCGTCCCAGCTCAGCGTGCAACTCGCCCGCAGCCGCAACGACCTCGACGCCGGGGTGTTCCGGATGGTGCTGCGCGATCAGCTCCTCGCAGTGCTCGACGCGATGCTGGCGACCGGCCGGACCGTGCTGGACCGGGCCGACCGGCACGCCGACGTGGTGGTCACCGGCTACACCCACCGTCGCCCCGCCCAGCCGACCAGCATCGGCCACGTCTTCGCCGGCTATGCCGAGGCGCTGGCCGGTGAGGGGGTCGCCTACGCCGACCTGCTGGACGAGATGAACCGCTCGCCCCTGGGCTCCTGCGCCTTCGCCGGTACCGACCTGGACATCTCGCCCCGTCGCCTGGCGGACCTGCTCGGCTTCGAGCGGCTCATCGTCAACTCGTACGAGGCGGTGGCGGGTGCGGACCACCTGGTGCGGGTCGCCACCCTCAACGCGCAGTCGCTCGCCACCGGGGCCCGGCTGGCCCGCACCCTGATGGACTGGCTGACCTGGGGCTGGGTGGTCACCCCCGCCTCGTTCACCCAGGGCAGCAGCATCATGCCGCAGAAGCGCAACCCCGTCGTACTGGAACACCTCGTCTCGATGGCCGGTGCCGCGGCGGCCGACGCCGCCAGCGTGCTCAACAACGTCGGCGCCGCCTGGTGGGAGGACTCCAACAACGCCACCACCGACGTGCAGGCCCGGCTCTGGGACAGCGACGACCGGGCGTACCGGTTCTTCTCCCTGCTCGGCGGGCTGATCGCGGAGCTGGATCCGCTGCGTCCGCCGACCAGCGAGGAGATCGTCGCCTCGGGTGCCACCACGACGGCCGCCGCCGACGCGCTGGCCCGCCACGGCGTACCGTTCCGGGGCGCCCACTCGCTGCTCGGCCGGCTGGTGCGGACCGGCGCGCCCGCCACCTGGACCGTCAAGGACGTCCGGCTGGCGGCCGTCGACCTCGGACTGGCCGACCAGCTCGACGAGGCCGCGATCGGTGATCTGCTGGCGGCCGCCGTCCGCCCCGAATTCGTGCTGCGTCGCGCCCAGGCCGACGGCCCCGGAGAGACCGCGGTACGGGAGCAGGTGGCGCAGTTGCGCTCGATAATGGACGATGTGGCGGCGCGGGCGGATGCCCTGCGGGACCGGCTGCACCGTGCCGACGCGGCGCTTGCCGAGGCGGTCGCGGCGAGGGTGAGCCCGTGACCGGGCAGCAGACGCAGCAACGTGCGACTGCGGCAGTCATGGCGCCGCGAGCGCAGAACCACCTGAACCGACGGCCCGAAGGGCGATCTGACATCACCATGGAACAACCGGTAAACCCGCGACTGCTCGGCATCGATTTCGGCGGCACGAAGATGGCGATCGGCGTGGGTGACGTCGACGGTCGTCTGCTCGTCTCCGAGCGACTGCCGACAAACGCCGAGCAGGGTGCACGGCAGGCTCTCACCCGGGCGCTCGACCGGGCCCGGGAACTCGCCGACGGGACCGGTGGCACGTTCGTGGCAGCCGGCATCGCCTCCCCCGGGGTGGTCCACGACCACGCCATCGAACTGGCGCCGAACGTCCCGGGCTGGGAGCAGCTGCGGCTGGCCGACGAGGTCCGCGCCCACCTGGGGGTGGATTCCGTGCGGGTGGCGAACGATCTCAACGCGGCCGCCTACGCCGAGCTGCGCCTCGGCGCGTTGCGCGGCGTCGATCCGGGCCTGGTGATCGGGCTCGGGACCGGCGTGGCCGCGGCGGTGACGGTCGGCGGCGAGGTGATCGCCGGACACCACGGTGCGGCCGGTGAGATCGCCTACGGCCTTACGGACCACAGTTGGCCCTCCGGCCTGGAACCGATGCTGGAGACGACCTTCTCCGGTCGGGCCCTGGACGAGTTGGCGGAGCGCCTGGGCCTGACCGGCCAGGCCGCCGCGCTCTGCGCCGCCGCGGTCCAACCGGGCCGCTTCCGGGACGAGTTGCGCCTGCGCGTCGACGAGTTGGCCCGCCACCTCGTCACCTGCTGCCTGCTGCTCGACCCGCACCGGATCGTGTTGGTCGGCAGCGTCGCCGGCAACGAGGTGGTGCGGGAGTTGCTCATCGAGCGGCTCACCCACGCACTGCCGTACCGGCCGGAGATCGTCCTGTCGGCCTTCGCGCAGGACGCCGCGCTGCTCGGCTCGCTCGCCATGGCCCTGGAGGCGCTGCCGGCGGCCGTCTGAGGGCCCGCCCGGCCACCCGCTCCCGTGCAGACGAACGACGAACCGGCCCAAGCTGTCGCTTGGGCCGGTTCGTCTCGTGTTTTGACCGTTGTGTGGGCAGGGTGGTCTGGCGGTGTGGTGTGGGTGTGTTCGTGGTGGTGTGGGGGTGGGGTGTTATTTGCCCTTGTGGATGGCGTTCTTGCGGATGACGGGGTAGCGGGTGCGGCGTTTGCGGCGTTTTCCGGTGGGGCGGCCGGGTCCGGGGTGGCCGGGTTTCGGGTGGCCTGGTGGTTGCCAGGCGTTGCGCAGAGCGGGCGAAACCTGTCGGCGGGTCTGGCCGGGAGTCGGGGTGGTGGTGGCGGGTTCCCAGGGCAGCCGGTGGTGGGTGAGGTGGGTGCGGGTGCAGAACAGGTGTAGGTAGGCGTAGGCGTGTAGGCGGAGCCAGGTGGTCAGGGTGTCGGGTTGGCGGGGGTGGAAGTCCGGGGCGTGGGCGGTGGTCTTCAAGTACCGGAAGTAGTGCTCGATGTCGTAGCGGGTCAGGTAGGTCATGACGAGGGTGAGCAGGTCGTGGCGGGTGCCGGAGTACCAGAGTGCGAGGTCGCCGGCGCGGCGGCTGGGGCGTAGGTGCTGGACCCGGGCGAGTAGCACGGTGCCTTCGACGATCGGGAGGGTGGTCTGGTCGGTGAAGCCGCGGCTGGCGCGGGTGAGTTTGGGGTGGACGTGGTGCCAGGCCCGGACGGTGACGGTGCCGTAGATGCCGACCGGGCCGCTGACACCGGCGTCCGGGTGTAGGTCGGGTTCGCGCAGGGGCAGCCGGAATCCGTGTCGGCGGGGCCGGCCGCCGAGGGGGTGAGCGGCCCGGCGTTCGGGTCTGGTCCACATGGTCTGCGAGGTCGCGAGCCTGACCAGGACGTCCGCGGGAATCCTGCGTTCGCGGATCAGGTGGGTGATCCGGGCCGCGGGGTAGCCGGAATCGAGGAGGAACAGCGACGGGTCGCCCGGGCGGGCGCCGTCGGCTGCGCAGACCTGTGCGATGTGGCCGACGGTGACCTCGACCAGGTCGTCGTCGGAGGTGATGCGGTCGACCAGGACCGGCACGACCCACGAGTCCGGGGTCAGGGTCAACCGGACGACGTGCTGATACCGCCACCCGGTCTTGATCAGCGCCGCGCCGCGCGGGCCGCCCGGGGTGTACTGCGGTTGCCGGTCCGGGCTGGTCGGCGCGTTCGGCCGGGGCCAGGCGGTGGTGTCGACGGCGTACACCCGCGGCAGACCGGACCGTACGGCGATCCGGCACGCCGCCCGCAACGCCCGGCCGGTATCGATCTCACCGTCGCGTAACGCCCGGTACGCCGCGGCGTGCCCGGTGACCGCGCCCAGCGACAGATGCGCCGGGCAGCCACACCGTCCCTGGTCCACGGCCAACTCGTCGACCAGCGAGAACAACGTCCTCGACCGGGACACGAGGACACCCTCGTACAACTCCCGCCGCCACGAATCCAACAAGATCCGGCCCAGCTCGCGGTCACCGGCACCGGTAGCCGTTACGCTCCTCATCGAGAACCCTGCCCATTGATGATCTTTGTGTGAGAACTCAGATCATGGACAGGGTTCTCCCTGTTCCGCTAGACCTCGACCACCACAAATCCCCACGATGGTCAAAACACGAGACGAACCGGCCCAAGCTGTCGCTTGGGCCGGTTCGTCGCATCAACAGGCAGCCACACGCCGAAGCCAAAGCCCCCGGCAGCCAGCCGACGACCCCCCCACCCACCCCCACCCACCCCCACCCCACCCCGCACCCCCGAGGAGTGTTGATCATGAGGTTGGCGGCACCTTGAAGATCAACGAGTGCCGCCAACCTCATGATCAACACCGAAGGGTGGGTGGAGTTGATCATCGGGCGCCGCGCGAGGGCGGCGCGCAGCCGGCGTCAGCCGGTGTTGCGCATGCCGGCGGCGATGCCGTTGACGGTGGTGAGCAGGGCGCGTTCCAATGCCGTGCCGTCGCTGGGGGCCCGCCGCCCGCCCGGCGCGGTGATCACCGCACGACCGGCCGCACCCGAGTCACGGTACTGGCGCAGCAGCGCCACCTGGAGGTGGTGCAGCGGTTCCAGGTAGGTGTCGCGCACCGCGAGGGTGCGTTGCAGCACGGGGGAGTTCTCCAGCAGGTCCGGTGAGTCGGTGACCGCCAGCACCTCGCGCCGGGTCAACTCGTACTCCTGCTCGATCTTGGCGAAGATCGGGTGCAGCTTCTTCGGGACCAGGGTCTCCACGTACCGCCGGGCGATGCCGAGGTCGGTCTTGGTCAGCATCATCTCCACGTTCGACAGGAACGTGCGGAAGAAGTGCCAGTTGCGGTGCATCTCGGCCAGCACGTCGGCCAACCCGGCCTCCCGGGCAGCCGCCAGGCCGGAGCCCACCCCGTACCAGCCGGGCACGATCTGCCGGGTCTGGGTCCAGCCGAACACCCACGGGATGGCCCGCAGCCCGGCCAGCCCGGCCCCGGTGTTCGGTCGCTTCGCCGGCCGGGAGCCGATGTTCAACGCGCCGAGCAGTTCGGTCGGCGTGGAGGCCCAGAAGTACGCCGGCAGATCCGGATCCTCCACCAGCGAGCGGTACGACCGGTAGGCCGAGGAGGACACCACGTCCATCGCCGCGTCCCAGCGCTCCAGCATCTCGGCGGGCTGCCGGGGCGCGGTGTGCAGCAGGGTGGCCTGAAGCACGGCGGCCACGGTCAGTTCCAGGTTCTCTCGGGCCAGCGCCGGCAGCGTGTATTTGTCGGAGATGACCTCGCCCTGCTCGGTCACCTTGATCGCGCCGTCCAACGTGCCGTACGGCTGGGCCAGGATCGCGTCGTGCGTCGGCCCACCGCCGCGTCCCACCGTGCCGCCCCGGCCGTGGAACAGCCGCAGGTGCACACCGTGCCGGGCGGCCACGTCCCGCAGCGCCCGCTGCGCCCGGTGGATGGACCACTGGCTGGTGGTGATGCCGGCCTCCTTGTTGGAGTCGGAGTAGCCCAGCATCACCTCCTGCACGTCACCCCGGGCCGCCACCAGCGCCCGGTACGCGGGCAGCGACAGCAACTCGTCGAGCAGCTCACCACCGGCGTTCAACTCGGCGGGGGTCTCCAGCAGCGGCACGATGCCGATGCGTGCCCGCCCGCTGTGCACGTCGACCAGCCCCGCCTCGCGGGCCAGCACCACCGCGGCGAGTACGTCGTCCACCCCGAGGGTCATCGAGATGATGTACGACTCGATGACCTCGCTGCCGAACCGGTCCTGCGCCTCGCGGATGGTGCTGAACACGTCGAACGTCTTGCGGGCCGACTCGGACAGCGGAGTGTCCGCAGCCGACAGCGGTCGGCGGCCGGTCAGCTCGTCGGCGAGCAGCTTGGTGCGCTCCAGCCGGGTCAACGACGGGTAGTCGTCGACCTCGCCCACCGCCGCGTACAGCTGGGCGAGCACCTCGTGGTGCTTCTCGGCGTGCTCCCGTACGTCCATCGTCGCCAGATGCAGGCCGAACGCGGAGACGGTACGGATGGTCGAGGCGAGTCGTCCGACGGCGGTGAGCTGGCCGGAGTTGCGGGCCAGCGAGGCGCGCAGCAGCTCCAGGTCGGCGATCAGCTCGGCCGAGCCACGGTAGTCGCGCCCCGGTACGTGCGGGGTGTCCTGGCGCAGCCGCGCGCGGGTGTTGGCCAGCTTGGCACGTACGCAGCGGGCCTTGAGCCGGTACGGCTCCTCGGCGTTGACCCGACGGAACCGGGGCGCCACCTCGGGCAGCGCGTCCAGGTCGGCGGCGAGGCTGGCGGAAAGATCCAGGGACACCCCGCGCAGCCGGCGGGACACCGACACCTCGTTGATCAGCTCTTCCATCGCCGCCTCGGTGGCGGTCAGCCCGTGCTCGTGCTGGATGGCCAGCACCTCCCGGGTGACCGTCGGGGTGACGAACGGGTTGCCGTCGCGGTCACCGCCGATCCAGGTGCCGAAGGTCAGCGGACGGGCCGTCGGTGAGGTCTCCACGCCGAGGGTGCGCAGCGTCTCGGCGAGGTCGTCGAGCACCTGCGGGGCGGCCTCGGCGTACAGGTCGCGCAGGTAGTAGATGGCGTTGCGGGCCTCGTCGGTCGGGTCCGGCCGGTCCAGCCGCAGCTCGTCGGTCTGCCACATCAGGTCGAGCAACTCGGCCAGCCGCCGGTTCGCCGGGCCCTCGTCGCTGGCGCCGTAGAGGATCGCGTTGGTGGTCTCGGCGTCCAACTCGTCGGCGATGGCGCGCAGCTTCGACAGGATCGACCGGCGGGCGGCCTCGGTCGGGTGGGCGGTGAAGACCGGGCGGATCGCCAACCGGCGGGCCACCGCCGCAATCTCCTCCGCCGGCACTCCCCGCTCGGAGATCATCTTGGCCGCCTGGTCCAGCCAACCGCCCTGCATCGCCCGGCGTCGACGCAGGTCACGGGCCCGGTGCACCTGCTCGGTGATGTTGGCCAGGTGGAAGTAGGTGGAGAAGGCGCGAGCCAGCTTGGTGCCGGTGGTCACGTCGAGCCCACCGAGGCGGCGCGCGGCGGCCGGGGCGTCGGTGCGGACCTGCGCGCGGATCTCCTCCACGAGGTCGAGCAGCGGCCGACCCTCCTGGCGCGCCAGGGTCTGCCCGAGCAGGGTGCCCAGCCTGCGGATGTCGGCGCGCAGGGCGGCGTCGGGGCCGTCGTGATCGTGCTGGTCGGTCACCATGCGCTCCTCACGTTGGTGCGAAGGACAGCGCTGTCCGACTTCCCCCGATCGTATCCGCGACGGGCCGGGTGAAAGGAGGGGACCCTTGTTATCGCTTTCTGTATAGGAAGGGCCCCTTCTTAACCCCACGGGCTGTCGATCGGCGGATATCAGCGCTGGTCGGTGCGGTGGTGGCGGCCCGGCCGGGCGGCGGTGTGCCGGCCGCGGACCAGGGCTGCGGTGATCAATCCCACGATTCCGGCGGCCACCCAGATCGCCAGCCCAGTCAACGGCCAACGGGCCGCCCGGCTGTCGAAGTAGACCGCCGACTTGATCAGATCGGTGGCCGGCCCCGGTACGTTCCAGAGGTGCATGCCGCGCAGTATCGCGGGCAGGAACTCCGGGGCGTACACGCCTCCGGAACCCGGGTTGCCGAGCACCACCAGCAGCAGGATCACCAGCCCGGTGCCGAACAGGCCGAGCCAGCCCTGCACCGCCGAGGCCACCATGGCGGCGGCGAACGCGGCCAACGCCCCGACGGCGGCGATCTTCACGACATCGTCCGGCCACACCCCGAAGACCGGCCCGACGAGCACCGCACCGACGATCCCGAGCAGCACGGCGTATATGGCGAGGGAGGCGATGCGCAGCCCGGCCCCGCGTAGCCCGGCGGGCGCGGTGCCCAGCGAGAGGCCGAGCACGGTCGAGGCCAGGTATCCGCCGAGCACGAACCCGACCGCAAGATAGAACGGCACCAGTCCGCGTGGATCGTCGGGCGAGACCGGCACCTGGTCGGTCACCTGGATCGGCACCCCGGCCTGTTGGCCGGCCGTGGTGATCACCTGCTGCAGCACGTCGGTGGCGGCGGGTGCGGAGGCGCTGGCGAGGGTGAGCGTCAGAGCGCCGTCGGCGGCGGCGACGAGGGTGGCGTACACCTCGCGGCTGTTCAGCGCGGTCTCGGCGGCGGCCGGGTCGGCGTACGAGATGGCCTCGACGCTGTCGGTCTGCTCCCGCACGGCGGCGAGCAGCCTCTGCGCGGCCTGGTCGCCGGTGACCACTGCGACCGGCACGTCCCGGGGATTGGGCGCGTGCAGTGCGCCCACGTACGCGGCGATGAAGGCCGATGCCAGGATCAGCGTCCCGAACAGCAGCGCTGCGGTACGAGGCAGCCAGTCACGCACCGCACTCTCCTCACCCACGTACGTCAGAGTAGGGACGGGCACGCCGGTCTCGTGGCGGTTCGGCCTGCGCAGACGCCGGGGCGGTGGCCGGTACCGTTCGGGGAATGGCAGCGTTGATCTATCCGCCCAAGCCCCGGCCCGGCGACCGCGTCGCGGTCGTCTCACCCTCGGCCGGTCTGCCAGCCGTCTTCCCGAATGTGTACGAGTTGGGGCTGCGTCGGTTGCGCGAGGAGTTCGGCCTGGAGCCGGTGGAGTACCCGACCACCCGGATCATGGGTGCCGACCCGCGCGAGCGCGCCCGCGACCTGACCGACGCCTTTGCCGACCCGAGCATCACCGCCGTGCTGGCCACCGTCGGCGGCGACGATCTGATCACCGTCATCCCGCACCTGGACGACGAGGTGCTCCGGGCCAACCCGAAGCCCTACTTCGGGTACTCGGACAACACGAATGTGCTCAACCACCTGCACCGGCTGGGGATGGTGAGCTACCACGGCGGCTCGGTGCTGGTACACCTCGGCAGGCCCGGCGCGCTGCATCCGCTCACCGCCGACTCGCTGCGCGCGGCGCTGTTCGGCTCCGACTGGTACGACCTCACCCCGGCGCGGCAGTGGGGCGACGAGCCGAACGACTGGAACGACCCCAACTGCCTGGCGGACGAGCCGGTGATGTTCCCCGGCACCGGTTGGCACTGGCAGGGCCCGGCGACGGTGGTCGAGGGGCGCACCTGGGGCGGCAACCTGGAGGTGCTGCACTGGCTGCTCGCCGCCGACCGGGTCGCCCCGGCGGAGTCGCTGCACGGCTCGGTCCTGCTGATGGAGACCTCCGAGGAGTTGCCGCCGGCCGTCGAGGTCTACCGAATCCTGCGCAACCTCGGCGAGCGCGGCCTGCTCGCCGGCTTCCCCGCCGCACTGGTCGGCCGCGCGAAGGCGTGGGAGTTCGGCCGCCGGCTCACCCCGCCCGAGAAGACGGCGTACGCCCAGCAGCAGCGGGCCGCGGTCAGCCGGGCCTTCGCCGAGTACGCCCCGGACGCGGTGCTGGTCTTCGACGTGGACCTCGGCCACACCGACCCCCAGTTGATCATCCCCTACGGCGGTCAGGTCCGCGTCGACCCTCTCGCCCGCCGCATCTCCGTCCGCTACTGAGGGCGGCAACAGAGGCCCGCCGTTTCGCCGAAACGGCGGGGTGCGCAGCGGCAGGAAACCCCCGTTTCGGCGAAACGGAGTTGCCGGGGAGGGGGCTCAGGTGAGGTGGCAGCGGTTGGCGCTGAAGTGGGCGACGGCGGCGAGGATCTCCGCCTCGGACTTGTCGGCGAAGTTGAGGGTGGCGACCAGGCCGGAACCGTGCAGGGCGCTCAGCGCCCCACTGTCCAACGCCGTGTAGAAGCCGGCCTTCGGCAGTATCCGGGGATCGTAGGGCTTGACCACGAGCATCTTCTCGAAGGTCCAGCGGCGGCGGGAGATCTGCGCGATGGCCTCCCAGGGCAACCAGACCGCCTGGCCGCGGGTGGGTCGGGTGCGGATCCACAACCCGGCCGGGCTCAGCGCCAGCACCGGGGCACGCCCGAACAACCACAACTGGATCCCGATCGGGACGGCGCTCAGCGCGAGCAGGCAGCCCACCAGGCCCAGGATGCTCAAAGCGGCGTTCCCGCGCAGGTCGGGGTCGGCGGAATCCAGGATGCCGAGGCCGGCGCAGGTGGCGAGCGGGGCGACGAGCAGCGGCGTGATGCCGCCGAAGAGCAGCCCTCGCTTGACGAGGTTGGGGCGTACGACGAAGGGCTGGTCCTCCGGAATGCGGGCGACCATGGGTACCTGCGGCGGGGGAGCACCCGGCGGTTGGCCGCCGTACGGCAACTGCGGTGGATAGCCGGGTGGCGGCTGGCCGCCGTACGGCGGTTGGGGCGGGTAGCCGGGTGGCGGGTTGGTCACGGTTCTCCCGTCTCAGATGGATACGGGCGTAGGCGCGGGCCGGGAAGGTGCCGTCGCCGGGCGTTCGATCGGAACCCTCGGTGGTGTGCAGGCCGCCGTCGGCGAAAACGCCCTTCGCGTCGGACTGCGTACCAGAATCGCCGTCCAGCGTGGGCAGCCGATCACAGACGGGTGGCAGCGTCAAGATCCTCCGGTGCGCGGTGGGTGAGCCTGAGCACGGCAACAGCCGTGGACGACGCTGGATCGTCGGCCCGGAGAGATAGTGTCGACCGGTAGACCCCCCGTCCGGTCGGACGCGGGGTGCTCGTCGTGTCCTCGCCTCGGAAGTGATCATGACTGCGCTCACCGGACTGTTCGCCGCCGCCCTTGCCGACCCGGGTCTGGCCCGGGTCCGTGACCTGGCGCGCTCCGGTGCGGCCCAGGTCGATGGCCTTGACCTGACCGCACCGCCGGCCCTGCGTCCGTTCGCGGTCGCCGCCGTCGCGGCAGATCCCGCCGTAGGCAGCTCAGGCGATGGCGCGGGTGGCGGTGCGGGACAGCCGGTACTGGCGGTGACGGCGACCAGTCGGGAGGCCGAGGATCTGGTCGCCGCGTTGGGCACGCTGCTGCCGGCCGAGCAGGTGGCGATCTTCCCGAGCTGGGAGACCCTGCCGCACGAGCGGCTTTCGCCGCGTTCCGACACCGTAGGTCGGCGGCTGGCGGTGCTGCGCCGGCTCGCGCATCCGGACTCGACCGACGCGCACGGGCGTACCGGGCCGTTGCGGGTGGTCGTCGCGCCGGTGCGCTCGCTGCTTCAACCGCAGCTCAAGGGGCTCGGCGACCTGGATCCGGTGCGGTTGTCCGCCGGGGACGAAGCCGACCTGGAGCAGGTCGCCCGCCGGTTGACCGACATGGCGTACGCGCGGGTCGACCTGGTCACCAAGCGGGGCGAGTTCGCCGTACGCGGCGGCATCCTGGACGTCTTCCCGCCCACCGACGAGCATCCGTCCCGGGTCGAGTTCTGGGGCGACGAGGTGGAGGAGATCCGCACCTTCGCCGTCGCCGACCAGCGCACCATCGAGCAGGTCGCCCAGCTCTGGGCGCCGCCCTGTCGGGAACTGCTGCTCACCCCGGCGGTACGCGAGCGGGCCGCCGCGCTGGCGCAGCAGCACCCGGAACTGGCCGAGATCCTGGACAAGCTGGCCGGCGGCGTACCGGTGGAGGGGATGGAGTCCCTCGCACCGGTGCTGATCGGCGCAGACTCGATGGAGCTGCTGCTGGACTGCATGCCGGCCGGCACCCACGTACTGCTCTGCGACCCGGAGCGGATCCGCACCCGCGCGCACGACCTGGTGCGTACCTCGGATGAGTTTCTGGCGGCCAGTTGGGCCGCAGCCGCCGTCGGGGGCCAGGCCCCGATCGACCTCGGCGCCGCCGCCTTCCGGACCCTGGCCGACGTACGCGCGCACGCCGCGACCCTGCGCCAGCCCTGGTGGACACTGTCCCCCTTCGGGCTGGCCGAACCGGGCACCGTGCAGCGGCAGCCGTGGGAGGACGCACCGGACACCGTCGACGTCACCCCGGACGACGCGATCGCGGTGACGCTGGCCGCCCAGCCGGCACCGCTCTACCACGGTGAGACGGCCCGGGTGGTCGACGACCTGTTGCGGTGGGCGGCCGAGGGCTGGTCGATCGCGCTGGTCTTCGAGGGGCACGGTCCCGCCCAGCGGGCGGTCGAGGTGCTCCGCGACGGCGGCCTCGGGGCCAGGATGATCGAGCAGGTTCCGAGTGCGCCCGCCCCCGGCGAGCTGCTGGTCACCTGCGGCAGCCTGACCGGCGGTTTCGTCGACGAGGCGGCCCGCTTCGTGCTGCTCACCGGCAACGACGTCACCGGTGGTCGGGGCGCCTCGACCCGGGACATGCGCAAGATGCCGAGCCGGCGGCGCAACACCATCGACCCGCTGGAGCTGCGGGCCGGCGACCACGTCGTGCACGAGCAGCACGGCATCGGCCGGTACGTGGAACTGGTGCAGCGCACGGTCAACGGCGCGTCCCGCGAATACCTCGTCATCGAGTACGCGCCGAGCAAGCGCGGCCAGCCGGGCGACCGTCTCTTCGTCCCCACCGACCAGCTCGACCAGCTCAGCAGGTACGTCGGCGGCGAACAGCCCACCCTGCACAAGATGGGCGGCTCGGACTGGCAGAAGTCCAAGGCCCGCGCCCGCAAGGCGGTCAAGGAGATCGCCGCCCAGCTGATCCAGCTCTACGCCGCCCGCAAAGCGTCCAAGGGGCACAACTTCGGGCCGGACACGCCGTGGCAGCGGGAGTTGGAGGACGCCTTCCCCTGGCAGGAGACGCCCGACCAGCTCGCCGCCATCGACGAGGTCAAACGGGACATGGAGCAGAGCGTCCCGATGGACCGGCTGATCTGCGGCGACGTCGGCTACGGCAAGACCGAGATCGCGGTACGGGCGGCGTTCAAGGCGGTGCAGGACGGCAAGCAGGTCGCCGTGCTGGTGCCGACCACCCTGCTGGTGCAGCAGCACTACAACACGTTCGCCGAGCGGATGAGCCAGTTCCCGGTGACGATCCGGCAGCTGTCCCGGTTCCAGACGCCGAAGGAGGCCGAGCAGACGCTGGAGATGGTGGCCAACGGCACCGCCGACATCGTCATCGGCACCCACCGGCTGCTGGCGGCGGCCACCCGGTTCAAGTCGCTGGGCCTGGTGATCGTCGACGAGGAGCAGCGTTTCGGTGTCGAGCACAAGGAACACCTGAAGTCGATGCGGGCGGCGGTCGACGTGCTGAGCATGTCGGCCACCCCGATCCCGCGCACCCTGGAGATGGCGATCACCGGCATCCGGGAGATGTCCACCATCGCCACCCCGCCGGAGGAGCGGCACCCGGTGCTCACCGCCGTCGGGGCGTACGACGACCGGCAGGTCGCCGCCGCCATCCACCGCGAGCTGCTCCGCGACGGCCAGGTCTTCTACCTGCACAACCGGGTCGAGTCGATCGAGCGGACCGCCCGCAAGCTGCGGGAACTGGTGCCCGAGGCCCGGGTCGCGGTGGCGCACGGCCAGATGGGCGAGGAATCCCTGGAGAAGGTCATGGTCGGCTTCTGGGAGAAGGAGTTCGACGTCCTGGTCTGCACCACGATCGTCGAGTCCGGCATCGACATCCCGAACGCCAACACGCTGATCGTGGAGCGGGCCGACCTGCTCGGCCTGGCCCAGCTGCACCAGATCCGGGGCCGGGTGGGCCGGGGCCGGGAGCGGGCGTACGCGTACTTCCTCTACCCGCCGGACAAGCCGCTCACCGAGCACGCGCACGAGCGGTTGGCCACCATCGCCCAGCACACCGAGCTGGGCGCCGGCATGTACGTGGCGATGAAGGACCTGGAGATCCGGGGCGCCGGCAACCTGCTCGGCGGCGAGCAGTCCGGGCACATCGAGGGCGTCGGGTTCGACCTGTACGTCCGCATGGTCGGCGAGGCGGTGTCGGCGTTCAAGGGCGAGCAGCCTGAGTCCGACGGCACGGTGGACGACGTCCGAATTGACTTGCCGGTGGACGCGCATCTGCCGCACGACTACGTGGGCGTGGAACGGCTGCGCCTGGAGATGTACCGCAAGCTCGCCGAGGCGCGCGACGAGGAGCGGCTGCGCGAGGTGGCCGCCGAGATGACCGACCGGTACGGCGAGCCACCCGCCCCGGTGCAGAACCTCATCGCGGTGGCGCGCTTCCGGCTGCTGGCCCGCCGCTACGGCCTGACCGACGTCAGCATGCAGGGCAAGCATCTGCGCTTCAGCCCGCTGCCGCTGCCCGACTCGAAGCAGTTGCGGCTCAAGCGCTACCACCCCGACTCGGTCTACAAGACCGCGTTGGACCAGGTCAGCGTCCCGCGCCCGACGACCCGCCGGATCGGCGGGGAGCCGCTGCGCGACCAGGCCCTGCTGGACTGGTGCGCCCAACTGCTCTCCGACGTCCTCGGCGCTCCCACGGCCCCTCAGCCCGCCACCGCCGGAGCCCGCTGACCCACCCACCCGGCTCCGGCGGAACCCTCCCAGCCAGGGCGGGAACCGGTCATGAGAGAGTGACGGAATGCGTGCTCGCCGTCTTGTCGCCGTCGCCAGCGTGGCGGTCGGCCTTGTCGCCCTCTCCGGCTGTCGTTCCGAACCCGGTGTCGCCGCCTATATCGGTGATCATTCGGTCACCGAGGATGCGGTCACCGCGCTCATCGACGACGCGCGGGCGAAGAACCCGGCGCCGACCGAGGAGGACGGGGCGTTGCCGGGGCAGGCGCCGCGGCTGCCCGGGCGCAGCGAGGTGGTGAGTGTCCTGGTGCTCAGCGAGGTGTGCGAGCGGGTTTCCGCCGCCGAGGGTTACCGGGCCCAGAACGAGGTCGACCCCGCGCAGATCGCCCAGGGTGTCGGCCTGAACCCCGAGACCGAGTACGTGCGCCGCACCGCCGAGCTCTACGGCTGCCTGTCCGGCATCCCGGTCGGCGAGCCGGTGGCCCCGACCCAGCAGGAGTTGGCTGACCTGGTCGACGCGGGCAAGCGGGCCGGTGCCGTACCAGCCGAGGTGACCGTGGAGCAGGCTGCCGGTCAGCTCGACGGTGAGCAGTTGCGCTACGCGCTGGCCAACCGTAACTCGTTGGCTGAGGCGGTCGAGGCGTACGACGTGACGGTCAACCCCCGCTACCGGCCGCTGGTGTTCCCGGTGCTGAGCTTCTCCGGCGCGACTCCGATCGTCGCGGTGGGCGTGCCGCTCGGCGAGCCGGCCTCGACCGCGGTCACCGACATCTCCACCCCGAAGCCGCAGTCGGCGCCGGATCATGCGGACGAAGGTGACCAGGCGGGTCAAGGGCACGGCTGAGCATGCCCCGGATCGTCCTGCTGGTGACCTCGCCCCGGTTGCCGGCCGGTCTGCTGACGGCAGCGGCGTGGGATGTCGTACGCACCGCTGTGGTGCTGGCCGGAGCGGAGAGCGAGCTGGCCACGGCGATCCGGTCGGCGGGCGGGCAGGTGCGGGTGCCGGACGGCCCGGCGGTGCCGGCGTTGCTGGATGCCGCGGCGGCGAACGACACGGTGGTCTGGCTGGCGGGCCCGGCCGGCGACGAGGCGCTGGCCCGGGAACTCGGCCTGCGGCTGGCCCGGGAGCCGGGGCTGGCCGAGCTGGAGCTGATGTACGGCTCGTGGGATCCACCCGGCGCCCGCCTGCTGGACGCGGTGGCCGTGTTGGATCGGCTGCTCTCGCCCGGCGGTGATCCCTGGAAGCGGGCGCAGACCCACCAGAGCCTGGCGGTCTTCCTGCTTGAGGAGTGCTACGAGGCGTACGACGCGATCGTCGCCTCGGACACCGACGCGCTTCGCGAGGAACTGGGCGACGTGCTGCTCCAGGTGGTGCTGCATGCCCGGCTGGCCGAGGAACTGCCCGAGGGCGCGCGATGGAACATCGACGACGTGGCCGGCGGGCTGGTCGACAAGATGGTCCGGCGTAATCCGCACGTCTTCGCCGGTGCCGAGGCGGGCAGCCTGGAGGAGATCACCGCGAACTGGGAGCGGATCAAGCAGGCCGAGAAGTCCCGCAGGTCGGTGCTCGACGGCATCGCGCTGAGTCAGCCCGCGCTCGCCCTGGCCGCGAAGATCCTGGAGCGCGCCGACCGCGCCGACCTGACCGTCCCGCTCCCGTCCCCCGATGCCCAATCAGACCCCGAAGCCGCCCTGGGCGCCACCCTCCTGAGCGCGGTGGCCCGGGCCCGCGAGGCCGGTCTCGACCCCGAGTCCGCCCTCCGCCACACCACCCTCACCTACGCCCAAACCCTCCGCTCCACTGAATCTTCGAGTTGATCAAGAGGTTTGCGTCTGAATCGGCTTCCGACGAGACGCAAACTTCTTGATCAACTCGCCGGTGTCGGGGCAGCGCCGGGACGGGTGGGGGTGGGTAGGGTCGGGGGGTGGAGCCGTTTGGGGTGGTGGCGGAGCGGGTCGTCGAGGCGCTGCTGATCAGTCGACCGGGTTTGGCCAGTGCGGCGGGGGATCATCGATTTGATGATCGATTGCCGGATCTCAGCGCTGACGCCGTCGCGGGGGACCGGGCGATGCTGGTGGACGCGGCGAGCGTGCTGTGTGAGATCGATGCGGACGCCCTCGACGTCGAGGAGCGGGTGGATCATGCATTGCTGGCCACGCTGGTCGACCGCTGTCTGTTCGAGCTGACCGAGATCCGGGAGCACGAGTGGAATCCGCTCGTGCACAACCCCGGGCCGCTGCTGCACGGGCTGCTTTCCCGGCCGTACGCGCCGGCCGAACAGCGGCTGACCGCGTTGGCCGGGCGGCTCGCCGCCGTACCGGACGCGCTGGCCACCGCGCGTGCGACGTTGCGTGACCTGCCCCGTATCCACGCCGAGGCGGCCCTCGGGCAGTTCACCGGCACGGCGGCGCTGATCCGCGACGAGGTACCGGCGTTGCTCGACCAGGCACCCGCGCTGCTGGACCGGGTCGAGCCGGCGGCCACCGGCGCGATCGCCGCGTTGGAGGAGTTCGTCGCCTGGCTGCGCGCCGGCCTGGCCGCCGATCCGGGTCCCGGCCGCGATCCGCGACTGGGCCGACGCAGGTGGGAGGCGCGACTGTGGTACGCCCTCGACACCGAGCTGAGCGCTGCCGAGATCCAGCGCCGGGCCTGGGCGAACCTCGACCGGGTCGGTGCGGAGATCCGCGCCGCGGCGGTCGAACTGGTCGGTGGCCCGGCCGACGACGAGACGGTACGCCGAGCCCTCGACCTGCTCGCCGCCGAGCATCCGGACAACCACACCATCGTCGACCTCGCCTCGATCACCATGGACGAGGCGACCGACTTCGTCCGCGCCCGCGACCTGGTGTCGGTGCCGGCCGACCGGTGCGTGATCCAGGTGATGCCGGAGTTCGCCCGGGGTGTGGCGGTGGCCTACTGCGACGCTCCCGGTGCCCTGGAGACGGCCGAACTGCCCACGTTCTACTGCATCGCGCCGACCCCGGCGGACTGGCCGGCACACCGGGTGGACTCCTTCTACCGCGAATACAACGACCACATGATCCGCAACCTGACGGTGCACGAGGCGATGCCGGGGCACTCCCTTCAGCTCGCCCATGCCCGCCGGCACGTCGGCACCACTCGGGTACGGGCGCTGACCCGCTCGGGCCCGTTCGTGGAGGGCTGGGCGGTCTACGCCGAACAGCTGATGGCCGAGCACGGCTTCGGCGGCCTGCCAGTGCGGTTGCAGCAGCTCAAGATGCAGTTGCGGATGACCCTCAACACGTTGCTCGACCAACTGGTGCATGCCGAGGACGTGCCCGAGACCGAGGCGATGGCGCTGCTGACCGGGTGTGGCTTCCAGGAGGAGGGCGAAGCAGCGGGAAAGTGGCGTCGAGCCCTGCTCACCTCCACCCAGCTGTCGACCTACTTCGTCGGTTACAGCGAGGTGGCGGAGATCGCCGCGTCCCGTCCGCCCGAGGTGTCGCTACGCGACTGGCACGACGAGATGCTGGCTCACAACTGCCCTTCGCCGCGCCACCTGCGCACCCTGATGGGGCTGTGAGACTCAGGAGCCGGTCCGACGCCGGTCCACGATCCCGGCGCCCTGCGGCAGCTCGAAGGCCGCCCCGTCGACCTGCTCCTGGAAACGGCTCAGTGCCAACTCCACCGGCTCGCCGTCGACCCGGCCGGTGAAGCTGCCCAGCGCCCCTTCGCCGGTCACGCAGGCGGAGAAGTCCTCACCCTGCTGCCGGACCTCGACGCAGGTGGCCAAGAGGCCGGCGATCGTGGTGCCGCTGGAGGTGATGACCGCAGCCGGGTCCAGGGCGGCGCTGGTCAGTAGCCCCATCACCATCGGTGGGGTGACCAGACCTTCCCGCTCGGCGGCGGCGTAGACGATCACCGAGGGCTTGCTGTTGGCGGCCGGCGGCGCTTCGAGGGTGCAGACCGTACGCTTGCCCTCGTTGTCGCAGTGCGTGGTCGCCTCGGCGGTGACCGTGAGCTTTCCGCCCGGCCATTCGTACGCGGACCGGGCCGGGTCCTGAGCCTGGCTGATCAGGGCGGTCCGCCCCCCACCCAGCTGGTACTCCGCCGAGTAGGTCAACTCCAGCGCCCGATCCATCTTGGCGGCCAGATCGTTGACGATGTCGGCCCGCCCCATGGCCCGCCCGGCGTCGTCGAGAGCCTGACAGCCGGTGACGGTGAGCAACACGGCGGCCGACGCTGCGAGCGTACGAAGGGTGGTCGAGGCGGCGGGCATGGCGCCCAGCCTGATCGATCAGGTCCCGCTCGCGCAAACTCGTTGCCGGTTGACGCACGAGAATCCGGGAATGTCCGACCCGTCCCTGCCGGAACGGCGGGTCGCAAGGCCGCCCGGTCGCGGTGCGGTCGGGCGGGGACCGATACGCTGCGTTCAACACCTGCCTCAGCCGCACCGTCGCGGCCGATACCGGACGAGACCACACAAGAGGAGCGACTCAGTGGCAACCATCGAGGTAATCGAGGCTCGGGAGATCCTGGACTCGCGGGGTAACCCGACCGTCGAGGTCGAGGTCGGGCTCGACGACGGGACGATCTCCCGCGCGGCCGTGCCTTCCGGCGCCTCGACCGGCGCCTTCGAGGCGATCGAGCTGCGCGACGGTGACAAGGGCCGCTACCTGGGCAAGGGAGTGGAGAAGGCGGTCGCCAACATCGAGGACCGGATCGTCGACCAGCTGATCGGCTATGAGGCCAGCGAGCAGCGGGTCATCGACCAGAAGATGCTCGACATCGACGGCACCGACAACAAGGCCGAGCTGGGCGCCAACGCCATCCTCGGGGTGTCGCTGGCGGTGGCCAAGGCTGCGGCGGGCAGCGCTGAGCTGAGCCTCTTCCGCTACCTCGGTGGGCCGAACGCGCACCTGCTGCCGGTGCCGATGATGAACATCCTCAATGGTGGGGCACACGCCGACAGCAACGTCGACATCCAGGAGTTCATGATCGCGCCGATCGGCGCGCCGAGCTTCCGTGAGGCGCTGCGCTCGGGTGCCGAGGTCTACCACGCGCTGAAGTCGGTGTTGAAGAAGAAGGACCTGTCGACCGGGCTCGGTGACGAGGGCGGCTTCGCCCCGAACCTGCCCACCAACGCCGCCGCGCTGGACCTGATCGCCGAGGCGGTGGAGAAGGCCGGCTACCGGCTCGGCACCGACATCGTCTTCGCCCTCGACGTGGCCGCCACCGAGTTCTTCGCCGACGGCACGTACACCTTCGAGGGGGTCGCCAAGACCGCCGAGGAGATGAGCGAGTACTACACCAAGCTCGCCGATGCGTACCCGATCGTGTCGATCGAGGACCCGCTGGCCGAGGACGACTGGACCGGCTGGCAGACGCTGACCGCCGCGGTCGGCGACCGGATCCAGATCGTCGGCGACGACCTGTTCGTCACCAACCCGCAGCGCATCGCCCGGGGCATCGCCGAGAAGGCCGCGAACGCCGTGCTGGTGAAGGTCAACCAGATCGGTTCGTTGACCGAGACGCTGGACGCGGTCGACCTGGCCCACCGGGCCGGCTTCAAGTGCATGATGAGCCACCGGTCCGGGGAGACCGAGGACACCACCATTGCCGACCTCGCGGTGGCCACCGGCTGCGGCCAGATCAAGACCGGTGCCCCGGCCCGCTCGGACCGGGTGGCGAAGTACAACCAGCTGCTGCGCATCGAGGAGGAGCTGGCCGACGCGGCGCGGTACGCCGGCGCGGGCGCCTTCCCGCGCTACCGTTCCGCCTGAGCCGATGCGAGACCTCGGGGGAGGGGTGTGATGCACCAGCGCCGCACGCCGGGTGGTCAGCGTCCGGTCCGTCGGCCGGGGCACACCGGCCGACCCGGCACCGGTCGGGGCACGGTCCGCGACGGCGGGGTGCGCGCGGAGTCGCGTACCGCCGGTCGCGCGCCGTCGGCCGCCCGCGGTGCCGAGGGCGTACGCTCCGCCAAGCGGCCTGCCGCCAGGCGGGCGGCGGCCGGCGGGGTGACCCGGCTGGCCGCCCCCCGACCCCGAGGTCTCACCGGACGCGCCACCGTCCTCATCGCGGTGTTGATCGCGCTCGCGTTGGCCTACACCTATCCGGTCCGGGTCTACCTTGATCAACAGGCTGACATCGAACGGATGGAGGCCGCGCAGACGGCCCAACGGGAGCTGATCGCCGAGCTGACCACCCAGGCCGAGAAGTGGCAGGACGAGGCGTACATCGAGACGAAGGCCCGGGAACGGTTCTTCATGCGCCGGCCCGGCGAGAAGATGGTGATCCTGCTGGAGGATCCGGCCGGGGCGGCCCGGGACGCGGGCGAGAGCGGCGAGCCGGCGGCGCAGGTCAACCCGGACGCCTGGTACGACACCCTCTGGTCGAGTGTGCGGGCGGCCGACGCCGCGCAGCTCGACGCCGAGACCGACTCGCAGCTGGGCGAGTGAGCACCGAACGAAAGATGGCACCGTGACTGTCGTACCACCGCCGGAGCCGGCGGCGGCTTCCGTACCCCCACCGAAGCGTGAGCCGGCCACCGAGGCTGACCTGGCGGCGGTGGCCGCGCAGCTCGGCCGCCCGCCCCGGGGCACCCGCGCGGTGGCCCATCGCTGCCCGTGCGGCCTGCCCGACGTGGTGGAGACGACCCCCCGGCTGGCCGACGGCACCCCGTTCCCGACGCTGTACTACCTGACCTGCCCACGGGCGACCGCCGCGTGCAGCCGGCTGGAGTCGGCCGGGCTGATGCGGGAGATGGCGGACCGGCTGGCCACCGACCCGGAACTGGCTGCCCGCTACCGCGCCGCGCACGAGGACTACCTGACCCGTCGGGACGCGATCGCCGAGGTACCGGAGATCGCCGGCATCTCGGCCGGCGGCATGCCCGGCCGGGTCAAGTGTCTGCACGTGCACCTCGGCCATGCCCTCGGCGCCGGCCCCGGGGTCAACCCGTTCGGCGACGAGACCCTCGAACTGGTCGAACCCTGGTGGGCGGCCGGGCGCTGCGTCGACGTGCCGGAGGCCGAATGACCCCCGCCCCGGACGCGGTGGTGCCCGACGACATCGTGATCCGGCGGGCCCGCACCGCCGACGTACGGGCCATCCGGCGGCTGATCGACACCTACACCGACGACCGGCGGCTGCTCAGCAAGGCCACCGTGACCCTCTACGAGCATGTGCAGGAGTTCCGGGTGGCCAGCCGGGTCACCGACGGCGCGGTGGTGGGCTGCGGCGCGCTGCACGTGATGTGGGAGGACCTGGCCGAGATCCGTACCGTCGCCGTCGACCCGACCTGCCGGGGGCAGCGGATCGGGCACCGCATCGTCGCCGAACTGATCGACGTGGCCCGGGAGTTGGGTGTCGCCCGGATCTTCGTGCTGACCTTCGAGACCAACTTCTTCGGCTCGTTCGGCTTCACCGAGATCGACGGTGCGCCGGTGCCGCACACGGTCTACGAGCAGTTGCTGCGCTCCTACGACGAGGGTGTCGCCGAGTTCCTCGACCTGGAGCGGGTCAAGCCCAACACCCTGGGCAACACCCGGATGCTGCTGCGGCTCTGACCTCGGAACGCCTGCACGCTGAAGCCCTCGGCCAGCCGAGGGCTTCAGCGTCGGGGACGGTCAGGCGGTCGGGGTGGTCGTCTTCGCCAGCGCGATGAAGCTCGCCCAGGCGGTCGGGGTGAAGGCTAGGGTGCCGCCGTCCCGGTCCTTGGTGTCGCGGACGAGCACGACCCCGGTCAGGTTGTCGGCCACCTCCACGCACGACCCGCCGTTGGTGCCGGAGTAGGTCGACTTGCGCCAGTTGGCACCTGTCATGTCCATGTCTGCGCCGCTTCCTTGATCAGGTCGAGGGACTGCCTGCGGGGGAGCGCCTCACCCCGGACCGCCTCCCAGGTCCGTTGCAGGGCGGCCAGGTCGTCGGTGTGGTTGACGATCTGCGCCCGGACCTGGTGGTCGAGGTGGGCCACCACTGAGCCGTCGCCCAGAGTGGCGAGGATGAACCCTCCCTGCAACCCAGGGTAGATCTCGGTCTCCTCCGGCACCACGAGGATCTGCACGTGCGGCAACTCGGTGATCTTGACGAGTCGTTCGAGCTGCTCCCGCATGATGTCGGGGCGCCCGTTGATGCCCCGCCGGAGCACCATCGCGTCGAGCACCGCCACCACCGGCACCGGCACGTCCCGGGTGAGGATCGTCTGCCGGTCCAGCCGGGATGCCACTCGCTGATCGATCTGGTCGGGTAGGAGCAGTCCATCGCTCATGGTTGCCCGGGCGTATGCCTCGGTCTGGAAGATGCCGGGCACGAACGCCGGTTCGTACCAGCGCAGCAGCGCCGCCTCGCGTTCCAGCTCGATCCATTCCCGCAGCCACGACGGGGTCTGCTCCAGCTTCGACAACTCCCGCAGCATCCGGCCGAACCGCCCCTCCGCCGCCTCCGCGTCGAAGGCGGGATCGTGGGCGCGGTCGACGGCGAGCATGTAGTCCTTCGTCGGCGGACGACCGCCGGTCTCGACCGAGCTGACGTGTGAGCCGGAATAGCCGATGACCCGGCCGAAATCGTCCTGACTCAACCCGAGGTGAGCCCGGAGCAGCCGCAGTTCCTCGCGTACGTAGTCGATTGCGTTGCCCATCGATTCCTCACCTCTGCCCAATTCCGCCCGACGTCTTGTCAAACCGGCTCTGTAGCCGCTTCCACCTGCGCAGATGCCGTGAGCACCTATCGATGCCCATGCGGTCCTATGCAGACTCCCACACATACGGATCCGCTCCTATCCAGGAAGGGACGGGGTGGATTTCGTGTCGGGGCCGCCCTGGACTTCCCCCGTACCGGGGCGGCCCCTCCCAATCACCGATGTGCCGGAGGCCGATGTGCGTACCCGGTGCCTCAGCAGTGGCGAGCGAATGGTGAATGACGATGATCACTACTCAACTCCTGGGGTCGAGCCACGGTCCGCACCCCTCGCACCCGCGCGCTCTCGGAGCGAACGCCCCGCACACCCCGCTGCGGCCGATGTGGTGCTGTCGGGTCGACGGGCAGCCGTGGCCCTGCGCCGAGGCGCGGCTCCTGCTTCGCGTCGAGTTCGACCGGAACACCGTCGGCCTGACGATCTACCTCGCCGGCCTGATGTACGAGGCCATGCGCGATCTCTACCACCTCAACCCACATGACGGTCCCGAGCCGACGGCGCTGTTCGCCCGGTTCGTCGGTTGGGTGGGACGGGGAGGGGAAGCCCGGCGCGACGGGGACGGCGAGTAGGCGTTCGGGGCGCGGCGGCGCTATAGGGTGACCGACGTGACGACGCGTGTGGCCGCCATCGACTGCGGAACCAACTCCATCCGGTTGCTGGTCGCCGACCTGCCCGACCCGTCGGCGGGTTCGACCGCACCCCTGGTCGACCTGAACCGGCGGATGGAGATCGTGCGGCTCGGGCAGGGCGTGGACGCCACCGGCCGGCTGGCTCCGGAGGCGATCGAGCGGACCCGGGTCGCGTTGGCCGACTACGCCGCCGACATCGCGAAGCTGGGCGCCGAGCGGGTCCGGATGTGTGCCACCTCGGCCACCCGGGACGCCGAGAACGCCGCCGACTTCCGGGCCATGGTGCAGCAGACCCTGGGGGTGCCACCCGAGGTGGTCAGTGGCGACGAAGAGGCCCGGCTCTCCTTCACCGGTGCGGTGCGCGGGCTGCCCGCCGACGCGCAATCGCCGTACCTGGTGGTGGACATCGGCGGCGGCTCGACGGAGTTCGTCGTCGGCAGCCGGGACGCGGGTGTGCACGCGGCGATCTCCATGGACATCGGCTGCGTCCGGATGACCGAGCGGCACCTGCACGGCGACCCGCCCGGCCTCGACGAGGTCGCCGCCGCGCAGGCGGACATCGCGGTCGCGGTGGACCGGGCGCTGACCGCCGTGCCGGGGCGGGAGGCCGCCACGCTGGTCGGGCTCGCCGGCTCGGTCACCACCGTCGTCGCCATCGCTCAAGACCTCACCGAGTACGACCCGACCCGCATCCACCACGCCCGAGTGTCGTACGACCGGGTGGCCGAGGTGAGCGCACAGTTGCTGGCCATGACCCGTGATCAGCGGCTGGCGATCCCGGTGATGCACCCCGGCCGGGCGGACGTGATCGGCGCCGGTGCGCTGGTCCTCCGCGTGATCATGGAGCGTGCCGGGATGGATTCGGTGGTCGCCTCGGAACACGACATCCTCGACGGCATCGCCTGGAGCCTCGCAGAGACCTCAGGATAGGTGGTTCTCCCTGCATATGGGCGGTATGATTTCCATATGGTCACCACCGTCAATCTGCCTGACGGGCTGCATGAGCGGCTCAAGCAACTCGCCGAGCAGGAGCACCGCTCGATGAATGCCACCATCGTCGTGGCGGTCGAGGAGTATGTCTCGGCCCGCAATCATCGCGCCCGCGTACGGGACCTTGCGCGGGAGGTTGCCGAGCGCGACGCCGAACTGCTGCGGCGGTTGGCGGAGTGATCAACTACCTCGAGGTCGATGACCTCGTGGAGATCGCCTCGATCGTGTTGGGCGAGACACCGCAAGTTCGCGATTTCGGTCTGCTCTCGTCGGCGGTGGTCCGCCCGGCCACCGTTGTGTTCGGTCAAGAGGCTTACCCCGATATCTGGAGCAAGGCCGCCGCGCTACTGCACTCGGTCTGCATGAATCATGCCCTGATCGATGGAAACAAGCGTCTCGCCTGGGCGGCGGCACGTGTGTTTCTGGCCCTCAACGAGGTGCCGATCCAGGATGTCGACGTCGATCAGGCCGAGGCTCTCGTGATGTCGGTGGCCAGCGGCACTCTGACCGAGGTCTCCGACATCGCCCGCGAAATTCGCAAGCTCTACGTCTGACCATCGCACAACCGTAGACGCGGCCAGCGCGGATGCGAACAGGAGGTGAATGCCACTGTTTCGGCATCTTCCGGCGGGAGGTAACCGCGTGGCAGGCTACCGGCACGTAGGACCACTGGGCGACCAGCCAACGATGACTGACCGCTAGGAGGACGGGCCGATGGGCGAAATGGTGACCTACCGTAGCGGTGGCGGTACGGGTGAGGGATACCTCGCGATACCGGCCACCGGTACGGCCAGCCCTGCGGTCATCGTCATCCAGGACTGGTGGGGGCTCGCGCCACACATCCGGTCGGTGGTGGACCGGTTCGCCGAGGCGGGCTTCGTCGCGCTCGCCCCGGACTTCCGGCACGGTGAACCGGCCGGCAAGCCGAGCGAGCCCCGACAGATGCTGAACGGGCCGCAGATGGACGAGGCGGCGCGGGAAATAGCCGTGGCCGCCGACTACCTCGCCGGCCGGCACGAGGTCACCGGCAAGATCGGCTGTGCCGGTTTCTGCGCCGGGGCCAGCCTGGCGCTGTGGGCCGCGAGCTTCTCCGAGCGGATCGTCGCCACCACCGCGTTCTACCCCCGGCTGCCGTGGGAGGGGATGCGTTCGGAGTGGACGGACTACGCCGGCAAGGACGCGCTCGTGCACTGCTCCGAGGCGGACGGCACCTCGGCCGACCCGGGGGTGCAGGGCGTACGCCGGGCCATCGAGAACGCCGGCGGCACCTGCCACCTGCACGACTACCCGGGCACCGCGCACGCCTTCTTCAACGAGGACCGGCCGGAGCACTTTGACCAGCGCGCCGCCACCAGCGCCTGGGCCCGCAGCCTCGAACTCTTCCGGGCGAAGCTTGGCTGAGTCGCGTACCCCCGCCGAGGTGGTCGCCCGCGCAGCGCGGGCGACCGACCTGGCCGACCTCGACGCAGCGGTGAGCGATTGTTTCGCCTGTCCACGATTGGTCCAGTGGCGGGAAGAGGTGGCACGCACCAAGCGGGCCGCCTTCCGCGACCAGGAGTACTGGGGTCGACCGGTACCCGGCTTCGGTGACCCGTCGGCGCGGATCGCGATTCTCGGACTGGCCCCGGCGGCGCACGGCGGCAACCGCACCGGGCGGATCTTCACCGGTGACCGTTCCGGCGACGTGCTCTTCGCCGCGCTGCACCGAGCCGGCCTGGCCAACCAGCCCACCAGCGTGGCCGCCGACGACGGGCTGACGCTGCGGCACACCCGGATCTTCGCCGCCGTACGCTGCGCGCCGCCGGACAACAAGCCCACCCCCGCCGAGCGGGACACCTGCGCGCCGTGGCTGCACCGGGAGGTCGCCCTGATCCGGCCGACGCTGCGGGTGGTGGTCGCACTGGGCGCCTTCGCCTGGGCCGCCTGGTGGCCGGTGTCGCGGGACGTCTACGGTGTCGCCGCGCCCAGCCCGCGACCGTCGTTCGGCCATGGGGCACACTGGTCCGGCACGGCCGTACCGGAACTGCTCGGTTGTTACCACGTCAGCCAGCAGAACACCTTCACGGGGCGGCTGACACCAGGGATGCTGGACGACGTGTTCACCAGGGCGAAACGGTTGGCCGGGGTGGACTGAGGCTGCGGGGCGGTGGCGATGACGGATGGGATCCTGACCTGCCCGTCGTACGCCCCGGTGGCCCGGAGGTAGGCCGAATGGACGTTGTACGCAGGTGGTGGCCGGTCACAGCGGTGGCCGCGTTGCTCGCTGCCGTGGCGTTGGCCGCCACCCATTCCTCCATCGGGGCCAGCCGGATCCCGCCCGCCGTGCAGGACGCTCCCTTCGTGCTGGAATACCCGACCGGCGACCCCAGACCCTCCATTCCGGCCGAGCCGCGGCAAGCCGCCGAGCAGGCCAGCACCGCCCTCCCTGCCTGGCTCGGCACGGTGGCCGTGGTGCTGCTGGGGATGGCGCTGCTGGCCGCCCTCGGCTATCTGGGGTGGAGCGTGATGCAGTCGGTGGCCCGGCGGGTCACCCGGCGGCTGCCGGTCGGTACCACCCGACGCAACGCCGAAGGCACCGCCCGGGAGGTCGTCGCCGCGGTTGACGCCGGTCTGGTCGAACTGGACGATCGCTCCACCGACCCCCGGACCGCGGTGATCGCCTGCTGGGTACGCCTCGAAGAGGCCGCCGCCGCGGCAGGGGTGCCCCGGCTGACCGGGGACACCCCGACCGACCTGGTTACCCGGCTGCTGCGCGGCGACCCCTCCGCCGGTGTGCCGGCCATCGTCAGCGCCGATGTGCTGGCCGAGTTCGCGAACGTCTACCGGGAGGCCCGGTACGCCACCCGGCCGGTCGACGAACGCACCCGCGACCAGGCGCGCGCCGCGCTGCGCCGGTTGCGCGGCGAACTCACCGCCACGGTCGAGCAGGTGACGACGTGAGCAGCACCAGCATCGACGACCTGCTCAGCTTCTCCGAGGAGCGGCCGGTCCAGCCCGAGCAGCGCCGTGGCGGCCGGCTACGGTCGGTCGCCACGTTCCTCGGGGTCACCGCCGCCACGACCGTGGTGCTCGTCGCCGGGCTACGCGCCGTCGGCCTGCGGCTCTCGCTGCTGGTGCTGGTGGCCGCAGTCGTCACGTTGCTGCTGGTGCGTCGCATCGTGGCCCTGCTCGCCCCGCCGTCGAGAACCGTGCAGTCCGCCACGTCCCGTCCGGGTGGCGAGGAGGACGGCATGTACAACTGGGATGCCCGGGACGCGCTACGCACCGCGATCAACGGCTGGGAACTGCCGCTGGAATGGACGAAGAACCGTCCCGAACGTTTCACCAAGATGATCCTGCCCCGTCTCGCGGAACTGGCCGACGAGCGGCTGCGCCTCAAGCACGGCGTGACCCGTGAGTCGGATCCCGCCCGGGCCCGCGCCCTGCTGGGCGAGCGCCTGTGGCTGTTCCTGGAAACCCCGTCTCGCCGGATCCCCTCGCCGCGCGACCTCGCGGTGATCGTCGCCGAACTGGAGAAGATCTGATGAACGACGCCGCCCGGACCATGCCCCCCACCGAGGTCGGTCACCTCGCCCGGGCGGTACTGGACGCGGTGGGCCAGGTCGTGGTCGGCAAGCGGGACGCCCTGGAACTGGTGCTCGCCGGCATCCTCGCCGGTGGCCACGTGCTGCTGGAGGACCTGCCCGGCCTGGGCAAGACGCTCACCGCCCGGTGCTTCGCCCAGGCGCTCGGGTTGGACTTCCGCCGCCTCCAGTTCACCCCGGATCTGCTGCCCGCCGACGTCACCGGCTCCTTCCTGTACGACCAGCGCAGCGGTGACTTCACGTTCCGGGCCGGGCCGGTCTTCACGAACCTGCTGCTCGCCGACGAGATCAACCGGACCCCGCCGAAGACCCAGTCCGCCCTGCTGGAGGCGATGCAGGAGAAGCAGGTCTCGGTGGAAGGGGTGACCTACCGGCTGGACGAGCCGTTCCACGTGCTGGCCACCGCCAACCCCATCGAGTACGAGGGCACCTATCCGCTGCCGGAGGCGCAGTTGGACCGGTTCCTGTTGCGGGTGTCCTTCGGTTATCCGCCCCAGGACGAGGAGTGGGAGGTGCTGCGCCGCCGGATGGCCCGCCGCCGTGAGGAGGCCGAGATCAAGCCGGTGGTCGACGCGGCGACCCTGCGGGCCATGCAGGGGGCGTTGGAGGACGTCACCGTGGAGGATTCGGTGGGCCGCTACATGGTGGCGTTGACCGCGGCCACCCGCGAACATCCCTCGGTGCTGGTCGGTTCCTCCCCGCGCGGCTCGTTGGCGTTGCTGCTGCTGGCCCGGGTGCGGGCGGTGCTCTCCGGGCGGGACTACGTGGTGCCGGAGGACGTCAAGGAGGTGGCGGCACCGGCCCTGGCCCACCGGATCACCCTGCGGCCGGAGATGTGGCTGCGTCGGGTCGATCCGTCCTTCGTGGTCGGTGAGGTCCTCGATCAGACCCCGGCACCGGCCAGCGGGGCACTGCCCAGCTACGCCGCCGGGCGGCAGGGGATCTGACCCGACGTGAGGCTCGCGGACCGATCGGCACCGGCCGACTGGGCGCCCACTGCGGCACTCGGTCGGGCGGTGCTGCTCACCGGCCTGCTGCTGGTCGCGGCGGTGCTGCTGGGTCGAGTGGACCTGATCGTGCTGGCCGCCCCCTTCGCCCTCGGCACGGCGTACGCGCTGCGCCATCGGCCCACCGAGCTGCCCCGGGTGTGGGTCAGTGTCGACGAGGGGCACCTGGTGGAGGGGGGCGAGCTGGTCGGGCGGGTCAGCGTCGGCAACCCGGACGCGACACCGTACGACGTGGCCGTGCTCCGTACCCGGGTCTCGCCCTGGCTGCGTATCGACCGGGCCACCCTGGCCGGTGGCGCCGTCAGCGGGCGCAGCGGTGACCAGCGTTCGGTGACCGACCGGCCGTTCGTCACCTCGGTGGACCCGGACACGGCGGTGGACCTGGAACTGACCGGCACCGCCCGGCGCTGGGGGCGGCACCGGATCGGCCCGGCTGGCGCGCGGGTCGCCGCCGCGCAGGGCCTGCTGGTCTCCCGCGCGGTGATCGCCGAACCGGTCGTCAACCGGGTGTACCCGAAGACCGAGCCCTTCGAGGCGGTCAATGCGATGCCCCGGGCGGCCGGCCTGGTCGGCGCGCACCACTCGCGGCGGGCCGGTGAGGGAGGCGAGTTGGCCGGGGTACGGGTCTTTGCCCCCGGCGACCGGCTCCGCCGCATCGACTGGCGGGTGTCGCTGCGGGCCCGGCAACTGCACGTGGCCGCCACCCTCTCCGACCGGGACGCCGAGGTGGTCGTCCTGCTCGACGTGCTGGCCGAGGCGGGCCGCTCCGGCGGCATCGCCGGCACGGCCTCGGTGCTGGACACCACGGTCCGGGCCGCCGCCGCCATCGCCGAGCACTACCTGCACCGGGGTGACCGGGTGGCGCTGCTGGAGTACGGTCCGAGCGCCCGGCGACTGCGCCCGGCCACCGGGCGGCGGCAGTACCTGACCGTCCTGGAATGGCTGTTGGACGTGAAGGCCCAGCACTCCCCGCACGAGCCGTACGACCAGGTCTTCGGCTCGCAGCTGCTCTCCGCGGACGCCCTGGTGGTGGTGCTCACGCCGCTGCTGGAGGAGCGGTCGGCGCAGATGCTGGCCCGGTTGGCCCGTTCGGGGCGGTTCGTGGTCGCCGTGGACACCCTGCCGGCCGACCTGCCGCCGCCGAAGGATCGGGGTTGGGCCGAGGTGGCGTACCGGCTGTGGCGGCTGGACCGGGACACGATGATCGCGCAGCTGCGCGAGCACGGCGTGCCGGTCGTACCGTGGGCGGGCGCCGGCAGCCTCGACCAGGTCCTGCGCGACGTGGCGCGTCTGGCCACCGCCCCCCGGGTCGGTGGCCGGTGATCGACACCCTCACCGGTCGGGTTCGGGCGTGGCGGACGGCGGCCGGCCGGATCGCGCTGGCCCCGGTGTTGATCCGCCTCGGGATCTTCCTCAGTTCGCTGGCGGGCCTGCTGCTCGCGTACCCGGCCGAGGTCGTCGCGGGGCAGGCGCTGCTTGCGCTGCTCGGGGTCGCGGCGCTGCCCGCGCTGGCGCCGCGCCGGTTCTGGCCGACCTTCGCCGCGCTGGTCACCATCGGCGGCTGGCTGGTGGCCACCGACGGGTACGACCGGCCCGTCGCGCTGTGGCGGCTGATGGCCGTGGCGGTGCTGCTCTACCTCACGCATACGCTCTGCGCACTGGTCGCGGTCCTGCCGTACGACGCGGTGGTGGACCCGGACCTGATCGTGCGTTGGCTCACGCGTACCGGCGGGGTGTTGCTCGCCACGTCCGTACTCGGGGTGCTGCTGCTGGGACTGGGCCGCATCGGGGCGGGCACGGCCGGCTGGCAGTCCGTCACGATCGCCGGTCTCCTGGTCGCGCTCGCGGTGACCGCGTTGCTGGCCTGGCTGCTGAAACGCCGGTGACGCGGGGGGCGCAGGGGGCCTACGCGGCGGTCCTGCCAGAGTGCCCGAAGTGCTGTCAGCGGCCTGGGTAGCCCACGTCACACAGAGGTTGTGCTCGGTCACAGAAGGAGGCCGTGAACGGGATTAGCGCCGTCGGTGGGGGAAAGATGGTAGGCGTGAATCCGAAGCGGATCCTTGTGGTGGGTGCCGGGCACGTCGGTCTCTACGCGGCGCTGCGCCTGTCGAAGAAGCTGAGTTCCCGTGAGGCTGAGGTCATCGTCGTCGATCCCCAGCCGCACATGACGTACCAACCGTTCCTGCCGGAGGCGTCCGGGGGCAACATCTCTCCGCGACACGCCGTGGTGCCGCTGCGTCGCGAGTTGCGCAAGTGCACGGTAGTGGCCGGCGCGGTGACCCGCATCGAACACGACCGCAAGACCGCCACCGTCCAGCCGATCGTGGGCCCGCCCCGGGAGATCGCGTACGACCACGTGGTGGTCGCCCCCGGTTCGGTCTCCCGCACCCTGCCGATTCCCGGGCTGCACGAGCACGGCATCGGCTTCAAGACCATCGGTGAGGCCATCTACCTGCGTAACCACGTGTTGGAGCAGTTGGACGTGGCCGCCGCCACCACCGACCCGCAGGTGCGCCGCCGGGCGCTGACCTTCGTCTTCGTCGGTGGCGGGTACGCCGGCATCGAGGCGTTGGCCGAGATGGAGGACATGGCCCGCGACGCGCTGCGGTACTACCCGGAGCTGAAGACGTCGGACATGCGGTGGGTGCTGGTCGAGGCCACCCAGCGGGTGCTGCCCGAGGTCGACCGGGACATGGGTGCCTACACGGTGCAGCAGTTGCTGAAGCGGGACATGGACATCCGGCTGGACACCCGCCTGGAGTCCTGCGTCGACGGGGTGGTCAAGCTCTCCGACGGGGACAGCTTCAGCTCCGACACCATCGTCTGGACCGCCGGGGTGAAGCCCGCACCGATGCTGGACGCCACCGACTTTCCCCGCGACGACCGGCGCCGGGTCACCTGCCTGCCGACGCTCCAGGTGGTCGACGGCGACCGGGTGGTCGAGGGCGCGTGGAGCGCCGGCGACTGCGCCGCCGTGCCGGACCTGACCAAGGCGCCGGGCAACTACTGCTCGCCGAGTGCGCAGCACGCGGTGCGCCAGGCCCAGCGGATGGCCGACAACATCGTGGCGGTGATCCGGGGACGGGAGCCGGTCGCCTACAAGCACAAGCACGCCGGCAGCGTGGCCAGCCTCGGCCTGCACAAGGGTGTGGCCCAGGTCTACGGCATCAAGATGACCGGCTGGCCGGCCTGGTTCATGCACCGTACGTACCACATGAGCCGGATTCCCTCGTTCAACCGGAAGATCCGGGTGGTGGTCGACTGGACGCTGGCGTTCGTCCTCAAGCGTGAGGTCGTCGCCCTCGGCCAGTTGCACGACCCCCGCGAGGAATTCGCCGAAGCCTCCCGCAAGTAAGGAAGGGCCCCTTCTTAACGCCTCGCGTAGAGAAGGGGCCCCCTTTTAACATGTGCACCTGCTACCCGCCTGGTCGACGTTGGGTGGGGCGGGTGCGTTGACGTCTGTCGTTCCCGGATCAGGTGCGAGGTGGTCGGCGCACGGGACGTCGTACCGGCCGGGAAACCGCTACCGTGGCACTGCACCGCGCGTGCCGGCGCGTCGGGGTCACCCGCCCGGGTGGTGGAAAGGCAGACACGGCCGCCTTAAAAGCGGCTGCCGCAAGGCGTGCGGGTTCGACCCCCGCCCCGGGCACTCTCAGCGTTCCCTCAGCCTTCCGACGTCCAACCGGCTGTTGCGGCCGTTTACTCTTATAGGGCGCGTTGACGTGCCACGACCCCCTTAGGGAGGCCAGACAGTGAAGACTTCGAACCCGGTACTCGCTCGGCTCGGCCAGGCGGCCGAGCGGGAGCGTGCCGCCGGGTACGCCCCGACCGGGCCGTACGGACAGCCCGGCTACCCCCAGCAGCACCCGCAGGCCGGCTACCCCCAGCAGCCTGGTTACCCCCAGCAGTACCCGCCGCAGGCCGGCTACCCCGGCGCGCCGGGCTTCCCGTCCGCGCCGCAGGCGGTCACCCCCATGTCGATCGACGACGTGGTGGTCAAGACGGTCCTGCTCCTGGCCATCGTCGGCGTTTCCGCCGCGGCGGCCTGGACCCTGGTGCCCGACGCGCTGCTCGGTGTCGCCTGGATCGGCGCGGCCGTCGTCGGCCTGGTGCTCGGCTTGATCATCTCGTTCTCGCGGATGGCGAACCCGGCGCTGGTCGTCGCGTACGCCCTCGTCGAGGGCGTTCTCGTCGGCGCGATCAGCAAGTTCTTCGAGGCGCGTTACCCGGGCATCGTCATCCAGGCGGTCGTCGCCACCTTCGGTGTCTTCTTCGTGATGACCATGCTCTACAAGGCGCGGGTCATCCGGGCCACGCCGAAGTTCACCAAGGGCTTGATCGCGGTGATGGCCGGCCTGTTCGCGGTCATGCTGATCAACCTGGTGCTGTCGTTGTTCGGCGTCAACACCGGTCTGCGTGACGGCGGTGCGCTGGCCATCGGTTTCAGCCTGGTCTGCATCGTGGTCGCCTCGCTGAGCTTCGTGCTCAGCTTCAAGGAGGTCGAGGACGGCGTCCGGATGGGGCTGCCGCAGCGCTACTCCTGGGTGGCCGCGTTCGGCATCCTGGTCAGCCTGATCTGGCTCTACATCGAGATCCTGCGACTGCTGAGCTACTTCCAGGGCGACGACTGACCTCTCGCCCAGCGACCGACCGGCGCCCGCTCCCCCTGGGGACGGGCGCCGTCGTCATTCCCACCCCTCGTCCCCACCCCGCCCCCACCCCGCCCGCCCCCGCGCCCGCCCCTCGTCCCCGCCTCGCACTCGCGCCCCGCCCTCCCCGCCGATCATGCACTTTCCGTCGGGGCATAAGCCGCATAAGCGGTTAACCGGCGACCACAACTGCATGATCGACGGGGTGGAGATGGGGACGGCGAGGGCCGGGAGAGCGGAGGGCGGAGGGCGGCGGGGGTGAGAGGGGCGGGGCGGGGGTGGCGGTGGGTAGGGTTTGGGGGTGGGGGATGTGGAGTTGGGGCGGGGGGTGGAGTTGCTGGTGCGGCAGGTGGGGCACTGGCAGCAGGGACGATGGTCGGTGGTCGCCTCGGCCGGCAAGCTGTCCCGGGCCGATCTGGTGCACCGACTGATCCAGGACGTCGCCAACCTGGCGGCCGACGCGGAGGGGCGACCACGGCGGGTCGTACCCCGGCTCGACAACGACCTGGCTCTGCCCGACCAGCTCCGGGTTGTCACGGCCGACCTGCTCGCCGCCGACCCGTCCGATGAAGCTTTGGCCCGGGCCACGGCCGAGGTGGCCGCGACCCGAGCCACGCTTTAGCGACGGCCCGCCTGCCCGGTTGTCAGCGCTTGAGGGGACCGGCAGCCCGCGCTGATCGACGGCGTCGACGCTGACCTTGGGCCGGCGGGCAGCAAAGCGCTCAGCTGAGGCGCTCCAACACCATCGCCATGCCCTGCCCGCCACCGACGCACATGGTCTCCAGGCCGATGGTCTTGTCGTGCCACTGCAGGGCATTGAGCAGGGTGCCGGTGATGCGGGCGCCGGTCATCCCGAAGGGGTGGCCGACGGCGATCGCGCCGCCCATCACGTTCAACTTCTCCTCGGGAATCCCGAGCTGCCGGTACGACGGGATCACCTGGGCGGCGAACGCCTCGTTGATCTCGACGAGGTCGACATCGTCGATGGTCATCCCGGCCCGCTTGAGCGCCTGCCGACTCGCCTCGACCGGGCCGAGCCCCATGATCTCGGGAGACAGCGCGGTGACGCCGGTGGAGACGATCCGGGCCAGCGGGGTGACACCCAGCTCCTCGGCCCGCTGGGCGCTCATGATGACCACGGCGGCAGCCCCGTCGTTGAGCGGGCAGCAGTTGCCGGCGGTGATCCGGCCGTCCGGCCGGAAGACCGGTTTGAGGGCGGAGACAGTCTCCAGGGTCACCCCCGCACGGGGGCCGTCGTCGGCGCTGACCACCGTGCCGTCTCCGGTGGTGACCGGGGTGATCTCGCGGGCCCAGAAGCCGTCGGCGATCGCCTTCTCGGCCAGGTTCTGGCTGCGTACGCCGAATGCGTCCATGTCCGCGCGGGACACGTCGTACACCTGGGCCAGGTTTTCCGCGGTCTGCCCCATGGCGAGGTAGACGTCGGGGAGAGCACCCTCGTCGCGCGGGTCGGTCCAGACCGGGGCGTCAGCCTCGGAGCAGGCCTTGGAACGCTGCCGCGCCTCGGCGAAGCGCGGGTTCTCCCAGCGGCCCACCAGGGCCTGTGCCTCCGGCGGCAGGCCGTCGGAGCTGCCACGGGCGTACCGGGAGACGGCCTCGACCCCGGCGGAGACGAACACGTCTCCCTCGCCGGCCCGGATCGCGTGCATCGCCATCCGGGTGGTCTGCAACGACGAGGCGCAGTACCGGGTCAGCGTCGCGCCAGGCAGGCGGTCGAGACCCATCAGGACGGCGACCACCCGGGCCATGTTGAAGCCCTGCTCACCGCCGGGCAGCCCGCACCCCAGGTAGAGGTCGTCGATTTCCTGCCGGTCGAGCTGGGGGACCTTGTCCAGGGCGGCCTGCACGATGGTGGCGGCGAGGTCGTCCGGGCGGAGGTCACGGAGGGACCCCTTGTGGGCCCGACCGATGGGCGAGCGGGCGGTGGCGACGATCACGGCATCGCGTGGCGACTCAATCGGCATGCCCCAACGTTAACGCGCCAGTAACTTGCGGTGGAAGCCACCTGCTAGTGCAACCGAGCCTGGCCGACCGCCGTGGGTTGCGCGTCGCGAGCTATGGGCGGGGGAGGGCCGGGGCGGCGACCGTGCGTGCCGGTCAGCGGCGGGGAGTGACGGCCGCTGCGGCGGCCACCGCAGGCAACAGCGCGTGCGCCCAGACCCGGTAGCCGTCGGCGGAGGGGTGGTAGCCGTCGTGGCAGAACGTGCCGGCGTCGGCGCGGAACACCCGGCCGGTCTCGGTGGCCAGGTCGACCACCGTCCCCCCGGCGTCGAGGACCGCCTTCGTCTGGGCCCGGCCGACCTGGCGGCCGACCCAGCCGACGACCTGACGTAGCGGAGGGGCGATGGCCCGTACCGCGCCGAGGTCCGGGCAGGTGCCGACGACGACCTCGACCCCGGCCTGGCGCAGCCGGTGCACGGCCGCGCCGAGGTAGGCGGCGGCGTCGGTCGGGCGGCGCAGGGTGGTGGCGTCGTTCGCCCCGATCAGGACGACCGCCACGTCCGGCTGCTCGCCGAGCAACGCCCGGGCCACCTGGGTGGCCAGGTCGGTGGAGCGTGACCCGGAGACACCGACGCTGGACAGCCGCACCTGGCGCCCGGCCGGGCCTTCCGCGAGAAGCTCGGCCAGCTGCCCGCCGATGGTGTCGCTGAGACGGTCGACGCCGACCCCGAGGGCGGACGAGTCGCCGAGCAGCACCAGGCGCAGCGGCGGGGCGTCGGCGCGGCCGACCGTGGCGCGCAACGCGAGGCCCAGCTCGGGCTGGGCGTAGCGACGGCTGCGGGCCACCACGGCCTGACCGGCGAGCACCGCCGCGCCGCCGAGCGTGCCGGCGAGCAGCGAGGCAGCCGCCGTACGGGCCAGCCAGCCGGCGACACGGGCCCCGGGTGAGGTGCTGTTCATCTCGCTGCCCCGGCCCGTGTGGCGCTGGTGATCGGGAGCCTCGTCCGCTCGGTCATCTGAGTTCCTCCACTGCGGGTGAGTCGGCACCGGTCGGCTGGGACGCCGCACCGACACCGAACAGCCCTCGGCGACGCAATTGCGCCCAGCGGCCGCCGGGACCGCTCTCGCTGCCACGGACCTGCGTGCCGCTGACCTCCGTGCCCGGATGCCTGGCCGCTTCGTGAGCGGCCCTCGGCAATGACCGTACGCCTTCGACGCGCGTTGGCGAAGGCCTGCGTTCCGCTCCGTGGCCGAGCGCGGCGAGCACCGTGGGCAGAATGGCGGCGGCGGCCACGGCGTACCCCTCGGCGGAGGGATGGAACCGGTCCCAGGCGAACATTCGCCCCGGTTCGGCGGTGAAGCGTGGACCCAGCAGATCGCCGAGGGAGACCGTCCAACCGCCGGCCGAGACCACGGCGATGGTCTGGGCGGCGGCGAGCTGGCGGCTCCACCGGCGGGCCAGCCAGCGAAGCGGTGGCTGGATGGGGCGGATCGCCCCCAGGTCGGGACAGGTGCCGACGACCACCTCGGCCCCGGCCGCGCGCAGGGCCCGGACCCCCTCGACCAGGTACCGCACGGCCAGGCTGGGCGGCGTACGGTTGGTCACGTCGTTGCCGCCGATCAGGATGACCGCGACATCGGGGTCGCACTCCAGGGCCGCCTCGACCTGGAACTTGAGGCCGGCCGAGATGGCACCCACCACCGCGAAGCGGTGCAGACGTACGGGGCGCTGGAGCCGCCGGGACAGGCCGGTGGCCAGGAGCGCGCCGGGGGTCTCCCGGCGGCGGTGCACGCCGTATCCGGCGGCCGAGGAGTCGCCGAGCACGACCACGGTGAGTGCGGGGCCGGGAAACTTGGCACCATAGACCCCGTCACAACGCGGTGGCGGCGCCTCGGCCATCGGAATGGTGCGGCGGGCCTGCCGGGCCTGCCCGAGCAGTACGCCGGTGGTGGCTGCCGCAGCCGCCACCGTGGCACCGGTGCCGAACGCGGCCAGTCGGGCCATCCGCCAGGCGCGCTGCCAACGCGGACGGTCCGGTACGACAGAACCAGCGGCCCCCATACCGCGACATTAGCGCGCCGGTCCGACGTACCGGGGTGCTCGCCGACTGCACCCCGGTGCCTGGAATCTGACGGCTCTGGGTATTTGATTGCGGGGTGTTGCGTCGGGTCGTCACGCTGCACGTGGAGAGGAGCACGACGATGGCTAGGACGTTGAAGCGGGGTGCCGCCTTCGTGGCGCTGGGTCGGGCGTTGACCGCCGGTGCTCGGGGCGGGCCGTCGCTCGGCGCGCGGATCGGCGCGCTGCCCAGGATGATCGCCGCCACGGCCCGTGGCCGGTACGACGGGGGCCTTCGGTTGGCGATGATGACGGCGGCGACGGCGTACATCGTCTCCCCGGTCGACGCGGTCCCGGAGTTGTTCCTGACGGTGTTCGGGTTGATCGACGACGCGGTGATGGTCACCTGGCTGGCCGGGGCCGTGCTCGCCGAGACCGAACGCTTTCTGGAGTGGGAGGCTCGCGGCAGCACAGTGGTCCCCGGCCACGTGGTGCCCTGACCCACGTACCCTTGGCGCGGGAATTTACGCGAGTCACCCGCCCGGCCTGCGGCGCCGGCGCCGAAGGAGAAGGGCACAACGAGGTGCAGTACTACGACAACGTCGTCGAGCTGATCGGCAACACCCCGCTGGTGCGGCTGCGCAACGTGGCCGAGGGCATCGGAGCCACCGTGCTGGCGAAGGTGGAGTACCTCAACCCCGGTGGGTCGGTGAAGGACCGGATCGCGCTGCGCATGGTGGAGGACGCCGAGGCTGCCGGCATCCTCCGACCCGGTGGCACCATCGTCGAGCCGACCAGCGGCAACACCGGCGTCGGGCTGGCCCTGGTGGCGCAGCTCAAGGGCTACAACTGCGTCTTCGTCTGCCCGGACAAGGTCAGCCAGGACAAGCAGGACGTGTTGCGGGCGTACGGCGCCGAGGTGGTGGTCTGCCCGACCGCCGTCGCACCGGAGGACCCCCGCTCGTACTACAACGTCTCCGACCGCCTGGCCCGGGAGATCCCCGGCGCCTGGAAGCCCAACCAGTACGCCAACCCGGCGAATCCGCGTTCGCACTACGAGACGACCGGCCCGGAGCTGTGGAAGCAGACCCAGGGCCGGATCACCCACTTCGTGGCCGGCGTCGGTACCGGCGGCACCATTTCCGGCATCGGCCGGTACCTCAAGGAGGCGTCCGGCGGGGCCGTCAAGGTCATCGGTGCCGACCCGGAGGGCTCGGTCTACTCCGGCGGCACCGGCCGGCCGTACCTGGTCGAGGGGGTCGGTGAGGACTTCTGGCCGGAGACGTACGACCGCGCCGTGGCCGACGAGATCATCGAGGTCTCGGACAAGCAGTCCTTCGAGATGACCCGGCGGCTGGCCCGCGAGGAGGGGCTGCTGGTCGGCGGCTCCTGCGGGATGGCGGCCGTCGCTGCGCTGGAGGTGGCCCGCGCCGCCGGCCCGGACGACGTGGTCGTGGTGCTGCTGCCGGACGGCGGCCGAGGCTACCTGTCCAAGATTTTCAACGACACCTGGATGGCCCGGTACGGCTTCCTCGACAACTCCGGCTCCGAGCCGACCGTGGCCGAGGCGCTGGCCGGCAAGCCGGGCGGCCTGCCCGAGCTGGTACACGTACACCCGACCGAGACGGTCCGTGACGCGGTCGACTACATGCGGGAGTACGGCGTCTCGCAGTTGCCGGTGCTCAAGGCCGAGCCGCCGGTGGTGACCGGTGAGGTGGCCGGTTCGATCGCCGAGCGGGACCTGCTCGACGCGCTGTTCACCGGTCAGGCCCAACTGCACGACACCATCGAGCGGCACATGGCACCGCCGCTGCCGATGGTCGGTGGTGGCCAGCCGGTCAGCGAGGCGGTCAACCTGCTGGAGAAGTCCGACGCCGCGCTGGTGCTGATCGACGGCAAGCCCAAGGGCGTCCTCACCCGCCAGGACCTGCTCGCCCACCTCGGCGCTCGCTGAGGTGTAAGGAAGGGCCCCCTTTTAACGCCTCATGCATAGCAGGGGCCCCTTGTTAACACCCGGCCGGCACGTCGCTAGATCGAGTGTTAAGTGAGCGTTTGAGAATTGGGGTGGTTGCGGCGGCGTGTCGTGTTGGACGTGGGGGAAGGCCCTCGGTAGGTCCGGTGGTGTCGAGCCAACCGTTTCCTGTCGAGGGCCTTCTGATGACGTTGTACCCGATCGCTGGTCAGCAGTCCGTCTCGCCTCGCCGTTATCCGGCTGTGCGGGTGCGGCGGGAGCGGGAGAGGGCGGTGCGGCGGCGGTATCCCAGTGATCTGACCGATGCGCAGTGGGCCCTGGTCGCGCCGCTGCTCACGCTGGAGTCGGGGGTCCGTCGAGGGCGGCCACCGGGCATCCGATGCGGGCGATCGTGGCGGCGATCCTGTACGTGACCTGCACGGGCTGCCCGTGGCGGGCCCTGCCGCGGGAGTTCCCGCCACCGGGCACGGTGTACTGGTGGTTCGCCCGGTGGCGCGACGACCACACGTTGATGCGTCTGCACGACCGGCTGCGGGAGCAGTGCCGCACCGCCGCCGGGCGGCACCGGCATCCCACCGCCGGCGCCATCGACTCCCAGTCGGTGCGCGCGGCGGACACCGTGCCCCGTCACAGCCGCGGGTACGACGTGGCGAAGAAGGTCAACGGCCGTAAACGCCACATCGTCGTGGACACCATGGGCCTGCTGCTGGCCGTCATGGTCACCGGAGCCCACGTCAACGACCGCAGCATCGCCCGCGACCTGCTCTGGCGCACCCGACTGTTCCACCCCCGCCTACGCCTGATCTGGGCCGACGGCGGCTACATCGGCACCCTGAGCACCTGGGCCCGCCAAGCCCTGGACCTCACCGTGCACCTGGTCCGCAAACTCCCCGGACAACACACCTTCGTCGTGCTCCCCCGACGCTGGGTCGTCGAACGCACCTTCGCCTGGATCAGCAAGAAACGCCGATGCGTCCGCGACTACGAACACCTACCCGCCAGCCACGCCGCCTTCGTCACCTGGGCCATGATCCACACCATGGTCACCCGCCTGACCCGAAACACGAAACCGGCCCAGGCAACCACCTGAGCCGGAATCTCAAACGCTCACTAATAGGGGGCCCTTGCTCTACCGTAGGCGTTAATAAGGGGCCCTTCCTTACCCCAAAGCGCGGGTGTAGCGCAGCTGTGGGGCAGGGATGGTGCCGATCATGTCCTGGCGCTCCACCCCGGTCGGCTGCCAGCCGCCGCGCTCGTAGAAGCGGCGGGCGTGGGCGTTGTCGCGGAGCACCCAGAGCACCGCGCGGCGCCAGCCGCGTCTTCCCATGGCGGCCAGCGCGTCGACCATCAGCACCCGACCGACGCCGCGACCACGCTCGGCCGGTTCCAGGTGGATGGCGTTGAGCAGGCCGGTGTCCGGGTCGTCCTCGTCGTCCGGCCCGAGATAACTGAAGCCGACCAGAGTGCCGTCCCGTTCGGCCACGGTCATCCGATGGTCGGCCCGCTCATAGCTCCACCGGAGCGTCCAGTACTCGGCCATCGCCTCCGGTGTCGGATCGACCAACGCCTCGGGCGGCAGGATCGACGAGTACGCGGCGACCCGCGAACGCTGGTGGAGCCGGCCCACCGCCGGAACGTCGTCAGCGGTCGCGGCACGCAGCGTGACAGTCACTCAGCCGAGGGTACCCGCCGGGGTGGGACCTGCACGGTGGTGAGGTCCTCGGCGATCACCAGGTCGCCGTCGAAGTGGGCGCGGGCCTCGGCGGCGAAGCGGCGCGGGTCGGCGTACCGCTGGGAGAAGTGGGTGAGCACCAGCCGGCGTACCCCCGACTCGGCCGCCACCCGGGCGGCCTGACCGGCGGTGAGGTGGCCGACCTCGGCGGCGAGCGCCGCCTCCGACTCCAGGAACGTCGACTCGATCACCAGCAGGTCGGCGTGCTCGGCCAGCGCGTACACCCCGTCGCAGAGGCCGGTGTCCATCACGAAGGCGAACCGCTGCCCGGGCCGGGGCACGCTCACCTCGTCGCGGGTGACGCGCCGCCCGTCGAGGTCGAGGTGGCCGACGCGCTGCAACTCGCCGACGGCCGGCCCACCGATGCCGTACGCGGCCAGCCGCTCCGGCAACATCCGGTAGCTGTCCGGTTCCACCAGCCGATAGCCGTACGTGTCGATCGGGTGCCGCAGCCGGCGGGCCTCCAGGGTGCCGCAGCTCAACGGGATGTGCTGACCGTCCGTCTCGATCGGCGTCACGGCCAGCTCGGCGGTCTCGTGGAACGAACTGGCGTGCCGCAGCCGGGCGAAGTACTCGGCGCCCTCGGCGGGGAAGTGCACCGCCACCGGGCGGGAGACCCGGTCCAGGGAGAGTCGCTGGATGGTGCCGGGCAGGCCGAGGCAGTGGTCGCCGTGGAAGTGGGTGACGCAGATCCGGGTCAGGTCGGTGGCGGTGACCGTGGTGTGCAGCAGTTGCCGCTGGCTGCCCTCGCCCGGGTCGAAGAGGATCACCTCGTCGTCCCAGCGCAGCACGTACCCGTTGTGGTTGCGTGCCCGGGTCGGGGCCTGGCTGGCCGTACCGAGCACCACCAACTCGCGCATCGACACGGGGGCCTCCGGTGAAATGAAGCGACCCCCGGGGCTTCCGCGCTGACGCGCGGGCCGACTGGACTGGGTCGGCACCCCGGGGGTCGGGTGGCTTGTCGTGGTTTCGCCGCACCGCTGCCACACGGTCTCGACGACTCTTACTGCCCGCCCGAAGGACGGATCACTGTCGAGGACAGCGGCTAGCGGACAGCCACCTCACGAGTCCGATTGCTATACAAGTCTGGACCACCTCCTTTCCCGTGTACCGACACGCTATCCAGCGCCGACCCCGGCGGCAACGGATTTCGATCACACCCGCCGCGGAAAGCCGGGGCGGAGGTCACGAGGTGGGGGCGATGCCGATCGGCCCCTCGCGGGGGCCGTCCTCGCTGGCCGGCTGCACCGACAGGGACGGGAAGTTCGCCAGGTCACCCTCCGGCTCGGCGTCCCACTCGGGGAAGACCAGGTCGCTCTGGAGGTAGAGACAGAGCAGTTGGGCCAGTTGGCGTAGCCCTTCCAGGTGAGTGCGTTCGTGGCCGTGGGTGGCGTCGACACCGAAGCCGAGCAGGGCCACCCGGGCGTGTGCACCGGCCTCCACCGCCGCCGCCACGTCGGAGCGGTAGTAGTCGAAGACGTCGCGGACCAGGTCCACGTCGTGCTCACGGGCGATGGCGGCCAGGTTGCGGGTGAGGTGGTAGTCGAACGGGCCGACTCCGTCACCCATGGCCAGGGTGGCGGCGTCCTCCCGCGACTGCTGGCCGGGGGCGACCACCGCGGCGTCGACCGAGACGATCTCGGCGACGTCCGGGTCGAGGCCGTGCGAGGCGCCGTGGCCGATCTCCTCGGTCACGGTGATCAACAGGTGTGCGGTGACCGCCGGTTTCACCCCGGCGTCGACCATCGCCTTGATCGCCGTGAGCACCGCGGCCACCCCGGCCTTGTCGTCGAGGTGGCGGGACTTGACGTACCCGCTGGGCGTGACCGTCGGGTTGGGCAGGAACGCCACGAAGTCGCCCGCGTCGATGCCGAGCGCCCGCAGACCGTCGATGTCCTCCACCGGCTCGTCGACGCGTACCTCGACCTGCTCCCAGCCGATGCCCTGCTCGTCGACCGCCTCGTTGTATCGGTGGCCGCTGGCCTTGAGCGGCAGCACCTGACCGGTGATCACCCGCTCCAGGTCGTCGGTGAAGATCCGTACGTGTGCCCCCTCGGCGAACCGGGCGCTGTGTGTGCCGATCGGCTTGAGTTCGAGGCGGCCGTTCTCCTTGAGCCGCTTGACCATTCCGCCGATGGTGTCGGTGTGTACCACGATCGCCCGGTCCGCCCCGTGCTCGCGAGGGCCGGGCAGGCAGGCGCTGAGCGCACCCCGGCGGGTCAGCGTCGACGGGATGCCGAGCGCCGACAGACGCTCACCGACGTACTGCTGCACGTGGTCGGTACGCCCGGACGGGCTGGGAATGTCCAGCAGCTCGACCAGCACCTGGCGCAGGTAGTCCAGGTCGAGCGGCAGCGGAAGGGTCTTGCGTACGGTCATGCCCCAGATGGTGCCGCACCCGCCGGGGTCCACAGCCGTTGCGGTGCCCGCGTCCCGGGAAAGAGGAGGTCCACGAAGCGTTCGGCGGTGGGCTGCGGCTCGTGGTTGGCCAGCCCGGGCCGCTCGTTGGCCTCGATGAAGACGTGCTCGGGTTGGTCCGGTGCCGGTATCAGCAGGTCAAGACCGGTGACCGGGATGTCCAGGGCCCGGCTGGCGGCCACGCACGCCTCCGCGATCACCGGGTGCAGCTCGCCGGTGACGTCGTGGATGGTGCCGCCGGTGTGCAGGTTCGCGGTGCGGCGTACGGCCAGCACCTGCCCCTCGGGCAGGACGTCGTGCAGCTCGTACCCGGCCTCGGCGACCACGTCGCGGGTCATGTCGTCCAGCGGGATGCGGGACTCGCCACCGGTGGCGGCGGCCCGACGTCGGCTCTGCCGCTCGATCAGCTCGGCGATGTCGTGCACCCCGTCACCGGTGACGGACGCCGGGCGGCGTACGGCGGCGGCGACCACCTCGTGATCGATCACGACCACCCGCAGGTCCTCGCCGGCGCACAGCTCCTCCAGCAGCACCTCCGGGCAGTACCGGGCAGCCAACTCGACCGCAGCGGCCAGCGCCTCGGGCGTCTTCACGCCGACGGTGATGCCGTTGCCCTGCTCGCCACGGGCCGGCTTGACGACCAGCTCGCCCACCTCGGCCAGGAACTCGACGTCGGCGGCGTCCCCGGTGGCGGTGCGTCCGCGTGGCACGGACAGCCCGGCCTCGGCCAGGATCCGGCGGGTGACCCGCTTGTCGTCACAGCGGCTCATCGCCACCGCCGAGGTCAGCTCGGACAGCGACTCGCGGGTGAGGATCGTCCGGCCACCGGTGGACAGCCGCAGCTCACCCCACTGCGGGTCGGTCACCTCCACCCGGATGCCGCGCCGCATCGCCTCGTCGGCGACGATCTTCGCGTACGGGTTGAGCTGGTCGTACCCCTCGGGCATGGCGGGCAGGAACAGCCGTTCGTTGATCGGGTTCTTGCGCTTCACGCAGAGCGTCGCGGTGCGGTAGAAGCCGAGCCGCTCGTAGAGCCGGATCGCGCCGACGTTCTCGGCGAGCACGGACAGGTCGACGTACGCCCGGCCGCGGGCGACCAGCCGGGCGGCCAGCTCGGTGATCAGCGCCTGGCCGGTGCCCGGCGGCGCCTGGTTGAAGTCGACGGTCAGGCACCAGAGGCTGGCGCCGTTGTCCGAGTCGTCGAAGACCGCGACGTGGTCGATGCCGGTGATGGTGCCGACGATCTCGCCGGTCGTCGCCTCCGCCACCAGGTGCAGGAAGCGGTCGGTGGCGGCGTTGTCCACCAGCACCTCGACCGGTGCGGTGACCATGCCGTTGGCCGCGTAGATCCGGTTGACCGCGTCCGCGTCGGCGGCATCGCGCAGCCGACGGATGCGCACCCCGGGTAGCTCCGGCGGGCCGCCGGTGAGCGCCGGGGCATCGGCGGTGCCGGTCTGCTCAGCGGTGCCGGTCTGCTCGCCGGTGCCGGTGTCGGGCCGGGAGCCGTACAGCGGCAGCCGGTAGGTCAGCGACGGGTCGATGAACAGCTCGTCGGGCAGCCGGGATACCAGCACGTGCGGGTCCCGCAGGTAGATGCAGATGTCGCGGGCGCCGGCCGCCTCGGAGCGCAGGATGTCGGCGACCGCAGCCTGGTCGTGGAAGGTCTGGCCGAAGACCAGCCGCCCCCAGCCGCAGTCGAGCACGACACCTGCGTCTTCGCGCGGGCGTTCGGCGTCCTCGCCGGGGTCGGCGCTGCCGCCTGCGGCGATCGGATCACCGCCCGGGCCGACCCGCTCGTACCGCCGTCCGCGGCCCCGGTCGGTCCGAGCTATCCCGGTGGCCAGGGTGTCGGTCACGGTCAGTCGATTCCGTGGCTCTGGAGCCACATTTCCAGGAGTCCGAGTTGCCACAGCTTGTTTCCGTTCAACGGGGTCAGTTCGGCGTTGGGAGCGTCGAGCAGGGCGTTGACGTAATCGGGGCGGAACAGGTCGCGGCGACGGGCCTCGGGCGCGTACAGCGCGTCGCGTACCCGGTCGAGGAGCTTGCCCTCCAGGTGGGTGAGGCCCGGCACCGGGAAGTAGCCCTTCGGCCGGTCGATCACCTCGTGCGGCAGCACCCGGCGACCGATCTCCTTGAGGACGCCCTTGCCGCCCTGGGCGAGCTTCAGCTCGGGCGGGCAGGCGGCGGCCAGTTCCACGAACTCGTGATCCAGGAAGGGCACCCGGGCCTCCAGCCCGTGCGCCATGGTCATGTTGTCGACCCGCTTGACCGGGTCGTCGGTCAGCATGATCTGGGTGTCGATGCGCAGGCCGGCGTCGACGGCGGTCTGCGCGCCGGGGGCGGCCAGGTGCGCGGCGACGAACTCCCGCGCCGGGTCCCCCTCGGCGAGCCAGCCGGGGTTGAGCACCTGGGCCAGCCCGGCCGCGTCGCGGTCGAAGAAGGCCCGGGCGTACGTGTCGAGAGCCTGCTCACGGTCGATCCGGTGCAGCGGCGGGTACCAGTGGTAGCCGCCGAGGATCTCGTCGGCGCCCTGGCCGGACTGCACCACCTTGAGATGCCGGGACACCTCCTGGCTGAGCAGGTAGAACGCCACGCAGTCGTGGCTGACCATGGGTTCGCTCATGGCCGCGACGGTGGCCTCCAGCGGCGGCACCAGATCCCGCGCGGCGACCCGGATCTGGTGATGGTCGGTGTCGAAGGTCTTGGCGACGATGTCGGAGTAGCGGAACTCGTCGCCCTCCCGACCACCGACGGCGTCGAAGCCGATGGAGAAGGTGGACAGTCCGCGCTGTCCCTCACCGGCCAGCAGCGCGACCACCAGGCTGGAGTCCAGGCCGCCGGAGAGCAGTACGCCGACCGGCACGTCGGCCACCATCCGTCGGCGTACGGCGGTGGTCAGGGATTCGAGCAGGGCGTCCTGCCAGTCCTTCTCGGACCAGTCGGCGTGCTCGGCGCGGCGCAGGAACGGCGGGTTCCAGTAGATCCGCTCGTGGCTGCGGCCGTCGGGTTCGTAGACCCGGACGGTGGCCGGTGGCAGCTTGCTGACGCCGCGCAGGATGGTGCGCGGCGGCGGCACGATGCTGTGGAAGCTGAGGTAATGGGCCAGCGCGACCGGGTCGATGCCGGTGTCCACGCCCCCGCCGGCCAGCAGGGCGGGCAGCGTGCTGGCGAAGCGCACCGTGCCAGGCGATTCGGCGAGGTAGAGCGGCTTGATGCCGAGCCGGTCGCGGGCGAGCACCAGGCGCCCGCTGTCCCGCTCGCTGATCGCCACGGCGAACATCCCGATCAGATGATCGACGAAGTCGAGCCCCCACTCGGCGTACGCCTTGATCACGACCTCGCTGTCGCCGGAGGAGAAGAAGCGGTGGCCCTTCGCCTGTAGCTCCGCGCGCAGCTCGCGGTAGTTGTAGATGCAGCCGTTGAAGACACCGGCCAGGCCGGTGCCGGAGTCGACGATCGGCTGGCCACTGGCGGCGGACAGGTCGATGATCTTCAGCCTGCGGTGGCCGAGCGCAGTGGCACCGGAAGCCCAGACGCCACTGTCGTCGGGTCCGCGGTCGCTCATGGTGCCCGCCATGCGCTCCACCGCCGCGACGTCGGCGCGCGACCCGTCCCGCCGGAACTCTCCTGCCAGTCCGCACATGTCAGCCCATGCTGCCAGAGGATGTTGCGATTCGCCTGTTGAGGTAATGACGGTCGTGTAACAGACTTGCTAGAATCCGCGCCCACGCGATCAACTGACTGTCATGTTTTTCCGAAGGCGACGGTTCCTACCGATCTTTCACTGTCTGCACGGTTGACCGCAGGCAGGGAGATGTGACGATTGCCGCAATCTGAGCGGGCGTACTGTCTCGTCGTCCGGCCGTGGCGGCATCGACCGTCGGGGTGATTCCACCGTGGATGGTCACCCCTACTCTGGTGGCACTCGGTCACTGCGACCGTGACGGTTCGTATCCGGTGTCGGTGAGGGAGACGGTCGACGTGGGCCCGATCAGTGGCACGCTCTCCGGCTGGCTGGTGGAGGCCGGGGCGACGTGGGCGAGCCGGCGGGGCCTGGCGCTGCTGCTCGGCGACGAGCAGCAGCGGGAACTGCGTGGCGTGGTACGCCGGGCGCTGGAGGAGACCGCCCGGGTCGTACCCGCGACGATGGACCCGGCGACCCGGGCGGAACTTCCCCGCATCCTCGCCGAGCACTCCTCGCCCATCGACCGTCCCGAACTACTTGAGATCACGAATCTGCCGGCGGCACTGCGTACCTGGCTCGCCCCGTTCGACGAGCCGGTGGACGGCGACGTCGGTTTCCTCTCCGCGCACGGTATGTCCGTCGACGCCCTGGTCACCGAGTTGGCCCGGCAGATCAGGCGCGAGATCGATCAGGCCGGGCTGACCGGCGGCGCGCTCGCGCCGATCGCCGACTGGCTCTGGAAGCAGGATCTGATGACCTCCGTCGAGGCGGCGCTGCGGGCGCTGCCGGCGGGGGAGTCGCCGCTTGATCCGGTGGAGTTGGCCGTCGCCCTCGACAGCTACCTCAGCTGGATGATCCGCCTGCACCGGCGGCTGCGAATTCCCGGCCTCCAGGGCCGGGGTGGCGTGGTCGAGGTGCCGCTGGCGCAGGTTTACGTGGCGCTGCGGGTCGATCCCACCAGCCCGAGCGAACGCGCGGCGGCCCAGCAGATGCTCCTGCGGGACCTTGAGGAGATCGTGCGCAGCAGCGATCACACTCCCGAGCAGGAGGCCCGGGTGCTGTGGCTGCTCCAGGCGGACCTGCCGGTCGCCGATCACCTGGGTACGGCCGAGCGGCTGGCCACCTTCCGGGGCGAACGCGACGCCCTGCTCAACATCGCCGAGCTGCACGAGCACAGCGGCCAGATCGTCGTACTCGGCGATCCGGGCAGCGGCAAGACCACGATCATGCGTTGGCTCGCCCTGATGCACGCGCGTGCCCTTCGCGACCACGCCGTCGAGCTCCGGGTGCCGGTGGCCAAGGTCGACGCCAGCCGGACCGACGAATCCGGCGTCGCCAGTCTCGGTCCGCCCATGTTCCCGGTGCTGGTCCGCATCGCGGAGTACGCCGAATGGCGCCAGCGCAGGGCCGACGGTCAGACCCTCCTGCTGGACTTCCTCGCGGAACTCAGCTGGCTCGGCTCCACGGCGCTGTGGACGAACGACTGCGGTGAGCACCGGGCCGGCACCGCCATCCCCGCCCGGATCCGCCGCGAACTGGTCTACCGGGCCCTGAGCGAGCAGCGGGCCCTGATCATGATCGATGGGCTCGACGAGGTCAGCGATCCGAGGGAGCGCGTCGAGATATCCGAGGCGGTCACCGAGTTCCTCCGGGTCTGGTCCCGGCCCGGGCCGGACGTGACGCAGGTCCCCGGCCCTGGGAACAAGATGGTGGTCACCAGCCGGATAGCCGGATACCACCTGCGGCCGCTGCCGGCCACCATCACCCACGTCACCGTCGAGCGGATGACCGACGAGACGGTGGCGGTCTTCATGCGGGCGTGGATGCGCGAGGTCGGCGCGACGCTGCACGCCGAGCTGCCGTCCGGCTGGGCCTCGACCGAGTCGGACGAGCAGGCCGACCGGCTGTTGGAGCTGCTGCGCGCACCCGAGGGACGCTACGTGCGCGAGCTGGCCACCAACCCGTTGCTGGCCGGGACCATCGCCACGATCTACCACACCGAGCGCGGGCAGCTGCCCCGGCAGCGGGTCGAGGTCTACCAGAAGGCCGTCGACCGACTGGTGGATCTCTGGTACGAGCGGCTCAGCCGAGCCGAGGCCGACCGGCTCCGTGGCCACATGTTCGCGGTGCTGCGGGCGGTGGCGTACCACGTCCACCGGTACAAGCCCTCCGGAGTGATCGCCGAGCCGGAGTTCCGGGACGTCTTCCGTCAGGAGTTGGCCCGGCTGCGTCCGGACGCCGTCGAGGAGATGCTCGAATCGCTGCTGCGGGCGATGCGGGACGAGGTCGGGCTGCTTGCGAGCAGCGCGCCCGGCGCGTACCGCTTCTCGCACCAGACGTTCCAGGAGTTCCTGGCCGCACAGCACCTGATCAGCCGCTCCGACGGCGGCGCCGGCGCGATCCTGGAACACCTCGGGGACCCCCGCTGGCAGGAACCGATCCTCATGCTGATCGCCCTGGTCAACTGGCAGCAGAAGAGCAAGATGCCGGAACTGGTCCGGGCCCTGCTCGACGCGTCGGGCCGGCTCGGCACGCTGTTCCCCGAGTCCGCCCTGCTGCTCGCCGGTGCCATCGCGCAGATGACCGACGTGCCGCCCGAGATCGTGCAGGCGGTGCTCCGACGGTTGCTGACCAGCTACCGGGACCTGACTCTCCTGGGCCGGCTGCCACAGGCCCGGCGCCTGGTCGAGGAGGCCGTTCGGCGGCTCCGCGTGGGTGACCACGTGTCGGTGGTGGACGCCGTGCTGGCCGAGGCGCTGATCCGCCCGGTCGACGGAGCACCGTTGGCGGGGGCCACCGCCAGGCTGATCCGTGCTGTCGAGATCGCCACACCGGAGATTGCCGACGCGCTGCACCGGGCGGCGTCCCGCTGGGACAGCGAGGAACTCGGCTTTCCGATCGCCGAGGCGTTGACCCTGGTGGTCTCACCGACCTCGAAGGGTGGCCCCAGGGTCGACCCGAACGCCACCCTGCGGTCGTTGCCGATGCGAACGGCCCTGCGGCGGGACGCGGCCCTGGTCACCCGGATCCGCCGGGACCGCCGGTGGCTGGCTCTGATCACCGCTCTGTTCGGCGGGTACGCCGACCTCGACGCCCGGACCCCCCTGTACCAGTTCCATCGGATGGTGAACTACCTACAGCTCGACGACCAGTTGCGGGAGGGTTTCCTCGGCTATTTCGGCCGCATCTGGGGCAGTGACGATCCGGTCTACGCGATGGCCGTCCACCTCGACCGCTCCGGTGAGGAGGAGTCGAAGCGGGCCGGAGAACTGCCGGTCTTCACGCCCGACTCGATCACCCGGGATTCACCCCTACGGCGGGAGATCCTGGCCGCGCTGCGCCGCGACGACCTGCCCGGACTGATCGATCTCCTCCACCGGGAAACAGCGGCCGAGGACGACGAACGCCGAGCGGAGGCGGTTGTCGCGCTCTGGGCACTCGGGCGCGACGTCAGCGAACGGGTGGCCGGGGATCCGGTCGCCGCCGCCGCGCTGCGACGGCGAGCCGGCACCCTGGCGGTGACACTGCGAGACGCCGCGATGCGAGCGGCCGGCAACGGCCCCGAGGCACTCACCGCCGCCGCTTCGCACCTGCCCGTACGGCTGTGGGAACGCCTCCTGGAAGCGGTGATCGCGGTGTCGATCCAGGCCGGCGCGGATCCGATCACCCTGGACGTGCGGAAGCTGCCGGTCCCGGCCCGGCGCAAGGCCGTGGTGGAGGAGATCGCCGCCCGTCGCTTCGGCGGATACAGCAAGGATCGGGCCTATCTTGCTGCGACAGTCCTCGATGTCGGCGTGCGTGCCGACCTCTCGCCCGGCGCCCTGATCGGGGCTCTCAACGATCTCGGCTCGGCGCGGCACACCGACTACGGGCTGCACGGCCACGGGTGGCCGGCGGATGCGCTGGCCTTCGCCCACCGTGACCCCTGGGATGTGCCGATCAACGTGCTCGACCTGCTGGTCCGGGTGCCCGAGCACTTCGCGCTGGCCCGGTCCTGGGTACTGGGCTCGGTCCTGCCGAAGGTGGTCGCCGTGAACAGCCGCCTCGTGCCCGAGGTGCTCGCGGTGACGCTCGGCGAGACCGCCGATCGTCACAGGTCGGCCAGCCGGTACGACCCGACGCTGAACGAGGCCGACGACCCCGTCGAGCACGTGCGGCGGCTTGCCCACGCGGTGACCGACCCGTGGCATCGCGGCCGTGCCCTGGCCCGGCTGGCCGAGGCAGTTGCGGACCGGCGCGCGGAGTTGGCCGGCGAGGCGGCTTCGGCCTGTGCCGAACTCACCGATCCCCGCCAGGCGTTCCAACTGCACGAGTGGCTGGCTCGCCTCGTCGCCGAGCCGCAGCAACGGCAGCGGCACGTCGATGCCTGCGCCATCCAGGCCGTTCGAATGAGCGACCCGGCCGACGCGGTGCTGGCCTGGCTCCGGGCGGCCCGACTGCGGCCCGCACCGTACTCGGACGATTTGATGCGGCGGGGGATCGACGCGATCGGCGCGGTCACCGACCTCGACGAACGGGTCCGCCTGCTGGGCCTGGTGCGCAACCGCTTCGCCGAGCGGCCGGACCGGTACGCGGCAGTGCAGGCGATGACCGCCGAACTGAGTGCCCCGGTCGACCGGGCGTACGTGGAGAGCGCCTGGGGAGACGTGCTCGACGCCCACCTGCCGACGCTCACCATCGGTGAGACGGGCATCGAGACGTGGACTCCGATGGTGCTCTACGCACGCGCCGTCGATCACTGTCACCGGGCCCGGGTCACCGGTGGTGAACCGGCTACCGGGCCGGGCGGACCCGACGTGCCGGACGATTCGCCGTTGGTGCCGGCCACCGGTGCACTGATCCGGCAACTCGACCGCGCACTGGCGGCGACCGGGGTGGCCGACCTCCGCCCGGTGCTCGACCGGCTGGTCAACATAGATCCGGACAGCGAACCGACGGTGCGCCGCTGGTTGGCCCACCCCTCTCCAGCGGTGGCCGGGATCGCCGCGTTGCTGCTCGGCGAGTACCGCGGGTTGAGCACCGAACTGCTGGAACCCCTGATGAGCCTGGTGCGCCAGGAGAACGACGCACTGCGGCACCGGGCCCGGCAGGTGCTCTCGATCAGCCTGACACCCATCCGTACCTTGAGCCGGGTGGGCGCGGCGACCGACCTCAAGGCGTGGTCGTACGTCGACGAGGTGATCGACGACGAGCCGGCGCTCGCCCAGAGCCTCTACTGGCTGTCGCAGTCGATGCTGTTCGACCTGCCGCAGGTGGTGGCCGAGTGGTGCGCGCGAGCCGGGCAGGGCAGCGTGCACCTGCCCGAGGCGAGAGCACTGACCCACATCCAGGCGATGACCGATCCGGCCTGGCGGATGCTGCTGGCGCAGATCGAGTCGGGGTCGGCTCACCTGCGGGCCATCCTGATGCAGCCGGTGGCCCGGATGCTGTACCTGTCGCTGAACAACGACGGGGAGTGGATTCGCGACGAGAACGCCCGGCTGCGCATGACGCCGCAGCGCTGGGATCAGTTCTGGGCGGTGACCCGAAAACTGGATCTTGATGCCCTGCACACGCCGCCGGTGCATCTGCTCGATCATGACGCCGTGCTCGGTGCCGTCGACGCGGCCTTGATGGCCACCGAGGGCGCACTCACCGCCGACAGTGTCGAGACGGCCGCACAGCAGTTGGCTGCGGCATGCACCACCAGCTTCGGCAAGATCCTCGCCCTGCCGGAGGAGGAAGCCCGCGCGGTGCTGTACCGGTTCGGCGTGTCCAGGTACGCCGAACCGGCCAAACCGGGCAACGCCGTCGCGGCGTACCACGACGCGGTACGTGAGCGGGAGCGCAGCGGTGGCTGGCCGTGGGTCGAGTTGCTGGTGCGCTGGTGCGAGTCGCTGCTGACCGAGTCGATCAACGATCCGTTCGGCGAGGCACCCGCCGTGCACCTGCGTAGTCATCTCCTCCAGCTCACCGCCGCGGCGGTCAGCCTGAAGCGGGACTCCTTCCGGCAGCAGGTCGACGCCGCGCAGTTCGAGGTACTGCTTGCCGACACCCTCCGCTACCACTGGAGCTTCCCCGGCCGCCAGGCAGCCGCCCGGATGCTCGGCGTGCTGCGGCGCGGCTCGGACATCGGCCTTTCCGCCCTGCTCGCCGCGCTGAACGACGTGTCCCCGGTGCAGGGTGCGGCGATGGAGGCGATCCCGTTGCTCCGGCACCTCGACCACCGGGTGGTGGCGGACCTGGTGGATTCGCTGCACCACCCCAGCAGCACCACTGCCTGGGCCGCCGCGCAACTGCTCGCCACCATCGGCCAGGCCACGAATCTGCCCGACCAGATTCGGGCCCGGATCATCGACGCGCTGGCCGACGCGCTGCGCGACCCGCGATCACACCGGACGGTGCACTTCGCGTACACCTCTGCCGCGATCCCAGACATGCCGGAGCTGGACGACACCTTCGCCGAGGCGTTACGCGACGTCTACCGCTTCGGGCAGACCAGCTGAAACCGGGTGCGGTGCCGGAAACCGCCCCGCTGGACGCGGGACGGCTTCCGTGCTTGGCCGGCAGGGCTCAGCCCGCGGTCCGGGCGACGCCGACCGGGCAGCTCAGCCCGTTCGGGCCGTGGTTGCAGTAGCCGTTCGGGTTCTTGGTCGGTGCGAGGTACTGCTGGTGATAGTCCTCGGCCAGGTAGTAGTCACCGAGCCGACCGATCTCCGTGGTGATCTCGCCCTTGCCGGCGCGAGCCACGATCGGCGCGAACGCGTCGCGGGACGCCTCGGCCGTCGCCAACTGGTCGTCGGTGGTGGCGTAGACGGTCGAGCGGTACTGGGTGCCCACGTCGTTGCCCTGGCGCATGCCCTGGGTCGGGTCGTGGTTCTCCCAGAAGACCTTCAGCAGGTCCTCGTAGCTGATCCTGGCGGGGTCGTAGACCACCTGGACCACCTCGGCGTGTCCGGTCATCCCGGAGCAGACCTCCTCGTAGGTCGGGTTCTGGGTGTAACCACCCGCGTAACCGACCGAGGTGGTGAACACACCCGGCAGGGTCCAGAACAGCCGCTCGGCGCCCCAGAAACACCCCATACCGAACACCGCGACCTGCGAACCCTCGGGGAACGGGCCCTTGAGCGGGGTGCCGAGCACCTCGTGCCGGTCGGCGACGGGCATCGCGATCGGACGGCCGGGCAGGGCCCGGTCGGGGGAGATCATCTCGGCCTTCATGCGGCGGAGGAACACGGTGGAACTCCTTTCGTACCCTTCCCCGCGTGCAACACCGGCGGACCGTACTTCCTTACCCGCCCCGCCGCCCGTCAGGCCCGCTCCCGCCGCCAACGCGTCCGCGCGTACTCCTCGACCCAGCTGCGGCTGCTCCGCCAGGCACCGTCGTCACCCTTGACCGCCCGCAGACGTCCGCGGCTCGCCGCGACACGTAGGGCTGCCTCCGACAGTTCGCTGCTCGCAAGAGCCGGCAGTGGCACGAGGTGCGCCGCATCGGCGGTGGCTGGCATCAGGAAGCGGTAGATGTTCCCGGTGACGCTGCGGGCGATCAACTCCCCCAGGGCACCAGGGTCGCCCTGGTCGGCTCGCTGTAAGGCAGTCAAGTACCTGCTGCGGTCGCGCTTGTAGATGATGGCCGGCGGACAGCCGAGCCGGCCGAGCAGGAGGCTCAGGATCAGGCGTCCCACGCGGCCGTTGCCATCCAGGAATGGATGAATGACCTCGAAGCGGTGATGGAACACGCCCAAGCGCTCGGCGAGTGGCATGTCGCTTTCGGTGCGCAAGGTGTCGGTGGTGTCCACCCAGCTTCGGAGGAGGAGGGAATCCACCTCGGGCCAGGGCGGTGGCTTCATGCCGCCAGGGAAGCTGGCGATTTCGTGCTGCCGGAAGTTGCCCGGGGCCTCGGCGTCGATGGCGTGTGGATGCGGTGCCACGGTCCACACCGGGGTCATGGCCAGGTAGTGGATGTGCCGGATCTCCTGCATCGACACGAGCGAGCCGTCCTGCCAATCGCCAGACTCCAGCGCCTGGCCGTAGACCCACTTCGCGGCCTCCGCGTAGCCCTGGACCTCCAGGTAGTCGCGCAGCGGTTTGGCACCTATCGCCTGGCCTTCGTCGAGGAGCTTCTCGACCTCGCGCAAGATCAGGGTGTTGCCCTCGATCGCGGTGCTGTTGTGGGCCTCCTGGTGCCAGATGTCGGACCAGATGTCGGCAGCCTCGCCAGGGCGGGGAAGGCCGCCGAACTGGTCCCGCAACTCCTGGACAGCCTCCTCCATCCGGCGGTGAACCTCGGCACGGCTCGGGCGTCCTGGGCCTGGCACGGTGGGCCCTCCAAGATTTTGTTCGCCAACGCGGATTTAACTGTACCGAACAAAACTAAATTTGTTCGGCAGCGGGGAAAAAACCTGAACGAACAATTTCCGGTACGGGTCAGGCCGGGTCGGTGGGCAGGGCCGTCCGGATGCGCTCGGCGTACGAGGTGGCCTCGGCGTCGTCGGTGTAGCGGGTACGCGGCCAGAAGAAGCCGCGCAGACCGTCGCCCTTGGTTCGGGGCACCACGTGGGTGTGCAGGTGGGGCACCGACTGGGACACCTTGTTGTTCATCGCCACGAACGTGCCGCCCGCGCCCAGACCCTCCGGCACGGCGATGGCGAGCCGGCGGACCAGCCCGAAGTAGTCGGCCAACGACTCGGGCGGCAGGTCGGCGAGGGCGACCAGGTGGGTGCGGGGCACCACCAGCACATGACCCTTGAAGACCGGCCGGGTGTCGAGGAACGCCACCCCGGCCGGCTCGTCGACGACCCGGAAGGCAGGCACCTCGCCCGCCACGATCCCGCAGAACACGCAGCCCGCCATCGCCCCAGGCTAGGGCACCTGCCCGGTCCCGTCGCTCACCACAGGCTGGCGGGCATCGGGATCGCGGTGCCCCCGGCGAAGTTGTCGTGCCACCGGCGCAGGTCGGTGAAGTGCGACGCGGTCGACCGGACGACGTGCACGTGGGCCACCGTCCCCCGGCTGAAGGCGACCAGGTCGGTCCGCCCGTCGCCGGTGAAGTCGCCGGCGCCCGGGATCGCGCCGCCGCCGGGGAGGGTCCAGGCCCAGCGGGTACGCGGCAGGAAATAGTTGCCGGTGGAAAGAGCCACGTCGGCGTACTGCCCGTTGAGGTTGACCGCCGCGAGGTCGTCCCGCCCGTCGCCGTCGAAGTCGCCCACCAGCGGCACCTCGCTGCTGCCGAGGTTGAGGAAGTAGTCAAGCCACTGGTACGACAGCACGAAGCTGCTGCCGGTGGAGAGGGCGACGCTCGCCGCCGTACCGGTGAATCGGTCGACCGCGATGATGTCGTCCCGGCCGTCCCCGTTGACGTCCCCGACCAGCGGGAGGTCGTCGTCTCCGACGAAGTTGTCGTGCCAGCGCACGCTGGTGCCGACGAACTGGGTGCCGTTGGAGAGGGCGACGTAGACGTCCCGCACGTTCTCCCGGACGAAGGTCGCGATGTCGGCCCGCCCGTCCCCGTTGAAGTCACCGACCACCGGGGTCTCCTTGAAGGCGGCGAACCAGGTGTGCCAGTGCTGGGAGGGCGCGAACGAGGTGCCGGTGGAGAGCGCAACGTAGACGTCCGCCGCGCTGCCCCGGGTGAACGTGATCAGGTCGTCGCGACCGTCGCCGTTGACGTCGGCGAGCATCGGGAACTCCTGCCCGGCGGCGAAGTACGTGTGCCAGCGGGTGGCTGCGCCGAAGCTGGCGCCGTTCGATAGTGCCACGTACACCTCGGGCTGGACGCCCCGGGTGAAGCTGACGATGTCGTCGCGGCCGTCGCCGTTGACGTCGGCGTACCGGCCCGAGAAGCCGTCGTTGCCCGGCCCGCCCGGGTCGACGTGGAGCACCAGGTTGGGCGAGCTGGCGGGGTTGGTGATTCGGTCCCGGGTGGCCTCGTCGGCCAGCCGTGTGGCGATGGTCCGTGGCGAGGCGGTGGGGAAGCGTTGCAGGTAGCGGGCCACCGCCCCGGTGACGATGGGCGCCGCCGCCGAGGTGCCGCCGAAGTTGGTGGTAGTGGAGGTGTCGCTGGCTGCGGTGACGGTGCGGACCTGTTCTCCGAAGGAGAACAGGTCCACGCACGGGCCGAAGTTCGAGTTGGGCAGCCGGTCCCGCAGGGCGTGCACCATGCCCACGGTGATCACGTCCGGCACCCGGGCGGGGGAGTAGCCGCAGGCGTTCTGCCCGTGGTTGCCGGCGGAGGCGACCACCGGGATGCCGGCGGCGAGCACCGCGTTGACGGCGTCGTCAAGGGCCTGGTTCGCGGTCGTCGCCAGGCTCATGTTCACCACCGCCGGCCGTACCGCGTTGCGGACGATCCAGTCGAGCGCCGAGATGGCCCAGGAGACCTGGCCGGGGGTGCAGCCACCCACCCGGACGGTGTGCAGGCGTACTCCCTTGGCCACCCCGTGCACCTGGCCGCCGATCAGGCCGGCCACCTGCGTGCCGTGGCCGGAGCAGTCGCCGGTGCCCCACTGGTCGATGCCCTGCGGCACGAAGTTCACGTCCCCGGTGGCCCGGCCGCCGAAGTCGGTGTGGGTGTGCCGCATCCCGCTGTCCATGACGTAGACGTGCACACCCTGGCCCGTCGTGTCGTAGCTGTACGAGCCGTCGAACGCGCCGCCGTGCTGGTCGAGGGCGTCGAGGTGCCACGGCGGATTGGTCTGGGTGGCCTGCGGGAGCAGCAGCGAGTTCTGGGCCACGTACGCCACCTGCGGCTCCTGGCTGAGCCGACGGGCGTCCGCGGTGGACATCCGTACCGCGAAACCTGGCAGCGCGGACCGGTAACTGGCGGCCAGCGCGCCGGGGTGTCGGCGCAGCAGCGAGCGTGCGCTGCCGTCGACGTCGCGGGTGGCGTCGCCGCGCAGCACCACGATCCAACTGTCGGCCACCCCGGCGGCGGAGGCCGGAGCGAACTTCTCGGCCGCGAAGGCCGGGGCCGGCGGTGCCAGCAGCCCGCCCGCCGTGGCCAGGAGAAGGACGGCCGCCGCAGCCAGGATGCGGCGGCGGCGCGGGACACGAGTCATGGGATCTCCTCGAGGGTACGGCCGCCGGGCGGGGGAATGTCTCCGGCGGCGCTTCCCGCATGGTGACAGGGCCGCACCATGATCCGATTTGACCGACTGGGGGACGGGTTCCGTCCGTTGGGACGGACTGGACGACTAACGTTCCGGGCATGAGTCACGGCTTCGACACGCTCGCCATCCACGCCGGCCAGGACCCGGAGGCCCGCACCGGCGCGGTGATCCCACCTATTTACCAGACCAGCACGTACGCCCAGGACGCTGTCGGCGCCCCCCGGCAGGGCTACGAGTACAGCCGTTCCGGCAACCCGACCCGGGACGCGCTCCAGGAGTGCCTGGCCGCGTTGGAGGGCGGCTCGGTCGGGCTGGCCTTCGCCAGCGGACTGGCCGCCGAGGACGCGCTGCTGCGTACCGTCTGCGTCCCCGGTGACCACGTGGTCATCCCCGACGACGCCTACGGCGGCACCTACCGGCTCTTCGCCAAGGTGGCGCAGCGGTGGGGGCTGACGTACACCCCGGCGAAGGTCTCCGACCCGGACGCCGTGCGGGCCGCGATCCGGCCCGGCAGCACCAAGATCGTGTGGCTGGAGACGCCGACCAACCCGTTGCTCGGCATCGCCGACATCGCCACCCTCGCCGCGGTGGCGCGCGACGCCGGCGCGTTGCTGGTGGTCGACAACACGTTCGCCTCGCCGTACCTGCAACAGCCGATCGCCCTCGGCGCCGACGTGGTGGTGCACTCCACCACCAAGTACATCGGCGGGCACTCCGACGTGGTCGGCGGCGCGCTGGTGGCGGCCGACGCCGCGCTCGGCGAGGAACTGCGCTACCACCAGAACGCGATGGGCGCGGTCAACGGCCCGTTCGACGCCTGGCTCACCCTGCGCGGGATCAAGACCCTCGGGGTACGGATGGACCGGCACTGCGACAACGCCGAGCGGATCGCCGCGTACCTCGACGGGCACGCCAAGGTCGCTCAGGTGCTCTACCCGGGGTTGCCCCACCACCCCGGCCACGAGGTGGCGGCCAAGCAGATGCGCCGGTTCGGCGGCATGATCTCGTTCCGGGCCGCCGAGGGCGAGGAGCACGCCGTCGAGATCTGCAACCGGGCGAAGCTTTTCGTGCTTGCCGAGTCGCTCGGCGGGGTGGAATCCCTGATCGAGCACCCGGGCCGGATGACACACGCGAGTGCTGCCGGCTCGCCGCTTGAAGTTCCCGGTGATCTCGTGCGACTGTCTGTCGGCATCGAGACGGTCGAAGACCTGCTCGCCGATTTGGAGCAGGCGCTGGGCTGACCGCTGGCTGGGGAGGGTGGCCGTGCAGGACATCATGCCGACCTGGGTGGGGGCGACCGCCAAACAGATCGCCCGGGGCGTACGCCGGGGAGATGTCTCGGCCACCCAGGTTCTGGCCGACCACCTCGACCACATCGCCAAGGCCGACGCCGACCTCGCCGCGTTCCGTACGGTGCGTGGCGGGGAGGCGGTCACCGAGGCGGAGAAGGTCGACGAGCAGGAGGACCTGGCCAACCTGCCGCTGGCCGGGGTGCCGGTGGCGGTCAAGGAGAACACTCCGGTGGCCGGCATGCCCACCTGGAACGGCTCCGCCGCGGTGCGTACCACCGTGGCCGAGGCCGACCACGAGGTGGTCCGCCGGTTGCGTGGTGCCGGCGCGGTGATCCTCGGGGTGACCCGGATGCCCGAGTTGGGCCTCTGGGCGGTGACCGACGACGACACCGCGGTCACCCGCAACCCGTGGGACCCGGCGCGTACCCCGGGCGGCTCGTCGGGGGGTGCGGCGGCGGCCGTGGCGGCCGGGCTGGTGCCGATCGCGCACGGCAACGACGGACTCGGTTCGATTCGGATCCCGGCGGCCTGCTGCGGTCTGGTCGGTCTGAAGCCCGGCCGTGGCGTGGTGCCCTGCCAACTCGGCGCGGAGGACTGGTTCGGGCTGACCGAGCACGGCATGTTCAGCACCACCGTCGCGGACGCGGCAGTCGGATTCCAGGTGCTCGCCGGTCGCGCCCAGGAGAAGCTGGTCCCGCCGCAGCGGCTGCGGGTCGGCGTCTCGCTGCGCTCGCCGGTGCGTGGTGTCTCACCCGACGCACCGAACCGGGACGCGGTCGCCGCCGCCGGCCGCCTGCTCGCTGCGGCCGGGCACGATGCCGTACCCGCCGACCCGGTCTATCCGACCGCGCTGGGGTTGCAGGGGATCGCCACCTGGTTCGCCGCCGCCGCTGCTGACGTGCGGGCCGCCGGAGTCGACCGGCGCAGCCTGCAACCGCGCAGCCGGCGGCACGTCGCACTCGGCGAATGGGCGTGGCGACGGGGGTACGTCCGGGAGGCCGACCGGCTCGCCTGGCGGGAGCGTTCCATCGGCTTCTTCACCGACCACTCGGTGGACCTGCTGCTCACCCCGGCGCTGGCCACCACGCCGCCGCCGGCCACCAGCTGGTCGGCCCGTTCCTGGCGGGCCAACATGCTGGCCAGCATCCGGTACGCCCCGTTCGCCGCCCCCTGGAACGTGGCCGGGCTGCCCGCCCTGGTGGTACCGGTGGGCCGTCGCCCGGACGGACTGCCGCTGGCCGTGCAGCTGGTCGGCCCGCCCGGCTCGGAGCTGCTCCTGCTCGGCGTCGCCGGACAGTTCGAGATGGAGGCCCCCTGGTCCCGGCACGCGCCCGGCTACCCCCGGGTCGGAATGGGCTCGCCGGCAAAGACGTGATCATCTACCCTCCGGGTGCCGAACACCTGGAGGGTCTTCGATGATGCGCTGCCGAACCTGCGATGCCGACGTCGAGGTCCGCGTCCTGGAATGCACGACCTGTCGTACGCCGGTCGGCTCGCCCGCGTTGCGGCCGGACGTCCGGACTCGGGCGGTCGGTGGCGTCGGTCGGGCCGCGTCGGTCGCCGTGGCCGCGACGGTGCTGTTCCTGCTGGTTACCGTGGCGGTCCAGCCGGTCAACGCGCTGCTCGCCGAACGGGCCGTGAATTCCACCGACGGCGAAGCATTCATGCTTACCGCAGGTTTGCTGGAGTTCGGTGCGGCACTGTTGTACCAGGTGGCGTTCCTGGTCGCCATCGTCCTCGTCATCGTGTGGACGTGGCGGGCCCGCACGAACCTGGACGCCTTTCCGGGTGCCGGTCCGACCAACTCCGACGGCTGGGCGATCGCCGGGTGGCTGGTGCCGTTCGTCAACTTCGTGCTGCCGCACCGGGTGGTGGCCAACATCGCCCGGGAGAGTCTCTGGCGGCTCAGCACCCCTTGGCTGGTGCACCTGTGGTGGGGTGCCTGGCTGGCGTTCCTGCTCACGGATCGGCTCACCGCCCGTTCCGTCGTCGCCGAGTACGACGCGCTGCCGTACCCGCAGACTCCGGCGGACTTCCAGGCGTACGCCGACCACTACGCCGCCGCCACCACGACCTACCTGTTGCCCGCGGTGGCCTGCCTGGTCGCCGGCGTGTCGTTGATCGTGCTGATCCACCGGGTCTCGGCGGCGCAGACTGCCCGGATCGCGCGCGGTACGCCGACCGGACAGATCCTGCCCGGCATGACCGTCGCCACGGGGCCGACCGCGCCGACGAAGAGCGACCCGCAGTAGGGCGGGATGTGGGCGGGGCAAGATCCGGGTGCGCCGTATCGCCGAAACGGCGGGGTGCGTGGCGGTGGGAGCCCGCCATTACGGCGTAACGGAGCCGATCACCGAATCACCAGCCCGATCGCCGGTCGCTCGAAGGCGCCGCCGGGATCCGGTGGGACGGGTGGCACGATCGGGGCATGACGGAACTGGTCAGCCTGGACGACGTGCGAGCAGCGCGGGAACTGATCGCCGGAGTCACCCGTACCACCCCGTTGGAGCCGTCCCGTCCGCTGAGCGCTGCGCTCGGCGGACCGGCCTGGCTCAAGTGCGAGAACCTGCAACGGGCGGGGTCGTACAAGGTGCGGGGCGCGTACGTGCGGATCTCGCGGTTGTCGGCGCCGGAACGGGCCCGAGGGGTGGTCGCGGCGAGCGCCGGCAACCACGCCCAGGGCGTGGCCCTGGCCGCCGGGCTGGTCGGCACCCAGGCCACGGTGTTCATGCCGGTGAACGCGCCGCTGCCGAAGGTCGCCGCCACCAAGGGGTACGGCGCCCAGGTCGAACTGGTCGGTGCCACCGTCGACGAGTCCCTGGTCGCGGCACAGACGTACGCCGAACGGACCGGCGCGGTGCTGATCCATCCGTTCGACCACCCGGACGTCATCGCCGGGCAGGGCACGGTGGCATTGGAGATCCTGGAGCAGTGCCCCGAGGTGAAGACGATCGTCACCGGGGTCGGCGGCGGTGGACTGATCTCCGGGATGGCGGTGGTGGCCAAGGCGCTGCGCCCGGATGTGCGCATCATCGGAGTGCAGGCCGCCGCGGCCGCTGCCTTCCCGCCGTCGCTGGTGGCCGGCGAGCCGGTACGCCTGCCCGCCTTCGCCACCATCGCCGACGGCATCGCCGTGGGCCGACCCGGCGAGATCACCTTCGCCCATGTCCGCAAGCTCGTCGACGAGGTCGTCACCGTGACCGAGGAGGACATCTCCCGGGCCCTGCTGATGCTGCTGGAGCGCGGTAAGCAGGTGGTGGAGCCGGCTGGTGCGGTGGGGGTGGCCGCCCTGCTGGCCGGTGCCGTTCAGGTGCAGGCCCCGGTGGTGGCCGTGCTCTCCGGCGGCAACATCGACCCGCTGCTGATGCTGCGGGTCATCGAGCACGGCCTGGCGGCGGCGGGCCGTTACCTGCGGGTCACGGTGCGCTGCTCGGACCGACCGGGGCAGCTCGCCTCGCTGCTGAGCGAGATCGCCGAGCATCGTGCCAACGTGGTCGACGTCGTACACCAGCGGGCCAACCCGCACCTGAGTCTCGGGGAGGTCGAGGTGGCGTTGTCGGTGGAGACCCGGGGGGTCGAGCACTCCGACACGCTGATCAGTGCCCTGCGGGCCAGCGGGTATCAGGTGACCATCGCGCCGGAGGCGTGACACTGCCCATCGCGCCCGGAGGCGTGACACCCTCGGGTGCCACGCCTCCGGGCGCGGGGTGCCGGCGGTCGCGACGCCGGGAGACGACTCAGCCGGAGAACGGCTCGAAACTGACCACGGTCACCTTGATGTCGGCACCGCTGGGTGCGGTGTAGGTGCAGGTCTGTCCGGCCTTGCCGCCCAGGATCGCCTGGCCGAGCGCCGACTCCGGGCTGTAGACCGTGAGGTCGGTGGTCGAGGCGATCTCGCGCGAGCCGAGCAGGAATGTCTCTGTGTCGTCGGCGTCGTCGTCGAAGAAGATCGTCACGACCATTCCGGGCGCCACGGCGTCGGCGGTCGGCGCCTCACCGACCTGAGCCGTGCGGAGCAGCTCCTTCAGGTAGAGGATGCGCCCCTCGGCCTTGCCCTGCTCCTCACGGGCGGCGTGGTAGCCGCCGTTCTCGCGCAGGTCGCCTTCCTCGCGCCGGGCGTTGATCTCGGCGGCGATGATCGGCCGATTGGCGATCAACTCGTCGAGCTCGGCCTTCAGGCGGTCGTACGCGTCCTGGGAGAGCCAGGTGGCAGGCGCCTCGTTGCCATTGGACACAGGCGGTCCTCCTCGGTTGTGCGTGCTGGCTCGGTTGTGCGTGCTGACTCAGTTGTGCGTGCTGACTCAGTTGTGCGTGCTGACTCAGTTGTGCGTGCTGACTCAGTTGTGCGTGTTGGCTGACAGGTGAACCTTTAAGTTACCAGTGCCGTACGACAAGGAGTGTCGACGATCACGTCGCCCGCCCCGGCCGACCCGTGGCCTCAGCCCGGCGGGCCGGCCGCCTCGCCCTGGCGCGGCCGGCTGCCTCGGCGCGGCTGGTGCCTCAGGCGGGCGGTCGGCAGCGGACGACCTCGCCGATGAAGGGGCGTCCGCTGGTGGTCAGGCGGTGCCGAAGGGTGACCTGGCGCTGCCCTTCGACCGCACTCACCGGGACCTCCTCACGGGCCACCTCGGCACCGTCGCTGTCGCGGGCACGCAGCAGGCACACCGCCGAACCGCCGTCCGGCAGGTTCACCCGGAAGTCGACCACCACCTGGGTGTCCGTGATGTCGGTATAGGTGATCACCTGGGCGTCGTACGCGGGGTCACCGTACTGCCGGTAGAGCCGGACGGAGATCGCGGTGAGCGCGGCCACCAGAACGATCACCAGGAGCGCGGTCAGCAGCGGCCGGCGGCGGCCGGGCTCGCGGCGGCGCCCGTACCGGCCGGGAGGGAACACCGGCGCGCCCGGTGGAATTGTGGCGTGCGTCTCGGTCACCGGCGGGTATCTCCTGGCGTTGTTGTCGGCGGTATCGGCAAGAATGGCGGAGGTCCGTCCTTCCTGCACGACTCGGTATCTATGGTCGCTCGGTTCTCATGGCCCGGCTTTCAGGGATGCCCGGCTTTCTCAGGATGCCCGGCGTCAAGGCTGCCTGGCGCCAATGATGGCTGGTGTCAAATATGACAGGCCGGCGCGGGCAGGTGCCGCGACGGGCAGGAATCCGGCAGGCCAACGGTGGGCCCGGCGGGGGTCTATCAGTGGGCAGAGACGAGGAGCGCCGACGTTGGCAGAACAACTTCGACTCATGGCCGTCCACGCGCATCCCGACGACGAATCGAGCAAGGGCGCCGCGACCACGGCGAAGTACGTCGCCGAGGGTGTGGACGTGCTGGTCGTGACGTGTACCGGTGGCGAGCGCGGCAGCGTTCTCAACCCCAAGCTGGACCGGCCCGAGGTGTGGGCCAACATCGCCGACATCCGCCGGGCCGAGATGGACGCGGCCCGGGCCATCCTCGGCGTCGAGCAGGCCTGGCTGGGTTTCGTCGATTCGGGCCTGCCCGAGGGCGACCCGCTGCCCCCGCTGCCCGAGGGCTGTTTCGCCCTGCAGGACGTCGCGGTGGCCGCCGGTCCGCTGGTGCGCCTGATGCGTGAGTTCCGGCCGCACGTCGTCACCACGTACGACGAGGAGGGCGGCTACCCGCACCCCGACCACATCATGTGTCACAAGATCAGCATGGCGGCCTTCGAGGCGGCCGGCGACGCGGAGCGCTACCCCGAGCTGGGGGAGCCGTGGCAGCCGCTGAAGCTCTACTACGACATCGGGTTCTCCAAGGGCAGGATCCTGGCGTTGCACGAAGCCATCCTGGCCACCGGGGCCGAGTCCCCGTACGCGGAGTGGCTGACCCGCTGGGAGGACCGCCCCGACAAGGGCCCCCGGATCACCACCCGGGTGGAGTGCGCCGAATACTTCCCGGTCCGGGATGACGCGCTGCGGGCCCACGCCACCCAGGTCGACCCGGACGGCTTCTGGTTCCAGGTGCCGATGGAGCTTCAGCAGCGTGCCTGGCCGACGGAGGACTTCCAACTGGCCCGGTCGCTGGTCGACAGCCCGTTGCCCGAGTCCGACCTGTTTGCGGGCGTACGGGAGACGGCACATGCTCGCTGATCTGGCGGCCGGTTACCCTGGTCGGACATCGCATTTCGGAGGAATTCCATGCTGACCGCTGTCGAGGTGCTCGCGCAGAACAACTTCGGGGACACTCGGACGGGTGGTCTGGCCGGGCCGATGGGCCTGTTCCTCATCCTGGTTCTGGGCACCGCAACCGTGCTGTTGATCCGCAACATGAACGCCCGGCTGCGTCGACTGCCCGACGAGTTCCCCGTCCAGGAGCCCGATGCCTATGGGGATGCGGTGGGTCGGAAGGTCAGTGATCCGACAGATGGGACCCTCACGGCGGATTCATCCGTGGACGCCGCCAACCGGCACCAGCAGCACCGGGACGGGTGACCGGGGCATGATTCACGTCGAACCGGATGGTCGCCCCCTGTTGCGACCACCGGGTTTGGCTTAGCCTTCCGCCGGGGGACCAGAAGTCCCCAAGCTGCGCGGGAGGGGGCCACGATGACCATCGCAGTCGCGTTCACCCCTCACGTGTCCTGCTGTCGTTCGGCAGGAGGAAGTCGGTGACCTCCGGCAGGGCCGGTCATTCGATCGATCGGCCCGGGGGCCGTGGAACGTCACTGGGGCTTCATCTGCTCACCGCCGCCGTCCTGTGCACCGCACTGGTCGCCGCTGTCGTCGGGCTGAGCCTTCCGGTGCGACTACCGGCCGACGATCCGCTCGGTGGGCCGGTCCGGTTCGGCATCGCGGTGGCCGCGTTCGCCCTGTCGCAGCTGGCCCGGTTGCGGTTCCGGGCCGCCGCCGGCATGGTCAGCGTCACCTGGGCAGAGGCGGCGCTGATCGTCTGCCTCTATCTGGTGCCGCCCGGCTGGCTGCCCGCCGCGGCCATGCTCGGTGTCGCGCTGGCCTGGACCGCCATGTCCATCGTCGATGAAGGTCGGACGACCTGGGAGGTCACCCGCATCGCCGGGGCCCAGACGGCCGCTGTCGCGTTGGCGGTGGCGGTCACCACCGCCCTCGGCCAGCCACTGCTGGCCCCTCTGACGCCGGCACTCGTGCTCGCGGTCACCGCCGGAGCGGTCGCCTATCTGTTGGCGGGCGCGGCGCTGGGCGGGGTCATGCTGTCGGTGCGTCACGGGATGCCGATCGGTCGCCCGCTACTCGCCGCGCTGCGCGGCAAACTGCTGATGTTCGTCGGCAACCTGGTGGTCGGCGTACTCGTCGTAGTGCTCATCGAGATCGACCTCCGGTGGCTGTTGCTGCTGCCCGTCCTGCTCTGGCTGCTTCAGCAGACCTACCGGCAGCGGCTGCGCGATGATCGCGAACGGCGGACCTGGCGGTCGTTCGCCGAGGCCACAGCCGCGCTCAACCAGCTTGACGAGCGCGGGGTGGCGGTGGCGGGGGTCACCGGCGCGCTGGCCCTGTTCGAGGCGGAGATCGTCGACGTGGAGGTGGCCCGAGCCGACGGGCGGTGGTGGCGTTACCGGGGCGATCCCGGTGGGCAGCTGGTCGACCGGGAGATACCGCCACCCCGCGACGGCGCGCCCGACTCGGAGGAGCTGGTCCGCGACCTGCTGGTCGGCGACACGCGGGTGGGCCGGCTGCGGGTACGCCTGCCGCGTACGGCCCCGTCCACCGGGCGGGAGCGGGACGCCCTCGCCGCCTACGCCGACGCTCTGGCCGCCGCGCTGCACGACGCGGCGACGCACCGGGAGCTGCGACTGGTCACCGCCCGTTCGTCGTACGAGGCGGTGCACGACCCGCTGACCGGGCTGGTCAACCGGGCGGCCCTGCTCAGCCAGGGTGACCAGGCGCTCCGGCAGCTCGCACACGACCATCCCGTCGCCCTGCTGCTGCTCGACGTCGACCAGTTCAAAGAGGTCAACGACACGCTCGGGCACGCGGCCGGCGACCAGTTGTTGCGGCTGACCGCCAACCGGCTCAGTGCCCTGGCCCGCTCCGGTGACTTGCTGGCCCGGCTCGGCGGAGACGAGTTCGCGCTGCTGCTGACCTCGGTCCCGGTGCTCGACGACCACACCGCACCGATGGCGTACGCGCTGCGTCAGGCACGGGAGGTCGCCGAGCGGCTGGCCGCTCCGGCTGAGGTGGCCGGTGTGCGGATGTCCGTCGAGGTGTCCGTCGGTGTGGTGGTGGCTGCGGCCGGCAGCGCCGATCTGACCGAGCTGCTGCGCCGGGCCGACATCGCCATGTACCAGGCCAAGTCGGGCGGCGGCAGCGTGGCCACGTACGACAGCGCGCGGGATGCGGCCAGCACGGATCAGCTGGCCCTGCTCGCCGAGCTGCGGGAGGCGTTGCAGGCCGACGACCAGTTGGTCCTGGTGTTGCAGCCCGCCGTGGACCTGGCCACCGGCGCGCCGACCGGCGTGGAGGCGCTGATCCGCTGGCGGCATCCGCGTCGGGGCCTGCTCAGCCCCGCCGACTTCATCCGGGCGGTGGAGAACAGCGACCAGTTGGGCAGCTTCACCCGGTACGTGCTGGACAAGGCGTTGACGGTGGCCGCCAGTTGGGCCCGTGAGGGACTGGACATCCCCATCTCGGTCAACCTCTCCGCCCGCAGCCTGTTGGACCACCGGTTGCCCACCGAGATCGCCGAGGCGTTGTGCCGGCATCAGGTGCCGGCGGACCGGCTGGTCCTGGAGATCACCGAGACGGTGGTGATGAGCGAGCTGGAGGTCATCGACCAGGTGCTCACCGCCCTGCGGGAGATGGGCGTGCAACTGGCGGTCGACGACTTCGGCACCGGCTTCTCCTCGCTCAGCTTCCTCGCCCGGGTCGCCGTGGACGAACTCAAGGTCGACCGTTCGTTCGTACTGCGGATGGGGGATTCGCCGGAGGCCGCCGCGATCGTGCGCTACACCGTCGGGATGGCCCACGAGCTGGGCCTACGGGTGGTCGCCGAGGGAGTGGAGACCGCCGCGCAGCGTTCGGCCCTGACCGAGCTGGGCTGCACCGCCGCCCAGGGCTATCACTTCTTCAAGCCGATGCCCGCCGACAAGATCGGCGCGGTACTGACCTCCCTGGCCCGCCAGACCCCCGCCAACGTCCTCCCCCTCCGCGCCGACGGCGCCTCCTGACCCCCACCTCTTTTCGCGTTGATCATGAGGTTGGCGGCACTGGTTGATCTTCGAGGTGCCGCCAACCTCATGATCAACACACCTTGAGGGGTGGGGGTGGGTAGGGTCGGGGGGTGAATCGACTTGGGGGTGCCACCAGTCCCTATCTGTTGCAGCATGCGGACAACCCGGTGGACTGGTGGCCCTGGTGTGATGAGGCGTTCGCCGAGGCCAGGCGGCGGGACGTGCCGGTGTTGATCTCGGTCGGGTATTCGGCGTGCCATTGGTGTCATGTGATGGCGCACGAGTCGTTCGAGAACGAGGGCGTCGGCCGGCTGCTCAACGAGGGGTTCGTGTCGATCAAGGTGGATCGGGAGGAGCGGCCCGACGTCGACGCGGTCTACATGACGGCCACCCAGGCGATGACCGGGCAGGGTGGCTGGCCGATGACGGTCTTCGCGACCCCGGACGGCACCCCGTTCTACTGTGGAACGTATTTTCCCCGGGCGAACTTCGTCCGGCTGCTCCAGTCGGTCAGCACCGCCTGGCAGGACCAGCGGGAGGCCGTACTGCGCCAAGGCGCCGCGGTGGTCGAGGCGATCGGCGGTGCCCAGGCCGTGGGTGGTCCCACCGCCCCGCTCACCGCCGACCTGCTCGATGCCGCCGCCACCCAACTGGCCGACGAGTACGACGAGACCAGCGGCGGCTTCGGCAGGGCACCGAAGTTCCCGCCGCACCTGAACCTGCTCTTCCTGCTCCGCCATTACCAGCGCACCGGCTCGGCGCGGAGCCTGGAGATCGTCCGGCACACCTGCGAGGCGATGGCCCGGGGCGGCATCCACGACCAGCTCGCCGGTGGCTTCGCCCGGTACTCGGTGGATGCGTACTGGACCGTGCCGCACTTCGAGAAGATGCTCTACGACAACGCCCTGCTGCTGCGGGTCTACACCCAACTGTGGCGGCTCACCGGCGACGCGCTGGCGCTGCGGGTGGCCCGGGACATCGCCCGGTTCCTCGCCGACGAACTGCACCGACCGGGCCAGGGATTCGCTTCCGCGCTGGACGCCGACACCGAGGGTGTCGAGGGGCTCACCTACGTCTGGACCCCCGCTCAACTGATCGAGGTGCTGGGCTCCGAGGACGGCCGGTGGGCCGCCGACCTGTTCGCCGTCACCGAGACCGGCACCTTCGAGCATGGCCGGAGCGTGCTGAAACTGGCCCGGGACGTCGACGACGCCGATCCGGCCGTACGGGAGCGCTGGCAGGACGTCGTACGCCGGCTGCTCGCGGCCCGGGACACCCGCCCCCAGCCGGCCCGCGACGACAAGGTGGTGGCCGCCTGGAACGGCCTGGCCGTCACCGCGCTCGCCGAGTTCGTCCGGCTGGTCGAGACCTCCGGCCGGATCGGCACCGAGGGGGAGGCGAACCTGCTGGAGGGGGTCACCATCGTCGCCGACGGTGCGATGCGCGACACCGCCGAGTACCTCGCCCGGGTGCACATGGTGGACGGGCGGCTGCGGCGCGCCTCCCGGGACGGCCGGGTCGGTGAGCCGGCCGGCGTGCTGGAGGACTACGGCTGCGTGGCCGAGGCGTTCTGCGCCATGCACCAGGTCACCGGCGAAGGCCGCTGGCTGGAACTGGCCGGGCAACTGCTGGACAGCGCGTTGACGCACTTCGCCGCCCCCGGTGGGGCGTTCTACGACACCGCCGACGACGCCGAGCAACTGGTGGCCCGTCCCGCCGACCCGACCGACAACGCCACCCCCTCCGGGCGCTCCGCGATCGCCGCCGCCCTGGTGGCGTACTCGGCGTTGACCGGGCAGACCCGCTACCGCGAGGCAGCCGAGGCGGCCCTGTCGACCGTCGCGCCGATCGTCGGGCGGCACCCGCGCTTCACCGGGTACGCGGCGACGGCGGGTGAGGCGCTGCTCTCCGGCCCGTACGAGATCGCGGTGGTCACCGCCGACCCGGCCGGTGACCCGCTGGTTGCGGCGGCGTACCGGCACGCCCCGCCCGGAGCGGTGATCGTGGCCGGGCAGCCGGACCAACCCGGCGTACCGTTGCTGGCCGACCGGCCCCTGCTCGACGGCCGACCCGCCGCGTACGTCTGCCGGGGCTTCGTCTGTCAGCGGCCGGTCGACACGGTCGAGGACCTGGTGGCGCAACTGGGCTGAGCCGGATCCGCCGGGCAGCGTCCCGACCGGCCCCGATAGGCTGGCGCCGCTATGGATTCCCGTACCGGTCTGCCTGTTGTCGGCATGGTGGGTGGTGGCCAGCTGGCCCGGATGACCCACCAGGCTGCGATCTCCCTCGGCCAGTCGCTGCGCGTGCTCGCGCTCACGCCCGACGACGGGGCGGCCCTGGTCGCCGCCGACGTCCAGTACGGCGACCACACCGACCTGGCCGCGCTGCGTACCTTCGCGAAGGGGTGCGACGTGGTCACCTTCGACCACGAGCACGTCCCGACCGAGCACATCCGCGCCCTGGCCGGCGAGGGGGTGAAGCTCTTTCCGCCGGCGGACGCCCTGGTGCACGCCCAGGACAAGCGGGTGATGCGGGAGCGGCTCGATGCTCTGGCAGCGCCGAACCCGGCCTGGCGGCCCGTCGAGTCGACGGCCGACCTGATGGCCTTCGGCGCCGAGCTGGGCTGGCCGGTCATGCTCAAGGCGGCCCGTGGCGGGTACGACGGGCGCGGAGTCTGGCCGGTCGCCGACGCCGGGCAGGCCGCCGAGCTGGCGGAGAGACTGCTCGCCGGTGGCACGAAGCTGATCGTCGAGGAGCGGGTGGCGCTGCGCCGCGAGCTGGCCGTGCAGGTCGCCCGTTCCCCGTTCGGGCAGGTCGCGGTCTACCCCGTGGTGGAGACGGTGCAACGCGACGGCATCTGCGTCGAGGTCCTGGCGCCCGCACCCGGCCTGCCGGAGGAGTTGGCGGTTGCCGCGCAGCAACTCGCCATCGACCTGGCCACCGCGCTCGGCGTGGTGGGGCTGCTGGCGGTGGAGTTGTTCGAGGTCGCCGACACCTCGGCGCCCGGCGGCGCCCGGCTGCTGGTCAACGAGCTGGCGATGCGCCCACACAACTCCGGGCACTGGACCATCGAAGGCGCCCGCACCTCGCAGTTCGAGCAGCACCTGCGGGCGGTGCTGGACTACCCGATGGGCGACACCTCGCTGAGCGCTCCGGTGGTGGTGATGGCGAACGTGCTCGGTGGTGAGCCCGGTGGCATGCCGATCGACGAGCGGTTGCACCACCTCTTCGCCGCCGAGCCGACCGCCCGGGTGCACCTCTACGGCAAGCAGGTACGCCCCGGCCGCAAGATCGGGCACGTCACGGTGCTCGGCGACGATCTGGACGAGGTACGCGCCCGGGCCGCGCGGGCGATGCGCTGGCTGCGGGACGGCACGGAGGGAGCAGAGTGAGCACCGTCGGTGTGATCATGGGCAGCGACTCGGACTGGCCGACGATGAAGGCGGCGGCCGACGTGCTCGCCGAGTTCGAGGTGCCGTACGAGGTCGAGGTCGTCTCCGCGCACCGCACCCCGGTCAAGATGATCGACTACGGACGGGCCGCCGCCGGGCGGGGCTTGAAGGTCATCATCGCGGGGGCGGGTGGGGCGGCCCACCTGCCCGGGATGATCGCCTCGGTCACGCCGCTGCCGGTGATCGGGGTACCGGTACCGCTGAAGCACCTCGACGGCCTCGACTCGCTGCTGTCCATCGTGCAGATGCCGGCCGGCGTACCGGTGGCCACCGTGTCGATCGGCAACGCGCGTAACGCGGGGCTGCTCGCCGTACGCATTCTCGGCACGGCGGATCCGGGGTTGGCCGAGCGGATGTCGGCTTATCAGGCTGATCTGGAGCAGTTGGTCGCCGAGAAGGACGCGGCGTTGCGGGCTTCGTTGGCTTAGGTCTGTCGTGGTTGCGGTTGGGGCTGGGGGGCGACCGTGCCCGGCTCCGGGCGGTCAGGCTTGATCCCTGCGCCGGACACGGTCGCCCCCCAGCCCCGTCGTGGGCCGGCAGGACGACAAGTGGTGCCGTCCAGTGCGGTGATCGACTCCGTTGCGCCGAAACGGCCGTTTCCACCATGTTTCGGCGATACGGTGCGTCAGCGACCGGGTTGACCTTGACACGGTGAGAAGGGGTTGGGTGGGCTCGGGAGGTGGTCGCGGTGGCCGAGCCAAAGCAGGGCGTGGAAGCGAGTCGGGTGCTCGCGGGGTTGGCGCACGGTAGTTCGTCGGTGCGGCTGCGGGTGGCGTTGGCGGTCGGGTCGACCCCGGATCCGCAGTTCGTGGACGCGCTCGTCGAGCGGTGCGCGGTCGAGCCGGAGTTCTTCGTGCGCGAGATGCTCACCTGGGCGCTCACCCGACAGCCGGCGTCGGTGACGGTCCCCAGGCTGATCGAGGAGCTGCGCTCGGCGCGTACGCAGGCGCGCAGCCAGGCGTTGCACACGCTGTCCAAGATCGGGGACCGGCGGGCCTGGCCGGCGATCACGCACGAGCTGCTGACCGACGCCGACGACGAGGTGGCGCGCAGCGCCTGGCGGGCTGCGGTCGTACTCGTGCCGGAAGGTGCGGAATCCGGGTTGGTCCAGGTGTTGACGACGCAACTCGGGCGCGGCGAGCGGGAGACACAGTTGAGCCTCAGCCGCGCGCTGGTCGGGCTCGGTGAGGTGATCATGCCGGTCCTGCGCGCCGCGACGACCCATCCCGAACTGCGGGTACGTCAGCACGCGATCGCCACCGAGCGGCTCTGGCGCAACCCGGATGCCGGCTTCGACTTCGCCGTCGAGGAGGCAAAACGCGTCGTGGCCCTCGGCCCAGCAGGCCGGGAAGGGTGACGGGCAGGAAGGAGACGGGCGGTGTTGATCGGTGAGGTGGCCCGCAGGTCCGGGGTCAGTGCTCGGATGCTCCGGCACTACGAGGCGCTCGGGCTGGTGCGGCCGACGGGTCGTACCGGGTCCGGCTACCGGGAGTACTCGGACGCGGACATCCGGCGGATCTTCCACATCGAGAGCCTGCGGTCGTTGGGACTGTCGCTGCGTGAGGTCGGGCGGGCTCTCGACGACCCCGGCTTCGCGCCCTCGGTACTCGTCGACGACCTCATTCGGCAGACCCGCGACCGCATCGCGGCCGAGACGGAACTGCTCACCCGGCTCCGTCGGATCGGTGCCGCGGAACCCGCCGACTGGGCGGAGGTGTTGCAGACCGTCGCGCTCCTCCAGGCGCTCAGGTCGGACAGCGCAGGCGAACGCCAACGCGCGGCCCTGTCGCTGCGCCGAGAGGCTCCGATGCCGGTGGAGGCACTGGTCGAGGCGGTGCTCAGCGAGGAGGATCTCAACGTCGCCGGGGCCCTGCGCTGGGCGTTGGCGCAGTCGGGCGACGGCGGACTGCCGCTGCTGGCGGAGGGCCTCGATGCGCCGACGGCCGAGGTACGCAGACGTGCCGTCGAAGCCCTCGCCGAGATTCCGAGCGCTGCCGCGACCGTACTGTTGCGGGACGCCCTCGCCGACGCGGACCTCGCGGTCGCCAGGTACGCGGCGCTGGCGCTCGGGGCGCGTGGCGTGGCCGACGCGGTCCCCACCCTCATCGACATGGTCGTCGAGCAGGCCAGCGACGTCGACGCGGCCGATGCGCTGAGCACGTTGGCGAGGGACGCCGCCCTGGCCGATCAGATTGCTGCCCGGCTGATCGACCGCCTCGAAGCCGTCGAGGCGTCTGCCCGCCGACGGTTGGTGGCGGCGCTCGCGGACATCCCGGGAGGCAGAGCAGCACAAGCCCTCGCCGACCTGTCAGCGGACGCCGACCCGGTCGTCGCGCGTACCGCAGTGAATTTGATCAAGCTACGCGCCGCCCGGTAGCGGCTCCGGGCGGGTCACCGCATACCGCGCAGGGCGGTCTGGAGGCGTTCCTGGGCGCGGCGGCGACGTTCGTTGCTGGCGCCGAGGATCAGCAGCAGGAACCCGACCGGGATCAACGCCAGCCACGGCCCGAGGCTGAACAGGGCGTGCACCGCCGCGATGGCGGTCACCACCGCCCCCACGATCACCGGCGCCTGCTGTTGGCTCATCGAGCCGAAGACCAGGACGGCGACCGCACCGAGCAGCAGCAACACCTGACGCAGTGTGCTCGAATCCGTGGCCAGCACGATCGCCAGCGTCGGTACGAAGGCCGCCACCAACGCCGGACCGTACGCCACCCAACTGCTCATGTCCGAGCGTTGCCGCAACTCCAGGACGCCGACCAGCAGGGCCAACGCGGCGAACGGCAGTGTGTACGCCTCGGGCAGCGCCACGTCCGCGACCCACATCAGGATCCACCAGGCGGTGATCTCGCAGATCACCACGGCCCAGAACAGTATTCGTCGCTCCACCGGTCGACGCCCCGGCCGCATCGCCGCGACGCCGAGCACCGCACCCCAGGCGGCCAGCAGTGCGGCGATGTGCCGTGGCGAGTCGAAGGCCAAGGCCAGCGCGATCAGGGCGGCGGCGTGGCCACTCCACTCCACCGTCGCGGCCTCACCCTGCGCCTCGGGACGACGCAGCCGGGGCAGCCGGGCGGCGAAGACCTGCAACGCGGCGCCGACCGCCAGCACCCCGAAGGCGGACCAGACCGCCGCGAGCCCGGCCACCAGGCCCACCGTGAGCACGAACAGTTGCGCCATCAGCGAGGCGAACAGCCAGCCGAGGATCCGTGCCCGGGAGGTGGTGCCGAACAGTGCCGCCACCAGGCCGACCCCGACCGCGCCGCCGAGGCTGAGCAGGGTCAGGTCCCGGGTGGCGAGGCTGCCGGCCAGGCCCGCCCCACCGGCCGCCAGGCCGATCAGGAAGACCAGCACCCGGGCCAGCCGCAACGAGCGCGCCCGCTCCACGAGGGACGGTGGTGGCGTCAGCGCCAGTCCCAACATCGAGATGGTGAACACCACCAGCGCCGCACGGGTGCTCGTCGGCCAGCCGCCGCCCAACGCGATCGGGGCGATCAACAGGGTTATCGCGGCGCCGGGCAGCACCACGGGCACCGCCCGGGAACGACGGCCCGCGCTGAATCCGGTAGCCGCCAGCGCCGCCGTCACGGTGAGTAGCAGCGCGGTAAGCACATGGGTCGGATTGACCGCCGCCGCAGGCGGGTCGAGCAACTCCGGTGGCGGTCCCTGCCAGACCTGGCGCAGCGTACGGATCGGGTCGACCAGAGCGGCCAGCAGCGCCGGAGCGATGGAGACCAGCGCCAGTACGGTCGGCAGGGCGGCAGCGGCCAACGCCCCGGCAGCGGGGCTGACCCGCCACCGGCGGCGCAGACCGTCGTCGGGCAGCCGCCGTAGCGCCCCGTCCAGCAGCCCCGTCCAGCGGCGTACCGGCTGGACCGGATCAGCGGGCGGTTCGGTCGCCTCCCGGACCAGTTCGGCGAGCACCCCGAGCAGGGCAGCTGCGGCGGCGTAGACACCGACCGGCAGACCAAGGGGTACGGCGGCCAGCGCGGTCACCGCCGCGCCACCGACCACACCGGCGCTCGCCCAGGGCAGGTACTGCGGAATCTGCCAGCGGACTCCGGCGACCAAGGCCAGGCCGAGGCTGGTGGCGGCCAGGCCGGCGGTGAGTATCGTCTGGGGGGCGTGGCCGAACTCGGCGGCCAGTGCGGCGGTGGCACCCGGCAGTGCCAACAACGCCGCACCCACGGCTGCCCCACCGATCTGCGCCAGATGCGGCGGCATCCCCTCGGTCCGGATGTCCTCGACGAGGGAACCGGCCATCGACCGGGCCAGCGCCGCCACCACCGTACCGATCAACACGATGCTGGTCAGCGCCAGTGCGGTGGTCCACGGACGGACCAGGCCGGCGCCGGCCGCGTACAGGGCGACCACCCCGGCGACGGTGATCCGGGACAGGGCGGCCCGGGGGTCGACGGAGGCGACGGCCGCCATCGCGAACACGGCGGCGACCATGCCTCCGATCAGGACCGGCGACCACCACGACAGGTCGAACGCGGCCGGGGCGCCGATGGTGGCCAGCACCATCGCCGTGCCGGAAACGTCGTAGCGCCACGGCGGCGGCAGCAGGATGGCGGCGGAGAGGGCGAGCAGGGCCAGCGCGATGGGACCCTGCCAGGTGGTGCCACCGGTCGGTGCGGCCGGCCATCCGCTGAGGTCGCCGTTCCAGATCGGGCCGGGGGTGGCCAGGACGCCGAGGCCACCACGCAGGGCCATCCAGCCGGCCAGCAGGCCGATCAGTACGCCGCCGACGGCGAGGCCGAGCACGGGCCCGCGTCGCCACTGTTCGGGCATCGCCCGTGCAGCGACGGCGACCACCAGGACCAGCGCGGCGGCGACGGCGAGTTGGCCGCCGGGGGCGAGTACCGAGCCGATGCGCAGCAGTGTGGCGACCAGAGCGGCGGTCACTGCGGCGGCGGCCAGGTCGGAGCCGTCCATATTCAGGTCGGCGCGACGCCCGGCGTCGATCGACGGGGCCAGGAAGAGGAGTACGGCGGAGACCAGCAGCAACGCGCTGACCCAGGCGTCGGCGACGGTGGCACCGGGCGCGCCGAACCCCGCAGCCGCGACCATCAACGCACCGAGGCCGGTACCCACCGACAACGGCACCGGGATGTGTCGCTGGGACACCTGGACGACCGCGGCGTAGCCGAGCGTGACGCAGACGGCCAGGAAACTGGCGGCCAGCACCGGCACGGTCGCCGCACGCAGGCTCGCCGGAGTCAGCGCCGGTTCGCCGGACAGGAGGGCGGCGACGAACGCGGCCACCGCCCCGGGCAGCGCGAATGCCGCTCCGCCGGCCGCCCAGGCCGAAAGGCTGTCGGCGGCGGCCGGTGCGAGCCTGATCCGGGGGGCGACGGCGACCAGCACGCCGGCCACGACGAAGGTGAGCAGCACGGCGGCGGTCAGCGCGGGTCGGGCCAACGCCGCCCCGGCGCCGACCAGCCCGACGCTGGCAGCTGCCACCGCGTGCGCCAGCGCGGCCCGGGTCGTACGGGCGGACAGCCCGATCACCCCGATGCCGATCGCGGTCAGCACCATCGGCCACGGCGCCACCGCCCAGCTCAACCCGAACGAGGCGGGTACGGCGAGGGCGGTCAGCGCGGCGCCGGTCACCGCGAACTCGCGGCGGATCTCCGGGGGCAGGGCCAGCACCGCCGCCACGGTCAGCAGGAAGGCGCTGGCGGCGAGCTGCCAGGCGGCCGGTCCCACGGCGGCGGCCAGTTCGGCCGGGTACCGGTCGAGGTCGGCGGCCCAGGCCGGCAACGCGGCCTGGACGGGTGCGATTCCGGCGCGTAGGGCGCTGCCGGCGACCACCACCCCGCTGACCGTGAGCGCCACCGCAGAGGCCAGTTGTGGCCCGCGGCGGGCGGATTCGGGCACCGCCCGCACCACCAGGCCGGTGGCCGCGATGACGGCCGCGATCAGCAGCAGCGAACGTCCGGGCAGCGCCACCGAGGCGACCCGGCCGAGGGCGCCGATGACGGCGAGGGTGAGCACCCCCGCGCCGATGTCGGGCAGTGGTGGGCGCCGCAGCAGCAGGGTGCCGGCCAGGCAGACGGCGGCGGCGAGCAGCAGTATCAGACCGGCCCCGACCGCGCCGGGCACGGTGTCGGTGCGCAGCAGGGCGGTCACCGCGTAGCCGAGGGCGAGCACGACGGCGACGCCGTGCAGCGACCAGGTCAGCTCCCGTAGCCCCGGCACCGGCCGCACGGGCGAGGCGGCCGGGGTGCCGGCGGTCGGGTCGAGCAGCTCACCGGACTCCTCCGGCGCACCCTCGGGGCGCCCCTCGGCCTGCCGCTGGCGCGGGGTGCCCGTCCGACCCGGTGCGGCGCCCGTCGTCGGGTCGACGGCCGGTCGTTCCACAGTGACCGGCGAGCGGGCCAGCCAGAGGTCGAGTACGGCCACCACGGTCAGTACGAGGGCCCAGCCGGCGGGGCCGCTGACACGTTCGTACGCCAACAGGGGCACCACCGGCTGGGCGGCCAGCACGGTGGCGAAGCGGGGGGCGCGGAGCCGGGTCAGCCCGGCGTACCCGACGGAGACGGCGGCGGTCACCGCGAAGATCACCCCGGCGAAGACCGCCCCGGAGCCGTCGCCGCCGATCCGGTCCACGGCCCACAGCGCGTACCCGGCCAGCGGCACCAGCAGCAGTCCCACCGCGGAGATGGTCTCCGCGGTGGAGGTCAGCCCGCGCCGGACGAGCACCGGCGGGGCGAGCAGCATGAGCACGGTGGCGAGCAGCAGGATGCCGAGGCGGGTCAACGCGTCCATCGCGCTGGTCGCGAGCACGGCGAAGACCACTGCGGCCACGCCGAGCAACAGCGCGCCGAGGCCGAGGGGGATGTTCTGGACCTCCCGGGAGGAGGCCTCCGGCGGATGTTCCGGATCGTCGGCGTCCAGCCAGACGGGCGCGGTCGGTGGCAGATCCTCGGCGCCTCCGGTGGCACTCTGCCGGGGCACCCGGGGCGGCGGCGGTGGTGGGCCGTTCTCGGTCGGCTTGTTCCGTACCGGTGGGACGGTGCCGTTGGGCGGCGACTTGTACGCCGGGCGGCGGCGCAGCACCCGGCGGGGTCGGCCAGCCTGCTTCGTCCGCCCGTCACCGACGTTGCCGGCGTGCGCGAGGGTGTCCCGCTGGAAGATCGCGGCCTGCATCTTGGATGCGAGCTGCCGTTGCTCGCTGGCGATGGCAGCCTCGCGGGCCTTCATCTCCGCGATGGACCGTTCGATCTCCGCCAGGTGCTCGGCCCACTGTGGCTGGTGCGCACCACAATGCGGGCAGCGAACCGCCGGCTTGATCTCCCGGCCACACGAGGAGCACTGAAAGGTCGCCACGACACCCCTCCACCCGCACTGTGGATTCCCACTGTCGCAGCATGCACAATGCGCGCCCGGAATTCGACCGTTGTCGGCGGGTCACCCCCAGCCGCCACCCTCCGGACCCCTGACCTCACCCCTGACGACGGTGGCGGTGGAAGTCAGGTTTTTCCGGGGGAGCCCACCCGCGCAGGGATCAAGCCTGACCGCCCGGAGCGGGTGGGCTCACCCGGAAGACCCGCCTCGGAAACCCCGAAACTCCAGAGCAGGTCAGGGACGACCCAACCCCCGGTACTCCCAACCAGCTTGCGTCCACAGTGCCGAGTCCAGGCAGTTGCGAGCGTCTACCACCCGTCGCCCGGCGACCAACTCGCCGAGGACGGTCGGGTCGGCGTTGCGGAAGTCGGCCCACTCGGTGAGCACGCAGACCAGGTCGGCGCCGGCCACCGCCTCGGCCATGCCGGGCTCGTAGGTCAGCTCCGGTACGGCCCGGCGGGCGTTGTCGATGCCCTGGGGGTCGTAGACGTGTACGTCGGCGCCGGCCTTGCGCAGCAGCGCGGCGACGGCGAGGGCCGGCGCGTCGCGTACGTCGTCGGTGTTGGGTTTGAAGGTCGCGCCGAGCACGGCGATGCGGGTGCCGGACAGGTCGGGGCCGGCAGGGCCGTAGCGGCGGCCGAGCAGTTCCGCGGCGAGGTGCAGCACGCGGGTGCGACGGCGCAGGTTGATCAGGTCGACCTCGTGCAGGAAGCGCAGTGCCTCGCCGGCGCCGAGTTCCTGGGCGCGGGCCTGGAAGGCCCGGATGTCCTTGGGCAGGCAGGCGCCGCCGAAGCCGAGTCCGGCCTGGAGGAAGCGGTTGCCGATGCGGGGGTCGTAGCCGATGGCCCGGGCGAGCTGGGTGACGTCGCCGCCGGCGACCTCGCAGACCTCGGCCATCGCGTTGATGAAGGAGATCTTGGTGGCCAGGAAGGCGTTCGCGGCCACCTTGACCAACTCGGCGGTGGCGAAGTCGGTGACCACCAGAGGCACCTCGCGGTCCTCGGTGGCGGCCAGGTCGAACACGCCCTTGTGCGCCGCGTAGAGCATGCTGTTGGCCCACTCGCTCTTGACGCCGACCACGATCCGGTTCGGCCGCAGTACGTCGTCGACGGCGAAGCCCTCCTGGAGGAACTCGGGGCTCCAGGCGACCTCGACGCCGAGGTCGGCGGGGGCGTGCTTGCCGACCAGCTGCTCGACCCAGTCGGCGGTGCCCACCGGAACGGTGGACTTGCCGACGATCAACGCCTTGCGGGTCAGGTGCCGGGCCAGACTGGTCACCGACGCCTCGACGTACGACAGGTCGGCGCCCATGCCGTCGGCGCGCTGGGGGGTGCCCACGCAGATGAAGTGCACGTCACCGAAGTCGGCGGTCTCGGCGATGTCGGTGCTGAAGCGCAGCCGGCCGGCGGCGAGGTTGCGCCGCAGCAGCTCGTCCAGGCCGGGCTCGTGGATCGGCACCTCACCGGCGTTCAGCTTGGCGATCTTGTCCGGGTCGACGTCGTACCCGAGCACCTCGTAACCCAGCTCGGCGTAGCAGATGGCGTAGGTCGCGCCGAGATAGCCGGTGCCCAGGAAGCTCACCCGAGGGCGGGAGGCGCCCGAAGGGGGTGTCACCGCGGCGATGGCGGGCATCGGCTGGGTGTTCGGGTACGGGATGGTCACGCCTGTCTCTCCGCTCGCACTGGCGGCGCGCAATCGCGTCGCGTTCCGCAGCGGCGCCGGGCCGGCACCGGAGGGGTAATTTCTGTGGTTCTGTCATCCATCATCGCCGAGCGGCGTCGTGCTCCGTGACGGGCCCAGCCTACGCGCCGGTAACATCGCCTGAACTGTGGTCGCTATCCTTCAGTCTGCGCGGTGGGCGTCCATAGGACGCTACAGACTGCGCATGATAGCCGTGAAGGGGAGGGGCCGACATGGCCGCAGAACAGTCGTTCGACGCGTATCGGTTGCCCGAGGAGCATGAGGCGATTCGAGAGGCGGTCCGTGAGGTCTGTGCGGCGAAGGTGGCGCCGCACGCCGCTGAGGCGGACGAGACCGGAGAGTTCCCGAAGTCGTCGTACGACGCGCTGCGCGCCGCGGACTTCCACGCCCCGCACATTCCCGTCGAGTACGGCGGTGCCGGGGCGGACGCGCTGGCCACCGCCATCGTGATCGAGGAGGTGGCGCGGGCCTGCGCCTCGTCCTCGCTCATCCCGGCGGTGAACAAGTTGGGCACCATGCCGTTGCTGCTGGCCGGTTCGGAAGAGCTGAAGCGCCGGTACCTGACCCCGGTCGCGGCCGGCGAGGCGATGTTCTCGTACTGCCTGTCGGAGCCGGAGGCCGGCAGCGACGCGGTGTCGATGACCACTCGGGCGGTGCGTGACGGTGACCACTGGGTGCTCAACGGCGTGAAGCGGTGGATCACCAACGCCGGCGTCTCCGAGTTCTACACCGTCTTCGCGGTCACCGATCCCGCTGCCCGGTCCCGGGGCATCTCCGCCTTCGTGGTCGAGAAGTCCGATCCGGGGGTCAGCTTCGGCGCACCGGAGAAGAAGCTGGGCATCAAGGGTTCACCGACCCGCGAGGTCTATCTGGACAACGTACGGATCCCGGCGGACCGGATGATCGGCGCCGAGGGCAGCGGCTTCGGCACCGCGATGAAGACCCTGGACCACACCCGGGTCACCATCGCCGCCCAGGCCGTCGGCATCGCCCAGGGCGCGCTCGACTACGCCAAGGGGTACGTGGCCGAGCGCAAGCAGTTCGGCAAGGCGGTCGCGGAGTTCCAGGGCGTGCAGTTCATGCTCGCCGACATGGGCATGAAGCTGGAGGCCGCCCGGCAGCTCACGTACGCCGCAGCCGGCCGCTCCGAGCGCGGTGACGCGGACCTGACCTACTTCGGTGCAGCCGCCAAGTGCTTCGCCTCCGACGCCGCCATGGAGATCACCACCGACGCCGTGCAGCTGCTCGGCGGCTACGGCTACACCCGCGACTACCCGGTCGAGCGAATGATGCGCGACGCCAAGATCACCCAGATCTACGAGGGCACCAACCAGGTCCAGCGCATCGTCATGGCCCGCCAACTACTCAAGGACTGACCCTCGCCGTCCACTGTGTCGATCATGAGGTCAGCGGCGTTCTGATCTCCAGTTCCGTCGCTGACCTCATGATCAACCTGGGCCGAGTAGGTGCCGGTCAGTTGCTGGTGGTGTCGCGGTGGGGGAGTGAGCCCGGTGGGGCCGACCAGGGCGACGCGCCGCCGGTACGCCGCGGCAGCGGCTCGGTCGGCGTCGGATCCGGGTAGCCCAGGCTGAGCGGAGCGGTGTCCTGCTCAGCCGCCGCAACCGGTGACCAGTCGGTCGGGGACTGCTCGGGGGTCGGGTCCTGGTCCGTCACCGGCGTCGGGTCGGTGACCGGTCGGGGCCAGCGCCGCCAGCGTTGCCCGCTGAATGTCGCCACCAGCAGCAGCATGCCGATCAGGAACAGGGTGCCGTTCTCCACCGGCAGCCGTAGCGGCAGCGGGTCACCGAGGAACTCCCAGTCCGCGGGGATGCGGTCCCGCACCCGAAACGGCGTGACGAACATCCCGATGTACGGGGTGATCAGCAGCAGCCCGGCCACCAGCGCGCCGAGCGGTGAGATGCGCAGTGTGCCGAGCAGGCCCAGCACGATGCCGCCGACCGCGAGGTAGACGGCCGGCTCGATGAGATTGGCCGTGTTCGAGGTGCCGATCTCCACCCACCGATTGACGGTGCTGGCCGACCCGTCCTGCCCGAGGGTGACCAACACCCAGGTGACCGGCGCCACCACCAACCCGGCGAGGAAGCTCCACAGATGTCGCATCCGCGCACCGTACCGTTTTCGACATGACCGAGCACCCCTCCGCCATGCCAGGTAAACCGACGTCGTACTCCCGCGTCACGCTCAGTCGGATCATGACCGCGATCGACGTGAACCTCTACGGAACCGTGCACGGCGGCGTGCTGATGAAGTTCGTCGACGACGTCGCCGGAGCGGCGGCGGCCCGGCACAGCGGCGGTACGGCGGTCACTGCCGCCATCGACGAGATCGTCTTCTCCGAGGCGGTCCGGGTGGGTGATCTGGTGCACGCGTACGCCCAGGTCAACTGGACCGGGCAGACCTCCATGGAGATCGGCGTACGGGTGATGGCCGAGCGCTGGGACTCGGCCGAGGACGCGCCGGTACGGGTGGCCACCGCGTACCTCGTCTTCGTCGGTGTCGAGGTCGGCGGGGCGCCCCGGCCGGTGCGTCCGGTGCTGCCCGAGACCCCCGAGGACGAACGGCGCTGGCGGGAGGCGGAGATCCGCCGGGAGCACCGACTGGCCCGCCGCCGCGCCATCCAGGCCCACCGGGCGGGCTGATCCCTCGCCCCGCACCCACCTAACCGGGCCCGCTCGTGTGGGTCGGGCACATGCGCCCGCAGGGTCCGGCTGCGGAGAATGGCGCTTCGGGGTAGGGCAAGATGGCGCCACGGCCCACCGCACAGCGCCGTGCCGGGCCAGGGGAGGAGTGGGCAGTGACTGACGTGCTGTGGACGCCGCCGGCGGACGTGCTCCAGCGATCGCGGATCGGGGCTTACCTGCGCTGGCTGGCCGAGCACCGTGGGTTGGAGTTCGCCGACTACGACGCGCTGTGGCAGTGGTCGGTCACCGATCTGGACGCCTTCTGGCGCTCCATCTGGGATCACTTCGAGGTCGTCGCGCACACCCCGCCGACCGCCACCCTGTCCGGGCGTGACATGCCAGGGGCGCGATGGTTCCCCGGCGCCACCCTCAACTACGCGCAGAACGTGCTGCGGATGCCCGGTCGGGCCGACGAGGACCCGATCGTGCTCGCGTACGGGCAGACCCGCGAGCCCGAGGCGCTGACCGCCGCGCAGCTACGCGACCAGGTCCGTCGGGTGGCCGCCGGGCTGCGTCGGCTCGGCGTCACCACCGGCGACCGGGTGGCCGCGTACGCGCCGAACATTCCCGAGACGTACGTGCTGATGCTGGCCACCGCGAGCCTCGGCGCGATCTTCTCCTCGTGCGCGCCGGAGTTCGGTACCCGCAGCGTCACCGACCGCTGGCAGCAGATCGAGCCGAAGGTGCTGGTCGCGGTGGACGGCTACCGCTACGGCGACAAGCCGGTGGACCGCTCGGCGGAGGTGGCCGCGATCCGGGCGGCGTTGCCGTCACTGCGGCACACCGTCGGCATCTCCTACCTCGACCCGGCCGCACCGCCGCCGGACGGCGCCCTGTCCTGGGTCGAGTTGGCGGCGGCGACCGACGAGCCGTTGACCTTCACGCCGGTGCCCTTCGACCATCCGCTCTACGTGCTCTACTCCTCCGGCACCACCGGCCTGCCCAAGCCGATCGTGCACGGCCATGGCGGCATCCTGCTGGAGCACCTCAAGATGCTCGCCCTGCATCACGACCTGGGCCCGGCCGACCGGTTCTTCTGGTTCACCACCACCGGCTGGATGATGTGGAACTTCCTGGTCTCCGCCCCGGCGGTGGGCGCGGCGATCGTGCTGTTCGACGGCAACCCGGGCCACCCCGACCTGGGCGCGCTGTGGCGGCTCGCCGAGGAGTCCGGCACCACCTACTTCGGCACCTCCGCGCCGTTCCTGCTGGCCTGCCGCAAGGCCGGCCTGGTGCCGCGCGAGATCGCCGACCTGTCCGCGCTGCGTGGGGTCGGCTCCACCGGTGCGCCACTGCCCGCCGAGGGCTTCACCTGGGTGTACGACACCGTCGGTCGTGACCTGCAACTTCAGTCGCTGTCCGGGGGCACCGACGTGTGCACCGGATTCGTCGGCGGGGTGCCGCTGCTGGCGGTGCACGCCGGTGAGATCACCTGCCGGGCGTTGGGAGCCAAGGTCGAGGCCCGCTCGGCCGACGGCACCCCGGTCCTCGGCGAACTCGGTGAGCTGGTGATCACCGAGCCGATGCCGAGCATGCCGGTGGGCTTCTGGAACGACCCGGACGGGGTCCGCTACCGGGAGGCGTACTTCGACGTCTATCCCGGTGTGTGGCGGCACGGCGACTGGATCACCATCAACTCGCGCGGTGGTTGTGTGATCACCGGTCGGTCCGATGCCACCCTCAACCGAGGCGGCGTACGGCTGGGCACCGCCGAGTTCTATTCGGTGGTGGAAGGGCTGGACGAGGTCGTCGACTCGGTGGTGGTGCACCTGGAGGACGACGAGGGTGGCGCCGGTGAGCTGCTGCTGTTCGTGGTACTCGCCGACGGCCTGACCCTCGACGACGAGCTGCGCAGGAAGATCTGCCGCGAGCTGCGTACCGCCCTGTCGCCCCGGCACGTGCCCGACGAGATCCACCAGGTCCGCGCCGTCCCCCGCACCCTGTCGGCCAAGAAGCTCGAAGTCCCGGTCAAGAAGATCCTCACCGGCACCCCCGTCGACCAGGCCGCCGCCAAGGGCGCCCTGGCCAACCCCGACTCCCTGACCGCCTTCGCCACCCTCGCCCAAACCCGCACCCCCTAACCCGCACCCCCCGCCCCTGCCCCGCCCTGCCCCCGCCCTGCTCTGTTCCGCGATCTTGCACTTCCTGTCCCCGCAAAAGGGATGTGGCGCGCATATCGGCGACCAGAACTGCAAGATCGCGGGGCAGAGCGGGGTGGGGCGCGGGGGAGGGTGGGGCGCGGGGGAGGGGGTGGGTGGGGTGGGGTGGGTTAGGGGAGGGGGTGGGTTACGTGTTCGGTGGATTGGCGGGTGGGGAGGAGGGTGGGGTCGGGGTGGGCACAGAGGACCAGGGTGGCGTTGGCGGTGAGGGGGGCCAGTAGCCAGTCGAGTGGGTCCGGATGGCGGTCCACGTTGATCAGGACCCGGTCGCCCGGGGAGATGCCCAACTCGGCGGCGCGTGCTCTCGCCTTGTCGATCAGCGCGGTGTGCGACGGACCGCCCGGCGGGTACGCGCCGAAGTGGTCGCCGTGCACCCGTACCTCGGTCACGTAGTCGGCGAAGCCCGCCGGTACCTCCCGCAGCGGCAGCGCGAACGGGTGCAGCGCGAGGGCGTACCGCTCGTCGGTGGGCCAGGCGTCCGCCTCGGCGACCCGGCCGGCGGCGGCGAACAGCACGTCCACGTCACCCGGCTGCTCGGCCACGGTCAGCCCGGCCGCCCAGCAGCCCAGCAGCACGGCGGCGGTCTGCCAGTGCGGCGGGATCAGTACGGCGGCAGTGTCACCGGGCCCCAGGGCCAACTCGTCGGTGAGCAAGTTGGCCGTCTTGGCCACCCAGTTCGCCAGGGTCGCGCCGGAAAGTTCGGTGCGCTCACCGGTGGCGTCGTCGTACCAGGTCAGCAGTGGTCGGTTCGGGTCGGTCGCGATCGCGTCGGCGAACACCCGGGCAATGTTGTCGGCCATCGACGCGAACGATACGCGGCCCGCGACCGTACTCGATGGCAGCGACAAGTCGGCATACCGTCGGGTCGCAGTCAGCGTCCGTACCCGGCTCCGGCGTAGGCTTGCCCGGAGTGTTGTTTCCCACAGTCTCGCCATCGCAAGGAGTCGCCCCGTGACCGCCGGCCGCCCGCCCCGCGTGCTCATCGACGCCACGAGTGTCCCCGCCGACCGTGGGGGCGTCGGTAGATACGTCGATGGCCTGCTCGGTGCCCTCGGCAAGGTGTGCGGGTCGGCGGTGGACCTGGTCGTCGTCAGCCTCCGCACCGACCTGGAGCGCTATCGCAGGATGCTGCCCGGCGCCGAGATCATTCCCGCGCCCGCCGCCGTCGCGCACCGCCCCGCCCGGCTCGCCTGGGAGCAGACCGGCCTGCCTCTGCTCGCCCAGCAGGTCGGCGCGGAGGTGCTGCACGCACCCTTCTACACCTGCCCGTTGCGGGCCGGTTGTCCGGTCACCGTCACCGTGCACGACGCGACCTTCTTCACCGAGCCGGAGCACTACGACAAGTCCCGCCGGACTTTCTTCCGCAGTGCGATCAAGACTTCGCTGCGCCGCGCCGACCGGGTGATCGTGCCGAGCAAGGCCACCCGGGACGAGTTGATCCGGTTGCTGGACGCCGACCCGACCCGCATCGATGTCGCCTATCACGGCGTCGACCAGGCCGCCTTCCACGCCCCCGGCGACGAGGAGAAGGCCCGGGTACGCGCCCGGCTCGGCCTCGGTGGCAGCAGTTATGTCGCCTTCCTCGGCGCCAAGGAGCCGCGCAAGAACGTACCGAACCTGATCCGTGGCTGGGCCCGCGCGGTCGCCGATCGGCAGGATCCGCCGGCCCTGGTCGTCGCCGGTGGCCAGGGCCACGACGACGACATCGACCGCGCGGTGGCGGAGGTGCCCTCGCACCTGCGGCTGCTGCGGCCCGGTTACCTGCGCTACGCCGATCTGCCGGGCTTCCTCGGCGGTGCCTTGGTCGCCGCCTACCCGTCGTACGGTGAGGGCTTCGGTCTGCCCATCCTGGAGGCGATGGCGTGCGCCGCTCCGGTGCTCACCACGCCCCGGTTGTCGCTGCCCGAGGTCGGTGGCGACGCGGTGGCCTACACCAGCGAGGATCCGGACCAGATCGCCACCGACCTGGCGGCACTGCTCGACGACGAGCCGCGCCGGTTGTCGCTGGCCAAGGCTGGCTTCGACCGGGCGAAGGAGTTCACCTGGGAGTCCAGCGCCGAGGTGCACATCGCCGCCTGGTCCCGGGCCCGGGCCTGAGGTCGGCAACCCGGGCGCCCACTCCGGGCGGTTCGGGCATGATGTCCTGGTGATCTATGTCGTCATTCCGGCGGGTGGCAGTGGCACAAGGTTGTGGCCGCTGTCCCGGGCCGGCCATCCCAAGTTTCTCCATCCGTTCACCGGCACGTCCGCCTCGCTGCTCCAGGCGACGGTGCAGCGGGCGGCGCCGCTGACCACCCCGGAGCGGACCATGGTGGTCACCGGCGCGGCTCACGCCGCGGCCGTGGCCCGCCAGCTGACCGGTCTACCGGAGGAGAACATCCTGGTCGAGCCCTCGCCACGGGATTCCTGCGCGGCCATCGCGTTGGCCGCGGCGGTGATCGCCGTACGGGATCCGGACGCCGTCATGGGTTCGTTCGCCGCCGATCATCTGATCGGTGACCCGCAGCGCTGGGTGGACACGGTTCAGGCGGCGGTCCGAGGTGCCGAGCAGGGGCTGCTGATGACCGTCGGAATCACGCCGACCCGGCCGGAGACCGGCTACGGCTACCTACAGACCGGCGATCCGGTCGATGACGGCCCGATGCGGCCGGTCACCGAGTTCAAGGAGAAGCCGAACGCCGAGGTGGCCGAGGCGTACGTCAGGTCGGGTCGATACCTGTGGAACGCCGGAATGTTCGTCTGGCGGGTGTCGGCGTTCCTCGCCGAACTGGCCCGCCAGCAGCCCGCCCTGCACGCCGGGGTGACCAGCATCGCGGCGGCCTGGGGCAGCGACGAGCAGGACGACGTCCTCGGCGCGGTCTGGCCGACGTTGCCGAAGATCTCCGTCGACTACGCGGTGATGGAGGGCGCGGCCAGCGCGGGCCGGGTGGCGACCGTACCGGGTGACTTCCGGTGGAACGACGTGGGCGACTTCCACACCCTCGGCGAGGTGCTGCCGGCCGACGCCGACGGCAACGTGGTGCTCGGGATGGACGACAAGGCCGAGGTGCTGCTGCGCGACAGCAGCGGCATGGTGGTGGTGCCGCAGTCCGGCCGGCTGGTGGCCACCGTCGGGGTGCACGACCTGATCGTGGTCGACACCACCGACGCGCTGCTGGTCTGTCCGCGCGACCGGGCTCAGGACGTCAAGGCGATCGTGGACGAACTCAAGGAGCGGGGCGAGGACAAGCTCGTCTGAATGCGGCCCGGCCCGGTGCGACCAGCCGGGCCGTCCCGTTGGCCAGCGGACGTGGCAGCTGGTCCGGCGGGAACCAGCCGAGATCCTCGGACTCCGCGCTGACCTGCGCCACCGCCGCCGGCGGGGCGAAGATGGCGAAGCGTACGTCGTAGTGCAGTGATCCGCCCTGGCAGGCGACCGAGTGCACGTCCACGTCGATGGGCACCGGGTCCATCCACAGGCCGGTGATGCCGGATTCCTCGGTGGCCTCGCGCAACGCGACCCCGGCCAGGGTCCGGTCGCCCGGCTCACAGTGCCCGCCGAGCTGAACCCACATGCTCATCTTGCCGTGCAGGCAGAGCAGCACTTCGGCGCCGGTCGCGTCGAAGACCAGGGCGCTCGCGGTGACGTGACCGGCCCGGTGCGCGCGGCTCATCGCGATCGGCCCGGCGGCCAGCAGGTCGAGGGTACGGTCCCGGGCCGTCGCGGCGTCCGGGGAGGTCGGCTCCCAGGCGGTGAGCACCGCCAGGGTGTCGGCGTACAGCGCCGTCCAACCGTCGTCGTGGTGGAGAGCAGGCCCCTCCAGTAGCGGAGGCGTTGACATGTGCCCCTCCTTATCGGGATCGGCGAACGGACGGCACCCCTGCGGAATCTATCCGCCGCAGACCCTCGTGCGGTGCCGCCCGTTCGACCCTCCCCGGCCTCGGACGTGCGTGCGGCACGTCCGAGGGTGTCGCTCCCCCCGGTACGACATCGGGAACTATGGCCTACTCGATCGGCACGTGTCGAGGTCTTTCAGCTCAGCCTTAACAGGCCGGGTCGGATGCGACCCAGTCCAGTAGAGTGCGAAAGGTCGCCAGGCGCCCCCAACCGGGCGACGAGGAGTCGCTCCATGCTGAAGATCCACTTCTCCGGCGAGGACATCCTTCGGACCCGGGTGGCTCCGGCGGCGGATCCGGTCTGGGAAGCGGTGCTGAGTCTGCACGTGCTGCCCGAACGCAACCGGGATCCGCTGCTGTCCGGTTGGCGCCGCGAAGTCGTGCGCGACCTGCGCCGCCAGGACGCCGACGGCCTGCGACTGCTGATGGCGTTGAATCCGCCGCGTGGCTATTTCCCGGACTTCCTCACCCCGTCCGAGAGCGTGGACGGGTTTGAGGCGGGGATGGAGGCGGTCCGGCGTACCCCCGTGTCGCTGCTGCACCGTGACCTCACCCTGCTGGCCAATGCCCGCAGCCTGCCCGCCGACGCCAGCGCCCTGGCCCGGGGTGAGCCGGCGGCCCTGGAACAGTTGACCACCGTCATGGGCCGCTACCGTGAGCTGGCCCTCGGGCCATACTGGACGCACGTCCAGGCGGCGGTGGAGGCCGACCGGGCCCGGCGGGCTCGGGCCCTGCTCGACGTTGGCATCAAAGGGCTGCTGACCGGCCTGTGGCCGGGGGTGCGCTGGGACTCGGGCATCCTGGAGATTCCCGGCTATCCGACCAGCCGCGAGTTGCACCTACAGGGACGCGGCCTGCTGCTGGTGCCATCGTTCTTCTGCGCGCCCACGCCGGTCGCGTTGCTCGACCCGGAACTGCCGCCGGTGCTGGTCTACCCGGTGGACCGGCTTGGTGGTCTGGCGTCGAACAAGCCGGAGAAGCCCACCGCGGCGCTGGCCGCGCTGCTCGGGCGGACCCGCGCGGCGGTGCTCGCCGCCAGCGACGACGGTTGCAGCACCGGAGAGTTGGCCCGCCGGTTGCACATCTCGGCTGCCGCGGCCAGCCAACACACCACCATCCTGCGTAATGCCGGCCTGCTGGTCAGCCACCGAGACCGCAACACCGTCCTGCACACGCTCACCCCGCTGGGCCGGGCCATCCTCAACACCTGACCCACGCTTCGGGGCAGGTGGGCTAGAGAGCGAGTGCGGCGGCGGCGGTGGTGTGGGCGGGGGGCGGAAGGAGCTGGGAAGGGATGCCCTGTGCCGCGAGGGCGGTACGGAGGCGCTGCACGTCGGCGCCGAAGCGGACCAGTTGGACGGGGCCGACCGGGGTGGGTGGGGAGCAGAGGACCAGCGCGGTGGCCTCAGCCGGCCAACCGGCCACGGTGGCGACCAGGCCATTGCGTACGTCGCTGTCGGTGACCTGGGTGAAGACCGTGCCGGGCGTGACGACGCCGGCGACCGCGGCGATCGCCCGGTCGACCTCCGCCGAATCGGGTGCGGTGTCACCGGGGCCGTCGGCGAGGGTGGCGGCGGCGGCCAGGCCAGCGGCCCTGGCCTCAGCGGTGCCGAGTGCGAACAGGTCCATCGAGGCGTCCCGGACCAGGACCCTGGCACCCGCACCGTCCTCGGGCAACGGCGCGGTGAGGTAACCACGGATCACCGCCACCGGCATCTGGTCGCACTTGCCCTTGATCAGCTCGCCCGCCGCGGCCAACTCGTCGGCCACCGCCATCTGCGTCAACACCAGCTCGTTGCCGTACGGGTCGACCTCGCCCCGGTGATCCCGAATGGCGTCCATCCCGGCCACGCCGAGGGCCACGTCGGTCAGCCCGTTGCGCCAGGGCCGCCCCATGGTGTCGCTGATGATGACGGCCACCTCCACGCCGTACCGGTCGCGCAGGTCGGCGCGCAGCGCCCGGGCCGAGGCATCCGGGTCCTCGGGGAGCAGCACCAGCCGTGTCTTGTCGACGTTGGAGGCGTCGATGCCGGCCGAGGCCATCACGAAGCCGTGCCGGGTCTGCACGATCCGGGTGGTACCCCGGGTGGCCACCACCCGGACCGTCTCGGACGCCAGGATCTCGTCCCGGGCGGCCTGGCGATCCGGGCCGTCAGCCGGGACGTCCACCAGCCGTCCCTCCGCCTTGGAGACGATCTTGCTTGTCACCACGAGCACATCGCCGTCGCGCAGCCAGGGCGCCGCCGTCGCGATCAGCGCGGCCAGATCGTCACCCTCGGTCACATGGCCGATGCCGGGCACCGGCATGATCTCCAGTTTCATGCCATCTCCACCGCGGCGCGGACCATCGCCGCCGTCGCCGCCTCGTCGGTCATCCGCAGTGGTACCGCGCGGACGGTCACCTGCGGTACCAGCGTCTGCGCATCCTCCTCGGCCACCAGCCAGCCGTCGAGCAGCCCACCGGCCGACCGGGCGCCGTACAACTGGCCGACCCCGGCCGCGCTGCACTCCACACCGACCACTGCCAGGCACCGGTCCGCCATGCCCCGGACCGGTGCGCCACCGATGATCGGCGACACCCCCACCACCGGCGCCGGCCCGTTCGCCACCGCGTCCCGTAGGCCCGGCACGGCCAGAATCGGCGTGACGCTGACCACCGGATTGCTCGGCGCGATCAACACTACGTCGGCCTCGGTGATCGCCTCGGTCACACCGGGAGCCGGCTTCGCCGCGTCGGCGCCGACGAAGACGAATCGATGGGTCGGCAACTGTGCCCGATGGCGGACCCACCACTCCTGGAAGTGGATCGCCCGTTGCGCACCGTCGGGTCCGCCAGCATCAGCGTTGTTCGCGGCTGCGGGGCTCGCAAGCTCGCTCCTCGCGCTCACGGTGTTGGCGTTGTTCGCGACTGCGGGGCTCGCAGGCTCGCTCCTCGCGCTTACGGTGTTGGCGTTGTTCGCGACTGTGGGGCTCGCAAGCTCGCTCCTCGCGCTCACGATCACATGGGTTTCCAGGCGGTCGTTCGTTGCCGGCAGCAGGCGTACGCCGGGCTGCCAGCGGGTCGCCAGCGCCTCGATCACCTGGTGCAGCGGGTAGCCCGCGTCCAACATCGTGGTGCGGACCAGGTGGGTGGCGAGATCCTTGTCGCCCAGCCCGAACCAGCTCGGCTCGACGCCGTACGCGGCCAGTTCGTCCTTGACCGTCCAGCTCTCCCCGGTCCGACCCCAGCCTCGCTCCGGATCGGCGCCTCCACCCAGGGTGTACATGACGCTGTCCAGATCCGGGCAGACCCGGAGCCCGTGCAGGCGGAGATCGTCGCCGACGTTGACCACCGCGGTAACCTCGGCGCCCACCTCTCGGGCGTAGGCCCGCACCCCGAGCAGGAAGCGAGCTCCGCCGATCCCCCCGGTCAGAACCACGATGCGCATCCGACCATCCTCGCCTACGTGACGCCTGCGGCGGAGCGTCGCCCCGGGAGACTAGGCTCACGTCGGCATCTGTCCGCTTTCGCCCCAGGGAGAGTTCGTGAGCAGCCCCGCCGAGCCCCCGCCCACCGACCCGACGACGGCCAGTCAGGTGACCCGGCCGCTGCGGGAACTCGCCGCCATCGTGCTTCTCGGCGCCAATGCCGTTCTTCTCTTCGTCGGTCTGATCCGGCTGTTGACGCCGCAGGGTGCCTACAGCACGGTCACCGGCCGTGCGGGCAGCGCCTTCTTCGCCTTCATCGGGCTGGAGGCGGTCGTGCTGCCGGTGCTGGCCGTGCTGTTGGCCACCCACATCGCCCCGGTGGTGCCCAGGGCGAAAATGATCACGCAGTTGGCGCTGATCGAGTACGCGGTGAGCGCCGTGCTCGGCGGGCTGACCCTGCTGGTCTGGGTGGTCGGCCGGCTGGCCGAGGCGCAGATCTTCGACGCCTTCACCGGCATGCTCGCCCGGGCGGCCTGGGTGGCGCTGTTCGGGCTGGCCGGTTATGTGGTGTGGAGTATCTGGCGGCGGCTCTACCACGTGCCTCGTCCCAAGCCGGAGCCCGGCCTGTACGGCACTCCGCAGCCGGGTTGGCCGGGCAACCCGGGCCAGCACGGTGGCGGGTCGGGACAGCCCTGGTACCCGGGTCAGCCCGGCCCCGGTGGCTCCGGTCAGCCTGGATATCCGGGTGGGCCAGGTCAGCCCGGTTCCGGTCAGCCTGGATATCCGGGTGGGTCGGGTCAGCCCGGTTCCGGCCAGTTCGGATACCCGGGTGGGTCGGGTCAGCCCGGGGCCGGGCAGTCCGGATATCCGGCCGGTGCATGGTCGGCTGGCGAGCAGCCGGGTGGTCCCGGCGTCGGCCAGAGCAGTGCCGAGTCCGCCGGGTGGCCGGTGGCCGGGCAGCCGCTGCCGACGCCGGAGTCGTCCGCGTCCCCGCACACCTGGCCGCCGCACGGTCAGCCGGCCGTTTCCCCGCAGTCGGCACCGCCGTCCGCGTCGTCGCAGCCGCAGTCGTCCACGCCGCAGCCGCCACCGTCCGCGTCGCAGTCGGCCGCGCCGCCGTTCGGGCAGCCGCCGTCGGCCGATCCGACCCAGGCCATTCCGCGCCAGGGCGCCGACCCGACCCAGGCCCTGGCCCGACCGGATGGTGACGGCGACCGTACCCAGCGCATCGACCCGGGCGGGCAGCCGACCTGACCGCGTGACGTACCGGTGTGGTTGCCCACGCCAGCGCACCGGGCCGAGCAGCAGCGAATAGGCTGAGTGGATGGTTGACCGGAGCGGACCCGCGTCGAGCGAGGCAGGCGTACGGCGGGCGTTGCGCCGGGCCGCCGCAGGGCGGGCGCTCGACGTCGAGGAGGCGTCGGCACTGCTGACCGCGCGCGGCGCGGCGCTGGACGAACTGCTCGACATCGCCGGGGCGATCCGCGACGCCGGCCTGCGTGACGCCGGCCGGCCGGGCGTGGTGACGTACTCGAAGAAGGTCTTCATCCCACTCACCCGGCTCTGCCGGGATCGCTGCCACTACTGCACCTTCGCCACCGTGCCGCACCGGCTGCCCGCCGCGTTCCTCGACCGCGACGAGGTGCTGGAGATCGCCCGGGCGGGCGCCGCGCAGGGCTGCAAGGAGGCACTGTTCACGCTGGGTGACCGTCCGGAGGAACGCTGGCCGGCGGCCCGGCAGTGGCTGGACGAGCGGGGCTACGAGTCGACCCTGGACTACCTACGCGCCTGCGCGGTGGCGGTGCTGGAGGAGACCGGCCTGCTGCCGCACCTGAATCCGGGCGTGCTCTCCTGGTCGGAACTGCAGCGGCTCAAGCCGGTCGCGCCCAGCATGGGCATGATGCTGGAGACCACCGCCACCCGGCTCTGGTCGGAGCCGGGTGGCCCGCACTACGGCTCGCCGGACAAGGAGCCGGCGGTGCGGCTGCGGGTGCTCGACGACGCCGGCCGGGTCGGTGTCCCGTTCACCACCGGCATCCTGATCGGCATCGGCGAAACCCTCGCCGAGCGGGTGGAAGCGATCTTCGCGATCCGCCGGTCGCACCGGGAGTACGGCCACCTCCAAGAGGTGATCGTGCAGAATTTCCGCGCCAAGCCGGACACCGCCATGCGTTCGATGCCCGACGCGGAGCTGCACGACCTCGCCGCCACCGTGGCGGTGGCCCGGGTGCTGCTCGGACCGAAGGCGCGCATCCAGGCCCCGCCCAACCTGATCGCCGGCGAGTACGACCTGCTGCTGCGCGCCGGCATCGACGACTGGGGTGGGGTCTCCCCGGTGACCCCGGACCACGTGAACCCGGAGCGCCCCTGGCCGCAGCTGGACGAGTTGGCGGCGCGTACCGCCGGGGCCGGGTTCACCCTGCGGGAGCGGCTGACCGTCTACCCGGAGTACGTGCGGGCCGGCGACCCGTGGCTGGATCCGCGCCTGCTGCCGCACGTCGGCGCGTTGGCCGATCCGGCGACCGGGCTGGCCGTGGAGTCGGCCCGGCCGGTGGGCCGACCGTGGCAGGAGCCCGACGAGGCGTACGGCGGGCGTACCGACCTGCATGCCACCATCGACACCACGGGACGTACCGAGGATCGGCGGGGCGACTTCGACCACGTCTACGGCGACTGGTCGGAGGTGGCCGCCAAGGCCGTCGTGCCGTCGACGCGGTCGAGTCGCGGCGAGGGTCCGGAGGCGGGCCGCCGGGCGAGCGCCAGCTCCGGCGACGCCGATCTGCGGGCCGGGTTGCGGCTGGCCACCGACGACCCGGCGGCGCTGCTGGACACCCGGCACACCGACGCCGCGTTGGCGTTGTTCGGCGCCGACGGCGAAGCGCTGGACGAACTCTGCCGCATCGCCGACGAACTGCGCCGCGACGCGGTGGGGGACGACGTCACCTACGTCGTCAACCGCAACATCAACTTCTCCAACGTCTGTTACGTGGGCTGCCGATTCTGCGCGTTCGCCCAGCGGGAGCGCGACGCCGACGCGTACCGGCTCTCGGTGGAGCAGGTCGCCGACCGGGCCGAGCAGGCGTGGGCGGCCGGCGCCAGCGAGGTCTGCCTACAGGGCGGCATCGATCCGAAGCTGCCGGTGACCAGCTACGCCGATCTGATCCGGGCGATCAAGACGCGGGTGCCGCAGATGCACGTGCATGCCTTCTCGCCGATGGAGATCGCCACCGCCGCCGCGAAGGCCGGCGTGTCGGTACGGGAGTGGCTGAGCGGGCTGCGGGAGGCAGGGCTGGACACCATCCCGGGCACCGCCGCCGAGATCCTCGACGACGAGGTTCGCTGGGTGCTGACCAAGGGCAAACTGCCGACCGCCGCCTGGGTCGAGGTGGTCAGCACCGCCCACGAGCTGGGCATCCGGTCCAGCTCCACGATGATGTACGGCCACGTGGATCATCCGGGCCAATGGTTGACACATTTCCGGGTGCTGGCCGGGGTGCAGGACCGTACGGGTGGGTTCACCGAGTTCGTGGCGCTGCCGTTCGTGCACACCAACGCGCCGATCTACCTTGCCGGCATCGCCCGGCCGGGGCCGACCTGGCGGGACAACCGGGCGGTGCACGCGATGGCCCGGGTGCTGCTGCACGGCCGGATCGACAGCATCCAGTGCTCCTGGGTCAAGCTCGGCGACGCGGGTAGCGCGGAGCTGCTGCGTAGCGGCTGCAACGACCTGGGCGGCACGTTGATGGAGGAGACCATCTCGCGGATGGCGGGCTCGGACAACGGCTCGGCGCGTACCGAGGAACAACTCCGGGCGATCGCGGCGGCGGCGGGCCGACCGGCGCGTAGGCGAACGACTGCGTACGGTCACGTCGAGGCCTAGCGTCGAACCTTCGCGAGCCGCCGGCCGTACCTGTCGATGCCGGCGGCGGTAGCGGCGAGGATCGCCGCCGGCATCTCCTTCACGGAGCCGGCGCCTTTCGTGCGGCTCCGACCGCCACTGCGGGCCGTGTGCGCCGCTGCCGGAAAGGTTGCCCATGAGAATTGACATGCGGAAGCGGCGTTGGCCGCGATTGACCCGTCGGCAGACGTTGACGGCGGCAGCCAGTGCCACCCTCGGCGCCGCCGCCCTCGCCGTGCCGGGTCTGTCGTCCGCCGGTGACGACAAGGGCGCCGCCGCCGGTGTCGACGAGACGATCGTGGTGCATCTGCGCGACGGCCGCTCCGGAACGATGGACGTGTTCGTCGGTGAGTCCCGCATCGAGGTGCGGGACCGCGGCCTGGCCGACCGGTTGCGCCGCGCCGCCCGGCGCTGATCCCCACCGGTCATCGAAATCCCCCTTCTTTCGCTCAGTGAGGTGGCTGCGCCATGTCTTCACACCGTGAGGCGCCGGAGATTGCCAAGGATCCGGTTGCCGATTCATCCGACCTGTACGCGTTCGTCACCCCGGACCGTCCGGACACGGTGACGCTGATCGCCAACTACGTGCCGCTGCAACTACCGTCCGGGGGCCCGAACTTCTTCGAGTTCGGCGACGACGTGCGGTACGAGATCCACATTGACAACAACGGTGACGGCCAGCCGGACATCACCTACCGCTTCGAGTTCACCACCGAGATCACGAACCCGAACAGCTTTCTCTACAACACTGGTCCGATCGAGGCGCTGGACAGCAAGAACTGGAACCGCCGGCAGTTCTACCGGCTGACCCGCATCGCCGGGGGCAAGGAGCAGTTGCTGGCCCGCAAGCTGCCCTGCCCGCCGAGCAACGTGGGCCCGCTGTCCATCCCGAAGTACGGTGATCTGGTCCGGCAGGCCACTTTCAACCTGTCCACGGGGGAGAAGGTCTTCGCCGGGCAACGTGCGGACGGCTTCTACGTCGACCTGGGCGCAATCTTCGACCTCGGTACGCTGCGCCCGTTCCAGCAACTGCACGTGGCGGGGAAGAAGATCTTCAAGGCTGCCGGCGAACCGGTCAACGCGCTCGACCGGATGAACGTGCACAGCATCGCCCTCCAGGTGCCCGTCGGCAAACTTCGTCGTCGCGCCGACCGGCATCACTGGCAGGAACCGGCGTCGGTGATCGGGGTGTGGACGTCGGCCTCCCGGCGCCAGGTGCGGGTGCTCGGTGACAGGAGCACCGCCGACACCAACACCGGCCCGTTCACGCAGGTGTCCAGATTGGGTAACCCGTTGTTCAATGAGGTCATCGTGCCGATGGCGCAGAAGGACCTGTGGAACACGCTGCCGCCTGCGGAGGACAAGCGGTTCGCGCAGTTCGTCGAGCAACCGGAACTGGCCGCCCTGCTGCCGGTGCTCTACCCGGGGGTCTTCCCCAACCTGGAGAAGTTGAACAAGTCGAAGAAGGCGCGAGCGGATCTGGTCGCCATCCTGCTCACCGGCATCCCGGAGGGACTGATCAACGGCTTCACCAATGCCACCGGTGACACCCAGGCCGACATGCTGCGCCTGAACACCGCGATCCCGCCGGCCCGCCGGCCGAACCGGCTGGGTGTGCTCGGCGGTGACCTGGCGGGCTACCCCAACGGGCGGCGGGTCACCGACGACGTGGTGACCATCGCGCTGCGGGCCGTCGCCGGGCTGACCGTGCCATTGGTGGACCGGAAGTTCACCCCGGACGCCGCGGCGGCCGCGGTGACGCCGGGGCTGACCGAGGCCGACGTCACCGCTCCGTTCCTGCGTAACTTCCCGTTCCTCGGTACGCCGTACGACGGGTTCAACAACCCGCCGGTGCGGGCCTGAGCCGGGAGGCGTCGCATGACCGATCACGCGCACGCGCACGCGTACGGCCCGACAGGCAGTGGCACCGTGATGCTCAATCTGGGCGCAGACATCGGCGCCTTGATCATTTATACCGGGCGGCAGTTGCTCGGTCGGGAGATCGAGATCAGTCTGACCGGCCGGGACGACGAAATCAGCCGGACCGGCCTGGCCGACAAACCGCGTACCCATGCTGCCGTGCGGGAGCGCCAGGTCCGGGACGGCACATTCCACAGTGCGGTCTATCCCGACCTTTCATGCGGTGTGTATACCATCTGGTGGGACGAAAAGCAGCCGGCCGGCACGGTTGCCGTGGCGGGCGGCTCGGTTGCCGAGTTCGTCTGGCCCACCAGCGTTTCTCCATCCGCTGACTAACTGCGTTCGACCTACCGACGGCCGCGCCTCGTCCACATTGTGGGCGGGGCGCGGCCGTCGTGTACGTGGCCGACGGGCGGGGTCGGCGAAGTCGGGATAACCTTGCGATTCAAGATCAATCATCGTGCCGGGTGGTCTTCCGGAAGTGCTCGCGCGAGGTCCGGCGGGGACCGCCGCAGGACGGGCGCCACGGGAGAAAACTTGGGCAACTCGCCGGGAGGGGCGTTACTCGGCCGGGGTCTGAATCGATAGGGCAGGGCGAGACCGGGTGGTCCGGACGGCAGTCCGGGTGCGTGTCGGGAGGGCGACTCCATTATCAAGTTTGGCTTGACGGCGCACGCATTACACGCGTGTAATTTGAATGGGGTTGTTCGCGCGGAACGCAACAAAACGGGGCCGGACGGACAAACACGCCTTTCGCGTGGGGGGTTGCAGCGGCGATGACGCCGGTGCGCGACAAGGAGGCAACTGATGGACGGCCAGCTTGAGGCGGCCGACCTGCTCGGAAACGCGCCGGAGTGGCAGGAGCGGGCGTTGTGCTCGCAGACCGACCCGGAGGCGTTCTTCCCCGAGAAGGGCGGCTCGACCCGCGAGGCGAAGCGGATCTGCTCGCGGTGCGAGGTCAAGACGGAGTGCCTCGAATACGCTCTCGGGCACGACGAGCGGTTCGGGATCTGGGGCGGGCTCTCCGAGCGGGAGCGGCGCAAGCTCAAGCGGCGCGTCGCCTGATCCGTCGTCGGGTGGGGGCGGTTGGGGGCCGCCCTGCCCGGAGGCTCGGTCGTCGCGGACGGCCGGTCGCGGTGGGGGCCGCGACGGTCGGGGCGGGCCGTGACACGCAGGGCCGTGAAGGTCGGGTAGGCCCAGGTCAGGCCAACTCGTCCGGGTCGACGCCGAGCAGGTTCGCCACCTGCTCGATGATCACGTCGTGTACCAGGTCGGCCAGATCCTCCCGGTCCATCGCCCGGAACTCCAGAGGGCGCCGGTACAACACGATCCGGGGCGGCACCTCCTGGCGACCGGGTCGGCCCGGCAGCAGCCGGGCCAGCGGCACCTCACCGTCCTCCAGCACGTCGGAGTCGTAGACATTGAGCTCGGGCGGGACGTCTTCGACGGCGAACTCGACGCCGGCCAGTTCCTTGGCGAACCGGCGCTCCAGCGTTTCGACGGTGTCCAGCACCAGGTCGTCGAAGATCTCCGCCTTGGTGCGCGCCAGCGGCACGGTGGCCGGCACGAGCCGTCCGCGCAGGCCGCGACCATGCCGGTCGCGGTGGCCGCGCCGGCTGCCGCCGGGACGGCGGCTCTCCGGGCTCGTCATGAGCCAAAGGGTAGCCGCCGCCCGGGGCGGGTCATAGCTGCGCCGAAACCGTGGCGCGCCGGGCCGCGTTGAACGGGGTGGGGCAAGCCCCACTGGCGTCGGCGTGTGGGAAATGTGATCACCAAGACGGGCGTGTCGTAACGCGAAGCGGTGCGCCGGAGCCGGTAATGGAGATACCCTGCGCCCGTGAGGTCACCACGGCGCTGCTCCCGCAACGGCTGCCCCCGGCAAGCAGTCGCCACGCTGACCTATGTCTACAACGAGTCAACAGCCGTGGTCGGCCCGTTGGCCGCGTTCGCCGAGCCGCACACGTACGACCTCTGCGAGCCGCATGCCCGCAGCCTCACCGCCCCCCGGGGCTGGGAGGTGGTCCGGCACGAGGGGGAGTTCGAACCCCCGCCGCCCACCACCGACGACCTGGTCGCCCTCGCCGAGGCGGTCCGCGAGGCCGCCCGCCCCACCCCCCGTCCTCCCCAGGACGATCAGCACCAGCCGACCACACCCCCCACCTCCGCCACCTCCCGCCGTGGCCACCTCCGCGTGATTCCCCCCAGCCACTAGCCCGGCGCGCTGCACCCCGCCCGAGTCGAAAAGATGGGGTGGGTCAGTCGCCGAGGAGGCGGGAGAAGGTCTGGGCTCGGCGGGCGGTGCGGCCGGTGCGGGATTCGGCGTCGTCGGCGGAGACCATGACTCGTAGGCCGGCGTTGACGGCCAGCCAGCGCAACGGCTCCGGTTCCCAGCGGGGAGAGCGGTGGTTGACCCAGGGCAGAACGGTCAAATCGGTCTGCTCGCCACGGATCAGGTCGGCCAGGGTGCGTCCGGCCAGGTTGCTGGTGCCGACGCCGTCACCCACGTACCCACCGGCCCAGGCCAGCCCGTCGGTCGGCTGGTAACCGACCGAGGCGGCCCAGTCCCGGGCCACCCCGAGCGGCCCGCCCCAGGTGTGTGACACCGGGAAGTCCGCGCCCAGCACCGGAAAGAGGTCGGTGAGCGTGCGACGCAGCGCCGCGAAGACGCGAGGTTCCCGGTCGTACGCGGCCCGCACGCGGGAGCCGAAATGGTACGGCGCACCCCGCCCGCCGAAGGCGAGTCGACCGTCGGCGGTGCGTTGGCCGTAGATGATGACGTGCCGAAGGTCGGTGAACGTCTCCCGCTCGGCCAGGCCGATCTGTGCCCAGGTCGTTGGCGGCAGCGGCTCGGTGGCGAGCATCAGCGAGTAGACCGGCGCGATGGCCCGCCGCTGCCCGGGAAGTCCCGGGGTGTACCCCTCTGTCGCCCGCACCACCACCGGCGCGCGTACCGTCCCGTTCGGGGTCACCGCCGCACCCCGACGGATCTGGGTGACCGGGGTCCGTTCGTGGATGGTCACTCCCCGTCGCTCGACCGCCCTGGCCAGTCCCCGGACCAGTCGGGCCGGGTGCACGGTCGCGCAGTGCGGGGTGTACGCGCCGCCCCGTACCCCCTCGGCGGAGCACCGGGCCGTGGCCTCGTCGGGACCGAGCAGGGCGAGATCCTCGGCGCCGAAACCGAACTCGCGCGCCTCCATGACCGCGGCGCGGGCCCGTTGAAGCTGCGGTGCGCTGCGGGCGAGCATGACGGTGCCGGCGTACGACCAGTGGCAGTCGATGCCCTCGGCCGTGACCACCCGACCGACCTCGCGCACCGTGTCGTGCATGGCGTGTTGCATGGCGATCGCGGCGTCCCGGCCGTGCCGACGGGCCAGCCCGGTCAGCGAGGTGGGCAGCAGCGCCGAGCACCAGCCGCCGTTGCGCCCGGACGCGCCGAAGCCGGCCACCTGCCGCTCCAGCACCACGATGCGCATCGTGGGGTCGGCCTGCGCCAGGTAGTACGCCGCCCAGAGCCCGGTGTAGCCGGCGCCGACGATCACCACGTCGGCCTCCGTGTCACCACCCAGCGCCGGACGCGGAGTCAGCGGTTCATCGACTGTGGACAGCCAGTACGACAGGTCGTGGTAGGACACGGTGACTCCTGACGGTGCTGGTCAGGCCGGACCTGACGATCCGGCCTGACCACGGTGGACGCTCGCGCGGCCCGGCTTCGTCAGAGGCGGGACCAGGCCTCGGTGAGCACGGTGCGCAGGATCTGCTCGATCTCGTCGAACTGCTGCTGCCCGGCGATCAGCGGCGGGGCGAGCTGCACCACCGGGTCGCCCCGGTCGTCGGCGCGGCAGTAGAGCCCGGCGTCGAAGAGCGCGGTGGAGAGGAAGCCGCGCAGCAGCCGCTCGGACTCGGCCTCGTCGAAGGTTTCCCGGGTCGCCTTGTCCTTGACCAGCTCGATGCCGTAGAAGTATCCGTCGCCCCGGACGTCGCCGACGATCGGCAGGTCGTGCAGCTTCTCCAGGGTGGAGCGGAACGCGCCCTCGTTGGCTCGTACGTGCCCGATGAGGTCCTCGCGGGCGAAGACCTCCAGGTTGGCCAGGGCGACCGCGCAGGAGACCGGGTGGCCGCCGAAGGTCACCCCGTGGGCGAACATGCCGGTCTCGGTCAGGAACGGCTCCATCAGCCGGTCGCTGGCGATCATCGCGCCGAGTGGGGCGTACCCCGAGGTGATGCCCTTGGCGGTGGTGATGATGTCGGGCTGGTAGCCGTAGCGGGCGGCGCCGAAGTATTCGCCGAGCCGCCCCCACGAGCAGATCACCTCGTCGCTGACCAGCAACACGTCGTACGCGTCGCAGATCTCGCGGACCCGCTCGAAGTAGCCGGGCGGCGGCGGGAAGCAACCGCCGGAATTCTGCACCGGCTCCAGGAAGACCGCAGCGACGGTGTCCGGCCCTTCCCGTTCGATTGCCCGCGCGATCTCCTCGGCGGCCCAGCGGCCGAACGCCACCGGGTCGTCACCGTGCTCCGGTGCCCGGTAGAAGTTGGTGTTCGGCACCTTGATGCCGCCGGGCACGAGCGGCTCGAAGTCGGTCTTGATGCCGGGCAGACCGGTGATCGACAGGGCTCCCATCGAGGTGCCGTGATAGGCGATGTACCGGCTGACCACCTTGTGCTTGGTCGGCTTGCCGACCCGCTTGAAGTACGCCCGGGCCAGCTTCCAGGCCGCCTCGACCGCCTCGGAGCCGCCGGTGGTGAAGAAGACCCGGTTCAGGTCGCCGGGGGTGAGCGTGGAGATCCGCTCGGCCAACTCGACGGCGGTCGGGTGCGCGTACGACCAGAGCGGGAAGTAGGCCAGCTCGCCGGCCTGCTTGGCGGCGGCCTCGCCCAACTCGGTGCGCCCGTGGCCGGCGTTGACGACGAAGAGCCCCGCGAGCCCGTCCAGGTAGCGGCGACCCTGGGCGTCCCAGACGTACGCTCCCTCGCCGCGAACGATGGTCGGCACCTCGCCGGCGGAGTAGCTCGCCATCCGGGTGAAGTGCATCCAGAGGTGGTCGGTGGCGTTGGCCATGTCAGCCCCATCGGGTCTCGGGCCGGTCAGGGGTCACCGGCCGCTCTGCCAACGGTTATCCCATAGTCTCGCGCCGAAATGCAAGTCAATCGGTTGGCCAGGCGGCTTGGAGCAACGAATTCAGCGAGATGACGCGCTGCTGGCAACGGAATCCGTATCTACGGTGTGATGTTCGTCGGTCGAGTCGCGGGGGCCGGAGTGTAGTGCGGGCGGGGTCCGGCGGGGTGTGGGCGGGCGGGGGCTGGCGGGGTGTGGGCGGGCGGGGGCTGGCGCGGCGGGCGGCGGACCTGTCCAGGGCGCTTCGGGGGCATTTCGGGTGGTCCCTGAAGTGCGCGAAACAGTCCCTGCGCAACACGCCGGGACCGGCCGGACAGCGCCACTCAGGGTGACTAGCGTGCAGCGCAACGTGACTCGGGTGGAGGTCGGGAGATGAACGAGGCGCTCAGGCTGGCGATGGCGAACAAGGGCGAGACCGCTGAGTCGTTGGCCGGGAAGGTCGGCGTCGACCCGAAGACGGCGGGTCGGTGGGTCGCCGATGGGCGCATTCCGCATCCTCGGACCAGGGTCGCCGTCGCCACCGTGCTCGGGCGCCAGGCTGAGGAACTCTGGCCCGAGCCGTTCCGCCGCCGCGATCTGCCCTGGTTCCGGGAGTGGGCGGAACTGGAGCAGAAAGCCAGCTCACTGCGGTCGTATCAGCCACTGTTGGTGCCGGGGCTGCTACAGACCGAGGCGTACGCCCGGGGGGTGCTGGCCACCGGCGGCCTGTTGCCGCCGACGGAGGTCGAGGAGATAGTCGCGGGGCGGATGGCGCGGCAGCGGGTGTTGGAGCGGGAGCATCCGCTCCAACTGGTCGCGGTGATCGACGAGGTGGTGCTGCGTCGACAGGTGGGCGGCGACCGGGCGGTGATGACCGGGCAGCTCAGCCACCTGGCTGGGCTGGGCGAACGGGAGCACGTGCAGGTGCGGGTGATTCCGGCGGAGAATCCGTGGCACACCGGCCTGGCCGGGCCGTTCGTGCTGGCCCGCACGCCGGACGGCGGCGAGGCGGCCTATCTGGACAATCAGCTGCGCGGTCAGGTGGTGACCGAGCGTGCCGACCTTGCTAGCCTGAGCGCGAGATGGGAGAGCGTCACCGGTGAGGCGCTGCCCCGTCGCCAGTCCATCGAGCTGATCAGGGAAGTGGCGACGACATGGACATGACCGGCGCCCGTTGGCGCACCGCCACCCGCAGCAGCAACAACGGCGGCGACTGTGTCGAGGTGGCCGACAACCTGCCCGGCCGGATCCTGGTACGCGACAGCAAGGACCGGGCCGGCGGCGTGCTGACCTTCGCCCCTGACGCCTGGCGCACCTTCGTCGCGGCCACCCCGCGCCGAGTTGGCCGCTGACCGACCCGGTTCCGCCGAGCCGGGCTGACCTACCCGGCTCCGCCGAGCCGGGCTGACCGGCTCGGCTCCGCTGGCCGGGCTGGCTGATCGACTCGGTTTCGCCGTAACGGCGGGGTTGACGGCGCCCTGATGCCGCCGTTTCGGCGAAACGGAGTCGATCAAGCGCAAGCAGGTCGGGGCAGGTCGGGCCGGGCAGGTCGGGCCGGGCAGGGACAGGTCGGGCCGGTCAAGGTCGGGGGCGGGGCAGGGTCAGGCGGTGCCCCAGCTGTAGGTCTGCTTGCGCAGCTTGAGGTAGACGAACGCCTCGGTGGAGACCACACCGGAGACGGCGCGCAGGCGTTGCAGGATGTCCAGCAGGTGCTCGTCGTTGCGGCAGACCACCTCGGCCAGCAGGTCGAACGAGCCGGCGGTGATCACCACGTAGTCGACCTCGTCCAACTCGGCGATCCGGTCGGCGACGGATTCCAGGTCCCCGTCGGTACGCAGACCGATCATGGCCTGGCGGGGGAAACCGAGCTGAAGTGGATCGGTGACCGCGACGATCTGCATCACCCCGGCGTCGAGCAGCCGCTGCACCCGCTGGCGTACCGCCGCCTCGGAGAGTCCCACCGCCTTGCCGATGGTGGCGTACGGTCGGCGTCCGTCCTCCTGTAGCTGTTCGATGATCTGCTTGGCCACGTCGTCGAGTAGGGCGTGGCTTGCGCCCTCGCGCACGCTGATCCGGCGGCCGCCGTTGCCGTTGCCGTTGTCGTGCTGCCGGTTCGTCATCGACCGCTCCCCATGTCCGTCACCGGGCTGAGCCTAACGCCAACGGAGGGTCTGGCGTAATTCGTCGTCCGAAGCTATTGCGGCAACGGAATCCCTTGTGAGCGAGGTTTTCTCATGTCAGGATCAGTCGTCCATCGCCATTGACCCTCCCCGCCGGCGTATCCCCCCGTCCCGCCGCCGACGCTGACCCATTGGAGTCGTCACATGCGTAGTGCCTTCCGGCCCCTCACCCGGCGTGGTCTGCTCACTGGCACCCTCGGTTCGGCCGCGTTGCTCGCCGCGGGTGGCACCCTCGCCGGCTGTGGCACGCCGGGTGCCCAGCAGACCGAGACCGGCTGCGTCAGCGAGGACCTCTCCGGGACGGAGAAGAAGCTCGCCTTCTCCAACTGGCCGCAGTACATGGACGTCGACGATGACGACAACGCCAAGCGACCCTCGCTCGACGGGTTCGTCAGCAAGACCGGCATCCAGGTGGCCTACACAGAGGATGTCAACGACAACAACGAGTTCTTCGGCAAGGTGCAGAACCAGCTGGCGGCCTGTCAGGGCACCGGGCGGGACCTCATGGTGCTCACCGACTGGATGGCCGCCCGGATGATCCGGCTGGGCTGGATCCAGAAGCTCGACAAGTCGAAGCTGCCCAACGTCGACGCGAACCTGTTGCCATCGCTGCGCAACCGCCCCTTCGACGTGGATAATCACCTCGCCGTGCCGTGGCAGTCCGGGCTGGCCGGGTTGGCGTACAACGGCCGCGTCACCGGGGAGATCCGTACGGTCGACGAGTTGCTCACCCGCCCGGATCTCAAGGGCAAGGTGACCGCGTTGACCGAGATGCGCGACACCATGGGGCTGATGTTGATGTCCAACGGTCACAACCCGTCCGACTTCACCAGCAACCAGTTCGACGATGCGCTCAACAAGCTCAAGAAGGCCGTCGACTCCGGGCAGATCCGCCGGTTCACCGGCAACGACTACGCACCCGACCTGGCCAAGGGGGACATCGCGGCGTGCATCGGCTGGTCCGGTGACATCATCCAACTCGGCTTCGAGGACGAGAAGATCAAGTTCGTGGTGCCCGATTCCGGGGTGATGCTCTGGTCGGACAACATGCTCGTACCGAACAAGGCGACCCACAAGGCCAACGCCGAAGCGTTGATCAATCACTACTACGACCCTGCGGTCGCCGCCCAACTCGCCGCCTACGTCAACTACATCTGCCCGGTGCAGGGCGCGCAGAAGGAGATGGAGAAGATCGACCCGGAGCTGGCCGCGAACCCGTTGATCTTCCCCGACGAGGCCATCCTCTCCAAGGCCCGGGTCTTCATGGCGCTGGACGAGAAGCAGGAGCGCGAGTACGAGACCAAGTTCCAGCAGGTTATCGGAGCGTGACGATGGCGCGGGAGACACCGGCCGGCGACCTGCGCCTGGCCAACCTCACCAAGACGTTCGGCGCGTTCACCGCCGTCGACGATCTCAGCCTGACCATTGGCCAGGGCTCGTTCTTCGCCCTGCTCGGCGCCTCCGGCTGCGGCAAGACGACCACCCTGCGGATGATCGCCGGGCTGGAGGAGCCGACCAGCGGGCAGGTGCTGCTCGGTGACCGGGACATCGCCGGGCTGCGCCCGTACAAGCGGCCGGTCAACACGGTGTTCCAGAGCTACGCCCTCTTCCCGCACCTGGACATCTTCGAGAACGTGGCCTTCGGGCTGCGCCGACGCGGCATCCGGTCGGTGGACAGCCAGGTGCGGCAGATGCTCTCGTTGGTGCAGTTGGACGGGTACGAGCGGCGCCGTCCGGCCCAGCTCTCCGGCGGCCAGCAACAGCGGGTCGCGCTGGCCCGAGCGCTGATCAACCACCCGCAGGTGTTGCTGCTCGACGAGCCGCTGGGCGCGCTGGACCTCAAACTGCGTCGCCAGATGCAGATCGAACTCAAGCGGATCCAGACCGAGGTCGGCATCACCTTCGTGCACGTCACCCACGACCAGGAGGAGGCCATGACGATGGCCGACACGGTTGCGGTGATGAACGCCGGACGGATCGAGCAGCTTGGCGCACCGACCGAGATCTACGAGTTCCCGGCCACCGCCTTCGTGGCCAACTTCCTCGGCCAGTCCAACCTGATCGCCGGTGACGTCTCCGGCAGCAACGGGGGCGACACCCTGGTCACCGCGCACGGGGCGCGATTCTCGGTGCCGTCGGCCCGGGCCCGTACCGACCAGGGCCCGGTCTACCTCGGCGTACGTCCGGAGAAGCTACAGCTGGCCGGAGCTGCCGTGCAGGTGCCCGCCGGCAGCCAGCACCTCGACGGGACGATCTCCGACGCCTCGTACGTCGGGGTGAGCACCCAGTATCTGCTGCGCACCAGTTGGGGCACCGAGTTGAGCGTCTTCGTCGCCAACAGCGGGACTCAGCAGCGCTACGCCGTCGGCGAGCGGGCCGTGGCGTACTGGGATCCCCGGCACGCCTTCCTGCTCAGCCGCCGCGCCGGGGAGGACGACCGCACCACGCCGGTACTCGACCAGCCGGTGGGCGCTTCCTCATGAGTGTGTTCGCTCACGTATCCACCGGTTCCGGGCAGCCGGCGTCGCCGCCGCCGGCTGCCCGCTCGGCGCGGTACCGGTTCCTGCCGTACCTGCTGTTGTTGCCCGGTGCGGCCTGGCTGTTGCTGTTCTTCGCCGTGCCGCTGGTGCAACTCGCCTCGGCCAGCCTCTACGACCCGGAGGGTTCGCTCTCCACCGGGTACGCGTTGACCTGGGCGTTCGGTAACTATCCGACGGCATTGCAGCAGTACTGGCCACAGTTCAGCCGGTCGTTCCTGTACGCCGGCATCGCCTTGGTGTTGGCGCTGCTGATGGGCTACCCGCTGGCGTACGCGATCGCCCAGAAGGCCGGCCGGTGGAAGAACCTCCTGCTGGTCTGCGTGGTGGCGCCCATGTTCACCAGCTTCCTGGTGCGCACGCTGGCCTGGAAGACCATCCTGTCGGACAACGGTTGGCTGGTCGGGCTGCTGCGCGACGTGCACCTGCTCGGCCCGGACGGACGGCTGCTGGCCACCCCGATCGCGGTGGTGCTCGGCCTGACGTACAACTTCCTGCCGTTCCTGGTGCTGCCGCTGTACGCGAGCCTGGAGCGGCTCGATCACCGGCTGCTGGAGGCCGCCAGCGACCTGTACGCCAGCCCGCTGAAGACCTTCCGCCGGGTCACCCTGCCGCTGTCGATGCCCGGGCTGATCGCCGGGACTCTGCTGTTCTTCATTCCCGCGACCGGTGACTACATCAACGCCGAACTACTGGGCACCCCGAACCAGTACATGATCGGCAACGTCATCGACTCGGCCTTCCTGGTCCGGCTGGACTACCCGCAGGGCGCGGCGCTGTCGTTCCTGCTGATGTCGGCGATCCTCGCGGTGGTCTTCGTCTACCTCCGCCGGGCTGGGACGGAGGAGGTCCTGTGAGCGCGAGGAGTGCAGCGCAGCGGAGCCCCGCAGTCGCGAACGAAAGGTGGGCTCGGTGAGCGCGAGGAGTGCAGCGAAGCGGAGCCCCGCAGTCGCGAACGAAAGGTGGGCTCGGTGAGCCGTGTCTCTCGGTGGTTCGCCCAGCACTGGGTGATGGGGGTCGCGCTGCTGGTGCTCGGCTACCTGTTCCTGCCGATCGCCGTGGTCGCCGCGCTGTCGTTCAACCGTCCGTCGAGCCGACTGTCGTACGACTTCAACGAGTTCACTCTCGACAACTGGCGTAACCCGTGCGCCACCTCGGACATGTGCGACGCGGTGCTGCGCAGTGCACAGATCGGCTTCCTCGCCACCGTGGCCGCCACCGCGCTCGGCACGCTGATGGCGTTCGCGCTGGTCCGTCACCGGTTCCGGGGCCGTTCCGGGCTCAACGTGCTGATCTTCCTGCCGATGGCCACCCCGGAACTGGTGATGGGCACCTCGCTGCTGGCCCTCTTCGTCGCCGGTGGGGTGCCGCTGGGCTTCTGGACCATCGTCATCGCGCACGTCATGTTCTGCCTGTCGTTCGTGGTGGTGACGGTCAAGGCGCGGCTGGCCGGGATGGACCGGCGGCTGGAGGAGGCCGCGATGGACCTGTACGCCAGCGAGTGGCAGACGTTCCGCCGGATCACGCTGCCGTTGGTGCTGCCCGGCATCGTGGCCGCCGCCCTGCTGGCCTTCTCGCTGAGCTTCGACGACTTCATCATCACGAACTTCAACTCCGGCACCACCGTCACGTTCCCGATGTACGTCTGGGGTGCCGCCCAACGGGGCATCCCACCGCAGGTCAACGTCATCGGTACGGCCATGTTCGCGATCGCGCTGCTGCTGGTGCTGGCCACCATGCTGCGGGGGCGGCGGGCCCGCCGCTCGGCGATCACGGCGGCCGTTCCGGCGCCCCGGGCGGCCAGCCGGTCATGAACCTGCCGCCGCCCGGCCGGGCCCTCACCGACGCGGTACGCGCACCGTACTGGCTCGACCGGCCGGAGCGGCCCGACCCGGTGCCGCCGCTGGCCGGGCCGACCAGCGCAGACCTGCTGGTGATCGGCGGCGGGTACGGCGGGTTGTGGGCGGCGCTGCTGGCCAAGCAGGCCGACCCGGGGCGGGACGTGCTGCTGGTGGAGGCGGGTACCTGCGGCTGGGCGGCCTCCGGACGCAACGGCGGTTTCTGCGCCGCCTCGCTGACCCACGGGCTGGCCAACGGGGTGCAACGGTTCCCCGACGAGATCGACGAGTTGGAGCGGCTCGGCCGGGAGAACCTGGACGCCATCGCGGCGACGATCGCCGAGTACGGCATCGACTGCGACTTCGAGCGCACCGGCGAGCTGGCCGTGGCGGTCGAGCCGTACCAGCTCGACGGGCTGACCGAAGACGCCGCGCTGGCCCGCCGATACGGCCACGACGTCAGCCTGCTCGACGCCGACGAGGTGCGGGCCGAGGTGGACTCCCCGACGTACCTGGGCGGGTTGTGGGATCGGGACCGGGTGGCGATGCTCGACCCGGCGCGGCTGGCCTGGGGTTTGCGCCGGGCCTGCCTCGACCTCGGTGTGCGCATCCACGAGCACACGCGGGTGACCGGGCTGCGCCGGGTCGGTGCGGCGCTGCTCGCCGAGACCACCGGTGCCGACGGCCTGCCCGGGGCGGTACGCGCCGACCGGGTGGTGCTGGCCACCAACGCGTTCCCGCCGCTGCTGCGCCGGCTGCGCGCCTGGGTGGTGCCGGTGTACGACTACGCGCTGATGACCGAACCGTTGACGCCCGCGCAGCGCGACGCCATCGGCTGGCGCAACCGGCAGGGGTTGGCGGACACCGGCAACCAGTTCCACTACTACCGGATCACCGGCGACGGTCGGATCCTGTTCGGCGGCTACGACGCGGTCTACCACTACGGCAACCGGGTCGCCCCCGCGCTGGCCCAGCGGGACGCCACCTTCACCGCCCTGGCCACGCACTTCTTCACCACCTTCCCGCAGTTGACCGATGTGCGGTTCAGTCACCGGTGGGGCGGGGTGATCGACACCTGCACCCGGTTCTGCGCGTTCTTCGGCACGGCGTACGACGGGCGACTGGCGTACGCGGGCGGCTACACCGGGCTGGGTGTCGGGGCGACCCGATTCGGTGCCCGGGTGCTGCTCGACCTGGTCGCCGGGGCGGACACCCCGCTGACCCGGCTCGCCCTGGTGCGCGACAAGCCGCTGCCGTTCCCGCCCGAACCGGCCCGCGCGGTCGGCATCGGGCTTACCCGCTGGTCCTTGGCCCGCGCCGATGCACATGAAGGGCGGCGCAACCTCTGGCTTCGTACGCTCGATCGGGTTGGTTTGGGGTTTGATTCCTGATGCGTGTCCTGCTTGTCGGCGCCGGTGGCGTCGGTGCCGCCGTCGTCGCCATCGCGGCCCGGCGCGCCTTCTTCGAAACCATGGTGGTGGCCGACTACGACCCCGCCCGCGCGGCGCGGGCGATCGCGGGCCGCGACGCCCGCTTCGCCGCCGCCCAGCTTGACGCCAGTTCCGCCGAGGCGGTCGCCGCGGCCTGCCGCGAGCATCGGATCACCCACGTGCTCAACGCGGTCGACCCGCGGTTCGTCATGCCGATCTTCGACGGGGCGTACGCGGCCGGTGCCGACTACCTGGACCTGGCGATGTCGCTGTCGAAGCCGCATCCGGAGCGGCCCTACCAGGAGACCGGCGTCAAGCTGGGCGACGAGCAGTTCGCGGTGGCGCAGCGGTGGGCCGAGGCGGGCCGGCTGGCGCTGTGTGGCATCGGCGTGGAGCCGGGCCTGTCCGACGTCTTCGCCCGCTACGCCGCCGACGAACTCTTCGCCGAGATCGACGAGATCGGGGTACGCGACGGAGCGAACCTGACCGTCGACGGCTACGCCTTCGCGCCGTCGTTCTCCATCTGGACCACCATCGAGGAGTGCCTGAACCCGCCGGTGATCTGGGAGGACGGGCGCGGCTGGTTCACCACCGAGCCTTTCAGCGAACCGGAGGTGTTCCACTTCCCCGAGGGCATCGGGCCGGTCGAGTGCGTCAACGTGGAACACGAGGAGGTGCTGCTGATCCCGCGCTGGGTGCCGGCGAAGCGGATCACCTTCAAGTACGGCCTCGGTGACGAGTTCATCGAAGTGCTCAAGACGCTGCACAAGCTCGGCCTGGACTCGACCGTGCCGGTGTCGGTGAAGGGCGTCGAGGTGTCGCCGCGCGACGTGGTGGCCGCCTGCCTGCCCGACCCGGCCACCCTCGGCGACCGGATGCGCGGCAAGACCTGCGCCGGCACCTGGGTACGCGGCACCGGTGTCGACGGCCGACCCCGCGAGGTCTACCTCTACCACGTGGTCGACAACGAGTGGTCGATGCGCGAATACGGTCACCAGGCGGTGGTCTGGCAGACCGCGATCAACCCGGTCGTCGCCCTGGAACTGCTGGCCGGTGGAGCCTGGTCGGGCGTCGGGGTGCTCGGCCCGGAAGCGCTGCCCCCGAGGCCCTTCCTCGACCTGCTGACCGACTACGGCTCACCCTGGGGCATGGAGGAACGATGACCCGCTACGGCCCGATGTTCGGCCCCGACGTCACCTTCCTCGGCGTGCCGCCGTGCACCATCGAGGAGCCGGTGACGTACGCCGACGCCGATGTCGTCATCATCGGCGCACCCTTCGACGGCGGCACCTCACACCGCCCCGGCACCCGGTTCGGCCCGTCGGCCATCCGCCAAGCCTGCTACCTGCCGCACGACGGCTCCCGCCCGTCCCTGGCCATGCGCGTCGACGCCCTCAAGGACCTTTGCGTGTACGACGCCGGTGACGTGGAGATGTTCTCCGGCGACATCGAACGCTCCCTGGCCGCACTGGAAACCGCCGTGTACGCGGTGTCATCGGCCGGCGCGATCCCGGTGATCCTCGGCGGCGACCACTCCATCGCCCTGCCCGACGCCACCGGCGTGGCCCGCCACCACGGGCTCGGCCGGGTGTCGCTGGTGCACTTCGACGCGCACGCCGACACCGGGGACATCGAGTTCGGCTCCCTGCACGGGCACGGTCAGCCGATGCGCCGGCTCATCGAGTCCGGCGCCGTACGCGGCGACCGCTTCCTCCAGATCGGACTGCGCGGCTACTGGCCGGGGCCTTCCACGCTGCAATGGATGGCCGAACAGCGGATGCGCTCGTACGAGATGACCGAGATCGTGGCCCGGGGCCTGGACGACTGCCTGTCCGAGGCGTTCGACATCGCCACCGACGAGTGCGACGGTGTCTTCCTCTCCGTCGACGTGGACGTGGTCGACCCGGGCATGGCACCTGGCACCGGCACCCCCGAGCCGGGCGGCTTCACCTCCCGACAACTGCTCGACGCGGTCCGCCGGGTCTGCTACGAACTCCCGATCGTCGGGCTGGACGTGGTCGAGGTCGCCCCACCGTACGACCACGCCGACATCACCGCCTTCCTCGGCAACCGCATCGTCCTGGAAGCCCTTTCCGCCATCGCCCGCCGCCGCCACGACGCCACCGGCGCCCCACCCTGGACCCCCACCCAACCCCTCCTCGACGCCCGCTGACCCCCACCCTCACGGCCCGCCCTCCTCACCCCTTGCCCTCATCACCCCTTGCCCCCGCGCCCCGCCCTCCTCGCGCCCCGCGCCCTAGCCCCGTCGATCTTGCACTTCTGGTCGGGGAATAGAGGACATAAGCCGTGAATCAGCGACGGTAAGTGCAAGATCGACGAGGTGGGGGTGGGGTGGGGTGGGGTGGGGTGTCTAGCACGAGGGTGGGGGTGGGTGGGGGTTATCCACAGGGTGGGTGGTTGTCCACAGGGGGCGGGTGTGGGGTGGAGGGGTGGGTGGTGTGCGGGGCAGGGTGCCGGGATGACTGCTCAACTGTGGCGGGTGGAAACCCTGATGCGCACACTGACCGCCCGTCGGCTTCGTACCCGGCTGAGCCGGGAGGAGTTGCGCCGGGTGCGGCGGGGTGTCTACGCCGATCAGCCCGTCGACGACGAGGACGAATTACGGGCGCTCCTGCTGTGTCTGCCGGCGGGGACCATGCTGGCCCGGCAGACGGCGGCCCGGCGACACGGATTCGGCGTACTGCGCGACGATCTCGTGCACGTCCAGGTGCCGCCCAGCGTGCCGAAGCCCCGGCTGCCTGGGCTGGTGGTGCATCACTGCGTGCTGCCGGTGCAGCCGGTGCTCGTGCAGGGGCTGCCGTGCGTACCGGCGGCGCGCTGTGCGGTCGACCTGGCGCGTACCGTGTCGCGGTTCGATGCCCTTCCCGTGCTGGATTCCGCGCTGCGCGCCGAGGCGGTAACCCCGGACGATCTGCTCGCCGAGGTGTGCGCACATCGCGGGCTACGCGGCGTGCGGCAGGCGCGCGAGTTGGTGCCGCTGGCGGACGGCCGGGCGGAATGCCGTCAGGAGAGCCAACTGCGGTTGGTGCTGCTGGACGGCCGGCTGCCTCCGCCCGAGCCGCAGCTGTGGGTCCCGGACCGCTACGGCGCGTTGCGTTACCGCCTGGACCTGGGCTACCGGGAGCGCAGGGTTGGCATCGAGTACGACGGCCTCACCCATCTGGATCGCGATGTCCTGCGGCACGACCGGGAGCGCGTCAACTGGCTCGACGCGCAGGGCTGGCGGATGCGCTACTTCACGGACCGCGACCTCTACCGCCGCCCCGCCCACATCGTCGCCACCATCAAAGCCGCCCTCTCCTAACCAACCCCGCCCCGCCCCGCCCCGGCCCGGCCCGGCCCCCGCGATCTTGCACTTTCTGTCGGTGCAAGAGGGGCATTACCAGCCAAATGGGCGACCCAAAGTGCAAGATCGCGGGCAGCAGGGCTGGGCCGAGTTCGGCTGGCGAGTGTGAGGTGGGTCACTTTGAGGGGGTGGGGGTTGGGGGGGCTGGAGGGGGGTTGGGTGGCCGGACTTGTTGTCGGGGCGGTGGGGTGGAGTATTGCGGCGGCAGACGCTTACAGAACCCTTAACTCCGGCCTGCGAACGTGTGCCGGACGGTTACGGATCACGGGGAGTGGAACGTGCGGGTGTTGGTGGCGGACGACGAGCGTTTGCTGGCGGACACGGTCGCCGAGGGGTTGCGCCGATTCTCGATGGCGGTCGACGTCTGCTACGACGGTGGCGGCGCCCTGGAGCGGATCGGGGTGAACCGCTACGACGTCGCGGTGCTGGACCGGGACATGCCGGGGCATACCGGCGACGAGGTGTGCCGCAGCCTGGCCGAATCCGGCGCCACCACCCGGGTGCTGCTGCTCACCGCCGCCGCAGGCATCCGGGACCGGGTGGAGGGCCTTGGCCTCGGTGCGGACGATTACCTGACCAAGCCGTTCGCCTTCGCCGAGTTGGTCGCCCGGGTACAGGCGCTCGGGCGGCGCTCAGCACCGGCGGTGCCGCCGGTGCTGCGCCAGCACGGCGTGGCGCTGGACGTGGCCCGGCACGTGGTCACCCGGGACGACCGCGAGGTCAGCCTGAGTCCGAAGGAGTTCGCCGTGCTGCACGTGCTGATGCGTGCCGAGGGGCGGGTGGTCAGCGCGGAGGAACTGCTGGAACAGGCCTGGGACGAGTTCGCCGACCCGTTCACCAACGCCGTCCGGGTCACCGTGATGACGTTGCGCAAGAAGCTCGGTACGCCGCAGATCATCCACACTGTGCCGCGGGCCGGATACCGGATCGGCGGTGCGCAAGCATGACACCGCGTTGGCGGATCGTGCTGGTCGGCGCGGGCGCCCTGGTCGTCGGGATCGCCATGCCCCTCGTGGTGAAGAGGGTGCTGAACCTGGTGTGGATCTTCGGCCAGCGGCTCTGCGACGCCGGGGTGCCCGGGGTCAGCACGGCGTGCGGAGCGGCCGGGAGCGTCGTCGGCCAGCTCAGCCTGTTGACTGGCCTCGTGGTCCTGGTGATCGTGTTGATCGGGATCTGGGCCGTCGGGGCGTGGTGCCTGCGTCCGGTGGGCGACCTCGCCGAGCCGATCGGGCACGTCGGGCCGCAGAATCTCGGCCATCGGATCCGGCCGCGTGGCAACGACGAACTGGCGAAACTGGCCCGTGCGATCGACGAGATGATGGAACGCATCGCCGCCGGCTACGAGGGCCAGCGCAGGTTCGCCGCGAACGCCTCACACGAACTGCGTACGCCGTTGGCGGTGCAGCGGACGCTGATCGAGGTCGGGATGGCCCGTTCGCTCACCGGCGAGCAACTCGAACTGTTGACCAGCCAACTGTTGGAGACCAACGAGCGCAACGAGCGGCTGATCGAGGGTCTGCTGGCGCTCAGCGAGAGTGACCAGGGCCTGCGGGCGCGGCTCCCGCAGCGGCTGGACGAGATCGCCGGTACGGTCCTCGCCAGCTACCGGGAACGTGCCGAGGAGGCCGGGGTGACCGTGCAGAGTCACCTCACGCCTCGGGTGGTCATGGGTGAGCGGGTGCTGCTGGAACGCCTGGTCAGCAACCTGGTGGAGAACGCGATCAAGTACAACCGGCCGGGCGGGACGCTGACCGTCACCGTCGGCCGGGAAACGGCACTGACCGTGGTCAACAGCGGTCAGGTGGTGCCGGCCGAGGCGGTGGCCGGGCTCTTCGAGCCGTTCCGCCGACTCGCCCGGGACCGTACGAACCACAGCGGTGGGGCGGGACTCGGCCTGGCCATCGCCCGCTCGATCACCCAGGCGCATGACGGCCTGATCGCCGCCCGACCGGCTGAGAACGGCGGGCTACGGGTCGACGTCCAGCTACCCAAGGCGCCCTGACCCGGGCAGCTCACCCACAGCGACCGCACCTCACCCCACACCGACCGCCGACCGCGGCAACTCGGCCTTCGGCGTGCCCGGATTCGGGCACCGCCCGGCAGAGAGGAGCAAACATCGTGACCACCCGAGAGCACGCAGCACCGCTCACCGGCGCTGCCCCGGCTCCGACCGGGCCGGCCCACGACGGGCAGTTCGGGCCGGTGCCGGTGGGGGATTCCGGGCCGGCGTACGACCGGCACGACGGGTCGGCCGGCGGGCGGCTGGCCTGGGCGGACGTCGCCAAGGGTGGCTGCATCCTCCTGGTCCTGCTCTGGCACGTGATCATGAAGGATTACCTCCAGATCGACTGGCGGCTCGCGGTGCCGGTGCCCGGGGCCTGGGGCACCTTCGGCGAGCTGCTGCTGCCGATGCGGATGCCCCTGTTCTTCACCATCTCCGGCATGTTCGCGGCCGCCGCCGTGCACCGGCCGTGGCGGGCGGTCGCCCGCTCCCGGGTCGCGCGCTTTCTCTACCTGTACGCCCTCTGGCTGCTGATCCACACCGCCGTGCTGGCCCTCGCCCCGGACTTTCCCACCGATCGGGCGACCAGCCCGGGACAGCTGTTGGCCCAGCTCACCATCACCCCGTCCAACCTCTGGTACCTGTACGCGCTGGCGCTCTACTTCGTCCTGGCGAAGGCGTTGCGTCGGGTCCACCCGGCGGTGCTGCTGGGTGCGGCGGGCACGCTCGCCGCCGTCGCGGCGACCGGGCTGCTCGACACTCCCGGTAACCGGGGCGGGCTCTATCAGAATCTGGTGTTCTTCCTCGCCGGTCTGCACCTGCGGCCGTACCTGCTGCGGTGGGCGGAGACGGTGACCGGGCGGCGTCTGCTGCTCGCGGCGTCGGCGTACGGCGGCGCGTCGGCGGCCATGCTCGTGACCGGCGCCGCTCGCCTGCCCGGTGTGGCGGTGCTGGTGTCCGCCGTCGCGGTGCTGTTTGGCATCGCCGGGGCGGTACGGCTCGCCCGGTGGCCCGTCGTCGCCGAACCGTTGGCGGCCCTCGGGCGTCAGACCCTGCCGATCTACGTGATCCACATGCCGGTGCTCGCCCTGCTGCATCTGCTGGTCGCCGAACGGGTCGCCGCCCTGGACGAGACCGCCCGGCTGGCGCTGGCCTTCGGTTTCCCGTTCTCGTTCACCGTCGCCGTGCTGGCGCTGAGCCTGGCCCTGCACCGGGCCCTGCTCGCGGCTCGCACGTCGTGGCTCTTCGACCTGCCCACCCGACGGCGCGCCGACCTGCCCGCCCGGCGTTCCGCCGACCTGCCCACCCGGCCTTCCGCCGGCTGAACCAAGAAGGAGACGACATGTCCCGCTCAGCTTCCTTGGAGGTCGACCCAGCCCGGGTCGACGTGGCGGAGGCCGCCCGCTGGCTCGACGGCCGGGTGCTGCGTACCCCGCTGCTGCGGTCCCCGGCGATCGACCGGCTGGCCGGCGTGCGGGTGCTGATGAAGGCGGAGAACTTGCAGCGCGGTGGCTCGTACAAGATGCGGGGCGGGCTGTTCGCGGTCGGCCGGCTCGCGGCGGCCGGGCAGTCCGGGGTGGTCGCGCAGAGCACCGGCAACCACGCCGTCGCCGTGGCGTTGGCGGCTCGGCGGCACGGGCTGGCCGCGACCGTGGTGCTACCGGTCGACGCGGCCACGACGAAGGTCGACCGGGCCCGGGCGGCGGGCGCGCGAGTGGTGCTCGCCGGCACCGGCGTCGAGGAGCGGCTGGCCGTGGCCCGGCAGCTCAGCGACGAGACCGGTCACCCGATCGTCGACGCGTACGACCATCCGGACGTGGTCGCCGGGCAGGGCACCGCCAGCCTTGAACTGATCGAGGAGGCCGAACGGGCGGGCACCCCGCTGGACGCGCTGGTGCTGCCCGTCGGCGGTGGCGGTGGCGTGGCCGGCGCGTGCCTGGCCGCTACCGGACGGCCGATCGAGGTGTACGGCGTGGAGCCGTACGGCTGTGACTCGTTGGCCCGCAGCCTGGACGCCGGCCGACCGACGCCGGTCAGCCCCGCACCGACGATCGCCGACGGTCTTCGGCCGTCCTGCGTGGGTGAGCTGCCGTTCGCCATCGTCCGTGACCGCCTGCGTGGGGTGATCCGGGTGGACGACGAGGCGATCGCCGAGGCGTTCCGGCTGCTCCTGCTGGAGCTGAAGGTGCTGGCCGAGCCTTCCGGCGCGGCCGGCCTGGCCGGCGTGCTCCGGCTGACCGGTGGTGCCGCTGAGCAGTCCGGCGGCCACCGCGCGCTGACCGGTCGTGCCGCCGAGCAGTCCGGCAGCCACCAAGCGGAGCGTCAAGCCGGGGCTGATCGCACTGGCGTGCCGACCAGCGGTACCCGGCGGCTGCACACGGTCGGTGTGGTGCTGACCGGCGGAAATGTGGAAGCGGATCTGGTCGCCCGACTGGCGGCCCCGCGTCGGATCGAGGAAGGGGCGGCAGCATGAGTGAGCGTCAAGGCGGGGGACCGCGGCGGGACGGCGGCGGCAGGCCGCAGGTGATCGGGGTGCTGTTCGGCGGGCCGTCGGCGGAGCACGAGGTCTCCTGCGCCTCGGCGCTCGGGGTGGCTCGGGCGCTGGTCGGTGGCGGGTACCGCGTCGTGGCGCTCGGCGTCACCCGGGAAGGCCGGCTGCGGCTGGTTCCCGAGGCCACCTTGGTCGCCCACATCGACGGTACGGAGGCGCAACGGGCCATCGACGACCGGCTGTCGGTGACCGGGGCCGCCGTGGAGCTGCGGGCCGGCGAGCGGCCCGGCACCGCACTGGTCACCGGGGTGGACTCGCTCGGCGAGGTGCACGCCGAACTGGACGTGGTCTTCCCGGTGCTGCACGGCCCGTACGGCGAGGACGGTGTGGTGCAGGGACTGCTCGAATCGCTGGGCGTGCCGTACGTGGGGTGCGGGATCCTCGCCTCCGCCGTCGGGATGGACAAGGTGGCGATGAAGCGGGCGCTGCGGGCCGAGGGGGTGCCGATCACCCCGCACGTCTGGTTCGACGCACACACCTACCGCGCCACCGAGGACGTGGAGAAGCTGGTGGTGGGGCTGCGCCGACCGCTGTTCGTCAAACCGGCACGGATGGGCTCGTCGATCGGCATCTCCCGGGTGACCGAGGACGACGACCTGGCTGCGGCGGTCGAGGAGGCGCTGCGGCACGACAACCTCGTCGTGGTGGAGCAGGGCGTCACCGGCCGGGAGTTGGAGTGCGGGGTGCTCGGCGGCACCCGCCCCGAGGCGTCCACTGTGGGCGAGGTGCGGGTCACCGGGGGCTGGTTCGACTACCAGCAGAAGTACTTCGGCGACGCCGATCCGATGGTGGTGCCGGCGGTGCTGCCCGACGAGGTGACCGAGCGGATCCGGGACCTGTCGCTGCGGGCGTTCGCCGCGATCGGCGGCTGGGGGCTGGCCCGGGTCGACTTCCTCTACGACGAGAGCGCCGGCGAGTTGTACGTCAACGAGTTGAACACGATGCCCGGCTTCACCGCGCACTCGATGTATCCGAAGGTGTGGGCGGTGGCCGGTGTCGGCTACCAGGAGATCGTCGACCGGCTGGTCGCGCTGGCCGTCGAGCGGCACGCGAGTCGTCCCACGGGTGGGGAGGGGCGCGCGTGATCCTGCTCTGCGATCCCCGGGTGGCGGCGGTGCCCGGCGTCGACGACGGTGACCCTCTGGTCGACCTGCGGGACGTACCCGAACTGCGGCTCGACGGCCGGGCGGCCGATCCGGCCGGAGCGTACGCCCGGTTGCGTCATCAGGTGGTGGACCGCTTGCTGGCCGCGCAGCGCACCCTGCCCGACGGCCTGCGCCTGCTGGTCATCGAGGGGTACCGGCCCTACGAGGCACAGTTGAACATCTTCACCGCCTACCGGGACGAGTTGCGTCGCAACCACCCGGACTGGTCGCCGCAGCGGGTGTACGAGGAGACCACCAAGTTCGTCTCCCCGGTGGAAGTGGCGCCGCACAGCACCGGCGGGGCGGTGGACCTGACGCTGTGCACCGCCGACGGGATCGAAGTGGACATGGGCACTGCGGTGGACGCCACACCCGAGGCGAGCGGGAACGCCTGCTTCACGGCCGCCACGTCGATCGGCGCGCCGGCCCGCCGGTACCGGCGGATCATGGGTGCGGCGCTGGCCTGCGCTGGACTGGTCAACTACCCCACCGAGTGGTGGCACTGGTCCTACGGCGACCGCTACTGGGCGCTGATGACCGGGGCGCCGCACACCCGCTACGGCCCGCTGTAAGGGCGCGGCGGCGTCCTGTGAGGGCGCGAGGTCGGCGAGCCGATTCGAAACTTTGTTTCCGATCCACCTGAACCCGATAGCGCTCCCACGCCGTACCAGCATCCGAACGCAGATGCCGAGGACGGGAGGCGACAGGTGAGGGTGCAGCGCAAGCACATGCTGGCGGCGGGGGTGGCGGTGGTCGCCGCCGGGGCCATGGCGCTGGGGACCGGGCTCGGGTTCGCCGACAGCGCGCCGACCGCCCAGAGTGTCTGCCCCGGCTCGATCACCTTCTCCGCCGAAGGGGGAGCCCCGGCTGCCACCAGCAATCAGTTCCCGGTCGGGACCAGGCTGCGGGTGACCAACCTGGACAACAGCAAGGTGGCGGAGGTGACAGTGGTCGGGCCGTCGGGCAGTTGCGTACTGCTCAACGCCGCCGCGATGGAACTGGTCCGCGAACCGGGGAAGAACGTCATCCGGCGCAACGTGGTCGAGCGACTGGGCGGTGCCGGGGCGCAGCCCGGCGTCGGCCAGCCGGCCGACCGGCCCGGGGTGGCGTCGCCGCCGGCCACCCGCCCGGCCACCGGGTCGGCCTGCCAGGGCGCGATCACGTTCTTCGAGGAAGCCGCCGCTGCGGCCGCCACCAGCGACCGGTTCCCGGTCGGCACCCGGCTGCGGGTGACCAACCTGGACAACAACCGGTCGACCACGGTGACGGTGACCGGCCCGTCGGGCAGCTGCGTGCTGCTCAACTCCGCCGCGATGGAACAGATCCGGGAGCCGGGCAAGAACCTGGTCCGCAACAACACCGTCGAGCTGTTGCGCTGAGATCAGGGCCGGGTGGCTGCCACGCGGTGCGGACGCGGCAGCCACCCGGCCGTCTCGGGTCAGCCGAAGGCGGCGTCGAGGATGTCCATCCCACGGGACAGCTCGTCGTCGGCGATGACCAACGGGGGCAGGAAACGCAGCACGTTGCCGTAGGTGCCGCAGGTGAGGGTGAGCAGGCCGGCGGCGTGGCAGACCGCCGAGGTCGCCGCCGTGGCGACCGGGTCGGGGATGAGCGTGCCCGGTTGCACGATCTCCACGGCGAGCATCGCGCCGCGCCCGCGTACCTCGGCGATGCGCGGGTCGCGTGCGGCGATGGCGTGCAGCCGGGCACCCAGCACCGCCTCGATCCGCCGGGCGGCGGCGACCAGGTCCAGCTCGTGCATCGTCTCGATCGAGGCCAGCGCGGCGGCGCAGGCGATCGGGTTGCCGCCGTACGTGCCGCCGAGCCCGCCGACGTGCACTGCGTCCATCAGCTCCGCCCGGCCGGTCACCGCGGCCAGCGGCAGCCCACCGGCGATGCCCTTGGCCAGGGTGATCAGATCCGGCTCGACGCCCTCGTGCTGGCAGGCGAACCAGTCGCCGGTACGGCAGAAACCGGTCTGGATCTCGTCGGCGATGAAGACCACCCCGGCCGCCGTCGCCCACTCGCGCAGCGCCGGCAGAAAACCCGCCGCCGGTACGACGAAGCCGCCCTCGCCCTGGATCGGTTCGATCAGCAACGCCGCCACGTTCTCCGCGCCGACCTGCTTCTCCACCAGTTCGATGGCTCGGGCCGCGGCGGTGGCGCCGTCCAGGCCACCGTCGCGCAGCGGGTACGACATCGGCACCCGGTAGACCTCACCGGCGAACGGCCCGAAGCGGTGCTTGTACGGCATGTTCTTCGCCGTCAACGCCATGGTCAGGTTGGTCCGGCCGTGGTACGCGTGGTCGAAGACCACCACCGCAGGCCGCCCGGTGGCGTGGCGGGCGATCTTGACGGCGTTCTCCACCGCCTCGGCACCGGAGTTGAACAACGCCGAGCGCTTCTCGAAGCCGCCCGGAGTCAGCTCGTTGAGCTGCTCGCAGACCGCCACGTACGACTCGTACGGCGCGACCATGAAGCAGGTGTGGGTGAAGCGTTCGACCTGGGCGCGTACCGCCTCGACCACCTTCGGCGCGGAGTTGCCCACGTTGGTGACCGCGATGCCGGCGGCGAAGTCGATCCACTGCCGGCCCTCGACATCGGTGATGGTGCCGCCGGACGCGGTGGCCACGTAGGCGGGAATGACGCTGCCGACGCCCCGGGCGACGGCTGAGCCCCGCCGCTTGTGCAGCTCCTCTGAGGATGTCATCGGGTGGTCAGCCCTCGATGTTGTGCATGACGTGCTTGATCCGGGTGTAGTCCTCCAGGCTGTAGACGGAGAGGTCCTTGCCGTGCCCGGAGTGCTTGAACCCGCCGTGCGGCATCTCGGAGATGAACGGGATGTGGGTGTTCACCCAGACGCAGCCGAAGTCGAGCCGGCGGGTCATCCGCATCGCCCGGCCGTGGTCGCGCGTCCAGACCGAGGCGGACAGGCCGTAGTCGACACCGTTGGCCCAACGCACCGCCTCGTCCTCGTCGGAGAAGCGCTGCACGGTGATGACCGGGCCGAAGACCTCCTGCTGGATGATCTCGTCGGCCTGCCGCAGGCCCGAGACGACGGTGGGGGCGTAGAAGTAGCCGCGCTCGCCCACCTGCGCACCGCCGGTCTGCAGGTTCGCGTGGTCGGGCAGCCGGTCCACGAAGCCGCGTACCCGGGCCAGTTGGTTGGCGTTGTTCAGCGGGCCGTAGAGCACGTCGGCGTCATCCGGCGCGCCGGTCCTGGTGTTGCGGGCCTGCTCGGTGAGGGCGGCGACGAAATCCTCGTGTACGCCGGGCGCGGTCAGCACCCGGGTGGCGGCGGTGCAGTCCTGGCCGGCGTTGAAGTAGCCGCCCATCGCGATGGCCTCGGCCGCCGCCGCGATGTCCGCGTCGTCGAAGATCACCACCGGTGCCTTGCCGCCCAGTTCCAGGTGCGTGCGCTTGAGGTCGGGCGCGGCGGCGGCGGCGACCTCCATGCCCGCCCGGGTGGAACCGGTGATCGACACCAGTTGCGGGGTGGGGTGCGCGACCAGGGCCCGGCCGGTGTCCCGGTCGCCGCAGACCACGTTGAACACGCCCGGCGGCAGGACCTCGGCGGCGATCTCGGCCAGCAGCAGCGTCGACACCGGCGTGGTGTCCGACGGCTTGAGCACCACCGTGTTACCGGCCGCCAGGGCGGGCGCGATCTTCCAGACCGCCATCATCAGCGGGTAGTTCCACGGGGTCACCTGGGCGCAGACGCCGATCGGCTCGCGCCGCACGTACGAGGTGTGCCCGGCCATGTACTCACCCGCCGAGCGGCCCTCCAGCAGTCGGGCGGCACCGGCGAAGAAACGGAACTCGTCCACCGCGGGCGGCAGTTCCTCGTCGGCGGTGAGCTGCCGGGGCTTGCCGGTGTTGCGTACCTCGGCGTCGACCAGGTCGGCGGCCCGCGCCTCCACCGCGTCGGCGAGCTTGAGCAGGGCCCTCTGCCGCTCCGCCGGAGTGCTGTCCCGCCAACTCTCGAAGGCGCTGGCGGCGGCCCGCATCGCCGCGTCGACGTCGCCGGTGCCGGAGACCGGAGCCTGGGCGAAGACCTCCCCGGTGCAGGGGTCGATCAGGTCGGCGTAGCCACCGTCGACCGGCTCGACGTACTCGCCGTTGACGAAGTTGCGCAGCTTCTGCTGGTCACTCATGACAGGATCACTCCGAAGGGTTCGGGGGCGCGCTGCGGCGGTTATCGCAACCTTCGTGCCATCTTCGCTACTGAATTCGCGGCAGACAAGGGTCTACGCGACCGTTTCCGTCGGCCCATCTCTGGATTAGGCTGCGGAACGTGGAGCTCACACCGTTCTTCGTCGCCGGTCGTCCCACCCACGGTACCGGCGAGGTGACCGTCCACCACCCGTACGACGGCCGCCCGGTGGGGCGTACCACCCACGCCACCGCCGACCAGGTCGAGGCCGCCGTGACGGCGGCGGCCGAGGTGGCGGCGACGGCCGCCGCGCTGCCCGCGCACGCCCGCGCGGCGGCGCTGGACCACGTCTCACACCGGCTCGCCGAGCGGGCCGAGGAGATCGCCGCCCTGATCACCGCCGAGAACGGCAAGCCGGTCAAGTGGTCCCGGGCCGAGGTGGGCCGGGCGGTGTCCACCTTCCGGTGGGCGGCCGAGGAAGCGCGGCGCTTCTCCGGCGAACTGCAACGCCTCGACACCGACCCGGCCGCCACCGGTCGCATCGCCCTGGTCCGGCGGGTGCCCAAGGGGCCGGTGCTCGGCATCACCCCGTTCAACTTCCCGCTCAACCTGGTGGCGCACAAGGTCGCCCCGGCCCTGGCGGTCGGCGCACCGATCGTCGTGAAGCCGGCACCGGCCACTCCGCTCTCGGCGCTGCTGCTCGGCGAGATCCTGGCCGAGACCGACCTGCCCGCAGGAATGTTCTCGGTGCTGCCGCTGCCCAACGAACGCGCCGCCGAACTCGTCGCCGACCCCCGCCTGCCGGTGGTCTCGTTCACCGGTTCCGGGCCGGTCGGCACGACCATCCGCCAGGCGGCCCCCGACAAGCATGTGACGTTGGAACTGGGCGGCAACGCGGCGGCTCTGATCTGCGAAGACTGGTCCGACGACAAGGACCTCACCTTCGCCGCGCACCGGATCGCCACCTTCTCCAACTACCAGGCCGGTCAGTCCTGCATCGCCGTGCAACGGGTCTACGTGCACGAGTGGCTCTACGACGGATTCCTCCCTCGGCTGGTCGCGGCCGTGCGGGAGTTGCGCACCGGCGACCCGACCGACCCGCTGACCGATGTCGGCCCGCTGGTCTCCGTCGACGCCGCCCGCCGGGTGGAGGCGTGGGTGGACGAGGCCGTGGCGGCCGGCGCCACCATCGAGGCCGGCGGCCGGCGCGACGGGGCGACCTATCCGCCCACCGTCCTCAGTGGAGTACCGATTGACGCGAAGGTGTGCACCGAGGAGGTGTTCGGCCCGGTGCTCGTCGTGGCGCCGGTCGAGAACGACGCCGCCGGGTTCGCCGCCGTCAACGACTCGGCGTACGGCCTCCAGGCCGGCGTCTTCACCCACCGTCTCGACGTCGCCTTCGCTGCGGCCCGCACCCTTGAGGTCGGCGGAGTGATCGTCGGCGACGTGCCGTCGTACCGCGCCGACCAGATGCCGTACGGCGGGATGAAGGGCAGCGGCGTGGGCCGGGAGGGCCTGCGCAGCGCCATGGACGACTACACCGACCCCCGGGTCACCGTCCTCACCGGCATCCAGCTGTAAGGAAAGGCACCTTACTAACGTCGGAGGTGCTCACCAGCTGCCGTCGTCGCGTACCCGGGCGGGGGCACGGCCGAGCAGCAGGGTCACGAGCGCCTCGTCGATGTCCGCGCCGAGGAACCACTCGCCGGCCTGATCCAGTGCGAAGATCCGGCCGTGCTCGTCGACCGCGATGATGCTGTGCTGGTTCTCCGTACCGATCGGGAACAACCGCGCCCCGATTACGGCCGCGAAGTCGGCGAGCGTGTCGGCGGTGTGCGCGACCTGCCGGGGCCGGATGTCGAAACGGGAGATCCACACCTGTTCCCCCGGCCCTCGCCGTGCACCGACCAGGCTTGGGAAGGCGGTAAGGACGGACGTGGCGGCGGAAAAGGCTATGTGCTCGTGGGCCTTGGCACGCACAGCGCTTACGTCGCGGATGGCTGACATCGCGACGACCTCGTCGCCGAAATGTGGTCGCCAGCCAGCGGCGACGAGGGCGTGAGCAACCTCTGGCGGAAACCGGCCGGGGGACGGATCGGGTGCGGGATCGGGATACCACGCAACCGTGTACGCCCGGTCGGACCACGGCAACAGGCTGAAGTCCACCAGCATGTCGAGGCATGAGTCGCAGGGCCGCTCGGCTGGCCCGCCGTTCGGATCATCGGGCTCGCGGACTCGGAACACCTCTATTCGAGCGGACCTCAGCAGGTCTCTTGCGTCGCCCATGCCCATCGGGGCGATGCCTTCGGCAGCGCGGCGGTGGTCGTACTCGTGCAGGACGTCGGAGACGACGACGAGTTCGGCGTGGCGGTCGCCACCACGGACCAGGTGCCCGTCCGGCAGCCGGTCGAGGTACGCGCGGACCAGCGGATGGTGGTTGAGCTGTACGTCGCCCTTCGCGCCCTGCGCGGTGAAGATGCGGCCCTCGATGGTCAGGTGTGCCGCCGTGGCCGGAGTGGGCAGTCGACGAATCTCCCGCAGCAGCTGGCTGGCCGGATCCAGAGTGCGGGGGACCGGAGGCCCGGTGGGTCGACTGCGCCGGAAAAGTTGCTCGACCACATCGGGCGGAACCCGGGGCCAGGTGGTCACCTCACCGGTTGCCTTGTCGACCACAGTGGTCGGCAGGTCGCCGGGTAGTGACTTGACCTGTGTGGACACCGTCGAGGTGATCACGTAGCCGAGGTCGAACTCCGTGACCATGGGACGGCATTCGTGACCCAGGCGCTGTGAGTCGCGGCGGGCCCATACCGCTGCGATCTGCTCGGCCTGTTCGCGGTCAATCACACCGCGAACCTACCGGACAACGCGAATACGTGGCAGCCGGTATGGTTCGGCTTACCTACGGTGACGAGAGGGATGGCGTTGACCGACAGCGTGAACCGTGATGCCAATCGTGCCCTCCGGGCCCGTTTCGACGAGGTGTACGGGCAGTACCAGCAGCTGCGGTCCGGCTTGGACGAGTTGCAGGCCAGGCTCGCCGAGCTGCGGGTGACGCAGCGCTCCGCCGACGGCCAGGTGACCGCGACCGTCGGCGCCCAAGGTGAGCTGATCTCGGTGGAGTTGAACCCGTCGGTCTACCGCGACCGCGATGCCGAGGCGCTGAGTGCGAAGATCACCGCCACGGTACGGCGGGCCGCCGTCGCCGCGACAGCGGCCACCCAGGAACTTGTGAGCAGCTACCTGCCGCTTCAGTCCGGGACAGCCGATTTCCTGCGTACCGGCGACTTCGGCACCCTGCTCGGCCGCGCGGACACCGTGTTGGGTCGGAGTGAGTGATGGCGGAGCTGTGGCTCGATCCGGCCCGTGCCCGGCGCGGCGGTGCGGACCTGACCCGCGCAGGCGAGGCGGTTACCGGGCGACACGCCCAAGCCGGTGCCGCGATAGCGACGGCCAGCGCCCGACGGCCGTGGGGACGTGACGACATCGGCGCGGCGTTCGAGCAGCAGTACCGCGGCTACGAGGAGATGGTGCTGCGGATCTGGGCCGGTGTCGGCCGGCGGCTGGCCGACTTGGGCGTCGACGTGGTCCGCTCGGTCGAGGCCAACCAGCAGACCGATGCGGTCAGCGCTGCCCGGTTCGACCGGGTGTCCGACCCGCGCCCCCGGCACTGAACCGGACCGGGAGATCAGCGATGACGGTGTTGCCGAGCCCGATTCCGCACCCGTTGGACTATGCACCGTGGGACCTGCCCGGCTGGATCTACGAGGCTCTTGACTGGGTGGTCGGCATGGAGTGGCCGGAGGGCGACGAGCGCGCAGTCTGGGACCTGGCCGACCAGTGGTACGCCGTGGCCGGAATTCTCGCCGGCCCGCAGGCGGAGGCGGGCACCGCCGCCACCGAGGTCCACCAGGGCTACGGCGCCGTCGGCGCGGTCGCGACCGCGTTCGGCGGCGCGTGGCGGCAGTTGGCGGACGGCGAGGAGGCCCCGCTGCCGGTGCTGCTCGCGATCAGCCACGACCTCGGACGGGTGGTGGAGGAGTGCGGGTGCGACATCGAAGGAGCCAAGCTCGAAGTCTGGATCGAGTTGGGCATCCTGGTGATCGAGTTGCTGGCCCTGGCGGTGGCGGCGGTGCTCACCGCCGGGGCTGCCTCGCCGGCTGCCGCCGGGTTGATCGCCGCGACCCGGTTCCTGGTTCAACAGATCTTCCGGCGTCTACTGGCCCAACTGGCTCGTAAGTCCCTCAGGCAGGGCCTCAAGGAGGTCGGCGAGCGCGCGGCCAAGCAGGTGACCGCGAGCGGTGCGCGTGGCCTGGCCCGCCACTCCGCACGGGAAGGGTTGACGGAGGCGGCGCAGGAGGCCGGGGTCAACCTGGCCACCCAGGCGTACCAGCACAGCACCGGCCGCCGGCACGAACTGGACGTCACCGACCTGGGGACCAACGCGATCGGCGGCCTGGCCGGTGGGGCGGCGGCACCACTGGCCGGTCTCGGTCGACACGCCACCGGTCGGGGCGCACGGATGGCCGAACACCTGGGTCGGGAGATGACCGGCGAAGTGATCGCCGACCAGGCGGCGCGCCTCGCCACCGGGCAAGGGCTGACGTCACTGGAGGATGCTGCCCGGGCGGCCGCTTCGGGCGCCCGGGGCTCGGCCACCGCCCAGGCCGACCACGCCTTGCAGGACCGGCTCGACGGCCAGTTGACCGCCCTGTCCGGTCCGACTCTTGCGCCGCCGGTCCTGCCCGGGCCTGCTGTCCCGTCTCCTGCTGCGCCGATCGGCCCGGCGCTACCGCTTGGCAGCGGGGCGTCGACGCATCCAGCGCCCGCCGTCGACGCAGTGATCCCTCCCCAGCGGACCTCGATCGAACCGCTCCCCGTCGGGCCGGTCGGCCCCACCCCGCTGGCTGACGGGCCGGCCGTGTCCCTGCCGACTGCTGACGGCGTGGGCCCGGTCGACCCCGTCGAGCCGCGTCGGGACGGCGGGCAGCCGGATCTCGTCGGCTCCGACCTGGGCGGAACCTCGAACCGCTCGACCGAGTCGGGTCAGCCTCCGGAGCCGGACCAGCCGAGCCGTGAGGTTCCGAACGGCGAGCAACGACGGGTGGACGGGGAACCGACAGTGCCTCCTGCTGTCAGCCCGGCGGCGGCAGCCGTGTCAGACGGCCCGGCCCTCACACCGGGCCCGACCTTGTCCACCGTCGGCCTGCAAACGACCGCGCCGATGCCCGCCCCGGTTGTCGCCACCGGTCTGGAAGTTCCGGGGCCGGGCGGTACGGCCGTCTCGACCGGCGCGGCGACCGGTCCGGTAGCGACGGCTGGAGGCTCGTCGACGGTGGGTGTGTCGGGCGTGGCCGGGCCAGGGGTGAGCCCAGTGCCGGGCAGGCCGATGGCGACGAAGCCGGAGACAGGACCGTCCATCGGCGTACCGGCGCGGCCGGAGCCGTCGCCCGCGCCCCGCTCCGCGCTGGTCGATGCGCTAACGCCGACCTCCCTGACGGGGAGCACTGCGGAGCACACCACTCTGCCGACCGGCCCGCCCAGGCCCCCGGATCGTGATCGCGATCGGCGGGCCGCCGATTACGACGCTCTCGAACGGCGTCGCTACCAGGGCTACTACGAGTCGCAGCGGACATGGTTCGAGGAGAAGCGCCGCCTTGACGAGACGGCACGACTGGGAACCCAGGCTGAGGAGCACTATCAGCGTGCTGGCGACTTCGCCGCGTACGCACGTCAGCTTCACCAGACGGGCCACCGTAGCGTGTCAGCGGACTGGCAACGGGCTGCGAATGCCGAGACCCGCGCGTACGGACGGTGCTTGGATCTGGCCGATGCGGTGGCGTCGGGTGCGGTTGTGCCCGACGTGGTCGCCGTCGACCGGTTGGAGGACTTCCACCGGATCAACGACGATGTCGGTGATCTCGCCCCCGGTGCTATCGGCACCGGCGACCGGTCTGCCCTGACCGGCGACGATCATCCGCCGCCGATCGACCGATCCCGCCGCTACGGTGAGCCGGGTGGGCTCCGCCCGCCCCTGGCCCTGCACCAACTGGACGTGGAACGGCAACTGCCCCGGGACGAGGCCGGCAATGTGGTGCGGACGGCCGATCCTCGGGTCGGGGACTGGTTCGGGCTGATGAACGACGGCGGGCCCCGCGCGGATCCGACCCGAGGCATCAACTGTCTGGACTGCACCCTGTCGCTCTACGACACCTGGGTACACGGTCGTCCCCGGGTCTCGGCGCCGCGCACCTTCGACGCGTACCAGGCCGGTGACGTGACCCGACCGCTCAACGGTGAGCAGGACGGTACCGGGCGGGTCGAGGACGTCACCGGGGGCCGCTTCCAGCGGCTCTGCGACGGCGACGCGAGCACGCCGGCCGAACTGCAATGGGCGCTGGACACCGGCTACCGGAACCTGCGCGACCAACTGGTGCTGGGTGGCCACGGCAGTTTCGCCTTCGTCGTCAACCATCTGGAGCGGGGCGGCGCGCACATCTGGGTGGCGTTGAACCAGAACGGCACGGTGCTCTACGTCGATCCGCAGGTCGGGCTGGTCAGCGACCAACCGCTGTACCGGCACCACGGGGCCGCGTACCCGTTCAACGCGGTCGACGCGGACGTGCTGGTGCTCGACGGCGGTGCCCAGCCGATGCCGTTGAGCGGGTTACGCCGGGGCATCTACAGCCAGCGACCGGATCTGCCGGGCTATCCGCCCGCCGAGGAGCATCAGGGGTACGGCGAGCCGTACCTCAACCGTGTGCACCTGCTCGGCGGTGCCGGATAGCGGCCGGCACCGGCCCGACCAACGTGGGCCGGATTGCGGGCGCGGTCGGAATTGACTTGCCCATGCTGCCACGACCGGCCATGGTCGGCGCGATGTGCAACTGCCCGCTCGACGTGGCGGGTCGCACATCCGGGATGCTCGATGATGAGCCGAGGGTGGGCTCCGGTAGTAGCCTGACCGGCGATTCCCCGACCGGGGGAGGAACGGTGGGAGCTCATGTCGGTACGTCGCCGCGCGGCGCGGCTCGCGACAGTCTGCGTGTTCCTCGGCGGGCTGGTGATGCTCGGTGGTGCGCCGGCACAAGCTGACGAGGACCGGGTGCGGGTGCGGTCGGCCGGCAGCTTCACCGCGGGCCGTTCGGCCGGGGACGTCCGGCTGGAGGTGCGCAAACGTACCGACGGCTGTGTGCGGGTGCGCGGCGCGCTGGGGCTGAGTCTGCCCGGGATCCGGCCGGAGCAGGTCGCCGTCCAGATGGAGGTCGACCGCCGATGGGTGTCCGTGCCGGTCTCCGGCGCTGACGGGCTGGTGACCACCGCGCCGGTCGCCCCGGCCAAGGACGAACTCTGTAAGCGTAAGGGTGTGACGATCCGCTATCGGGTGGCGTTCGGCGCCGACGCGCCCGGCGGTCGGCTGGTCGTGACGGGCGAGGCGGTCACGGCGCGGGGTGTCGTGCTGGGTCGGGCCGTGGCGGAGTCCCGGGTGGCTGGCGGCCGGGTCGCCCCGTCGCCGTCGCAGTCCCGGTCGCCGTCGCCCAGCCCGACCCCGGACGAGGTGAGTGTGGAGCCGCCGGTGGCCACGCCCACGGTGGCGTTGGCCGCGGACACCGCAGGTGACCTGAGTCAGTCGGCCGAGCAGTCCGGCGGCGTCTCGCCGGTGATGTATGCCGGCATCGCGATGGTCGCTGCCGGGGCCCTGCTCATCGGGCTGCTGGTGCACCGTTCGCGCAAGGATCGGCGGCGGCGTGGCGAGCCGGTCGACGTGCCGCTGGGTAATCCGGGCGGCACCACCTACCGTTCCGCCCGTTCTCCCAGGCCGACATCGCCCGGCCCGGAGGTGGTGCCGCCGGCCGCACCCGGTCAGGTGTACGGGACGGGTCGGCCGCCCACGCCCCGCGTCTACGGGGGCCCGCCGGCCGCCCGGCCGACCGGCGGCCTGTACGGTGCCCGATCGGCCGGTTCGGGCGAACAGACCCGGGCGATGCCGACCGAGGCTTCCGGCGGGTCTGCCGCCGTACCGCCGAGCACTGCTCCACCCGGCCCCGGCGTGCCGTCGCAACGGCAGGACCCGGCCGCCGGAGAGGATGGCGAGCCGAGGTACGGGGGCGGGCTCCCCGGCTGAGCCGGGGTGGGGACCGTCCCTCCGATACGCTCAGCTTTGTTGACGGACTGCAGTCGAGGAGTGGAACCGGTGTCTGATCTGTCCCAGATCGTCAAGGCGTACGACGTCCGTGGGACGGTGCCGCAGCAGTGGGACGAGGAGGTGGCCGCCGCCCTGGGCTCAGCCTTCGCGCAGATGCTCGACGCGACCGGCGAGGCCGGAAAGGCCGTCCTGATCGGGCACGACATGCGGGCCTCCGGTCCGGGGCTGGCCGCGGCCTTCGCCACCGGCGTACGCGCCGAGGGACGTCCGGTCGTCGAGATCGGGCTCGCCTCGACCGACATGATCTACTACGCCTCCGGTTCGCTGGATCTGCCCGGCGCGATGTTCACGGCCAGTCACAATCCAGCGCAGTACAACGGCATCAAGATGTGCCACGCGGGCGCCCGTCCGGTCGGACAGGACACCGGGCTGGCCGAGATCCGTGAGCGGGCACAGGCCCTGCTCGACAAGGCCGAGCCGGTCGGCGAGCCGATCGCGCCGGTGCACCGGCGGGACCTGCTGGCCGACTACGCGGCACACCTGCGGACCTTGGTGGACCTGTCCGGCATCCGGCCGTTGACCGTGGTGGTGGATGCGGGTAACGGCATGGCCGGGCACACCGTGCCCAGTGTGCTCGGCGACGCCGCGCTGTCGGCCCTGCCGTTGCGGATCGTGCCGATGTACTTCGAGTTGGACGGCACGTTCCCCAACCACGAGGCCAACCCGCTGGATCCGGCCAACCTGGTCGATCTGCAACGCGCGGTGGTGGCGCACGGGGCGGACATCGGCCTGGCGTTCGACGGGGACGCCGACCGCTGCTTCGTGATCGACGAGCGTGGCGAACCGGTTTCGCCGTCGGCGATCACCGCGCTGGTCGCGGCCCGGGAGTTGGCCAAGCACCCCGGCTCGACGGTGATCCACAACCTGATCACCTCGCAGGCGGTGCCGGAGATCATCAGCGAACACGGGGGCAAGCCGGTGGTGGCCCGGGTGGGGCACTCGTTCATCAAGGCGGAGATGGCGCGCACCAACGCGATCTTCGGTGGCGAGCACTCCGCCCACTACTACTTCCGGGACTTCTGGTTCGCGGACACCGGCATGCTGGCCGCGATGCACACCCTGGCCGCGCTCGGCGAGCAGCCGCAGCCGCTGTCAGCGCTGGCCGCCGAGTACGAACGGTACGTCGCCTCCGGTGAGATCAACTCCACGGTGGCGGATCAGGCGGCCAAGGTCGCCGAGGTGCGGGCCGCCTATCCGGATGCCGAGGCCGACGAACTGGACGGACTCACCCTGCGCTTCCCGGACGGAGCGTGGTTCAACCTGCGGGCCTCGAACACCGAGCCGTTGCTGCGGCTCAATGTCGAGGCGCCCACCGTGCAGCGGATGACCTCGCTGCGCGACGACGTGCTCGACCGGGTACGCCGATAAGATCCCTCGCGCCGTTCGGTGCCGCCGATCGGTGAAACCGCATACGTGGAAGGAGCCGCACCGTGGCCCTCGACCCGCAGTTGCTGGAAATCCTCGCCTGCCCGGACACCCACCATGCCCCGCTCGCCTACGACGCGCAGGCACAGACGCTGACCTGCACCGAGTGCGGCCGGATCTTCGAGGTCCGCGACGACGTCCCGGTGCTGCTGCTGGACGAGGCGCGCGGCCCCGCGGAGCGGTCGTGATCGACGGAACGGCCGGAGTCAGCGGCCACCGCGACGCCGACGAACAACTGCTCGACGACCCACGGGCGTTGGCCGAGCGAGACCCGGGCGGCATGCTGCGGCACACCGCCTCGGCCGGCGCGCAGGTCCGCGAGTCCGCCGCGCTGGCCGCCGAGGCGAACCTGTCCGTGCTCGCCGGCGAGGGCCGTCCGAGGGCGGTCGTGATCGCCGGCATCGGCACCGCCGGACGTACCGGTGACGTGCTGGCCACGGTCGCCGGGCCGCGTTGTCCGGTGCCGGTCATCCCGCACCGCAGCGCGGGGGTGCCGGGCTGGGTCGGCGCGGCCGATGTGGTGATCGCGGTGAGCGCCTCCGGTCGCAGTCCCGAAGCGCTCGGCGCAGCCGAGGCGGCGCACCGGCGGGGTGCCCGCCTGGTGGCCGTGGGCCCCGCCGACTCGCAGTTGCATTCGGTGGCCGAGCGGGCTCGTGCCCCGTTCATCCCGGTGCCCCGCAGGGCGCCGGCCCGGGCCAGCCTCTGGGGACTCACCGTGCCGGTGTTGCTCGCTGCCCGGGCGCTCGGCCTGGTGAAGGTCAACGAGGCGGACCTCGCCGAGACGGCGGCCCGGCTGGACGCCGACGCCGACCGCTGCCGGCCTACCGCGGAGTCCTTCGTCAACCCGGCGAAGTCGCTCGCCCTGGGCCTGGCCGGCTCCATCCCGATCGTGTGGGGTTCGTCGCCGCTGGCCTCGGTCGCGGCTCGCCGATTCGGCGACACCCTGTCGGCCAACGCCCGCTACCCGGTGGTCACCGGGGCGCTCGGCGAGGCGGGCCGGGGGCGGGTCGGCCTGCTCGACGGCGTCTTCGGTGGTCTCGCGGAGGGTGAGCGGGACATCTTCGCCGATCCGGAAGACTCGGCGGACGACGGCACCCGGTTGCGGCTGGTGCTGCTGCGCGACGGCGGCCTGAACGCCGAGGACGACGCCGACGAGCCCCTCGCGGTCGAGGAACGGCGCGCCGACGCGGTGCAGACCCTCGCCGAGCGGCGGGGCGTACGGTGCGACGTGGTGACCGCCGAGGGTGGTTCGGCGCTGGAACGGCTGGCCTCCCTCGTGGCGGTGCCGGACTTCGCGTCGATCTACCTGGCGCTGGCACACGGCCTGGATCCGATGGCGGTGCCGGCGATCACGGAGATGAAGGAGTTGGCCAACCAGTGACCGGCGGAGCGGGGGCATGAGCGCCGGGGGCGGCACCAAGGCGATCGTCGCCGCGTTGCTGGCCAATTTCGGCATCGCGGTGACGAAGTTCGTGGCGTACCTGCTGACGATGTCGTCGTCGATGCTGGCCGAGTCGATCCACTCTGTCGCCGACACGGGCAACCAGGCGTTGCTGCTGCTCGGCGGTAAGCGGGCCCGGCGGGCGGCCACCGCGCAACATCCCTTCGGCTACGGCCGGGAGCGCTACGTCTACGCGTTCATCGTCGCGATCGTGCTGTTCAGTCTGGGCGGGGTGTTCGCGCTCTACGAGGCGTGGCACAAGTGGTCCGATCCGCACGGCATCACCAGTTGGCAGTGGGTGCCGGTGACCGTGCTGCTGGTGGCGATCCTGCTGGAGTCGTTCTCCTTCCGTACCGCGATCAAGGAGTCCAACCTGGTCCGGGGCCGCCAGTCCTGGGCCAGGTTCATCCGCCGGTCCAAGGCGCCGGAGTTGCCGGTGGTGCTGCTGGAGGACTTCGGTGCCCTGGTCGGTCTGCTCTTCGCGCTGTTCGGCGTGGGGATGACCCTGGCCACCGGCGACGGCCGGTGGGACGCGGCGGGCACGGCGATGATCGGCGTGCTGCTGGTCACGATCGCGATCGTGCTCGCGCTGGAGACCAAGAGCCTGCTGCTCGGGGAGGGCGCCGAGCCGGCGGAGATCGCAGCCATCGAACAGGCGGTCACCGCCGGGCCGGAGGTCGAGCGGATCATCCACATGAAGACGCTGTACCTCGGCCCGGAGGAACTGATGGTGGCCGCGAAGATCGCGGTGCCGCGCTGCGAGACCGCCCAGGAACTGGCGCGTGACATCGATGCGGTGGAGGCGCGGATCCGGGCGGCGCTGCCGATCGCCCGGGTGATCTATCTGGAACCGGACATCTACCGGGAGCAGGCCGGGCCGGCGGAGGCGCCCGGTCGATCGGGGAGCTGACCGGTGGAACTGCTGTACGGGCCGATCAAGGACTACGCGTGGGGGTCCCGCTGCGCCATCGCCGAGTTGCAGGGGCGTCCGGTGCCCAGCGAGGGTCCGGAGGCCGAGCTGTGGCTGGGAGCGCATCCGGGTGCGCCGGCCACCGTCGACCGTGCCGGTGACCGGGTCGCCCTGACCGAGGTGCTCGCCGCCGATCCCGCCGAATGGCTGGGTCAGCGGGTCGTCGACCGGTTCGGAGCGCGGCTGCCGTTCCTGCTCAAGGTGCTGGCCGCAGCGGCCCCGCTGAGTTTGCAGGCCCACCCGGACGCCGAGCAGGCCCGTGCGGGGTACGCCAGAGACGATGCCGGGTGCGACGGGCATCGCAACTATGTCGACCCGTTCCACAAGCCGGAGCTGTTGGTGGCGCTCGGGCCGATGGAGGCCCTGTGCGGGTTCCGGGATCCGGCGATCTCGGCCGAGGTGTTGGCCGGGTTCGGCGTACCGGAGTTGGGGCCGGTGCTCGATGCGCTCGGCGCTGGTCCGGCCGGGCTGGCCGAGGCCGTACGCCTGCTGCTGACCTGGCCGGCGGCGGAGCGCGCGGGGCTGGTGGCGGCCGTGCGGACGGCGGCGGTGGCCGGGCCCGACGCGGAGTTGGTAGCGCTGTTGGCCGAGGCGTATCCGGCCGATCCGGGGGTGGTGGTCGCGTTGCTGCTCAACCGGGTGCGGTTGGCCCCGGGCGAGGCCATCTGGATGCCGGCCGGGAACCTGCACGCCTACCTGCGCGGCACCGGTGTGGAGGTGATGGCGGCCAGTGACAACGTGTTGCGTGGTGGGCTGACCCGCAAACACGTGGACGTGGCCGAGCTGCTCCGGGTGCTCCGCTTCGAGGTGCTCGATCAGCCGGTGGTGGCGCCCCAGCCGGTCGCGGACGGGATGGTGACCTGGCCGATCCCGGTGCCGGACTTCGCGTTGCACCGGGTGACGGTGAAGCAGCAGCGGCCCGAGGTCACCCTGACGGTGCCGGGGCCGTGGGTGGTGCTGTGCACGTCCGGGCGGGTCGACGTCGCCGACGTCGCCGCTTCGGTGACGCTCGTCTCGGGGCGGGCTGCGGTGGGCGCGGCCGCCGGCAAGTCCCTCACGGTCAGCGGGGTGGGTGAGGTGTATGTCGCTTCACCCGGACTCTGCTGACTCATCTGATCACCGTGGCGCGATCAACTGGCGATGACAAGTCCGACTTTCCCGAAATGGCTTGACGCTGTGTGCGCGCAGTGTGACTCTATGGGTGCGCAGCGTTATCGCGACGAAGGTCCGAGAACGCGCGGGGGAACCAAACCGGGGGGATGCACGGGGCGGCTGGGATGGGCGGCACACGTCCATGACTAGTCGCCCCGTGCGCTGTTCGCGGCCACGCCAGCTTTGATCGGCCATACGCGCGTAAGGTGAGAGGTCGCGCAGCACAATCGTCCGACAGGAGCTTTTATGACCAGCACCCTCCCGGCGTCCGCCAGTGGTACGTCGTCCGAAGGCCGGCCGCGCACCCTCGCCGAAGGCGACTACCGGGTGGCGGATCTGTCGCTCGCCGAGTTCGGGCGCAAGGAGATCCGCCTTGCGGAACACGAGATGCCCGGCCTGATGGCGATCCGTCGCGAGTTCGCCGAGGCGCAGCCCCTCGCGGGGGCGCGGATCACCGGTTCGCTGCACATGACGATTCAGACCGCCGTACTGATCGAGACCCTGGTCGCGCTCGGTGCCCAGGTCCGCTGGGCCTCCTGCAACATCTTCTCCACCCAGGACCATGCCGCCGCCGCGATCGTCGTCGGCCCGGACGGCACCCCCGACGCCCCCTCCGGTGTCCCGGTGTACGCCTGGAAGGGCGAGACGCTGGAGGAGTACTGGTGGTGCACCGAGCAGGTGCTCGACTGGCCTGACGGGCAGGGCCCCAACATGATCCTCGACGACGGTGGCGACGCCACCCTGCTCGTCCACAAGGGAGCCGAGTTCGAGAAGGTCGGCGCCGTACCGCCGGTCGAGTCCGCCGACTCCGAGGAGTACGCGGTCATCCTCGGCCTGCTGCACCGCTCGTTGGCCGAGGACGGCCAGCGGTGGACCCGGATCGCCGCCGGCATCAAGGGCGTCACCGAGGAGACCACCACGGGCGTGCACCGCCTCTACGAGATGCACCGCGCCGGCACCCTGCTCTTCCCGGCGATCAACGTCAACGACTCGGTGACCAAGAGCAAGTTCGACAACAAGTACGGCTGCCGTCACTCGCTCATCGACGGCATCAACCGGGCCACCGACGTGCTGATCGGCGGCAAGATGGCGGTCGTGCTCGGCTACGGCGACGTGGGCAAGGGCTGCGCCGAGTCGCTGCGCGGCCAGGGCGCCCGGGTCGTGGTGACCGAGGTGGACCCGATCTGCGCGCTCCAGGCCGCGATGGACGGTTACCAGGTCGCCACCCTCGAAGACGTGGTCGAGATCGCGGACATCTTCATCACCGCGACCGGCTGCTTCGACGTCATCACCAACGAGCACATGGCCCGGATGAAGCACCAGGCCATCGTCGGCAACATCGGCCACTTCGACAACGAGATCGACATGGCCGGCCTGGCCAAGCGCTCGGACGTCACCCGGGAGAACATCAAGCCGCAGGTCGACCTCTGGAAGTTCGACGACGGCCACGCCATCATCGTGCTCTCCGAGGGCCGCCTGCTGAACCTGGGCAACGCCACCGGTCACCCGAGCTTCGTGATGTCGAACTCGTTCGCCAACCAGACGATCGCCCAGATCGAGCTGTACACCAAGACCGAGGAGTACCCGACCGGCGTCTACGTGCTGCCCAAGCACCTGGACGAGAAGGTCGCCCGGCTGCACCTGGCCGCCCTCGGTGCCAAGCTCTCCACGCTGACCAAGGAGCAGGCTGCCTACCTCGGCATCGCCGTCGAGGGCCCGTTCAAGCCGGATCACTACCGCTACTGATCTGGTCGTCGAACCGGGTCGACCCTGCCTCGGGTCGGCCCGGTTCGGCATGTTCAGCTGGGCTGAGGGTTCGCGCGGCGCAGCTCGCGGGTCAATGTGGGCGACTGCGGCGGCCGGGGCGGACCCAGGTCCAGACGCACCAGATCAGCCAGCCCACCGACACCAGCGCCGCCAGGGCGCGTAGCCGTAGTGCGCTGAGCAGCAGCACCACCGCGAGTACCGCCAACCACGGCCCGAAACCTCTCACCACTGCCTCCCCGATGTCCGTTCGACACCGTCGACCGGCGTCACTCGTGCCTCAGTGCCCGGCCGTTGCGTCGGCCTCAACCGGGCAGTCGGCACCGACGGCCGTACCATGACCGATCCGCTCGGCACGGCCTGCCGTGACTCGGCCGGTGCCGGGTCTGGTGCTGCTTCTGGGATCGAGGCTGGCGCGGGATCGAGGGCCGGGGCGGGGTCGAAACCGACGGCCGGCTCGGCCGACAGAAGGGCCACCGTCGGGCCGAGCTGCGGCCACAGCGCGGCGCTCAACCCGCGTTCACCGGCGAGCCGGTGGCGGGCCCGCCGGTGCCGCTCGCCGAGAACGGCGGCCAGGTAGACCGGCTCCGGCAGCCCCGGTGGTGGTGCCGGGGTGATCGTCGCGGCGACCTCCCGCCACAACTGCCGGGCCAGGTCGCTGCGGGCCGGTTCGGCGAACTGGTGGCACCGGCTCAGGTACTGCCGGGTGGCGAGCGCCAGGCCCGGCTCCAGCCGGCTCAGGTCCAGCGTGTACGCCCAGCCGACCAGCACCGGCACGGGGGCCGGCACCGGGCGCCACTTGGCCGCGGTACGGGTGTGCACGACCAGTGTGCCCGCCACCAGGTCACCCAGCCGTCGACCACGGGTGTCGCTGAGCATCACCGTCGTACCGGCGACCCAGGACAACAGCGGCAGCACCAGGCCCGGCCACTCGACGGCGACCCCGACGAGCGCCCGGGTCAGCGACTGGCGCAGTCCCACCGGGGCGCCGTCGTGGCTCACCACCCGTAGCCCGACCGCGGTCTTGCCCGGTGTGCGTCCGTCGTTGAGTCGTTCGAAACACACCGGGTAGCCGACCAGCAGCAGCACGACCCCGACGGTGAGCAGCGCCCGTTCCAGGGCCGCGTCGACCATGCCGTACGGCAGGCTGGCCAGGGCCAGCCCGGCGATCATGACGAGCAGCAGGCCGAACACCAGCTGAAGCAGCACGTCGATCAGCAGCGCGAGCACCCGGGAGCCGATCCGGGCGGCCCGCACGTCCAACTGCACGGCTTCTCCGCTGACCAGACCGGCGTCGCCCCAGGCCGGGGCCGTCCACCGCGCTGCTGTGCTCACCTACGACAGTGAACACTATGATCGCGCGGACGGGGGTGGCTGGCGGTGGATCTCGACGCGTACGTCGCGGAGCACGGCGCCGAATGGCGTCGGCTCAGCCAGCTCTGCGACCGGCGACGCCTCGACGCCGCCGAGGTCGACGAGCTGGTGGCGCTCTACCAACGGGCCACCACCCACCTGTCGGTGCTGCGCAGCCGCTCTCCGGATCCGGCGCTGCTGGGCGAACTCTCCCAGGTGGTGCTCCGGGCCCGTGCCCGGCTGACCGGCCGGTCACGGCCGTCCTGGGCGGCGGTACGAGGCTTCCTGCTGGTCGGCTTCCCGGGGGCGGTCTGGCGGGCGGCCCCGTGGTGGTGCGCGGTGGCGAGTGCCTTCACCCTGCTCACCTTCACGCTCATCGGGTTCGTCGCGGACAACCCGGAGACGGCGGCGGCCTTCATCGGCGACGAGGACGCCGCTCATCTCGTCGAGTCCGGGTTCGCCGGTTACTACACGGAGTTCTCCGCGCCGACGTTCGCCTTCCACCTCTGGACGCACAACGCCTGGCTGGCGGCGAAGTGCCTGGCGGCAGGGGTGCTCATCGTCCCGGTCGGCTACCTGCTCTGGCAGAACGCGGTGAACATCGGAGTGGTCGGCGGGGTGATGATCTCCTACGGTCGGGCGGATGTCTTCTTCGGCCTGATCACCCCGCACGGCCTGCTTGAGCTGACCGGAGTGTTCGTGGCCGCCGGGGTGGGGCTGCGTACCGGCTGGGCGTGGATCGCGCCGCCGGAGCAGCTGACCCGGGGACAGGCGGTGGCCCGGGCGGGACGCGACGCCATCCTGGTCGCCCTCGGCCTGGTCGGGCTGTTCGCGGTCGCCGCGTTGATCGAGGCGTTTGTCACCCCCGCGTCCCTGCCGGCGGCCGTGCGCGTCGCCGTCGGCGCCACCGTGTGGCTCGCCTTCCTGGCCTACGTCGTCAGGCTCGGCTCCCGGGCCAGAGCCGACGCCGTCGACCAGTGACACGCGTCCGGCCGACGACCGGCGGCCGGACCCGGGGGCGGCGTCGATCCCGGGGTGGCCTCGATCCCGCGGCGGTGTCGATCAGAGTCGGCCGGTGGACTTGAGGCGGAGATAGGCGTCGGCCAGGGCGGGCGCCAGCCGAGGGGCGGGAACATCGACGACGGCGACGTCGTAGCGGGCCAGCGCCGCCGTCAGACGGTCGCGTTCGGCCAGCGTACGCCAGGCTGCGGCGGCGTCGTAGGCGTCTCGCGGGCGGCGGGGCGGCGTGCTGGTGAGTGCGGCCAGCACCGGGTCCTGGGACGTCGCCACCAGCACCCGGTGCCGGGCGGCGAGCCGGGGCAGCACCGGCAGCAGTCCCGTGCCGAGCGCGCCGGGCTCCAGCGCGGTGAGCAACACCACCAGACTGCGCGGCCGGTGGCGGCGCAGCAACTCGCCCGCGATCAGCTGGAAGTCGGTCTCCACCAGCGCCGGTTGCAGCGGAGCCAACGCATGCGCCAGCCGGGGCCACTGCGCGGGACGTTCGGCACCGATGATCGACGTACGCGACACAGCGTCGGCGGCGAGCACGTCCACCCGGTCACCGGCCCGCGCGGCCAGGGCGGTGAGCAGTAACGCCGCATCGATCGAGGCGTCCAGCCGTGGCTCGTCGCCGAGCCGCACCGCGGAGGTACGCCCGGTGTCCAGCACGCACACCAGCCGCCGGTCCCGTTCCGGTCGCCAGGTCCGCACCAGCACCTCCGCCCGGCGGGCGCTGGCCCGCCAGTCGATGGAACGCACGTCGTCACCGGGCACGTACTCGTGCAGGGTGTCGAACTCGGTGCCCGCGCCGCGCCCCTGGCCGACCTGCGTCCCGTCGATCACCCGTAGCCGGGACAGCTTCTCGGGCAGGTGCCGGCGGGAGTCGAAGCGGGGCAGCACGCGCAGGGTCCACGGCGGGGTGGGCGGCCGGCCGGTGCGCTGCCGGAACGCCAACCCGAGCGGTCCGAGCGAACGGACCGTCAGCGCCACCGCCGGCCGGTCACCTCGGCGGGCCGGGGTGAGCCGGCTGGGCAGGGCTGTCTCGTCACCGGGCGGCACGTGCACGACGCGGCTGGGCGGTACGTCCGGCCGGGCCCCGGCCGACGGCACCCAGGCGTCGCGGATCCGGGCGTGCAGCGTACGCCCGGAGGTGTTGTGCAGGTGCAGCGTGACCGTGGCGGTCTCACCGAGCCGGACGCAACGGTCGCCGTCCCGCTCGACGGTGAGCCCGCGCAGCGGTGCGGCCAGCCCGAAGTCCAGGGCACAGAGCAGCAGGACCACGCCGGTCATCACCGCCACCCCGACGAATGGCGCCGGCCAGGCGGGCAGCGTCAGCGCACCGGCCGCGAGCAGCGCCGCCGCCCGCCAGGTCATCGTGGTGTCGGCACGGTGGCCAGCACCGTGTCCAGTACGGCGTCCACCCCGACACCTTCCAGTTCGGCCTCCGGGCGCAGCCGCAGCCGGTGCCGCAGGGTGGGCCGGGCCATCGCCTTAACGTCATCGGGCACCACGTGGCCGCGCCCGGCCAGCCAGGCCCATGCCTTGGCGGTCCCGAGCAGTGCCGTCGCCCCACGTGGCGAGGCGCCCAGTTCGAGCGCGGGCGTGGCGCGGGTGGCCCGGCACAGGTCGACGACGTAGCCGAACAGTGGCTCGGCGACGTGGATCCGACCGACCGCCGCGCGGGCCACGGCGAGGTCGGTCGCGTCGGCCACCGGGCGTACTCCGGCGGCGGCCAGATCCCGGGGGTCGAAACCGGCGTGGTGGGCGCGCAGCACGCCCAGTTCCTCCTCGCGGCCGGGCAGCGGCACGGTGAGCTTGAGCAGGAAGCGGTCCAGTTGCGCCTCGGGCAACGGGTAGGTGCCCTCGTACTCCACCGGGTTCTGGGTGGCGGCGACGATGAAGGGGTCAGGCAGCGGATGCTGCTCGCCCTCGATGGTGACCTGCCGCTCCTCCATCACCTCCAGCAGGGCGGACTGGGTCTTCGGCGGGGTCCGGTTGATCTCGTCGGCGAGCAGCAGGTTGGTGAAGACCGGCCCTTCCCGGAAGGTGAAGGCCGCGGTGCGGGCGTCGAAGATCATCGAGCCGGTGACGTCGCCCGGCATCAGGTCCGGAGTGAACTGCACCCGGCGGGTCGACAGGTCCAGCGCCGCGCCGAGGGTTCGCACCAGGAGCGTCTTGGCCACCCCGGGTACGCCCTCCAGCAACACGTGACCCTGGCAGAGCAAGGCGATGATCATCCCGGTGACCACCCCGTCCTGCCCGACGACCGCCTTGGCCACCTCGGTACGCAGTCGGTGCAGCGCGGCCCGGCTGGGGTCGGCGGCCAGCGGGTCGCTGAGCGTGGCGGGTCGGGTCACCGGAGGTCTCCTTGGGATCGGGGCGGCGGCCGGTCGGCGGACGGTTTCGGGGCGCGAGCCGCGCGGTCCAGGTCGCCGGCCAGCTTGAGCAGTTCGTGGTCGGTGTCCGGGGTGCTGCCGTCGAGCAGCTCACGAACGGTGTCCGGATGTGCGCCGGTCTCGGCGGCCACGGCGGCGGCGACGTCGCCACCGTCGGCCGGCAGGTGCAGGCGACGCCCCAGCCGGGCCTTCGCGGCGGCCCGGAGCACTTCGGCGGTGCTTCCGCGGGCCTTCGCCCGTTGGTAGAGCCGGGCCCGGCCGAACACCGCCTCGGCGGCCGGCACGGTCACCGGCAGCGGTTCCGGGATGGGCGGACCGAAGCGTCGGGCCCGTGCCACGGCGATCAGCAGCGCGGCCAGCGCGAGTTGCGCCAGCAGTGCCCAGAACCAGGGTGGGAAGGCCGACCAGATCGGGTTGGCCGACTGCTCCCGGCCCGGTTCGCCGGAGCCGGAGGCGTTGCCGCCGGAGGGTTGGCCCGGTGTGGTCTCGGTGCTGTCGCCGGCAACCAGGTCGTCCTGGTCGTCATCGGGTTCGTCGTCCGGCTCGGGCGGCGGTGCGGCGGGCGTGGCACTGGGCGTGGGTGGTGCGGGTTCCGGCCCGTCGAGGTCGAGCCAGAGCACCCGCCCGGTGGTGGCGAGCAGACCGGTGGCGAAGAGTTCGTTGTCCCACTCGCCGATACGGCCGTTGCGGAACGGGTCGCTGGCGCCCACCACCACCACGCTCTCGGCCGGGCCGGGCAGCCGAGCCAGCCCGGCGGAGTAGCAGAAGTCCGCCGAGCCGGGTGCGCCGGTGGGGGCGTACCGCTGCCGGGCGACGGCGGCTGTCGCGCCGGTGACCTCGGGCAGTGCGCAGGGGCCGGTGAGGTGCGGGGCGACAGCTTGGGCCGCCCACCGTCGGCCCGCCGGGCGCAGGGGCAGCCCGGCGGCGGCCAGCACCCGCCGGGACGGGTCGACCAGCACCAGCCGGGTGTGACCGGGCAGCAGATCCAGGTGGTCGAGGGTCTGCGGGTGCAGCAGTTCCGGGGCCGGGACGAACAGGGTGGCCGGACCGGACCGAGTGGCCCGCAGCGCCGCGAGGGTGTCGGTTTCCCGCCGCACCTCCACGCCACGCCCGGCCAGGCTCGCGGCCAGCCGGCTGCCGCCGTCGTCCCCGGTCGCCAGCGGGGACAGGAATCCCACATCGGTCTGGTCCGGTTGGTCGATCGCGTGGGTCACCAGGGTGGTGGTGATTACCAGCGCACTCAGTAGCACCGGGATCACGATCCGGTGGCGGCGCCGACGTACCTTCGGTGCGCTCACCGTAGCGACTCCCCAGGAGCATCGAAGGGACCGCTGCCGGCCGCTGCCGGCTCGACGCCCGGCGTCAGCGCAGGGCTGCCGGCCGAGGTGAGCGGGGTGCCCTCGGGCGGGTCGGTGAGCAGGCGGTGCAGCGCGACGGCGTGGTCGCGCAACCGGTGGTCGTGCTCGGCCGTGGCCGGGCGCTGGGCGTACCACACCTGCGCGAAGATGGTCGCCGCGGCGGTGAGGGGCGGGCCCGCCGGTGGATGGCGGGCGGCGGCTGCCTCGACGATCTCGGTGACCGTCATGCCGGGGCGTACCCGAACCACGTCACGCTCGGACAGTTCGCCGACCATGCCGCGCAGCCGCTCCCGGATCGCCTCGTCGTAGCGTCCTTCGCCGGCCAACCAGTCGGCCAGCGCGATGTGCTGTGCCGGTGCTCCGGCCGGCTGCGGCGGCTGGAGGTCAACCGCGTCGTCGGTGCCGGACCCGGCCGGGCGGGTCGGCCGGGCCGGGCGTCGACGTCGGCGGGGTCGGGGGAACCGGCGGGGTCGGGGGAAGCGGCGGGGTACCCAGGCGGGGTGGGTGTACCAGGCGGTGCAGACCAGCGCCGTGGCCAGCACCAGCAGCAGTGCGACCAGGGGAAGCGCAACATGGTCGCCGAGCGCGGCCGTGGTCTCGGTCCACCAGCGAGTGAAGCTCATCGACCCACCGCCAGCAGGGTGGCCTGCGGTGCGCCGGCAGGTGCCCGGGAGAGGTGGATGTCCAGCCCTTCGGTGCGGATCCGGGTCTCCAGGTGCAGGATCGCGTCCAGGCAGGCCAGCGCGGCGTAGCCGACCGTGTTGACGGCCGCCCAGACCAGCATGGCCACGGCGACGGCCCAGCCTGCCGAGATCAGGTCCAGCGCGGACAGCCCGGTGAACAGGCCCCAGGCGAGGCCGACCCGCAGGATCCACCAGACGAGGTAGCCGAGCAGCCGCAGGCCGGCGGCACGGCCGTCGACGCGCAGCGCGAGAGTGACCGAGCGGGCCGGCGCGCGCAGCGGTCGGACCCGGTCCAGGGCCAATGCCGGGGCCATCGCGCCGAGTAGCGCGAATCCGACGAACCAGGTCGGGCCGAGCAGGGACGCGAGCAGCATCGTGACGCCGACGACCGGACAGAGCAGCAGAGTGGCGCCCCAGCGCGCACCGCCGGGGCGAAGTAGTTCCTGGCTGCTGATCGGGCGACCGACCAGGGCGCTGCCGGCCGCCCGGGCGGCCGGGTTGCCGAGCAACATGATGATCATCGCTTCGATCGCCGCGCCGATGGCGAGCAGGAGCAGAAAGGGAGCCAGGCTGCCCAGCGAGGGCGCCCACCACAGTGGCGGATTGACGCCGACGGCGGTCCGCAGGGGTAGCAGGAGGACCTGTTCGACGAGGGCGAATACGCCGGCCAGGGGGAGCAGGGCCGCCGCGTGCCCACGCAGGAGCAGTACGGCGGAGTCGAGCAGTTCACCGACGGTGAGCGGCCGACTGGGGAGTACGGCGATCGGGCCGGCGTAGGGCACGCGCACTCCTGTCGAAGGCGGGGGCGGTGGCGCGCGGCGGCGCAGCCAGGGATCATGTTGACACGCGCGGGTCGGACAGGTGGGCCCCGGCCGATGGGGCGGCTCGTGCGAACGGTGTACGGCTGGTGCTGGGCACGGCGTGGGTGCCGGCAGTAGCGTGCCGGGATGACGCCCGAATCCCCTGAACTGAACGGGATGGAAACATTAACCCCATGAGAGCCCGGGTACTGGTGGTCGACGACGACCCTGCGCTCGCCGAGATGCTCGGCATCGTCCTGCGTAGCGAGGGATTCATGCCCTCCTTCGTGGCGGACGGGGAACGCGCGCTGGCCGCGTTCCGCGACAATCGGCCCGATATCGTCCTACTTGACCTGATGTTGCCTGGAATGAGTGGCATCGACGTGGCACGGGCGATTCGGGCTGAATCGGGCGTGCCGATCGTGATGCTGACCGCCAAGAGCGACACCGTCGACGTGGTGCTCGGCCTGGAGTCCGGGGCGGACGACTACGTGGTGAAGCCGTTCAAGCCCAAGGAACTGGTGGCCCGCATGCGGGCGCGGTTGCGCCGGGGCGAGGACGCGGCGCCGGAACTGCTCACCATCGGTCCGCCCGGCAACCAGATCGCCATCGACGTGCCGGCGCACACCGTCAGCCGCAACGGTGAGGAGGTGAAGCTGACCCCGCTGGAGTTCGACCTGTTGGTGGCGCTGGCCCGCAAGCCGCGCCAGGTCTTCACCCGGGAGGTCCTGCTGGAGCAGGTCTGGGGCTACCGGCATGCGGCCGACACCCGGCTGGTCAACGTGCACGTGCAACGCCTGCGGGCCAAGATCGAGCCGGATCCGGAGCGACCGGAAATCATCCTCACCGTGCGGGGCGTGGGCTACAAGGCGGGTACCGGATAGCCTGGGTCGCATTGTGACCACCTCCCCGATTCCGGATCTTGACGCCACGTCCCGCCGGCCCGGCGCGGGGCGGGAGCTGTGGCGTCGGCTCAGCGGTCGGGCTGCCCGGCTGCTCGCCGGGCTGCACCACACCTGGCGCCGCTCGTTGCAGGTGCGGGTGGTCACCATCACACTGGTGGTCTCCAGTCTGCTGGTGGGCGGTTTCGCCTATCTGATCGCCGGCAAGATCACCAGCATCCTGCTCGACAACGCCAAGACCGACGTACGGCTCCGGCTGACCAGCGGAGCGGAGTACGCGGCCAAGCAGTTCAGCCTCTACAGCCAGCCGCAGGAGGCCCAGCTCCAGGAGACCATCGACGGCACGGTCAACTACCTGGCCGGCGGCGACCCGCAGCAGACCAGCGGTGTGGTGGTGGCGCTGACCGCGGACGGTGCGGGCGGCATGATCCTGCCGCGCAGTTCGCCCGCGGTGGATTTCCGACCGTTGATCAGCCCCGAGCTGCGAGCCGCGGTGGCCGGCGGCAACGTGGCCAACCAGATCCAGACCGGCCGGCTCACCGGCGACCGGGACACCAAGTACCTCGTCTACGGTTCGCCGGTGCCGACCCGCTTCGGGCAGGTGGAGCTCTACTACTTCGTACCGTTGACGTTGCAGGACGCGACGGCCAGCCAGGCGCGCGCCACGGTGGTGGCCACCGGAGTCGCCCTGGTGCTGCTGCTCGGCCTGCTCGCGGCGCTGGTGACCCGGCTGGTGGTGACGCCGGTACGGGTGGCGGCCCGCACCGCCCAGCGGCTCTCCGCCGGGCTGCTCGACCAACGGATGGCGGTCAACGGCGAGGACGACCTGGCCCTGCTCGCCGCCTCCTTCAACCAGATGGCCACCAACCTGCAACGGCAGATCCTGCGACTGGAGGAGATGTCCCGGTTGCAGCGCCGGTTCACCTCGGACGTCTCGCACGAGCTGCGTACCCCGCTGACCACGGTACGAATGGCCGCCGATCTGATCTTCGCCGAGCGCGACGGGTTCGAGCCGGCGGTGGCGCGCAGCGCCGAGCTGCTGCAAGCCGAGTTGGACCGGTTCGAGGAACTGCTGACCGACCTGCTGGAGATCAGCCGGTTCGACGCGGGTTTCGCGGTCCTCGACGCCGAGCCGACCGACCTGGTGCCGGTGGTGCACCGGGTGGTGGATCGACTCTCCGGCCTGGCCGAACGGGTCGGCGTGCAGATCGAACTGGACGTCCCGGAGGCACCGGTGATCGCCGAGATCGACCCGCGACGGGTCGAGCGGGTGCTGCGCAACCTGGTCGGCAACGCCGTCGAGCACGGCGAGGGCCGACCGGTGCGCATCACCCTGGGAATGGACGATACGGCCGTCGCGGTCACCGTCCGTGATCATGGTGTCGGGCTCAAGCCCGGCGAGGAGAAACTGGTCTTCAACCGGTTCTGGCGGGCCGATCCGTCCCGGGCGCGGCAGACCGGCGGCACCGGGCTGGGATTGTCGATCAGCCTGGAGGACGCCCGGCTGCACGGTGGCTGGTTGGAGGCGTGGGGGGCACCCGGGCAGGGTGCGCAGTTCCGGCTCACCCTGCCGGCGCGGGCCGGTGACCGGCTGATCACCTCGCCGCTGCGCCTGGTACCTGCGGACGCGGCCCTGCCGTTCGGCGCGACGCCCATCGAGGGGGTGCTGGCCATCGGTCCGGGACCGGACGGGGCACTCACGGTCGGTCCGGCGGCGCCCGCCCCCGAGCAGCGCGCGGAGGTGGCTTCGTGAAGCGGCGGATGCTGGTCGGCGCGCTCGGCGTGGTGCTGGTGCTGGCCGGTCCGACCGGGTGCGGCATCCCCGAACGTTCGGAGGTGCAGACCGAGCACCGTGGGCCGGCGGCGGAGGCCAGCTGGTCGCTGGGGCGGGGCAGCGAACCGCCGACCCGGGAAGCCAGCGGAAGCGACGCCGAGGCCTTCGTACGCAACTTCCTGGCCGCTGCGGCCGGCGAGCCGGACCGGGCGTACGAGCGGGTCAAGCAGTTCATCGCGATGCCCGAACGCGGTGGCCTACAGGTGAAGCAGGGCAGCGAGGTGGCGCTGTCGGTGGTACGCCTCACCGACGACCCGGTGATCGAGCCGGACGTCGACAGCATGAAGGTCACCATCACCGTGCAGCAGGTCGGCCTGCTGCGGGCCAACGGCATGCTCGTGCCGCCGCTGGCCACCGAGACGACGTACGAGTTCCGGCTGATCAACGCCGGTCCGGCGGGCCAGGACGACGCCGGGTTCTACGTCAGCAACCCGCCGAACATGCTGCTGCTCAGCGACGAGGCACTGCGCCTGTACTACCAGGCCGAAGCCATCTACTTCTGGAACTCCGAACGCACCCGTCTGGTGCCCGACCAGCGGTACCTCTCCTCCGCCGTACCCGCCGAGCGCCGGGTGAGCGAGGTGGTCCGCTGGTTGACCGCTGGCCCTTCGGACTGGCTGCGGGTCGGCGTCTCCGGCCTGCCCGACCGCACCGAGATGATCAACAATGCCACCGGCTCGGACGGCCGGTGGGAGGTCAACCTCGACATGCCCGGGGCCGACGACGTCCGGTTGGAACAGTTCGCCACCCAGCTGGCCTGGTCGCTGCTGGAACTGGACGGCATCCTGGAGATCAAGATTCTGAACCAGTCCCGGAAGCTGGTCGACCTGGGTGAGCAGCGCGCCTCGAACCAGCTGTACCTGCTCGACGACAGCGCCCGGCGATTCTGCGTCTACGAAGGCGCGATCCACGCCCTCGCGGTGGCCAACGAGCCGATCGGCCGGGTTCCGGTGGCGGTTGAGGCGAATCACGACGTGCTCTCCGCAGGGCTGCGCCGCGCCGGCAACGACGTCCTGGCTGCCCTGGTCGTCGCCGACGGTGGCCGGCAGCGGCTGAGCGTCGGCCGGGGCCGGGACGTGGTGGAGATCTTCGCGGCGGGTCCGGCGCACACCACCATCGGTCGGCCGGTCTGGCTGCGTACCGACAGCGACCAGCCGGCCGGCCTGGTGGTCGCCGACGGCGAGTTGTACCGCTTCGACGACCGGGCGGCCATGCGTCCGGTACAACTCGGCCTGCCGGGGCGGGTCGACGCGGTCGCGGCCTCCCTGGACGGGCACCGGATCGCTCTGATCGTCGGCGGCGCGCTGCACGTGGCCGCGATCAGTTGGGAGGGCGGGGTACCCACCATCGGTCCCGCCCGGCGCCTGGCCACCTCGCTGACCCGGCTGACCGTGGTCGACTGGTGGGCCGAGAGCCGCCTGTTGGTGGCCGGGTCGGCCGGTCGTCCGGCGATCTACGACGTCAGCGTCGACGGCGCGCTGGAGACCCGGCTGCGCGATGACGCCGGTGCAGAGGTCACCCACCTGGCCGCATACCCCGCCACCCCGACCTCCTCGCTCGCCGCCACGTTCATGTACGAGGCAAACGGGGTGACCTACCGCAACAACCCGTTCGAGCGGATCGTGCGGGAGCAGGTCCAGGACGTCACCGCGCCGCCGACCGGCGTCCGTCCGGGCAACCCCACCGCCCCCGTCTTCCTCTACTGAGCCGACAGTGCTGCGCGGGCTGTGGGCGGATCTGGCCGACCTGGCGCTGCCGACGGAGTGCGCCGGCTGCCGGCAACGCCGGTCCGGACTTCGGCACGGCGTCTGCCCGGACTGCGTGACCGCGCTGCGGGCGCTGCGCCCCGGGGCGGTCCGACCGGTGCCGGCGCCGGTGGGGCTGCCGGCCTGTCACGCGCTCGGCAGCTACGGCGGGCCGTTGCGGGAGGCTCTGCTCGCGTACAAGGAGCATGGCCGGCACAGTCTGGCCCGGCCCCTCGGCGCGCTGCTCGCCGAGGTCGTGGCTGCGGCGGTCGGCTCGGCCCGCCCGCTGGTGCTGGTGCCGGTGCCGGACACGCCGGCGGCGGCCCGGGCCCGCTACGGCGATCACCTCGGCCGGCTGGCCCGGCACTGTGCCCGCCGGCTCGGCTCGGCGGGCTGGCCGGTACGAGTGGACCGGCCGGTACGCGCGATGCCACGGCCGGACTCGGTCACCCTGGACAGCGCCGGTCGGGCGGCGACGGCCCTGGCCGCCTTCCGGGTCCGGCCGGACGCCGGACCGGCGCCGCGCGGCGCGACCGTGGTCCTGCTGGACGACATCATCACCACCGGGTCGACGCTCGCCGCGATCAGTCAATTGCTGAGCGTACGAGGACTGTCGCCGTCGGTGGCGGCAGTGCTGGCGGCCACCGAGAAAAGGCACCAGCGGTGACCGATTGTGTTTCCAATTCACCCCTTCGTGTGTGATCTTTGCAAAATTCTGGCCGTTGTCGACGACTGGGGATGACGGCCGGGCAAACAAGAGTTAGCGTTTGCTTGTCGAGGGTAGGAGGGTCATCCACCCACCCCCGACGGTGAGAGGAGGCGTAGCCGTATTGACCGGTCGACGCCGAGCGGGGCCCCTCCCCGGACGCGCGACCGGAGTTCTCGGAGCAAAGACCGTCCGAACAAGGGAGGTCACGTGGACATCGTGGTCAAGGGCCGTAACGTCGAAGTGCCGGACCATTACCGAGTGCACGTAGCAGAAAAACTCGCGAAGCTCGAACGCTACGATCACAAACTAATCCGTGCCGAGGTGGAACTTTTCCACGAGCGCAATCCGCGCCAGGCCGACCACTGCCAGCGGGTGGAGATAACCTGCTTCTCCCGAGGCCCGGTGATCCGGGCCGAGGCCTGCACGAGCGACTTCTACAGCGCGCTGGACTCCGCGATCGCCAAGCTCGACGCCCGACTACGCCGCGCCGCTGACCGGCGTCGCGTGCACCGGGGCCGGCACGCGCCGCTGTCGGTCGCCGCCGCCACCGCCGGCCTGCCGGTAACCGACCTGCCCACCTCCACCCTGGCCGCACCGGCCGGCGCCGCCACCGCGGTCGCCGAGCGGGCCGAGGAGGACGAGTACGACGACCAGCCGTGGCACATTGCCCGGGAGAAGGTGCACCCGGCCGAGCCGATGACCATCGACGACGCGCTGTTCCAGATGGAACTCGTCGGCCACGACTTCTATCTGTTCCAGGACAAGGAATCGGGTCGTCCGAGCGTGGTCTACCGGCGGCACGCCTACGACTACGGCATCATCTCGCTGGACATCTGACCAGCATCGGCGGGGGCGGGCGGCAGCGCCCGACCCCCGCCGCACTGGCTGTGGTCAGTCCACCAGTTCGCCGGGCAGCAGCCCGTACACGGTCGAGTCGCCCCGGCTGGTCCCCGCGCCAGGTAGCCGGGCGCGCAACAGTCCCTCGTAGCGGAAGCCGGCCCGTTCCAGCACCCGCCGGGAGGCCAGGTTCTCCGGCAGGGTGCCGGCCCACACCCGGGCCAGGCCGACCTGCTCGAAACCCCATCGGGCGAGCAGCCGTACCGTGCGGGTGGCGTAGCCGCGTCCACGCCACTGCGGGAACAGGCTGTAGCCGAGCATGCCCTGTCCGCCGGGCTGGTCGTGGAGCAACATGCAGGTTCCGGCCACTGCCCCCGAGGCCGCGTCGAGGATGGTCATTGCCGCCACCGTGCCGACCAGCCACTGATTCGCCGCCCCGAGGCCGCGCCGGGCGATCTCCTCGCGGGTGGGTGGGCCGGGTGGCACCCGGCTGGCCACCACGTCCGGACTGGTGTTCAGGCGGTACATCTCGTCGGTGTCCTCGGGCTCCAGCCGCCGCAGCACGACCACGCCGTCGGTGAGTCGCCCGCCGGGCAGGTCGGGCAGCGGGCGGGGGTACGGGCCGGGCGGATCGTCGGCCAGCCGTACCCAGACCGCCAGGTCCCGCCGGCCACCGCCGGGTGTCAGGCCGCCGCCCCGGCGTACCCCCTCGGGCCGGAAACCGGTGGTCACCGCGACCCGCTGGCTGGCCACGTTCTCGACCTGGGCGAGCAGTTCCAGCCGGTCGATGCCGCTGGCGAAGGCGTGCCCGGCCAACGCCCGGGTGGCCGCCGTGGCCACCCCGCGTCCCCGCGCGCCCGGCAGCACCCAGTAGCCGATCTCGGCCTGCCGCCGCTGGGGAATCGGGTGGCTCAGCCCGACGGCGCCGAGCAGCCGGTCGGTGGCCGGATCGGCGACGGCGTACGCGGCACCCCCGGCGGCGAACACCGCCGGCGCACCTTCGACGATCCACTGCCGGGCGTCGGCCTCGGTGTACGGGCGGGGCAGGCCGTCGAGAAAGCGTTGGGTGAGCGGGTCGGCGCAGCCGACGACGACGTCGGCCACGTCGTCCAGGCGGAACGGCCGCAGGCGTACGCCGTGGTTTTCGATCGTCTCGGGCTTCATGCCGTCACCTGGCCCGGTGCCGGTCGGCCAACGGTTCGCGCGACGGTCTGTGGGTCGCCGCTCGTCGGGGCCAGGTCCTCGGCCAGTAGCGCGCCGAGCCAACCGTCGACCCGGGTACCACGATGGTTCAGCACACCCCGGGCGGTGCCTTCCATGGTGAAACCGGCCTTCTCGGCGACCCGGCGGGAGGCGACGTTGCCGACGTTGGCCAACCACTCGATGCGGGCCAGCCCGAGGGCGGCGAAGCCCCAGGTGGTCAGCGCGGCCAGGGCCGCCTGCTGGTAGCCCCGGCCACGGGCGTGCGGCGCGGTCATGAAGCCGACTTCGGCCAGCAGCGGATCGGTGGGTGACAGCCGCAGGTCGATCGATCCGGCGTAGCGGTCCTGCTCGTCGGCGAGCACGTAGCAGGCTGCGGTGCCGCCGGCCCAGCAGTCCCGGCAGTTGGTCAGGAAGGACTCGGCCGCCGACCGGTCGTAGGACTCCGGGACGGTGGTCCACCGCAGGGTGTCCGGATCCTGGCAGGTGATCACCAGTGCCTCCAGGTCGCGTTCCTCCAGCGGACGTAGGCGCAGCTCGCGCTGCGGCGCGCTGGCGAAGAGGGTGGGCTGGGCCCGGCCGAAGACGGCGGCCCGGCGAGCCTCCAGGGAGCCCGGGCCGGCCGGACCGACCTCGCCGGGCGCCGGCACCTCGCCGGGCAGCAGCGAGCCGAACCACTCGTAGCTGCCGCGCGCCGGGTCGGCGGCGCGCAGCCGCCCCTCGATCCGGAAGCCGCTGCGCAGGGCGACCAGCCGGGCGGCGTGGTTGCCCGCGAGGGACGTCCAGAGCAGCCGGCGCAGGTTCAGCTCCGTGAAGGACCATCGGGCGAGGGCGCGTACGGCGCGTACGGCCACCCCCTGACCGCGTGCCCACGGGGCGGTCCAGTAGCCGATCTCGCTGAGCTGCCGGCTCCGATCGATGCTCTGCAGATCAGCGGCACCGAGGAGTCGACCGGTGGCGGCGTCACAGACCGCGAAGGCGGCTGCCGTGCCCTCCGCCCGTTGGCGCGTGCGGCCCGCGATGAACTGTTGCGCGTCCTCGGGCCGGTAGGGTCGGGGAAAGTCGATCCAGCGCTGGATCTCCGGATCCTGGTAGGCGCGATGCAGGTCGTCGGCGTCGGTCGGCCGCCACGGCCGGAGCGTCAGTCCGGCCTCGGTGATCTCCACGGGCTCCATTCGACCCATCGTGCCGGATCGTTCGCCCACGGCGTAACGGGTAAACCGGGCGCGTAGCCTGGGGCGTCGCGCGTTATGTCGGTTTCGCGATGGCCGAGGGCCGCCACCAGTGACCATTGGCCCGATTAAACGCCTACGATGGTTCGAGACTGTCTAGGGGAGCGTTGATCCGTGTCGATTCTGGAAAAGGTCCTTCGCGCGGGCGAGGGGCGCATGGTGCGCCGGCTCAAGGCGATTGCCGCCGCCGTCAACTCGATCGAGGACGACTACGTCAACCTCACCGACGAAGAGCTGAGCGGCATGACCGAGCAGTTCAGGGAACGGCTCGCCGAGGGCGAGACCCTGGACGACCTGTTGCCCGAGGCGTTCGCGGTCTGCCGGGAGGCAGCGGCGCGGGTGCTCGGTCAACGACCGTACGACGTCCAGGTGATGGGCGGCGCGGCGTTGCACTTCGGCAACATCGCCGAGATGAAGACCGGTGAGGGCAAGACCCTGACCTCGGTCATGCCGGTCTACCTCAACGCGCTGTCCGGCAAGGGCGTGCACGTGGTCACCGTCAACGACTACCTGGCCCAGCGCGACGCGGCCTGGATGGGCCGGGTGCACCAGTTCCTCGGGCTGACCGTCGGTGTGGTGCTGCCCAACCGCCCGGCCACCGAGCACCGCGCGGCGTACGAGTGCGACATCACCTACGGCACCAACAACGAGTTCGGCTTCGACTACCTGCGCGACAACATGGCCTGGTCGAAGGAGGAGTTGGTCCAGCGCGGCCACAACTTCGCCGTGGTCGACGAGGTCGACTCCATCCTGATCGACGAGGCCCGGACGCCGCTGATCATCTCCGGGCCGGCCGAACACTCCGCCCGCTGGTACGGCGAGTTCGCCGCCGTGGTGGCCCGCCTCCAGGCCGGCAAGGACGGCGAGGGTGACTACGAGGTCGACTACGCCAAGCGGACCATCGCGGTCACCGAGCGCGGCGTGGCCAAGGTCGAGGACCGGCTCGGCATCGACAACCTCTACGAGTCGGTGAACACTCCGCTGGTCGGCTACCTGAACAACGCCATCAAGGCCAAGGAGCTGTACAAGCGCGACAAGGACTACATCGTCAGTGACGGCGAGGTCCTGATCGTCGACGAGTTCACCGGCCGCATCCTGCACGGTCGCCGCTACAACGAGGGCATGCACCAGGCGATCGAGGCCAAGGAGGGGGTGGAGATCAAGCAGGAGAACCAGACCCTGGCCACCATCACCCTGCAGAACTACTTCCGCCTCTACGACAAGCTCTCCGGCATGACCGGTACGGCCCAGACCGAGGCGGGCGAGTTCAACAAGGTCTACAAGGTCGGCGTGGTGACCATCCCGACCCACCGGCCGATGGTCCGGCAGGACCGGGCCGACGTCATCTACAAGACCGAGAAGGCCAAGTTCAACGCGGTCATCGAGGACATCGCCGAGCGCCACCAGGCCGGGCAGCCGGTGCTGGTCGGCACCGTCTCGGTGGAGAACTCCGAGATCCTCTCGCAGCTGCTGCGCCGCCGGGGCATCCCGCACTCCGTGCTGAACGCGAAGTTCCACGCCCGGGAGGCGGAGATCGTCGCGCAGGCCGGCCGCAAGGGCGCGGTCACGGTCGCCACCAACATGGCCGGCCGAGGCACCGACATCCTGCTCGGCGGCAACGCCGAGTTCCTCGCCGCCAGCGAGCTGCGCCAGCGAGGCCTCGACCCGGTGGAGAACGCCGAGGAGTACGACAAGGCGATGGAGGAGGTCCTGCCGAAGTGGAAGCAGGCCTGCGACGCCGAGGCCGAGGAAGTGGCCGCCGCCGGCGGGCTCTACGTGCTGGGCACCGAGCGGCACGAGTCCCGGCGGATCGACAACCAGCTGCGCGGTCGGTCCGGCCGGCAGGGTGACCCGGGTGAGTCGCGCTTCTACCTGTCGCTGCAGGACGAGCTGATGAAGCGGTTCCGCTCCGGCGCGGTCGAGGCGGTCATGGAGCGCTTCAACATCCCGGAGGACGTGCCCATCGAGTCGAAGATGGTCACCCGCCAGATCAAGAGCGCGCAGGCCCAGATCGAGGGCCAGAACGCCGAGATCCGCAAGAACGTCCTCAAGTACGACGAGGTCATGAACAAGCAGCGCCAGGTGATCTACGCCGAGCGGCTGCGCGTACTCAACGGAGAAGACCTCTCCGAGCAGGTCCGCAACATGATCGACGACGTGATCGAGGCCTACGTTCAGGGGGCCACCTCGGAGAACTACGCCGAGGAATGGGATCTCGAGCAGCTCTGGGCCAGCCTCAAGCAGCTCTACCCGGTGGGCATCACCATCGAGGAGATGGAGGAGGAGGCCGGCGGCTCCCGGGCTGGCATCGACGCCGACTTCCTGATCTCCCGACTGCGGGCGGACGCGCACGCCGCATACGACCGTCGGGAGGAGCAGCTCGGTGCCGAGGGCACCCGGCAGCTGGAGCGGATGGTGCTGCTCCAGGTCATCGACCGCAAGTGGCGTGAGCACCTCTACGAGATGGACTACCTCCAGGAGGGCATCACGCTGCGGGCGTACGCCCAGCGTGACCCGGTGGTGGAATACCAGCGCGAGGGCTTCGCCATGTTCACCACCATGATGGACGGCATCAAGGAGGAGACGGTCGGCTTCCTCTACAACCTTGAGGTGCAGGTCAACGAGCCTGAGCCCGAGGCCGAGGAAATCCAGCTGCTGGACAAGCCGGTGGAGATCCGGGCCAAGGGTCTGGGGCGTGCACCGCAGCAGCAGGGCCTTCAGTACTCCGCGCCGACCATCGACGGTGAGGCCGGTGCCGGTGCGGTCGCCGTACAGCGCGACGACCAGCGGGCCCCGGCGCTCGGCATCGGTAATCCGGAGCCCGGTGCACCGGCGGCGCCCGGGCGGACCGCACCGACGGCACCGCAGCGTCAGGCCGGCAGCCCGCGCGGTTCCGGGGTGGCGTCCAGCACGGCCCGCCAGACGGCGGCCAACGGGCAGGCTGCGGCCAGCAACGGCCCGTCCCGCAACGCACCGTGCCCCTGCGGTTCCGGGCGTAAGTACAAGCGCTGCCACGGCGCCCCTGGTGGCACTGCTGCCAGCTGATTGATCGAGCACGGCAGAAGCCCCGGTCACCGCTGACGCGGTTGACCGGGGCTTCTGCTTGGCGCCGTGAGCTGCGCGGCGTCGTCAGAGCACGCGCAGGTCGGTGCAGAGCCAGGTGCCACGCCGGTGCTCCAGACGTAGCGCCATGGCCCAGCTGGTGTCGACGATGCCGGTGAGCACGGCGGCGGCCTCGATGGCGGTCGGATGGAGTTCGCAGACCCGTAGGCGGCGCAGTCGGAGACCGGGTCGGGGGGTGCGACGTCGTGCCGGGACGGCGCGGGCGGTGGCGCGAGCCAGCTCGGGCAGCAGTTGGGCGTGGCGCGCAGGGTCCAGCTGCCGGCGGAGCTGCACCGGCGGCCGGAAGCCGTTGAACACCTCGATGCAGTTGGCCACGAAGCGGTGCGCGACCCGGGTGGCCGCCGGGGTGGCGGTGGCCAGGGCGCCGGGTGGTAGCTGTCGGGCCGGGTCGCGGCCGGGGCGGACGGGGACCGGACGGGCGGCGACGCGCTGACCGGGTGGGCGCTCCGATTCACTGCGCGCGGGCCACTGCCGGGCGGCGAAGAGGTCGAGGGCGAGTTGGCCGTCGCTCGGCCTGGGCCAGCCACTGCCCTCGTCGACGAAAGGCGGTTCGTACGCGGGTGCCGGCCGGAGCCGCACGGGCGGTCGGCTCGGCCCGGGCCGCCGGGGATCGATCATCGCCTGCCCTCTACCTCTCGCACAGTCCCTCGTTCCCTACGTTTGCCTTCGTTTGCTTTCGATGGGTCTCATTCTCTGGCATGGCAGAGTCATCGGTCAATGGCTGTACGGGTTGCTGCGACTACTCGGGGTCGCGCTCGGTCAGCGGATTGCCACGTACCCACTCGGCGGTCTCCGCGTACTTCCGTTGGATGTACTCCTCCAGCCGGGCGCGCTCGACGCGCCACTGACCCCGGCCGCCGATCTTGATGGCGGGTAGCTCACCGCTGCGCACCATGTGGTAGACCTGCGAGTCCGACACGTTCAGCTCGGCGGCCACGTCGGATAGGAGCAGGAACCTGGGCTCCACGAAAACTCCCCGGGTTGACGTCGTTTGCCTCAGTTTGCCATCGAGGGCTGACAGCGCGGCAGGTACTGAGCATGCCATCGGCGGTGCCGTGTCCGACACACCGGCCGCGCCGAGCTTCCACCAGGGCGGGCGCGGGGTGTATGACGTTCAGGGCGTACGGGTGAATCGTGCGCCCGGTCGGCGGAGTCGCTGGCGAGCGGAGCAGAGCGGGGGAGACCAACGGTGACCGACGAGCTTGTCCGGGTGTACCTGCCGGCAACCGTACCGATGTTGAGCAGGCTGCCCGAGCACGGCCTTGCCGCGGCCCAGGCGCACGCCGTGACCCCGATGCTGCGCGAATGGTACGCCGAGGGCGACGAGGAGGAGTTGGAGTACGTCGCCTTCACCCGCGCTGCCCAGGATGCCCTGCAACTGCTCCGTCACGATCCCGCGGCGCCGCGCCGACGGGTGGTGGTCTCGGCGGACCTGCCCGCGTCGGCGCTCGGCCGGGGCGACGGCGAGCTGGGTTCCAGCGTGGTGGAGTTGCGCGGGGCGGTACCGGTCAAGGCCGTGGCGGCCCTGCACGTCGACGGCGTCGACGCCGTACCGGATGTCGCCGCCGCCGCGCAGGTGGTGGTGGAGGCGTTGGCCGGCGACCCGGACGCGCAGTTTACCGTCGACGGTGCCGAGGACCATGAGCTGGAGTGGTACGACCCCAGCGAGCTGGATCTCCTGCTGCGCGACGCCGCCGGCCAGGAGTGAGGTTCCGCGCTCAGCGCAGCGCGCTGGCGTCGGCCGGGTCAGTGTCGGTGGAGTCGGTCTCCGGGGCCGGGGTCAGCGTGCGGCCAAAGATGATCATGGCGGTGAGTGCGCCCACGAACAGCACCCAGATGCCGTTGTCGACCCGGGAGGTGCCGAGCGAGGTCTGCGCCACCGCGTCCGCCTCGCTCAGGGCGGCGGCCAGGTCGATCAGCGAGCGCCCACCAACTCGGATGATCACCTCGGCGAGCAGGAGCAGGAGCCCCGGGCCGGCACCGGCGACCAGGTACGCCGGCCAGCGCAGGCCGGTGGCGGTGGTGTCGCGACGGGCGGCTCGCCGCCGGGCCCAGGTGAGATAGCCGAAGGCCAGGAAACCGGCGAGGAGCCCGGCGAGCAGTGACTCGGTACGCGACACCCAGGTGGCCGCGTTGACCAGCGACTGCTGGCTGTCGCCAGCGCCGAACAGGTTGAACAGCGGATCCCGGGCGACGCTGAACCCGACGACGAAGACCAGTGTGCCGAGCGCGGCGGAGGCGACGGCGCCGACGACCGCACCGTTGCGGGTGCCGGCCAACGCGCCGCCGATGACGGCCGCCGCGGCGGTGGTGCCGGCGATGGTACGGGTGGTCAGGTTGCCGACGTAGCTGAGTTCGATGGCGAGGGCGGCGGCGAGCCCGACCAGCAGGCCGGCGCCGACCGCGACCGCGAAGCGCAGGGTGGCCCGGTCGCCCCGGCGGGTGACCGGCTCGCCGGCCGCCAGGCCCACTGCGGCGCCGGCCACCAGGGCGGCCGAGATCACGCCGGGCAGTGCGAAGGCGGACAGGCTGATCGCGGTGACGCCGGCGGTGGCCGAGTTGATCGCTTCCCGGGTGGACCAGAGCATCGCGGCCAGCCAACCGGCCGCCAACAGCGCCAGCACCAGGGCGCCCGGCGCGCGCGGTGCCGCCGCAGCGGACCCGTCGGCGTCCTGGGCCGAGGCTGGGACGGGCACGCCAGCAGCCGTCGGGCGACCGGTGGTCTGCGGCCGGTCGGGCTGCGCGGCGGTCGGCCCACCGGGCTGGTTGCTCATCGTTTCCCCTTCGCCGAACCCGGCGACCTGGCCTGGGCACGTCATCGGCAATCCAGCGTACGCGGCCCGACGGGGAAAGGCCCGAACCCCGGTCGCTGCCGAGGTGAACTATGTTCCTTAGGCCTGTCCGGCCCTCCGGGTAAGAAATCGCTGCCGCATCCCGCCAGCAGCCTCCAGATTTACGGTTGTCCACCGGCTGGGGGGTGATCGGTCGACGCCGGGCGTGAAAAGATTGGATGAGGTCCCGCCACCCCTGGGACCGGTTTCGCCACCGCCGTCGAGATCGCCAGGAGCCCTGATGGACGCCGTGTTCTCCGTACCCGAGCCGCACAACGAGCCGGTGCGCACCTACGAGCCGGGCAGCGCCGACGCCGAACGCCTCCACCGGCGACTCACCGAGCTGGCCGCTGAGCGGATCGACCTGCCGATGACCATCGCGGGCGAGCAGCGGATGGCCGGCGGCGAGTCGATCCAGGTGGTGCAGCCGCACCGGCATGCCCACGTACTCGGGGTCACCGGGCACGCCACCCACGACGACGCTCGGGCCGCGGTCAAGGCGGCCAAGGACGCCGCCCCCGGATGGCGGGCACTGCCCTTCGAGGAGCGGGCCGCGGTCTTCCTGCGCGCCGCCGAACTGCTCGCCGGCCCGTGGCGCGACACCCTCAACGCGGCCACCATGCTCGGCCAGTCGAAGACCGCCGTGCAGGCCGAGATCGACTCGGCCTGTGAGTTCATCGACTTCCTGCGGTTCAACGTGTACTTCGCCCGCAAACTGCTCGCCGAGCAGCCGATCTCCTCGCCTGGCGTGTGGAACCGGCTCGACCACCGGCCGCTGGAGGGCTTCGTCTACGCGGTCACCCCGTTCAACTTCACCGCGATCGCCGGCAACCTGCCCTCGGCCCCGGCCCTGCTGGGCAACACCGTGGTCTGGAAGCCGGGCCCGACCCAGCAGTTCGCGGCGCACTTCACCATGCGGCTGTTCGAGGCGGCCGGCCTGCCCCCCGGCGTGATCAACATGGTCACCGGTCGGGGCGAGCAGGTCTCCGACGTGGTGCTGGCCGACCCCGACCTGGCTGGCATCCACTTCACCGGCTCGACCAAGGTCTTCCAGCACCTGTGGCGCACCGTGGGCGAGAACATCGCCGGCTACCGGGGCTACCCCCGACTGGTCGGCGAGACCGGCGGCAAGGACTTCGTGGTGGCGCACGCCAGCGCCGACGTTGACGCCCTGCACACCGCGCTGATCCGGGGCGCCTTCGAATACCAGGGCCAGAAGTGCTCGGCGGCCTCCCGGGCGTACGTCCCCCGGTCGATCTGGGAGGGCGGCCTGCGCGACCGGCTGGCCGCCACCGCGGACGGCCTGGCCTACGGCGACGTCACCGACTTCCGCAACTTCGGCGGCGCGGTCATCGACGACAAGGCGTTCGCCCGGCACACCGCCGCGCTGGAGCTGATCTCCGGCGACGACAGCTGCCGGGTTATCGCGGGCGGTACCGCCGACGACTCGGTCGGCTGGTTCGTCCGCCCGACGATCTTCGAATGCGGCGATCCGGCGCACGAGACGTTCACCACCGAGTACTTCGGGCCGATTCTCGGCGTGCACGTCTTCGACGACGTCCGCTTCGACGAGGTGGTCACCCAGGCCGAGGCGATCGCGCCGTACGCGCTGACCGGGTCGATCTTCGCCACCGACCGCCGGGTGGTCGACGCGGTGGCCGAGAAGATGCGGTACGCGGCGGGCAACTTCTACATCAACGACAAACCGACCGGCGCGGTGGTCGGGCAACAGCCCTTCGGTGGCGCCCGGGCCAGCGGCACCAACGACAAGGCCGGCTCCTGGCACAACCTGGTCCGCTGGATGTCCCCTCGGACGATCAAGGAAACCTTCGTGCCCGCCACCGACCACACCTACCCCCATATGGGCTGAGGTGTAAGGAAGGGCCCCTTCTTAACGCCTCGTGCATAGGAAGGGGCCCCTCTTAACGTCGCGCCGCCCCTTGGGGACAGGTGCCGCCGGTGGACCGTCGCGCGCCGACAGTGCACATAGGAAACCCCATTGGGTGGCGAAACGGTGAAATCCTGGACGGCAGCCCGGCAAAGTGGCAGCGTGAACGGCATGGCGGATTCCGGAGTCAACCCCACGGCGGCGGCCCTGCTCGGGCTGCTCCACGAGGGCCCCATGACAGGTGGCCAGTTGATGGCCGCCGCCGAGCGCCGGCTGGCGCCGTACTGGTCGATGACCCGTAGCCAGGTCTACCGGGAGTTGCCGGTGCTGGCCGAGAAGGGCCTCGTCCGGCTGGGTAAGCCCGGGCCGCGGATGAGTCAACCGTACGCGATCACGGCAGCCGGAAAGCGGACTTTTTCCCGCTGGTTGGCCGAGGATCCGGGGCGGGACACCATCCGCAACCCGATCGCGCTGCGGATCGCCTTCGGGCAGCTGCACTCCGCGACCCAGCTCAAGAGCCTTCAGGCTGCGGCCAACGAGTACCACACCGAGGCCCTGGCCCGGGTCCGCGAGCAGGTCAAGAACGCTCGCAAGGAAGGCGACACGTACGACGCGAGCGCGCTGGAGTTCGCCGTCGCGTACCACAAGGCCGCCCTGTCCTGGCTCAAGAGCGCACCAGTCAGCAGCTGACCAGCAGGCTCACTCCTCGCCCGAGCGGAGCGATTTTGGCTCGGGCTGCGGGGCTCGCAAGCTCACTCCTCGTCCGAGCAGTACCCTTGTCTGTCGTGACCGCTGCCGATTACGCCGACCAGCTCAAGGATCTCGACGCCACCCTGCGCAACATCGAGGCGGTGCTCGACCTGGACCGCCTCCGGGGGGACAAGGCCCGCCTGGAGCAGGAGGCGTCCGCCCCGGATCTGTGGGACGACCAGGCCCGGGCCCAGCAGGTGACTTCGCAGCTGTCGTACGTCAACGGCGAGATCGACAAGCTGGGTAGCCTGCGCTCGCGGCTCGACGACGCGAACGTGCTGCTGGAACTGGCCGAGGCCGAGGCCGACTCGGGGGTGCTCTCCGAGGTCGAGTCGGAGGTCGCCGGGCTGACCAAGGCCATCCAGGAGATGGAGGTCCGCACCCTGCTCTCCGGCGAGTACGACTCCCGGGAGGCCCTGGTGGCCATCCGGGCGGGCGCCGGTGGCGTGGACGCGGCGGACTTCGCCGAGATGCTGCTGCGGATGTACCTGCGCTGGGCGGAGCGGCACGGCTACCCGACCGAGGTCTACGAGACCTCGTACGCCGAGGAGGCGGGCCTGAAGTCGGCCACCTTCACGGTCAAGGTCCCGTACGCCTACGGCACGCTGAGCGTGGAGTCCGGCACGCACCGGCTGGTCCGGATCAGCCCGTTCGACAACCAGGGCCGCCGGCAGACCAGCTTCGCCGGCGTCGAGGTGCTGCCGGTGGTGGAGCAGACCGACAGCATCGACATCCCCGAGAACGAGATGCGGATCGACGTCTACCGTTCGTCCGGGCCGGGTGGACAGAGCGTCAACACCACCGACTCGGCGGTGCGGATCACCCACATCCCGACCGGCATCGTGGTGACCTGCCAGAACGAGAAGTCGCAACTCCAGAACAAGGCGTCCGCGCTGCGCGTGCTCCAGGCTCGGCTGCTGGAGCGCAAGCGGCAGGAGGAGCAGGCCAAGATGGCCGGCCTGAAGACCGACGCCGCGGGCTCGTGGGGCGACCAGATGCGGTCGTACGTGCTGCACCCGTATCAGATGGTGAAGGATTTGCGTACCGAGCAGGAGACCGGTAACCCGAGCGCGGTCTTCGACGGTGAGCTGGACTCCTTCATCGAAGCGGGTATCCGCTGGCGCAAGCAGCAGCAACTCGCCGGCGACAGTGCGTGATCGATCGTGGGCGGAGTGCGTCGTCGATCTACACGTGACGTGCTGAATCAATGACTTGCCCCGCAACGGCGGGGCGTAGGACTTGGCACGACAGTTACACGGCGTAGACTCACCACCCGTGATTCAGCTTGAGCAAGTGACGAAGACGTACCCGAAGGCGTCGCGGCCTTCGCTCGACAACGTGTCCGTGTCGATCGACAAGGGCGAGTTCGTCTTCTTCATCGGCCCATCCGGCTCCGGCAAGTCCACCATCATCAAGATGCTGCTGCACGAGGTGACCCCCAACAAGGGCCGCGTCGTCGTCAACGGCAAGGACGTCACCTCGATGCGGTCCTGGAAGCGCCCGCACTTCCGCCGCTCGATCGGCTGCGTCTTCCAGGACTTCCGGCTGCTGCCCAACCGCACCGCGTACGAGAACGTGGCCTTCGCGCTCGAGGTGATCGGCAAGACCAAGGCGGTGGCCCGCCGGGTCGTGCCGGAGGTGTTGGAGCTGGTGGGTCTCGGTGGCAAGGAGCATCGCTACCCGCACGAGCTCTCCGGTGGTGAGCAGCAGCGCGTCGCGGTGGCCCGGGCGTTCGTGAACCGTCCGCTGATCCTGCTGGCCGACGAGCCGACCGGAAACCTGGACCCGGACACGTCCATCGAAATCATGCGCCTGCTGGACCGGATCAACCGCACCGGCACGACCGTCGTGATGGTCACGCACGACTCCAACATCGTGAACCAGATGCGCCGCCGGGTCATCGAGATCGAGAGCGGCCGCATTGTCCGCGACCAGGCCCGCGGCGTCTACGGGTGACGTGGCGAACCCAGCGCACCCCGATCTGACGACGAACACCTCACGCCGGAGAGCCGGAGGAATATCCCGATGCGGATGAAATACGTCCTGTCCGAGGTACTGGTCGGACTGTGGCGCAACGTGACCATGACCATCGCGATGATCATCACGTTGGGCGTCTCGCTGACCATGCTCGGAGCCAGCGGCCTGATCTACACCAAGGTCGCGGACATGAAGGACCTGTACTTCGAGAACATCCAGGTGTCGATCTTCCTGAAGACCGACATCTCGGAAGAGGACCGTGCGGCACTGGGCTCCCGGCTGGAGGCCGACCCGCTGATCTCGCAGGTCACCTTCGTCAACAAGGACGAGGCCTTCCAGCGCTTCCAGGAGATGTTCCGGGACTCGCCGGACCTGCTCAGCGCGGTCAAGGCGGACCAGCTGCCCGAGTCGTACCGGCTGAACCTGGTCGATCCGGAGCAGTACAAGTCCATCTCGGAGCAGTACTCCTCGGCTGCGGGGGTCGATCAGGTGGTCGACCAGAGCCAGGTGCTCGACAAGATCTTCAACCTGTTCACCGCCGGACAGAACGTCGCGCTGGCCGCCGCCATCGCCATGGCCGTCGCAGCGCTGCTACTGGTGGCCAACACGATCCAGGTCGCCGCGTACAGCAAGCGGCGCGAGGTCGCGGTCATGAAGCTGGTCGGCGCCTCGAACTGGTTCATCCAGGCCCCGTTCGTGCTGGAAGCGGTGGTTGCCGGCCTGATCGGCTCGGTGCTCGGACTGGGTGCCCTGGTCGCGTTGAAGAAGTTCCTCTTCGACGACGCGCTCAGTGCCCTGCAAGGGCTGTTCGCCCCGGTCAGTTGGAGCGAGGTGCTGCTGACCTTCCCGGTGATGGCCGGCGTCGGTGGTCTGATCAGCGCCGTCACCGCCTGGGTCACCCTCCGCTTCTACCTGCGGGTCTAGCTTCCGGTACGACCGCCGCTCGGGCCCTTCGGCGCTGGAATAAACGGCGCGGAAGGGCCCTTGTCGTTCGGGTAGCATGATCTCCGCTCTCTGGCCGGTGTGCCGCCGGTGGGAGCGGTAACGGAAGGAGGTGGCGCGGCGATGCCACGGGAAAAGGGGCGCAAGGTCGTCGCCTCCAACAAGAAGGCCCGCCACGACTACGCCATCCTCGACACGTACGAGGCGGGCATGGCGTTGACCGGCACCGAGGTGAAGTCGCTGCGGGCCGGGCGGGCTTCGTTGGTCGACGCGTTCGCCCAGGAGCGCGACGGCGAGTTGTATCTGCACGGCATGCACATCCCGGAGTACACCCAGGGCACCTGGACCAACCACGAGCCCCGGCGTACCCGCAAACTGCTGCTCAAGCGGTTGGAGATCGACCGCCTGATCGGCAAGACCCGGGAGAGCGGGCTGACCATGGTGCCGTTGCAGGTCTACTTCTCCGACGGCTGGGCCAAGGTGGAGATCGGCCTGGCCAAGGGCAAGAAGGCGTACGACAAACGTCAGGACCTCGCCAAGCGGGACGCGGACCGGGAGATCCAACGGGCGGTCGGCCGGCGAGGCAAGGGGATGACTGAGTGATTTGTCCGAATCATCCCTGTTTCCGGGCGTGGCGTGGGCTCGGGATGATTCGGGTTGCGGCAGGCGTTACGCTTGTCGGAGCCGCTGCAAGTGGCGGCCTGTCGAGGGGGTGACTGGTTTCGACTTCGTACGTTGCGGCAGGGGAAGCGAGCCGAGGAAGCCGACGTCGTCTCGAGAATCGTTCGTCGGAAACCAATAAGCGCCAAGCACAATCGCGCTGACTTCGCTCTCGCCGCCTGAGGCGAGTAGCAAGTCTGTCGGCCTGGGAGCGCCTTCGACCCAGTTAGCCGGCATCAGCTAGAAGGCTGGCCAACCGGACCCGGTCGCGGGGTCCGTGCGGCGAGATTAATCAGCGACTGGGCCCGTCACACCGACTCGCTCGCGTGATCGGAGGGGCCGAGTAGAGGCACAGCGAGCTGCGCTCGGAGAAGCCCTGACAAGGCGGCGAAGGACCCGGGTTCGATTCCCGGCACCTCCACCACCCGCACTGCGCGCCCCGGCCACCCGGCCGGGGCGCGCAGTCGTGTCTACGCCGAAAAGGGCCGACTGATCTTGCCAGGGAACCCAGCGCTGGGCACATCCGTCAGACGAGGTATGCGTCGTCTCACCGCCCGGTTGGGCCTGCCCCTGATGATCGTCGTCGCCGGTTGTGCACCGGCAGGCACCGGACCGACCGGTCCCGTCACCTCTGCGGACGACCAGGATCCGTTCGACCGGCGGGCCGCCGCAGTGGCCGAGGCGTGGCGCCCCGGGCCCGGTTGGAGCACCGGCTACGTGCCGCTCCAGGACCCCCCTGTGCTGATCGGCGAGGCGGACTTCACTCCGGCGACCCAGACGGCGCTCCAGGCCGGCTGGTACCGCAAGCCGGCCGACCTGCCCGCCCGGCAGCCCGACGACGGCACCATCCGTTTCCCCGACGGGGAACTACGCGTACCACTGGTCAGCGCCAGCGAAGCGTTCCTGACGCTCACCCACGGCAGTGAGCCGCCGTCCTGCCCTACGCTGCCGAAGGAGCCCGCGATCCCGCCGTCACCCGCGCCCGGAGCGGACGACACGGTCAGCAGCCGGCCACAGGGCGAGTGTGTCGCGCTCACCATCAGCAAGGTCGAACTGGGGACCGCGCCGCTGCGTACCAGCCGTGGTGAGGCGCAGGTGCCGGCCTGGCTGTTCACCGTCGAGGAGATCGGCGCCGTGGTGGCCGCCGCCGCCGTTGCGCCGCACGCGATCGGTGCGGTGCCCGAGCCGGTCGCACCGTCCGACTCCGCCCCGAAGGGGATGGTCGCCGCGCAGAACATCGTGGAGGTCGACGGAACGAAGCTGGCCTTCCGGCTCGGGGTCGGCAGCTGCGACACCGACATCACCCCGCTGGTGCAGGAGCGCGAGGACATCGTGGTGGTGGGCGGCACGGTGGTGCGGTCCACGGACGTCTGCGACGCGATGCTGAGGCTGGAGCCGGTCGAGGTGACGTTGAAGGAGCCGCTGGGCGCCCGACCCGTCCTGGACGCGCTCACCGGCGCGCCGCTGCGACTCGGCGGCAACTGACGCTTGTGGCTGTTAAGAAGGGGCCCTCCTGTACACGGCGTTACACCTCACAGGAGTGGGGGGATGTCGGTGCGGATGGGTACGGGCAGCACTGTCGGGCCGTCCGCGCGCAGGGCCACGTCGAGTGCCTCGCCGAGCTGGTCGGGGGAGTCGACGACGGTGGTGGCGCAGCCGTAGCCACGAGCCACCGCGCTGATGTCGATGCCGGGAAGATCCAGTCCGGGTACGCCGGGTGTGTGCTTGAGTTCGGCGAACGCCTTGAGGATGGCGTACTGCTGGTTGACCGGGACGACGACGACCAGCGGCAGCCGTAGCTGGGCGGCGGTCCACAGGGCCTGCACCGAGTAGTGGAACGAGCCGTCCCCGATCACCGCGACCACCGGCCGGTGCTGGCCGGTGTCGCGTTGGGCCAGGGCGATGCCGACCGCCGCCGGAAGGCCGTAACCAAGCCCACCGCTGGCCATCGTGAAGTACGAGCCAGGTCGGCGCAGCCGCAGCCGACGGCGCAGTGCGGACAGGTTCGACGGGGACTCCTGCACCAGCACCCCGTCGGAGGGCCAGTGCCGAGCCAAGGCGGCGAAGAGTGCGTCCGCACTGAGCGGGAGGGAATCGTCGGCCGGTGGCGGGCCGGGTCGGGCCGTCGGTGCGGGCCGGTCCACCGGTGGCATCAGGTCGGCCAGGGCGGCCAGGGTGAGCCCGGCGTCGCCGAGCAGACTGTCACCGACCGGAGCGCGGGCCGCCTCGTCGGGATCGTCGGTGATGTGCAGCAGACGGGCACCGTCGGGCACCGTGTCCCCGGGCACGTGCGGGTAGTACCGGAACACTGGGGCGCCGACCACCAGCACCAGGTCGTGCCCGTGCAGCCGTTCGGCCAGCGGCCCGGCGGCGAAGGGCAGCACGCCCTGGAAGTACGGGTGGTCCTCGGGGAAGGCGGTCCGCTCGGGCGCGGGTGCCGACCAGACCGGCGCCACCAGCCGCTCGGCAAGGGCGACCGCCGCCTCCCAGGCGCCGGCGCGGTCCACCGCCGCACCGAGCACCACGACCGGTGACCGGGCGGTCGTCAACGCGGCGGCGAACTGCCGCAACCGATCCGGGTCGGGCGCGAACCGGGTCGCCACCGTCCGGACCTGGGGTGGCGGATCGGCGGGCTGCGCCCAGTCGTCCAACGGCAGGGAGAGGAAGACCGGCCCGGCCGGCGGCTGGATCGCGGTGGCGTACGCCCGCATCAGTGCCGCCGGCACGTCCTGCGCGCGTACCGGCTCGTGTGCCCATTTCACGTACGGCTGGGGCAACTCGGTGGGACGGCGGGCGGTGAGGCGCGGTTCGAGCAGCAGCATCTGCCGGGTCTGCTGACCGGCGGTGACGATCAGCGGTGTCCGGTTGTGCCAGGCGGTGACGATGTTGCCCATGGCGTTGCCGGTACCCGGCGCGGTGTGCAGGTTGACGTGCGCCGGGCGTCCGGTGGCTTGGGCGTACCCGTCGGCGATGCCGATCGCGGACGCCTCGTGCAGTGCGTGCACGTACTGGAAGTCGTCGGGAAAGGCATGCAGGAACGGCTCCTCGGTCGATCCGGGGTTGCCGAAGACGGTGGTCATGCCCAACGCGCGGAGCAGCTCGTAGGTGGTGTCGCGGACCGTTGCCATCGCCCCTGAATCTAGCCGGATGGCTCCGGCCGACAGGGCCATTCGGCGTTGCCGGAGCCCGCCGATCGCCGGCCCGCCCCAGGTGCCGGCGGGTGGCTGTGCGCCACCGTGGTGGATCTCCCGGCAGCGCTGTCGATCACCTGACGATCAGACCGTCGCCATGGTCGGGGACGCAGGCTATCGTGCCAGACATGGCAACGACAGCACGGATGGCATCGACGGGGCTGCCGTTGGCGTGCACGATCGGCCCTTCCGGCTGCTGCGCGGCTGACGGGTACGCGTGATGCAGGGAGAGGGGCAGGCGATCGGCGGGCGGGCCATGGAGTCGATGACCGGGAAACTGCTGGTGGCGACGCCCGTGCTGAAAGATCCGAACTTCGACCGTACGGTGGTCCTGCTGGTCGCCCACGAGCCGGGTGGCGCGCTCGGGGTGGTGCTGAACCGGGCGACCGAGGTGCCGGTGGCCGACGTGCTGCGTGACTGGGGTGATCTGGCGCGGCATCCGGCGGTGCTGTTCGAGGGCGGTCCGGTGCAGCCCGACTCGGCGATCTGCCTGGCTCGAATGCGTCAGCCGGTCCGCCGCCTCAAGGGCTTTCACCAGGTCTCCGGAGCCGTCGGCACCCTCGACCTGTCCGTCGATCCGGACCGGTTGCGGGAGAACGTGCAGACCATCCGGGTCTTCGCCGGGTACGCCGGCTGGGGCGGCGGGCAACTGGAGCAGGAGATCGAGGAAGGCTCCTGGTTCGTGCTCGACGCGTTGCCCGGTGACGCCTTCGTCGAGCGCCCCGACGACCTGTGGCCCATGGTGCTGCGCCGGCAGGGCGGCATGATGGCCGCAGTGGCACATTTCCCACCCGACGTAGCGCTGAACTGACCCGTCCCGCCGAGGGACCCCGCGAGATGACCATGCGGGGCGGCGTGTGTATAGTTCTTCCAGTGCCCGGGGAGACCGGGTACGACCGCAAGGGGCCGTGGCGCAGCTGGTAGCGCACCACACTGGCAGTGTGGGGGTCAGGGGTTCGAGTCCCCTCGGCTCCACCTTGTGTTTGTGCAGGTCAATCGGCGTCAGTCATTGACTGGTGCCGATTGTTTGTGATCTCGTGGTCACAGCTGTGGTCACGCAGCGCCCCACACTGCACTTCGAAGATCGGTGTTGGGACTCCGTCAGAAAACGTCTCTGGCCAGGGATCTTTCGATTGCGCCGGCTGCCCGGGTGCTGTTGGGGTGGAATGTGGGGCGCAAAACAGTGTGGTACCCCGGTGCCGGCTTGTACCGTCAGATACGGGAGGATCGATGGGCTGGCGCGCCCGCTTGGTGCTCGGCGGGGTACCTGGCCGGGGTGCGAGTCGCACGGATCGAGGCAGGACCCGAAGCTCGACGATCGTCGGCGCGATTGAGGCGCAGTGTGGGGCGTCGGAAGCGGTGTGAGAGTGGCCCGCACGCGCTACCCCCACCACACCCACGAGGGACAGAACGGTCAAGCCGAAACGGGCGGCCGTCGATCAAAACCCTCTGGACGGATCGAGGCTGGTGGCCCCGGTGGACGTCAGCCACTACTCTGGCCGAGTGACGATCGATTTCTCGGACGCCTTGTCCTTTGCGGTGACCATCACCCGGGAAGCCGGCGAACTCGCTCTTAAGTTGAGAACCGACGATGCCCTTGATACTAGGATGAAGAACGGTGCCGAACTCGTCACTGCGGCCGACCTCGCCATCGACCAGCTCATCCAGGACGCCATCGCTCAGCGGTTCCCCGGCCACAGGGTCGTCTCGGAGGAGGCGGTCACCGACCTCGCTGCCGTGGCCGACGGCTCGGTTTGGATCATGGACCCAATCGATGGCACGGCAAATTACGCCTCAGGCGGTCCCTACTTCGGCATCGCGCTCGCTCTTGCTATTGAGGGGGAGGTCAAGGTTGGAGTGGTCCATGCTCCACAATTGCGGGAAACATTTACTGCCATCAAAGGCGCCGGAGCTCGCCTCAACGGGCGGGCGATTAGCGTGGGTCCTGGCAACCCGCTGGCCCACGCCGTGATTAGTACTGGATTTCCCCACATTCGTGGAGATATTGCTCCGCTCGTGACGCGAGTCGAGAGGCTACTGGCTAACTGCCGTGACATACGGCGTGGCTCGTCGCCGGTCATCGACATATGCTGGGTTGGCTGCGGCCGGCTGGATGCGCACACGGAGACTCTCTTTGCTTGGGACGTCGCCGCAGCTGGGCTTGTAGCCACTGAGGCCGGCGCACTCCGCGGCAACCTCGGATTCGTCCCCGCAAACGTTCCGGTCGATCTCGCCGGCGAGCAGGTCATCTTCGCCCATCCGCGGATCTACGACGAGCTCTTTAAGCTGCTCGCCGCTGCCTGACCTGAATCTCCGCCACCCGGGCCAGCAGGTCGGGCAAACGGGTGTCAGCGCCACGGGCATCGGCCGCTGCTGCAGCTAGGCTACCGGCGACGCACGCGATCGCCAATGGCGACGGGCCCAGGTTAGCGATGTCGGCGAAGGCGTAAGCGGCGGCAAACGCGTCCCCAGCACCGGTGGCATCGACTTCTGTTACGGCGAGCGCGGTCGCGGTGAGAACCGCTTCCGGTCGATATTCGACCGCGCCGTCCCGACCCATCGTCACGACCAATCGACGGAGTCGAGATGCGCCGAGCAGCAACGCCTCGATTCGGTGGTCCGCGCAGAGGTGGGCGAACTCGGCCCGGTTGACGAATATCACGGAAGCGGCCCGAGCGATCTTGGCGAACCCCTCCTGCTGCACCATCGCACCGCCCGGGTTCCAGTAGACCGGCACGCCGGCCCAGCCGGCTCGTACCAGTATCGACCGGGCGACCGGAGGCACCGGGTCGAACATCAGCACCGCATCGACGGCCGCAAGCTCGACCTTACTGCCGGCATCTTCCGGCATGAGGTCGAGCGCGCCGCGGTGCATCAGCATGTAGCGGCGCTGGCGGAAGTGCGGGATGACGACCCGTCCGGTCGGTGCTCCGGCCAGCCGAAGCACCGTGCCCGTGTCCACGCCGGACCGCCGCAGCTCGGAGACCAGCCGCTCGCCGTCTGGATCGTCGCCCACCGCGCTAAGGATGGCTGTGTCCGCGCCCAGCCGTGCCAAGGCGGCGGCACCGTTGCCGGCATGACCTCCGGCCGAGGTGCGCAGCTGTGTGACGATCGCGGTGCCGTCGTCACCAGGTTCGTCGTCGGTCAGCAAATGCACGTCGACGTTCAGGCCGCCGACCACGAGGATTCGGGCGGTCCTCATTCCGCCCGTCCGGGAACGATCGCCACAGCGGAGATCTCGACTAGATGGTCCGCTATGGCGAGCCGGGACACCTCGACCAGGGTGCTGGCTGGCGGTGGGTCCTTCAACAACGAGTTGCGCACGGCCGAGACAGCCGCGAAGTCCGCCATGTCGGTGAGATAGATGACGACGCTGACGATGTGGCCGAGGTTACCTCCGGCGGCCGTCACGAGAGCCGCGATGTTCGCGAACACGGCCTTGGCCTGCCCGCTGGCGTCCCCGGGACAGATGGTGACACCCTCCGCGTCGCTGGCTACCTGCCCACTGACGAAGACCATGTCCATGCCGTTCCCCAGTGACACCTTCACTGCCGGCGAGTACTTTCCGATCGGCGGTGTGTGCCGGTTGGTGCTGACTGCCTGCACAGATCCGGCCTCATTCGTCATCTTCGTCCTCCGTAAGATGCTCCGGGTACGGACCGAACGAGGTGTGCAGCGCGGACACGGCTAGTTCGCGCACCTCGACCCGTGGCGGGCCGCAGAACACTCCGGTCACCACCTCGGCGATCTCGTCTGTCGAAAGGGCTTCCGGCCGGGCGCCCGGGTGCTTGCCGCGGAAGTACGAGTCCACCCGACTCGCAACGATGCTGGTCACGCGGATTCCGTGTGCCCGCATCTCCCTGCGGGCGGTGTTCATCAGCGACAGGAATCCGGCCTTGGACGCGCAGTATGCGGCGCGGCCGGGATACGAGTAGTACGAAGAGTCTGACGCGATGCCCACCACCTGCGCGTGCCTGCTCCGGCGCAGCAGCGGGAGGGTGACCCGCAGGGTGTGGAACGCGCCGTCCAGGTTGGGCCCGACAACCGCACGCCACTCGGCCGGTGAGACGTCCGTGATCTCGTTCCAGATGCCGCCGCCCGCGTTGATAACCACTCCCCGCAGACTGCCGAGGTCGGCCAGGGATGTGGTGACCGCGGCCTGCACCGATGCCGGATCCCCGACATCGACTGTTGCGATCCGCGCGGTCACTCCGGTGTCCCGGCACTCCGCCGCAAGGCTCTCCAACTCGGCCGTCGTGCGCGCCCATAGGATCACGTCAAAGCCCGCCTTTGCCAGCTGTTGGGCTACCGCCCGGCCGATACCGCGGCTCGCTCCGGTGACGAGCACGTTCCCGGTCACGCTGTCAGGCCGTCTAGGGGAGACGTCCACCATGACGGCATCACCTCCAATCGATCGACCAGGCCGGATAATTGGTCCGGCGCGAGGTCATGCAGAACTCGCAGTGCGATGTCGACGCCCTTGACTGAGTACGTGATCACGCCGCCGATCGTGGTCACCGGTCCATCCACCATCAGACCGTCGGTGATTTCGACTGTAGGGGCCCACCGCCGCAGGTCGTCGCGCCTGCGATGATGGACCGCCGCTCGGCCCGTCAACCGACCCGCCGCTGCCAGCAGCAGCGCGCCGGAACAGACGGCGTAGAGCCGCGTACTTGGACTGAGCTGTGCGAGCGCGTCGAGCAAGCGTGGGTCTCGGCAGGCGCGATCGGCTGCGGCTCCACCCGGCACGACGACGGCGACGCAATCGCCTGCCCGGTCGAGCTCGAGCAGCTCGGCCAACGACGCCTCGCGGGCCAACGGAATTCCGCTGGCCCCGGTCACCACTGGGTCAGCTGCCACCAAGAGCGGGCGCACCTGCGGCGGGTCCTGCTGAGCTGCTTTGCGCAACGGCAGATATGCCCCGAGCGCGTCGAACTCCTCGACCGCGGGGAACAGGAGCACGGCGATGCTGCGGGCCGTGGTCACGGCGTTATCCGGCCAGCTCGTTGAGCTGCTCTAGGCTGGCGACCGCGGTCGCCGGTGGATACATGGTTTGGCCGTGCGGTGGCGACTTCAACAGGGGTGCCGCGGCCGCTACGAAGCCCTTGTGCGAGGTACGCCGCCCTACTGCGGCGATCCGAACGAGGTCGATGATGACCCCGGCTGCGTTGCTGGAGTCCTGCACCCTGAGCTTAAGATCGAGCGACACGGGGGTGCCGGCCCAACCCACCGCCTCGATGTTGAGGAAGGCCACCTTCTGGTCACCGAGGGTGCTCACGAAGCCGGCTGACGGCACCACGTCGACCTGCGACACGTCGACGCCGTCCTGGACCAGTGCGTTGAGCTTGGATTGACGCTTGCTGGCCCCCAGGTCACGCAGGTTGCGGAAGTCCTCGTTGCCGCCGATGTTGAGCTGGTAGGAGCTGAGCAAGGCGACCCCCCGCTGCGCGAGCAGGCCGAGCAGCGCCCGGTGCACCACTGACGTGCCGAGGTGGCTGGCCAGGTCGTCACCGATCAGCGGCATCCCGGCCGCCACATAGCGGGCCATCATCGCACTGTCGCCAGCGACCGGCTCTGGCGTGCAGTTGACGAAGGCCACGCCGGCCGCCAGGGCCGCCTCCGCGTACGCGGTCGCCAATGTCGGCCGGCCGGTGGGCAACGAGTAGAGCAGCACCTCAGCGTTCGAGTCCCGCAGTACCTGTGCCACCTGCTCGATGGCCGCCGACGCAACCCGGTCGGCGTCGTCGGGCACGAGGCCGCGCAGCACGGTCGTGCCCGTGGGCTCCAGCGTCACATCGAGCCGCGGATAGTTGTTCGGCGGGGTCAGCACGGCGTCGGCCAGATCAAGCCCGATCTTGGCCGGCGTGATGTCGAAGGCAGCGACGAGCTTGACTCCCCACACCGGGATGCCACCGATCCGCGGCTGGCTGACCCCGGGCAGGGGCACCCTCGGATCGCAGTCCGCGAACCTCTCCTCGTAATAGCGAACTCCTTGCAGCAGCGCCGACACATTGTTGCCGACGCCAGCGACAGCGACCCGAATGACCGCACTCACGTGGACCTCCTCGCTTCGTCCATAGGGTGGTGGTGGCCCGGCCCGTCCTGCCCGGTCACTTGTTCGGCCAGACGGTCCAGGATCAGTTGGGCCGCAACGCCGTCGTCGAACGTCGCCACGTTCCGGTCCCCGCTCAGGAAAGCTGAGTAAGGGTTTCCCAGGCTGTACGCTGGCCACTCCATGGCGCCGCCCTCGGGCATGAGCAGGGCGGCGCTTTCGTTGTCGGGATCGAGCCGCACCTCAGCTGTGCCGCGCAGCCCGGCTATGGTCACGCCGATGGCCCTGTGGCCCGCGCTTACCCGGGATACGGCCATCGTCGCGAGAAGTCCGCTGGCCGGCTCACTCAGGATGGCCGCGCCCACGTCCTCGGTGCGGGCAGTGATCGTCGCGGTTGCGGTACGCCGCGTCGGCCAGGCCAAGTAGCCAGCACGGTGGATCACCTCGAACGGCCGCCCGGCGAGCCACAGCAGGAGATCCGCCAGGTGCACCGCCTGGTCGGCGAACGCGCCGGCCCCGGCCAGTGCCCGGTCATGGCGCCAGGCGAACGGGGACTGGTGCCCGACCAGAAAATCGTGGTGGAACCGGAGGTCGACATGGACCAGGTCGCCGAGTCCACCACTGCGGACCAGATCACGCAGCGCCTGGAACGCCGGGTGCAGCCGCCACTGAAACATCACCATCGTCGGAACCGCCGCCTCTGCGGCCACCGCCGCCAGCGATGCAGCCTCGCCTGCGGTGAGCGCGAGCGGTTTCTCGCACACCGTCGCCCGGCCGAGCCGGACCGACTTGCCGGCCAAGCGGCCATGGGACGACACCGGTGACGCGATGACAACAAGATCGAGGTCGCCGGCCACGAGCGTGTCGCCGCCACACACCACCTGGGGAATGTGGTGCTTCGCGGCCAATGCCTCAGCGCGGTCCCGATCGGTGTCATAGGCCAGCTGTGCCACCGTGGTTTCCGGGCAGTTGGCCAGCCAGCGCAGGTGCTGTTCGCCGAAGCCGGTGCCGATCACGCCGACCCGCCGGGGCGCAGCGCTCACGGGGCCGGCTCCTCACCGACCGCGTGCCCGGCGTCCGGTCCGATTCCGGATCCGGTACCTTGATCCTCCTCGGCTTCGGTGCCGGGCTCGGTGCGGGGTTCGACCAGCAGCAGTTCCTCGCGGGTGTCCTTGTTGAGGCACGTATTGTCACGCCGAAACACAAACTGGGTCATGACGCCATCCCGTCCAGATCGTCGACGGCCCGCTCACCGATCATCGCGTCGATCGCCAGCCCGATGGTCGGCCCGGCCTCCGCGTCTAGGCCGAACATTTGAGCTAGGTCGGCGATCGCGGCTGCTCGAGGCCGGCCGTTAAGAGCCAGCCACAGCCGCGCGGTGGGCTCCGACACCTCGAACCCGACGTTCGGCCCGGCCAGCGCGATGGCATCGGCGAACCGCATGAGGCTAAACTCCGGGCTGCGCCGGGGCCCCTCGGCCGACGGCGGCGAGTAGGTCAAGTCCGGCAGATCTCCCGTCCAGCCGTCGAGCAGCGCTCGGCCGACGAGGTAACCCGCCAGCAGCAGCCGGTTCTGGACGGTCGCGGCGCACGCCTTCGGGTCGGTCGCCGGTGAAGGGCTAGCCTGCACGAGGCTCCAGACGTCGTCGAAGACGCTTTTGGCCTGCGGCAGCCGGGCCAGTCGGCGGAACAGGAACTTGTCGCTGATGTAGAAGTCCTGACCCGCGGTCAGGACGCTGTCGCAGGCTTTGCGCAGGGCAAGCTGGGCGGCGTCCAGTGCTGTGTACCAGTCGCCGATTGCCATGCAGCCGACCGCGTCTTCGGTGTAGGTCGCTGCCTCGATCGCCGCCCGGACCATCAACATACGCGCCAGCGCAACCAGGTCGATCCGGTCCAGCTCAGCCTGGGCGGTGGCGTCCGCCCACAGCAGTTCGCCGGTTGCTACGCGGGCCGCCCTCATCGCTGTGACGTGGTCGAGCATCACCTGGTGACGGTCCTGTCGAGTCGCCCGGAACGCGCTCGTCAAGTCGATAACCCGCCTGAAGTCTTTCAAGGCGAAGGGAAGCAGGTCGATTCGTCGACCGCCGCGGTTGTAGTTCAGCTCGTGCACCTGGCCCGGTTGATCGGTGATCAGCATGACATCTATGTCGGACTGCTCGTGTCCCAATCCGGCCGCGATGCTCCCGGTCAGGATCACCGCGTGCACGTGGTCGCGGACCGGGCCGGGCAACTCGTCGACCAGAGCGCGGGCGTGCGCCCGCTGGATGTCGGAGAACCTTGTGACGCCGTTGATCACGGGAACCCTCATCGGAGGATTCCCGCCGCCAGCAGTTCCCGGTGCAGTGCGTCGACGTCCTGGTCGGAGACCACGGATTCACCGGCCTCCTGGACGCCGGCCGCTTCCTGGGCACCTAGGCGTGTCCGGGGCGCCCAGCTGTTTAAATCTATGATCTTGAATTCGGGTCGTACCCGGGGACCCTGGATGACCAGCGACACAGTGTTCGGCTGGGCCAGGGTGGAATGCACGAAGGCGTGATGCAGGGTGTAGCTGTGACCCGGATATTGATCGTGCACCATGCGTGGTGGAAGTGCCTGCGGCACTCCGTCGGACCACAGGTCGTCCACCGAGCCGAACAGCAGGTGCCGGTAGCCACCGTGCAAAATCCGGGCGATGAATGAGGCACGATGGTTGTGTGCCTCCTCCACCATCTGGTCGCCGAAGACGTGTAACCGCAGCCGGATTCCGGTCTCGGGGGAGTCGTGCAGCACGATCTTCGTGAACAGGTTGAACCGCTCACACTGTCGCCGCAGGCGTTCCTCGGTCCGCATCCGGGCGAACAGCCCGCCGAGCACGTACGGATCACTCAGCGCGGCGAGTGCTTTGTCCCCGGCGTTGTGGACGTCCTCCACCGACTCCCAACCGACCGCTGTGAACGCCTTGTCGAGGTCGTCGATATCCATGCCATCCTCCCTTTATGCAGTGCTATCAGGGCCCCGTCGTGGACGACGGGGGACGATTGGTTCCGCCGCGCGTGCTTGGGACAATGACTCCTGAACCCTGGTGGGGAACCCGGCCGGATCGGCGGCGAACAGGTCGCTCAGGTCGGCGATGCCGTCACCGTGGCGCAGCGCGTATACAGGACCGGTGAAGCCGTTCCGCCGCACGGCCCTGACTAGCCGGCTCAGATACGCTTCGACCCCGTCCGGGAATGTCTGCCCGTTGTCCGGCTCGACTTGGACGAAGACCTCACGAGCACCCTCAAGGTGGGCCGCCAACACCGTGTCGTACTTGTCACCCCCAGGTATGCCGACTGCGGGAAGCTCGTGGGCCCAGGCCACCCAGCAGTCCGATTCCCCTTCGACGATGATCTGTAGCCCGAGCCGGCGGACGAACTCCAGTGTCGCCGGCAGGCTGTAGGCGACGATCGGTTCGGTCTCGTCCGGCACCCAGGCTGACCCGCCGGCCCCCTGCAGCCCCAGCCGCATGCGGCTGCGGGCCCGCTGACCGTCCGGGTGGTAGTAGCGGAACAGCACGCCCCAGGGCTGGTCTTCGACACCGAAGCGGGCCAGCACGTCGGCTGGCAAGCCCTTACGGTCGGCGAGCTGTTGCACCGTCACCGGTGACGTGGCTTGAGGCTTCATTGTTCCTCCCCGGTGCAAGCGGCCGAGCACGTCCACAGTCCGGCGTCCAGATCGGGGATGGCCGGTTCCTGATTGTGATGGCGGGCGCTGAGACGGGCGGCGACGGTGACCTGGTCCCAGTGCGACCACGAAAGACCGACCGCCGCTACCGCAGCGAGCAGCCCGCGCCAGTCCCGGCCGCCGCCTCTACGGATTACGTCGACCCGAACTCGTACTGCATCGGCCATGCCACCGTGACCGGCGTTCGCGCACAGGGTGTCCAGCCGATCCAGGGCCCTGCCGTAGTCGAGCGTGTTGGGGTCGGCCTGACCGGCCAGCAAGCGCAGCGCCGGTTCCAGCCGCTCCGAGCTCGTTCCGGCCCGCAACCCTGACAGCATCCGGAGCCGCGTACCACGGTCGAAGAGAACACTGAGTTCGCGCAGGACGTCGGCCGGCTCGTCGGCCATGTGGACGTACGTCAGCACCGACTCCTGCGCTGGTCCGGCTAGCGAGCGCAGTTCATTCGCGCGCCGTGACTCCGGCCGGCTCGGCCCCCGAATCCCGTTGAGCTCGACGGTGGACGGCACCGGGCTGCTCGCCGCGTGGTGTCGAAACAGGACGTATAGCGAGTCAGCAGCCGGCATGATCATGTCCATTACGTCAAGGCGGTCGCGAGTGGCAATGTTGAGCTGGTAGCGCCAGACCTCCCGGGTGGTACGTCGGTCGAAACGGAAGATTTCAGCGTCCACCGGTGTCAGGCCATAGCCGCGCAGGATCTCCACCAGCTGAGGCAACCGGCCAGCGACGACCGCGTCGGCGCGGAAAACAACCGGGACACACCGGTATAGATCAGTCACCGCCGCCTCAAGTGATCCCCACACGTCGACGACGTCGGCGACGGCATCGCGGTAGTATGGATCGATAGCGAAAAGCTCCCGCTTCCGCTCGATCCGCGACAGCAGGCGCTCAACCGTCAAGAGCATCGCGATCACGACGCGCCGCTCGGAGTGATCGACTCATGTGTATATAACCGATCATCCGACCAGATGCGGGGTATCTTGCCCCACTGCATCGCGCTGCGTACGTCCGGGAAGAAGCCGCGACCCGACAGGTTCGCACTCGTGTTGCACAACAACGGGACGCCGCTCAAGGACTCGTATGCCGACAACAACGCGTGCAACCGCGGCTCATCCTTAACCGACACAGTCTGCAACCGCGCCGAGCCGTCGACGTGGCATATCGCGGGCACCCGGTCCCGCCACTGCGGCCGAACGTCATGGTCGAATAACATAAACGGATCCGGGATGCCCGGGTCGAAAACCTCGCCGGCTCGCTCAACGAGACACATGGGAGCCACCGGCCGGTAGCCTTCCCGGCCCTTCACCTCGTTCAACACGTCACGCATACCCGCCGACACCGCCGGCGCCAGAATGCTGCGATGTCCCAACGCCCGCGGGCCCAACTCCGCCCGGCCGTCCAGGTACACCACGGGTGCACCCGAGGAATGCAACACCGCCGCCAGTTCCTCTACCGAACACGGCACCGAAGTCCATCCCGGAAGGATCGGGGCCTGGTTCAACGCGGGCCCGGCATACGGCGACCACCGCAGGTAAGGGTCGTCGGCGAAGGTCAGCAAAGCACAGCAGGCGGCGCCGATCGCGCTGCCGGCGTCGTTCGGAAACGGTGGCACCCACACCTCATCCGCCACTCCCGATCGGCGGATCGCGCTGTTCCACTTGATGTTCAACGCGCACCCGCCGACCAGACACAGATTCCCCGACCGCCGCCCGTCCCGCTCGACCGCCGCCACCAGCGACCGCACCAACAAATCGCCCACGAAATGTTGGACCGACGCGATTCCGTCCTCAGGGCGGACCTCATTGCTAACGAGATCGGATCTCATCTGGTCGAGTACGGCCCGGCCGAGCCGCTCGTTGGCTTGGGCGTCGGTCATCGGTAGACCGCCGAAGACCAACGCGCCGGCCGACTCGTATGCCTTCGCCAGTGCGGCCAGGAACGCTTCATCCACCTCCCCGAGGGCGGCGTAGGCCATTACCTTCCCGGGTACGGCCAGCGCCACCTGAGCCTCGACCGGGCCGTCGAAGGGCGGATAGAACGGCGGAAATAGCTGTGCGAGCGACCGGTACGCGTCGCCGAGCAGATGCAGCAGCGGGCACACGCTGCGGACCTTGCCGTCCGGATGAACCAAGTACAGAAACGGGAACATCCGGCCGTCCCAGCACAGCACGTAGGACGGCTGCCCGTCGTGGGCGAACGGACTCGTACAGTAGGCGCTCGCGACGTGCCCCGCATAGTGCGAGTAGCTGCTGTACGGGAGATCGACGACAGTGTGTTCGTAACGAGTGAGCAGGTCCGCGCCGGCCATTCCCCGCCGGTAGGGACCCACCCGCAGCATGACCTCCTGGTCGTTCCACTTCTTTAGCTTTTCCGTGTTGCGCCAGCCGTCGAACACCAGCCGGTCGACCTGGCCCAGATCGTAGCCGTGCGCGCCTAGCAGGTCCTCGATCGTGCCGAGGTCGTCCATGCGGCTGTGGCGCAAATTGTTGCCGATCTTTTCCAGCTCCACACTCATGACCAGCCGGCCGTTGTCGACAAGCGCTACTCCGCTGTCATGGGTGACCTTGACTCCACAAACGATCATCGTGTATCTCCGGCCAATGTCCGTAACACCTCGCGGCTGGTTGATTTGTCAAACATGTCTGCGTTGATGCGAAAGCGGCGGGCCGACAGCACGACCTCGGTCATGGCCTGGCGGAACGCCTTCGCCGCCCTGACATACCGGTGGAAGTCGCCATCCAAATGGGCCAGCACGTCGTCCTTGAGCCCGTAGGTTCCGACCGCCGCCGAGAACTGGTCGAGAAACTCGTAACATTCCTCGGCTCCGAGTTCCTCCACGACGGGTGGCCAGTTGGGCTGGTAATCGACCACGCACAGGTTCCGGATCGGTGCTGACAGCTGCCACGATGGGAATATCGCCCGCGGGTCTGCCCGGTATTCGTGCGACTCGAGATGACGGGAGAGCCCGCCTGACTCGATCAGCGGCCGGAAGCACTCGTCGTTGCGCACCCGCATCGCGGATGGGACACCGTGTACGGTTCGGCCGTCGACCAGCACGTGCGTGTTGGACAGGAACGCTGCCCCCGACGTGCAGGCCCGAGTCAGGAAGACGGTCTTACCCCCGCTACCCCGACCCACCAGCAGCGTGGCTCCGACACCGGGTTGGACGAAGGCCGCAGCCTTCAGGTGCAGCAGTCCGCGGTCCACCGCGAAGATGGTCAGCAAGTGCTTGACGAAGTAAGGCCAAACGGTCTTCTCCAGCTGTCGGCCGAAGACAAACAAGTCGGTGCCGCGTGTGACGAGGAAGGCGGGTGCACCGAAATGGTGGGCGAGATAGTAGCCCGCTTGAAACCGTTCCGCTCGATAGGTGCGGTCAGCCGCTTCGCGTAGCAGCACCTCATCGATCGGGTCTTTGTCGAGGTCCACGCAGGTCAGCGTGTAGTCGGCCGGGACGTCCGGATCGAGCAGGGTGCTGAAGTAGGCGAAGCCCTCGAACTCCCGCAGGTTACTGCTCATCCGTAGCTTCAGCATGTTGAGGTCGATGGTGCGGGACATCCGGACGACGTACCGACGGCGCACCAAGTCCAGCGGGTCGGCCGATTCAGAGACGGTCGCCGCCGGATCGGCGTAATCTGCGGTCATGAATCCTCGCAGCTGTAGAGCACGCCGTCGCTCCAGATGCGGGGTATCTTGCCCCACTGCATCGCGCTGCGTACGTCCGGGAAGAAGCCGCGACCCGACAGGTTCGCACTCGTGTTGCACAACAACGGGACGCCGCTCAAGGACTCGTATGCCGACAACAACGCGTGCAACCGCGGCTCATCCTTAACCGACACAGTCTGCAACCGCGCCGAGCCGTCGACGTGGCATATCGCGGGCACCCGGTCCCGCCACTGCGGCCGAACGTCATGGTCGAATAACATAAACGGATCCGGGATGCCCGGGTCGAAAACCTCGCCGGCTCGCTCAACGAGACACATGGGAGCCACCGGCCGGTAGCCTTCCCGGCCCTTCACCTCGTTCAACACGTCACGCATACCCGCCGACACCGCCGGCGCCAGAATGCTGCGATGTCCCAACGCCCGCGGGCCCAACTCCGCCCGGCCGTCCAGGTACACCACGGGTGCACCCGAGGAATGCAACACCGCCGCCAGTTCCTCTACCGAACACGGCACCGAAGTCCATCCCGGAAGGATCGGGGCCTGGTTCAACGCGGGCCCGGCATACGGCGACCACCGCAGGTAAGGGTCGTCGGCGAAGGTCAGCAAAGCACAGCAGGCGGCGCCGATCGCGCTGCCGGCGTCGTTCGGAAACGGTGGCACCCACACCTCATCCGCCACTCCCGATCGGCGGATCGCGCTGTTCCACTTGATGTTCAACGCGCACCCGCCGACCAGACACAGATTCCCCGACCGCCGCCCGTCCCGCTCGACCGCCGCCACCAGCGACCGCACCAACAAATCGCCCACGAAGGCGTGTACGCTGGCCAGCGCATCCTCGGCCGAGGTCCCCGGTAGGACGGTCCGGTTGGACAACAGCTGGAGGATGAGACGCCCGGCAGCCTCGTTGATCTGCTCGTCACCGGCAGGTCCGTCCGGGCCGAAGACCCGAGTGACAGCGCCTTCGTAGGCATCGGCAAGCGTCCTGACTGCCGACTCTTGAGGCTCGCCATAGGCGACGAATGCCATGATCTTTCCTGGGAGAGCGAGCGTGTGCGGCCACTCGATCGGAGCATCAAATGGTGCGAATTGCTGAGCCAGTGTGTGGTAGGCGTCGCCGAGCAGGTAGAACAGAGGTCCGAGCGAGCGTGCTCGCCGGAAGTTTCCTGCCTCGAAGTGGTAGAGGTAAGGGAACATGGCACCGTCCCAGCACAGCACGTACGAGTCGGCCCCCCGCTGGGCAAACGGACTCGTGCAGTAGGCGCTGGCCACATGGCCCGCGTAGTGCGGGTAGCTCAGATACTGGATATCGAGCGTGTTGAACGGGTAGGGCCGCAGTAGGTCCGCGTCCCGGATTCCCCGCCGATAAGGCGCCAGCAGGATTGGCAGTTCCTGCCCGCCCCAGGTCTTCGCCTTCGTCGTCTTGCGCCAGCCGTCGAGTACGAGGTGGTTGATCGCCGTTGGGTCGTAACCCGCTTGGCGGACTAGTCTGTCGATGACATTAAGATCCTCGATTCGGGCGTGACGGAGGTTGTTGTCGAGCTTCTCCATCTCCGTGCTGAAGGTCAGGCGGTTGCCGTCGACCAGTGCCACGCCGCCGTCGTGGGTGACCTTGACACCACAGATGAGCATGTCACCCGCCCTGGTTCACCGACATCGTGGCCAACCCGGCGTCCTCGTGGACCCATGGCACCGAATACTCCAGCGGCACCGTCGTGTCAACGCCGTTCAGATCGAACCGCACACTGACCACCCCGTTGTCGTAGCGGTCCCACTTCTTCCGTCCAAGCGTGACCCGGTAACCGTGCAGCGGCCCGTGGCCCCGTGCCCACAGGTATGCCAGATCAGGCCTGCTTAGCCAGGCGGTGCCTGGGCCCTTGGGCCCGTTGGCATCGACAATGCGCAGTTCGGTCGCCGTGCGGCACAAATCGTGCAGTAACTCCGCTTCCGCCGCTAGCCGGTCGAACACCGGCTGCAGTTCGTCCCACAGTGCGTCGAGGTCCGTCGGAGCCAGGTCGTCGCGCTTCTCAAGCAGTTCGAACAGTCGATCGAAGATTACGTAGTAGCAGCCCCGCTCTATCCCGTCCACGCGGGACAACGCCTCGCTCATCGACTCGACGAGCCACTTAGCCATCGAACGGCCGGCGCGGTCCTCATGAATTACCGCCATGTGCGCCTCTCGGGCGACGACGACGGTCTCGGCCCGTGGATCTGCCTCGTACCGGCGGTGGAATTGCCGTACGATTCGCTCGAAGGTGCCCACCTTCGGGTCGTCGAAATCGTATTGCCAGCGGTCACCGAGCGGGGCCGTGTCCTGGCGGCCTTGGTTGATCATGCGCTTGTACTGAGGGGTGCCCCAGTAAATGTTCATCTTGTTCTGGAGATGCTGCACCTTCGCATAGCCAGAATTTCTAATCCATTGATACTGCTGCTTAAGTTCGGAAAACGTCATCTCGGGATCGAACATGATGTAGCCGAAGTTGATTTGATGCGGCTTGAGTCCGATATTTCGCAGCTCGGCAAGGGCCTTGTTGTTGTCCTCGACTGTGGTTCCTTTGTCCCATCTCAGGAGAACGCTGTCGACGCCGGACTCAACCCCAATGAATAGGCGGTGCATCCCTGCCTCGACCAAGCGCCTGGCCAAGGAAGCTTCGATTGTGTCTGCACGCATCTCGGCATAGAAGTTGATGTCAAGATTGCGCTCGGCAATGACGTCGCAGAACTCGTGCACCCACCGGATACCGTTTTTGGACGGCATTATAAACAGATCGTCCACGAAGGAGAATCGCCGCACGCCGTATCCGTCGATCACATGCTGCATCTCATCGACGATGCTCGCAGGTGAGCGGCGCACGACATTGTGATCTCCGTAGATCTGGTGGATTGAGCAGAAGGTGCAGGCTGCAAAACAGCCGCGCGAGGCAACCAGGTATGCTGAGGTGGCTCCACGGATGTCATGGCGAAGCATGAAATCGAGATCGTGTCGCGAGGGGAAGGGAAGCGCGTCAAGGTCGCGGATTCGCGCTCGCGACGCGGTCCGCCTTGGCTTGCCGCCATCGCGAAACGTCAAACCGCGCATTTCGCTCAATGGCTGGCCGCGCGATACGCGGCCGGCCAGCTCAACGATCGCATATTCACCCTCGCCTCGGACAATCGAGTCGATGTCTTGGCAGTCTTCAATGACCTGGATATCCGCTGCACTCGGAAAAACGCCGCCGACAGTAATATGCACGCTGGGCCGGGTCGCCTTGACGATGCGGGCGATGTCCTTAGCGGCGCGGTAGGTGCGCTGCGACTTGGCCGAGATGCCAATCAGTCCGAGAGCCGGATCCTCAAGTAGCATTGCCGCCACCCGGTCTGGGGCAATGCCTAGCAGTTCCGCATTGATCGAAAGCGTGCGGAAGCCGTGCGCCTCCAGCGAAGCGGTTAGGTAGGCTATGGCCAAACTCTCGCGATACTTCAGGCGATTCTTCTGCCATGCTTCGGGCAGGTGCGGGTGCACGATGGCGACCTTGAAATCAGGGAATGGATTCTTGTAGTCAGAGTATGGTTCGGTAAGCGATACCTTAAGGTCGAGTGACTTCACGCCGACAACTCCATGTGTATCGTCCATGTTTTGCCTAGTGTGTCGTGCTCACCAGATCGAAGCGGTCACGAGCCTTGCTTCCTGCCTCGGCAAATTTGGCGGAAGCCCCAGGTGTATCTGAAGTTTCCGCACGTAATCCCGTATGGCTTTAGCGGGAGTGAAAATGTGGTCGGGCAAGATTCAGAACCCGAGAATTCTGCGCGACGCCGATTAGGGCCGCTATGTCGTTAGGCTGCAGGAGCCATGCCCAACTCGGACGGATCACTCGAACCGAATGAACGGCAGTCTTGGCGCGCCTTCGGAAGGGCAATAGTGCGACCAGGCTTGTGTCGAGCCGCGTGAAGCCGGCTAGGAATTTAGCTTGCAAAGGATCGCTCCCCGTGTACTCTGTCCGTTGAAGTAACAGAGTATCCCATCAAGGCGATCAATGCAAGGGGCTTGCATTGCTGACTGTCTAGTGCTTCGATGGGCAATGTGTGGTGTCATTGAGTTGCGTTGAACCTAAAGTGTGCGGCTCCGGCTGTGGGCCTTGACGGTGTGTCTGGTGCGGCTGTTACATTCAGCGGTCCGGTGGAGAGCTCGTTGATTATGCCCATTCTCGGCCCGGTGGGCTTTGGCGTCTCATGGCGGGGATGATTTGTATTGGGAGGCTTAAACCCTTATGCCCGGGCGCTGGCAAGATCCCGACTCGAAGGCGGAATTGCCTGGATGTCTCAAGGAATCGACGCGTCGAGGTTCGCTGCCCGTCGACTGCTTGGCCGTGCCGTGCGTCAATCCGTGGCTCGAGCGGCATTGTTTGCCGATATTTATGTCAATATGCGGAGTTTTTAGCGACGTATGTCTACGACAATACCTAGAAGGTGGATGGGGCCGTGAGGGCATCTTCTATAGGATTATCGGTGCCTCCTACCTCCACCAGGTGGGAGGCAGCGTGGGCCACGTGACCGGCATCCCGCTGGACGGCGCGGTGACGGACACCCTGTCCATCGCGTCCCGGATGCTGGAGTACGGGACGCTGGAGCGCGTGTCATGAGTGCTGTCGTGCCGCGCAGAGCGGAACCAGCCAAGCTCGTTCCGGAGCTGCTCGACCGTGCCGCCGTAACCCGGCCGGAAGCGACTGCCGTGCGGGACCGAGACGGTGTGCTGACATACGCGGAGCTGGTCCACCTGTCCTGGGCCGCCCGTACCTGGTTCGCTGAGCAGGGGGTTGGCCCTGGGGACCGGATTGCCATCCGCGCAATCGAAAGAGGCCTCACGGTCGCGGCGCTGATCGGCTGTCTGCGGCTTGGCGCGGTCGCCGTGCCGTACAGTACTGAGTTAACAGTACATCAACTTTCCTACTTGATCGAAGACACCAAGCCTGCCTTCCTGCTCACCGGTGACCACAACCAGTCGACTCAGTGTGCGGTTCCGGCTGCGACCCTGAAGGATTTCGCTGCCGGCCTGGCAGAGGTAGTGGACCGTCCTGCAGCCTGCGACATTGCCACGCCAGATGGACCGGCTCCAGAAGACCTGGCGCTGCTGCTCTACACATCGGGCAGCACGGCCAAGCCCAAGGCAGTGGCGTGCACTCATGCGCAGATCTGCTTCGCTGCCAGCGCGGTTGCCGATCGGGTCGTCTACCGGCCGGACGATGTGGTCTTTTCTCGCCTTCCGCTCTGCTTTGACTACGGCCTTTACCAGGTTTTCCTTTCTGCCATCGCCGGCTGCACGCTCGTACTGGCCGAGGCAGGGCAGGCTACCAACCTCATTGGGCAGCTGGCCAAGCAGGATGCCACCGTAGTTCCGCTGGTGCCGTCGCTGGCCGCCATGTTAGTGGCCCTCAGTGCCCGGCGGTCTGTCGTTGAACAGGAATTGCGGGTGAGGCTGTTCACCAACACTGGTGAGCAACTGCCGCCTGCCACAGCAGATGCGTTGCGCGCCCGGTTCCCCGGAGCAGTTGTGCAATTGATGTTCGGCACCACGGAGTGTAAACGGATAACTGTTTCAGACGAAGACGCCTATTTGACGCGGCCCGGATCATTGGGCCGGGCGCTGCCCGGAACCACGGTGCGGATCCTTGGCCCGGCGGGCGACCCGCTGCCATCGGGGGAGGTCGGCGAGATCTGTGTCTACGGACGACATCTGATGCAGGGCTACTGGAACGCACCCGAGCTTACTGCGGAGCGATATCGCCTGGACCGCTCCACCGGCGAACGGGTCCTGCACACGGGTGATTACGGCCGGATGGACGCCGACGGTCATCTGTACTTCGAGGGCCGTCGTGACCAAATCTTCAAGTTGCACGGTATCAGGATCTCCACGACCGAGGTCGAGGCTGCGGCCGCCGCGCTGCCCGGTGTGCGCATGGTGGCGGTGCTTCCCCCCACAGCAGGCCACGAGGCGACAGTCTGCGTGGCGGGCGAGATCACGGGCGAGGAGGTGCTGCGGCAACTGCGGGAGTTGCTCGGCCCAGCGAAGACTCCGTCCCAATGTCGGGTTTTGCCGGCGCTTTCCCTAACCCACAATGGCAAGGTAGACCGGCGCCGACTCCAGCGGATTGTCCAAGGGAGCGAGACATGAGCGGCACCGTGGTACCGGATGATGTGCACACGACGAGGTTTGCCAAGTCCCCGGCGGCGACGCTTGTCGCTGACTATGGCAGCCCGCTCTACGTCTATGAACTCCGGGACGTTGAGGAAGCCGTCACGCAACTCCGCAGGTGTCTGCCCGAGCCGAGCACACTGTACTACTCGCTGAAGGCGAACCCGCATCCGGCAATCGTCCGGACAATTTATGCCGCAGGATGCCGAGCCGAGATCAGCTCAACTGGAGAACTGGAGTCGGCCCTGCAGGCAGGGATCCCCGGCAATCGGTGCCTGTACACCGGACCCGGCAAGAGCCGGCAAGAAATCTCTGCGGCCCTCACCGCTGGCGTGCGCACCTTTTCCGTCGAGTCCGCGAACGATTATCGAAAGGTCGACCGGGAAGCGTCGACGCTCGGTAAAACGGTGCGGTGTCTGCTAAGGATCAACTCGCAGGACAGCCACGGCGCCAGTGGTTTGCGGATGACCGGTGCTGCCACACAGTTCGGCGTAGACCTTGCGGAGGTGCGGCGGGTCCCTGCCGCCTTCGCACCGCTGCCGGGCGCCCGTATCGCCGGCCTCCACTTTTTCCCGCTCAGCAACGCGGAGGCATGGCAGGGGGTCTCCGACGAGATGACCGCCAGTATCGCCGAGGCCGCCCGGCTGCAAACGGAGCTGGGCATCGAGCTTCAAGTGGTGGATCTGGGCGGTGGGTTTGCCGCGCCCTATGCCACCGTCGCACCGTTTCCGGACTATGCCCCCCTGCGCTCGGTCCTCGAAGCCGCGCTGGATTTGCATCTGCCCAAATGGCGGTCGGGACGACCCGAAATCGCTTTTGAATCCGGACGATACCTGGTGGGCCGGTGCGGTCGGCTGCTCTGCTCTATCGAGGATGTCAAGCGCAGCGGGAACCGCACCTTCGTGGTGCTGGACAGTGGCATCAACCACCTGGGCGGCCTGTCCGGCCTGAGACGGCTGTTACCGATCAACGCCGCGGTTCGGCGCGTCGCGGGGCACGCTTCTGGGCCGATCGGTCGGGCGGAGGGCACCGCAGGGGCGCAAGTGGACCAGGCGGCAGCCACTGTAGTGGGGCCGCTCTGCACGCCCGCCGACCGGCTGGCCACCGGCCAGGTGCTGGCGGACGTCCGTCCCGGCGACCTAGTCGAGATCCCTAATGTCGGTGCCTACGGCCTGACTGCGAGCCTCGTCAGCTTTCTCAGCCGGCCTGCGGCGGCTGAGGTGGTGCTTCGTGACGGGTCGCCGTGCGACGTGTCCCGGCTGACGATGCGCCGCATTTCGCTCGCCCTGTCCGTCGGATCCGAGGTGAACAATTCCAAGCACATGGGGGAGTGATGGAGTCGTCCCGGCGCAATGAGGCGCTTGAGGCAGCGGACCGCGTGCGAACGATCGTGCGCCTGCGCGCGGACGCGACGGACGAGGAGGCACGGGTCTGCGAGTCAGGAATGGCCGAGCTGCGGCGCTGCGGTCTTATGGGGTTGCTGATACCGCAAGAGCACGGTGGCCTCGGCGGCGATCTGACGGACCTGGTCGAGATCGCTCAGGTCTTGGCCGGCGGATGCACTTCCACGGCAATGATCTGGGCGATGCACTGCCAGCAGACGGACGCGCTTGTACGTTTTGCCGCCCCGGTGCTGCGCGACCGGCTGCTGCCTCGCATCGCGCGGGGGGAGCTCTACCTGGCATCGGTTACCACTGATCTCGGTGCCGGCGGTCGGCTGCTTTCCAACGCCTCTCCGCTCAGCAATACAGCACAGGGGCTTCAGGTGGCCCGCGAGGCACCAATCGTCACGGGAGGAATGAACGCCGAAGGCTTCCTGATCACGATGCGCAGTTCGCCAGAGGCCCCGGAGAGCGATGTCTCGCTGGTCTATGCCGACCGTGGCCAGCTGGATATCGTCGAACGGGAGGACTGGGACACGCTGGGCATGCGTGGCACCCATAGTCTCGGGCTCAAGCTCACCGGTGTGGTACCCCGGTCGCAGGTGGTGGGTGAGGACGGTGGGTTCCGAACGGTGGCCTTGGAGAGCATGGCGCCGGTAGGTCATTTGGCCTGGACCGCCTGCTGGCTCGGCACCGCTTCCAGCGCGCTGGGCGGGCTCGTCGGACTGCTCCGCACCTCCGAACGACCGCGGAGCATCGACGTCCGCTCCGAACTTGTGGCCGAACGGCTTGCGCGGATCCGGATGGACCTGGAACTAGTCAGCGGCTATCTACACCGTGTCACAGACGAGGTCAGCCTGCTTCGCGCTGCCGGGTCGAGCCTGGCCGGAACGGCGACGCAGATCCATTTGAACACCTTGAAGGTTACTGCCGCGGAACTAACCTTCCGTAGCGTCGACCGAATGATCCAACTCGCCGGCCTGTCCGTGGGATACCGGCGCCAGTCCGCGGTGCCCCTCGAGCGCCATTTCCGCGATCTACGCTCGGCCGCCCTGAACTACGCGAACGACCGTCTGCTGACCGCAACGGGAGCATTGACTCTGATGGACCGCGCCGTACAACTGGCATGACGTCGCCGCCCACGGCCTAAACAGGAGAGTGAACGATGACCGGTGCAGACTGGCCGGATGAGTTCGAGAAGGCGGTCCGGCAGTACCTGCCGATGCTCGAGGAGGAGGTGGTCCTCACCGCCGAGTCGTCCCTGTCTGCGTTCGGACTTGACTCACTGGCCACCGTGGGATTGCTCGTCGAGTTGGAAGAAACCTTCGCGGTCCAGTTCCCGGACGAGGACTTGGCCGCCGAGACCTTTGCCAGCCCTGGCGCACTATGGGCTGTCATCGAACGGCTGCGCGAGGGACCAGACCATGGCCGGTGACTGTATCCAGGGATCACTGGCCTCCAGTTGGCTTCCAGATCGACAAGGCGAACCGGATAGGCACATACGGTTCGACCGACGGCACGGGTATCACGTGGGCCAGCGGCCGACCGCTGCACAGACATGGGGAGATGAGGAGCCATGACCCGATGGCGAACGGTGGGACGGCAACGCCTCCAACTGCTGGGGCTGCTTCATGGCGCAGGCCGAGGGACGCTGACCGGACTACTGCTTGCACACCTGGTTTCCGCCCTGGCTCCGGCAGCCATCGCCGTCGCCACGGGCTGGCTGCTCTCGCACGCCCTGCAAGCACAGTCGGTTGGCGAGATGCTGCCCCATTTGGCTCTCGTCGCTGTCGCGGTGCTGGCCGGTCAGTGCACGGAGCTCCTTCGCGAGCCGCTCGATGTCCTTGCCGCCCGCAGGATCGACGGCCAGCTGCGCTCCGAGGTACGCCGTCGGGTGGCCGAACCACGCGGCATCTCTCACCTCGACGACAGTGAATACAGTGCGGACGTTGCCAGGGTGTCGGAGCTCGGCGGGTGGCGCACTCGCACTCCCGGAACAGGTGCCATCGGTCAGCTCATTCTGCTGGGACGGCTGGCCGGGGCGGTGGGCTGCGCTGCCGTATTGGTGTGGTTTGAGCCCTGGCTGGGCGTGGCGCTGTTGACCGCAACCCTCCTGATGCGGGCCCTCATCCGACGGCAATGGGTGCGTCTGAGCGTGATCTGGGATGCCCGGGCCGGCGACCGGAACCGTATGGAGTACTGGTCGGAGACGCTCACCAATTCCTCCGCTGCGAAGGAGGTGCGGCTGTTCGGTCTCGGGAACTGGCTAAATGCCCGGCATCGAGCGCAGGCCGAGGAATGGCTCGGCGAGATCTGGCGCGAGCGGCGGGGCGTGCTGCGCCGGCAGTGGATCACGTTCGCCCTTGCTGGGGGAGCGGGTTTCGTGGCTTTGTACATCCCGGGTACGGCACTGGCCGGCGGTGATCTCACGTCCGGGAACCTGGTGACGATGGTTCTCGCTGGCTGGGGAGTCTTCGCCGCCGGCGTCATGGGACGCGAGGCGTTTGACATCGAGTACGCCACCGGAGCCCTACAGGCGTTCGAGCGACTGCGCGCGCATGAACTCGCCGCCGCAATGCAGGAGGCCGGAGTACGTCTTGCCCCTGAGTCGGCTCCGCACATCAGCTTCCAGCAGGTCGGCTTCTCTTACCCCAGGACGGAGCGCAAGGTGCTCGATGGGCTGAACCTGGAGATTCGGCCCGGCGAGGTGTTGGCCGTGGTCGGCCGGAACGGAGCCGGCAAGACCACTCTGCTGAAGATCCTCACCGGTCTGCAGCAGCCCAGCGAGGGGCAGGTGAGAGTAGACGGCATCAACCTGTCCCGGCTGGATATCACGTCCTGGCGACGCCGCATCTCCCCAGTCTTCCAGGATTTCGTGCACTATCCGCTCACCATCCGGGAAAACATCGTGCTGGGTGCACCGGAAGTTGAGGCGACCGATGAGAGCATCATGGCCGCGGTCCAGGCGGCGGGCGCCCAGGATCTCATCGAACGGCTTCCGCATGGACTGGACACCCTGCTCACCCGCGAACATCGAGGCGGCGTCGACGTGTCTGGTGGGCAGTGGCAAAAGATCGCCATTGCCCGGGCGATGTTTGCGGTGGAGCACGGTCGCAGACTGCTCATCCTCGACGAGCCCACTGCTCACTTGGACGTTCGGGCAGAGATCGGCTTTCACGAGCAAGTGATCGCGGCCGTCTCGCATGTGAGTGTCGTGGTGATCTCGCACCGGCTGTCAACCGTGCGCAACGCCGATCGGATCGTGTTGCTGACTGACGGTCGGATCACGGAAACAGGGGATCACAGCGAGCTGATGAGCCTGAACGGCCAGTATGCGAGGCTGTACCGGCTCCAGGCAGACCGGTTTAGTGACGGCCCGATGACATCCGGTGTGCCCGAGACTGCGGCTACGGCACGTCCGCATGGAGCGAAAGCGTGAAGGCCGGGTCTAGTGTGGTGCTCGCCATGCTCCGGATCGCCTACCGAGCGGACGCCCGGGCCACCACCATCGTTCTGGTGCTGGCGTTCCTCAACGCAGTGGCCGTGGCCGCTACCGGCCTCAGCGTGCGGAATCTGACCAACTCCGCCAGGCTTGGTGAATGGCACGGGATCCTGCTGGCGGCCTCGATCGGCGCCCTCGCCTACGCCATGATCGCCTCGGCCGAGCGTGTGCAGCACAACCTACAGGTCGACCTGACCGAGAGGGTCGACCTTGTACTGAGCCAGCGTCTGAACGCGATGACTGCAGGTGCCCCGACCTTGGAACATCTGGAACGTACAGAGTTCCTGGACCGATTGAGTCAGATCCGGTCGAGCACGGAGACCCTCGCGGGCGCCTGCTGGGGGGCGGTCAGCGCCGCATCATCGCTGCTGAGCCTGGGACTGAGCGCCTGGCTCCTGGCCGGTGTGCACCCGGCCCTCTCCGCGCTGGTACTGCTTGCAGCTCCGCCGCTATATTTCTCCCGCCGGGCATCGTCTCTGCTCACCCGTGCGCGCGACATGAGCGCCGAGGCCGAGCGCCGGGAGCTGCGGTTGCACCGGCTGGGGACATCGCCGCATGCGGCCAAAGAACTGCGAATCAGTGGCAGCTACCAGGACGTGGATAGGCGCGCAACCGAGTACTGGCACAGCGCCACCCGACAGACCGTGCGCGCACTGCGCGTCGCGTCGCTCTGGCAGATCGCGGGCTGGACCAGCTTCGCTGCAGGCTATCTCGTCGCCCTCGCCTTCGTGGCACATGAGGTGAGCCAGGGCCGGGGGACTCCGGGCGACCTGCTGATGGTGGCCAGCCTGTCGGCGTATCTGCGGACGCAGCTGACCAATACAGTGAACGGTCTATCTCAGCTGGCCGAGGGGCACCACACGATCCGCCATTTCCAGTGGCTCCAGACGCGCACCGAGCAGCAGGCTCACCAGGGGACCATCCCGGTGCCGGCGCATCTCACCGACGGCATCCAACTAAGCGGGGTGAGCTTCACCTATCCCGGCACGACACAGCCGGTGCTGCGAGAGTTGGATCTGCATCTGCCGGCCGGCGCGGTGGTGGCGGTGGTCGGTATTAACGGCGCGGGGAAAAGTACGCTGGTCAAGCTGATCACCGGAATGTATGAACCGTCGCAGGGTGAGGTCCTCGTCGACGGCGTTCCGTTGCGGAAGCTTCGTTTGGATGACTGGCGGGCCCGGACGACCGCCGTCTTTCAGGATTATTTCAAGTTGGAGGGCAGGGCGCTCCATTCGGTCGGGGTCGGCAGCGTGACACGGGTCGACGACGTAGAGACGGTACAGGCGGCGGTGGAAGCGGCACAGGCACGGGAGGTGACAGAGCGGCTGCCGCATGGGCTCGACACCATGCTCGGTCGGAGATTCGGTGGCACCGAGCTCTCCCATGGCCAGTGGCAGAAGCTGGCGCTGAGCCGGGCACTGATGCGACGCATGCCGTTGCTGGCGGTGCTTGACGAGCCCACCGCCGCTCTGGATCCGCAGGTGGAGCACGAGCTCTACGAGCGGTTCACGGGAATAGACCGTCCGGCGGACACCGGCGGTGGCATCACCCTCCTCATCTCGCATCGGTTCTCCACGGTCAGGGCGGCGGACCTCATTGTTGTGCTTGACCAGGGGCGGGTGGTGGAGCTGGGTACGCACGATGAGCTCAGCCATGGGCAGGGAAAGTATGCTGAGCTGTACGCTGCACAGAGCCGGGCGTACGGCCCGTGATTCTTCTATCTGTGGGCTGGGCTCTGGCCACTCGCGACCGCCATCGCTTTAACGACAGGTGCGCGGCGCCGACTTCCCCATCGTCGGCTAGTGCCCCTTGCCGCGAGCTTCGTCAGTTGACCGACGCTGCCCACAAGCTCAAGGTGAACCTAAATGATTGAGAGGACTGCTCATGCCCAGGTCTATGGGTCGGCAGCACGGACCTGATCTGGACCAGAGATGGGATTGCGGCCGCTAAGAGAGGAAGACCCAGGCATGTATAAGGACGACGAGGAGCAGCGGAGAGTATGGCAGCTTCTCGAATCGGTTGCGGTTACCAACTTCTCGGATTCCTGGTTCGAACGGGCGGTCGGCCTGGCAAAAGGAATCAAGCACTTAGATCTGCTGGCTTCCCTGGCGGCCAGACACAAGATGATGCCGGCACTGGCGCGCTTCTATCGAAGTGCCCGTCTGGCGTCGGATCTGCCGGCAGGTATGCGCGATACGCTAGCCGCTTCGCTGGCACGGAACCAGTACGAAGTAGGGAAACTGCGGGACGAGAGCATTGACATCGCCGGCCGGTTCGCGGAGCTAGGGATATCGGTAGCCTTCAATAAAGGGGTAGTGTTACAGTATAATCTTTATGACGGCTGCGGCATCCGCAGTTTTAACGACATCGATATAATGGTGCATCCCGACGGTGCTTCCGCGGCCCGTAAGGCGCTGCAGAGTCTCGGCTACGTACCGGAGCAGCAGTATGACCCGGATCTCGGGCAGCTGGTTCAGCTGCCCCGGCGGACCGCCCTCATGTACCGGCTCTACCCCGATCATCTCCCTCACTTCCATCGGATCGATCCGGAATCCGGTATCCCCGTCTTCATAGTCGACGTGGCGCTAAGTCTCACTTGGCACGGGAGTGCCTGGCAGTTTCCCATGGACGAGGTGATGGGAAGCGCCCGTGAGGCCCGGGTTGGACCGCAGGATCGGCACGTGCTGCCGACGCTGGGAGACGGGTACGCGTTCCTCTTTGTCATGCTGCACCTCTTCCGTAACTGCTGGTTCGAACGCGCCATAGCCGAAGGGGAACTTCGGCTATCGCAGTTCGCCGATGTTTGGCGATACTGGCAGCGCTGGGGCCGGAAGCACGCGGAGCAGGTGCGCACCCTCGTCGGGGAGAACGGGCTGGAGCCGGCCGTCGCCTGGGTCGCCTACTATGTCGATGCCCTTTACGGCAGCACCATGACCGCCGATCTTGGCCTACGCTCCTTCTGCGCGCCGGAGTGGCTTCGCAGTGTGGCCGGCACCGATGGCGGTTACCGTTCCTGGGACGGAGACATGCATGGCCGGCTGTTCGGTCGGGCGTCGGTCGCTCTGAAGCCCGCCGGCGAGCCGCCCTACGGCGCGCTCGCACGCGGTCGCTTCTCCTGATTCGATGGCAGACGTGCGGCGGCAGTTCGTGCATCCCTGGCTAGTACGTCAACTTCAGGCGCAGTGCGAGCATGACCCTAGTGCTACAACCGCGCCTTTGGCACATCTACCGCAGCCGGTCCGAGCCGCGTGAACCGGTACCCTTCCTGAGGCTTCGCTAACTCTTTGAGTAGAAACAACAGACATCGTCGTCGGGTGACACCCAGCGCCGTTTCCGGGAATCTCCACCCCCTTCGAGATGTCCTCCAGTATCTGGTGACTCCACAGATCGCTGGTTGGGGGCACCAACTACCAGTGAAGGCGATTTATGATGGAGAGCAATCAACTGACCTTTGGCCAGCTGTCGGTCTGGCGTAATCTAATGACTCTGCCGCGACGCACTTGGACCAGTACGATTCTCTCCAGTTTGACAGAACTGCCCGGCTGTACCAGCGGCGACGTGATGACCGCTCTCGGGGCCTTGTGTCAGCGGCACGAAGGCCTGCGCACGTCGTTCGTGGAGACGGCCGGCGCCGTCGAACAAGTGGTTCATCCGAACCCTGACGGCGCGGTGGAGATCATCGCCGTCGACGGATACGACGACGTGGAGCGTCTTACACGTGAACTCCGTTCTACGCCATTCACGTTGACCGGCGACTTTGGCTGGCGTGCATATGTGATGCGGATGGCGAGACGTCGTACCTATGTAGCTTTGGCGATGCAGCACATCATCGTGGACAGATGGGCATTGCAGATTCTCTTGGAGGAACTTCGCAACGAGTTAACCAGTCCCTCGCCCAACCTGCGCCCAGATTTGCCCCTGAGTGGACTTGCGCGACAACAGCGCTCCGCAGAGTGGAGCCGTCAGCGCGCGCAGGCAAAGTCGTACTGGCAGCGGGTCGCCGACGAGTTCGGCGGGATTACCGCCACCGGCCGGTATGGCGACCGCCGCGTGCGCGGATCGATCGACCTGCCCTCGGCACCTGCCGTCGTGTCGGAAGTGAGTAGGGTGTGTGGTGCCTCGGCGCAGTCGGTAATGCTCGCCCTAGTGGCGCTCGGCATCCATGCGTCCGACGGACGGGACCAGTTCGTCATCCACCTCATCGCGGCGAACCGATACCGGCCCACATGGAGAGGTCTCATTACTTCCATGGCACAGTCGATTCCAATCGGAGTGACGATCGACCCCGGCAGCACGTTCGTCGATCTGGCCCGCACCATGAGCCTCCGAAGCCTGCAAGGGCTGCGCAACGGGTGCTACGACGTTGACGAGGTGGCCGAACTGGCCGTGCGCGTCTCCGGCGGCCGCCGCTGGGAGTACGTGTACAACCACCTAGCGGCGCCGTGGTCCGACATGAACGGCGCAGTGGTGCCGAGTGGGGTCCGTGCTGGTCCGGTGATTGGCCCGTCAAGCCGGCCTTCGATCGCGGACATGTACTGCATCGTGCCCCGATCCGAGATTCCGGCATTGGAGTTCCACGTCGATGCCTCTCGATGCTCCGACAAGCGACTTCGACGGATGCTGGTAGGCAGTACCCAGGTACTCCGAGCACTGGCGAAGCATCCTTCGATGCATGTGGGTGAGCTGTCCGATCTGTACTGATTGTTGACTTCGAATCGAATCGGCTCCTAAGAGCTCCTAACACGATCTTGTTGATCGATGATTATGGTCGTGACGGTGGTGGGTTCTGGTCGTTGCGTACGGCGTGGGCAAGCCGTGGGTCATTGATGACGAGCTGTGGGAGTTGGTCGAGCCGTTGCTGCCGCCGTGGCCACGACGGTCGCCGGGACCGCGGCCGGTGCCGGATCGGCTCTGTCTACAAGGGATCCTGTTCGTGCTGCATACGGGTATCGGCTGGGAGGATCTGCCCCAGGAGTTGGGTTTCGGTTCCGGGATGACCTGTTGGCGCAGGCTCCGCCGCTGGACCGACGCGGGGGTGTTCGACCGGTTGCATCGGCTCCTGCTGGCCGAGTTGAACGCCGCCGGTCGGATCGACTGGTCCAGGGCGGTCATCGACGGCGGGCACATCGACGCGAAAAAGGGGGCGACGGTACCGGCCCATCCCCGGTCAACCGTGGCAAACCCGGCAGCAAGCATCATGTGATCACCGACGGGGACGGCACACCCCTCGCGGTGATCACCACCGGCGGCAACGTGCCCGACATCAGCAAGGCCGTGGACCTGCTCGACGCGGTACCACCGATCGCCGGACGCCGGGGCGCACCCCGCCGACGGTTCCCCGTCCTGCTCGCGGACAAGGGATTCGACAGCGCCGGCTTCCGAGACGCCTGTCGCAAGCGACGGACCGAGCCGATCATCCCGCAACGCGGACGCAAGCACATCAAGGGCCTCGGCAAGCTGCGCTACGTCGTGGAACAGGGCATCGCTGTCGGCGTACAGGTGAACGGGACCAGCCACGTACGACCGAACGGGGCCAGTCCGCCGTACCCGCACACGCCCGCATGATCAGGACGACTTCGACATCGATCAGTTGGTGCAGGGCTCGCCGTCGGCCCGGCGAGGGAGGCCAAGCTCGCGCTCAACCGATCCGCCGGAGTCGATGCAGCCCTCGACGAGCGCTGCGGTAGTGGGTCGAGACCAAGCCGACCCGCACCGCAGCCGCGCAGCGGCGAGGAGCGGAAGCGGCGCGGTAGTAGGGGCTATCCGGCTGCCCTCACGGCAACGACGTGCGCCAGGCAGGGTCTGGGCTGTGGGTAGGAGGCTGGCCCCGTTTATCGGGTCTGTCGCTGATCTTGTGACGTTTCTCAGGCTTGCAGGAGGATCCGTTTGCGGAGCAGGTCGAAGTTGGCGCGGCCGTAGCCCATGCGTTTGATCAGCTTGGCTCGGGTGTTCTGGCCTTCGACCTGGCCGGAGTTCCATGGGGTGGAGAGGCCGGCGACGACGGCGTCGTAGTCGTGGCAGAGTCCGTCGGCGAACTGCCGCAGGTGGGGTAGGTCGTCCTGGCGGACCTGGTCGATCCAGGCTGGTAGTTCGCTGCCGGTGAGGTTGGTCATCATGGCGGCGAACGCGCGTACGTGTCGGGCGGTGGCGTCCAGGTGCGGGCAGGCGGCTTGGACCTCGTGGAGGGTCACGGTGTGGTCGGGTTGGAGTCGGTCGGGGTGGGTCAGGAGCCAACGCGCCGTGGCGCGGGGAGCCGGGATCGGTCGGGGTGCTGGCGGGGCGACCACGCCGGCTTTGAGTAGGCGGATGTATCGGCCGACGGTGGTGCGCTCTCCGCTGTACCCCTGCTCGCGGATCTGCCGGTAGAGGTGTGAGGCGTTGCGCTGGCCCTGGGTGAACTGCTCGTAGAGCCAGGGCTTGTAGGCGTCGAGCAGGGTCCGGCGGTGGATCGCCGGCGCGAGGAGCGCGTCGAGGCTGTCGGCTCGGGCGTAGCGGCGCACGGTGTAGTAGTCCAGGTCCAGGTCGCGGCTGATGCCACGCAGTGATCGCCCGGCGGCGACCAGCTCCTGCACCGCGGCGTACCGGTTGCGGGTGCGGGCCACCAGCGGCCGAGGACGACCACGCACGTCGCAGTACTCATCCGGTAGCGGCGGCGGCACATCGGCGGCAAGGACCGGCTCCGCGGCGGCGAACGCGGTCTTGACGCACGCATGGTGCGCGGCGACGGTCTTCTCCACGGCCTCGCACAGGTTGTGCCACAGGTGCCAGCGGTCCGCCACCTGCAGGGCCTGAGGTGCCCCAGCGCGGGCGGCTTCGGCGTAGGCGCGGCCCCGGTCGCGGCACACCACCTCGATCTCGGGATGCGCCGCCAGCCACGTCGCCACCGGACCGGCGTCGCGGCCCTCGATCACCTCAACGGGCCGCCGCATCTCAAGATCAACCAGGATGGTGGCGTAGACGTGGCGGCGACGCAGGGCGAAGTCGTCGACGCCCACCACACGCACGGCCCCGGCTGGCTGCTCAGGCAACGCGCGGACCAGACGCAGCAAGGTGTCCTTCGCGACCGGAACACCGAGCCGGCGAGCAAGACGGGCAGCCGGCCTCGCCGCGAGCGCCACGGCGATCTGACCAAGGATCTGCTGCAACAGCGGGGTCCGCCGCGCGTACGGCCGGGTCAGATGCTCCACCTGCTCAACGAACGTCACCACCGGGCAGGTGCCAGCTACGCACTTGAAGCGGCGCACCACGAGTTCAACCACCACCGCGCACCCGCCCAGGGCAGCATCGGCCAACCGGCGAGCGTAGCGGCCATGCACCCGCCCCGACGGCGTACCGCAGCGTGGACACCGCCCACGGCGAGCGCGAGACCGCCCCCGCATCCAGACTGAGCCAGCTGACGTGTCCACCATGTCAATGACCAGGTTGGACAAATGAGGAAGGACTTCCCTCAGGAATCGCGAATGCACGGCGCGAATGATCACGTCCGCCAACAGCCGTCACAAGATCAGCGACAGACCCCGTTTATCCGTACCTACCTGGTCCCGTTCACCTGTACGCCGACAATCGCACTACTGCACCAGTTCCGACGCCTGGCCATCCGCTGGGAACGCCACCTCGACCTACACGACGCCCTCGTATCCCTCGGCTGCGCCCTGATCTGCTGGAGACGCTTGACCAAACAGGACAACCAAAGATCGTGTTAGGAGCTCTAAGCCGGTGAGAGCCACTCGGTGATGGTGGTGATGGTGAGGACGGCTTGGAAGCGGACTGCCAGTTTGTCGTATCGGGTGGCGACGCCGCGATGGCGTTTGAGCCGGTTGATGCCGTTCTCGACGGCGTGACGTAGCCGGTAGAGGTCCTTGTCGAAGGCGGGTGGGCGTCCGCCCTTGGAGCCTTTGGCCTTGCGGTGGGCGTCCTGGTCTTTCTTGCGGGGGATGCAGGCCTTGATCCCGCGTGAGCGCAGGTATCGGCGGTTGCCGCGGCTGGTGTAGGCCTTGTCGGCCAGGACCAGGTCGGGGCAGGTGCGGGGCCGGCCGACGCCGAGGCGGGTCACGCGGATGCGGCGTAGGACGGGGATGAACTGCGGGCTGTCACCACGGTGTCCGGCGGTCACGATCATCGAGAGGACCTTTTGTCCCTGCTCGCAGGCCAGATGGGTCTTGGTGGTCAGACCGCCGCGTGATCGGCCCAGCGCGTGGTCGGCTGGTTCGTCGTGCACGCCGCCGGGTGGTTCCTTCTGCAGATGCCCGTCGGTACGGGCGCCGGCGGCGTGCTGGTGGGCGCGGCTAGTGGAAGCTGGAGTTGGCGTGTTGATTGCGAATTTGTCAGATTGCAATAGACCGGCCTGCGAAAACGTCCTCCGGGGAGCACTCGTCGCCGGTGCGCGCGGGCGTGGCAGCACGCCCGCCGGAGCCGGCTAGGCTATCAGCCGTTGTCGGCCTGCTCGGCCATGCGACGGCGCAGGCTGGCCGGGCGAGTGTCGGTCCAGACCCCGTCGATGTATGCCACGCAATCCTCCTGGCTGCCGGTGAAGCCCTCGACGTGCCAGCCCACTGGCGGGTCACGATCGATCCACCAGATCGAGTATTGCTCCTCGTCGTTGATCACCACACGGTGGGTAGCAGAGGCCTGCTCGGACATGCTAGCTCCTTGTCGATCGATCGCGATACAGCGACAATTGGGTCACTACGGTAATCGTGACGAGGACGCGGCCGCTGCAAGCGTGGAACTGACGGTCGTGCTTGTGTGGCATCCTTTGAACACCATGGCCTCGCTTACCCGCATTTGTCAATCCTCGAAGTTAACCGGCTCGCCAACGTCGTTGTCTGGCGGGCAACGGCCAGCTTCGAGGACTGCAGCACCGCCAGGAAACGGGCCGAAGCACGCGCTATTTGCGGCGCAGCTATCTCCGTCAAGTCTCGGTCGGAAAGCCGGTCGTTCACCACCTCAAAAACTTCGCGGGCTAGGTTGCATATATTCGGCTCGCCCCGCACCTTAAGCTCCCTCCAGGAAGGGCGAGGCCGGCTTCCTGGGCAATGCCCTTGACAGGTGCTATAGTATTGTCGCAAATGGATCTCCAAGTAATGGGGGCGGTAAACCTTGCCATGCCAGCCTACGACGAATGTGCGGCTTTTGTCTGTCGGTCGTGGTCGCTTGAAGTGGGGCGAAAGCCAAACATCCAGTTGTCTCTGAGCGGATTGCGTTGCGCCGACCATCTTCTACCGAAGAGCGCTCGATGACGGATTTCTATGGCGGAATTATTGATCACAGTGACTTGAACTATTCCGATGAGAGTGGCGGTCATGCACTCGACGATTTCCTTGCAAATCGCCGGTCTCAGTATCGGGACCGAGGGAAGCTGCCGGGGCAGCGAGTTCCCTCGGGCGCTGTCGGAATCCCGGTCCTTGCCGTGCTCGCGCCCGCCGTCACCGACTTTGAGGGTGTGATCGAGTATCCAGGCGATCCAATGTGCCTGTACGCGGCGTTGCATGACAACGTTCTTGAGTCCACGCGAGCCCTGTTCAATCATTGGGACGAGCGGCACCCGCTTCGTGACATCGTGTTGGATTGGGGGACTCTGCCCGACAGCTTCTATCGCGCATCGGTGTCAGATGAGGGCATCCGAACCCCAACCGACCGCATGCCGCAGGTGTCCGACGAACTCGTTTTCGACCCGCGAGTCTGGAATCAGGCGACCAAGAGTTCCTTTGATGCAATTCTAGAGCATCTCCGCCCTCGGGTACTTCTTATCAGCAGCGTTTCTGCGGCCCACCGCTACGCCTTGGAGATGGCGGAACGAGCCAGGGCTATTCTGTCGGATATATACATTATTCTCGGCGGTCGACATGCCGATGAGACGATCTCCTGGTCGTCACCGCAGCGGAAGCTGAAACTCGACTACAGCAGCACTGTCCGGGTTCTCTCCGATGGCCGACGTCGGGTCGAAATCGACGCTGTCGTTTCCGGTGACGGGAGTCCTCTACTCGATCTGCTCTCCACGGCGGTGCTCCTGGCGATGGGTGCCGAGCCGGCCGGCCGGCCGAGCACGGCCGCAGTCACCGCGCGGCTACGGGATCTGCTCGGATGGGGCTGGCGGCCACGTGGACAGGGCGTGATCGTGCTGATGGGCGACATTCGACAGTTAACGGCCGTGCCCATAACCCAGGCTATTCAGCCTTCCTTGGAGCCGGCGGCTGGCACCTTCTACGACGCTTTTGCAATTAGGTCCCGCTTCACTGTCTTCTCTATGCCCGACGGGAGGGCGCGCCGTACGGCACACTTTCTCACCACCCGCAGCTGCCCATTCCGCTGTACGTTCTGCTCGGAAAGCTCGGCGGTGACCGGACCCGGCGTCCTGCTGCGTTCAAGTGAAACCGCCCAAGCCCTCGACAAGATGGCGAGGCTAATTTCTTTCGGGGCTGAAGCCGTGTTCTTCGACGACCCCGTGTTCTGGTCGGGTCGCTGGCACACGATCGAAGAGTTCGCCGATGCGACCATCGCCTCACGCCAAATGGACGACGACGGGCTGCAGCACAGGCACGTGGACCTTACCGACCCCGGTAGCAGGCGCCGGTGGCGAGACCTAGTATGGGGCGCACAACTCACCGTCGACGTACTGCTGCAGAAGAAGCGGGCGAACATCCCGGGTGTCCTGGCGAAACTGCACCAGGCGGGCTGTCGGTATATGTACATTGGCATCGAGAGCATGTCGGACGCGGTTATGGCCCGGGTGAAGAAGAATCTTCTTCATCGGGACGACCGTCCATGGCCGACCAAGGTTCGCGAGGCGCTGGAGATGTTGAAGGTCGCCGGAATTCCCGTTGGCACCTCTGTGTTGTTCGGGCTCGACGGTGAGGACGCAGGAACCATCGACGAGACCATCGAACGCATCGGCGAACTCGTCGACGAGTCCCTGATCATGCTGGCGAGTCCGAACATTCTGACGTATCACCCGGGCACCGCCATAGCTCAGGAGCACGGCCAGCATGAACTCGATTATCATGGCCCAATGCAGTCGAAATCCCCGTACACCTTCTTCGAGGAGGCATACGAGGGGGTGACCACGCGGTTACTAAGCACCGACGACATCTGGCGAATCCACCTGGCGACTCAAAAGCGCTGGGGACGGATACGCAACAGCGCCGATCTGGCCGGTAGCGAGCAATACCTCTGAGCCTAGGGAGCCACATTTGTCTGACGTGTGTGTTCATCAGTTGGTGGAGCGGAGCGCCGTAGCGCAGCCGGATGCGGTGGCGGTGTCAAGCCGCACTGGTGCTCTCACGTACAGACAGTTGAATGACCAGGCCGATCGACTTGCTCGCCTTTTGCGTCGATCGGGTGTAGGCCCGGAGGTGAGGGTAGGAGTATGCCTGCGGCCGGGGCCGGGCATGGTGGTTGGATTGCTGGCCGTCCTCAAGGCGGGCGGCGCGTACGTGCCGCTTGACCCCTATTATCCGGCCCAACGCCTGGCGTGGGTCGTCGCCGATGCGCGAGCAGTTGTTACGATCACCGATTCCCATACCTACGCCGCGCTGCCGACGGACGACAGTATGCAGCGGATCTGCCTGGATCGGCTCGATGGTGCGGATTTCGAGGCGCAATACGACCACCAGGAACCTGTTGCGCAGTTGGCCCCGGATAACCTTGCATACATCATGTATACCTCGGGTTCGAGCGGGACTCCGAAGGGCGTTGAGGTAACGCACCGGAATCTTTCCAACTACCTTCGTTGGGCCGATCAGGAATATCCCACTGGCGGGCGTAACGTTGCTGTGCTGCATTCGTCGATCTCGTTCGACTTGACGGTCACGGCATTGTATCTTCCGTTGATTAGAGGGATGTTGATCGAGATCCCTGACAATGACGGGCCAGCCAGCGGAGCGTCTAGCCTCGAAACCCACCTGCTCGCCCGCCCGAAGGGCATTGGTCTGCTCAAGGCAACCCCGGCGCACGTTGAGATGCTGTGCCGCGCCCTTGAAAGTGCGGGTATCACCCTGGACGTGGGATCCATCGTCATCGGCGGGGAGGCGTTCAGTTGGGATCTGGCTGACCTGGTGCGCAGGACGTGCGGCAGCGCCACGGTGATCGTCAACGAGTACGGGCCGACAGAGACGACCGTAGGCTGCACCACGTACAAGGTGACTGACGCCGTGTCGAGCGATCACGGGCCTACCGTCCCCATCGGTCGTCCGATTGCGAATATGGAAGTGTTCGTGGTGGATGAGGTTGGTGGGTTGGTTCCGGTTGGCGTGCCGGGTGAGGTGTTGATTGGTGGTGCGGGGGTTGCTCGTGGTTATGGGAATCGGCCGGGGTTGACGGCTCTGCGTTTTGTTCCGCACCCGTTCTCAGATGTTCCCGGGGCACGGTTGTATCGCAGCGGTGATGTGGCGCGTTGGCGGGCCGATGGCGAGTTGGAGTTTTTGGGGCGTCTTGATGACCAGGTCAAGATACGGGGCTTTCGTATCGAGCCGGGTGAGATTGAGGCGATGTTGCGTCAGCTTCCTGGTATCGGGGAAGCAGTGGTGGTGGCGCGGCAGGACCGGCCTGGTGACAAGCGTCTGGTGGCGTACCTGACCGCGGATGGTCCGAGGCCGAGTGTGACGGCAGTGCGTGGATGGTTGCGGCAGCGGTTGTCCGAGTACATGATCCCTGCGGCGTTTGTGTTCCTGGATGCGTTGCCGTTGAACCACAATGGCAAGGTTGATCGGGGCGCCCTGCCGGTGCCGGAGTCTGGTCGTCCTGATCTGGAGGCGGGTTACGTCCCGCCGGAGACACCGACCGAGTGGGCCATCGCGGCTATCTGGGTCGAGGTGCTGGGTGTGGACCCGATCGGCCGCCACGACAACTTCTTCGAACTCGGGGGCCATTCCCTTCTGGCCATTCAAGCTGTGTCCCGGCTGAGTCAGGATCGCGGGAAAGACATCTCCGTCCGGCTCATGTTCACCGCACCCACTGTCGAGCGGCTGGCTCGGGACCTCGATGCCATGCGGGCCCCGGCAACCCCGCCCGTCGTGCTGGCACGGCGAGCTGGCGACCGGGCTCCCTTGTCCTTCGCGCAGCAACGGATGTGGTTCCTGGATCAACTCCAGCCAGGAGGCATCGAGTACCTCGTCCCCATGCTGCTGTGCCTGCGCGGTGTCCTGGACGTGCCCGCCCTGAGGAATGCCTGGGCCGCACTCTGCACCCGACACGAGGTACTACGTACGGTCATCGAGCACGTCGGCGGCAAACCGGTCCAGGTGGTCCGGCCCGCGTCGATCGTCGACCTGCGGATACTGGACGCTGCGGAGCATTCTGGCGAGTCCGCGCTCGATATGGCGAAGCGCGAGGCCATCCGACCGATCGACCTGACCCTTGCACCCGTCCGGGCCGTGCTGATAAGGGCAAACGACCAGGACGAACACCTCCTGGTGCTCACCGTGCATCACATCGCCTTCGATGGCTGGTCGGCGGAGGTTTTGACGCGGGACCTGAGCGAGTTCTATGCCGCTGCAGTAGAGGAGCGTCCGGCCAGCCTGCCTGAATTGCGTATACAGTACGCAGATTTCGCCGAGTTTCAGCGCGACCGGATTCGGGGCGATCTGCTGGACCGGCAGCTCGACTACTGGAGGCAAGCGCTCGATGGCCTGTCGGCTCTGAAACTGCCAGTGGATCGGATGCGATCCGCGGTGCGTTCAGCTGAGGGGCGCATCCACCGGATCACGGCGCCGCCGGATGTGACGGCGGCGCTTCGGCAAACCGCGCGACGCCACGACGTGACGTCGTTCGTGGTGTTGCTGGCCGTGTTCCAGACGATGCTCTGTCGGCTCAGCGGGCAGACGGATGTAGCCGTAGGCACACCGATCACGGGTCGGGACCGACCGGAGACCGAGGATCTGCTCGGGCTCTTCGTTAATACCCTGGTGATGCGGGCCGACCTGTCGGGGGACCCGACGTTCGAGCAGGTGCTGGCTCAGGTGCGCCAGTCCACGCTGGATGCGTTTGAACATCGGGATGTCCCGTTCGAGCGGCTGGTCGAGGTTCTGGCTCCGGTACGGGACCTCGCTCGAACGCCACTGGTTCAGACGATGTTCGTACTGCAGAGCGGGCGTGGTGAGGCGTGGAAGCCACCAGGTGTGGAAGTCGAGGTGGTGGCGCTCGACTACGCACCCGCAAAGTTCGATCTCACGATGACGGTGAGTGAAGCGGACACATGCCTCAACATCGAGCTGTGCTTCGCGGTGGACCTGTTCGAAGACGCGACCGTCCAGCGCATCGCGGAACACTTCCTCACGCTGCTGGCCGCCGTCACGGAAGATCCGACGGTGCACGTCAAGCGGGTGTCGCTGCTCAGTGACGATGAACGGCATCACATCGCGGCGCGGAACGACACTGTCACGGACTACCCGCAAGACGTGGGCGTGCATCAGCTGGTCGAGCACTGGGCTGCTGTACGGCCGGAGTCGGTCGCGGTGGTCTACGGCACTGAGACCCTGACCTACGGACAGCTGAACCAGCGCGCCAACAAGCTCGCCCACCACCTACGTGAGTTGGGCGTCGGCCCCGGAGTACACGTAGGGGTGAACTCAAGACCCAGCTCGGACATGATCGTTGCGCTACTCGGTGTGCTGAAGGCCGGTGGTACGTATGTCCCGCTCGACCCCGATTACCCCGACGACCGTCTCGCTATGATCATCGCTGACACTGGTCTCCGTGTAGTGGTCACCGAAGGTGCGCCAGCAGCGGCACTGCCCGCTGGCCTCGGTGTGCGGCAGGTGCGCCTGGACCCATCCGAGTCCGCGTCCCGGCCCGCCACCAACCCTGTACCGCTGGGATCGGGTGACCAACTCGCCTATGTCATCTATACGTCGGGCTCGACCGGGGCGCCGAAGGGTGTACAGATCACCCATCAGAATCTAGTCAATCTCATCTGGACGAGCCGGCAGGAGTTCCAGTTCGACGCCGACGACGCCTGGGTCCTCTTCCACTCCTTCGCGTTCGACTTCTCCGTCTGGGAGATCTGGGGCAGTCTGTGTCACGGCGGCCGACTGATCGTCCTCGACCGCGCTACGACCCGGGACCCGCTCGCCCTGCTCGATGCGCTGATCGAGCAGAAAGTCACAGTATTCAACCAGACGCCGTCGGCATTCGAGACGTTTCAGCGAGTCGCTGTCCGCTCCCCGGCGGCCGGTGCGCTCAGCCTCCGGCTTGTCATCTTCGGCGGGGAGGCCCTCGACCCGTCAGCACTGGCCGAGTGGCGCGGCGCGGCCCACCTTCCGCAGCCGCGTCTGGTGAACATGTACGGCATCACCGAAACCACCGTTCATGTCACCGCGCGCGACCTGACCATCGACGACATCACTGCAGGCGGCGGCAAGTCTCCCATCGGTCGTCCGATTGCGAATATGGAAGTGTTCGTGGTGGATGAGGTTGGTGGGTTGGTTCCGGTTGGCGTGCCGGGTGAGGTGTTGATTGGTGGTGCGGGGGTTGCTCGTGGTTATGGGAATCGGCCGGGGTTGACGGCTCTGCGTTTTGTTCCGCACCCGTTCTCAGATGTTCCCGGGGCACGGTTGTATCGCAGCGGTGATGTGGCGCGTTGGCGGGCCGATGGCGAGTTGGAGTTTTTGGGGCGTCTTGATGACCAGGTCAAGATACGGGGCTTTCGTATCGAGCCGGGTGAGATTGAGGCGATGTTGCGTCAGCTTCCTGGTATCGGGGAAGCAGTGGTGGTGGCGCGGCAGGACCGGCCTGGTGACAAGCGTCTGGTGGCGTACCTGACCGCGGATGGTCCGAGGCCGAGTGTGACGGCAGTGCGTGGATGGTTGCGGCAGCGGTTGTCCGAGTACATGATCCCTGCGGCGTTTGTGTTCCTGGATGCGTTGCCGTTGAACCACAATGGCAAGGTTGATCGGGGCGCCCTGCCGGTGCCGGAGTCTGGTCGTCCTGATCTGGAGGCGGGTTACGTCCCGCCGGAGACACCGACCGAGTGGGCCATCGCGGCTATCTGGGTCGAGGTGCTGGGTGTGGACCCGATCGGCCGCCACGACAACTTCTTCGAACTCGGCGGGGACTCGCTGCTGAGCCTTCAAGTGATTGCCAAAGCCAGAGAAGCCGGTATTCAGCTGACTCCACGGATGCTGTTCCAGCACCAGACCCTCGCTACTGTGGCAGAGGGACAGCACTCGAAAGAGAGACAGCCGTGTGACAGTGGGCCAGGACTGGTGGAGCTCAATCGCAGCGGTGCCTCCCGAACGATGTTCTGGCACCACGAAATCGGTGGCGCTGTCACCGGCTACCTCACCCTGGCCCGAGCACTCAGCAACGACACACGAATGGTCGGCGTGGAATCGGCGGCGCTGCCAACGGCGGGCAGCGACCTGACCGCGATGGCATACGAATATGCCGATGCCATGCGTTGTCTCGACCCGCAGGGACCCTATCTCCTCGGCGGCTGGTCGATCGGGGGCGTGATCGCGTTCGAGGTAGCACGGGCACTGCAAGAAATGGGAGCACGAGTAGCAGCGCTCTTTTTGCTCGATTCTGCGCTCCCGATCGGTGAGCCAGCCCAGAAGTACCTTGCCAACGAGTCGATGCTGTCGACACTCATTGCGAGGATCACCTCCGGCGACTGGGAGACGACTTCCCGATCACCGGAATTCATCCGTGCCATGGCAGAGCTCGCCCTCCCGGACGAACTCCGACTGCTTGGTGCCGCCGAGATGCACCGCAGGCTGGAAGTCATGCGAGCCCACTGCCGCGCGGTCGTCAACTACAGGCCCAGCCGGATCGATTGTGAGGCCGTGTTGTACAGGGCTCGCGAGTCGGCCTGGCAAGGTGCGGCGGAGGACACGTGGGTGCCCTTTGTCGAACGACTCACTGTCCGTACGGTGCCCGGTGATCATCACAGCATCCTGCGTCATCCCGATGTCGAAACTCTCGCGGGTCTCATCATGGCGGACGTGGCCCGATTGCTGCCGAACGCCGAGGTGTGACCGCGACTGATGGAGAAGACGCCCAACCTTGGGAGAGACATGGCAGCAGGTACGAGCTCTCTACTGACGACCTTCTTGGTTCACCCGACCTCCGACGACGGTGGCCGCGTGGCCGCACGGCAGTCCTTCGACGGACTGATGGAAAAGCTTCAGGTGAGCCGGCTGCAGGATCGCGCCGCGCAACTCCACACCGACCTGGACCGTGTCCTGCGTGTGGGCCTGGCTACCCTCCTGCACCGATATACAGGGCAAGAGGTCGTTCACATCGCCGCGGGTGGGAGCAGCCTCGATTCATCCCTCACCTACCGGCCCGACAGCACGCTTAGAACACTCCTCGAGTCGATGTGCGAATCGGACCGCCCATCGCCGATCCTTTTCGGTGTGAATATGAGCGCTCATACCCTGAAGGACCGACCGGAGCATGCCCTCATGGTTGGCCTGACAGAAGAGGAGGACCGCCTCAAATGGCACCTCCGCTTCGACCCGGCCCACCTGGACGCCGAGCTACTTCAGCGAGCCATGACCCACTATGCGGTCCTTCTCGACTCACTCACCACCGCACCTGACGCGGCAGTAGGCCACCTTGGCCTCCTTTCGGAGGCTGAACGGGAGACGATGCTGACGCGTTGGAACGACACCACCGTGCCGGTGGAGGAGCGGTGCATACACGAGCACTTCCAACTGACGGCAGCGGCTGCGCCCGACGCGCCCGCACTCATTCAGGATGACCTGCTCCACACCTTTGGCATGGTCAACGCGGAAGCTAACAGACTCGCCCACTTCCTTGCCGGCTATGGTGTCGCTTCGGGGATACAGGTCGGAATCTGCCTGGAGCGAAGCCCGGAGCTTCTCGTCGCCATGCTTGGTGTCATGAAGGCGGGTGCGGCTTACGTGCCGATCGATCCCGAGCAGCCCACCCAGCGCATGAGAGAGATGGTCACAGCGGCCGACTGCCTGTTGACGCTCACCCGGGGCCACCTCATGAGCCCGGCGGACTTCGCTGAAACGCAGGTACTCGTCTGGGACGAAGTGCGTGACCAGATCGCCACGCAGCCCACTCGCAATCCGACCGCTCCCGTTTCGCCCACCGACCTGTGTTACGTGATCTTCACGTCGGGTTCGTCCGGTAACCCGAAACCCATCGCGATCCGCCACCGAGGCGTATACAACAACCTGCTCGATCTCAACGATCTGCTGGCTATCGGCGAGCATGATCGCATCGTCAATGTCTCCTCGCAAGGCTTCGACATGTCGGTCTACGAGCTGCTCGGCCTCTGCCTCAACGGCGGGGCGGTCGTGCTGCCTTCCGTTGGCCGGCAACGCGACCTGGCGCACCTGGTGGACCTCCTGCGTCGACATGCGGTGACTGTCTGGAGTTCCACACCGTCGCTGCTGGGGGCGATCCTCAATGACCTGGACTACCGTGGCGACGACGGCACGTTGCCGATACGCTTCTTCATGATCGCGGGCGACTGGATACCGACAGACCTGCCAGACCGGGCCCGACGCCGAGCACCCGGTGCAGCCTTCGTCGCGCTCGGCGGTGCCACTGAGGCGTCGGTCTACTCAACCTACTTCCAGGTCGGCGCCGTCGATCCCGCCTGGACCAGCATTCCCTACGGCGTACCGATGAGAAATCAGCGCGCGTACATTCTGGACAAAAACGACCAGCCTGTGCCGTGTGGTGTCGCCGGCGAGCTCCACCTTGCCGGCATGGGCCTCGCCCAGGGCTACTTCCGCAGGCCCGACCTCACCGCCGAACGGTTCATTGACTGGTCATTCGGATCGACAGCCGAGCGGCTGTACCGTACCGGAGATCTCGCCCGATACCGTTCGGACGGGGGCATCGAACTCCTCGGAAGGCTTGACTTCCAGGTCAAGATCAACGGCATCCGTGTCGAGCTTGGCGAGGTGGAGAAGGCACTGCGTGGGCTCACCGGAGTCAGGGAGGCGGTGGTTGTCGTCCGGCAGGCTGGCGCCACAGCTCGGCTGGTGGGTTACGTCGTGCCGGAAGCGGACGCAGTAGTGGATCCGGACGTTCTGCGTGCCGACCTGATGCGAGTTCTGCCGCGCTACATGGTGCCGGGGGCGATCGCCATCCTGCCTGAATTGCCGCTCAACATGCACGGCAAGCTCGATCGAAATCTCCTTCCCGTGCCTGAAGCTGAGCGGTCCGAGTTCGCGGCGTCGATGGATGAGACTGAGCAGCGAATCGCGGCGGTCTTCGAGGAGCTCCTCGACGTTGAGTCCCTTGCCCGGAACGCCAGCCTGATCGAGCTTGGCGCTGATTCGATGATCATGCTGCAGGCCATGTCGCGAATTGACTCGCATCTGGACTGGCAGGACATGCTTGAGTCGCCCACGATCGCCGAACTCGCTGAGCGACTGCGTACCGGACCGGCGAGCCGAGGGGTATCGCGTTGATGCGGTTGGCCTCCGCCGTTGAACAGCAGTTCTGGTTCGCCGAGCAGATCACACCTGGCACCCTCGCCAATGTCACCATGCAATCGATACGTTTGGAGGGACCCCTCGACTATGCTGTGCTAGCCGAGGCGTTTCGGGTAGTCGTACGGCGACACGAAGCACTCCGTACCGGCTTCATGTATCACGGCGGACGTCTTCTGGTGCGCACGGAAGCCCGAAACACGGCACCGCCTTCCCCCGTCCTGTTGCCGTCCGGGGCGCCGAACGATGTCGCGGTCAGTCAGTTGCTGACGCGAGAGTTCGACCTGCAGACCGGTGATCTCATCCGTCTCGGTGTGGTGCCTACCGACTACGGTGCGTTGCTGCATGTCGCGGCACATCACATCGCCTACGACGGACTCTCTCATGAGATCTTCACCCGTGACCTGGCGCTGGCCTACGGCGCGGGGCTGAACAAGGACGTCGCCGAGTTGCCGCTGCGACCGCGCATGCCGGCCATGCTCATCGATGAAGAGCGACGAGCTGCGCAGTTGGCCTACTGGCGGGCGACACTCAGCAGCCACGCGGACCTTCCCGTGCTGGGAGCCGCGCCGTCGCAGTGGGAACTGGCCGAAGCCAGATTGGTGAAGCACCAGGTGACGTGCGATGCAGCGCTGGTGCGTAGGTTGCGACTGGCGGCTGGCCGGCGGAAGGTCATGCCGTTTACCCTGCTGTTGACAGCATACGGACAGGCCATCGCCGACATCGCGGGTGGCGCGGACTTCTGCGTGGCGGTCGCGGTGGCACTGCGTGGCGGTGAACGCATACACGAGGTGGGCTGCGAGATCAACACCGTGCCCGTTCGGGTGCGTGAGCCGCTCGCTGAGGGAGCGGCTGAGCGCGTCTGGGAAGCCCAGTCCGGCGCTTTCTCCCACTCGGACGTGCCGTTCGCCGACATTGTCACGGCCACCCGGACGGCCGGCCGTAGCCGACTCGCGCTCGCCCAGACCTCCCTCATCTACCAGGGCTGGAAGCGGGCGGCTTACCCGGCAGGTCCGGCCACCATGCGTACGGTGATGTCGGATCCACTCGGTGCGCAGTTCGAGGTCCAAATGCTCCTCTGCCTGACGGAGGACGGACAACTGGCACTCCTTGCTCAGGCGCCGTTGCCCAGTGGCTGGACGGATCACCTCGTTGATCTCACCCGCGCCATGATGCTGCGCCTGCGCGACTTGACCGAATCGGCAACGACTCAACCATCGACTGGACGGATCCCGTGACACCGCATGCACCTTCGCCCTTCGGGATCCTGACCGAGGAGCAGCTACGGCAGCGGCGCAGCCTCAAGTGGCGCGGCCTAAAGCCAGACATCCTGCCACTCTGGGTGGCGGAGATGGACGCCCCGCTCGCGGCACCGGTGGAGCGAGCCCTGATCGAGGCTGTTTTGCGCGGGGACACCGGCTACGCCGATGCCGGCGGCCTGCCGGAGGCGTTCGCGGGCTTCGCGGAGCGCCGCTTCGGCTGGACCGTCGATGCCGGTTCCCTAATGTTGATCGCAGACATCATCACGGGTGTTGAGGTCGCTCTGCAGACGGTGACGGTGCCGGGTGACTCGGTCGTGATTTCCACTCCCGTTTACGGCCCCTATTTCCATCACATCGAGTTGCTCGGCCGGAAGGTCATCTCGAGCCCGCTCAGTTACGACTCCGGCGCCTACCGTCTCGACCTCGACCGACTGGCGCAGGACTTCGCCCGAGGTGCCAGGGCCTATGTGCTGTGCAACCCGCACAACCCGACCGGTCTGGTGTTCTCACGTGACCAACTTCAACAGATCGGCAGGCTGGCCGACGAGTTCGGGGTCGCCGTTATCGCCGACGAGGTTTTCGCACCACTGACCGCCCCCGGGGTCGTTCACGTTCCCTTCGCGACCATCGACGCGGAGGCGGCGGCACGCGGCTTCAGTGTGCAGGGCGCCTCGAAGGCATGGAACCTTGCCGGGCTGAAGGCAGCACTGTTGTGCCCTGGGCCGCAGGCGGACCGGTCGCGAATGCGCCAGGAACTGACTGTCGGTGCCAGCATGCTCGGAGTGCTGGCAAGCGAGGCCGCCTTCAACGACGGCGAGGAATGGCTTGATCAGGTACGAGCGGGCATCGCCGAACGAAGTGATCTTCTCTCCTGCTTGCTCGCCAGGTCACTGCCCACCGTGCGGTATCAGCCTCCGGCAGGGACCTATCTGGCATGGCTGAATCTGCGGGCCTGTGGCGTGGGCGACGACCCGGCCGCCGTGCTGCAGGAGCGCGGAAGGGTCGCCCTCTACAGCGGGCTCTACTTCGGTGCCGAGGGTCGGGGATTCGCCCGTCTGAACCTGGCCACCTCCCGTGCAATCCTGACGGAGGCTGTGGCGCGCATGTCCCGCGTGCTCGTCGTCCAGGGGTCTTCAAGCCAGTGGTGACCACCCCCGGTTGAACTCGGCCGGAGCCGCGCTGGGCTGATGCCCGGGACTGTTGCCAAGGGCTGGGAGCGGCGCAGGTCATCGCCGTGCCGGTCTCAGGTAAGGCCGTCTCGGGCTGCACCGACGTTGTGACGGGAGCGGATCTGGCGGAAGCGAGCAGTAGACGATCTGCGCCGCCCGCGCACCCGATGCGGTCTTTACAATGCGCACGTAGGTAGATACCAGCCCACCCTACGACCGGAATTTGTGCGCAGTGTCGTTGCGGTGCGCTAATGCGCATGACTCGCTCGCTGCTGGAAGAGCTCGTCGACGTGGCTGTCGATCAGCATGGTTACGTGCGCACGCGAGACGCCACCGCGCGGGGCATCGATGGCGCCAACCTGCGCAAGATGGCCGCCCGGGGGCGCTTGGAGAAAGTTGGCCGAGGGTTGTACCGCGTCCCGTTCCTTCCTCGGGACGAGCATGACGAGTACGCCGAAGCGGTCTTGTGGGCCGAGGGGCGCGGGATCATTTCGCATGGCTCCGCGCTGGCTCTGCATCAGCTGTGTGATATCAACCCCTCGCGGCTGCACCTCACTGTTCCCTCGACGTACACGCCCCGGCGAACCGGTGGCGAGTTGTACCGAGTGTGGCGACGTAAGCTCGATCCGGGCGAGGTGACCGCGGTTGAGCCATTCCCGTCGTGACTGCCGAGCGGGCTGTTCGTGATGGCATTGCCTCCAGGATCGATCCTCAGATGGGTTGCTTCCACAGGAGTGGTGTACGATTTGCCCGTGATGGGCGTGTTGCATAGATGGGAGGCGGCCATCGCGTCGATCCTTCAAGACGACCAAGTCAGAGAAGGAAGAGAGGTGCTCGAGCAGGCGGAGCGCTGGACCAGGCTGGTCGATACAGTGCTCTGGATCTACCGCCACGGGCAGCCGGAGACGTATCTGCGCCACATCGATGTGCCGGGCGTCGGCACCAAGTTCATCGAGCAGCACCGTGGAGTGCTCGCCGGACTGCTCGACTGTCAGCTTGAGCCGAGCCGGATCGACCAGGCACACACGCCGAGCCGGTTCGCGCAGCGATACGTCTTCCGAACGAAGCCGATGTATGTCCGGCTGCGGGCGCTGGGAAGAAGGCCGCCGACGCCCGGGCCGTACCGGGAGGTGACGGGACGGTTGGAGGAACTGGCGGCGACTCCGGCCGAGGCGTCGCGGGTCATCGTGGTGGAAAACGAAATCACCTATCTGGCGCTGCCGCAGGTGGATGATGCCGTCGCGGTCCTTGGCGGCGGGTACGCGCTGTCCGGGCTGGCGCCACTGAACTGGCTAAAATCCCGTGAGCTGATCTACTGGGGCGACATGGACACGCACGGCTTCGCCATCCTGGACCGGCTTCGCCAGAGCTTTCCGCACGCCCGGTCGATCCTGATGGACCGGGCGACGCTGCTCGCCCATCGCGACCGCTGGGGCCGGGAGCCGAGCCCGATCCGGGCTGAGCTGCCCCATCTGCACCCGGGCGAGGCCGACCTTTACGCCGACCTTCTCGCTGATCGGTACGCCCCGGCGCTACGTCTGGAGCAGGAACGCATCCGGTTCGGCATGGTCGAGCGGGCACTCCGTCGGGGAGATTGCCAGGTCGATAGTTGATCTTAGTTCTGCGGCGGTCACGCCGGTCGTGCTGAGCCAGCTGGTCGGATCGCCGTAACTGGCGAGCGCGGTGAACTGCTCGCTGTCGTTGGCAATCGCGAAGCCGGTCTATTGCCAACGGCCGTTCGGCACGGCCTGGATGGGGCGGCACGGAGCCTCCCACACTGATCGTGGTCACATCGGTGGTCACCGTCCAAGATCAAATAACCATCATCACGCGATATCCGGCGGCAGGAGATGTCATTTGCCTGGAGGGGTATTTCCTGCTCAAAGCGCATGTCGGCACCCTGCGGCATGGTGTGACAGTATCGTTACGATACTGGCAGTGTGGGGGTCAGGGGTTCGAGTCCCCTCGGCTCCACCCAAGCGAAACGCCCTGGTGAGAGAGAAGATCTCTCGCCAGGGCGTTAGTCATTTGCCCCGATTGTGGTCGGTCACATCAGGGCCCTGCTAGGGGTACGGTCGGCCCATGCGCTACGTGCGGCTCGACACGCCGAAACCCCTGTCCAAGATCGGCCTCGGCACCTGGCAGTTCGGGTCACGGGAGTGGGGCTACGGCCCGGACTACGAGCGGTTGGCGGCGGACATCGTCCGGCGCGCCGTCGAACTGGGTGTCACCGTCTTCGACACCGCCGAGTTGTACGGCTTCGGCCGCAGCGAGCGGATTCTCGGCGCGGCGCTGGCCGGCGACCGGGACAAGGTCACCATCGCGACCAAGATCTTCCCGGTGTTGCCGGTGGCGTCGGTGGTGCAGCAGCGGGCGGTCGCCTCGGCGGCCCGGCTCGGGGTCACCAGCATCGACCTCTATCAGGTGCACCAGCCCAATCCGGTGGTCAGCGACCAGAGCACCATGCGGGGCATGCGGGCTCTGCAGGATGTCGACCTGATCGGTGAGGTGGGGGTGAGCAACTACAGCCTGCGCCGCTGGCAGGTCGCCGAGGCCGCGCTGGGTCGTCGGGTGCTCAGCAACCAGGTGCGCTACAGCATGCTCGACCGCAAGCCCGAGGAAGATCTCCTGCCGTACGCGGAGCAGGCCGGTCGGCTGGTCATCGCGTACAGCCCGCTGGCGCAGGGGTTCCTCTCCGGGCGGTACGACGCGCATCATCCCCCGGTCGGCGCGGTGCGCCGGGCCAACCCGTACTTCCTGCCGGAGAACCTGGCGCGCGGCACCGCGCTGATCGAGACGCTGCGCCAGGTGGCCGCTGCGCACGACGCCACCCCGAGCCAGATCGCCCTGGCGTACGTGTTGCGGCACCCGAACGTGGTGGCGATTCCGGGTGCGTCCAGCGTGGAGCAGATGGAACGCAACGCCGCCGCCGCGGAGATCGACCTGACCGAGGACGAGTACGCCGCTCTGGTCAACGCGGCGCGGGCGTTCCGCCCGGTCACCGGGCTGGCCGCCGTACCGGGAATGCTCCGGGCCCGCACCGGACGCTGACCCCGGAGAGCAAAGGGGCGGTGCCGACGCGGGTCACGGAGGGTGACAATTCGCCGGTCAACGCGGCGATGGTCTCCGAACGCAGCAGGCGCCGCCTCCCGGGTGCGGTGGGCGGGTCGTTCAGGGCAGGTCGCGGGCGTAGCAGATGGAGAGGGGCGCGCCACGGTACGGGCCAAAGTTGTCGATGCGGTGGTAGCCCTCGCGCTCGTAGAAGCGCATCGCGTCGGGCTGGGCGGTGCCGGTTTCCAGCAGCAGGGTGCGTACGCCCGCGTCGTGGGCCTGCTGCTCCAGGGCGCGCAGGATGGCGACGGCGACGCCGGTGCCGCGGGCCGACGGGGTGACGTACATCCGTTTGATCTCGGCGGTTCCGGGGGCGAGTAGGCGCAGACCGCCGCAGCCCACGGCGGTGCCGTCGGCGTCGCGGGCGACGAGGAAGACGGTGACGCTCTCGGCGCTGGGTGGTTCCCCGGGTTCGTGGTTGTCGTTGCCGTAGCGGGCGTCGAGTTCGGCGCGCTGCGCGTCGCGCAGCCGGGTCGCGTCGGTGGATCCCCACGGCTCGTGGTCGATGGAGATCATGGCGACGTTCCTTCCGCGCAGCTTCCGTAACAAGCGTTACCGTAACGTACGCTACGGTCTGGATCCACAGCTGGGGAAGAGGTACGGATGGCCAGACGACGTGACCTGGCCGACCAGCAGCAACGCCTGTCGGCGGCCACCTGGTCGGTGCTGGCCGCCCGGGGCCTGCCCGGCCTGACCCTGCGCGCGGTCGCCGAGCGGGCCGGTTGCACCACCGGCATGGTGCTGCACACCTTCGCCGACAAACAGGCCCTGCTGGTGCACGCCCGGGAACTCCTGCACTGGCGTACCGGCCAGCGGGCCGACGTCGCCCAGGCCGCTGCGGGCACCCCCCGGGCGGCGCTGCGGGCCGTTCTGTTGCAGGCCGCGTCACCGACCGAGGAGAAACGGGAGGAGGCGCGGGTATGGGTGGGCTTCCTTGCCGCCGCGTTGGCCGACCCGGTCCTGGCCGACCTGCACCGCTCCTACAACCGCCGGTTCGTCGACCGGATCGCCGCCCTGGTCGCCGCCGCGTGTCCCGACTGGCCGTCGGCCGACTGCGCGGCCGCCGCGACCAGCCTGGTGGCGTTGGTCGAAGGGCTCAACGTGCTCGCGGCCGTCGACCCGGCCACCTATTCCGACGAGGCGCAGCACAGCGCGATCGACACCGCCCTCGCCCGCCTCGACGCCCCCTTGTGACGCCGCGGCAGGCCGCGTCGACGGATCGACGGTTCGATGCAGGCGGCGGCGCGGCTCGGTCGATCGTCCTGTCCGCAGGGACGGTTGATCCCGGCCGGTCGCTGGATTTTCGGTGTCCAGGCGGCCGAGCACAATGTCCGCGACAGTGCTGGGGCGTTGAACCAAGTGACCCGTCCGAATACCGCGTTACGTTGGCCGCTACGATGACCCGGTTCGTCGGCGGGTTCGCGGTGGGGCCGGGCTCTGGTCCGACAACTCCCGCACAAGTCATCGCTCATTCGGGCGCGAGTTTCTTTCGCGGGTGGACGGATCAATATGGATACGACCGAAGATGGCTCCCCCGGGGTTCTTCTGGACCTCAGCGACGTGAGCCTGGCTGATCTGCCGGAACTGGACGGGTCGGCATTTGCCTTTTCGCTACGCCGGATCTTGGAGGAGATCGACCGCCCCCAGGATGCGGTCGCCGGGTGGAACTCGGCGATGTAACGTGTCGGGCGACGGGCGCGGCCTGACAGTGGTGGACCGCCCGGCAGCGGCGCGGCCGGTTCCCTTCTCGGAGTTCATCCTGAAGGTGCACAGCAGGTGCAACCTGGCCTGCGACTACTGCTACATGTACGAACTGGCGGACCGCCGGGCCCGCACCGACCCGCCCTTGATGTCCGCCGACATATTCGACCGTAGCTGTGCCCGGATCGCCGAGCATGCCCAGGCTCACGCACTCAGCGCCGTTCGGGTGGTGCTGCACGGTGGCGAGCCGTTGCTGGTCGGCGCGGCGACCCTGGCGCGGATGGCCGAGCAGTTGCGGTTGGCGGTCAGTCCCGCAGTGGCCCGGATCAGCGTGCAGACCAACGGAACGCTTCTCGACGAACGGGCGTTGTCCGTGCTGGCTGACGCGGATGTGCTGATCGGGGTGAGCCTCGATGGCGACCGTGTCGCAAACGACCGGCATCGGCGGTACGCCTCCGGTCTCGGCAGTTTCGACGCCGTCGACCGAGCACTGCGGGTACTCGTCGAACGTCCCGAGGCATATGCGGGAATCCTCTGCGTGATCGACCTCGCCGCCGACCCTCGTGGCACGTACGAGGCGTTGTTGAGGTACGAGCCGCCAATGATCGACTTCCTGCTGCCGCACGCCAACTGGGACGTGCCGCCACCACGGGCGGGGCAGGGCGACGATGCGTACGGTAGGTGGCTCTCCGACGCCTTCGACGCCTGGTATGACGCGCCGCGGCGCCGCACCCGCGTCCGCATCTTCGAGGAACTGCTCAACCTGTTGCTCGGTGGTCAGAGCCGTACCGAGTCCCTGGGGCTGAGCCCGGTCGCCGCGGTGGTGGTCAACACCGACGGGGGATACGAGCAGGTCGACACGCTGCGGTCCAGCTATCCGGGCGCGGTGGACACCCACCTGAGCGTTTTCGCCGATTCCTTCGACCAGGTGCTCCGCCACCCTGCCGTGGCGATTCGGCAGGCAGGTGTGTCCGGGCTGGCCGACGAGTGCCGGGCCTGCCCGATCCATCAGGTCTGCGGCGGCGGCAACTATCCGCACCGGTACCGAGCGGGTAGCTTCCGGAACCGCTCCGTCTACTGCCAGGATCTGCGGCTGTTTATCGAGCACGTTTCGGGCCGGCTTCGCGCCGACCTGGCCGGCTTGCGGCGCGGCCGGTGAGCGGCTACCACCGCCTAAGGCCGACCGACCTCGACCGGCTGGCCGTGGGCGGGACCGATGCGGGGATCGTCCGCACCCTGCGGGCGGCCCAGGTGAGCAAGAGAATGCTGCAACTGCGTGCCGTACTGGATCTGGCGGACTCCACCGAGGCCCGCCGACACTTCGCGTTGCTCGCCGCGGCGGCGCGGCGGGATCCGGCGGTGGGGCCCGCCATGTTGATGCTGCCGCACACCGGCGCCTGGCTCGCCGTGACCCTACGCCGACTGCGTCGGCAGGCGGGTCGGAGCGAACGCACCCCGCTGCCCGCCGGTCGCACCAGCGCAGCCGGGTTGCCGGAGATTGCTGATCGGGGCGAGCCGGATCTGGGATATCTCGGCATGCTCGCCGCTGCGGCGGCGATCCGGGCCGGCCTGGAGTTCGAGGTGACCGTGGCATCGCAGGACGGCACGACCCTGCTGCCTTCGTTCGGCCGGGCCCAGACCGGTGTGGCCGGTCCGCTGACCGTATCGCGTACCGGCGTCAGGGTGCGGGTGGGGCCGGTCGAGGTACCGCCGATCGTGGATCACGCTTGCGGGCCGGGCGCCGAGGGCGACGGATGGTGCGGCCTGCACCGGCTGAGCAGTACGACCGACGGACTCACCCTGCGGATCACGCTCGACGATCTGGACCCCTACCGCGAATGCTACGGGCTTCCGGCCGCTGATCGACTGGATCGAGCCAGCGTGCAGAAGTGGCAGCGGTTACTCGACGCGGCCTGGCCGATCCTGGTCACCCATCATCGCGGACACGCGGAGGCGATTGCGGCCGGACTGCGAACTCTGGTGCCGTTGCAGGCCGAGTCGGCGAGCGCTGGGGTGAACGTGACCAGCATGGATGCCTTCGGCGCGGTGTCGACAACTGCTCCGACGGACGGTCCTGCGCTGGCCCTCGCACTGCTGCACGAGTTTCAGCACGCGAAGCTCGGGGCTGCCATCGACGTCGAGCCCTTCTACGATCCGGACGACCATCGCTACTACTACGTGCCCTGGCGCGACGATCCCCGGCCGCTCGGCGCCGCCTTGCAGGGCGCGTACGCCTTCGTCGCGGTGACCAGCTTCTGGCGAACCCGGCGGAACACGGTCACCGCCGGCCGGGCGCGGCTGGCCGAGGTGGAGTTTGCCCGCTGGCGGGATCGGGTCGGGCGTACCTGCGAGGAGATCTGGCAGGCACGGCTGACCTCGGCGGGGCGGCGGTTCGTCGCGGGGCTGCGTGCGGTGATCGACGGCTGGCGAGAGGACCCGGTGCATCCGCAGGCTGCCGCGCTCGCCAGCGAGGCTGCGGACGACCACTGGACGGTGTGGCGGCTGCGTAATCGACGGCCGGACCCGCAGCAGGTGGCGCGGCTCGTCGACGCCTGGCGGGCCGGAGCCGCCTGCCCCGCGCTCACCGTGCCGGTGCGGGTGAGCCCGGCCGACGGCGGTTGGTTGAGCCGTAGTTGTCGGCTCGACCTGGTGCGGCTGCGGTTGGCTGACCCTGAGCGCTTCGACCGACTGCGCCGCGGTGCGGAACGTCTCGCCGACGTGCTGCCGGACGCGTCTGACGGTGACCTGGCACTGGCTGCTGGCGACAACCTGACCGCCCGCGACTGGTACGAGCAGCAGTTACGGCAGACGCCGGACCACCTGGGCGCCTGGGTCGGCCTGACCTTGGCCGACCAGCGGTTACCCGCCGAGGAATCGGCGGTCCGGGCTGCCCCGGAGTTGTGTCGTGCCGTGCTGACCGGGTTGGCCGGCCTCAACCTTCGAGTGGATCCTGTCGAACTGTGCCGGTGGCTCGGTCCGGTGTCCTGCGTGCCGGACGTGGCGTCGATCAGGCCGGGGGCGGCTCCAGGTCACAGTTGAGCCGGTTCGCCTCGACCAGGGCGATGGTGTTCGGATGCTCCTCACCGAGCACCCGCCGAAACAACGGCATCACTTCCTCACGCAGTTCACGGGCACGCCGGTGATGTCCGTTGACGCTGAGGCTGGTGGCAAGGTTGTTCGCCACCGCCAGGGTGTCGGGATGGGCGGCACCGAGAACCCGTTTGCTGCGTTCGTAGCCGTCCTGGTCGGCCCTCAGCGTCTCCCGGAACTCCTCCCGCGCGAACCAGCAGTTGGCCAGGTTGATGTTGGCCGCCAGGGTGTACGGGTGATCCGCACCGATCCGGTGCGTGAACCGGGCGACCACCTCTTCGGTGAGTTCGAATGCGGCCTGCGTGTTGCCGGCCTTGCGCAGGAAGATCGCCAGATTGTTGGCGTAGGCGAGGGTGAACAGGTGGTCCTCGCCCATGTTGTCGCGGTACCACTGGTGCACCGGGCGGGCTCGGCGTAGCGCGCCTGCCTCGTCGCCTCTGGCGGACTCGTCACAGGCGAGGTTCATCGCGTTGGCCTGCACGTCGGGGTGGTCCGGGCCGTGCCGCTGGCGACTGCGTACCAGCACATCCGCGCTGAGGGCGTACGCCTCGTCCATCTCGCCGAGTTTGCGTAGGGTGACGGCGTAGTTCTTCAGCACCCGAAGAGTCTCGTTGTCGTCCTCGCCGAGCACCTGCCGGTGCGCGTCCACGGCTGCTTCGAGAACCCGGCGTGACTCCAGGAGATCACCGGTGTCGCGTAGGTCGCGACCGTACTGCCCGGCTGAGAAGAGTGTGTACGGATGCATCGCGCCCAAGGTCTCCCGACGCCGGGCGAAGGTACGTTCGTTGCGTTGCAGCGCACCGCGTAGATCGCCGACCAGCCGAAGCGAGATGGCCAGGTTGTGTGCCGCGATCAGAGCGCGTGGATGATCTTCGCCGAAGACGTCCCGGGCCAGTTCCTCGGTATGGGTGTCCAGGTCACGGGCGTGTTCGAACGAACCGAGCGCACGCAGGTCGGCGGCGAGGCTGCCGGCGACGATCACGCTGTACTCGTGCCGCTCGCCAAGGGTCCGGCACAACCGGTCGTACACGTCCTGGTCGATGTCGTACGCGGCCTGGTAACGACCCCCCAGGCGCAGGGCGTTGGCGAGGTGGAAGCGCATCATCTGGGTCTGCGGGTCGTCCGGACCGTATTTCTCCTCCCACAGCGCGATGGCCGGCTCGGCCAACTCGGCGCAGGTTTCGTAGTCCACCCGGCTCCACATGTACCGGGCCACGTCGAGCAGCAACTGGCGCACCTCCGGCTGGTCGGAGGTGATGGTCTTGGACGGCAGGACGTGCGGCCACAACTCCGCGTAGATCGGCCAGTACGCCGGCTGATCCGCGTCCTTGGGGTTGGCTGCTGCCAGGATGGCGTGTACGTGTCGGCGATTCTCGTTCTTCTGCTCCTCGGAGAGCGACTCCCGGATCAGTTCCTGCACCAGCGGATGCATCCGCAGGCTGGCTTGTCCGGCATCGACGTGATCCTGTCCGCGTCCGCCGCCACGGAAGCTGTCGATGCGGGCCAGCCCGTACCGACCGATGTCGCGCAGCGCCCGTCCCATGAGCAACGGGTCACGCAGCGACGGATCGTATTCCAGCAGGACGGTGATGAACCGGTCCTCGTTGATCAGTGACATCGGGATCGGTTCACTGGCGAAGAACGCGCAGACCTCCAGCAACTTCGCTGCCGCCGGATTGCGTTCGCGAAGGCTGTCCAGCGAGACGAGCCACGGCTCGGCACCGGTCTGCTCGTAGTCGGCCGGCAACTCGCCGGCGAGCATGTCCGGCAGGTACCGGCGGACCCGGACGAGATACTGCGTGGCGGACTCGCCCGTGGTGGCCAGCCAACTGGCGGCCTGCTCGATCGCCAGCGGCAGGTTGCCCAGCCGGTCGGCGATCAGTTCGGCGTCGTCGATGGCCAGGTGTTGGGCACGCCGCAGCAACAGGGCGACGCTGTCGGCGCGTTCGAACGCCCGTACCTCCAAGGAGTGCCCGTGTCGGGACCAACCGTGGTTACGGGTGGTGACCAGCACGTGGCCGGAACCTTGCGGCAGCAGGTCCTGCAGGTCCGCAGGATCGTCGACGTTGTCCAGGATGAGCAACCAGCGCCGGTACGGCTCACCGCGACGTAATGCGTCGAGAACCCACTGCACCCGCTCCCCGACGCTGCTGCCCGGCAGGGGCAGGTTGAGTTCGGCGGCCAGCCGCACGGCCAGCTCGCCCAGGGCGAGCCGCAGTACGCTCGGCTGCTGGGCCGAGACCCACCAGATCACGTCGTACTCGGCGCGGAACCGGTAGGCGTACTCCAGCGCGATCTGACTCTTGCCCACCCCGCCGAGGCCGTGCAGGGCCAGCGATGCGTGACCGGTGTCGGCCGTCAGGAGCCAGTCGCGCATCTCCTCCAGAAGGTGACTGCGGCCGACGAACTGCACGTTACGTGACAGCGGTACCCGCCAGACGGGTGGCTCGTTGCCCGGAAAGCGTCGGCGCTGCACGTCCGCCGGCTGGCCTTCGGCCTGGTGGGGATGGTCCAGCGCGCCCAGCAGCCGGGCCACCGCCTCCTGCTCGGTGGCTCCGACCAGGTCGACCGGGATGCGCTCCACGAACAGCGCGGGAGCGCGGGAGTTGTCCAGCCGGACCGGCACCAGGTAGTTGTTGCCGAGCACCGGGTCGTGGCTCGTGGCCTGGGACCACAACTCGGCCGCGTTCGGCTCCTGCATGTACTCCTGGGACAGCAGTACGACGAGCCGCGTGGCGTCCTTGAAACCGACGTTGGCGGCGTCGCGGTCGGTCGGGTCGGCCGGAAAGTTGACCTCACGCATGACCACCTGCAGGCCGTTGGCCCGCAGTGCGTCGCAGATCCACTCGGCCCAGGAGCGGTCCCGCGCCGCATAGCTGACGAAGACGTCGGGAGCAGTGCTGGCGAGCCGCTGACGCTCAAAGCGGGCCAGCCACTGGCGGCGGAGCCGCTCGTCAACCGGCGGAAGGCTGTCGATCATGCCCTCGGTGACCGTACGGGTCAGTCGCTCGTACGCGGCCAGCAACGTGTTCTCGTGATGGGCTCGGTCACCGAAGGTGGCAAGAATCTCTTCGTAGGCGTAGTACGGCTGGTAGGGGACCTCGATCTCGCCCCAGTAGCGGTCGCTCTCCTCCGGCGAAAGCCGGGGCAGCACCGGGCCGAATCGTCGGCGGGCCTGGTCCCGCCCGGCCTCCAGCTTCAACTGCTCGGCGTTGTCGACCCGCATCGGTACCGGCACGATCCGTACCGGCCGGTCGCCGCGCTGTCGCATGATCGACCGAGCTACCGCGGCGGCCCCCTCGATGCTCTGATCGTTGAGCGTGAAGGAGGTGACCACCACGTCGGGCAGCCGGATCGTGCAGATGCCGGCGCTGTCGCCGACTCCGGTCCGGCTGTCGATCAGGATGTAGTCGTAGTTGCTCCGCATACTGGCGGCCAGCGCCGTCAGGAAGGCGTTGCCGCCGAGCTTCTCGAAGAACGCCTGCCAGTCGAAGGTGCTGACCGCCTTGGTGTACGACGAGTCCTGCCGACCAGCGGGCAGCAGATCGAGATATCCGGGCCGGACGGGGGACGTGCCACCGGTCGTGTCCCGGCCCGGCAGCGGGAAGCGCCATTCCAGCGACACCGCGTGCCGCAGCACGTCCGCCGCCGTGTCGATCCAGTCCGGGTCCTCGGTCTCGTGCCAGGGGCGTACGACGGCGTCGGCGTAGTCCCGTGCCATGTCGATCACGCCACGCGAGGCGCGCAGGTCCTTGTCGAGTAGGAACGGGTGGAAGTACTTGTGCAGGCCGGGTGATTCCAGATCCCAGTCCACGGCGAGTACCCGCTGGCCGTTGGCCGCGAGGATCCAGGCCATGTTCGCCAACGCCATGGTCCGTCCGGTGCCGCCCTTGTACGAGTAGAAGGTGATGATCCGGCCCTCGCCGCCGCCGGTCGCCTCGATCGGGTCGGTGCTCACGCCGCCTCCGTTCCGGGCTCGTCGCCGCCCCAGGGGCCGTCGAGGCGTGGTGGCGTGGTGTCCGTGAGCCGGTCCGGTGGCCGGTGCACCGACCCCAGGCGGAACACCCGGTTTCGCGCAACCTCCAACACCTCCGGCAGCATCTCCTCGAAGGCCCGATGGGTGATGATGTTCGATCGGTACAGCTCGTCGTCGGAGGTCAGGTCATCGAAGATCTCCCGGCACGCGCGGGACAACGCGTGCCAGTGCTCCCGGGTCTCCGGGTCCTCCCGACTGCTGGGGATGAGCACCGCAGTGGTGGTACGCGAGTTGTTCAGCGCCGAGGCATGCTCGATCAGGGCCTGCCGCCGCTCCGGTAGGCGGGTCAGCCAGGCGTCCACGATCAGCACCAGGATCTGGTTGTAGCGGGCGGCCAGATCGGCGCTGTGGGACAGCCGGTCCACCTGGACGACGGTGGAGTGGTAGCTGTGGTCGGCGGCGATTTCCCGGGCGTAGTCGATCAGCGGCTGGGGCATGGGTGGTCGGTACGGAGCCCACTGCAACGGGTCGTCGCCGTACACGGTCAGGTCGTCTCGAACGCCGCGCATCTCGTCGCGATCGGAGGCCGCGATGATGAAATGCACCAGCATCGCGCTCGTCGGGTCGGTGCCGGTGGCGATGGCGATGCTGCCGTCCGGGCCGGTGACCCGGTTCGAATGGAAGGCACTTTCGATTGCCTGCAGGTCGATCGGGCGCCGCTGCTCCGGCAACGGGTTCGCCTCCACACTCGACACGATCTGGGTGGCCAGCTCGAACAGAAAGGTGTGGTAGTCGTCGCGGTGCCGATGCAGACGCATCAACTGGCGTACGCCCAGCCGTTGATAGAGGTCACCGAGACTGTCCGAGGTGTACTGCAACGGCTGGGCCACCGGGTGGATCCGACCCGGCTGGGCGGGAATCCACATCAAGGGCTTGAGCAGTGAGGTGTCCACCCGTCGGTGGTTCTCGAACCGGGCGGTGCGGTCGGCGAACAGCTGCCACTCCTGACCGCACGTCCTGCTCTGGAAGTAGCGTGGCGTCATCAGGGCCAGAAAGGAGCGACAGGTGCTCAGTGCTTCGACCAGGCGCTGCGGCCATCGCTCGCCGACCAGGATGGTGCGGTCGACGAATCCCACCCGTACGTCCCGGGACAGGCCGGCGATGAGGCGCACCTCGGCACTGAGGTCTTCGTAGAAGCGTTGGACGAGCGTGTCTTCGTCGCCCCTTGCGTAGCTGAGGAAGAAGTACAGCACCGCACCTCCGCGCCTGGGACATCGGCCACAGGTGACCGGTGTCATGGCCGTCGCCGGGCGGGCCAGATTCCAGCGGCCGTGGCGGCGGGAGCTTAACAGCGAGTATAGGGCCGGAAGCAGCGGGCGACAGCCCGCCGATCTGTCGTATCCGAACACCCGCTCGGGTCTGTCGACACGTACCACTGTCTCTCGCTTCGCCCGGATCGGTGAGGCGGCGGACGCGTCCGACCACCGGACGGCTCGCAGCTCGGTGAGCAATCCGTGCGGGGCGGCGCGAGTCGACCGGAGGCGCGCTAGCGTTGGGTGGGTGACCGCACCGAATCCGGTACCTCCCATTCCCCCGACCGATCTGCCCGGCACGCTCGGTGCGTTGCGTGCGGCCGGGTGCCGGTATCGCACCGTCAAGCAGGAGCTGCGGGACAACCTGCTGGCCCGGATGCGCGACGGCGGGCCACGGTTCGCCGGCATCGTCGGGTACGACGACACGGTGCTGCCCGAGGTGGAGCGGGCGCTGCTCGCCGGGCACGACATGGTGCTGCTCGGCGAGCGCGGCCAGGGCAAGACCCGACTGATCCGATCCCTGGCGACGTTGCTGGACGAGTGGACCCCGGTGATCGTCGGGTCGGTGCTCAACGAGCATCCCCTGCACCCGATCACCCCGGCGTCGCGGGCGCTGGTCGCCGAGGCCGGCGACGACCTGCCGGTGGGCTGGCTGCACCGGTCGATGCGTTACGGCGAGAAGTTGGCCACCCCGGACACCAGCGTCGGCGACCTGATCGGCGACGTCGACCCGATCCGGCTGGCGCAGGGGCGTACGCTCGGCGACCCGGAGACGATCCACTTCGGTCTGGTACCGCGTACCAACCGGGGCATCTTCGCCGTGAACGAACTGCCCGACCTGGCCGAGCGGATCCAGGTGGCGTTGCTCAACGTGCTGGAGGAGCGGGACATCCAGGTACGCGGCTACCAGTTGCGGCTGCCGCTGGATCTGCTCCTGGTGGCCAGCGCCAACCCGGAGGACTACACCAACCGGGGCCGGATCATCACCCCGCTCAAGGACCGGTTCGGCGCCGAGATCCGTACCCACTATCCGGCCGATCTGGAGTTGGAGCTGGCGCTGATCCGGCAGGAGGCCGAGCTGGTCGCCGAGGTGCCGGAACACGTACTGGAGATGCTTGCCCGCTTCGCCCGCGCGGTGCGCGAGTCGCCGTCGGTGGATCCTCGCTCGGGGGTCTCCGCCCGGTTCGCCATCGCCGCCGCGGAGACGGTCGCCGCCGCCGCGCTGCGTCGCGCCAGCCTGCTCGCCGCCGTGTCGCCCGACGATGCCGAGGTGTTGACAGGGGGCCCTTCCTCTACCGGAGACGTTAACGAGGGGCCCTTCCTTGCACCCGAGGCGGTGGCGCGGGTGGGTGACGCGGTGTCGGTGACGTCGACGCTGCGCGGCAAGGTGGAGTTCGAGAGCGGCGAGGAGGGCCGGGAGATCGAGATCCTCGGCCATCTGCTGCGTACCGCCACCGCCGAGACGTTCCGGGCCCGGCTGGCCGGGCTGGACCTGACCGGATTCACCGTGCTGGTCGAGGACGGGAAGGCGATCGAGACCGGTGAACTGGTGCCCGCGACCGACCTGCTGGGCCAGGTGGGCACGGTACCCGGGTTGGCCAAGGTGCTCGACCGGCTCGGTGTCGGTGACGCACCGAGCCCCGGGCAGGCCGCCGCCGCAGTCGAGTTCGTGCTGGAAGGGTTGCACCTGAGCCGCCGGCTCGGCAAGGATGTGACCGACTCGGGGCGTACCCGCTACGGCGGCCGGGACTGAGCATGACCGGCAACCGGTTCCGGTACGGGCAGTGGCGCGGCGGTCCCGACCCGCTGGCCCCGCCGTACGACGTGCAGGCCGCGGTGGACCAGGTCGGCCAGGAGGTGCTGGCCGGCGGCAGCCTGCGTCAGGCACTGCGCGACCTGCTGCACCGAGGTCCTCAGGGACGCGGCGGGCTCGACGAGTTGATCGCCCGCGCCCGCCGACTGCGGCGGGAGGTGCTGCGCCGGGGCGAGTTGGACGGCGCGGTGACCCGGGCCCGTGCCCTGCTCGACCAGGCCCTCGCGGCCGAGCGCGACGAGTTGGCCGACCGGCAGGACGAGGCGGCCCGGTTCGCCGAGACGATGCTGAGCAACCTGCCCCGCTCCACCGCGCAGGCGGTGCGGGAACTCTCCGGCTACCAGTGGGCCAGCGACGAGGCCCGGCAGATCTACCAGCGGATCCTCGACGGGCTGCGTGACGACGTGCTCGGCCAGCGGTTCGCGGGACTGCGCGAGTCGGCGCAGTTGACCGCCGACCCGGCCGTGCAGGAGCGGTTGGCCGAGATGATGCAGGACTTGAACGCCCTGCTGGCCCGGCATGCCCGTGCCGAGGACACCACCGACGCGTTCGCCGAGTTCATGCGCCGGCACGGCGAGTTCTTCCCGGAACGACCGGCCGACGTCGACGAGTTGATCGAGCTGCTGGCCCGCCGGGCGGCGGCCGGGCAGCGGTTGATGAACTCGTTGTCCGAGCGGCAGCGTGCGGAGCTTGCCGAGCTGATGCGGCAGTCGCTCGGTGACCGGCTCGCCGGGGAGCTGGCCGCGCTGGAGCAGAACCTGCGGTCTTTGCGGCCCGACCTGCGCTGGGGGCGCGGCGAGCGGACGCAGGGCGGCCAGCCCCTGGGATACGGCGAGGCGACCGGTGCGCTCGACGAGGTGGCCGAGCTGGATGACCTGCTCGACCAACTGGGTCAGGCGCATCCCGGGGCCACGCTCGACGACATCGACTCCGACGCGGTGGCTCGGACGCTGGGCCGCGAGGCCGCCGACGGCGTACGCCAGTTGCGGGAGCTGGAGCGTGAGCTGCGCCGACAGGGTTGGGTGACCCGCGACGCCGAGGGGTTGACGCTCAGCCCGAAGGCGCTGCGCCGGCTCGGCGGTACCGCGCTGCGCCAGGTCTTCGCCGAGCTGACCGCCGGCCCGCGCGGGCAGCACGACCTGCGCTCGGCGGGGGCGGCCGGCGAGGTCAGTGGAGCCTCCCGCCCCTGGGAGTACGGCGACGAACAGCCGCTGGACGTGGTGCGTACGCTCACCCGGGCGATCAGCCGGGCCGGTCCGGGCGTGCCGGTGCAGCTCGCGGTGGCGGACTTCGAGGTGGTCGAGACCGAGCGGCGGGCCTCGGCGGCGGTGGCGCTCTGCGTCGACCTGTCGTACTCGATGATCTCGCAGGGCCGGTGGGGGCCGATGAAACAGACCGCGCTCGCCCTGGCCCACCTGATGGCGACCCGGTTCCCGCAGGACGCGTTGCAGATCATCGGGTTCGGTCGGGAGGCGGCGACGCTGAGCCAGCAGGAGTTGGCGGCGGTGGAGCCGGACCTGGCCCAGGGCACCAATCTCCAACATGCGCTGCGGCTGGCCGGGCGGCACCTGCGTCGTCATCCGGACGCGGAGCCGGTGGTGCTGGTGGTCACCGACGGTGAGCCCACCGCCCACCTGGATCCCGAGGACGGGGAGGCGGTGTTCTGCTGGCCGCCGTTGCCGGAGACGATCGAGGCGACGATCCGTGAGGTGGACCGCCTCGGCCGGTACGGGGCGACGCTGAACCTGTTCATGCTCGGCGACGATCCCGGGCTGCGCCGGTTCGTCGACGCGGTGGCCCGACGCAGCGGCGGCCGGGTGTTCACCCCGGACACCGAGGACCTTGGCGAGTACGTGGTTAGCGACTACCTGCGGGCCCGTCGCGGTCGGCGCTAGCGTCTTGCGGGTACGAGTTTGTTAATAGGGGGCCCTTCCTCTACCGGAGGCGTTAACAAGGGGCCCTTCCTTTGAAGGTGCGGCGGTAGGCCGAGGGTGCGACGCCGACGCGCTGGTGCAGTTGCTGGCGCAGGGCGGCGGTGGTGCCGAAGCCGCTGCGGCGGGCGACCTGGTCGATGCTCAGGTCGGTGCTCTCCAACAGCAGCCGGGCATGGTCGGTGCGTTCGCGCAGCAGCCACTGGGCCGGACTGAGCCCGGTCTCGGCGCGGAACCGTCGGGTGAACGTGCGGACGCTCATCCGCGCCTGCTCGGCCAGGTCACGCAGGCTGACCGGCTCGTGCAGCCGTTGCCGGGCCCACTGGCGGGCCACGTCGGTACTGGTGTCCGGTGCCTGCGGCACCGGACGCTCGATGTACTGGGCCTGTCCACCGTCGCGCCACGGCGGCATCACGCACCGGCGGGCGGCCTGGTTGGCGACCTGACTGCCGTGGTCGGTACGAACCACGTGCAGGCACAGGTCGATCCCGGCGGCGACTCCGGCGGAAGTGAGCATCCGGCCGTCGGCGACGAAGAGCACATCGGGGTCGAGGTCGACCCTCGGATACAGCTCACGGAAACGGTCGGTGTACGCCCAGTGGGTGGTGGCGCGGCGCTCGTCGAGCAGCCCGGCGGCGGCCAGCACGAACGCCCCGGTGCAGATGGACATGATCCGAGCCCCCCGGTCGTACGCGGCCCGTAGCGCCTCGACCGCCTCGGGCTCGACCGCGTCCCGTCGCCGGGTCGCGTCGCCGTTCACCCCGGGCACGATCACCGTGTCGGCGCCCTCCAACAGTTCCAGCCCGTGGTCGGGCAACACTTGGAAGCCGGCCGTACTGCGTACCGGTCGACCGCCCGGGGTGCAGGTGTCAACGGTGTAGAAGTGCTGGTCGTCGGCGTCCCGGGCGGTGCGGAAGACCTGGGACGGGGTGCCCAGGTCCAGCCCGACCACCTGGTCGACGGCGAGGACGGCGATGCGGTGCGGGGCCATGGCCCGATTATTGCGGACGATGGCCTTTCGGCCACTCGTCGTTCCGGCCCGATGACCGCAGACTTTCCTGGTGAGTCGACCTGTCCGCCTGCACCCGGCCTGGCTGGTCGCCGCCGTCGCGTTCGTCGCGTTGGTCGGCGCCGCCGGCTTCCGGGCCACCCCGTCGGTGCTGCTGCACCCGCTGCACGCCGAGTTCCGATGGCCGCTGGCCACCATCTCCGCGGCCGTCTCGGTGAACCTGCTGCTCTACGGGCTTACCGCACCCTTCGCCGCGGCGCTGATGGACCGCTTCGGCATCCGCCGGGTGGTGGCCGCCGCGCTGACCATGGTCGCCGCCGGCAGCGGACTGACCGTGTTCATGACCGCGAGTTGGCAGCTCATCGCAGTTTGGGGAGTGCTGGTCGGGCTGGGCACCGGGTCGATGGCACTAGCCTTCGTGGCCACGGTGACCGGGCGCTGGTTCGTCCACCGTCGGGGTCTGGTCACCGGTGTGCTCACCGCCGGCGGAGCGGCCGGTCAACTGGTCTTCCTGCCGCTGCTGGCGATGCTGGTCGACGCGTACGGCTGGCGGTCGGCGGCACTGGTCGTCGCCGGGGCGGCGCTGCTGGTCGTACCGCTGGTGTTGTGCCTGCTGCGGGAGCACCCGGCGGATCTCGGCCTGCCCCCGTACGGCGCGAGCGAGATCGTCGAGCCGGTCAGGCCGGCCGGGGGTGCCGCCGCGCGGGCGCTCGGCGCGTTGGCCCAGGCGGCCCGGACCCGCCCGTTCTGGCTGCTGGCCGCCGGCTTCGCGATCTGCGGTGCGACCACCAACGGCCTGGTCGGTACGCACTTCATTCCGGCCGCGCACGACCACGGCATGCCGCAGACCACGGCGGCCGGGCTGCTGGCGCTGGTCGGTCTCTTCGACATCGTCGGCACGATCGCCTCCGGCTGGCTCACCGACCGGTACGACCCCCGGCTGCTGCTGGGCGCCTACTACGCGCTGCGCGGCGGGTCGCTGCTGGTGCTGCCCGGCCTGTTCGCCGCCACCACCGAGCCGAGCATGCTGGTCTTCGTCATCTTCTACGGCCTGGACTGGGTGGCCACCGTCCCGCCGACCGTGGCGTTGTGCCGGGAGTACTTCGGCACCTCCGGCGCAGTGGTGTTCGGCTGGGTCTTCGCCTCGCACCAGCTCGGCGCCGCCGTGGCGGCCACCGGTGCCGGGCTGGTTCGCGACCAACTCGGCACGTACACCCTCGCCTGGTACGTGGCGGGAGCGTTGTCGGTCGGCGCGGCGGTGCTGTCGCTGATGCTGCTGCGCCGACGCGGTGCCGCCGTCACCGAGCCGGTCCCGGTCGCCGCGACCCCGAAGGCCTGGAGCTACCGGGACTGACCTCGCCCGCCCTTACCGCAGTGTCCAGCGCTGGGCCGGGTTGCCGTCGCACGGGGCCTGGGTGACGTCGTCACCGGCCGCGGTGCCGCCGCCGTGGACCTGCGCGCACTTGCCACTGTGCACGGCCACCAGCAGGGTCGTGCCGTCGTCGACCGGCTGGAGCCGCCACTGCTGGTTGACCTCGCCGTGGCAGCCGAACTGCAACAACCGGGCGCCGTCGTCGCCGCTGCCGCCCTCGACGTCGAGGCACTGGTTGTACGCGGCGTTGGTCAGCGTCACCGTGTCCGGGCCGAATCGGTTGACCACCCACTGTTGCTCCGGCCCGCCGGTGCACCCGGCCAACTCGGCGATGGCAAGCTCGCCGGCAACGTCGAGCCCGAGGCACAGGCCCGAGGCGACACCGCGGACCACCTTCGGGCCGGTGACCGGGTCCGGATCGGCGGTGGGGGTGGCCGAGGGCGTGGCCTCGGGCTCCTCGGTGGTGGGCGGCGGCAGTTCCGCTTCGGTCGGGCTCGGCGCGGCCGGGGGCGGGCTGCTCATCGCCGTGGTTGAGGGTGGCGGAGAGTCACCGCCACCGAGCACCCCGGTGGCGAACAGCACCCCGGCCAGGATGCCGACCAGCCCGACCGCCAGCGCCGCGAACAGCAGCGGGTCGCGAGGCAGGCCGGTGCGGCGGGTGCCGTAGACGGTGCCCGGTCCATCGGTTTCCGACATGCCGGCATCCTGGTCCACGCTGGTCGGCCGGGGCCAGCCGACCCCGGCTGTGGTGACTCAGTCGACGACCTGGACGTCCTTCCAGAAGGCGACCCGGTCGCGGACCATCTCCGCCTCCGGCAAAGGTTCCGGGTAGTACCAGACCGCGTCGGCGCTGGTTCGGCCGTCGTGTTCGAGGGTGTAGTAGGAGGCGGTGCCCTTCCAGGGGCAGAAGGTGTGGGTGTCGGAGGCGCGGACCAGGTCCTCGCGCAGGGCGGCCCGGGGGAAGTAGTGGTTGCCCTCCACCACCACGGTGTCCTCGCTCTCGGCGATGACCAGGTCGTTCCAGACGGCTTTCGGCATGGCTCCCACGCTATGCCGCTCGGGCCGAAGACCGGTATTGCAATCAAGGAGTATCCGAAATGCTCCTCATGGACATCCCGGTACGACGGTGGCGCGTAAAGTGATCCCATGCACGCTGTGCGTGATCATGATCTGGCGGTGGCCCAGCTGCGACGGTCGTACGAGGCGGTGCCTGTGGGCCAACCGGTTCGGCTGGCCAAGCGCACCTCCAACCTGTTCCGTCCGCGCAACGCTCCCCGCACGACCGGGCTGGACGTCAGCGGGCTCGACGGGGTGCTGGGCGTCGACCCGGTCGCCCGCACCGCCGATGTGCAGGGCATGTGCACCTACGAACGGCTGGTCGACGCGACGCTCGCGCACGGGTTGATGCCGCTGGTGGTGCCGCAGCTGCGCACCATCACCCTCGGTGGGGCGGTGACCGGGCTGGGCATCGAGTCGACCTCGTTCCGCAACGGGCTGCCGCACGAGTCCGTCATCGAGCTGGACGTGCTGACCGGCGCCGGGGAGGTGATCAGCGCCCGGCCCGAGGGCGAACACGCCGACCTGTTCGCCGCGTTCCCCAACTCGCTGGGCAGTCTCGGCTACGCCACCCGACTGCGCATCGAGCTGCAACCGATCCGCCGGTACGTCGCCCTACGCAACGTGCGGTTCACCGACCTGACCGAGCTGACCGTCGCGATCGGCCGGATCGCCGCCAGCCGCAGCTGGGACGGCGAGCCGGTGGACGCGTTGGACGGGGTGATGTTCAGCCCTGACGAGGCGTACCTCGTGCTCGGCACCTTCACCGACGACGTGCCGGCGGTCTCCGACTACACCGGGCAGGACATCTACTACCGCTCGTTGCGTCGACGCGGGCGTGACGCCCTGACCACCCACGACTACCTGTGGCGCTGGGACACCGACTGGTTCTGGTGCTCGGCCGCGTTCGGCGTGCAGCATCCGATGGTGCGGCGGCTGTGGCCGGCACGGTGGCGGCGCAGCGACGTCTACCACCGCATCGTGCGCCTGGAGCACCGGCACCAGGTGGCCGCCCGGATCGACCGCTGGCGTGGCCAGCCGGCCCGGGAGCGGGTCGTGCAGGACGTGGAGATCCCGCTGGAGCGTACGGCGGAATTCCTGCACTGGTTCGCCCGGCGGGTGCAGATGACGCCGGTGTGGCTGTGCCCGCTGCGGCTGCGTGAGCCGACGGGCGCCGGATCGGCCCGATCCTGGCCGCTGTACCCGCTACGGCCGGCACAGGACTACGTCAACATCGGGTTCTGGGGAACTGTGCCGATCGCCGAGGGCGCCGCCGACGGCGACGTCAACCGGGAGATCGAGCGCGCGGTGTCGGAGGCGGGCGGGCACAAGTCCCTCTACTCCGACGCGTACTACGACCGGGATTCGTTCGACCGGCTCTACGGCGGCGACACGTGGCGTGCCGTACGGGACCGGTACGACCCGGAGCATCGGCTCACCGGACTGTACGAAAAGGCGGTAGCACGAGCATGAGTGAGCGGAGCGAGCGAATCATCAGGCTCAGCGTGAATGTGCCTCGTGGCGGCACGAAGCGGAGCGGAGTGCCGGCATGAGTGAGCGGAGCGAGCGAATCATCAGGCTCAGCGTGAATGTGCCTCGTGGCGGCACGAAGCGGAGCGGAGTGCCGGCATGAGCCTGATCGACCGAGACCAGGGAGCGGCCGGCGCTCCCGCCACGCCACCCCCCGGGTCCCGGCGACGTGGACCGACCGTGGCGGACGTCGTCCGAGCGGTGACCGCAGGCCCGCTGCCGGTGCGCGTCACCGGCTACGACGGCAGCGCCATCGGCCCGGCCGACTCCGGCATCACCCTGGTGATCCGCACCGAGCGAGGGCTGTCGTACCTGCTCACCGCCCCGGGCGATCTGGGCATGGCGCGCGCGTACGTCAGCGGGGATCTGGCCATGGAAGGTGTGCACCCGGGCGACCCGTACGAGGCGTTGCGGGTGTTCAAGGACGAGTTGCGGCTGCGTCCACCGGCGTTGGCCGAAGGGCTGGCGCTGGCACGCGGGCTGGGCTGGGAGCGGCTGCTGCCCCCGCCCGCCCCGCCGCAGGAGGCGTTGCCCCGCTGGAAGCGGGTGATGGGCGGGTTGCGGCATTCCCGGACCCGCGACAGCACCGCCATCTCGCACCACTACGACGTGTCGAACGCCTTCTACGAGAAGGTGCTCGGGCCGTCGATGACCTACACCTGCGCGGTGTACCGCAGCCCGGACGACACTCTGGAGCAGGCCCAGGCCAGCAAGTACGACCTGGTTGCCGGCAAGCTCGCGCTGCGTCCGGGGATGCGGCTGCTCGACGTGGGCTGTGGCTGGGGCGGCATGGTCCGGCACGCGGCCCGCGAGTACGGCGTCAAGGCGCTCGGGGTGACCCTGTCCCGGGCGCAGGCGCAGTGGGCGCAGGAGGCGATCGAGCGTGAAGGGTTGGCCGGGCTGGCCGAGGTGCGGCACCTGGATTACCGGGACGCCCCGCATGAGCGGTTCGACGCGGTCTCCTCGATCGGCTTGACCGAGCACATCGGGGTGCGCAACTACCCGGCGTACTTCGGTTTCCTCGCGGATCGGCTGCGGCCGGAGGGGCGCCTGCTGAATCACTGCATCACCCGCGCGGACAACCGGGCGCCGCACCGCTCCGGGGCCTTCATCGACCGGTACGTCTTCCCCGATGGCGAGCTGGCCGGGCCGGGTCGGTTGATCAGCGAGATCCACGACGTCGGGTTGGAGGTGCACCACGAGGAGAACCTGCGCCAGCACTACGCGCTGACGTTGGCGGCCTGGTGCCACAACCTGGTGGAGCACTGGGACTTCTGCGTCGGCGAGGTGGGCACCGGCACGGCCCGGGTGTGGGGGCTCTACATGGCCGGTTCGCGGTTGGCATTCGAACGCAACGGCATCCAGTTGCACCAAGTGGTGGCGACCCGCAACGGCCCGGACGGGGTGAACGGCTATCCGCTGCGCCCGGACTGGCTGGCCTGACCCACTGAACCTACTGACCTTCTGATCGACGAAGGCCGCGCCGGATCGCCCGGCGCGGCCTTCGTCGTATCGATTGACAAACAAATTTTGTACGTACAAACTGATTTTGCCATGAGAGATGTCCTGTACCTGGAGCAGATTGAGCAGGCCGAGGTCCTGCTCAAGCCGCAGCGCGTCGAGGTGCTGCGGCAGTTGGCCGAGCCGCGCACCTGCACCGAGGTGGCCGCCCGGCTGGAGCAGACGCCGCAGCGCGTCTACTACCACGTCAAACAGCTGGTCGCGGCCGGGCTGGTCGAGCAGGTCGACCAGCGCAAGGTCCGCGGCATCACCGAGGGCATCTACCAGGCCGCCGCCCGGTCGTACTGGCTGTCGCCCCGGCTGGTCGGGCGGATCGGGCTGCGTCGCGCCCGCGACGAGCTGAGCCTGGGCTACCTGCTGGACCTGATGGAGGAGGTCCAGGCCGACGTCGCCGCACTCGACCGCAGCGCACCCGAACTGCCCTCGATCGGTGTCTCCGGCGAGATCCGCGTGCCTGCGGAGCGCCGGCAGGAATTCCTGCACGACCTCCAGTCCGCGCTACAGGAGCTGTTCACCCGCTACGGCGGCACCGAAGGCGATGCCTTCAAGCTCGCCGTGGCCTGCTATCCGAAGGAGACCGACCATGACTGAACCGATGACCCTCGCCGCCCGCCTCGCCGCACCGATCGCGCGGGTGCGTCAAGCCCTGACCGATCCGGCCGAGCTGCGGATCTGGCTGGCCGAGCATGCCGAGGTCGACCTGCCCAGGCGGTACGAGTTCTGGGGCCGCTACACCCCCGAGGGCGACGCCCCGCACCAGCGGCTGCTGTACGTCGACGACGACCGGCTGCGCTTCGCCTGGTTACTCGACGGGGTGGAGACCATTACCGAGATCACCCTGCGCCCGGACGGGCCGGACGCCACCGTGCTGCACCTGTCGCAGACCCATTTCGACTTCAACGACGTCGTCAACGGCACCAGCATCCGGGGCGTGCTCCAGACCTACTGGTACCTGACGACCGGCAATCTTGAAGCCCATCTGGCAGGTAAGCCGCTGCTGCCGAAGGTGGACTTCACCAGCGCCGACCTGCGAGGGGAGCTGGAGATCGCCGCCCCGGCCGACAAGGTCTGGGAGTCGCTGACCGACTCGGAGCAGGTCAGCGCCTGGTTCGGCTACCCGATCGGCATCGAGCCCTGGCTCGGCGGCCGGTACGCCATGGGCGGCCTCGAGCACGGCGACGCTGCCAAGATCGTCGACCTGGAGCCCGGTCGGCGGATGTCCGTCGACTGGGGAGCGCCCGGCGTAATGACCTGGGAACTGGCCGAGTCCGAGGGCAGGACCAAACTCACCTTCGTGCAGAGCGGCTTCGACGAGCAGGACCCCCCGTACGCCGCCTGGGCCGGCTCCGTCGCCGGCCTCGCCGAACTCCGCCGCTACCACGAGATCCCCACCTGGCAACCCATTTGGCTCCCCACCACCCCCTAACCCCACTCCTAATTTCCCCGCGATCTTGCACTATTGGTCGGTGCATAAGTAGTGAAAGGTGCATATTGGCGACCGAAAGTGCAAGATCGCGGGGGCGAGGGCGGGGCTATGGTGGCGTGTCGTGACGAGTGAGCAGCGACTGGCGGCGATACGGGGTGGTTTGCCGCCGCGACGGCACAACGCACGGACGATCGCGGCGTTGACCGGTAACCCGGGTTGTACGCGCCGAGCCATTCTGGACGGGGCGGGGGTGGACAAGCCGTCGTTGGCCGAGCGGATCGGTTTCCCTGCCCGGTTCGGGCAGTCCCGGTTCGCCATCACCCGAGGCAACGCGTTCGAGGCGCAGGTGAAGGCGGACGGCGGCGCCGAACTGCTGCGCCTGGTGGCCGAGCGACTCGGGGTCCCGGTGCCGGCGGTGGCGAGCTGGACGGATCTCGGTGCCGGCGACGAGTTGGCCGGCCGGGCGCAACGCTCCGCCGCGCTGCTCACCGCTGCGATCGAGCCGCACGCCGACGAGCCGGCGAACCCCGACCACGCGGTGGGCCAGGACCAGGCGCCAGGCCAGGGGCCAAACCCCGACCACGCGGTGAAGCCGGGCCAGGGGCCAAACCACGCGGCAAACTCCGACCAGGCGGCAAAGCCCGACCACGCGGCAAACTCCGACCACGCGGCAAACCCCGACCACGCGGCAAACTCCGACCGGGCGGTGGAGCCGGATCACGTCGCGGCGTTGTTCGACCATCCGTTGCTCGGGTTGGACGTCGCCGGACGGCGGGTGCATCTGGAGCCGGACCTGGTGGCGGCCCGCCTGGGCGGACGGTTCCACGTGGTCGAGATCAAGTCGTTTCCGGTGGTGGACGGGCAGGCCGATTCGGCCAAGCTGGCCGCTGCGGCGGTCCAGTCGGCGGTGTACGTGCTGGCTCTGCGGGATCTGCTCGCCAGGCGGGGACACGATCCGAACCTGGTGTCGCACGAGGTGGTGCTGATCTGTCCGCGCGACTTCACCAACCAGCCGGTGGCCCACCTGCTGGACGTCCGCAAGCAACTGCTGGTGGTACGCCGGCAACTGGACCGGATGGACCAGCTCGACGAGCTGCTGGCGGGCGTACCGGCGGATTTCACCGCCGACCCGGCTGCCGCCACGGCGACGTTGGTCGCGGCGTTGTCCCAGGTGCCGGCCCGCTACGCCCCGGACTGCCTGGCCACCTGCGAGCTGGCGTACTTCTGTCGGGACGAGGCGCGCGGGCGGACCGCCGCGCTGGGCCGACCGGTCCGCGAGGCCCTCGGCGGCATCGACAGCGTGGACGAGGTCCTGGCGCTCGCCGCCGGAGAACCGGTCGCCGATCCGCAACAGGCGGAGGCCGCCGCGCTGCTGCGCACCGCCGCCCGGCTACGCGCCGACGCCCTCGGCGGGGCGGCATGAGTACGCTGCGGGCGCTGGCGGCGGCGCAGGCCGTGGCCGCCGGGGTGGCCCAACCGGTGGCCACCGTCCGGCACCTGCACCTGTCGCGGCGGCCGTTGGTGCTGGTGCCGCTGGCCATGGCGGGTGAGGCGAACGCGCCGTTGGCGGCGATGGTCGGCGCGGCACCGGGCGAGGCGCGGCTGCTGATCGTGCCGCAGCCGCGTAACCGGGACCAGCGGTTCGCGTTCGTCGCCGAACTGGCCGCCACCGTGCTGCCCTATGTTGACGCGCATCGTGGCGCCAACGAGGCGGTCCCGGTCGACCGGGGGCGGGACGTGCGGTACCGCTACCTCGACGCACCGCAGGTGCTGGTGCCGAATCCGGCCGGGGTGACGTTCCTGCGGCTGCTGGGCCGGGCCACCCGGTTCCGGCGGATCGACGGCGACTACCCGGTGCCGGCACAGGTGCCGTTGCTGGGCCGTTGGCTGACCTTCTTCGCCGAGCGGGCCGAGCATCCCGGTTCGTCGGCGCTGGTGGCGATGACGCAGGCGTTGAGTCTGCACTGGGCGACCGGGCAGAGCGCGGTGGAGGATCTGCATCTGCCGGCCCTGCTCGGTTGGATCGCCCCACCGGCCGGGCTCAGCGGCGCCGAGGCGGCGGCCCGGGCCGAGGATCCGGTGCGATGCCCGCCCGCCGGTCCGGTCACCGACCCGGGCTTCGACAACGAGCGGCTCGCCCCGGCGATCGAGGCGTACGCCGCCGCCGGGTCGGACGAGGTGGCGCGGACCGAGGCGTACGCGGAGTTGGAGAAGTTGCTGCGCGACCAGCTGACGCCCACCTGGGAGCTGATGTGGCGCGGGGTGGGGTTGCTGCGGGCGCTGCCGGCCGGTGCCCGGGTGGCCGCCCGATGGGACGGTGACCGGGACGCCTTCACCGCTCATGCCGAGCACCTCGACGCGGACGGTGCGCCCCAGCCGCGCCGCGACGGTGCGGTGGCGGCTGCCGCCCGGCTGCATCGGCTGGAGCGGGCCGCCGCCCTGTACGCGGTGCAGCGCGCCTACGACGATCCGCTGGTGATGGCCGAGTACCGGTTGACCGGTGAGGCGTTCGTCGGCGAGGTGCTGCTCGCTGATCCGGCTCGGATCGACGACAGCGGGCGGCGGCCGGTGCTGCGTCCCCGGATTCAGTTGGTGACCACCGACCCGGTGGCGGTGCCGGTCGGTGCGAGTGTGTCCAGTCCGGCCCGGCCGGCGCAGAAGGCACGGGTGGTCTTCGTGGCTCCGGCGGCCGACGGAAAGACCGAGGTGGTGTTGGAACTCTCCGGTGGGATGGGCCGAGGGCTGACCGCCGCACCGGGCAGCGTGCCCGAGGTGGGGGAGCGGCTGTGCTATACCACGCTCAGTGAGGCGTACGTGCCGGGCGGGAGCTTTCCGGCGGTGGAGGACACCCCGTGGACCCACGGCGGTCCGCCCAGCGTTGGCCCACCCGTCGAGGCGGGGCCGGTTGCCGAAGGGACGCCGTCCGCGCAAGTGCCGAGGTCCGACGAGGATTGGGTGTAGACGCCGGGTCACGGAACTGTTGCGCAGTGTGCGGATCCGTTCCTGGTGTCGCCGCCCAGACTGCTGCTGATGACGGTGAATGGATGAACCGGGCCGTCGGCTTGTGGACTTCGACCGGCTGGATCTGGCGGTGCGGTCGTCAGCGTGGCTAGGCTTTCCGGGTTTGCCAGGACCGGTCCTCGCCGTCCAGGGGTGCGCGAACGAGAGAAGGCCGGAGCGATCGCTGTGTCGCGAAAGGACATCGAGCAGGCAACTGTGCGGTCGGCCGGACAGTCCCGGGTCGGCCGGGCGGGCGTGCTCGCCGCCGGCACGGTCGTGGCCGTCGAGACCGTCTGGCTGGCGCTCGAACTGCCGGCGAAGGCCCTGGTCAGCGACATCGGTGCGATCGCCGTGGCGGGATGGGCGGTGCTGGCCTGTGTGGGTGCCGCCCGCCGGCACCACCGGCCACTGCGGCGGTTCTGGCTTTTGCTCGCCGCCACCATGCTGCTCTCCCTCGCCGGGCGGGCACTGTGGACCTCGCAGCGGCTGGTCGGGCACGAACTGCCGCACACGCTGCCGATCGGGCTGATCTTCACGGCGAGTCTGGTCACCGGAACGGGTGCGTTACTGTGCGCGCTGACCGCGCCGAGCACCTCGCTGGGGCGCGCCCGGACCCTGCTCGACGGGGTGATCGTCGGGCTGGCGTTGATCCCGATCGGCTGGCTGCTGCTGTTCCGCAACGTCGCCCTGGCGGATCTGCACGAGCCGCTGCGCTACGCCGGTCTGCTCTACCCGCTGTTCGACCTGATGCAGTTGGCCGTCCTGGTCGTGGTGATCGGGCCGGGTCGGCCGGTGTGGCGTCCGCTGACGCTGCTCGGCGCGAGTCTGACCATACGTGCGGTGGCCGACGCGATGTACGTGTCGTTGGTGGCCGCCGGCACCTACCAGGCCGGCACCCTGATCGACGTGCTCTGGCCGCTGAGCTACCTGCTGATCGGCGCGGCGACGCGGTTTCCCCCGCCGCAGCACTGTCACGGCGGCGACGAGGTGGGCGAGATGCCGTTGCCGCCGTGGTGGCGGGTGACACTGCCGTACCTGCCGGTGGGTGGGGTGATCGCGGCGGCGCTGTTGGCCCGGGAGCCCTCCGGGCACAGCCCGCTGCCGGTCTTCCTGGCGTTGCTGGCCTTGTTGGCGGCGCTGGCTGTGCGGCAGATCCTGGCGGCCAACGAGAACCTACGACTGGTCGGACGGTTGCGGCAGCTCGCCTACGTCGACCAGCTCACCGGGCTGCCCAACCGGTTGGCGTTCATCCGCCGGCTGCGGACCGCCCTGGGTGGAGCGCAGCCGGTCGCCGTCCTGCTGCTCGACCTGGACGGCTTCAAACAGGTCAACGACCGGTTCGGGCACAGCACCGGCGACACCCTGCTGACCGGCCTGTCCCGCCGGATGCGGCGCGCGGTCGCCGACGACGGCATGATCGCCCGGATCGGTGGCGACGAGTTTGCCGTGCTGGTCACCGGGCGCGCCGCCGCACCGGAACGGCTGGCGGAACGGTTGCTGGCGTCGCTGCACCCGTCGGCCGGCGAGGAGGTCGTCGGGGTTCACCCGTCGGCGAGCATCGGCATCGCCGAGTACGGGCCACAGCACGTCACGTACACGGATCTGCTGCGCGACGCCGACATCGCGATGTACGCGGCCAAGGCGGCCGGCAAGTCGGCGTACCGGCGGTGCACGCCGGCCCTGCGGGAGTCGGCCGTCAGCCGGGCGGAGCTGATCGCCGACCTTCGGCGGGCGGTCGACGAGCAGCAGTTGCACCTGGAGTTCCAGCCGATCGTCGACCTGGCCACCGGCACGGTACGCAGCGCCGAGGCGCTGGTGCGGTGGCGGCATCCCCGGCTGGGCATGCTCAGCCCGGCACGATTCCTGCCGCTGGCCGAGGAGACCGGGCTGATCCTGCCGATCGACCGGTGGGTGATCCATGAGGCGTGTCGGGCGGCGGCCACCTGGCAGGACCGGGTTCCGGCGGCCACGGTCGCGGTGAACATCGCGGCGGCACACCTGCGTCGGCCGGATCTGATCGCCACGGTCACCGAGGCCACCGCGGGCGCCGGGTTGGCGCCGCGAGCGCTGACGCTGGAGTTGACCGAGTCGGCGTTGATCGAGGGCAGCGACGCGGTGCTGGACCGGCTGAGCCAACTGCGCGAGCTGGGCATCCGGATCGCCATCGACGACTTCGGCACCGGCTACTCGTCCCTGAGCTACCTGCACCGGATCCCGGCCACCGAACTGAAGATCGACCGGTCGTTCGTGGCCCGGCTCTCCGAGGACACCCGGGCGTACGCGACGGTGGAGATGGTGACCCGGCTGGCCGGCGCGTACGGCCTGGGTGTGGTGGCCGAGGGGGTGGAGACCGAGCGGCAGCACGATGCGGTCGCCGCGATCGGCTGCGTGCAGGGGCAGGGCTACCGGTACGGGCGGCCCGCCGCACTGGACGAGTTGCGTACCGTGCTGGCCCGCTCCGGGCCCACGAACGTGTCCGGTGTCGCACAATCGGACTTGACCCTCACGTAACGGCAGGCGGGACCGTGGTTGCCGGAAGGGAGGGAACCATGGCGTACACCGTGGGCCAGGTGGCCAAGCTCGCCGGGGTGACCGTGCGGGCGCTGCACCACTACGACCAGATCGGGTTGCTGTCGCCGAGCGGGCGCACCGGCGCCGGCTACCGCCGCTACAGCGACGCGGACCTGGAGCGGCTGCAACTGGTCCGGTACTACCGCGAGCTGGGGTTCCCGCTGGAACAGATCGCCGAGGTCCTCGACGACCCGGCCGGTGACCCGGATGCGCACCTGCGCCGCCAGCACGAACTGCTGACGGTACGGATCAAGCGGTTGCAGGAGATGGTCGCGGCGATCGAGTTTGCGATGGAGGCGAGCAAGTTGGACATCCAACTCACCCCGCAGGAGCGCTTCGAGGTGTTCGGTGACTTCGAGCCCGAGGCACACGCCGAGGAGGCGGAGCAGCGCTGGGGCGGCACCGAGGCGTTCCGGGAGTCGAACCGGCGAGCGTCCAGCTACGCCAAGGAGGATTGGCTACGGATCAAGGGCGAGACCGAGGACTGGGGGCGGCGGATCGTCGCGCTGATGACCGCCGGTGCCCCGGCGGACGGGCCGGAGGCGATGGCGCTGGCCGAGGAGCACCGGCAGCACATCAGCCGGTGGTTCTACGAGTGCTCGTACGAGATCCACACCGGGCTGGCCGACATGTACCTCGCCGACGAGCGGTTCCTGGCACATTACGAGGCGATGGCGCCAGGGCTGGGCGAGTATCTGCACGAGGCGATCCACGCCAACGCGATCACCCGGGCGTGACGGGCGGCTGATCGCTGGTTCGACGGCCGGGAAATGTCGGCGCGGGGGAGTATGACTGGCGTGGTCGATGTCCCGATCTGCGGAGGTCTCTGGTGTTGATAGTCGCCGGCACGCTCTACGTCGATCCCGCCGAGCGGGACGACTACCTGGCCACCTGTGCCGAGATCGTCCGGCAGGCCAGGTCGGCGCCCGGCTGTGTCGATTTCGCCATCAGCGCCGACCTGGTGGAGCCGGGACGGATCAACGTCTACGAGCGGTGGGAGTCCGAGGAGCAACTGTTGGACTTCCGCGGCTCCGGTCCGGAACCGGAGCAGCAGGTGGCCATCGTCGGCGCCGAGGTGCACAAGTTCCGGATCAGCGCGGTCGAGTCGCCCTGACACCGCGTCCGGTGTCGGCGACGGCCGGCCGCGCCCAGCTCGCATGCGGCCCGACGCCAGCCGTACGGCGTCGGGCCGCGTCACGGCGGGCGCCGTACCAGGCGGGCCAGGAACGCGGCCACCGCCGCGGGTTCCCCGGCCAGTTCGTGCGGGCGGGCGGGCCCGCACAGCGCACGCAGCATGGCGGCGAGCCGTCCGGCCCGGTTGAGGGCGACCGGATCGCCGTCGAGGAGCAGGTCGGCGGTGTCCCGGTCGATCCGGCGGGTCGGGATGGTCATCTCGTGACGCCGTTCGTCATTCACCCGTCGGTCTTTGCGACGGGTCCCGTCAACTCGTTCGATTGATTGGCGTCCCCGCCGCTGGATGCGTCACACCTGGAACGGCTGCACCGGTGGGACCGTGGCATGTCGGTACGCGGAACGGGCGCAGCGAAACCGCCAACTCGTCCTTATTGGTCCACCGATCGGGTAATTCGCCCGGGGTTGGCCGTGTCCATCGTGGTGGCCTGTGTCGTTAATCACTGTGACACCCCCTCTGATGGCCTGCGGTTGGTGGCATGCGCGGCGAAGGAGTCGGCGTGGCGAGGACTGATTCGACGGGTTCGACCTGGCGGTACCGGTGGGCGCGCCGGCAGAACGAGCGCCGGCTGCGGCTGTTCCGCAGCGCGGAGGGGACCTGGCGGCGACGCGACGACGAACTGCGCCGGCTGCGTACGCTCGCCGAGCAGTGCCATGGTTCAGTCGCAGCCGGCGACGGTCTCCTGCTTGAACTGGGCCCCGACGAGATCGTGCTCCGAGTGGTGCCGGCGGCCCAGCTGGTGGAGGTACGGCACACCGCCGTGCTGCCCGCCCCCGACCTGACCGTCGGCGACCAGCAGGGCCGGCTGCGTCGTCGCCTGCCCGACGGAGTGCGGGCCACCGACGCCGGCATGGCGGTGATCACCAACCGGCGGCTGGTGCTGCTCGGGGGGCGCGGTCGACGAGACTGGGCGTACGGTCGGATCACCGGCCTGGCCCACGACCCGCAGGCTCCGGTCACCCTGATCCAGGTGCTGGACCGGCGGCGTACCTCCGGGGTGCTGCTGCCCGCTGACGCGGCGGCCGAATTCCGGTTCCTGCTCACCCTGGCCTTCGCCGATGCCATCGAGCAGCGTGACGCGGTCATCGCCCAACTCGACGAACTGATCGCCGAGCACACCAAGGCCCGTCCGTTCCGGCCGCGTATCGCCACACCGGCACAGGCCCGGCTGTTGGCACTGCTGCCCGGCGGTCGCCGGACCGCGGTGGTCGCGGCCGCCCTGGCCGTGCTGGTGCCGCTGGCCCTGGCGAACTCCGGCCCATCGGATCCGACCGGCCGGGAGACCGCGGTCGCCGCCACCCCGGCACCGGCCACCGCCACCGCCGCGCCGAAGGCACCCCGGGCCACCGGCTCACCGGCCGCCCGTCGACCCACCCCCACACCCCAGCGGCGCTGCGGCGCCCCGGTCAACCCGATGGGATACGACTTCTGCACCGGTGAGCGGATTCGTGAGCCGGATCCCGAGGTGTGCGAGCACTTCGACTGCGTGCCGGGGTTCTGGGAGGGGCGGGGTCACCTGGTGCAGTGCGCGAACGGCAAGATCAGCCTGGCCGGTGGCAGCCCGAAGGCCTGCGGCCTGCACGGCGGCGTCCGCCGTACCGTCTTCAACTGACCGCGCCGGGCACCGGACCACGGCCCTCCCGTGGAGCTTGTCTCACTCGGGGGCGTGGCAGACCGCCTCGACGTTGTTGCCGTCGGGGTCGCGGACGAACGCACCGTAGTAGGCCGGGTGGTATTCCGGCCAGACCCGGGGGGAGTGCAGCACCTGGGCGCCCGCCGCCACCGCCGCATCGTGAAAGGCCCGTACCGATGCCCGGTCGTCGGCGGTGAAGGCGATGTGGCTTTCATGCCCGGTGCCCTCGCCGCTGGCCGGGCTGAGCCAGAAGTCCGGCCTGTCAGTGCCATAGCCGACGGCCTGTGGATACTCCAGCATCCGGCGGACGCCGAGGGTGGCCAGGACCGCGTCGTAGAACGCGACGTTGGCGTCGAGGTCGCGGACCTGGATGCCGAGGTGGTCGAGCATCTGCTGCCTCCGGCGGAGCGTGAGTACGAGATCAGATGTCGCCGAGGCTAGGGCCAGAGTGTGACAGATCCGGCGGGACACACCTCATTGCGGCAGGTGGTTGCCCGGGGCGAACCGGTTTGGTCTGATGCGCCAATGGAAGTTGCCGAGGTCAACCGCACCGTCGACGCGGTGTGGCGGATCGAGTCCGGGCGGGTGATCGCCGCACTGGCCGGGTTGGTACGTGACGTCTCCTGGGCCGAGGAGTTGGCCCAGGATGCGCTGGTCGCCGCGCTGGAGCAGTGGCCGCGCGACGGCGTACCGGCCAATCCGGGTGCCTGGCTGACCGCGGTAGGCAAGCGGCGGGCCATCGACGGTCTACGCCACCGGCAGGTGCGTGACCGCAAGGTCGCCGAACTCGGCCGTGACCTCGCCGAGGAGACGTTCACGCCGGACTTCGACGCGGCCTTCGAGGACACCATCGACGACGACCTGCTCCGGTTGATCTTCACCGCCTGCCATCCGGTGCTGACTCCGCAGGCTCGCGCCGCCCTGACCCTGCGGATGGTCGGTGGCCTCAAGACCGAGGAGATCGCCCGGGCGTTCCTGGTGCCCGAGCCCACCATGGCGCAGCGGATCACCCGAGCCAAGAAGACCCTCGCCGAGGCCGGGGTGCCGTTCGAGGTGCCCGGCGTGGCCGAACGCCCGCAGCGGCTGGCCAGCGTCCTGGAGGTCACCTACCTCATCTTCAACGAGGGGTACGCGGCGACCGCCGGGCAGGACTGGATGCGCCCGGCGCTCTGCGAGGACGCGCTGCGCCTGGCCCGGATGCTCCAGGCACTGATGCCGGACGAATCCGAGGTGCACGGGCTGGCCGCGCTGCTGGAGATCCAGGCGTCCCGGACCGCGGCGCGCACCGACGCCGCCGGGGAACCGGTACTGCTGTTGGAACAGGACCGGCGGCGCTGGGACCGGTTGCTCATCCGCCGGGGCCTGGCGGCGCTGGACCGGGCCCGCAGTGCCGGTGCACCCCTCGGCCCGTACACCCTTCAGGCGGAGATAGCGGCCTGCCACGCGCGGGCGGGTACCCCCGAGGAGACGGACTGGGCGCGGATCGCGGCGAGTTACACGGAGCTGGCGCGGGTCGCGCCGTCGCCGGTGGTCGAGCTGAACCGGGCGGTGGCGGTCTCCTTCGCCGAGGGGCCGGCTGCCGGCCTGACGGTGGCCCGCGCTCTGGTCGACGAGCCGGCGCTGGCCCGGTACCACCTGCTACCCGCGGTGCTCGGGGACCTGCTGGCCAAGCTCGGCCGCTACGACGAGGCCGCCGCCGAGTTCACCCGCGCGGCCGAGTTGACCGGCAACGCCCGGGAACAGGCGCTGCTGCGCGACCGGGCCGCCGACTGTGCCGCCGGGATGCCGCCGAGGCGCTGAGAAAAACTTCCCGGAAAAAAATCCCGCCGCGATGTCGAATCCCGGTCGGGTCGCCCGACGCGTCAGTGACAGCCGGTCTGACAAACCGGCCCGGCACACCGGCGACCGCCGGCAGGACGAGGAGGCGAAGATGGCGACCGCGGCGATCGTACGGCCCGAGAGGGCGGACGACGGCAAGCAGCGTACGACGGGGGTGTTGCTCGCCGGCGGTATCGCCGCGGGGCCGGTCTTCGCCGTGTCGGTCACCGCGCAGGTGCTGACCCGCGACGGGTTCGACCTGAGCCGGCAGCCGCTGAGCCTGCTCGCGCTCGGCGAGCACGGGTGGATCCAGATCGCCACGTTCGTGGTGAGCGGGCTGCTCGCGCTCGTCGGCGCGGCCGGGATGCGCCGGGTGCTGCCGCCCGGCCAGCCCGCCGGAACCTGGGGACCTCGGCTGGTGGCCGTCTTCGGCATCGGGTTGACCATCGGCGGAGTGCTGGTGGCCGACCCGAGCATGGGTTGGCCGGCGGGTGCGCCACAGGGGCCGGCGGAGACGATGAGCTGGCATGCCGTCGGCCACGGCGTCGGTGCGATGTTGGCGTTCTGGTCGCTCACCGTGGCCTGCCTGGTCTTCGCCCGCCGGGATGCCCGGGCGGGTCGGCGCGGCGCCGCCGGGTTCTCGCTGGCCGCCGCCGTCGCGGTGGTGGTCGTGATGGCCTGGCCGGACCAGGACAGCATCAGCGTGCGGATGGCGCTGGGCTCCGGTGTCGTCTTCGGCTGGCTCTCGGTCGTCTGTGCCCGTCTGCTGGCTGTCACGTCCCGCTGATCGAAAAACCAGGAGAGGAAAAGATCGATGCGTTTCATGGTCATGCACAAGCTGGACGAGAACACGCCCGAGCTGTGGAGCCCCGACGAGGCGTTCATCGCCCGGATGGGTGCCTTCATGGGGGAGGCGAACCAGGCGGGCGTCCTGCTCGCCGGTGAGGGGCTGCGGCCGAGCAGTGTGGACGCCGGCCGGATCACCGTCACCGGGGGCAAGACGACGGTGACCGACGGGCCGTTCGCCGAGACCAAGGAGCTGATCGCCGGGTTCGCGCTGCTCCAGGTCCGGGACAAGGCCGAGGCGATGCAGTGGGCTCAGCGGTTCACCGACATCTTCATCGCCGCCGGCGCCGACGTCGAGGTGGATGTCCGCCGGGTCACCGAGTGGGAGGACCTGGCCCCGCCGGCCTGACCGCCGTGGGACGGAACCGGCTCGGTCGCGCGTCGGCCGGGCCGGTTCCGCTCGTCGCCCGCCGGGCAGTCCTTGTTGAGCCGCCGGGCAGTCCTTGCTGAGTCGCCGGGCCGGCGAACGGTCAGCGTTGGTGGGCGACCTGGTCGGCCAGCCGGGACAGCGCCGGTGCGGCGGCGAGCAGCCGCTCGCGGTCCCCGGCGTCCAACTGCGCCAGGGCGGCGGCGAGCAGGCAGAGGCGATGCTGGCTGTAGGCGGCCGTCCGTTTCCGCGCCGCGTCGGTCAACCCCAATCGGACGGTACGCCGGTCGTCCGGGTCCCGCTCCCGACTCAGCAGGCCCGCCGAGGTCAGCTCACCGACCAGGGTGCTCACCGTGTTCGGCGCGATGCCGAGGCGCTCGGCGGCCTCCCGGACGCTGATCCCGGGTTGTCGCTGGACCACACGCAGCACCTCCACCTGCGCGTCGGGCAGGGCGACCCGACCCGTCCGTTGGCTGGCCGTACGCCGCAGCACCCGGTGCAGGTCACCCAGGGCCACGCCCAGCTCGGCGAGGGTTTCCTCCGTCACAGTGCGCCCCCGCTCCGGTCGAATACCTCTGTAGGCAGAGCTATCGTAGCCGCCATGCCGCAGACCGCCACACCCTCCACCGCGCCGGACCGAGTCGCCGCTCCGACCGGCCGGGCCGCCATCGGGCTGCTGGTGCTGCTCGGCAGCCTCACCGCGATCGGGCCGCTGTCCCTGGACACTTACCTGCCCGCGCTGCCCGACATGACCCGCGACCTGTCCGCCAGCCAGGCGCGCATCCAGCTCTCCCTGACCACCTGCCTGGTCGGTACGGCCGTCGGTCAACTCGTCACCGGCCCTCTCAGCGACCGCTGGGGACGGCGACGACCGGTGCTGGTCGGCGTGGCCGCGTACACCCTGTTGTCGCTGTTGTGCACGCTGGCGCCGTCGGCGGAGACCTTCGCCGCGGCCCGCTTCTTCCAGGGTTTCGCCGGCGGCATGGGCACGGTCGTCGCCCGCGCCATCGTGCGTGACCTATACGCCGGGCGCGCCGCGGCGAAGTACTTCTCCCGGCTCACCCTGATCTTCGGCCTCGCCCCGATGATCGCCCCCGCGTTCGGCAGTCTGCTGCTCAACTTCGGCGACTGGCGTGGCATCTTCGTCGCCCTCACCGTCATCGGTGCCCTGCTCGCGACCGTCGTCGCATGGCGGCTGCCCGAGACGTTGCCGGTCGCGCGGCGTAACACCGGCGGCCTGGTCTCGATCGCCCGCGTCGCCCGCGTGCTGATCACCGACCGCATCTACCTCGGATACACGCTGACCCAGGGCCTCGCCTTCGCCGGACTGCTCGGCTACCTCTCCGGCTCCTCGTTCGTCCTGCAGGACGTCTTCGGCCTCTCCGTCGGGGCGTTCAGCCTCATCTTCGGCGTCAACTCCCTGGCCTTCGTCATCGTCGGCCAACTCAACGCCCGACTGCTCGACCGGCACGGCCCCCGCCCGCTGTTGATCACCGCCCTCGGCCTCGGGCTGCTCGCCGCGTTCGCCCTGATCGCCGGGGCGCTGCTGGACGCCCTGCCCCTGGTCATCGTCGCGATGTTCGTCTTCCTCGGCTCGCTCGGCATGGTGATGCCCAACGGCACCGCCCTGGCCCTGGACCGGCACGGTGCGCACGCTGGCACGGCCGCCGCACTGCTCGGCGGCATCCAGGCCGTGGTCGCCGCCGGCGCCGCGCCGCTGGTCGGAATCGGCGGCGAGGGCAGCGCCCTGCCGATGGCCCTGGTGATCGCCGGTGCGGCCGCCGGATCACTGCTGGTGGTGCTCAGCCTGGCCCGCCGCCGCTGACTCCGCCGGCCAGGCTCAGCTCATCCCTCAGCACCAGCGCAGCTCGCTTCTGTCGCAGGTCCATCGCAGCCCCCGATCACCGGCCACGACCGGCCACCAGTATCCCGCCGCAGCCTCAGCCGAGGGGGACCTGCACCGCCACGTCGTGCTTGGGGTAGTAGGACTCGACCTGGTCGGGGCCGTACTTGTCGCGGAACATGGCCACGATGTTCTCCACCTGCCGCGCGTCGGTGATCGGGGTGGCGCTGGAGGACAGCGTGGTGCCGTCGACGGCCAACTCGACCATCGGGGTCTGCTGGACGTTCTTGTACCACTGGGTGTCCGAGCCGGTCACCGGCACCAGGAAGACGTTGTCGTCGTTCTGCACGAACCACACCGGGCGGGCGATCTGCCGTCCGGTCTTGCGGCCGGTCACGGTCAGCTCGACTTCGCGTACGCCCGAAAGTGCGTCACCGATCCCGTTGCTCATGGTGTCCTCCGGCAGCTTGCCCCCGACGATGCCCCTCGCCCGTCAGGGTAGGGAGCGTGCCGGTTGCGCGCCGCCGTTCCGGCACCAGTTCCCCGAAACGGAAACGCCGGGTGCCGCTGGTCGCGGCACCGGGAGTCCTGTTCACCGGGTGGATCAGCTCAGCGGCGCGCTGCCGGTAAGGGGTACGCGTCCGGGCCAGCCGGCTCCGACTTCGAAAAAACGCCGCCGGCCCAGGAAGCCAAGGTCCTGGGCCGGCGGCGTGCCGAACGTATCGGTCTTTGTTGATTAGACGAAGTTCACGTCACTGCACCACATGTAGGCCTGGTCGAGGTGCGATGCCTGCCAGATGACGAAGAGAATGTGGTGTCCGGTGTAGCCGGAGGTCGAGACGTTGAACGAGATGTTCTGCGCCGGTGCGTAGCGCCCGGTCTGCGTGATGAAGTCGAGGTTTCCCCACCCGAGTTGCTGGGTAGCGGGGTTGAACCCCTGCTTGCTCACATAGACCCGGAAGTAGTCAGCACCATGGCTCGCCTGGTCGTGCAGTTGGACGGTGAAGTTGCGGCTGATGTTGGTGGTCTTCCACGCCCCGGGCCGGTTCAGGCTGTTGTTGCGGGACAGGGCGTTGCTGCACAACTGGCCGTCGGGAGTGCGAGCCTGGAACTGCCCGCCGAGGCCGTCCCGCAATGCGCTCATCCAGTTCCACATGGTGTCAGGGTTGGCCTGGAAGGCCTGCCAGCACATCGGGTCCTGCTGCTGCATCTGCGGGCTCATGTGGTTGTTGCCCCAGGTCTTCCAACACTGGTACGCACGAGAGGCCGGGTTGACGATGGTGCCGTGGGCCTGGGCCGTACCGGCCCAGGGCAGCATCCCCACCACCAGGGCGAGCAGCAGGACGAGCGCTCGTGCGGGCCGACGGGCAGCGGACCGAGATCGCCGGCCGGACTGTTCGGATTCGAGTGATCGCACTTGCATCCTCCGTTCTAGGCATCCATGACTGTCGATGGGAGCGCTTCCATCGGAGTATTGCACTCATCGCCCGATATGGCAACGATCGTCTATTGATGTTGGGATGGCGAGGATTTGATCTGGCTCGTTCGCCACGGTGTGCTTCTGTCCTCGTCTGCGCCGGAAGGTGTGCGTCCGGCGTTGCCACGGGCCGCCCGCCGCTGTCCGGCGGCGACCGTCGTCAGGCGGCGATGGCGCGGGCGGCGGCGTACATGTCGGCGGGGAGCGGATGATGTAGGCGCCAGATGATGCGCATCGGGCGGTCGCCGGTGTGTTGCTGGTAGGTCATCGGTCCGGCGTACAGGTAGGCCGGAGCACCCAGGTCACGGTCGGCGACCTTGGTTTCGCGGACGAAGAGATGCACCGTCGAGCCACGCCCGGCGTGGTGGATGTACCGCTGCCCGGTCGCCGACGCCGATGACGTGGTGCTCTGTGACTCCCACTGGAACAGCGTCTCGGTGATCGCCCGGTCGGCGTACATGGTCGTGGGGGAGTAGTGGTGCTCGGACTTGACCAGGGTGACGAAGAAGATGTCGGCCTGGGCGTCGGGCAGCCACTTCACCCCTTCGCGCAGCGAGCCCGGGTTCGACATGCCGAAGGCGGCGCATGCCTCGTTGCGGCTGTAGCGGGCGTGCACCCGCAGCGGCAACCCGGCGACCGGCTCGGTGACCCGGTGAATGCGCTCGCGCAGCACCGAGATGACCTCCCGGATCTCCCGACAGCGGGCCGGCTCAGCCCACAGCCGTGCCAGCCGTGCCTTCGATTCGCTGATCGGTGCGTTCGGCCCCCAGAGGTCGAAGTGCAGCAGATCCCACAGCCGCCCGGCGGCGGGCGGCTCGCCGTTTGCCACCCGGGCCAGCAGGTCGAGCCGGTCCAGGTCGTCCAGGTGCAACATCCGTCCGATCGCCCGACCCAGCTCGCGATCGTCCGGGCCGGGCGGTGAGCTGTCCAGGCCGGCGAACCGCCGCAACCCGGCCCACCCGCCGACGCTCGCCGACCGGTAGACATCCTCGATCTCCACGCCCGCCTCATGCAGGAACTCGCCCAGACTCACATCCCCGATCAGCCGCAGTTCCCTCGCCAGGCCGGACTTCGAGGTCGGCACCGCAGACTTCAGGTTGGCCAGCACGACCTCCTTGGCTACCCGATCGAGCTGGATGTGGCAGCCGCTGGGCAGGACGGGAAAGTCGTCGCGTACAGCCTCGGTTATCGCGCGGCGGGTGACCCCGGTCAAAGCCCGCCAGCGCAGGTCGAAGCGGAAGTTGGCGTGCTGCCCACCGATGAAGTCGAGCACCGTGAGGCAGGGCTTGTCGTCGGCCAGGCGCAGCCCACGACCAAGCTGCTGAAGGAAGATCGTGGCGCTTTCGGTGGGCCGCAGCATCAGGATCGTGTCGACCATCGGCAGGTCGACACCCTCGTTGAACAGGTCGACGGTGAACAGCACCTTGAGCGTGCCATCCTTCAGCTTCTTGATCAGAGCTTGCCGGTCGGTGTGACCGGTCCGGGAGGTCACCGCCGCAGACGGCACGCCGTGTGTGCTGAACCAGTCCGCCATGAACTCGGCGTGGCCGATGCTCACGCAAAAGCCGAGCGCCCGCATCCGGTTGATGTCGACGGTGTCCCGTACCGCCCGCAGCACCATGCGCCCCCGCGCGTGGTTGCCGGTGTAGACGCCATCCAGTTCGGCCGGGTCGTAGCCCTGCCCGCGCTTCCAGCGCAGCTGCGACAGGTCAACATCGTCGTGCAGCCCGAAATACTGAAACGGCGCCAGCAGTTGCCGCTCCAGCGCATCCCACAGATGCAGCTCAACGGCGGCCCGGCCGTCGAACCACCCCCGCACGTCGCCGCCGTCACTGCGGTCGGGAGTTGCCGTCAATCCCAGCAGTACGCGGGGCTTCAGCCGGGTGAGCAGCCGAGCGTACGTCGGCGCCTCCGCATGGTGGAACTCGTCGACGATCACCATGTCGTACGCCTCGGGGTCGATCTCCCGCCGGTGCAGCGACTGGATCGAGGCGAAGACATGCCGCCAGTGCTGCGGCTCCCGGCCCCCGACGAGCGTTTCGCCGAAGCTGCCGTCCCCCATGACCTGCCGGAACGTCGCCAGGCTCTGCCGCAGGATCTGCTCCTGATGGGCGACGAACAGCAGCGAGTCGATGGTCTTCTCGCGATGCAGCCGGCGATAGTCCAGCGCCGCGACCACCGTCTTGCCCGTGCCGGTCGCCATCACGACGAGGTTGCGCCAGCGGCCGTGGACTTTGCGCTCGGCATCCAGGTCGGCCAGGATCTCGGCCTGGTACGGGTACGGCCGCACATCCAGATTGGCGATCTCGGTCGGCGCCTCGTCGCGGCGCTCCCCACGCAGCGCTGTGCGGAGTCGGTCGGCGTCCCTGGACGGGTCGTACTCCTCGAACGCCGGATCGTTCCAGTAGTCCTCGAAAGTCGCGGCGAACGTGTCGATGACGTACGGCTGCTCCAGGTTGGAGATCCGTACGTTCCACTCCACGCCATCGACCAGCGCGGTCTTGGACAGATTCGACGAGCCGACGTACGCGGTGGTGGTGCCGGTGCGGCGGCGGAACAGCCACGCTTTGGCGTGCAGGCGGGTGGTCCGGGTCTCGTAGGAAACCTTGACCTCGGCACCCAACTCGGCGAGCCGGTCGAGGGCGCGTTGGTCGGTTGCACCGAGGTACGTCGTGGTGATGACCCGCAGCCGCCCGCCACGGTCGCGCAGGTCGCGGATCGCGGGTTCGATGATGCGCAGGCCGTGCCACTTGATGAACGCGCAGAGCAGGTCCACCTGATCTGCGGAGGCCATCTCGTGGGTGACCTCGTGACCGATCCTGGGCTGGTTGCGACCGTTGACGAGCAGCGCCCCGCTGGAGAGCGGGGTGGTGGGGCGTACCGGGAAGTCGGGCGCGGCCGGCGGGGTCGGTGGGGCGGCGATGGCGTGCAGCAGAAGCTCGGCGTCGATGACCTGATCATCGACGCCGACCGCTCGGGGCTCCAGCGAGGCAATGTTCTCAGCGATCCGATTAACCAGGTCGACCTGGCGGGCGAGTTTGTCGTCGCCGCCACCGACCGCGAGCAACGCCCGACGGGCCAACGCAGCGATGTGCTTGGCGAGTACGTCGTGCGCGTCGGCGGGGTCGAGCCTGGCCTGCTGGACCAGGGCTGTGTCCAGGTGTTGAAGCCGCCTGGCGAGTTTCTGGGTGATTACGTGCTCATAGACGCCCGCGTCATGATCGGCCACGGTGGAAGGGTATCTATCCTGCACCGCCTTGCGCTCTTTCCTTTGGTCGCGACATGCGGCCAGGAGGGCAGCAGCGGGAGCCTGAAAGCTATAGCATCGATGCTATGGACTGGGTAGTGTCGAGCTGGAACCAGAAGTCCGAGAATGGCTGGAGGGACTACCGGCTGAGCACTTCGCGAGAGCCGCTTTCTATATCGATCTGCTTGCTGCTCATGGGGTGTTGCTCGGTGAGCCGTACACCAAGCAGCTCGATGGCAAGCTGCGCGAGCTGCGTTTCTACCTTGACCGCGACGCGGTGCGCCTGACCTACTGGATAGCCTCCGAACGGAGGATCATCCTGTTGACGGTGTTTCGAAAGACCCGGCTCCGGGAGGACCGAGAGGTCGAACGAGCCCGTCGGGCGTTCGAGCGTTGCGCGGCTGAACGGCACACCGCGATCGAGGGGGCAGAGGGATGAGTGATCGCATCGATTGGAATGACCTGCGAGCACGCCGGATGGCCGAGCCGGGCGCGGCTGAGGCGTACGAGGCGACGCGACTTGCCTTCGAGCTCGGTCGAGAGGTGCGAGAGCTGCGGGAGTGCAACGGTTGGAGCCAGAGCCAGCTTGCGCGGGCAGCAGGCATGACTCAGTCTGCGGTTGCCCGCTTCGAGGCTGGGGGTACCGTGCCAACTCTTGCAGTCCTCGAACGCCTAGCGCGAGCCCTTGACCGGAGGCTGGATGTGAAGTTCTCGCCAAGGGCGGACGCAGCCTGATCGCCCGGTGAGCCGGGGCACCGCCTCCCGCGTCTGCCGACATCGGCTACCCCCTTGCCAGCAGCACTGCTACTTAAAGCGCTCGTTCCTGGAGCAGCGCGTGGACTTTGACCATTCACATGGCCGGGTATCCGGGCCGGCGGGGAGAGACCGACCGTCCTCGGCTCATCTTGCGGTGCTCAGGTCTCCTGCTCAGTCACGAAGACGCCGAGTCCCTGGTGGCCGTAGAGTTCGCCGGTCTCGATGAGGATCGTGATGGCCTGGCGCACCGTCGTCGGGCTGTTGACCTCGTACATCTCGGCGAGCGCCTTTGTTGAGGGCAGCTTGTGGCCGGGTGGCCACTCGCCTGACGCGATGCGTCCTCTGATGTCGGCGATGATCCGCCGATAGTGCGGTTCGAACTTGCGTGGTGTGGGCATGCAAAGGACTCCCAGCTAGGCCCACACATCTGATCACGCTAGCTGGGAGAACTTCAAGGGCAAGCGCTACCCAAGCAGAGACTGCTGGTCCTTATGCAAGTGGCCTTGTACGGCATTTGAGCGTAGACGATATCCAACGGTTGCTTCAATTATTCTTTTTCGCAGGTCATCGACGGTGTCGCTCTTGCGATTTGGCAGATCGAGTGCTTGTGTTATTCGCTGAAGCGAAGACTTGTTCTTCGCGAGTCGGTTCAGAGCGGCTAGTCCTTCTTCTCGTGTGTGAATCTCAGAAAATGCCGCAATGATTTCTTCCCGGGTCATTGCTGGCGCATCTGCTCCGTCTGTGGGAACTCTCTTTGTGGTCGTGTCAACTATTGAAAGTTTGGACTGCCCTGCTAGGAGCCGGTCAACCTCGTCGGCAGATAGGGATCCGAGAAAGCGGGCGACTAGTCGGAGTAGGGTTAGCTGTGGCCCGATCAGCTCTTCAGACATAGGATTTCCTTAGAGTCCAACCTTCAGTGAGAATTCGTCGGCAAAGTCTTCGAGCTCCTTAACGACGTGCTGCATATTGTCATCACCCCGCAACACAACCGGCACGCCGTTCAGGGGTGCTTCGGTGAATAGGCTCTTATTCTCCCTGAGCATGGCGTCAAAGACTGGAACGCCGAGAGCGCGTGTCTGTGCGATGTATGGCCGAAGTGCTGAGATGGGCTGGCCGCCGTAGAACTGCAGCATCGTGAAGACGACGCCGATTATCTCCGGCTGAATCTCCTCGCTCGTCGATCCCTTTTCTAAAGTTGCATACTCGTTGTAGTCGGTTAGGAGTTCCGTTAGGTTCCGTATCAAGTAGTCGATTCCAAGAGTGGACAGGTAGTCTGCCTTCGCAGGGATCAGAATGCCGTCGCTGGCCACAATTGCGGTCTTTGTGACTATGTTGAAGTTAGGTGGACAGTCGATTAAGACAACGTCATAATCCGAGAACGCCGACTCGGAAAGTCCTTCAAGTAGGCGACGGTGTACTCGAAGGTACTTTAATTTCGACTGCCTGAGGCTCGATCCACCCAAGTCTGCCGCGAGTTCTAGATCTACGTTGATGAGGCCGAGGTGGGAAGCGATGAGGTCGAGGCGGCCCCCATTTGATCCTAATTGCTGATTGACCCTATCCGGACTTGTTGCTAAGTCTGACAGCTGCGTCGGGGTGGACTCGCTCTGGAACGAATCAAACCAGCATTTGATCGTTTTGGCAGAGGCTAGATGCTGCTCCCAATAGTCTGGCTGGTACAGGGAAAAGGTCAAGCTTGCCTGAGGGTCGAGATCTATGGCCAGCACGCTGTATCCACGCCAGGCAAGCTCTGCGCTGAGATTTGCCGTGACCGTGGTTTTTCCAACACCGCCTTTGTAATTTATGACCGATACGACGTGCATTTCTCTCCCTGCTAAGATTGCACTGCCGAAGCAACACAGAGGTGAACGAATGTCCATGTTAGACCTTCGGTCCTGGTCGCGGCTCTGTCACTCGGGCGATTGGCCACCGAACAAGGGCTAGTACGGCAGCCGCTGTTTGAGATCTTGCTGGTAAACCGGGGTGGAGGCGGGACGGCCACCGCGTGATCGTCTGTGCGTTGTGGACAAATTTTCAGATCTTGCGGTGGCCGTGTGCCACAGCGCAGCCGTTGGTCGGTGGAAGCGGGTGCTGGCCGAGGTGTTGGGGTGCTTTGCGGGCCGGTTCGGTCGGGTGGAGCCGCGCCGGGCGGCGGGGCTACTGGCACCGAGCGCCTCGTTGAGGAGGCCAAGCGTAGGGCTGTCGTTGATCCCCTGTGCCCATTTGTTGATTACGTTGAAGGTGGCCCGGTGCGACGACAACAGCCGTAGCCGGCGGATGTGGCTCCGGCTCGCCGGGCTTGCGCCATTCCACCCGCACGGGGTAGTCGGTCTGCGCCGCCAGCGACTCCCGGTCGATCCAGGTCGCGGCGGTCGGCGTAGCGGTCAAGCACACGGTCCAACCGTCGCCCTGCAGCAGGTCGATCAGTTCGCCGATGCGCAGCGCTGGAGGAGCGGCGCAGACGACCAGGGCGAGAACGCGTGACCGACTCATGTCAGCAGTCCGGCTTGCCCGGCCGCTGATACTGCGGGTCTGACCAGGAACGGGGTGAATCTGTGTCCTCGACTATGGTGAGCGCTTTTTGGTACGCGGCTAGGACAGCGTCGGTGAGTGCCGGTGTGACCGCGAGCGTAACTGCGGATCCGGCGTCGTGTTGCGAGCCGTCACCGTCGATCACCACGGCTCCCGCTTCCCGTGCGATGACCACCCCCGCCGCCATGTCCCATGGATGGTTGGACAGGGTGAGAGCTGCGTCGAGCTTGCCCTCGGCGAGCCACGCCAGGTCAAGTGCCGCGCTGCCGGTCATCCGTATCCGCTGTACCTCGGCTGCCAATTGGGCCGTGAGTGCCAGCCGTAGGCGGTTACGGTCCTCCGCAGCAGGGCCGACCGCGTAGTCCCCGACAGCCACCAGCGCCTGACTGACGCTGGCGGTGTCGCTCACGGTGATCCGCTTTCCGTTGGCGTGGGCGCCCGACCCTTGCGCAGCGGTGTAGCGAACGGAAAGGAATGGCAGCTCGATGGCGCCGGCAACGGACTCGTCTCCGTGGGCGAGCCCGAGCGACACCGCACACAGCGGTAGGCCGCGCACGTAGTTTGACGTCCCGTCGATCGGATCGAGAATCCAGTGCAAACTCGCCGAGCCGGTCCGCCCTTCCTCCTCGCCGAGGAAGCCGATGTCAGGTGTCTCGGTGCTCAGAAATGCTCGGACATCCCGCTCGATCGCGTAGTCCAACTCAGAGGCGACATCTCGGTCACCCTTGGAGGTGAGTGCACCAGGCGGCTGGTGCCGCATCGCGTTCGCCGCTCGTCGCACGGCCTCGACCGCGACCGCGAGATACTCCGCATAGTCGCTCACAGCGCCCGCCGACCCTGCCACTGCGATTCGAAGACCTGCTCGAACACCGGATAGAGTCCGGCGCCGGGTGTTCCGCGATGCATCACCAAGGCGGGGGAGTCGACGCCACGGCTTGCCGTCAGATAGGGCTGGGCGACGCACAGGTCGTCCACCAGCATGATGTTGAAGCGAAGTGTCTCGTCGTATGTCCCAAGTTCCAGATGTTCCCGCTGTGAGACGGGCAGCCGGTCGCGAATCCGTAGCAGGGTCTCGATGTTCAGTTTGGTCAGCGCCGACAGCTGACCAGAGGGAAATCCCTCCTCCCGCTCCCTGGCCTGGATCGATGCTCCATTGGGCTCCAGGAACAGGCAGCAGACCCGGGCATCTCGCCCCAGGAGTTCATGCCAGCGTCGATCGGCGTAATCCTGACAGAGCAGGTTGAGCGAGAGGCCGACCGCCCTGACGACTCGTGCACCATCGAGCAGTTGGTCAGCGGGCATGGCGGCGGTGAGATCACACCGACTTTGGTAGACCGCCGTCAGGCCACCAAGCGGATCGGCAGACGGCATCAGGACAGCCTTTGGCTGCCCATCGACCGCTGCGAGGGCGGAGTCGAAGCGGCTACGAGCATCGTCGGCGGACGTGCCGAGCACGGTGTCGAGCGCCGCCTGCATCTCTGGTCGTGGGCGTACCGTCTCCTGCCCGGCCTCCCACTTGGACACGGTTCGCTCGGCCACCCCCAAGTGCGCCGAGAAGTCTCGAATGCTCATTCGTAGCGCCTGGCGCAGTGCTCGCGTTTCTCGGCCGGTCCATCGGTGCACCGTGGTCATCGTGCCGCCTTTGATCGTGTCGGCATCGGTCCGGGTGCAGCCTATCGCCAGTGAGGTGCAGTGCGGTTACCGCCAAGGTGCAGTGCGTAGTCATGTCGTCGAATCGGCACTCTCGACAAATCTGGACGTGAGGCCCGGGGCGGGTGCTGGGCTCCGGCGGCGTCGACCCGAGCGGCGTACGTCGTCCCCGCTCGCCTCGGTGCCATTAGCCAGGGAGGAACATGGATTCGATCGACGAGGTGCTCGGCGAGTTGCCGATGCCGCCGTACGTGACCGCCGAGGACGTCGGCTTCGCCGTCAAGGCGCTGACCGTGCACGCCGCCGAGCAGTGGCCGGAGGGGCCGCGGTGCCGCAACGACCGGGCGCCGCATCCGTGTCGGCTGCACCGGTGGGGGCGGCGGGTGCTGGACCTGCGCGGCCTGACCGACCGGCAGGTTCAGTTACTGATCGCCGAGCAGGAAGCACCGCGGCGGTGATCTACATGTCCGGGGAGCGGCTGCATCCGCACCACGTCCGGGCTGCGACCTTCGACCGTCGCTGGCGAGGGCTGGACCCGAGCCAGGTCGACACCCTCCTCGTTCAGGTGGCCGACGAGATGGACCGGCTGCATCGGGAGTTGGTCACCGCGAACACCGAGGCCGAACGCATCCGGCAGGCGTTGCGGCAGTGGCAGTCCCGACACGCCGGCTGCCGCCACCCGGCCCTCAATCCGGCGGGCGGGCGGTGACGGCGATGGGCGCACCACTTTGGATCATCCATCTGCCGACCACGCTGACCAGCCTGGAGGAGGCCACCGACCTGGCGGTCGCGTTACGCGACTCGCTCGGGCACGTCACCGTCATCGACTTCGGCGAGACCACCCTCAGCGAGGAGGACAAGCAGTTCCTGCGTACCCGAGTGTGGTGTGACGCCCGGGGCGACGGACCCGACCGCTGCCGACGTCGTGATCAGCACGACGGACCATGCGCCCAATAAGCATTTGCAGTAAGCAATTTTCGGAGAGTCGTAATGAGGCAATTCGAAGATGATGGGGAGCTGTTCCTGTGGTAGCTCCTGGTGATCTGTTGCGAAGCTTTCCTACGCTGAGTTTGGACTGTCGTCCGTCTCTTAGCATCGCATTACGGGGGCTCCTGATGTCGATCGCCAATCTTCTCCGCACGGCTTTCACCGCATTTGTCGCCGTGCTTGTCGTCTGGGTGACAGTGCCCGCACCGGCCTTGGCCGGCCCTGCGGTCCGGGCTGGCACCTACGCTGCGGCGGACTGTCCGCGTGGCTGGTTCTGCTTCTACGATCTGCCGAACTTCGGCTACCCGAGGGGCCAACTCTCGTCCTGCGGCTGGCAGAGCCTCTCGACCTGGAGTTGGCAGTTCCGAGTCGACTCGGCGCACTTCAACCTCGACAGTGGCTATGTCGCCTTCTACTACCAGAAGACTCAGGAATTGTTCCGTATCAGTGCCGTCAACCGGGTGCGCAGCGATGCGGCGCCCAAGCGTGACTGGGCCACTCACGTCTACCGTTACTGCCCCTGACGTGAATTCACGATTCGCAGGAGGTGTCGATCGAGTCGGTGCGCGTGTTGCGTAGGTAGAGGCGGTGGGTGAGCACCGTACCCTCGGCATCGACCAACTCGTAGCTGAGCAGCCGACCGTCCCGTTGGAACAGCAGCGTGTGCCATCGGCCGGCCTTGTCTTTGGCCTGGAAGGCGAGGCCCGGCCGCTGCGCCCGGTCGACGTACCCTTCCCGGTACTCGATATCGGAGAACCGGGCAAGTTCCTGGATCAGGGCGGATCGCTGTGCAGGAGTGAACGGGTGGTAGAGGTAGCTTTCCGCGACCAGCTGCAGCATCCCTGCACCGTCCTGCCCCTCTGGTGGGCGGGCCTGCCACAGGTCTCGCAGGTGTTCGCCTATCTCATCGGGATCGTCTGGAGGCAGTGGCGACACCCCGGTCAGGTCCCCCCGTTGATACAGAAAACGTTGCGGCCTCCTCGGCCCGCTCGGGTCCAGGTCGGTGACCCACCTCTCGCCAGAAAGGCGTGGGGTGAACCAGAGGCGGTACTCATGGTGGCTCACCTTTCTGCCGCTGGTGGTGGTGCTGTCCAGTGACCAACTTTCGTAGCAGCTGAAAAAGAATCGTCCCTGCGTCGGCTTCTCCTGCAGTGCGGCAACCTGCCGGGCGAGATTCTCAAGCCGTCGGTCCGCCGGAGGGCCGAGTGGTTCGCTGCGGGTGGACGGGGTCGGACTGCGGGATGGCAGCGCGCTGGCGGTGAGTTGGGGGAGTCGGCCGTTGCTGCCAGGACTCTGCGACCCAGCGGCGTACGTCAGTCCGCTGATTCCCACCACCCCCACGACGCCGGTGAAGAGCAACGTGTGATAGCGAAGTCGCTGCTTGCGGGTTGGGGTTCTGTCGTCGGTCGGCGGTTGATTCCTGGTGGGCGCCGGTGCGCTCGGCGGCATCGTGCTCTGTAGCTTCCAAGCTCGGTCTGAGCCGGTGGACAGCCAGCGTTGGTCGATCCGGCCGGGGGATCGTCCGCCGTGCTGAGAATCGTGCGGGATACCGATCGTTGGAAGGATTGGTAGTTGCGTGGCCACCGGGGACGTCAGCAACGCCGCGAGCTCCGGCGACTTCTTCAACAGCTCCTGGCGGTACGCCTCCAACGCCTCCACCGCCAGCCGCAGGCACCACTGCCGGCCGGTGTCGCCGATGTTGTCGTAGGTGAGGCAGATCAGCGCCTGACTGACCAGCGAGAGGAGATACTGGGCTCGCCACTCTCGGCCCCAACCACCTCGACGGGCGTAGGGGGCTCCAGCGCCGTAGCCAATCGAGATCACGTCTGCGAGGGCCGGTAGCACGTTGTCGGGGCGCTCGGCGTCCGGACGGATCAGGTAGTCGCGTAGGGCGTCGGCTTGATCTGGAGGGAGCCCTCGTTGCGCGCCGTCGGCGGCGGTCACCGGCGGAGCCACTGCGCGCAGGATGGTCGTCTGCACCAGGCACACCAGGTCGCGGGTGAGCGGAGCGTCCTCCTGGAAATCGCTGAAGTCGACCAGCTGAAACCAGTCCGGGCGAGGCACATCGGCCGATTCATGGGGGATGAGAACGTTCCCCCCGTGCAGATCGCTGTGCGTGAGACCGGCGACGAATGGCATGGGGACGGTTGCCAGCGCCGTGTCAGCGGCGAGCAGGTGCAGCGGGTTCAGTCGGACGGTCGTGTCGTCCAGACGGAGCCAGCGGGTCCCGGCGTCCGGCAGGCCGAGACGGCGTGCCGCGGAGCTGACCGACTCGATACCGACCATCTTCTCCAGCTCCTGCCGGACATACTCGCCGACCGTGGTGTGGTCGATTGAGACGCCGATGGCGTCGGCCCTGTTCCAGCCCTTCAGAAGCCCGTCAGCGATCGCCTCGACGGTCGTCACCAGCAGGCGGCCGCTGAGATCGTGCAGGGTGACGACGTCGTCGCCGCCATTCGCCATTTCCTGAAACATGAGATGGCGGCCGTCGCCGACCGGATAAGGCGGGTAGGGCTGGTCCACCATGTGGAGCTTGGCGAACTCCGGATTGGACAGCCGGGCGAGACGGTGGCGGGCCGGCTCTTTGACGCTCGCCGGCAGCACCTTGACGAAGAGCTTCTGAGTGCTGTACCTGCGGTTGGCGGTCGGCATGGTGAGCGCGACGCTGAACAGCTCTGCATCGGTGTAGTGCGGAGCGTGCCTGAGGTCTGGCAGCAGGTGTAGCCGACCGGCCTGGCCGTCGGCGAACCTCCTGAGAGCCTCCGCCAAGTCCGCATCACCGAGACGGTCCAGACCGTCGTCGCATCTATCGCCCATGCCACTCGTTGGACCTTCCCGGGTGCAGGTGGCCGCGTGTGACGCGGGGAGTCCCGTCCGGACGGCGTCACGTCTGCCCTGATCCGGGTCAATCTAACTGACTAACGGGCCAGTCAGTACCTTTTTCGTATCCACTCCAAAGCCTACTAAAAGGTAACCATGTCGATCACTGCCGGTGGCCGCGTTGGGGCTTAGGGTGACATCTAGCGATCTGGATTTAGAATCGGTTACCGGACCCGGGAGGCCGTCGTGACCGAACCCGCTAAGTCCCTGCTCAGCCGCCAGACCGAGCCCGAGATGATGGCTCTGCTGCGGGCCATGTCGGCCTGCCACCTGCGGGCGCAACGCCTGGACAACCTGCGGATGATCTTCTCCATTGTGCTGGGTGTGGCCGGTGCGGTGGTGGCCATCACCGGCGTGTCGTCCACGGCGGTCACCGCCGTCGGCGCGCTCTGGGCGTTGGTGAACGCGGTCGGGCTGGGTACCTGGTCGCGTGGTCAGCTCGGCCGCGCTGCGGTGCTTCAGGAGATGTTCGACACCAGGCTCTTCGCCCTGCCGTGGAACGTCGTGGCCGCCGGGGACGAGGTGAGCGCTGCCGAGATCAGTCGGCTGCACCGGGCCTATCGGGGCGACGAGAAGTACCTGCGCGACTACTACGAGATTCCGCCTCTACCCGCGCCGTACGACGTGCTCGCCTGCCAGCAGCAGAACCTCGGTTGGGGGGCACGGGTCCGCCGCCGCTACGCCCACGTGGTGCTCGGTGGCACGGCCGTCTGGACCGCACTTGGTGTGGTGTTCGGGGTGACCGCCGGGCTGACCGTCTCGCAGCTGCTGCTCCAGTGGTACGTCCCGTCGCTGGGCGCGCTGCTGCTCGGCTTGGAGATCTACCGCAGTCAGCGGGACGTGGCGGCTGAGCGGGAGCGGGCGCTCGGTGTGATGCAGTCTCGGATCGCAGGCACGCTCCAGCGGCCCGGCGAGGACGACTCGACCGAACTGCTTACCCTGGCCCGGCAGATCCAGGATTTGATCTTCCGCAGTCGGCAGCGGCAGTCCCGCGTACCCGACTGGTTCTTCCGGCGGTTCCATGCCGCGGACCGGCACGACTTCAACGTCGCCATGACCACCCTCACCCAGCTCCTCCAGGGTGCCCGGCCGGTCGCCCCCGCCGGGAGGTCACTGCCGTCCTGAGCAGCCGGACGGGGCCAGCGCTACAGGCGAGGGTGGTGTGGCTTACGCGTTGGTGTCGCCGTACTCGCGGACGCCGTTGACGTCGAGGGTGATGCGGCTGTTCTCGGCCCACCCGCCGGTGGCCTGCTGCCAGCTGGGGTCGTCGCGCTCGTCGATCGCCGTCCAGTTCAGGCGGTGGTGGCGTAGCTGGATGGGGCCGGTCGACGCGCCGGGCTCAAGCGTCCCGCCGGCGAAGGTCAGCTCGATCCAGCCGGGGATCGACGTACCGTGCGGCGGCAGGACCGTCCGAGTCGGAGTCGGGGTCGGAGTGCGGGTCGGCGGCGGTGGCGGTTGGGGCAGCGGGAAGAACTGGACGTGGCGTTGCACGTTGGCGCAGCCGATCGCGGCCCAGTCGCAGTTGGTGACCAGTGAGGTGTTCCCGCCCTCGAACGTCACGTGGTAACGCACCCGCACCTCGGTCAGGTCCAGCGGGGTGGTGCCCGTGTTGACGATCTGGAGGGCATGCTGGATCTGGTTGTCGGTGGGTGACCAGTCCATGTTGTGGTAGCTCACTCTGGCCTTTCCGTACGCGGTGCGCACCGGGTTCACGGGCGAGTCGAGGGAGTATCCGCCGTTGGTGGAGGCCCAGACGGTGATTCGGTACTCGGTGCCGGGTGCCAGGTCGGTGAGCGTGAGGTCGGTGCCGGTGGTGGTGCCGAGGCTGCGGTAGGTGTTGGGGCCGAGCCATGCCCGGACCTCGTGCCGGATGGGCGTCCCGCCGGGCTCGCCGATCCAGGTCGAGGGTGCCCAGGTCAGGGTGAGTAGGTGCGGCTCGTTGGCCACCACCACGGGTGCGCCGGGGGTGGTCAGGATGAACGGATCGTCGGCCGCCGCGTACGCGATGGCCGTTCCGGAGAGCCCCAGCGCGGCGGCGAGGAGTGCGACGAGGGTGAAGCGACGAGCACGCATGCTGAGAATGCTAGAGAGTTACATGCATGTTTATCAATGGTTAAGGATGCGGGGGAGGTGTTGCGCTCGGTGCCGACCGGCCGCGATGGCGGCAGCCGCCCAGGCGATCAGTGTGCCCATGGTCAGGCCGGGTGGCAGGTACCAGAAGGTGAGGAAGCCGGCCGGCGGCGTCAGCGGCAGTGCGGCGACGAGTGCCCACGCGCCCCGGCGCGGCAGCGCGCCCCGACGCAGCCCCTGCAGCCCGCACCAGACGGTGCCCACCAGTGCCGTCAACAGGGCCACAAGGTCGAACACCCACCCGTACCCAGGGCTGTTGTATTCAAGGCCGATCGCGATGGTCGCGGCGAGGAGCCCGTACCTCGTGAGGCGCCGAGGTGCCGCGGTGGCGCGGCGGGTCACCACCCAGACGAGCGGCAGCGTCAGCAGCACCGAGACGAAGAAGGGCCCGCGCCAGATCCACGCCGGCTCCGAACCCTCGAACAACGGGAGGTTCTCGGCCATCCATCGCGCCGGAGCGGGTAGGGACCAGACGGCTCGGCCGCCGCCGACCTCCCACTGCGTGGCCATCGCGGCGCCGAGCACCGCTGCAATCAGTGGCGCGAGAACCGCCAGGACGCGCCGCCAGCCGGCGACCGGCCACCTGTCGTCGACACCGGACGTACCGACGCGATCGGGTTCGTGCTGCGGGTGAGCTGGTCGCATCGGTTGATCGTCGCTGCGTCGCCGGGGAATCTCATCAGCGGAACAGCCGAGATCACCATCGAGGCAGCGACGATCATCGGGATTGGATGTGGCCCAGCGGGTCGGGATCGACCGTCGACCAGGCCGGGTCCTGCGGGTTCAGCGTGCTGCGCAGGTACGCCGTGGTGACCCGCTGGATCAGGGCGACCCGTTGCGGGCTCTCGTCGGTGGTCTCGGTGCTGCCGTAGCCGGCGACCCCACCCAGTGAGTGTTCCCCGCCGAACACGGTGAGCAGGATCTTCGGCGCCGGGCTGAGGTGGTACGGGTCGGTGAACCAGTCCGGTCCGCGTACCGACAACGGTGACTTGTCCTGGTCACCGGCGACGATCAGGGCGGGCGTGGTCATGTCCGTGAACCCCGGGCTCATGAAGGGGAAGTGTTCGGCCGTGAACGGGGTCAGGTCGGTGCCCCCGGTGCCGGTGGTGGCGAGCAGTACGCCCGCGGTGACTCGTGGGTCGGACATGTCCTCGCCCGGCACGCCGTCTGCGTCGAGGACCCGAGCGCCGAGCAGCATGCTGGCTGTCTGGCCGCCCCAGGAGTGGCCGGCGACCGCGATGCGGTGGTGGTCGAGTCGTCCGCCGAGTCCCGGGACGGCGGCCTCGATGATCTCCAGCGAGTCGATGGCCTGCTTGAGGTCGGTGACCCGGATGCGCCAGATCTGCGGGTACCTCGGGTCGTCCGGTGCGACGGCCAGGGTCCGCGAGTCGAGGTGGGTCGGTTGGATCACGACGAAGCCGTGGGCCGCCCAGTGATCCACCAGCGGCGCGTACATGTCCATGTCGGCGCCGAAGCCGTGGGCGAAGACGATGACCGGCAGTCCGGTCCCGGTGGTCGGGGCGGTGACGCGGATCTGGAGATCCGTGCCGCGGGTCGGGGCGGGCAGCACCACGGGCCGGACCGAGACCACCGGGCTGGGCAGGTGCTCTGGGATGCTCATTACTGTTACTCCTCAGCAGAGAGAGGTAAGCGGATCGGCGTTCCGGTTGGACGATACGGAACAGCGTTCCGCTTGTCAGTCATCGTGACGGAGGCCACAGGACCGTGCCGGCCCGCAACACCGACTCACCGGCTCCCCGGAAGAGGGCCGACGCCGAGCGCAACAAACAGGCGCTCCTGGAGGCCGCCGCCGCAGCCTTCGTCGACGCCGGGGTCAATGCCCCGGTCCGTGACATCGCCGCCCGGGCCGGCGTCGGCCTGGGTACGATCTACCGCCACTTCCCGGCCCGTGCGGATCTGATCGTGGCCGTCTACCGGCACCAGGTGCAGGCCTGTGCCGAGGCCGCCCCCGCCCTGCTGGCGACCAGCCCGACCCCGCACGATGCGCTCACCGCCTGGGTCGACCTGTTCGTCGATTTCCTGATCACCAAGCACGGTCTGGCCGAGGCGATGCACTCCGACGCCGCCGCCTTCGAGCCCCTGCACGCCTACTTCCTGGAGCACCTGATCCCTGCGGTGACGCTGCTGCTGGACGCCGCCGTCACCGCCGGTGAGATCACCCCGATCGACCCGTTGACCCTGCTGCGCGGCATCGGCAACCTCTGCATCGGCGCCGACCCCCGATACGACCCCCGCCCCCTGACCACCATCCTGATCAAGGGTCTCCGCACCTGACGCGCAGATCTTGGCGCGGAAGTGCCCTCCGAAGGGCGGTGTCGCTCCAAGATCTACAGCCAGTTGGGTGGCTAGTGTCCGGGTTGTTGGTAAGCGACTGGGAGTTGGACGGCGTCGTCGACCTGTTCCGGGGTGAGCAGTGGGATGAGATGTCCGTTCACCAGGCCGCCCGTCCGCACGGCGATGGTCAGGGCGGCGGCGGTGACGTGGTCGGGCAGGTCGCAGAGGACGTACGTGTCGTACTGGCCGAACGAGAAGTACAGTGCCTCCAGCCGGCCGCCGGCGTTCTCGACCAGCGACCGGACGACCTCGACGCGCACCCGCCCGCCGTCCGTGCTCAGCCCCTTGAGCCCTCCGCCCGTGTAGGTCGACATGAGCAGGAACTTCGCCATTCCGGCACCGCCTCTCGCTGGTCCGGCGACGCGCCTACCCGCTGGGCGACCGATCATGCGGGACGGCGACGGGTCAGGCGGATGGCGACCCAGACGGCGGCGACGGTGCCGGGCAGGGTGACGCCGTACGCGGCCCACTGGCGGCTGAGTAGGGTGCGGTGACCGCAGGCGAAAAGGTGGGCGAGGATGCAGGCCGAGTGGGACGTGCCGCCGGGCGTCGAGGCGGAGCGGGTGATCACCGCCGTGCTGGCCGACCTGCGCTCCGGTGACCATCGGGGCGTGGTGGTCGACTCGCCGCCCGGTGCGGGCAAGTCGACCCTGGTGGTGCGGGCCGCCGTGGAGCTGGCCGGCACCGGTGAGCCGCTGATGGTCATCGCACAGACCAACGAGCAGGTGGACGACCTGATCGACCGGCTCGCCCGCAGGGCACCGGAGCTGCGCGTGGGGCGGCTGTCCGCGAGCGACTACCGGCCGTCGGCCCGAGTGCGGGCGCACGAGCAGGTCCGGGTCGCCGCAAAGGTCACCGACCTCGCCGCCTCCGCCGTCATCATCGGTACGGCCGCCAAGTGGGCCACGGTCACCGAGGGCTGCTGGCCGTGGGCGATCGTGGACGAGGCGTACCAGATGCGCTCGGACGCCCTGTTGCGGGTGGCCGGCAGGTTCGAACGGGCCCTGTTCGTGGGGGATCCGGGGCAGCTCGACCCGTTCTCCACCGTGGAAGTCGGCCGATGGGCGGGGCTGACCTGGGATCCGATGCAGTCGGCGGTGGCGGGGCTGCTGCGGCACAACCCGCACCTGCCGGTGTACCGGCTGCCGGTCTCCTGGCGACTGCCCGCCTCGGCCGCTGCGGTGGTGTCCCGCGCCTTCTACCCGTTCGCCGGCTTCCGGTCCGGCACCGCACCCGCCGACCGGGCCCTGCGGCTCACCGGGGCCGGGCGCGGTGACGCCGTGGACCGGGCGGTGGAGTTGGCCACGGAAACCGGCTGGGCGCTCTACGAACTGCCGGCGCGGCACACCCTGCGTACCGACGCCGAGGCCGCCGCCGCGTGCGCCGCGCTCGCGTTACGGGTGCTGGCGCGCGGCGCGGTCGCGGTCTGCGAGCAGGCACCCGACGGCGCCCCGGTCACCGCGGACCGGATCGCCGTGGGCGCCGCGCACCGCGACCAGGTGGCAGCCATCCGGGCGCAGTTGGGCGAGGCGGGAGCGGGCGTCACCGTCGACACCGCCAACCGGCTCCAAGGCCGGGAGTACGACGTGACCATCGTGCTGCACCCGCTCTCCGGTCGACGCGACGCGACCGCGTTCCACCTGGAGTCGGGGCGGCTCTGCGTGCTCGCCTCCCGGCATCGGCAGGCCTGCGTGGTGGTGGCCCGGGCCGGCATCGGTGAACTGCTGGACGCCCATCCGTCGACCGATGTGCCGCAACTGGACGTGCCGGTGAAGTTCCCCGACGGCTGGGAGGCCAACCAGGCCATCCTCGCCCACCTGCGCGCGACGGCGGTCCCGTACTGGTAATCAGACTGATCGGCTCGTCGGAGTTCCGTCCCGGGCCCGCCCGTGGTGTCGGTGGTGTCGGCTACCGTCGGTTTTATGGGGACGCAGTCCGGCGGGATGCTGATCGGGCGGGAACATCCCGTCGGCCTGCTACGCGCCGAGCTGGACCGGGCCACCGCCAGTCATGGTGGCCTCGTGCTGGTCGGCGGCGAGCCGGGCATCGGCAAGACGACCCTGGTGACCGCCGCCGCCGACGAGGCACGCCGACAGGGCGCGTTCGTCCTCGGTGCCGCCTGCTGGGATTCGGCCAGTGCCCCCGGTTACTGGCCCTGGTTGCAGGTGCTGCGTGGGCTGCGGCGCTCGGCCGCCGACTGGGCGGTGGCGCGGGACTGCGCCGAGCCGGCCCTCGCCCTGCTGCACGGCGAGCCGGCCGGTCACTCCGTGGTGGCCGGGCCGCACGGCGAAGGCGACGCGGCCGAGCAGGAGGCGTTCGCCCTCTACGACGCGGTCACCACCGCCCTGGTCGCCGTCTCCCAACATCGGCCGGTCGTGGTGGTGCTGGACGATCTGCACTGGGCGGATGCGGCGTCCATGCGGCTGTTGCAGTTCGCCGCCCAGCACACCTGGTTCGAGCGGTTGCTGTTCATCGGCACGTACCGGGACGCCGAGGTCGAGGCGGGTGACCATCCGCTGCGTCCGCTGCTGATGTCGCTGACGGCCAAGGCCACCACGATCACCCTCACCGGTTTGTCCCGGGACGAGGTCGGGGTGTTGATCGGGCGCATCACCGGGCAGGAACCCACCCCCGACCGCGTCGACGACGTGTATCGGCGTACCGGCGGCAACCCCTTCTTCGTCGAGCAGACCGCCCGGCTCTGGCATGTCGACGGCGCGGCGGGCGGCATCGCGCCCGGCGTCCGGGAGGTGGTCCGCAAGCGACTGGATCATCTGCCCGACGCGGTGGTCCACGCACTCGTCGTCGCCGCGGTGCTGGGCCGGGAGTTCCACCGCGCGGTCCTCGCCGCCAGCGCTGAGCTGCCGCCGACCCGACTCGACCAACTCCTTGACGTCGCGGTGAGCGCGCGACTCGTGCTCGCCCACCCCGACGGCGGGTACGCCTTCGCCCATGACCTGGTCCGGGAGACGCTCTACGAGGGGCTCACCGGCGACGACCGTAAAGATCACCACGCCGCCGTGGTCCGCGCCGTCGACGAGCACGCCGCGCTCACCGAGCGGCTGGTCCCCGCCGACCTGGCCCGGCACGCCTGGCTCGCCGGTGACCGTCTCGATCCGTACCGCTGCGCCGACCTGCTGCTCGCCGCCGCCCGGGACGCCAGTTGCCGGCTCGCGTTGGAGGAGTCGGCCGTGCACCTGCGCCGGGCGCTGGTGGTCAGCCGGGACGAGGTCCAGCGGGTACGCATCATGGTCGACTTGGCGGATCGTCTCTTCCACACCGGCGACCGGGCCGAGGCGAGACGGCTGCTCGCCGAGACCACCGTGCAGGCGTTGGCCGTCGACGAGCCGGCCCTGCTCGCCCGCTTCGCGCTCAGCGTCTACCGGCACTGTCAGCTCAACGCCCGGTCGGACATCGACACGGAGGCACTGGTACGGGAGGCGTACCGGCGGCTCGTCGGGGAGCCGGGGCCCGACGTGGCTGTCGACGACCTCGAAGCCGGCCTGATCAACGCCACCGAAGAGCTTGCCCGCCGTAACCAGGACGACGACGCGCTCAGCGTCAGCCTCTGGGCCCGCCACGACGCCGCCTGGGGGCTCGGCACGGCGGCCCGTCGGGCCGAGCTCACCGCCGAGATCCGCGAGGTGGCCCGCCGCTCCGGTGACCAGGAGACCCCGCTCTGGGCCACCTCGCTGCGCTGGGTCGCGCTACTGGAACTCGGCGATCCCCGCTACCTGGACGAGCTGACCGCCTTCGTGACTGCCGGTCGGCAGGCCGGCAAGGCCCGGCACCGGATGGCCAGCAACATCGACAACGGGATCGTCAGTGCCTTCCGGGGCGACTTCGCCGGCGCCGAGTCCTGCTACGCGGAGCTGCGTAGCCTCGACGACTGGGATCATGAGGAGCACCTGTTCATCGGTCATCACCTGATCTGGTCGCTGTCGCTGCTGCGTGGTCGCCTCGACGAGGCACAGGCGTTGCTGGACAGGTTGGATCCGACCAAGCATCGGTTCCTCGACCTGCTCCAGGCGGTCACCGCCGCCGAATGTGGCGACCACCGCACCGCCGTCCGGATCACCGCACGGTTGGAAGCCGCCGGTGTCACGTACCCGTCGGCGGTCCTGCCGCTCTGGCTGCGCCTGCGAGCCCAGGTCACGGTGACTGACCCGAGTCGCTGCGAGGCTGCCCGCCAGGCCCTGCTGCCGTACCGGGGGCAGTGGCTGGTCGCGGTGTACGGCTGCGACATCAGCGGCCCGGTCGAGCACTGGCTGGCCGTGATCGACGCTGCCGACAAGCGCTGGGACGACGCCGTGGCCGGCTTCACCGCCGCCCACGACAACGCCGACCGGATGGGTTCGCGGCCCTGGTCGCTGATCGCCCGCACCGCACTGGCCGACGCCCTCACCGCCCGGAACGGTCCCGGCGACGCGGCGGTCGCGGCCGGTGTGCGCCGCGAAGCCGAGCACGAGGCCCGCAGCCTCGACATGCGACAGGTGCTCGCTCGGCTGACCGACCCCACGCCGATCGGCTCGCCTCCGGAGCCGCCGGCCGGTGGATCACTGCCGGAACGGGCCGAGTCCGAGCCGGGTGGGGCGACAACCGTCCCGGCGTACGAGTTCCGCCGGGACGGGGTGGTGTGGCGACTCACCTACGGCGACACCACCGCGTACCTGCCGGACGCCAAAGGGCTCAACGATCTGCATCTGCTGCTCGGCCGCCCCGGTGTCGACGTGCCCGCGGTCGGACTGCTCGACCCGGCTGCCGGGCCGGAACTCGTCGCCGCCCGTCGGCTCGGCGGTGACGAAATCCTCGACGAGGAGGCCAGGAACCGCTACCGGCGGCACCTGACGCTCCTCGACGAGGAGATCGACCGGGCGGCCATCCGGGACGACACGGCGCGGGTGGCGACCCTCGACGGCGAGCGGCGGGCCCTGATCGACCAGCTGCGTTCGGCTGCCGGCCTGGCCGGGCGCAACCGGCGCCTCGGCGACGAGGCGGAACGGGCCCGCAAGACCGTCACCGCCCGGATCCGGGACACGCTGCGCCGCCTCGACCAGCAGCACCCACCGCTCGCCGTCCACCTGCGTCAGACGATCTCCACCGGCACCGCCTGCCGCTACCTGCCCACCGAGCCCGTGCCGTGGCGGCTGTGACCGGCGGAGCCGGCCCCGCCACGGCACGAGTGGTGCGTGGCGATCAGCGGCGGTTGTAGCGGTACATGGTCAGGGTGCCGAAGACCACGATGAACAGGGCACTCCACACCACCATCCAGATCATGCTCGACGCGTCCGTCGTGCCGCCCATCGCGGCCCGCACCGACGACACCAGATGCGTGATCGGGTTGGCCTTGACGAACGCCTGGAGCCAGCCCGGCATGGTCGACGGGTCGACGAAGACGTTGCTGAGGAAGGTCAGCGGGAACAGCACCATCATGCTGACCCCCATCACCGACTTCTCGCTGCGCAGCACGAGCCCGAAGAACGTCCACACCCAGGAGAATGCGAACGAGAAGACCACGAGCAGGCCGATCCCGGCGAGTACGCCGAGCACACCGCCGTCGGGTCGGAAGCCCAGCACCAGCCCGACGGTCAGGATCACCACCGCCGCCAGTACGTAGCGCAGCACGTCCCCGACGATCATGCCGACCAGCGCGGCGGGCCGCCACACCGGCAGCGTCCGGAACCGGTCGAAGACACCCTTCTCGATGTCGGTGTTCAGGCCGACGCCGGTGTACATGGTGATCATCACGACGCTGGTCACCATGATGCCCGGCAGGAAGAACTGGAGGTAGTCACGCGGGCTGTCGGCGAGCGCCCCGCCGAACAGGTACGTGAACATCAGCACCATGATGATCGGGAACGCCGTCACGTCGAACAACTGCTCCGGCACGTGCTTGATCTTCAGCAGAGCGCGCCAGCTGAAGGCCAGTGACGCCGCCAGCGGGCTCGGTCGGGGCGGTCGCCCGCCCGGGGCGAGGACCGTCGCCAACGCCTCGGTCGACGGGATGTAGACCGTCGGCGCGCGACCGGTCGAGGTGGCGGTGTCGCTGCTCATCGGGCTGCCTCCAGAGCGTCGTCGCGCTCGGCCTCGGCCGGCTCGGCGGGATGGTCGGTCAGGGCCAGGAAGACCTCGTCCAGGCTCGGCTGGCCCAACGAGAAGTCGTCCACCACGATCCCGGCGCGGGACAACTCGCCCAGCGCTCGGGCGGCCTGGGCACTGGCGTCCAGGTCACTGCCGTCTCCCCCGACCCGGGCGGTGATCGCCACCGGATCCGGGTCCAACTGCACCGGCACACCGAGAGTGGTCAGCAGCAGTTGCTCGGCGTCGGGTCGCTGGGCCGCGTCCCGCAGCCGCAGGTGGATGGTGCCGGAACCGACCGACGACTTCAGTTCGCCCGGGGTGCCCTCCGCGATCACCCGGCCGTGGTCGACCACCGCGATCCGGCTGGCCAGCTTGTCGGCTTCGTCGAGGTACTGGGTGGTCAGCAGGACGGTGGTGCCGTGGGCCACCACCGCCCGGACGATCTCCCACACCTGGTTGCGGCTGCGCGGGTCGAGCCCGGTCGTCGGTTCGTCGAGGAACAGCAGGTCCGGTGTGCTGAGAATGCTCGCCGCGATGTCGATGCGCCGCCGCATGCCGCCGGAGTACTTCTTGACCTGCCGGCCGGCGGCCTCGGTCAACCCGAACGCGGCCAGCAACTGCTCGGCCCGCGCTCGGGCGGCCGGCTTGCCCAGGCCGAGCAGCCGACCCAGCAGGATCAAATTCTCCGTGCCGGTCAGATCCTCGTCGACGGAGGCGTACTGGCCGGTCAGGCTCACCCGGGCACGGACCGCGTCGGCCTCGGTGACCACGTCGTGGCCGAACACCCGGGCCTGCCCGCCGTCGGGGCGCAGCAGGGTGGCCAGGACCCGGACCGCCGTGGTCTTGCCGGCGCCGTTCGGGCCGAGCAGCCCGTACACGGCACCGGCGGGCACCGCCAGGTCCAGTCCGGCGAGCGCGTGTGTCTCGCCGAACGACCGGGTCAGCCCCGCGGCCTCGATGGCGAGGCCGGTGGCGCGTCTACTCATGATCTCGTTGTCCTTCCGTTCGGGACTCCTGCGGGTCGCCGGGGCACCGGGCGGTACGCCCGTTCGTCTCCTCGACCCGCATGCTGCCCCACCACAGCGCATGCGTACGACAAATTCCGCAGCGTGGCCGACCGACTCGTACAACGACGACGGCCCGCGGTGGTTGTAGCCAGCTTCGCCATACCGGCGCGAGACGACGCCCGGCCGCCGCTAGATCAGATCTAGCGGCGGCCGGCGAACGACCCGAGGTCAGGTCGGGAGGTGGTCGAAGGTGTCCGGGTCCGTCCTCACCCCGGTCCAGCCGGGTGATCCGCTCTATGGCCGCCCCGCTGCGGTGGGCCACGCCGCCCGACCTCAGCGCTGCCGCAGCGCGCTGGAGTCGAGCCGGTAGCCGATGGTGTGATCGACGATCCGGTCGACCAGGTCGGCCTTACGTAATCCGCCGACGCCGCGCAGCTCCAGGTGCGCGGCCAACGCCCGCAGCCGCCGCAGCGACCAGCCGTCGAGGTACCCGCCCCCGTCGACGCGGCTGGTGCTGGCCGAAAGCCGCTCGACGGCCAGACCCAGGTCGGCGAGGTCGGCGAGGTCGTCCTGGCCGGTCATCGAGGTTGCCGGTCGGGCTGGAGGTGGTCGAGGAACTCGGTGGCGAGTTGGCGCAGCTCGTCGCGTACGGCGGGGACGGTGACCCGGTCACGCAGCACCACCGGCACGCCGCGCGGGGTGTTGGTGGCGTAGAGCGTGACGTTCTCCCGCAGCGCGGTCGGGAAGACCGGCAGGCCCAGGTTGCGGACCTGGTCCATGTAGCTCTGGTGGGTGGCGATCGGCTGCCGCGACAGCAGCTGGATCATCGTGAAGACCACGCCGGCCACGCCGGGGGCGACCTTGTGATGCCGGCGTACGGTGGCGAACCGGCGGGCGTCGGCGTTGTACTGCTCGACCAGTTCCCGCACGTTGCCGTGCAGATAGTCGATGCCCAGCGTGGACAGGTAGTCGGCTTTCGCCGGGATGACCAGGTGGTCGCTGGCGATGATCGCCGACTGGGTGACCACGTTGAAGTTCGGCGGACAGTCGATCAGCACCAGGTCGTACGGATCCAGCCCGTCGGCCAGCAGGCCCTCGGCGAGCGAGCCGCGCACCCGGAACAGTTCGGCGTCGTACTCCTCGCCGCCGGCCACGCCGCGGGCCAGCGCCAGGTCGATGTCGACCAGTTGCAGGTGCGAGGCGATCAGGTCGAGCCGGCCGGCACCGGAGAGCCGGGAGTTGGCCGGACCCGGCGACACCACCAGCTCACCCAGGGTGATCGTCGGTTGGCCCTCGCGTAGGCCGTCGTACCAGCGTTTCACGGTCCGGCCGTCGCGCAGCCGCTCCCGCCAGTCGTCCGGGTCGTAGAAGCCGAAGGTCAGGCTGGCCTGCGGGTCGAGGTCGATGAGCAGCACCTTCATCCCACGGTTGGCCAACTCGGCCCCGAGGTTGGCGGTCACCGTGGTCTTGCCGACCCCGCCCTTGTAGTTGATCACGGACACGACGTACATCGACGTACCTCCCCAGACCGGAGACGGTAGCCGATGTCGATCATTTGTCGCTGCTCGCGCGCTTGCTCCCGAAACTTGGCGCAGGTCAGTGCTGTTATGGTTTGCCCACGTCGGCGGTGCTCTGGCATGGCAGCGGCGGTCGACGCGGGCCGCGACGACGTCGCCGCGCTGCTCGCGGCGACCGACCTGCTGGTGGCAGGCCCGTTCCAGGCGGATCGGATCGACACCCGCCGCCCCTGGGTCGGTTCCACGAACCAGGAGTTCGTCCTGCTCGGCGACCGGTTCCCGGGCCTGCTGGACGAGTTGTCGGGCAGCCCGGACCGGATCGAGATCACAGTGGACCGCGCCGGGCAGGTCGCGGTGAACGGCTGGGCCGAGTCCGACGTTCTCGACGAGCTGCTGATCGGTCTGCGGGGCTCGCGCCGGTAACCGGCGCCGACCTGCCACAACTGGCGACAATGGACACTGCTGCTGCCGGGACAATCATCGAGGCAGATGGCGTACTGGGACGAACGTCTATGCAGCTCGGCTGAACAGGTGCTTTGCCGTGCCGCCCGGGTGCAGCAGGATTGCACAAACATCCGGCGCACGGGGGTGCGGGGAGCCGGATACCCAAGGAGGAAGGACGTGGCACATCGTGGTGCCTTTCTCAGGTAAGAGGGTGCTTGCCGCGATCGCGGCCAGCACGCTTCTGGGCACGATGGCGCTGGCCGGCCCGGCGCAGGCCAGCCCGAACAACAACACCGTCGCCAAGCTGACCAAGGCGGTGACGGCCAAGGGGGTACTCAAGCACCTCGACAAGTTCCAGGCCATTGCCGACGCCAACAACGACACCCGCGCCTCCGGTACCCCGGGCTACGACGCGAGCGCCGACTACGTGGTCGGGCTGCTGAAGAAGGCCGGCTACCAGGTGAGCCGGCAGCAGTTCGACTTCTCGTTCTACGAGGAGTTCGGCTCGTCGTTCGCCCAGGTGTCGCCGACGGCCACCACGTACGTCGACGGGGTCGACTACACGCTGATGGACTACTCCGGCGACGGGGTCGCGCAGGGGCTCGTCGTCCCGGTGGACCTCGCTCTCGACCCGCCGCGCGCCTCGACGTCGGGCTGTGAGGCCAGTGACTTCGCCGGCGTGGACATCGCCGGCAAGATCGCGCTGGTGCAGCGCGGTACCTGCGCGTTCGGTGACAAGGTCGCCAACGCGGAGGCCGCCGGTGCGATCGGCGCGATCATGATGAACCAGGGCAACGGTACGCCGGAGGCCAACGCGGACCGCTACGACCTGTTCGCCGGCACCCTCGGCGCACCGGTCGGCATCCCGGCCGTCTCGGTGTCGTACTACACCGGTGAGCAGTTCGCGACGACGCCGGGCCTGACCGTGCGGCTCGAGGCCGACACCACCTCGGAGATCCGGAGCACCGAGAACGTCATCGCCCAGAGCAAGCACGGCCGTACCGACAATGTCGTCGTGGCCGGGGCGCACCTCGACTCGGACCCGGCCGGGCCGGGCTTCAACGACAACGGCACCGGCAGCGCCGCGCTGCTTGAGGTCGCACTCCAGATGGCGAAGGTCAAGCCGTACAACGCGGTGCGCTTCGCCTGGTGGGGTGCGGAAGAGGCCGGCCTGATCGGCTCGCAGTACTACGTGGACAGCCTGAGCGAGCAGCAGGTCGCCGACATCGCCCTCTACCTCAACTTCGACATGATCGGCTCGCCGAACTACACGTTCGGCGTGTACGACGGTGACGACTCGGCGCAGCAGGGCGCCGGGCCGGGGCCGGAGGGCTCGGCGCAGATCGAGAAGGTCTTCGAGAAGTTCTTCGCCTCCCGGAAGCTGCCCACGGTGGCCTCCGACTTCACCGGCCGGTCGGACTACGGCGCGTTCATCGACGTCAACATCCCCGCCGGTGGCCTCTTCACCGGCGCGGAGGGCATCAAGACGGCCGAGGAAGCCGCGCTCTTCGGCGGCGTGGCGGGAGTCGCCTACGACCCCTGCTACCACCTGGCCTGCGACAGCCGTACGCCGGTTGCGGACGGTGGCGACGCGGCGGTGTACAAGTCGCTGGGCAAGAAGTACAAGCTCCACGGCAACGTCAACGTGTTCGCGCTCGACGTCAACTCCGACGCCGTCGCCGCCGCGGTGATCACCTTTGCCTTCGACACCTCGGCCGTGAACGGCGTGCCGGGCAAGGCACCTGGAAAGGGCAAGGGTAAGGGCAAGGGCAAGGGACACGGCCACAAGCACGGTCACAAGCACCACTGGAAGTAGGCCAGTCGGCCTGAGACCGGGCCGGATCCCCGCCAGGGGATCCGGCCCGGTCGCCTCGGCCCCGACACCGGCCGGAACCGAGTCGGGCGTCCGCAATACCTCGGCCGAGGGCTGTTCGCACCGGCTACCGCCGGGACTCGACCGTCACCCGAGCGGCCGGTCCGACCGGGTCAACCGCCAGTACTGGCGCTCACCCTCGTCGCGGACCACCACCCCGTAGCGGCCGAGTTCGGCGCGCAGTTCCCGAGCCTCGTCGCGCCGGTCGCGTTCCAGCGCCTTCTGCCGGGCGTGCAGCAGCGCGTCCGCCCCGACCGGCAACCCGGGCAGGTCGGGCACCCAGCGCCGGTACTCGTCCCGATGCGGATCGGCGTCCGCCCAGGGCCAACCGTGCTCCCGGAACGCCTCGGCCAGCCGGGCGGCCGGCAGGTCGGACTGCTGCCGTACCAGCTCAGCCGCGTCCCCGTCGAGCAGCACCAGATCCTTGCCGTCGACGAACACCATCCGGGTCCGCGACCGGGAGAACTCCTGCTCCTTGCCGTCCTGGCGCAGCCGTACCCGGGTGCCGTCCACAGTGACCGTCACCCGCTCGGCGGTACCGATCGCGGCGATCACCAGCCCGGCCAGTACGCCCAGCCCCACGCCGCCGCCCAGGGCGTACCCGTCGGGCAGGCCGTCGACCAGCCGGAGAAGGCCCTGCGCGGGTGCCCATGCCAGGTTGACCACCCAGCCCGCACCGGCCGCCAGCAGCCCGCCCGCCGCAGCACCGAGCACCGGGAAGCCACCCCAGAGGACCAGCAGTTCCCCGGTGCCGCCGCTGACCACGGTCGGTGTTCCGTACGTCGTCACGTCACCTCCTGACGCATCGTGCGGACCAGTCCGGCGACCAACGGTACGACCAGCCACAGCAGCAGCGACACCGCGAGTCGCTGCCACTGCCCGCCGGTCAGCTCAGGGGTGAACAGCGGTTCCATCGTCCGGTTGGTGTCCAGCCACTCTCCGGCGCGGTACAGCGGCTGAACCAGTCCACCCAGGATCGACCACACGATCGGCAGCACCAGGTAGGCCACGATGGCCAGCGGGGTGTGCAGCAACAGCAGGCCGAAGGCGGCCCCGATCAGCGCGGTGGACACCTGGAACACGGCGGCGTGCACGATCAGCATCCCGTCGAACCGCCAGGTTCCCGCGCCGCCGGTCGCCTCGGCGATCAGTGTTCCGACGGCGGCGAGGGCGAGGCTGGTCAGCACCGACGCCAGCGCGGCCAGTACCACCGCGACGAGCTTGGCGGCGATCACCCGCTCCCGGCGCGGGACCAGCGCGAAGGTGGTCAGCGCGGTGCGCTGCGACCACTCGGTGGTGATCGACAGAATGCCCAGCACCGGCAGCAGCACCCCGACCGGAAACAGGGACGGGACGAAGAAGTTGGCGAAGGTCTGCTCTGCGTCCGGCGCGTACAGCAGTTGCACGGTGACGATGCCGGCGGCGACCAGCCCGATGGTGATCAGTAGCCAGCGGCCGGCCCGGGTGTCGACGAGTTTGCGCAGCTCCACGGCGATCAGCCGGCTCATGGCCGGCCGGCGCTGCCTGGCCGTGGCGTCCGAGCCCACGGCGGGGGCGGTGGTGGTCATCGGACGATCTCCTCGGTCGGCTGGACGGTGGCGGCGGACCGGGCCTCGGCCGGGCCGGTGGCGGCCTCGGCGGACCGGGCATTCGCCGGGCCGGTGGCGGCCTCGGCGGTGAGCGTGAGGAAGAGTTGCTCCAGACCACCGGTGCTGGCCGGGCGCAACTCGGTCAGCGCGACCCCGGCTGCGGCGGCGGCCAGCCCGACCACCTCGCTGTCGGCGCCGACCAGCAGACCGTCGGTACCGTCGCTGACCGGCAGACCGGCCCGCTCCAGCGCGGCGTGCAGCGCTGCCCGGTCCCGGGCGCGCACCAGCGTGCCGCTGCCGGCCAGCAGTTCCTTCTTGCTGCCCTGAGCCACGAGCCGGCCGCCCCCGATGACCACCAGCCGGTCCGCGACCGCTTCCACCTCGCGTAGCAGGTGGGAGGAGAGCAACACGGTGCCACCCCGGTCGGCGAAGTCGCGCAGCAGGCCGCGCATCCAGAAGATCCCCTCCGGGTCCAGACCGTTGGCCGGCTCGTCCAGCACCAACACCTGGGGATCGCCGAGCAACGCGTGCGCCAGGCCGAGCCGCTGGCGCATACCCAGGGAGTACGCCCTGACCCGCCGCCCGGCCGCCGCCCCGCTCAACCCGACCCGGTCGAGCAACTCGCCCACCATCCGCCGGTCCACGCCCATGGTCGCGGCGGACAGCGCCAGCGCCTCCCGACCGGTCCGCCCGGTGTGCTGGGCGGAGGCGTCCAGCAGTACGCCGACCGTACGACCGGGGTTGGGAAGTTGGCGGTACGGGCGCCCGGCCACGGTGGCCGTGCCGGAGGTCGGTGGGGTGAGCCCGCAGAGCATCCGCATCGTGGTTGACTTGCCGGCCCCGTTGGGGCCCAGGAAGCCGGTCACCGTGCCCGGCTCGCAGTGGAACGACACGTCATCGACGGCGGTGTGCCGTCCGTATCGTTTGGTGAGCTGCTGTACCGCGATCATGTCGGTCAGCCTGCCCGGGCCACTCGGCTGGGCACAGCGGCCGAGGGTCTGTCGTCGCGTCGACCAAGGTCGACGCCGAGGTCTCGACTTTGGTAGCTGGTCCGGTCTCCGGCGGCTGCCTACCATTGCGCCTGTGACCAGCACCGCCGTCCTCGAACACCCTGGGTTGTTGCCCGGGGCGCTCGATCCGACGCGCCCGCACTTACGGCGTACTCCTCGGGACTGGCTGGTCGACAGTCTCTGCTTCGTGGCCGCCCTCGGCTGGGTGGTGGTGGCGACCCTGGATGCCGCCTCCCCGGTACCCAGCTACGCCGAGCGGCTGCCGTACCCCTGGATGATCATCGGGGACGCGGTGATCGGCGTGGCCTTCGCGGTGGCCCTCTGGTTCCGCCGCCGCTGGCCGGTCGGGCTGGCCGTGGCCACCCTGCCACTGTCGGCGTTCTCGATGACCGCTGTGGTCTCGCTGCTGGTCATCTACTTCACGGTCGTGGTGCACCGGCGTACCGCGGTGGCGCTGGCGGTCACCGCAGGTGGCCTGGTCGCGAACATGTTCTTCGCGCTGTTGCGTCCCGATCCCCACCTGGCGTACTGGCCGGCCACCACCTGGGGGGTGGTGATCACCCTGCTGGTGCTGGCCTGGGGGATGTTCGTCCGGGCCCGCCGGCAGCTGGTGCTGTCCCTGCGTGAGCGCGCCGAGCGGGCCGAGGCCGAGCAGCAGCTGCGGGTGGCCCAGGCCCAGCAGTTGGAGCGCACCCGCATCGCCCGGGAGATGCACGACGTGCTGGCACACCGGATCTCACTGCTCAGCCTGCACGCCGGTGCGCTGGAGTTCCGGCCCGACGCTCCCGCCGAGGAGGTGGCCCGGGCCGCCGGAGTGATCCGCAGCAGTGCCCACGCCGCGCTTCAGGATCTGCGTGAGGTGATCGGGGTGCTGCGGGCCGAGGGTTCGCTCGCCACGGAGCCGGAACGACCTCAGCCCACCATCGCGGACCTGCCCGCGCTGGTTGCCGAGTCTCGGGCCGCCGGGGTCCGGGTCGAGCTGCGAGACGAGGTGTCCGGCGCCGACCAGTTGCCCGCCGCGGTCGGCCGGACCGTCTACCGGATCGTGCAGGAGGGGCTGACCAACGTCCGCAAGCACGCGGGTGGTGCGGCGGTCACCGTGGGGCTCAGCGGTGCGCCGGCCGACGGGTTGCGCGTGGAGATCCGTAACCGGTGGCCGGTGGGCGAGCCGGCCGGCGAATCCATCCCCGGCGCCGGCACCGGCCTGGTCGGCATCGCCGAGCGGGTGCACCTCGCCGGCGGGCGGCTCGAACACGGCCGCGACGGCAGCGGCGACTTCCGGCTGGCCGCCTGGCTACCCTGGCCGGCGACGTGATCGGCGAGCCGGGCATGCCCGGTTCGGCGGCGCGCCCGGTGCGGATCCTGATCGTGGACGACGACGCCCTGGTGCGGGCCGGGCTGTCGATGATCCTCGGTGGTACGCCTGACCTCAAGGTGGTCGGGGAGGCAGCCGACGGCAGCGAGGTGATGGCCGCGACCACGGTCTGCCGGCCTGACGTGGTGCTGATGGACATCCGGATGCCCCGGCTGGACGGGCTGGCCGCGACCGAGCTGCTGCGGGCGTTGCCGAGGCCGCCCGAGGTGCTCGTGCTGACCACCTTCGACGCGGACGAGCACGTGCTGCGGGCACTGCGGGCCGGTGCGGGTGGCTTCCTGCTCAAGGACACGCCGCCGGCGGAGATCGTACGGGCGGTACGCCGGGTGGCGGCGGGCGAGGCGACGCTGTCCCCGACGGTCACCCGCACCCTGATCGAGCACGTCACGGCGGGTACCGCCGCCGATCGACGCCGGGATCGGGCCGCCCAGTTGCTCGCCGGGCTCACCGAACGCGAACGTGCGGTCGCGGTGGCCCTCGGTCGAGGACGCACCAACGCCGAGATCGCCGCGGAGCTGTTCATGAGCGTCGCCACCGTCAAGGCGTACGTCTCCCGGCTGTTGACCCGCCTGGACCTCAACAACCGGGTGCAGGTCGCGCTGCTGGTGCACGACGCCGGGCTGGTCTGAACGTCCCCGCTCGGACGGCTGGTCGACAGGCGTTGAACTTTCCCACCCCGGCAGCCGTACCAATGGACGAGGTGCGCTGCTCAAGCGCACCGCCACCGGAATTGCGGGAGGCCTGCCGTGCGAGTTGATGAGCAGTCGACGGACCCCATCGATCAGATTCTGGGTGAGTTGCCGGTGCCGACGCCGCTGACCCCCGAGGACGTCCGGCTGGCGGTCCGGGCGGTGGTGGTACACGCGGCAGAGGAATGGCCCTCCGGGGCGCTGTGCCGCAACGACGGATCCCGGTTCCCCTGCCGCCTGCATCGTTGGGGCCGGCGGGTGCTGTTGAATCACGGGCTCAACGAGCGACAGCTCGACGCGCTCATCCGGCACGGCAACCCGTTCGTACACGTGCCGTTCCCGTTCCTGGTGAACGGACCCAATCCGGGACGTACCCCGGCGGTGCGTCCGCCGGGCGGCGACCGGACCGCCTCCCACCCAGGGCGGACCGACCGGGCCGCCGGGTATCCGCCACGCCAGGGTCACGCCGCCGGCTATCCGGTGCGTGGTCCGGTTCCCCGGGTGGCGGTTCCTCCCGTGCGGGCCGGCGCCCGCACCGCCGGTTCCGGCCGGCCGGTGGCACCCCCCGCCACCGCGCCGCGCTGGCCGCGGGCGAGTTGAGAGGGCTCGCCCGCCGGCGGTACGACGCCGGCCCGGGGCGCGGGTTGTTCCCCCCGCCTGGCCCCGGGCCGGCGTCGGTTGCCTCAGCGGTTACCGGCTGCGATTGAGCAGTCGGGGGCCGCCCAGTACGTGTGGTCCGGCGATCCCGTCGGCCGTGAGGCCGTACGCCGACTGGAACCGGCGTACGGCGGCGGCGGTCTTCGGGCCGTACCGGTCGTCGAGTTCCACGGCGCGGCGACCACCGAGGCGATCGCGGCGCTTGGCAGCGCCAGGGCGAGGGCGCATTGGCGTCCAGGGTGCCTAACACGGCTCTGTCGGGACGTAACGCCCCAGCCCACCACGCCGTTGGTGAGGTTCCCTGGTCGCAGTGACCCCGGTAACGTCAGCGCGGGTTACGACGGGGAGGCGGCGTGGCGCGCGGTGGCATCTTCTGCGTCGAGGGTCAGTGGCACCGGGATCTCAATGAGCGGGGCTCGGTGCTGCCCACCCTCGACCTGCTCGAACGGTTGGGGCGGATCCGCTACATCCACAAGGACGCGGCCACCCGCGACGAGCTGTTCTACTTCATCGATCGCTGGCTGCTCAAGCAGTACGCCGACCACCGGTTGGGCTTCTTCGCCATGCACGGCGAGCCGAACCGACTGTGCCTGACCGACTGGCATTCCGTCGAACTCACCGAGGTGGCCGAGCGGATGGCCGGGCGCTGCGAGGGTCGGCGGCTCTACTTCGGCAGCTGCTCGGTGCTGCGCGCCCCCGAGTCGGTGCTGCGCGAGTTCCTCGCCGTCACCGGTGCGGCGTTGATCTGCGGGTTCACCCGCGAGGTGGACTGGGTCGAGTCGGCGGCGTTCGAGACCGTCCTGCTCGACGTGCTCGCCAACGGTCAACGGCACAACGCCGCCGAACTGCGGATGGGTTCGGCGCACTGGGCGCCGTTGGCGTCGTACCTCGGGTTCCGGGTCATCTACGCCAACGGCCGGGCCTGGCGGCCGTCGGTGCGACCGCGGGTGCCCAGCCAGTCGTCGGCCGGCCGGGTCGGCTGATCGGAGCACGCGGTCGGGCCTGAGCAGGCCGGTCGCCGCGTCGAAAGCCGAGCATGGTTCTCGTCCGGATGCGTGGACGGGGTGCGGCCGACCGGCCGCACCCCGTCCGAGAAGATCAGGCCCGCGCGGTCGCGTAGGCGGCGGTGCCGATCAGTTCCATCGACACCTGGAGCCGCTCCAGGCTGATGTTCTTGGCGATGGTGTCCTCCGGGGTGTGGTACGGAGGCTCCAGCAGCGCCGGGGACTCCTCGCCACGCCAGGAGAAGTTCGCGCTGGCGATGCCGACCTCCTGGAAGGACTGGTGGTCGCTGGAGCCGCGCTGGGTCACCGGGGAGATCTGCGGCTCGTAGCCGAGGCGGCGGGCCGCAGCGGCGACCTCGGAGGTGGCCCGGTTGTCCTGGCCGTCGAAGGAGAGCAGCCAGTACTTCGTCGCCGGGTCCCAGCTGGTCGCGACCATGTCGTTCTGGTACACGGCGAGGATCCGGTCCCGCTCTTCCTGCGGCATCTGGCGGACGTAGTAGCGCGAGCCGATCAGGCCCTGCTCCTCCGAGCCCCAGAGGCCGAACCGGATGGTGGCGTTGGTCGGGATCGACTTCAGCACCCGGCCCAGCTCCATGCAGAGCGCGGTGCCGGAACCGTCGTCGTTGGCACCCGGGGCACCGATGACGGTGTCGTAGTGGGCGCTGATCATGACGATCGGACCGTTCGCCCCCGACCGCCCGCGCCGCTCGGCCAGCACGTTGTTCGAGGTCAGGTTGCGGTGCGCGGTGGTGGCGACGGTGAGGGTGAGCGGGCCGGCGGCCAGCAGCTCGCGCAGCCGGTGCTTCTGGGACTGCGCAACGCCGAGCACCGGGATCGGCACCGGCGAGTTGGCCGAGCCGGGCAGGGTGGGCGAGAACGTCCCCGCCAGACGCGGCGGCGCCGCGTCGGCCGCGAGGAGGATCACGCCCGCGGCACCGGCCGCTACGGCGGTGGCGACGAGCTGCTCACGCCGGGACGCGACGTAGTCCACCAGTACGATCTGGCCGCGCACGTCGGCCGGGTAGTCGCTCGCCGCGCCGGCGCGGACGTCGACCACGTCACCGGTGACCTTGGTGTCCAACGCCGCGTGGGCGCTGGCCCCGGTCTGCCAGTTCAGGTCCTTCGGCAGGCGGCGGCCGCGGGGTGGCGTGCTGATCTGGCCGGTGAACTTGTCGGCCACCGTGAACGGCTGCAGGGTGGTGTCGTAGCCCAGCTTGTCGAAGTGGCGGGCGATGTAGTCGGCGGCCTTGCGCTCCGACTTGGTGCCACCGATCCGCGGGCCGATGTCCTCCGACAGCTTGACCAGGTGCTCCAGGGCCCGACGCGACGAGATCTGCGCGATGACCTTCCGGTCGTCCGAGGTGAGCTTCGGCGGCTTGTGCGCGCCCGGCCGCTTGTCGTTGGCGGCCCACGCGGGCACGGGCAGCGCCACGGTGGCGGCACCACCGAGGGCCACGGTCAGCACCCGGCGACGATTGAGGAACCCGGACCCGATGGAATTGGACGATTCGTGCGAGGGTGTCACGGTGTCGTCGAATGAAGACAAGACTGCGCCTCCTGAATTGAGGTCAGAACCGGGCGCAGAGGGGTTTGCGACCCGGCTCATGGAGGCTTGAATCTAACCCGCGAGCTGCCGTTACTCAAGATCAGGGGTCAGTGGGCAACGGTGAATCGGCAGTCCCGGAATTGCGGATTCTCGATTTCGTCAATGACCGCGACGGCGAGGTCCTCATAGCTCAGTGCGCATCGGCCGTCAGCGTCGGTAACCGGGTGGTCGGTTCCGGTGCGGTATCGCCCGGTACGTTCACCCGGATGGAACTCCAGCGGCGGTGGCGAGACGTACGTCCAGCTCACCCCGTCGGCATGAGCGCGGTACAGCTCCAGCGCCTCCGCCTGGCCGAGAGCCGCGTCGCGGTACTCGGCGGGAAAGTCGGGTTCGTCCAACAACCGGCGGCCCGACGGTGACAGCAGGGTGGCCCCGCCGCCGACATGGATGACCCGGGGCGCGGCTGGCATCCCCCGCAACCCGTCGAGCAGGGCACGGGCCGCGTCGGGCCAGAGCGTACGGTCGCCGCCGCCGATCGCCACCACGAGGGCGTCCGCCGCCGGCGCCAACTCCCGTACGCTGCGCTCGCTGGTGGCGTCGCCGGTGACCACCCGCACCCCGGCCGGCAGGTACGACGTGGCCTCCGGCCGACGTACCGCGGCCACCACCCGGTGCCCCCGGTTGAACGCCTCCGTGACGATCCGCGAACCCGCGGTGCCGCCCGCTCCGAACACGACGATGTCGCTCACGGTCCCAGGCTATGGAGCGGGCCGGGCCGTCGTCGGCGGAACGCCCGATCCCGGGCCGCGCCGCTCAGCCGACCAGCGCGGAGTAGACCAGCTGGCGCAGCTGGGGACGGATCGGCCAGGTGCTCGACGGCATCAGCTGGGTGAAGAACATGGCGGTGACCTGCTCCACCGGGTCGACCCAGAACGCCGTGCTGGCCACCCCGCCCCAGTAGTACTCGCCGACGCTGCTCGGCACCCGGCTGGGGATCGGATCCTCGACCACCGCGAAGCCGAGACCGAAGCCGACCCCGTCCAGCGTCGTCTCGGCGAACCCGCCGGTGGACAGGGTGCCCAGATCCCGCCCGCCGGGCAGGTGGTTGCGGGTCATGAAACGCACCGTGCGGGGCGCGAGCAGGCGCACCCCGTCCAGCTCGCCACCGCGCAGCAGCAACTGGGTGAACCGGTGGTAGTCGGCGGCCGACGAGATCAGGCCACCGCCGCCGGAGAGCAACGCGGGTTTCTCGTACGCCATCGCGCCGAGCGCGTCGTGGCGTACCGCCCGGCCGGTCGTCGGGTCCGCCACGTACAGCGCGGCGAGGCGGGCGCTGTCGGCGCCGTCGACGTACCAGCGGGTGTCCTCCATGCCCAGCGGGCGCAGGATGCGTTCGGCGAGGAACGAGTCCAGGCTCTGCCCGGAGACCACCTCGATCAGTCGGCCCAGCACGTCGGTGGCGACCGAGTACCCCCAGGCGGTGCCGGGCTGGAACAGCAGCGGCAGCTCGCCGAAGGCCCGGCAGGCCCCGGCCAGGTCGATGTCCGACGGCGGGTACAGGTCGTAGCCTGCGGCCCGGTACAGGCCGTCGACCACCGAGGTCTGCATGAAGCCGTAGGTCAGACCGGCGGTGTGGGTGAGCAGGTGCCAGACCCGGATCGGTTCGACCGCCGGCACGGTGTACGGCTTGAGCGTCGACCCCTTCGAGTAGACCCGCATGTCGGCGAACTCGGGCAGCCACCGACCGATCTCGTCGGTCAGCTCGAACCGACCCTCCTCCCAGAGGATCATCGCGGCCACCGAGGTGATCGGCTTGGTCATCGAGTAGATCCGCCAGAGGGTGTCCGCCTGCACCGGGGCACCGGCCTCGCGGTCGCGCAGCCCGTACGTCGAGCAGTGCGCGACCTCGCCGCGGCGGGTGACCACCACCTGCCAGCCGGCCAGCCGGCCGTCGTCGACGTACCTGCCGAAGTGTTCGTCGATCCGGGCCAACCGCGCCGGGTCGAAGCCGACCTGTGCCGGGTCGATGCTGCGTGCGATGCTCATCCGGTCGAACCTACCGACCCGGCAGGTGCGTCGGGAAGGTGCCTGTCGGTGGGGTTGGTTAACCTCCTCAGGATGCCGGAGCCGATCGAGGATGTCACCTTCCACGACGAGGACTGGTACGCCGAGGACCTCGGCGACCGGCACTACGTCGGCTGCACCTTCCACCGGGTCGACCTGACCGAGGCGACCAGTCGGGGTGCCTCCTTCTCCGGTTGCACCTTCGGTGACGTGCGGTTCAACGTGTCCCGGCACACCGACTCGGCCTTCACCCGTTGCACGTTCGTCCGGTGCAACCTGTTCGAGGCCGAATTCACCGGCTGCAAGTTCGTCGGCAGCACCTTCGACCGGTGCGACCTGCGCCCGCTGACCGTCACCGGCGGGGACTGGTCGTTCGTCACGCTTGCCGGGGCCGACTTGCGCGGCACCCGCTTCACCGGGGTCCGCATGCGCGAGACGGACCTGGCCGGTGCCGATTTGACCGGGGCGACGATCAGCGGGAGCGACCTGTCCGACGCGCACTGGCGCAACGCCCGGCTGTCCCGTGCCGACCTGCGGGGCAGCGACCTGACCGGGCTCGACCCGACGGCCGTGCAGCGCGTCGGCACCGTCGTCGACGTCGGGCAGGCCATGGCGCTGACGCAGGCGCTCGGCTTCGACGTCCGCGCCTGACGTCCCAGATGCTTTCTATCGACTGGCGTCGAGGGTGTCCGTAATGTCAAGGTGAGTCGGCCCCGCGTCCGGGTCGAGCAGGCCGGTGCGAGTCCGGTCCGGCAGAAGTGGAGAGTCGGTGGCCGAGGAACCCGCCGCACCGACCGACGCGACGTTCCGTCCGGCCCGGGGGAGGCGCCGCGACGAGCCTGCCCGGCACCGCTCGCTCACCCACCGCCAGCAGCCGGCCAGGCCGGAGGGCACGACGCGGGCCGCTCGCCGGCTGGCGCGGGCCCGTCGGCGGCGCCGGTACGCGGTGGAGGCCCTCGCCGCCTTCGCCGGGCTGCTGGTCCTGGTCGCGTTCGTCGACTGGTGGTCCGAGCCCGGCCTGGAGGATCCGGCGGAGTCCAACGGCCTGCCGGCGGTGGTCGGACGACCGCTCCTGCCCAGCCCGGTGCCCACCGCCATGGCGGTACCCGGCCTACAGCCCCGCGAGCGGTCGCCGAGCCCGAGCCCGAGCGGCAGCCCGGCACCCTCGACACCCGTGGTGGCGCCGATGACCCTCGCGGTGAGCCGGGCGGACATCCCCGACACGGTGGACCTCACCGAGTCGGGCCGGCGTGACTGGCTGCACTGGGGGCTGGGCGGCGGGGCGACCACAGTGCGCAAGCGTGACGGTTCCGGCGAACTCCGTGACCTGGGCGGCAGGGGCGAACGCAGCGGTTGGGACGGCAATCAGGAGCTGTTCCGGTGGCGCGACGGCGCGCCGGTGAGGTCCGTCGACGCCACGCCCGACGGGGTCTACACCTGCGGTACGGGCAACGGCTTCGAACTGGCCGTCGTCGCCGACGGCCAGCCGCGGACCGCCACCGTCCATCTCGGTGTGTGGATGGCGCGAGGGCGGCTGGACCTGCGGTTGTCCGGTGGTGGTCCGAGTCGCACGATGCGGTTGGAGGAGCGGCACACCAGCAGTTCCACCCAGGTCACCATCCGGTTTCAGGCGCCGAAGGGGACCCGGCTGCTGATCTCCTGGACGGTGGAGGAGACGTTCACCCCGCACTGCGGCAACGTCGGCCTTCAGGCGGCGGCGCTGCGCTGATCACCCGTCGGGCGGCCGGCGGGGCGATTCACCAGTAGCGTGTGACGGGTGACGACCATGATCCAGGAGGACCGATGAGCACGGGTGAACAGGTGTTGGACAGCCCAGCCGGCTGGGTGGCCGAGCACATCAACCGGTACGTCGCCACCGACGGCACCGAGGGGCACGAGTGGCGTCCGGGGGTCTTCACGCTGCTGTTGACCACCCGGGGCAGGCGTAGCGGGCAGTTGCGCCGTACCGCGTTGATCTACGGGCGGGACGGGGAGGCGTACGTGGTCGTCGCTTCCCAGGGCGGAGATCCCCGGCATCCGGCGTGGTATCTGAACCTCCAGGCCGATCCGACCACCCAGGTGCAGGTCGGCGCGGAGCGGTTCACCGCGCGGGCGCGGACCGCCACGGCCGAGGAGAAGGCCCGGCTCTGGCCGGTGATGACCGACATCTGGCCCGCGTACGACGACTACCAGGCGAAGACGGAGCGGGACATCCCAGTGGTGTTGCTGGAGCGGGTCTGAATCGGTCCGGTCGGCCGGGACAGTTTGTCCGTCGTGGCAAGGCGGACCGCTCGTAACGTGCTGCTGTCCGTGTTCATTCGTCCTGTGTGGAGGCCCAGGCCCGATGAAGAGCAGCAGTACCCTCCGTCCGACCGGGCCTACCGGCGAACGGGCCGGAGCGGCCCTGCGGGAGATCCCCCTGCCGCCGTACGTGACCGCCGAGGACGCGCAGTTCGCCGTCCGGGCCGTCGTGGTGCATGCCCCGAGGAGGTGGTCCGGGGGAACGGTCTGCCGCAACGACGCCAGCCCGCACCCGTGCCGCCTGCACCGGTGGGGCACCCGCGTCCTGGCGTTGCGCGGCCTGCGTGCCGCCGACATCGCCGCGCTGATCGAGCGCGGCGACCCGGCCGCTCCGCTGCCGCCCCCGACCCCCGCCTGATCCAGGCCGACGTGGCGTGAAGGTCAGCGCAGACCGTGGCCCGAACAGGCGGTGATACCCGCTTCGGGGGCGTTCACACCTACCCTTCCCCATCGGCATCCGCCTATTTGACGGATCTCTCGGCGCCGGGCAACGTGGGCAGAGAAGGGGCCCTGAGCTGCCCCGATGCGACGGTGGTTGGCCGCCGTCCGGCGATCCTGCTGGCAGTGGCCAGCACCGGACGCCGCCGTACCTCCGGCGTGCGGGCGGTGGTGTGATCCGCCCGCGAGGCGGCGCACCCTGCGTCCGTGCCGGAGCCGAGAACATCCGACGAGGAGTCCCGCCATGCTCACGATGACCGACAACGCCGTCCTGGTGATCCGTGACCTCGCCGCCCAGCAGGAAGTGGCCGAGGGCGGAGGGGTACGCATCGCCGCCGACACCGAGGCCGGATCGCTCACCGTCGAGCTGGTCGCCGCGCCCGTCGAGGGCGACCAGGTGGTCGACACGCAGGGCGCCCGGATCTTCCTCGATTCCGACGCCGCCGACCTGCTCGGTGACGCCTCGGTCGACGCCTCGGTCGACGACGAGGGGATCGTGCAGTTCGGGTTCACCGAGAAGCAGTAGACCGCCGCTCAACCGACGTGACGGGTCTGTCCGCCGCGCGGTGCGCGACTGCGTGGCGGCGTACCGGATCGCCGCGCCCCGCCCCGAACCGGCCGGCGTAGCGCCTCCATCACCTGAGCGAGGTGATGCGACGTGCTCCACGCCAGCCAGTTGGTCGTCGAACCGGCCCCGGCCATCCGTCGGGCCCGCCGGAGGATCTCGTGGTCGCCCCAGGAGAAGTTCGCCCCGGCCGGCGGCCAGTGCGGCGCCGACACCAGGGCACGGCACAGGTCGGCCACCCGCTCGTCGCCCCGCCCGCCCCGCCGCGACCAGCGGTAGATCCACCAGGCGTCGTCGTCGGTGTACCGGACGGTCGGCAGCCGGTCGCCGGCAAGCTCCACGCCGGGCGCCGCCGACGCCACACCGTAGTCGCCGAAGCCGACGCCGAGGTCGGCCAACCGCTGCCAGAGCAGCCAGTCCCAGCGACACAGCCGCACCGGCTCGTCGGTGGGCAGCCGAGACAGGACCGGCATGCCCCCGGCCACCACGCTCACCGAGCCCCACGCATGCCGGCGGGCCCAGTCCAGCGCCCGGCGGGCCCGGGGCTCGACCGCTCGTACGTCGGCGGGACAGCCCACCTCCCCGCAGTCGACCAGCAGATCGCACTGCTCGGGGACCAGCCGTGCGTACCGCCAGATCCGTTCCACGATCGCGTTGGTGGCGTCGGGGCCCGCCCGGTCCTGGCCGATCCGCAGCCGCACCACGGCCCGACCGCCGTACGCCCTGGCTGCGATCCCGTGTGCGGCCAGTCGGCGCTCGCCGTCGGTCAGGCAGATCACCGGCAGCAGCGGCACATCCCAGCGGACCAGCTCGGTTTCGACCCCGTCGGGCAGGGCGCTGACGTCCACGGCCGGCACCAGTCCCGCCGGCAGTCGGCCGAGCGAATCCACCGTCGAGACGTCCGCTGTGGACAGTTGCAGGACCGGGACGACAAGTGGGGCGTGAACGCTGTCGAGGTGACCGAGCGCTTCCAGCTCACCTCGTCGGGCGGTGAGCACAGGGCGGTAGACCGGTTCCGCCACCCGGCCTTCGCGGGCGGGCATCATAATTCAATGTAGCCAGCGACTTTCCCAGCTCACAGGGCAAACGGTGGAGAAATACCCGGAGCGGTGTCAACTGCCGGACTATCGTCACCGGGTGCCTGATTCGTTGATCCGCTATCGGTCCGATGACGAGGACAGCATCCGCTGGCGTGACTTCCCGCTACGCCCCGGTGACATCGTGATCAGTACGCGTTCCAAGAGCGGGACGACCTGGATGCAGATGATCTGCGCGCTGCTGGTGCTGCGTACTGCGGACCTTCCGGCACCGTTGAGTGTGCTTTCGCCCTGGCTGGACTGGCTGATCGAACCAGCGGAACAGGTGTACGGGCGGCTGGCCGCTCAGCGGCATCGCCGATTCATCAAGACCCACACCCCACTGGACGGCGTACCGGCCGATCCGCTGGTGCACTACGTCGTGGTGGCCCGTCATCCGCTGGACATGGCGGTCTCACTGCACCACCAGAGCGGGAACCTCGACCGGGCTCGCCTGGCCGAACTCACCGGCCAGACCGGGCCGGCGGAGCCGGGCCGGCGTCGCTTGTCGATCGAGGAGGCGCTCGTACGCTGGGTCGACGCGGACCCCGACCCGCGCGAACAGTTGGACTCGCTGCCCGGCGTCCTGTGGCACCTGCGCGACGCATGGGCTCGACGCGACCAGCCCAACGTGCACCTCGTCCACTACGACGATCTGATCGCCGACCTGGCCGGGCAGATGCGTCGCCTCGCCGAACTGCTGGGTCTCGACCCGCCGGGGCCGGATCTGGTGGAGGCCGCCACCTTCGACCGGATGCGCAGTCGTGCCGACCGGCTCGCCCCGGATCCGGCCGGTGTGTTGAAGGATCGGCAGGCCTTCTTCCGAAACGGCCGGTCCGGCCAGGGCAGCGCCCTGCTCGGCGCGGCCGATCGGGCGCGCTACCACGCGAGGGTCGCCGCGCTGGCCCCGTCCGATCTGCTCACCTGGCTGCACCGGGGTCGCTGAACGCAGTGCTCCCGTAGAGCGCTGCTCGGGTTGCCGCCGAGCCGAGAACGGGCCGCCCCGGCACGGCGGGTGCCGTGCCGGGGCGGCGCGTCGTCAGCGCTTCGGTCAGTCGTCGTCCCGGTCGTCGTCATCGTCATCGTCGTCATCGTCATCGTCATCGACCGGCTCCTGCTCGGCCTTGACCACGGCACCGGTCTCCCGGTCGATGTCGATCTCGTGCTCGATGTCGCCGTTGACGATCTCGACCTCCCAGATCGGTCGGCCGTCCTCCCGGTCCCGGTCGATCTCGGTGATCTGACCGCCGCCCGCCTTGGCCAGCGCGATCTCGCCGGCCCGCTCGGCGCTCACCGCGTCCTGGCCGCTGCCGGGCGTCGCGCCCTCGGTCGGTACCGCCGGGCTGCCCGGTGCCGCCGGTACGGCCGGGGTGCCGGTGGCCGCCGGGTCGCTCGGCGTGGCCGGCGTGGCGCTGCCGTCCGGCGTGGCGTCGTCGTCCGGTACTCCTGCGGTCGTCGGGGCGCTGGTCGCGGCGGTGAGCGTCGTCTGCCGGGCCCGGTCGCTGTCGGCGGCGGTGACACCCAGGAACACTCCGGCCGCGGCGAGCACCGCCGCCGCGCCGCCGACCGACGCCAACATCAGAGGGTTGCGCTTCATCGTCTTTCACCCTTCCTCGGTTCTTGCATTAGAGGATCGGTGCCGGTGCGATAGCCGCGCGCTGTCGGAACGCTAAGGCCGGGTTAAGACAGGTCTGCGCTTCGTGGCCGGCGCACCGTATCGCCGAAACGGCGGGGTCCGCAGGGGCGGGAAACCGCCTCTCCGACGAAACGGAGTTGATCACCGTGCGGCGGACCAGCATCGGCGGCGGGGCGGCCGTCAGCCCTTCGGGGGGCCGAGCAGGAGTGTCACCTCGGCGCCGCCGCCGGGCCGCTCGTTCAGTTCGAGTCGCCCGCCGCTGGCTTGGGCAGCCCGACGGGCGATGTCCAGTCCGAGGCCCGTCGAGCCGGCCTGGCTGGCGCCCCGGCGTACCGAGTCGGCCGCGATGCCCGGACCCTCGTCGGCCACTGTCAGCGCGACGTGGTGGTCGGCGGGTGCGAGCCGCACCGCGAAGGCGGTGCCGTCCGGGGTGTGCGCGAAGACGTTGCCCAGCAGTGCGTCGACGGCCGCCGCCAACTCGTCGCCGGGCACTCCGACCGGCAGTGGACCGGGTGCCAGGTCCAGTTCGACCGCGCGTCCGGTGTCCTCGGCGAGTACCGACCAGAAGGCCACCCGGTCGGCCACCGTGGCCACGGCGTCGGTGACCACCGCGCCGTCGTCCGGGGTACGCCAGCGGGCCTGGCGGATCAGCCCGGTCACGGCCCGTTCCAGCCCGTCCACCGCCTCGGTGACCCGGGCGGCGTCCTGCGGATCACGCAGCGACTCCGCCTCCAGCCGCAGCGCGGTCAGCGGAGTCCGCAGCCGGTGGGACAGGTCGGCCACCTGTTCCCGTTCCTGCACCAGCAACTCCTGGATCCGGCCGGCGAGGTGGTTGAGCGCGCCGCCCACCTCCCGCAGCTCGGCCGGGCCGGTCGGCCGCACCCGCGCGTCCAACTCGGCGTTGGCCAGCCGGTGGGATACCGCCGACAGCTCACCGATCGGCCGGACCAGGTTACGGGCCAACCGGTCGGCCACGGCCAGGCCGATCAGCACCAGCACCAGCCCGAGCAGGGCCAGCACCAGCCAGGCACGACCCACCCCGGCGGTCATCTCGGTGTACGGCACGACCGTGCGGATGACCGCCGTGCCGTCCGTCCGACCCTGCACCGCGATCACCACCTCCCGGCCGTCGGACGTGTCGGCGGTGAGGCTCTGCCCCCGTCCGGCCAGCTGCACCGCCGGCGTGGGCGAGGCGGGCGAGCCGAGCACCGTGCCGTCGGGCAGGAACACGCTGACCGGCCGACCGGACTCGGCGACGAGCTGTTCGACGGTCAGCCGGATGGTGTCCGCGTCGGCGGTGCCGACCACCGTGGCGAGGCTCTGTGCGTCCCCGGTGGCGCGTACGGTGGCCCGGTCCTCGGCGGCGGTACGCAGCAGCAGCGCCAGCGGCACCAGGAAGGCGATCACGATGAGTACGCTGACCGCCGCGACCAGCAGCGCCAACCGCGCCCTCACCCGCTCACCTCCGGGGCGACCAGGCGCACACCGACCCCACGGACGGTGTGCAGGTAGCGCGGCTGCTGGGCGTTCTCACCGAGCTTTCGGCGCAGCCAGGACAGGTGCACGTCGACGGTCTTGTCCGCCCCGCCGTAGGGGATCTGCCACACCTCGGTCAGCAACTCCCGCTTGGTCACCACCTCACCGACCCGGGTGGCCAGGTGCCGCAGCAGGTCGAACTCGCGGGGCGTCAACTCGACCGCCGCGCCGTCGAGGCTGACCTGCCGTGAGCGGGGATCGATCCGCAACCCTCCGACGACCAGGGTCGGATCCTCCTCGGCCGGGCCGCCGGGGCCACGACGCAGCACCGCCCGTACCCGGGCGTCGAGTTGGGCGGCGGTGAACGGCTTGACCACGTAGTCGTCGGCACCTGCGTCGAGCACCCGGACGATCTCCCGCTCGTCGTCGCGGGCGGTGGCCACGATGACCGGTACGGTGCTGACCGCCCGTAGCATCCGGAGTAGTTCCCGGCCGTCCAGATCCGGCAGGCCGAGGTCCAGGACGACCAGATCCGGTCGGTCGTCGAGGGCGTCGCGCAGGCCGGCCATCGCGGTCGACGCGGCGGCCACCGCGTGGCCCCGCTCGCGCAGTGCCCGCACCAGCGGCGTACGGATGGTCAGGTCGTCCTCGATCAACAGCAGGCGGGCCACAGCAGGCAGGGTATCCCCGCCGGCGCCGGACGGCCGGTGCCGTTAACCCTGTTTTAGGGTTACCCGAAGGTCGCCTCAACCGACGATCGGGGATAGTCGGGTGATGGGCCGTCGTACCTTCCTCGCCGTCGCCGGGTGGCTGGCCACCGCGGTCGTCGCCACGCTGATCGGGGTCGCCGCGATCCAACTGGTGGGGGAGAGCCTCACCGGAACCCCGGGCGGCGTCCGCAGCCAGGAGGAGGTGGCCCGGGCCCTGGCCGAGCCCCCGCCGGCCGTCCCGCCCGCCGGCCAGACCAGCCCGAGCACCGCTCCGACCGGGCCGAACGTCACCCCGACGGGTCCGCCCGCCACGCCGGCGAACCCGAGCGCCGAGGCCGGCAGTCGACGCAGTTTCACCAGTCCCGGCGGCAGTGCGGTGGCCGAATGCGTACCGGGCGGTGTTTACCTGGTGTCCTGGACGCCGCAGCAGGGCTACCGGGTGGACGACTACGACCGGGGGCCCGACGACGACGCCGAGGTGACGTTCGTCGGCCCGAGTGGCGAGCACGAGCTGTCGGTGCACTGCGTGGGCGGCGTACCGGTCCTGGAAGCCGACAACGATTAGTTTTCCGCCCAGCCCGACGGCGCGCTCCTGAATCCGGCGGCGGACCCGGCGGCCGCCGCACCCGAGCGCGCGGCGCCGTCCGACCCGAGGATCGAAACGTCGCCGCGCTCGGCCGTCTCCCACCACCGCAGCCGTACGGCGGTACGTCAGCGGGGACCTGGCATCGCCGGAGCTTGCCGGCCATGGTGTCGATCCCCGTTCGATCGTGTGGCAAACCCTCGATCCGTGGTCAATTCCACCATTTGCCAGTCCCGGCGTGGCGTGGCCCGTGACGGGGTATGTGCTGGGCATGGAGCACTTCACTATCGCGACCGTCGCCGAGAAGAGCCCGGACTTTCGCCGTGTGCTGTGGACCGGTGAACAGACCCAGCTGGTGATCATGACGATTCCGGCCGGTGGGGAGATCGGCGAGGAGGTCCACGAGGGTATCGATCAGATCCTCACCTTCGTCAGTGGCACCGGCGAAGCCCGGGTCGCCGGCGAGAAACGTGAGGTCGTGCAGGGCGACCTGGTGGTCGTGCCGGCCGGCACCAAGCACAACTTCGTCAACACCGGCCCGAACCCGCTGGTGCTCTACACCGTCTACGGTCCGCCGGATCATGCCGATCAGGCGGTGCACCGGACCAAGGAGGAGGCCGACGCGGCCGAGGCCGCCGGAGCCGACGAACCACCGACCTCCTGACCTGCTGACCGGTTCGGGGCCGTGCCGGTTCGCCCGAGCGGCTCGGCCCCGACGTGATGCGCCCCGGAGATCGGGTACGCGCATCGGATGCCGCAGCGGCCGATCTCCGATTACGGGTTCCTCTCCGACTGCCGCTCGGGCGCGCTGGTGGGCACGGACGGTTCGGTCGACTGGTGGTGCCCGCACCGGTTCGACTCACCGGCCGTCTTCGCCCGCCTGCTCGACACCGACGCCGGCCACTGGCGGCTCGCCCCGGCCGCCGCCGGGTCCGCCGGGCACCGGGTGCTGCGGTCGTACCAGCCGGACACGCTGGTGCTGCGTACCGTGCACCACACCCCGGAGGGCAGCGTCGCGGTCACCGACGCGCTCGCCGCCGAAATGGGCGCCCGGGGGCACCAACTCGGCATGCACTCGCCCGCCGTGCTGGTGCGCGTCGTCGAAGGGCTGTCCGGTCGGGTACCGATGATCGTCGACTTCCAGCCCCGACCGGAGTACGGGCTGCTCCGGCCGTACCTGCGGGAACGAGCCGACGGGGCGGTGCTGGCCAGTGCCGGCCCGGTCGAACTGGTGCTGCGCTGCGACGGGCTGCGACTACCCGCCGACCCCGACCGGGTACGGCAGACCTTCGAGATCGCCGAGGGGCAGGTGCTCGGCTTCGACCTCGCCTTCGGCGCCGCGTACGGCGATCCACCGGCCGAACTGGACCCGGTCTCGACCGTGGCCGACACCGTGCGCGCCTGGCAGGCGTTCCGGGAGAGTCACCGGTACGAGGGACGCTATCCGGAACTGGTCCGGCGCAGCGCGACCGTGCTCACCGGCCTGACGTACGCCCGCAGCGGCGCGGTCACCGCGGCGGCGACCACCTCACTGCCGGAAGTCATCGGCGGCGACCGTAACTACGACTACCGGTTCGCCTGGCTGCGGGACTTCTCGATGACGCTGCGCGCGCTGTGGGTGGCGGCCTGCCCGGCCGAGTCGTCCCGACTGTTCGCCTGGGCGACCCGCTCGATCGGCCGCATCGGTGCCGACCCGATCCCGGTGCTGTTCGGGCTGGAGGGGGAACGGGACATCTCCGAGCACAACTGTCCCCACCTCGCCGGATACGCCGGCAGCCGGCCGGTACGCATCGGCAACGACGCCTGGCGGCAGCGGCAGTCGGACGTGCCCGGTGAGGTCGTCTCCGCGATCTGGCGGTTGCGTGACTACCTCGGCGACGAGTTCGACACCGAGCTGCGCGAGATGGTCCTCGGCCTGACTGAGCAGGTCGCGGCCACCTGGCGGCTGCCGGACCGGGGCATCTGGGAACCGCGCGACCGCGAGCGGCACTACCTGTCGTCCAAGGTGCTCTGCTGGGTGGCGATGGACAAGGCGGTGCGACTCGCCCCACGGCTCGGCGAGCGCGCCGACGTGCTGCGGTGGTCGGCCATCCGGGACGAGATCCGGGCCACGGTGCTGCGGGAGGGGTTCCACGAGGGCAGAGGGGCCTACACCGGGGCCTTCGGCTCACCGGAGCTGGACGCTGCGGCGCTGTACCTGCCGGTGGTGGGTTTCCTGCCGGCCGACGACCCGAGGATGCGGGCCACCATCGCGGCCGTGCAGCGGGAACTGGGCGATGCCGGCGGGCTGATCCGCCGTTGGGAGGACGACTCCGGCGGCTTTCTGCTCTGCTCGTTCTGGCTGGTGGAGTGTCTGGTGCTGGCCGGTGAACGAGAGCAGGCCGCACGGCTGTTCGAGCAGGTCACCGGGCACGCCAACGACCTGGGCCTGCTCAGCGAGCAGATCGACCTGGCCAGCGGGGCGCAGCTGGGCAACACGCCGCAGGCGCTCTCGCACATCGGCCTGGTCAACGCCGCGTGGCGGTTGACCGAGCCGAGCGGCGACTGAACCGCAGTCAGCTGGGCAGCACCGGCACGCCGGAGACGTCCACCGTGTCCGGGTACTTCACACCCGCTCCGGTGTTGAGCACCACCACCCGCTCCCCGGCCCGGATCCATCCGCCGGCCCGCAACTTCCGGGCGGCGGTCAGGCAGGCGGCCCCCTCCGGGCAGAGCAGCAGGCCCTCGCAACCGGCGAAGTCCCGCAGGTCGGCCAGGATCTCGGCGTCGTCGACCGCGATCGCGGTGCCGGCGCTCGCCCGCAGCGCGGACAGGATCAGCTCGTCGCCGAGCGGGGCGGGCACGGTGATGCCGAACGCCACGGTGTGCGCGTGCGACCAGGGCCGGGCCCGGTCCTCCCCGGCGGCGAAGGCCCGTACGATCGGCGCGCAGCCGGTGGACTGCACGGCCACCAGGCGGGGCAGCCGGTCCTCGATCCAGCCCAGCTCGCGCAGCTCGCCGAGCGCCTTGTGGATGCCGATCAGCCCCACGCCACCGCCGGTCGGGTAGACGATCACGTCGGGCACCTGCCAACCGAGCTGCTCGACTATCTCGTACCCCATCGTCTTCTTGCCTTCGAGGCGGTACGGCTCGCGCAGCGTACCGGCGTCGAAGATGGCGCCGCCGGAGGCCGCGACGAGTGCGGCGACCTGGCGCCCGGCGTCGCCGATCAACCCGTCGACCAGGCGCAGGTCGGCGCCGGCGGCCACGCACTCGCGGCGGCAGATGGTCGGCGCGTCCACCGGCATGGCGATGGTGGCGTCGATGCCGGCTCGGGCCGCGTAGGTGGCCCAGGCGGCACCGGCGTTGCCGTTGGTCGGCATGGCGATCCGGCGAATGCCCAGCTCGCGGGCGCGGCTGACGCCCACGGCGGCCCCGCGTGCCTTGAACGAGCCGGTCGGGGTCAACCCCTCGTCCTTGACCAGCAGTTCGTCGACGCCGATCCGGGCGCCGTACGCCGGGGCCCGCAGCATCGGTGTCCACCCCTCGCCGAGGGTGGTGACGTGCCCGGGGTCGGCCACCGGCAGCAACTCCCGGTAGCGCCACAGGGTGGCCGGGCGTAACCCGAACCGCTCCGGTTGCAGCACCCCGGCGATCGTGGCCAGGTCGTAGCGGGCCAGTAGCGGCGAGCCGCAGTCGCACAGGTTCTGCGGTACCCCGGCGTCGTGTTCCCGGCCGCAGCGCGGGCATTCGAGGTGGGTCAGGTACACGATGCTCCTCGCCGTCTCAGCTCGCGTCGATGCTGCGCCACGCCCGACTGCGCCGACCCGGCTCGTAGACCGAGTCCAGCCGTTTCGCGACCACGCCGGGCAGGCCCTGCTCTCGGGCGGCGTGCAGGGCCTCGGCGCCGGTGCCGGGAAACCACGGCGGAGTCTGCCAGTGCGGACCGGTCAGGGCCAGCGCTTCGAGCAGCTCCCGACGCTGCCGGTAGGGCAGGTTCGTGCTGGTCGACCCCTCCAGCCAGAGCAGGTCGACCAGGAGATACTGGGCGTCGGCGGTGCCGCGTCCGCCCCGGGCCGGCCGGACCCGCCCGGCCCGGTCGATGCGCACCAGAACGCCGTCGAGTACGGCCTCGGCGGGAGCCAGCGTCTCGGCCATCGGGCGGAGCCAGGAGTGCTCCGCGGTGATGTCGGTATCCGTGTCGGAGAGCAGCCGCAGCCGTCCACCGGCTACGTAGGCCAGCGCCCGGACGCCGTCCCAGCGCAGCTCGTACCCCCAGCCGGCCGGGTCGGCGGGGAGCCGGGCGGCCGGGGTGGGCCGCATCGGCGCGACCAGGTCGGGCATGGAGGTCCACCCCGGCGGTGCCGGATCGGTACGCCGCACCATCCAGTCCCGGCCGTTCCGGCCGCCGGTGGCGAACAGCACGTACCGGCCGGTCGTCCGGTCGCCGTGCAGTTCCACGACCACCTCGCGCTCCTGCCACTTCTCGCAGCGGTACGTGCCCCGGTCGTGGATGATCATTCGACCGCCGCCGTACTCGCCGGCCGGGATCTCACCGGCGAAGTCGAGATACTCCATCGGGTGGTCCTCGGTGTGCACGGCGAGGTGGTTGCGACCCGGTTCGCGGGGCAGGCCGCGCGGCACCGCCCAGGAGGCGAGCACCCCGTCGTGTTCCAGCCGCAGGTCCCAGTGCAGGCTGCGAGCGTGGTGCTGCTGGATGACGAAGCGGCGCCGGGCACCGGCCCGGCGGCGCGGCCGTTCAGGTGGCACCGGTTCCGGGGTACGCGCGGCGTCGCGCTTGCGCCGGTACTCCTCCAGCCGGTCAGCCACACCCGCATTCTCCGGCAAACCGGGCGATCGTGCCCGGTCGGTGGCCGGGTCGGTCTGTTCAACCGAGATCGGCGGGTCCGTTTCCGGGCGTGGCGGGCATGATCGGGGGTAGAACGGTCGGTATGGAGCATGCTGACCACCCCACCGCCATTCTCCCCGGCGACGTCCGGATCCCCCTGCTCGGCTTCGGCACCTGGCAGGCCACCGGCGAAGCCGGCTACAAGGCCGTACTCGCCGCGCTCGACGCCGGCTACCGGCACATCGACACCGCCACCATGTACGGCAACGAGGCGGAGGTCGGCCGGGCCGTACAGGAGAGCGGACTGCGCCGCGAGGACGTCTTCCTGACCACCAAGCTGCCGCCCGAGCGGGTCGGCCGGGAACGGGAGACCATCGAGGAGAGCCTGCGCGCCCTCGACGTCGACTACGTCGACCTGTGGCTGGTGCACTGGCCGCCGAGCGAGCCGGGCGCCCTCATCCCGGTCTGGCGGGAGATGCTGGCCGCGCGCGACGCCGGGCTGGCCCGCGCGGTGGGCGTGAGCAACTTCAGCACCGGGCAGATCGACGAGCTGATCCAGTCCACCGAGGAGAACCCAGCGGTCAACCAGATCAAGTGGAGCCCGTTCCTGTACGACCGGCAACGGCACATCGAGCACCGGGACCGTGGGGTGATCCTGGAGGGGTACAGCCCGTTCAAGACCAGCGACCTGTCCGACCCGGTGCTGACCCGGATCGCCGCCGCACACAACGTGTCGCCGGCCCAGGTGGTGCTGCGCTGGCACATCGACCACGAGATCGTGGCCATCCCGAAATCGGTGACTCCGGAGCGGATCCGGGCCAACGCCGATGTCTTCGGATTCTCGCTGACCGCCGAGGAGATCCGCGACATCGACGCCCTCGGCAACGCCTGACCCGTTGGCGGTCGGGGCATCAGGCGGTGGCCGGCGGTGGCCCGCCGCTCGTCCCGACCGTGCTGGGAAGCACCGGCGGCCCGGCGTCGGCGTCGGCGACAGGTCGTGCGGGCTTCACCGCAGAGGCCAGAGCGGCGACCAGCACTGCCAGCACCACCGGCACCAGCATGGCCGTCTGGATGCCGAACAGATGGGACGTGCCCCCGATGATCGCGGGCCCGACCAGCAGGCCGACATGCCCGGCGGCCGTTACCGTCCCGATCATCCGGCCGCCGTGCCGTCCGGCCGCGCTGTAGCAGGCCGGTGCCACCACGCACATGCCGAGTCCGAACAGGGTGAACCCGGCCAGCGCGGCGGGTAGCGACCGCGCGGTCACCCCGAGGGTGAGCGCCACCCCGGCGAGCAGCGAACCGGCCCGGACCGCCCACACCGCGCCGATCCGGTCGACGATCCGGTCGCCGAACAGGCGGCCGACCGCCATGGCGACGCAGAACGCCGCGTATCCCGCGCCGACCATCGCGGCCGGGGCGGCCAGCGCGTCGTGCAGATAGATGGCGCTCCAGTCGTCGATCGCCGCCTCGGCGATGTAGAAGCAGAACGCCATCGCGCCCAGGAGCAGCGTCACCCGTGGTCCACCCGTACCGGATCGGTCCGCCGCCGGCTCGTCCCCGGCGCCGGCGGTGCGCGGTGGGCCGCTGCCCAGGACGACGCCGGTCACCAGGCACAGGACCGCGAGCACGGCGAAGTGCTCGGCCACCGTCGCGCCGGCGCCCGCCGCCAGGCCACCGGTCACCGCGCCGAGCAGCCCGCCGCCGCTGTACAGGGCGTGCATGCCGGACATGACGGACCGGGCCAGCAGCCGCTCCACGGCGGCCGCCATGCTGTTGACCGCTGTGTTGAGTGCGACGGCCGCGACACCGAAGGCGACGAGGAGCCCCCCGAACGCCACAAGCCCACCGGCGAACGACAACAGGAACATCGACGCCGGTGTCACGAGCATGGCAAGCCGGGCCACCGGTCCCTCGCCGTAGCGTGCGATGGCCGCCCCGGCGGGTTTCGCGAAGGCGACAGCCCCGACAGTGGCACCGAGCAGGGCCAGGCCGAACGGCCCGTCGGTGGCGTCCAGGCCGTGTTTCAGGTCGGGCAGCCGCGTCGCGAAGCTGCCCATCAGCACCCCGTTGACGCAGAAGAGCACAGCCGTGCGGATCCGGCTCCGACCGGCGTCGGTCGCGGTCATCGGCCGACCACCGGCAGGGGGTCGACTCGCGTCGGTTGCCGGGACGCGTACCGGGAAAGGTTGTCCCGGAAGCCGCTCAGCAGCGCGGCGGCCTCGGCCGCGCCGATCCAGTCCCGCCCGTGACTGAGCATCGCGATGTCGGTGGTGTCGGAGTACCCGCTGCCGGTCGGCCATACCTCGGTCATGGTCCGGTTCGCCAGGGCCGGGTAAGGGATCCGGACGAATCGGACCCGTATCCCGGGTAGCTCGATCCGCGGCGCCGGATTGTTCTGCAGCGCGAAGACGTGCTGGTGGATGTGTCCGGCCGAGCCCGCCGCGCGCACCACCTCCTCGAAATCCAGGTCCTGGCTGGACAGTGCGGCGGTCCAGGCGGTCGCGGTCGCGGTCACGTCCCCGGCCGGATCGGGATCGGCGGGCAGCATGATCCGTACCGGCAGCATCTCGACGAAGTTGCCGACCACCACGTCGAGCCCGGCGGCGCCCCGGCGGTTCACCGGCACCGCGAACGAGACGTCCCGCTGGCCGGTGACCGTGCCGACGGCGCGGGCGTAGGCCGCCATGAGGACGGACACGTCCGGGACCGGGGCCAGAGCGGTGGTGAGCACGGCCGGTGTCGTGGTTGCCTCCTGCCCGGCACGGGTGCGGGTGGCGCCGGGGAAGCGGAGTTCGGCGGCTCCGGGCAGCGTGGCACGGATCCGGTCGCCCTGCCGCTCCAGGTCTCCGGCGGCGCGTTGCCGCCGGTAGGACTCGTTCGCCGTACGCGCGTCCGGCGCCGCCGGCCAGTCGACCGGACGCCCGGCGAGGCGGGCCCGGTAAGCCCGGCCGAGATCGGCGGCGATGACGCTCTCGCTGAAGCCGTCGAACGCGACGTGATGCGCGACCAGGCCGATGACCGCGCCGGTCGGCGTGCTCACGACCACCGAGCGGAAGACGTCACCTGTCGCGGGCCGCAGCGGGACGGCGAGCAGTGGCCGGCACCGTGCCAGCGCCTCGGCGGTGGTCTCCGCGACCATCCGGGCCGGGACGACCGGCGGGCCTGCGGGCACCGCACCGCTGGGCAGGGTGTACGCGCAACGAAGCAGCTCGTGGCGCCACTGCACGTCCATGATCGCCTCGATGAGCCGGTCCGCGTCGACCACGCCGTCCAGGGTCCACAGCAGGATGCAGTTGCCGGCGATGTCGGCCGGGGAGATGAGCTGACGGAGCAGGCAGCCGCGAGCCAGTGGAGTCAGCGGAATCCCTGCACCGGAGCCACCGGGGACCGCCGGTACGCCGCCGCTGCGCCAGAGGTCGGCCAGCGCGGTAATGGTCGGTGCCGTCATCACGTCGGCCAGGGAGAGTGTGATCCCGGTTCTCCGTTCCAGTTCGCCGCAGACCCTGAGCAGTTCGAGAGAGCTCACCCCCAGCCGGCTCAGCGAGTCGTCACCGAGCACCGCTGCGCCCAGTACGGCATCGACGACCATGCCGACCCGATCCGCCGGGTCACGTTGCGTCGACATCTCACCTCCTAGCGGGCACATGCCGGGGACGCCGTCGCGGCGGCGGCGAGTCGGTCCCGGACGAGTTCGGCCAGCGCAGGGCGGTCGATCTTGCCTGCCGCGTTCTGTGGCAGCCGGTCGAGCAGGACGTACCGGTCGGGACACATCGCCTCCGGCAAGATCGTCGCGACGGCGTCGCGCAGCGACCTGATCCCGTGCTGGTCCAGCAGCCCGGTCGCAGTGGTGACGCATGCGGTCAGGAACCTCGCCGGGCCCACCTCACCGAGGCACACCCCGGCGTCGACGACCAGTCCGGTACGGCGCAGCACCTCCTCGATCTCTTCCGGCTCGATCCGGTAGCCGCGTACCTTCAGTTGCTGATCGAGTCGGCCGAGGTGTTCCAGCGACCCGTCGGGCAGTTGCCGGCCGAGATCGCCCGTCCGGTACGCGGGCGCGCCCTCCCACGACACGAAACGGTCGGTCGTCAGCTCCGGCCGGTTCAGGTAACCCAGGCCCACCGTCTCGCCGGTGATCCAGAGTTCCCCGGTCTCCCCGGGTGGCACGGCGCTGCCGTCGGGACCCACCACGACGACTCCGGCCTTCGGCAGCGGATGCCCGATCGGTGAGCGGATCCCGGACCGCAGATCGGCCTCGGTGATCTCCTTCATGGTCGCGAAGACCGTCGTCTCGGTCGGGCCGTACATGTTGACCACCACCGGTTCCGGGCCGCCCACGATCCGGCGGAGCTCGGCCACCAGGTCCAAGCGGATTGCCTCCCCGACCGAGAACAGGTACCGCAGGTTCAGCGGCGCCGGCTCCGGTCCGGTGCGCCCGGCAGCTTCAAGTCGGGCGAGCGCCGGGAGCAGGTACTGGAGTGCCGACGGGACCTGCGACACGACCGTCACCGCGCCGTCGGCCAGCAGCCGGGCGAAGACCGCCGGGTTACGCAGCGCCGCGTCCGGCACCATCACCGCGGTCGCACCGGTGGCCAACGCTCCCCACAGTTCCCAGACCGAGGCGTCGAAGGCCGGCGAGTGGAAGACGGTCCAGCGGTCGTCCGGGGTGAGGTCGAACAACGGCACCGTCTCGTCGAGGAAGGCCAGGACGTTGTGCTGGGTGATCAGGCAACCCTTGGGTCGCCCGGTGGAGCCGGAGGTGTAGGCGAGGTAGGCCAGGTCGGCCGGCAGCGGATCGTGGCGGGGGAGTGCTGACCCGGTGACCGTCGGCCGGTCCGCGCCACCGGAGCTGTCGACGATCACGTCGAGTCCGGCGTCCGCCCGGACGAACTCGATCCGGTCGGCCGGATAGGACGGATCCAGGGCGACGTAGGCGGCCCCGGTCCGCAGCACACCGATGATCGCCGTGACGGTCTGGGCGTTGCGACCCACCCTGATGCCGATCAGGTGGCCGGCCCCGGCTCCGGCGGCTCCGAGATCATCGGCGATCGCCGCACTGGCCTGGCGCAACTGTCCGTACGTCATGCTCCCGGCGCAGTCCACCACGGCCGGCCGCTCCGGGTGCCGGCGGGCGACGTCGTCGAAGCGGCGGGCGAGCGGGCCGGTCACCGAGCCGCCTCCAGATCGGGTTCGAGAGCCGCGGCCAGCGCCGCCGGAGTGCGATGGTCGAAGACCTGCTCGGGCCCGAAGGTCAGCCCCGCCTCCTCGGCCTGGATCACCATCTCGATGAGCAGCAGCGAATATCCGCCGTTGTCGAAGAAGTCGTCGTCGGGCCCGATGGGGGTAGCGAGCAATCGGCTCCAGATCTGGCAGATCAGGGTCACGGTCGCCGATGTCATGGCAGTCCTCCGTTGACTGTGCAGTGGTGGGACGGAGTCGTCCCGCGATGCTCAGGGCTGTGCTGCGCCGGTCAGGGCGGCTATCCGGGCGACCGGGACGGACCCGGTCGCGGCGGCGAGCAGCAGGCTCTCGATGCCGCGCAGCAGCCGTTCGCTGCGAGCTGCGGAGAACAGGTGTGAATCCGTCACGAGCAACACGTCGTACGCGGTACCGGCCGAGGTGATCCGGACGTAGAACCGCATGTCGTTGTCGTCGAGCCCGGCGAGCCGGGTGAGCACGCCGGCGGCACCGGCCGATCGACCCCGGCGCAGCGGTGGTTCGACCGGCCGCCCGTCCGGGTGCATCGTCCGGGCGTCGTTGAAGTAGGCGGTCAGGTCGAAGGTGGCACCCGACACCGCCTCGATGCGGGTACGGAGACGGTCGAACTCGGCCGGCGGATAGCGCGAGTGGCAGCACGCGATGGTCGCCGACCGGTACGCCAGCCGTACCGTCTCGTCGAAATCGGTGTCGCCAAGCGGCACCACCGCGAGCGCGTCCTGTGCCATCGCGGCGGCGAGTGAGCGGTATCGCGGGGTGAACCGGTTGGAGGTGATGATCTTGATCGGCACCCGCCGATCGGCGCAGGAGGTGGCGAGCGCCGCGGCGGCGGCCGCGAGGAAGACCGCCGCCGTCGAGGTCCTACACCGGTCGGCGATCGTCCGCGCTGCGGCGACGATCGCGGTCGACCGCAGGGTGTGCGCGTGGAAGCGCGGCAGGTCGGCCTCACCGGCGAGAGTGGCGAACACCGACGGCCGTAACGATCGCAGGCACTTCTCCAGGTACGCCTGCGTGCTGGACCTGATGCCGACGCTCTCGTGGTGGGCGTGCTCGATCGGCCCGTACCGCTCCGGTCGCAGCCGGTGTCGGCCGTCCAGGCAGCCGAGCAGATCGGCGAGGAGCCGATCGGTCGCCCAGCCGTCCAACGCGACGTGCGAAGCCACCAGAACCACCCCGGTCACCGCATGTCGCTGCACCAGCAGGCAGAACCGGACCGGCCAGTCCCGGGCCAGGTCGATCCGGACGGTGGCCAGCTCGGCCGTCGTGCGGATCGCGGTGCGGCGGGCCTGCGAGCGGTGTACCGGGACGACGGCGACCTGGTGCGTTCCGTCGGTGGTGACGTACTGGCGGGGACCGTGGGCACCGGCCACGAACCGGGTACGCAGCACCTGCCGGTTCTCGACCAGTCCACGGATCGCCCGCACCGCACGGGCCAGCGGTACCGGGCGGGACAACAGGTGCCAACGCGGCAGGTTGAACAGTTCGGCCGCCCCGCTGAAGCGCTCCACCGCACGCCACATGTTGGCCTGACCCCAGGTCAGTTCCACGCTGCCGCCGGTGCAGCCGTGGAACGGGACCGCAATCGTCGTCGGATCACTCATCGGTCGCCCCTGGCGCTCATCCACACGATTCGACGCTATGGCGGTGATCGATCCCCGTCGTCCCTTCGCAGTGGTACATCCGGCTACCCCGGTGGGGGTAGCGAACCGTCGATGCCGAGCGCCCGGCCGCTATCGTCTGGCCGTGCGGATGCTCCTTCGTTCCGTCCTGGTGGACGTACTGCTGGCGGTGACGCTCACCGGGTTGACGGTCGCGACGCTGATCGGGCAACGTGACGGCGCACCGCACTGGGCGGTGGTCGTGCTGGCTGCGCTCACCGTCGCACCGATCGCGCTACGTCAGCGCGCTCCCGTGCTCACGGTGGTCGTGATCCTGGCGGCGCTCTGCGGGCTGAGCCTGTTCAGCTACGACGATCTCCCCAACGGCGGGCTCGGGATCCTGATCGGGATGTTCACCGTCGCCACCATGCGTTCGCGGCGAGTCGCGGGCCTGGTGTTCCTGGCAGCGGTGGCGGTGATCACGTTCATCCACTGTGTCCACTTCAGCGAGCCGGTCTACTGGTCGCAGGTGGCACAGGTGACGCTGATCGTGCTCGGGGCCTGGGCGCTCGGAGAAAGTACGAAGACGTGGTCGCAGCGTGCCGAGCGGCTCGCCGCGCAGGTGGCCCGGGCCGCGTCGGACGAACGGATGCGGATCGCCCGGGAAATGCACGACATCGTCTCGCACCACATGTCCGTCGTCTCGTTGCAGTCGGGGCTCGCCGAATGCGTGCTCGACAAGGACCCGGACACCGCGCACACGGCGATCGCCGCGGCCGGTGCGGCGAGCCGCCAGGCCATGCTCGAACTGCGCCGCCTGCTCGACGTGCTCCGGATCGAACCCGACTCCGATCCCGACGACCGTGCCCAGCCGGGCCTCGCGCAACTGGAGGAGTTGGTGACCAGCACCCGCAGCGCCGGCCTGCCGGTCGACCTCTCGGTGGCAGGCAACGTGTTCCCGCTGCCTCCCGGTCCCGACCTCTGCGCCTACCGGGTGGTGCAGGAGTCGCTGACGAACGTCCTCAAGCACGCCGGTCCGGCTGTCGCGAAGGTCGACCTCGACTACGGAACGCGCGTGCTCACCGTACGGATAAGCGACAACGGGACGCGCGACGGCCGGCCCCGGCAGGTGTCGCCGACGTCCTACGGAATCCAGGGCATGCGCGAGCGCGCCGAGCGCTACGGGGGCGTACTCACCGCCGGACACGCCGAGGACGGCGGCTTCACCGTTCTACTGCGCCTTCCCGTGTGGGCGCCCCGGTGAGCGAGCCGATCCGGGTGCTCGTCGCCGACGACCAGGCGCTGATCCGGGCCGGGCTGGTGGCGCTGCTCCGGGCGACACCGGGCACGGAGGTCGTGGGGGACGCGGCCGACGGGGCCGAGGCCGTGGCGCTGGCCGCCCAGACCCGGCCGGACGTCGTGCTGATGGACATCCGCATGCCGGTCCTCGACGGGATCGCCGCCACCCGACGGATCCTCGACGGCGTTGGCGAACATCGACCGCGTGTCGTCGTGCTCACCACGTTCGACCTCGACGAGTACGTCTACGCGGCGTTGCGGGCGGGGGCGTCCGGGTTCCTGCTCAAGGACATGCCGCCGCAGCGGATCATCGCGGCCGTGCACACCATCGCCGAGGGCGACATCCTGGTCGCGCCGCAGATCACGCGTCGGCTGATCGAGGCGTACGCCAGCCGGCAACGGGCGGCTGGCGTCGGCGGGGAGCGCCTCCGTGAGCTGACCGCCCGGGAGACCGAGGTGCTGCGGCTGGTCGGTACCGGGCGGAGCAATACCGAGATCGCCGGCCATCTGGTGCTCAGCGAGGCGACGGTGAAGACCCACGTCAAGCGGCTGATGGCGAAGCTGGGCCTGAACAGCCGGGCGCAGGCGGTGGTGGTGGCCTACGAGAGTGGACTGTGTGTGCCGTCGGCACAGTGTTGAGCGCCGGCAGGCGAGCTGACCACGAACAACGGAGAAGACGTTGAGTAAGCGGGCGTTCGTCGCGGTAGAGAGATCGTTCGCGGCTGAGACCGCGAGCGCTTTCGACTTTCTGGTCAGCGAGTGCGGCCTGGTCGGCCCAGAGCATGCGGGAACTGTGTTGGCCTTCATCGGGGGCGGCAAATGCCCGGGAGCGGAATGTCTGACAAGGCGGGAAGGCGGCCGTCGCCTGATGACTGATGGTGGGGTGCGGTTTGCGGCCACACCCCACCGGAAGTCGGTCAGGAGCGCGAGCAGGCGGTGCCGTTGAGGGTGAAGCTGGTGGGGTTGGCGTACGTCCCGTTCAGGGTGCCCTGATAGCCGAAGCTGGCCGTGCCGCCGGGGGAGATCGTGCCGTTGTGACCGACATTGCGGGCGGTCACCGACGATCCGCTCTGGGTCACCGTGGCGTTCCAGGAGTTGGTCACCTGCTGACCGGCCGGCAGCGAGTACGCCAGCGTCCAGCCGTTGATGGTGCTCGACCCGGTGTTGGTGATCTGCACGTCGGCGGTGAAGCCGTTGTTCCACGAGTTGGGCGTGTACTTCACCGCGCACGCGCCACCACCCGACGGCGGGGGCGTGGTGGTGGGCGGCGGGTTGTTGCCGCCGCCGTTGACCGCGGCCGAGAAGTTGGTCACCGCCAGCCCGGCGCCACCCTGCCACGGCTCGAAGCCGGCCTGGATGCTGGTCAGGTACCACGAGTTGGTGATCGCGCCCCGGTTACGGGTGTCGTTGATGAAGGCCAGCAGGTTGAGGTTCGCGCTGCTGATCGCCGACGGGGCCACGTACGAGATGACGTTGTTGGAGCCGTTGCTGCCCCGCCAGACCTCCCAGTTGCGCCCGTCGATGTTCGCGTTGCCGACCGGGGAGCCGATGGGCTGGATCGAGCCCTGCCGGTGCAGCCAGATCATGATCTCCATCTGGTTCACCCCGTCCCGCTTGGGTGACGGGTCCAGCCAGATGTCGTACGAGGCGTTGTAGATGGCGTTGCTCACGTACCGGTAGTTGATGCTGCTGGTCGCACTGCTGATCTGGCTGACCTGGATCGGCAGGTTGGTGCCGGGGGAGCAGTTCGTGTAGTGGCAGCCGAGGAAGACCGACGGGTACGCCGTCGGGGCGCCGTTGGTCGGGTTGCTGCCGTTCTGGGTGGTGATCTCGAAGCCGGTGCTGGTGACGTTGATGCACTGCTGGGCGGTGGTACCCCAGCGGTTGTTCTGCACCACGTAACGGTTCTGGATCACGGTGCTGCCGTACTGCTCGCAGATCACCGTGTCGGCGGCGGCGGTGCCGCCGAGGGCCACGGCGACGATCGAGCCGGCGGCGAGCAGGCCGGCGGCCATGAGGCCTCGCAGGGTACGTCTCACGGGTGCTCCTTGCGCTGCGGCGTCGGACGGACGCCGGGACGGGGTTGCGGACCGAAGCGGTGGGGAGCGGCGGACGGTGATGGCTTCGGGAGCGCTCCCATGCTCATCGTCACATTTACATCCTTCGAAGAATGGGCGCAACCGGCGAGGAAGAATGCGATAGAAAGTGAGGTGTGTCACGGCTCGCCCCGAGTGGCGCCGACCCGGTCCGGTGGTCGAGCTGCGAGGAGCCTGTAAGGCGGCATGGAGCATGCGGTGGGCGCCGGGGCCGAGCCGATTGCCTCTGGCGTGCTCCGATTGCGCCGAGTAGTGTCTTGCCTCCAACGCGTTCCGAACCCCCTCCGGGAGGCGTACACCCCCATGCGTGGCTCCCCCCTGCGCATCCTTGTCGTCGGCGCGGGCATCGCCGGCCTGGCCGTGGCCCGGGCACTGCGCCTGGCAGGCTTCCGGCCGGATGTCACCGACAAGGCGCCGCCGAACGAACTCGACGACGCCGGTCTCTATCTGCCCGGCAACGCCGCCCGGGCGCTGCGGCGGCTGGATCTCGACGGCCCGGTCCGCCCCTTCGGGCAGGTCATCCATCGGCAACGCTTCCTCGACGCGGCCGGGCTGCCGCTCTGCGAGGTCGATCTCGACGCGCTCTGGGCCGGGGTCGGCGAGTGCCGGGCACTGTCCCGCTCCGACCTGCACCGGGTGCTGCTCAGCGGAGCCGGCGGCGCGGTCCGGCACGGCGCCGAGGTGCGCAGCATCGACCTGCTGTCGGCCGCGGTCGGCGTCACCTTCGCCGACGGCACCCAGTCGGAGTACGACCTGGTGATCGGCGCGGACGGACCGCGCTCCTCGATCCGCGCCCTGGCCGCCCTCGGCGGCCCACCCCGCCCCGCCGGGCAGGTGGTGTACCGCGGCATCGTGCGCCACGGGCCGGTTGTCGACGAGTGGACCGCGCTGCTCGGGCAACGCAGCGGCTTCCTCGTGGTGCCGATCGGCGCCGGCCGGCTGCACTGCTACGCCGACGAGGCCGGCACCGAACTGCCGGCCGACCCGCGGGCTCGGCTGGCTGAACTGTTCGGCGACTACGGCGGGCCGGTGCCGGAGGTGCTCGACGCGCTCGACCGGGTGCACGTCACGACGACCGACGAGGTCGAGCTCGGGCGCTGGTACCGGGGCCGGGTACTGCTGGTCGGTGACGCTGCCCACGCCACCGCCCCGACCCTGTCCCAGGGAGCGGCGATGGCGTTGGAGGACGCGGTGGTGTTCGCCGAGTCGTTGCGTGCCGCGAACAGCGTGGAGGCGGCGCTGATCGCGTACGAGAGCCGCCGCCGGCCGCGTACCCGATGGGTGCGCGACCGCACCCGGGACCGCAACCGCACCCGCGACGTGCCGCCCGCGCTGCGTGATCCGTTGCTGCGCGGTCGCGGCGACCGCATCTTCGGCGAGCACTACCGGCTGCTACTCGGCCCGCTGTGATCCACGCACGGTGACCCCACGCGGGGCTCTCACCTGCCGGGGACTATCCTCCTTGCGGATGACGGCCGCCCCGACAGCGTGCCGAGCGGGACAACCCAGAACCGGAGGCCACTCGTGACCACCGTCGCACCCAAGCCGGTCGTGACCCGGCCCTGGCCGGTCCGGGAGCCGGTCAAGGGGTCGGCCATCGCGCGGCTGCTGCGGACCACGGACGCGAAGCAGATCGGGATCATGTACATGGTCACCGCGTTCGTGTTCTTCATGATCGGTGGCCTGATGGCCCTGATCATGCGGGCCGAGTTGGCCCGGCCCGGGCTGCAGTTCCTGTCGCCCGAGCAGTACAACCAGCTGTTCACCATGCACGGCACGATCATGCTGCTGTTCTTCGCGACGCCGATCGTGTTCGCGTTCGGCAACTACATCGTGCCGATCCAGATCGGCGCGCCGGACGTGTCGTTCCCCCGGCTGAACAGCTTCGCCTACTGGCTGTACCTGTTCGGCGGCACCATGGCCACCGCCGGTTTCCTCACCCCGGGTGGCGCGGCGGACTTCGGCTGGACCGCGTACACCCCGCTGAGCACCACCGAGCATGCCCCTGGCGTCGGCGGGAACATGTGGGTGATGGGTCTGGCCATCTCCGGTCTGGGCACCATCCTCGGCGCGGTCAACCTGATCACCACCATCCTGACCCTGCGGGCACCGGGCATGACCATGTTCCGGATGCCGATCTTCACCTGGAACATGCTGGTCACCAGCCTCCTGGTGATCCTGGTCTTCCCGCTGCTGGCCGCCGCACTGTTCGCCTTGGCGGCCGACCGTCTGCTCGGGGCACAGGTCTACAGCCCGGACACCGGCGGGCCAATGCTCTGGCAGCACCTGTTCTGGTTCTTCGGGCACCCCGAGGTCTACATCATCGCGCTGCCGTTCTTCGGCATCATCAGCGAGATCATCCCGGTCTTCTCCCGCAAGCCGATCTTCGGCTACAAGGGCCTGGTCGCCGCGACCATCGCCATCGCCGGCCTGTCGATGAGCGTGTGGGCGCACCACATGTTCGCCACCGGCCAGGTGCTGCTGCCGTTCTTCAGCTTCCTGAGCTACCTGATCGCCGTGCCGACCGGTATGAAGTTCTTCAACTGGATCGGCACCATGTGGAAGGGCCAGATCAGCTTCGAGACGCCGATGCTCTGGTCCATCGGCTTCCTGGTCACCTTCCTCTTCGGTGGCCTGACCGGCGTGCTGCTGGCCGCCCCGCCGCTGGACTTCCACCTGCACGACTCGTACTTCGTGGTGGCGCACTTCCACTACGTGCTCTTCGGCACGATCGTGTTCGCGGTGTTCGCCGGCATCTATTTCTGGTTCCCGAAGATGTTCGGCCGGATGCTCGACGAGCGGCTCGGCAAGATTCACTTCTGGCTGACCATGATCGGTTTCCACACCACGTTCCTGGTGCAGCACTGGCTGGGCAACGAGGGCATGCCCCGGCGCTACGCCGACTACCAGGCCATCGATGGCTGGACGACGCTGAACATGATCTCCACGATCGGCGCGTTCATCACCGGTATCTCCACGCTGCCGTTCCTCTACAACTGCTGGAAGGCGTACAAGGCCGGCCCGGTGGTCGAGGTCGACGACCCATGGGGTCACGGCAACTCGCTGGAGTGGGCGACCAGTTCGCCGCCGCCGCTGCGCAACTTCGACCGGATGCCCCGGATCCGTTCCGAGCGCCCGGCCTTCGACGCCAAGTTCCCCGAGCTGGCCGCCGGTCAGAGCATCGCCGGCCCGCCCGAGGGCGGCTCCAAGCCGCTGACCAGCGAGTCCGACGGTGGCGCCAGCTACCAGGAGGACGTGGCCAGCGACATCGACCGCCGCTGACCCCCCGTACCACGCAGAACGGGCGCCGCCCCCACCAGGGCCGGCGCCCGTTCCTGTTGCCCCTCCCACGGCCCCCGACGCCTCGGCCCCGACGCCTCGGCCCCGACGCCTCGGGCGGGTGGTCAGGCGGAGGCGTGGGTGAGGGGTTGCCGGGTGTCCTTGTCGGTGCCGGCGGTGATGAGCGCGGCCGCGTCGGCGCGGCGGTGGCGGAGTTCGATGGGGAGCACCGCGAGGGTCACCAGGGCGCCGATCGCGCCGATGACGGCGAAACCCCACAGCGGGCTTGAGGCGTCGATGACCGCGCCGGCCAGCGGGGCGCCTACGGCCATGCCGAGGGTGACCGCAGAGCCGTGCAGGCCCATCGCCTCGCCGCGGACGCTCGCCGGAGCGAGTCGGCTGACCGCGTCGGAGGTGGAGGCGAGGGTCGGTGCGCAGAGCACGCCGGCGGGGATCAGCGCCAGAGCGAGCAGCCACCAGTGTGAACCGCCCAGCCCGACCGGGATGGTGAGCAGGCCCAGCACGCCGATCAGCGCGACCGGCGAGAAGGAGCGGCGGGCTGCGCCGTAGGCGAAGCCACCCACCAGCGAGGCGACCGCCCAGACCGCGAGCACCACGCCGGTGAATGCGGTGTCGTCGTTCTCCCGCAGCGCGGCGATGATCGCCACGTCGCTGCCGCCGAGGACCAGGGTGGCCGCGGCGCTCACCGCGAAGACGGCGATCATCCGGGAGGTGAGCCACTGCCGGCGGGCCAGCCTCGGCTGCGGCCCGCTGGTCGCCTCGCTTGCGCTGCGTACCGGTGGGTTGAGCAGCCACAGCACGGCACCGGAGACGACGATGCCGGCGCCGACCAGGTAGAGCGTGAGACGGGCCGAGATGGTGGTGACGCCGACCGTGGCGAGCGCAGGGCCGATCATGAACGACAGCTCGACCGACATGGAGTCCAGCGCGTACGCCGGGCGCCGCTTCTCCAACGGTACGAGTGCGGCGATGGACTGCCGGATCACCGAGAAGATCGGCAGCGCCAGCAGACCGGCCAGGAACGCGGCCGGCAGCAGCAGGGCGTACGAGAGCACCGGCGCGGTGGACCAGAAGATCGCCTCGACCACGACGGTGAGGACCAGGACGGGCCGCAGCCCACGGCGGTCCACCAAGCGGCCGAGCAGCGGAGCGCCGATCGCCGCGCCGACGGTGATCGCCGCGCCGACCAGCCCGGCCGCGCCGTAGCCGCGCCCGAGATCCTGCACGACGTAGAACGTCAGCGTGATCCCGGTCGCGGTCAACGGCACCCGGGCCAGGATCGCCACCAGCAGTAACGACCGCAGACCGGGCAGGGCGAGCGCCTCCCGGTAAGGCTTCATGTTCACTTCGGTCCGTACCTCCGCCGGACATCCTCGACCGGCGTGGCGATGACCGCCAACGAATTAGCGAATCATGCGGCCCTGATCACAGGGGTGCCGTGCGTGGTGATCCCGGCGCCCTCGAACGCCCGCAGCGCGACGTCGAGGGTGTCCGGCGCGACGGCTGCGGTCAGGTCGAGCAGCACGGTGGTGGCGAAGCCCGCCTGGGCGGCGTCCAGGGCGGTGGCGCGTACGCAGTGGTCGGTGGCGATGCCGACCACGTCGACCCGGTCGACGTGGCGTCGGCGCAGCCAGTCGGCCAGACCCTCGCCGTCCTCCGCCTGCCCCTCGAACCCGGAGTACGCGGCGGCGTACTCGCCCTTGTGAAAGATGGCCTCCACCCGGTCGGTGGCCAACTCCGGGTGGAACTCCGAGCCCGGGGTGCCGACCACGCAGTGCCGAGGCCAGGTGCTCACGAAGTCCGGCGGATCGCCGAAGTGCGTGCCGGGGTCGACGTGGTAGTCCTTCGTCGCCACCACGTGATCCCAGCGATCCGGCTCGCTGGCCAGCAGCCGGGAGATCCCGGCGGCCACTCCCGCACCGCCCGCGACGGCCAGCGAGCCGCCCTCACAGAAGTCCTTCTGCACGTCCACGATGATCAGGGCGTTGGGCACGGACTCGCTCCTCTTACTCGGCCGGTACGACGGTGACCGGGATGGCGGGGTCGCCTGCGGAAAGCTTCAGGCCCTCCCACGGAATGGAGATCAAGCACTGTCGCAGGTGCTCCCGTGACTCGTCCAGCGTCGGCAGGGTCACCGCCTCGCCGCCGGCCAGGTACGACCGTTGCAGCAGCCGGTCGTTCGGGTGCCGGTCCGGCACGCCCTGCGGGACGATGACCTCCTCGGTGGCGGTGCCGGTCGGCTTGTGCCGGCGTACGGCGACCTTGCGACCACCGATGGTGGCCTTCTGCTCGGACCGCTTCACCACCGGGCGTCGGTCGACCTCGACCAGCTTGTAGACCAGGCCGGCGGTCGGCGCTCCGGAGCCGGTCACCACGGAGGTGCCGGCACCGTACATGTCGACCGGCTCGGCGGCCAGCGCGGCGATGGCGTACTCGTCGAGATCACCCGAAACGATGATCTTGGTTTCGGTGGCGCCGAGGGAGTCCAGCAGCTCCCGGGACTGCTGGGCGATCACCGCCAGGTCACCGGAGTCGATCCGGACCGCCCGCAGTTCCGGCCCGGCCACCTCGATCGCGTTGCGGATGCCCTGGCTGATGTCGTACGTGTCGACCAGCAGCGTGGTCTGGCTGCCCAGCGTGGCGACCTGCGAGGCGAACGCCGCCCGCTCGTCGTCGTGCAGCAGGGTGAACGCGTGTGCGGCGGTGCCTGCGGTGGGGATGCCGTACCGCTGCCCGGCGGCCAGGTTGGAGGTGAACCGGAACCCGGCCAGGTACGCCGAGCGGGCCGCAGCCACCGCGGCCTCCTCGTGCGCCCGCCGGGACCCCATCTCGATCAACGCGCGGCCCCGGGCCGCAGTCACCATCCGGGCCGCGGCGGCGGCCACCGCGCAGTCGTGGTTGAGCACCGACAGCACCACCGTCTCCAACACCACGCACTCGGCGAAGGTGCCGGAGACGGTGAGGATGGGCGATCCGGGGAAGAAGAGTTCGCCCTCGGCGTACCCGTCGATGTCGCCGGTGAACCGGTAGTCGGCCAGCCAGGCGGCAGCCTGCTCGTCCACCACGCCGGTACGCCGCAGGAAGTCGATCTCGGCCGGGTCGAAGCGGAACTCACGGATCAGGTCGATCAGCCGCGCGGTGCCGGCGACCACGCCGTAACGGCGCCCGCTGGGCAACCGGCGGGTGAACACCTCGAAGACACAGTGGCGCTGCGCTGTGCCGTCCCGCAGGGCAGCACTGATCATGGTCAGCTCGTAGTGGTCGGTCAACAGCGCAGGACGAAGGTTTTGCACGCCTTCAGCCTAGAGTTCAGTAGCTCGCCGTGCCGTCATGGCCCGGGATCGTGCGCAGTGCCGCCTTCAGCTCCGCCCGACCGTTGAGCCCGAGCTTGCTGTACACCCGTTGCAGGTGGTTCTCCACCGTCCTGGCGGACAGGAAAAGTCGCTCGGCGATGGCCCGACTGGTCTCGCCGTCCGCCGCCAGCCGAGCCACCTGCCACTCCCGGTCGGTGAGCGCCGGAGTGGCCGCCCGCAGGGCCGGGGTCTGCACCCTGTCGCAGCATCCGAGCAGGACGGCGAGTCGCTCGCTGGCCGTGACGATCGCCGACGAGCGACGTTGCCGCAGCAGGTGCACGGCACCCGCGGCGGCCTCCGCGGCCAGCAGTGTCAGCCCCAGCTCCATGAAGTTGTCGGCGACCGAGAGCAACCGCTCGGGGGAGCCGTCGACGACCGCCCGCGCGTGCCGGGCCAACAGCGGGGAAAGTTCCCCGTCGACCCGCTCCGACAACTCCGCCAACCGCTGAGCCACGGTGCGGCGGTTGTCGTCGGAACAGGTCGGCCCGGTCGCCGCGCCGGCCGCGCCGAGGCGTACCAGGTCATGCAGGGCCAGGGCCTCGTGTCCGGCGAAACCGTCGGCCCGCAACCGGCCGACCAGCCCGTGCAGGTGCGCCACGGCGCCGGGCAGGTCACCGCCGGCGGCGAGTGCCGCGGCTCGGGCCTGCTCCAGCCACGGGTACAGCACCGCCATGCTCGGCGTGTGGATCCGGTCGGCCTCGGCCATCGCCTCGGCCGCCTGTCGGGCGTCGCCGCGCAGTGCGGCAGCCTGTGCCCGCTCGGCCTGGGCCAGCCCGGCGTAGACCCGGCTGGTCGCCAGGATCGCGCAGGCACCGAGCGCGGCCTGCAGGGCGGCATCGCTGCGCCCGCGCAGCCGCGCCGCGTACGCCCGCAGGATCGCCAGATAGCCGCTGCCGAGCCGGAAGTCTCCCGCGTCGGCCAGGTCGGCGAACTCGTCCGCCACCAGCCGGTCGATGCCGGCCAGGTCACCGGAGAGCGCCAGCCGGGTGCCCCGAGCCAGCTCCACGGCCAGTTGCAGGTACGGCATGTCCGCCCGCCAACTGGCCGCCTTCGCCTGCACCAGGTCCACCGCCGTGGCGCTCCGGCACAGTTGACCCTGCACGGCCTGAAGGTGGGCGATGGTGCAACGGGCCAACTCACGCGCGGCGGTGCTGGCCGCCGGCCGGTCCAGTACGCCCTGCGCGAGTCGCAGTGCGGCCGGCGCGTCCAACCGGTGCAGACGCATGATTCCCTCGAAGGCGCGGATCCGGGCCTGCGCGGCGGAATCGGTCAGGTCGGTGGCGCGCTGGGCGATCTCCTCCACCGTGGACTCCTGACTGAGCCCCCAGTACCTGGCCATGCCGCGGGCGGTCAGCCACCGGCTGAGCCGATCCTCGTCGTCGTCGGTGTCGGGTGCGACGGCGTCGAGTACGCCGAGTGCCTCGGCGGGCCGGTCGGCGAACATCAGGATGGTGGCCAGCAGTTCGGCCGCGTCGAATCCGCCGTCGGCGTCGAGCGCCGCGCGGGCCAGCCGGGTCGCCAGCGGTACGTCGTACCGCGCGAACGCCTGCCCGGCGGCGGAGACCAGCATCGACGGGTCCTGAGCGGTGCCGGAGTCCAGCCGCCAGACCGCCACCCGGAGCAGGTCCTCCCGCCGCCGCTTGCCGACCCCCTCCAACAGTTCGGCCAGGTGCGCCTGTAACCGGCGGGTCCGGCTGACCGGGCACTGCCGGCGTACCACCTCGCCGTAGAGCGGATGGGCCAGCCGGACGTCGAGCCGCCGGTCGGACTTGACCATCGTGATCAGGCCGCGTTCCTCGGCGGTCTCCACATCGATCTGACTGGCGGCGTTGTTGAGCAGCCGCAGGCCCAACGGCTCGCCGAACGCGACCAGTTCGACCACGGCCCGTACGCCGGTGCTGAGCTGACCGATCCGGATGTCGATCAGGTCGGTCAGGCTGGGTGCCAGCTCCAGGCGCCCGGTCCAGGTCCAGATGCCGTACCGCATGGTGAGCTCCGCGCTGCCCTGGGCGGCGTGCACCAGCTCGCGCAGCAGCAGCGGGTTGCCGGCACTGAGTCGGCCCAGCCGGTCCGACGAGCCGCCGTCGACCGGGCCGCCGAGGATGGCGGCGAGCAGCCCGGCGGTCTCCGTCGGCGCCAGCGGACTCAGCTCGGCGTGCTCGACCAGTCCGTCGGTCCACAGTGCTCGGATCGGCAGCGGGATCTGCTCGCCGTCGCGCAGCGTGCCCACCACACAGGCGTTCTCGGAGCGGGCCACCAGGTGCACCAGCGCGGCCGACGGCGGGTCCAGCAGGTGCGCGTCGTCGACGGCGAGCACGATCCGCCGGCCGGCGGCCTGCTGCTGCAGGACGTCGACCGCCCACCGCAGGATTCCGGCGGGTGACAACCCCTGGGGCTGCTCGACGGGAAGGACCTGCACCAGCCCACCGAAGGGCATCGCCGCGGTGGTGGCGCTGGCCGCGATCCACCAGACCGCGTAGTTCTCGGCGGGCAGGGCGTCCACCCCCTGCCGCAGCAGGCGACTCTTTCCGATGCCGGCGCTGCCGGTGAAGAACATCCCCCGTCCCTGGGCGCCGGTCACCGCCGTATGCAGGCGGTCGAGCTCCATCGTGCGGCCCACGAACCTCCACGGAGTCATTCGCGGAGCATATCGACGTAACTGCGCGCCGACCGGTAGCCCGAGCGGGGTAAGTTGAGTAGTCCCACAGTTACCGCTGAGTAATTGAATTGTCCCGTTCACGACTCTGGCGCCCGTACTCTTCCGGCATCCGGGTGTCGTCACCGGACGTTCACCGCGACCGGCGATGCCGGCCGCCCTGCCTCGGAGGCCGCCGCCTGATGAAGCCGGGTCCTCTCCATCATCTGGGTACGCCCGACGACGTGACCGGAGCACCCGGAGCCGGCCCGTTTCCGGAGCGGCTCGGCGTCACCGCCACCAGCCCGCACGAGCCGATCGCGGTGGTCGCCACCGGTCCGGCCGGCGCCGGCCGGACCGAAGTACTCGCCGCGCTGCTGGAACGCGACGCCGGAATGCTCGCCACGCCGGCCGGCAACTGGCTGTTGGTACGCCACTCGGCGGAGCCCACCAGGGCCGCCTTCGTGCCCGGCTACCGGCGGCCGCACTCGTACCGGGTGGACCTGCCGGCCGTGGGGCCAGCGCTGGCCCGGCCGCCGCGCCGGGTCGAGTTGAGCCTGCCCGAGCCGTTGCTGAAGCACCTCGCCCTGGTCGACACGCCGGATACCGGGACGGCGGGGTCGGCCGGCAACAGAATCCTGCTGGACGCGGTCGGCCGGGCCGGCGCCCTGCTCTTCGTGATCGCGGCGGACCAGTCCTTCAGCTCCGCCGAGTTGAACCTGCTCGCCGAGGTCGCGGGAGCCCCGGTCCAGGTCTTCTTCGCGGTCACGCCGGACACCGGTGGATGGGCGGGCGCCGTCGAGGGTGCGACGGGCGGGCGGCGTTCGGGGGAGGCCGATCGCCCGCCGGTCGATCCGGTCTCGGTCACTGTCGAGGCGTGCCGGGCCGCGCTGCTCGCCGCCGTGCCCGGACTCGCCGACGCCCGCTGGTTCTCGATCCGCGACGGCGGCGTGGCCGACCTGAAACGGGCGCTGGTCGCCTGGGCCTGCGACGAAGGGCTGTGCCGAGCCGGCTGCGAGCCGCCGGAGGTGTCCGGTGCGCCCGGCCGGGTGCCGGTGCTGGCGGAACCGGGGGACTGGTCCGAGCAGCTCGACCGGCAGGCACGTACGGCCGCCCAGCGGATCCGCCAGCATCTGGCGCTGGAGTTGGCCAACATGCATCTGCGGGTGGTGCAGGATCTTTTCTTCGGCGGCGGCTGCGCCGGCCTGCCCCAACTGCTCGACCGGGAGATGGAGGCGTTGTCGCTGCTGGCCACCGCGCAGTGCGACCACGCCGTACGGGTCCTCGTCGAGGACACCGCCGGCCGTTTCTTCGGCGCGCCGCTGGCGGCCGGCGTCCGACAGCGGATCTACCAGGCCGTCACCTGGAGCATGCCGGAGAGCACCCCCGGCCCGGAACTGGAGCGGGTGCTGCTGATCACCAGCACCGCCGGTGTGGCGGGGCTGAGCGGCGCCGCAGCGATCGACGCGCTGTCCGCGTATCCCGTGCCGGCCCGCAGCGAGGTGCTCCCGCCGGTGGCGGTGGCGCTGTCCGGCGGCTGCTGGCAGCACTGGCGTACCCCTGCCAACCACGACCCGAACGTGGCCCGGGCCTGGGCCCAGCGCGCACTGCGGGAGATTGAACTGGAACTGTCCCGAGAGGTCGCCCGCCGCTTCGAGGTGATCCGCATCTCGCTCGGCACGGTGCTGTCCGATGCTGCCGAACACGGCATCCTGCTCGCCTGACCGCGCGGCGGTGCACCCCGTCGGCGGCCCCGACGGGATGTCCGCGCGTGCTGTCGGCACCGGGTCCGGCGTTCCGGTTCCTCGGTTCCGCCGATCCGGTGGCACGATGGGGGGCATGGCGGCTCCGCAGGTTGCACCGGTCGAGACTCCGGACACCGATGAGGTGCCGGCTTCGGACCGGCCGTGGGTGACGATCGTGTGGGACGACCCGGTCAACCTGATGAGCTACGTGACCTGGGTGTTCCAGAAGCTTTTCGGATACAGCCGGGAGAGGGCCGAGCAGTTGATGCTGGACGTGCACCACAAGGGCAAGGCCGTGGTTTCCAGCGGTGCGCGGGAACGCATGGAACACGACGCTTCGCAGTTGCACGCGTACGGGCTCTGGGCGACGGTGGATCGGTCGTGAGCATGTTCCGCCGCCGGGGTGACCGGTACGTCGCCAGCTTCGCCGTCGACGAGGTACGCGTACTTCGCAAGGTCGCCTCCGAGGTGGTCGGCCTGCTAACTGACGGTTTCGACCATTCCGACCCGGTGGTGTGTCGGCTCTTTCCCGAGGCGTACCCGGACGATGCGGCGGGAACCGCGGAGTTCCGCCGGTACACCGAGGGTGACCTGAAGACCGCCAAGATCGACCAGGCCGGAGCGATCCTGGCCGCGCTGCCCGGCGAGGGCGGTGGCGAGGTACGCCTGGACGCCGAGGCGGCCGAGGCGTGGCTGCGGGCGCTCAACGACGCCCGCCTGGCGATGGGCGTACGGCTGGAGATCAAGGACGGGACGGACCTGGGTGCCGAGCTCGACGACGCGGTGGCCGATGATCCCTCATCCAGTAGAGTGTTCCAGCTTTCGGTCTACGCCTACCTGGGCTACCTCCAGGAATCCCTGCTCAACGCCTTGATCGAGTGACTGTGACCGGCGCCGCCTCGCGGATCGTCAGCGGCGGGCGCTAGGCTTGGCGGCGTGCTGAGCATCGACCGGTCGATCGTTGACGCGATCGTCGCCCACGCCCGTCGGGACCACCCTGACGAGGCCTGTGGCGTGGTCGCCGGTTCGGTCGGCAGCGACAAGCCGACCCGGCACATCCCGATGGAGAACGCCGCCCGCTCGATGACGTTCTACGAGTTCGACTCGATGGAGCAGTTGCGGGTCTGGCGGGAGATGGACGATCGGGACGAGGAGCCCGTCGTCATCTACCACTCGCACACCGCCACGGAGGCCTACCCGTCGCGTACGGACATCTCCTTCGCCGGTGAGCCGGGCGCGCACTACCTGCTCGTCTCCACGCGGGAACCGGACACCGAGGAGATCCGCTCCTTCCGCATCGTGGACGGGGTGGTGACCGAGGAGCCGGTGCGGATTCTCGACGCCGGGGTGGATCCGCACGCCGTGCAGTCCTACATGTTCGGGCAGAGCCCGGCGACGGTCGACTACGAGTGTTCGGGCAGCTGACCTCAGCCCCGCACACTTTTCCGGCACGTCACCGAGCACACCTGAGCTAGGAGTAAGACACCATGGCCATCGAGGTTCGTATCCCCACCATCCTGCGCAGCTACACCGGCGGCGCGAAGGTCGTCGAGGGCAGTGGCGACACCCTGAGCGACCTGCTCGCCGACCTTGACTCCCGGCACGCCGGGCTGCGGGCGCGGCTGGTCACCGAGGCGGGGGTGCTGCACCGCTTCGTCAACGTCTACGTCAACGACGAGGACGTCCGCTTCCTCGGCGCGCTGGACGCCAAGCTCTCCGACGGCGACAGCGTCACCATCCTGCCCGCCGTGGCCGGCGGCGCGTTCGGCTTCGCCGCCGCTGCGGCGATCGCGCAGCACGGTGCCGCCGCCGCAGCGATCGCGCACACCACGGCCGAGCGCCGTACGCCCGTCACCGCCAGCTGAGGCGAGCGGCGATGGCGCGGTACGACAGCCTGCTTGACGCCTGTGGCGGCACGCCCCTGGTGGGTCTGCCCCGACTGTCGCCGACGGCGCCCGAGGGGGCGCCGCCGGTGCGGCTGTGGGCCAAGCTTGAGGACCGTAACCCGACCGGCAGCATCAAGGACCGGGCGGCGCTGTTCATGGTCCGGGCCGCCGAGGCGGCCGGCAAACTCCGGCCGGGTGACACGATCCTGGAGCCGACCAGCGGCAACACCGGCATCTCCCTGGCCATGGTGGCCAAGCTGCGCGGTTACCGGCTGGTCTGCGTGATGCCGGAGAACGTCTCCACCGAGCGGGTGCAGCTGCTCCGGATGTACGGCGCGGAGATCATCTTCTCGCCGGCGGCCGGCGGCTCGAACCAGGCGGTCGCCACCGCCAAGCAGATCGCCACCGAGCACCCGGACTGGGTGATGCTCTTCCAGTACGGCAACGAGGCCAACGCCCGGGCGCACTACGAGACGACTGGCCCGGAGTTGCTGCACGACCTGCCGACGATCACCCACTTCGTGGCCGGGCTGGGCACCACCGGCACCCTAATGGGAACCGGCCGTTACCTGCGGGAGAAGGTCGAAGGCATCCAGATCGTCGCGGCCGAGCCGCGCTACGGCGAGCTGGTCTACGGCCTGCGCAACATCGACGAGGGGTACGTCCCGGAGCTCTACGACGCCACCGTGCTCAACCGGCGGTTCTCCGTGGGCACCCGGGACGCGGTGTTGCGTACCCGGCAGTTGGTCGAGGTCGAGGGGCTGTTCGTCGGCTTCTCCACCGGCGCGGTCCTGCACGCGGCGCTGGCCGTGGCGCACGAGGCGGTGCGCGACGGCCGCCGCGCCGACGTGGCGTTCGTGGTCAGTGACGGTGGCTGGAAATATCTCAGCACCGGGGCGTACGGCGGCACCCTCGCCGACGCGGAGGACGCTCTGGAGGGGCAACTCTGGGCCTGACGTGTGCGGGCAGTGACGAACCGAGGGTCACCGGCGGATTGCCGGTGGCCCTCGTCGCGTCGGCCTACACTGACTGGCCACTCAGCCAAGGGCGACTCGATCGGACGGCCGGGGTGGGTGTCACGTTGATGACAACTTCCAGCGGATCATTCTTGCCCTCGCGCGAGCGGGCGTAGGCTGCGCAGCGTGGCGTACGCGTCGGTAGTGATCACCGCCGGAGCGGTGGCCCGGAAGATCACCACCTACCGTGACAGCGAGACAACTCGATGCGATTGACCGTCCTGGGCTGTGCGGGCAGCTTCCCCGGACCCGAGTCCCCCTGTTCGGCCTATCTCGTCGAGGCCGAGGACTTCCGGCTCCTGATCGATTTCGGTCCGGGCTCGCTGTCCACCCTCCAGCGCTACGCCGGCCTGCACGCCCCCGATGCCATCCTCCTGACCCACCTGCACTGCGACCACATCCTCGACGCCACGTCGTACGTGGTCGTGCGCCGGTACGCCCCGGACGGCCCGTACCCGCCGTTGCCGGTCTACGCCCCGGCCGGCGCCCCGGAGCGGCTCGCCAACGCGTACGGGCAGGAGGGCGGCAGCGTCGAGGACGTCTACCAGTTCTACGCACTGGAGCCCGGCACCTTTCCGATCGGCCCGTTCACCGTCACCGTCGACCGGGTGCTGCATCCGGTGGAGACGTACGGCGTCCGGCTGGAACACGGCGGCCGGGTGCTCTGCTACTCCGGGGACACCGCGCCCTGCGACGCGTTGCTGCGGCTGGCCCAGAACGCGGACGTGTTCCTCTGCGAGGCCAGCTACCTCGACGGCGTCGACAACCCACCGGATCTGCACCTCACCGGCCGGGAGGCGGGCGAGGCGGCGGCGAAGGCGGGCGTCGGTCGGCTGCTGCTGACCCATCTGGTGGCCGCCTGGGGCAGCGAGGCACACACCGTCGCCGCCGCCTCCGCCGCGTATGCCGGTCCGCTGGAAGTGGTCCGCGCGGGCGCCAGCTACGAGATCTGATCCGTCGGGGGACGGGCACCGGGGGACGGTTCGATCACGGCACCACATAGGGTGCAGGCATGGCGCGACCTGACGGGCGGCAGCCCGACCAACTTCGTCCGGTGACCCTCACCCGGGGCTGGAGCACCCATCCCGAGGGCTCGGTGCTGGTGGAGTTCGGCGCGACCCGGGTGCTCTGCACGGCGAGCGTCACCGAGGGAGTGCCCCGCTGGCGTCGTGGTTCCGGGCTGGGCTGGGTCACCGCCGAGTACGCGATGCTGCCCCGGGCCACCAACACCCGTTCGGACCGGGAGAGCGTCAAGGGCCGGGTCGGTGGGCGTACCCACGAGATCTCCCGGCTGATCGGCCGCAGCCTGCGCGCGGCCATCGACCTCAAGGCGCTCGGCGAGAACTCGATCGTGCTCGACTGTGACGTGCTCCAGGCCGACGGCGGTACCCGCACCGCGGCGATCACCGGGGCGTACGTGGCGCTGCACGACGCGGTCAGCTGGCTCGCCGCGCGCAAGGCCCTGACCGGCACGCCGGAGAAGGTGATGCACCGCTCGGTGGCCGCGATCAGCGTCGGTGTCATCGGCGGCGAGCCGCGCCTGGACCTGTGCTACGACGAGGACGTGGCCGCCGAGGTCGACATGAACGTGGTCTGCACCGGCGCCGGCGACTTCGTCGAGGTGCAGGGCACCGGTGAGGCTGGCGTGTTCCCCCGGGAACAGTTGGACGCCCTGCTCGACCTGGCCGTCGTCGGCTGTCTGGATCTGGCCGAAGCCCAGCGGAAGGCTCTCTCCCTGTGAAGCGCGAGGAGTGAGCTTGCGAGCCCCGCAGTCGCGAACGAAAGGTAGCTGAGTATGAACAAGGTGCTGCTCGCCACCCGTAACCGCAAGAAGCTCATCGAGTTGCAGCGCATTCTCGACGGCGCGCTCGGCGTACACCGGATCGCCCTGATCGGGCTGGACGACGTCGAGGCGTACCCGGAGTTGCCGGAGACCGGGCTCACCTTCGGTGAGAACGCGCTGATCAAGGCGCGGGAGGGCTGCCGGCGTACCGGGCTGCCGACGATCGCCGACGACTCCGGGCTGGCGGTGGACGCGCTCAACGGCATGCCGGGGGTGTTCAGCGCACGCTGGGCCGGCCGGCACGGTGACGACCAGGCCAACCTGCAACTGGTGCTGGACCAGATCGCCGACGTGCCGGACGAGCACCGTGGCGCCTCCTTCGTGTGCACGGTGGCGCTGGTGCTGCCCGGTGGCAAGGAGCATCTGGTGGACGGCCGGCAGACCGGCCGGCTGCTGCGCGCCCCACGCGGCGACGGCGGATTCGGCTACGACCCGGTCTTCCTCGGCGACGGCCAGGATCGCACCAACGCCGAGCTGACCCCGCAGGAGAAGGACGCCATCAGCCACCGCGGCAAGGCGCTGCGCGAACTCGCCGCCCTGGTCGCCAAGGTCCTCTGACCGGCCGTGGCGAGCTAGCTGAGTTCGCCGATCTCGCGCTCGATCGCCGTCCGGAGGTCGGGGGTGCGTACCACCTCGCGGGCGGCTTCCATGAGGGGAGCCAGGAAGACGTCGGGGCCGGGCGGGCCGGCGACCTCGCCGAGGGCCGCGATGGCCGCCCGTCCGGCCGGCGACGGGGTGAGCGGGGCCCGCAGTTGCAGTCCGCGTACGGCGGCGAGCAGTTCCACCGCGAGCAGGCTGGTCAGGTTGTCCAGCACGGTACGCAGCTTCTTGGCCGCCGCCCAGCCCATCGAGACGTGGTCCTCCTGCATGCCGCTGGTGGGCAGCGAGTCCACCGACGCGGGCGCGGCCAGCCGACGGTTCTCCGCGACGATCCCCGCCGCCGTGTACTGGGCGATCATCAGTCCGGAGTTCACCCCGGCGTCGGGGGAGAGGAACGCCGGCAGGTCGCGGGAGCGGGTCACGTCGAGCAGCCGGTCCACCCGGCGTTCGGCGATCGCGCCGACCTCGGCGGCGGCGATGGCCAGGAAGTCCGCGGCGAAACCGAGCGGGGCGCCGTGGAAGTTGCCGGTCGACTCGACTCGGCCGTCCGGCAGCACCACCGGGTTGTCCACCACCGACAGCAGTTCCCGCCCGGCCACCGTACGCACGAAGTCCAGGGTGTCCCGGGCCGCGCCGGCCACCTGCGGGGCGCACCGCATCGAGTAGGCGTCCTGCACCGCGTGGGACACGTCGTCGCGGTGCGAGTCCATCACCGCCGAGTGCTGCAACAGCCGGTGGATGTTGGCCGCCGAGACGCCCTGCCCGGGGTGCGGGCGGATGGCGTGCAACTCCGGCAGGAACGGCCGGTCCGAGCCGAGCATCGCCTCGATGGCCAGCGCGGCGGTCACGTCGGCCATGGTGAACAGGTGCGCCGCGTCGTGGCTGGCCAGCAGCAGCATGCCGAGCATGCCGTCGGTGCCGTTGATCAGTGCCAGCCCCTCCTTGGCGGCCAGCTCGATCGGGGTCAGGCCGGCGCGACGCAGCGCGTCGGCGGCGGGCAGCCGCTCGCCGCCGGGGCCGAGCACCCAGCCCTCGCCGAGCAGCACCAGCGCGCAGTGCGCCAGCGGCGCCAGGTCACCGGAGGCGCCCAGCGAGCCGTGCTCCGGCACCCACGGGGTGACGTCGTGGTTGAGCAGATCCACCAGGGCCGAGGCGACCAGCGGGCGGACACCGGAGTGGCCCAGGGCCAGCGAGCGGACCCGCAGCAGCATCATCGCGCGGACCACCTCGCGGGGCATCGGCGCGCCGACCCCGGCGGCGTGCGAGCGGATCAGCGCGTGCTGCAACTCGGCGCGGCGTTCGGGAGCCACGAAGGTGTTGGCCAGGGCCCCGAAGCCGGTGGAGACGCCGTACACCGGGCGGCCTGCCGCCTCGATGCCGTCCACGATGGACCGGCTGGTCGCCATGGCCGCCACGGTGGCCGGGTCGAGGACGACCTTGGCGTTGCCACGTGCCACGGTGAGCACGTCGACGGTGGAGATCCCGGTGGGCTGGATGGTCACGGTCATCGCGGTACTCCGTTGTGCAGGACCTGGCGGATCAGGGGTACCCCCGGCCGGTAGGCCAGGTGCAGGTGGGACGGGGCGTCGAGGATGATCAGGTCGGCGCGGGCGCCGGGCCGCAGCACCCCGACGTCGGTACGGCGCAACGCTCGCGCGCCACCGGCGGTCGCCGCCCACACCGCCTCCGCCGGGGTCATCCGCATCTCGCGTACGGCCAGCGCGATGCAGAACGGCATCGACGAGGTGTACGACGAGCCGGGGTTGCAGTCGGTGGCCAGGGCCACGGTCACACCGGCGTCGAGCAGCCGGCGGGCATCCGGATAGGGCGACCGGGTGGAGAACTCGGCACCGGGCAGCAGGGTGGCCACGGTCGTCGTCTCCGGCCCGGCCTGCGCGTCGACGGCCGTCGAGGCCAGCGCGTCGATGTCGGCGTCGGTCAGGTGGGTGCAGTGGTCCACGCTGGCCGCGCCCAGCTCCACGCCGAGCTGCACCCCGGGGCCGGGGCCGAGCTGGTTGGCATGCATCCGTACGCCGAGCCCCATGGCCTGCCCGCAGGCGAGGATCGCCCGAGCATGATCGGCGTCGAAGGCGCCCCGTTCACAGAACACGTCGATCCAGCGGGCGTACGGCGCGGCGGCGGCCAGCATCGGCCCGCACACCAGTCCGACGTACTCGTCGGGGCGGTCGGCGTACTCGGCGGGGACCACGTGCGCGCCGAGGAAGGTGGTCTCCTCGCTGACCTCGGCGGCGATCCGCAGTGAGCGGGCCTCGTCGGCGACAGTCAGGCCGTACCCACTCTTGATCTCGATCGTGGTGGTGCCCTGCCGCAACGCCTCGGCGCGCAGCCGGCGCACGGTGGTGCGCAGTTCGCCGTCGGAGGCGGCGCGGGTGGCGCCGACGGTGGTGCGGATACCACCACCGGTGTACGGCTGCCCGGCCATCCGAGCGGCGAACTCAGTGGCCCGGTCCCCGGCGAAGACCAGATGGGCGTGACTGTCCACGAAACCGGGCAGTACGGCCGCACCATCGGCGTCGATGCGGCGGTCGGCGGCCGGCGCGTCGCCGCTCGGGCCGACCCAGATCACCTCGCCCTGCTCGACGAGCACCGCCGCGCGTCGCCGGATGCCCAGCGGCCCGCCCTCACCGGTGCCCGCCACATTGGTGACCAGCTCACCGATGTTGTCCACCAGCAGGCTACCGACGCTGTGCCTGCTCCTGTTCGCGACTGCGGGGCTCGCAAGCTCACTCCTCGCGCTCATGCGATCACCTCCGCGATGGCGTCAGCCAGTTCCTGCGCGACGTCGACGGTCAGGTGGTGGCCGTCGCGGACCAGCACCCGACCGTCCACCACCACCTGCGCGACGTCGGCGGCGCTGGCCGCGAACCAGACACCCGCCGGGCTCACCCCGGCCGTGCGTACGCTGTCCAGCCGCACGGTGACCAGGTCGGCGCGGTCACCGACCGCGATCCGCCCGGCATCGGTCCAGCCCAGCGCGGCGTGCCCGGCCGCGCTCGCCGCCGTCAACAGCTCCACCGGGGCGAAGTGGCCCCGCTTGCGGGTGCGCAGCCGTTCGTCCAACTCGACGGCGCGGGCCTCCTCGAACGGGTCGATCACCGCGTGGCTGTCGCTGCCCAGGCTGAGCGGGATGCCGGCGTCGGCCATCCGGCGGGCCGGGCCGATGCCGTCGGCAAGATCGCGCTCAGTGGTCGGGCAGAGGCAGACCCCGGTCCGGCTCTCCCCGAGCAGGTTGATGTCGCCGCTGGTCGGATGGGTGGCGTGCACCGCCGTGGTGGAGGGGCCGAGCACGCCGTGGTCGGCCAGCAGCCCTGTCGGCGTACGACCGTGCACCGCCCGGCAGGCGTCGTTCTCGGCCGGCTGCTCCGACAGGTGTACGTGCAGCGGCGCGTCCCGCCGGTGCGCCCAGCCGGCCACCGTGGCGAGCTGTTCGGCGGGTACCGCGCGCACCGAGTGGATCGCCGCGCCGAGGCGGGCGTGCTCGCCGTCGGGAGTGAACGCGGTGACCCGATCGGCCCAGCGCAGCGCGTCACCGTCGCCGAAACGCAACTGCGACCCGGTCAACGGCCGGCCGTCCACCGAGGCGGTCAGGTAGCAGGTGTCCAGCAGGGTCAACCGGATCCCGGCGTGTGCCGCCGCCTCGACCAGCGCCGCGCCCATCGCGTTCGGGTCGTCGTACGGTGTGCCACCGGCGCCGTGGTGCAGGTAGTGGAACTCGCCGACGCAGGTGATCCCGGCCAGGGCCATCTCGGCGTAGACCGCCCGCGCCAACGCCAGGTAGGAGTCCGGGTCCAGCCGGCTGGTCACGGCGTACATCTGGTCGCGCCAGCTCCAGAAGTCGCCCCGCCCACCATGGGTGTGCCCGCGCAGCGCCCGGTGGAAGGCGTGTGAATGGGCGTTGGCCAGGCCGGGCAGGGTCAGCCCCGGCAGCCGGACCGCGTCGGCCAGCACGTCGACCCCGGCGTGCGGCGGGTCACCCGGCGACAGCGGGGTGACGGCGGTGATCCGGCCGTTGACCGTCTCGATCAGCACTTCCGGGGTGGGCTCGGCCTGCTCGGGCAGCCAGGCGTACTCGGCGAGCCAGCGGGTCGACGTCAACGGGCCTGCCCCCTGTCGAGCTGAACCGGTTGCGCCGTCAGCGGGTCGGGTGCCGGCATTTGGTCGGGTGCCGTCAGTTGGTCGGACGCTGGCAGTTGGTCGGGCGTCGGCACGCCGGTCAGCTCCGCGAGCACCGTGGCCAGGGCGGTCACCCCGGCGGCGCAGTCGGCGTCGGTGGCCGACTCGGCGGGGGAGTGCGAGACGCCGGTGGGGTTGCGTACGAAGAGCATCGCCGTCGGCACGTGTGCCGCCAGCACCCCCGCGTCGTGGCCCGCGCCGGTGGGCAGCACCGGGGCGTCCAGCAACTGGGCCAGCCGGTCGGCCAGCCGGGCGTCGAAGGCGACCAGCGGGGTCGCCGACTCCTCGGTCAGCTCGACCTCGGTGCCGTCACGTCGGGCCCGCTCGACGGCCTTGGCCCGGACCGCCTCGACCAGACCGGTCAGCGTCTCCGGCTCGGCGGCGCGGGCGTCCAGCCAGCCGGTGACCCGGGACGGGACGGCGTTGGTGGCGTTCGGCTCGACGGCCACCCGGCCGACCGTGGCGTGGGCGTCACGCAGCCGGGCCTCCTTGTTGGCGGCGAGCACCGTGAACGCGTACGTGAGCATCGGGTCGCGGCGGTCGGCCATCCGGGTCGTACCGGCGTGGTTTCCCTCGCCGGTGAAGTCGAAGCGCCAGCGGCCGTGCGGCCAGATCGCGCTCGCCACCGCGACCGGCGCATCCTGCTCGACCAGGGCGCGACCCTGCTCCACGTGCAGCTCCACGAAGGCGGCGAAGCGGCCCAGCAGCGCCGGGTCGGGGCCCGCCGGCCGGGCACCCAGCGCCTCGGCGAAGCTCACCCCGGCCGCGTCCCGCAGCCCGCCCGCCCGCTCGATGTCGATCTGCCCGGTGAGCAGCCGAGACCCCAGGCAGGGTACGCCGAACCGGGCACCCTCCTCCTCGACGAACGCGGCCACGACCAGCGGCCGAACCGGGGTGACGCCGGCCGCGCGCAGCTCGTCCACGGCCAGCCAGGCGCTGACGATACCGAGCGGCCCGTCGTACGCCCCGCCGTGCGGCACCGAGTCGAAGTGGCTGCCGGTCAACACCGCGTCGCCGCCGTCCGGGTCACCCCACCAGGCGAACAGGTTGCCGTTGCCGTCCTCGCTGACCGGCATGCCCCGCTCGTCGGCCTGCGTGCGGAACCACTCCCGCAGTCGCAGCTCCGGCTCGGTGAGGGCGTACCGCAGGTAACCGCCGCTGCGCGCGTCACGGCCGATCGGCGCGATCTCGTCCCACAGCTCGCGGAACCTGTTAAGAAGGGGCCCTTCCTCTACCGTATGCGTTAACAAGGGGCCCTTCCTTACTCCGCCATCGGGATGCGGACGTCGGTGTGTGGGGTGGGGTAGCCGGCGTCGACGTGCCGGATCACCCCCATCGCCGGGTCGTTGGTGAGCACCCGCTCGATCTTCTGCCCGGCCAGCGCGCTGCCGTCGGCCACGCAGACCTGACCGGCGTGGATGGACCGGCCGATGCCCACCCCACCGCCGTGGTGGATGGACACCCAGGATGCGCCACTGGCGGTGTTGACCAGCGCGTTGAGCAGCGGCCAGTCGGCGATCGCGTCGGAGCCGTCGGCCATCGCCTCGGTCTCCCGGTACGGGCTGGCGACGCTGCCGCAGTCCAGGTGGTCCCGGCCGATCACCACGGGTGCGCTCAGCTCGCCCGAGGCGACCATCTCGTTGAACCGTACGCCCGCTTTGTCGCGCTCACCGTAGCCGAGCCAGCAGATCCGCGCCGGCAGGCCCTGGAAGGCCACCCGTTCGCCGGCCATCCGGATCCACCGGGCGAGCGGCTCGTTCTCCGGGAACAGCTCCAGGATGGCCCGATCGGTGGCGGCGATGTCGGCCGGGTCGCCGGAGAGTGCCGCCCACCGGAACGGTCCCTTGCCCTCGCAGAACAGCGGCCGGATGTACGCCGGCACGAAGCCGGGGAAGTCGAAGGCCCGCTCGTACCCGCCGAGGCGGGCCTCGCCCCGGATGGAGTTGCCGTAGTCGAAGACCTCCGCACCGGCGTCGAGGAAGCCCACCATCGCCTCGACGTGCCGGGCCATCGACTCCCGGGCCCGGTCGGTGAACTCGGCCGGCTTGGCCGTGGCGTAGTCCCCGGCGTCGGCCGGCTCCACCCCCACCGGCAGGTACGACAGCGGGTCGTGGGCGCTGGTCTGGTCGGTGACGACGTCGATCGGTACGCCCCGACGCAGCAACTCGGGAAAGACGGTGGCGGCGTTGCCCACCACGCCGACGCTGAGCGCCCGACGGTCCCGTTTGGCCGCGAGGACCCGCTGCACCGCGTCGTCCAGGTCGTCGGCGACCTCGTCCAGGTAGCGGTCGTGCACCCGGCGCTCCAGCCGGCTGCGGTCCACGTCAACGATCAGGCACACGCCGCCGTTCATGGTCACCGCGAGGGGCTGCGCCCCGCCCATCCCGCCGCAGCCGCCGGTCAACGTCAGCGTCCCGGCCAGCGTGCCGCCGAACCGTTTGGCGGCCACCGCTGCGAAGGTCTCGTAGGTGCCCTGGAGGATGCCCTGGGTGCCGATGTAGATCCACGATCCGGCGGTCATCTGGCCGTACATGGTCAGCCCGAGCTGCTCCAGGCGGCGGAACTCCGGCCAGGTGGCCCAGTCGCCGACCAGGTTCGAGTTGGCCAGCAGCACCCGGGGCGCCCACTCATGGGTACGCATCACCCCGACCGGCCGACCCGACTGCACCAGCATGGTCTCGTCGTCGCGCAGGTCGGTCAGCGTCCGCACCAGGGCGTGGTACGACGGCCAGTCCCGCGCGGCCTTCCCGGTGCCGCCGTAGACGACCAGGTCGTCGGGGCGCTCGGCGACCTGGGGGTCGAGGTTGTTCATCAGCATCCGCAGCGCGGCCTCCTGCGGCCAGCCCTGGGCGCTGCGCTGCGGGCCACGGGCGGCCCGGATGGGGCCGGGGGCTGCGTGATCGGCGTGGGTCATGGTGTGTCTCCTCCTAACCGAGGAACAACTGGCGACGGGCGGCGGAGGCTTCGAATGCCTCCAGCCGCCGCTGGGTCTCGGCCGGGGCGGCGTCGCAGATCGCCTGGAGCAGCACCATGGCCAGGGTCATCGGAGCGGTGTGCAGGTCGAACACGAGTTGGGTGCCGACTGCGGCGGGCAGCACCACATCGGCGAACTCGACTGCTGGACTGACCGGCGAGTCGGTGATCGCGACCACGGTGAGCCCCGCGGCGCGGGCCTCGCGCAGCGCGTCCAGGGTCTCCCGGGGATAGCGGGGCAGCACGAGGGCCAGCAGTGCGCTCGCCCCGGCCTCGGCGGCCTGTTCGAGGCGGTCGGTGAGCAGGCTGCCCCCGTCATCGAGCACCCGCACGTCGGGGTGCACCTTCGCGGCGAAGTACGCGAAGTAGGCGGCCAGTGGCGCGGCGGCGCGCAGACCGAGCACCGGCAGGGGTCGGCTGGCGGCCAGCAGCCGACCGGTGTCGGCCAGCCGTTCCCGGTCGGTGAGCTGCTCGGTCAGCCGGTCCAGGTTGCCGATCTCGGCGCGTACCGCCTGTTGGAGTTCGTTGCCGGCGGTGGCCGGGCCGGGCGCGGCGGCGGTCAGTTCCCGTAGCCGGCGGCGTAGCGCGGGGTAGCCGTCGTGGCCCAGCGCGACGGCGAAGCGGGTGACCGACGGCTGGCTGACGCCGGCCAGTTCGGCGACCTCGGCGGCGGAGAGGTAGCCGACGGCGGGGGCGTGCTGCACCAGGCAGTGCGCGATGCGTCGCTGGGTCGGGGTGAGTCGGACGCCGTCGAACAGGCCGACGACCCGCTCGGTCGGCGCCATGGTATCCCCGTCATTCATCCTGCGAATTTATGCATAAAAACTTTCAGCAGGCAAGTGGTCGATCTCATTGCCAAGGGGTGAGCTGCGGCTTCGTGGCGATGACCCGGAGGGCGGCCACCGGCGGGCAGGGTGACGTGCGGCGGCTCGGTAGGATCCGCACGGCGGTTGAGCAGAGGGAGTTGCCATGCAGCCGGACGGCCCCTACCGGTACACCCATCTGCTGGGTGGATCACCGGTCGGCAAGGCATGGGCGGCCCTCGACCAGCAGGGCCGGTTCGTGACCGTCGCCGTCCTGGACGCCACTGTGGCCGCTGCCCCCGGCTGGCGCGAGGCGTTCGCCGGGATCGTGAACAACCTCGCCCAGACGCCCGGTGGGATCCCCTTCGTCTACGCCGACTTCTCGGCGGCTGCCCCGTGGGTCGCCTACGGCCCGGAGGCCGGCCCGGCGGCGGAGAAGCTGTTCCGGGCGCTCGGTGTCGAGTACCAGGCCGTGCCCACGTCCACCCCACCGGCGGTGTCCCCGCCGCTGCCCGTCTCCGGCCCACCCCAGCCGGTTTCCGGTGCCCCCCAGCCCATCTCCGGCGTTCCGCAGCCGGCGTCCGGCCCGCCGCAATATTCGTCCGGCCCGCCGCAGCCGGTGTCCGCGGCTCCCCAGTCGGCCGGGCCGATACCCGCGCAGCGGGTCTACTCGGATCCGGTCTCGGGCGCGCCGGCCTCACCCGGCTTCGGCCCCGCCGTCGACGACCCGCTGCGGCCCGACCCGTTCAGCTCGCCGGCCCGCCGGATCCAACCGTCGACGTCCCCCAAGCGTCAGGGTGGCCTCTGGATCGCGATCGCGGCACTGCTGCTGGTGGCCGCCATCGGCGGAGGCGCCGGCATCTGGGCCATCTCGGCGGGCGGAAGCGACACCCCGCCGGTGGTCACCGCGCCGACCGCGACCCCACCCCCACCCGGGCTCAAGCCCTGGGCGGAGGCCGCGCCCCGCAGCCCCGTCGAGCACGCCCTCGCCACGGCCGCGCCGGCCATGGTCTTCCTTGAGGCCATCTTCACCGGTTACGTCCGGAACAAGCAGGACAACGGCCTGCTGCACCCCGAGCCCTTCACCTTCAGCCGTCGCTGCACCGGCGTCGTGGTCAACCAGGACGGACACCTGCTCACCAACGGTCAGTGCGTGGCGCCCACGTCGGACATCCTGCTCGAACACGCACTCGGTTCGCTGGCCGACACCCTCGTCGCCGAGGGCAAGCTGAAGGCCGGGGAGGTCGGTGGCTACGTCCGGGGTCGGCAGGCGAGCAGTGTCTTCACCGGCCCCGACGCGGGCACCGAACCGGCAGCCATCCTGCACGGGCAGCTGAACGTGGCCAAGGGCGACCTCAAGGCCGGCCCGGCGATTCCCGGCACCGTCGTGCGGGTGCTCTCCCTCGACGAGGGCAACCTCGCGCTGGTCAAGCTCGACCAGGCGAACCTTCCCGCCGCCGAACTGAACGCCTCCGCCACGATCGCTGCGGGAACGGCGCTGCACGTCCTCGGCTACGCCACCACCGATGCGGAATACCGCTCCGCCACCTACACGGTGAGCACCAAGGCCGTCGAGGTGACCGAAGTGGACATCGAGTCGTCGACCTACCGGGTCAGCGAGGACGTCGGTGCCTACTCCCGTGGCGGGATCGCGATCGACCCGCAGGGCCGGGTGGTCGGGATGCTGGACAACGACCTGTTGGCGCCCAAGCGGCCGAATCGTCTCGTGGTGCCCGTGTCGCGGTTGAGCGGGCTGCTCGGTGCGGCCGGCGTCGAGAACAAGCTCGGTGAGCCGGACGTGCTCTACCGCAGCGCGCTCGACGCGTACTTCAACGGCGACGAGGCGAAGGCGGCCTCGCAGTTCGCGCAGGTCGCGGAGCAGGCGCCGGCCAACGCGCTGGCACTGGCGTACCGCGACACGGCCGTCGCGTTCGGCGGTGGCGAGAAGTCCCCCCGACCGGGCTGGGCGGTGCCCGTGCTCGTCGCCGCCGGCCTCGCGCTCGTGGCGGGGCTCGGCGTGCTGCTCTGGTCCCGGCTGCGCGCGAGCAGGTAGCCCGCGCCCGGTCGGCGCTGACGGGTCGGCCTGCCGTCAGTCCGTCGGTCCGTCGAGAACAGGTGCCAGGGCCTCGTCGAACAACGGGGTCAGCTTGCGGGCATACTCGGCCGTGACGTGGTTACCGTCGCGTCGGACGATGACGCCTCCGACGAAGATCGGGCATCGCTCGGAATCGCAGAACCAGTCCGTGGTGGGAACGTGCCAGGAACCCTTGCCTTCCCAGACCCGCCGGTCGGCCTCGGCGTACGACCGGTATTCGTCGTCGAGACGTGAGACGCAGTCGTCGGGAGTGGAGAGTCGGGTGATGCAGCTCTTCGGGTCCGGCCCGAGAGGCGGCGGCTGGAGGGCGACGATCTTCCCCGCGTCGGCGAGCCAGTGCTCCCGGGCGGCGCGGGCAGCTCGTTCCCATTCCGCCGGCGCCGGGTTGCCGCCGGTGCTGGTGAACCGCTGACGGTAGGCGTTGCTCACGATCACCAGGTTCGGCCGGTAGTCCTCGATGAGGCGCCGTACCACCTGCTGGTGGCCGGGACAGGCCCGGGTGATGGCATTGATGGGAGAGGTCGTGCCCGAGGCGAGGAACGGGCAGCCGGCATAGGTCAGATCCTGGACCGCCCAGCCCATCGGCTCCAGTACGCCGCGCACCAGTGGCAGCCAGGCGGTGGCGATGGAATCCCCGACGACGAAGGCCAACCGGGTCGGGCGTGGTGTCCCGACGACGCACTCGTTGCCGCCCGGGACCGCCGGCCGGCATCCCTGTCCTTGCCCCGGGGTGAAACCCCGGCTGCCCAGTTCGCCGGGAGGTGGAGTCAACACCGGCCAGTCCCTGGCCGCCAACGCCGTACCGATCTGCGCTGCCAGTTCCCTCTGCGAGGTGACCGCCGTCGCCTCCGGCGGCACCTGCGACACCGGACGTAGCACCGGCACGGTCACCGCCACCACCGCGACGGCCAGCGCCGCCGCAGCGGCGAACCGGCGAACCGAGGCCGCCCTGGTGGGCTGGGGAGTCCCCGGCGGTCTGCGCTCCAACCAGGACGACCGGCGGACCGGATTCTCCACCAGGTGGTAGGAGAGCACCGAGAGCAGCGCCGTACCGGCGATGGTGAGCACCGCGATGGCGGCTCCACCGGCGGGCAGCGCGGCGCCGAGCAGAATGAGTAGCGGGAAGTGCCACAGATAGAGCGAGTACGAGATGTCGCCGACGTACTGGACGGCCCGGTTGGTCAGCGGGAACATCAGGCGCTGCCCGCCGACGCCACCGGCGATGACCAGGGCCGTCGAGATCACCGCCAGGAACGCACCCGGAACCGGGAAGGGTGACTGCGCGGTGATGGCGAGCACCGAGACGACCAGGCCGGTCAGGCCCAGCCACTGGTACGCCGGACGGGCCGGGGCCGGTATCCGGGCCAACAGCGGTGCGGCCACCGCGAGCAGGGCCCCGATGCCCAGTTCCCAGGCCCGGGAGAAGGTCGAGAAGTACGCGACCGTCGGGCGTTGCCCGACCTCCCAGAGCGCGAACAGGATCGAGGCCACCACGATCGCACCGAGGAACAGACCCACCGCCCATCGGGCGCCGCTGCCGTAGCGGCCTCGGCGGGCGGCCAGGCCCAGCACAGCCACCAGCAGCACCGGCCAGAACAGGTAGAACTGCTCCTCGACGGCGAGCGACCAGTAGTGCCGCAGGGGTGAGACCGGTCCGTCGGTCTGCCAGTAGTCCGTGCCGGTGGCTGCGAAACGCCAGTTGGCCGCGAAGAGTCCGGCCCACAGCGTGTCCCAGGCCGTCGACCGCACCCGCTCGCCGAGGAACAGCAACGACGACGCGAGGTACGTGCTCAGCAGCACCAGCATCGCCAGCGGCAGGATGCGCCGGGCCCGTCGACGGTAGAAGTCCGCGAAGGAGATTCGTCCTTTTCGGTCGTGCTCGTCGAGCAGCAGACCGGTGATCAGGAAGCCGGAGATGACGAAGAAGACGTCGACGCCGACGAACCCGCCCGCCGGCCAACCGAAGACGTGTTCGAGGATGACCACCACGACCGCGAAGGCCCGTAGTCCCTGGATGTCCGGGCGGAAGCCCGACCCTGATGCCGGCGGTCGCCGAGCGGCGGCACGATCAACCGGCGTCGTGAGGGTGCCTGACGACATCGGTCCTTCCTCACACCAGCGGATGTGCGGCCCACTCGAACCGGGGCCGAGCCGACGGTTCCGAAGCTGTTGCCCGATCAGTCTCGCGCATCGGTCGTGACCTGACCCAGGGGCGGTCGGCCGGTCAACCGGCGGAACCTGGCCAGGGCACCCGGACGATGGCCGGCGGTCGCCGACGCGTCGACCGTGACGCGACCGGTCGATCCTAGCGTGGACACGGTCAGCACCAGCAACGCGAAGATCCAGGTCAGTCCGTCGGCCGAGAGCGGATTCCAGACCACCTCGGTGAACGAGTAGATCATGAACAACGCCACCGGCGCCTTGGCGGAGAACGCCCGGCCGTCGACGACCGGCGCCCGCAGCAGCGTGGCCAGCAGCAGGCCCCACAGGGTCAACGCGACGAACCCACCGGAGAAGATGGCCAGGACGTAGCCCGAGTGGAAGAAATGGTGCGGTGCCTCGCCGATGTCCCGCAGCAGATACCACTTCGAGACGCCCACGCCGGTACCCTCCGAACCGGCGATGTACTCCCTGGCGTGGATCCAGATGTTGCCCCGGTTGCTCAGGGTGTTCTTGGACGCGCTCCAGGTCAGATAGGTGGCCGTTGCGACCGCGCCGATGACCAGCGACACACAGAGGACGAAGTTGATCCGTTGGTACGGTCGCCGCCACTCCAGCAGCATGGCGCCGAACACCCAGCAGGCCACCGCAGCCAGCGCCAGGTAGCTGGTCCGGGAACCGGTTGCGACGATGACCAGCAGGCAGAACGCCACCACCGCCCACCGTTGCATCCCACGCAGCGCGCAGACGGCGGCCACCAGGGTGAACGAGGTGATCAGGGCGATGTAGTTCTCGGAGTCGTAGAAGCTCTTGAACAGCCCACCCGCCAGCGAGCACTTCTCCAGTTGCCCGCCGGTGCAGGCCCGCCAGGCCTGCCCGTAGACGGCGGTCGGGATCGTCAGCAGCGACAGCACGGCCAGCCCGGTGTAGGCCATCGCGCCGAGGCTCACCGGTGCACCGGCCCCCAGCAACCACACCGCGAGCAACAGCAGACCCGCGGCGGCGTACGCCGGCATCCTCGATCCGTACACCCCGTCACCGGTGAGCAGGTCGACGGCGACGCACCAGACGAGCATCGCACCGGCCAGCCCCAGGCAGATCCGCCGCCAGATGTCCGGCGGACCGGCCAGTCGTCCACGCCGTGCGAGGAACAACCAGGCGACCAGGGCGAACACCAGCAGGCCGATGAGCGCCGAGGAGTGGTCACCGGCGAGCACGGGCGCGGCGTTGGTGAGTACGGCGAATCCGATGAACGCGATCGCGGTGGCCCCGCCGCCGAAGGCGGCGGCCACCGCCCGGCGGTGGTGGATCAGCCACCCGGCTACCGCGATACCACCCGCGCTCAGCAGGACCCCGAAGAGTGTGGTCACCTCAGACCCTTTCCATGAAACGTGGCTGTGCGGATGCCCCGGCCCGGTCGCGGCGCACGGCGGCGGCGAGGCATCCCCAGAGCAGTACGGCGAGCAGCGCGTCGCAGACCAGGCTGGAGGCGATGGCGCCCTGCCAGCCGTAAGCCGGGATGAGCCACAGGTTGAGCAGGATGTTGAGCACCCCGACGCCGATCTGGCAGACCGTCCGACGGCCCTGCATCCGGGCCCCGGAGAGCGCGTCGGCTGCGAGATAGTGCAGCGATTTGAGCACCAGCAACGCGCTGAGCCCTTGCAGCGCCGGAATGGCCGCCTCGAAGTCGGCCCCGAACACCAGCGGCATCATCCAGGCGAAGCCGACCAGCAGCAGGCTCACCGGCACGCTGAACGCCAGGAAGCGCGGCAGCAGGCCACGGGCCATCCGCAGCGCCTCCCGTGGACCGCCGCGCCCCGCCTCGAAGAACCGGGGATAGGCGATCGCGCTCATCGACCGCGCCGGCGTGTAGGCGAGGTCGACCACCCGGTACGCCGCCGCGTAGATGGCGGCGCTCTCCGGGGTGCCCAGACGCGACAGCATGACCTTGTCGACGTCGTTGTAGATCGACTGGGCCGCGAGTCCGACGGCGAAGAGCATCCCGGTACGTGCCTGCCGCAGAGCACCACCGAGGCTGACCGTGCCCCGGCCGCCACCACGCAGGCCACCCACGATCACGGGCAGGCACACGAGGACGGACAGCAGCGCCGACGTCACCGCCCAGTCGTGCAGGGTGATCGGCTCCGCCGCGGTGGCCAGCACGACGGCGCCGGCCAACCGACAGATGTGCAACAGGGCGGGGATCAACGCGGCGAGCAGGATCCGGCCACGGACCTGGATCGACGCCGCCACGGCCTCGATGAGCCGCCAGGCGACCAGGTCGGCGAAGGCGAGACAGAGCAGGTCGACCAGACCGACGTCGGCGCCCCAGATGGCGACACCGGCAGCGGCCACCAGGACGGTGGCGGCGCAGCCGAAGACCGTGGAGAGGAACAGGCCGCGAACGAGGTGCTTGAGCCAGTCGCCCGGTGCGTCCGCGTAGTTCTGCATGATCAGGCTCGGTGCGCCGGCCGACGCGAAGGGCGAGACCACCGCGACGAGCGCGGTGACACCGACGAACAGGCCGTAGGTGCTGATCGGCATCTCCCGCGCCAACAGCACGAACAGGGCCCCCTGGGCGAGGGTACGCAGCAGGGTGCCGGTGAAGAACTTGCCGGACTTGCGCAGGAAACCGTCCCCCCGCCCGACGCCGGACGGCGACCGATGACGCGGTGCTGGTGGCTGCCGGTCGCGCTCGTCGGCCACCGGCCGCTCGGCGTCGCCGGGAACTGCCGTCACGTCAACGCCTCCACCCACCGGGCGCTCACCGCGGTCGGGTCGAGTTCGGTGCAGCGGGCGTGCCACGCCTTCTCGAAGTCCACGACGCCGGGGCGTTCCTGGCCGGTCAGCCGCACGATCGCGTCGGCGAGCGCCGCCGCCGAGGTGTCCGCCGCCAGCGTGCCCGGCACGAACGTCGGGATCATCTCGTCCAGGGCGGGTACCGGTAGCGCGGCGACCGGCAGCCCGGCTTCGGCGGCCTCGACGAGGCTGAAGCCGAAGGTCTCGGCGCGGGACGGATGCACCAGCACGTCCGACTCCGCCAGGAGCCCGGCCACCCCGGGCACCCGGCCCAGGAAGGTGACCCGATCCGCGAGCCCGAGCCGGCGGCTCCGCTCGTGCAGGAGGTCACGTTCCTCCCCGTCGCCGGCCAGCGTCAGGTGATGATTCGCGGGCAGCAACGCCAGTGCTTCCAGCGCGCACGAGTGGTTCTTGTAGGGGCGGAAGGCCGCCGTGGTGAGCAGCCTGATCCGCTGCCGGTCGGCCACCGCACGCGGGGCGACGAAGGCGCCGGCCGGCATCGGGTTCGTGATCGTCACCACCGGCTGCCCGGGGGCGAGCTGCCGGACGGTGCGTGCAACGCCCTCGGAGACGGCGACGACGAGGCTCGGTCGCAATCCTCGGACCCGGGCCAGCCGGGCGAGCGTGCGGACCCGGCGGTCGATGCGCAGCCGCTCCGGCAGCAGCGAATGTTCCCAGGCGACGTAGCCGCGACCGGAGCCGGCCAGGGCGGTACCGACCGGCACGCTGCCCCACAGCCCACTCGCCACGATCCGGACATCCGCCGGCAGGCCCTGGAGCCGGCGTCGCAGCGGCGGCACCGCCTCCATCAGGCGGGTGATCCGGGTGCTCAGCCCGAGCGTGTCGATCGCCAGGTCGCCCAGGGTCGGCGGGACCGCCCCGGACAGCACCGTCGCCGAGACCTCGACGCCCTGGGCGTGCAGACCCCGGATGAGCAGCGCCGCAGCGAGTTCCATGCCGTACAGCGGCGCCAGTTGGGGGAGTACGAAGTGCAGACGCATCAACGCGTCCCACCCGTCGGGAGTGCACCGTTGTCGCCGGTGCTCCGTGAGCCGCGCATCGCCACCCGCTCAAGCGCCGATCGGGGCACGAGCCCGAGCGCCGCGAGGACGGCGTTGCGGGCCGACGGGGCACGGTTGCGGCGGATGGCGCGCACCATCTCGCGTACGCCCGCACGGTCGCGTGCCTGGACCGCGTACCGCAGGGTCTGGGCGGCGATGAAGTCGGAGAAGGTCTCCGGTGCCCACACCCCCTCCCAACGCTGTGCCCAGTCCCAGGAGGTACGCCAGTCGGCGCCGGCCGAGATCGATCCCGGGCTACCGACGGTGTAGACGGCGGTCGCCTCCTCGATCTGCACGATCTTCGCTTGCGGGATCCGCGCCGCCCGGACGAGCCAGTCCCAGTCCTGGTGCCGTGGCAGCGACTCGTCCCACGGGCACCGCTGAGCGAGTTCGGCGGTGGTCAGCAGCGTCGAGGTGGGCAACGACTGGCGGCCGACGCCGAGGTGCCGTCGCCGGAACAGGTAGTCCTCCGGCAGCGCCCCGTCGGCGATCAGCGTGGTCGGTACGGCGGTCGGCAGCGGCGCGCCTCCCGCCTTGCGTTGCAGCGTCCGGGAGGACACCACCGGCAGCCAGCCCTGGCCGGCGAGCCGTTCCAGGACGGGCACCTGGGCGGCGAGCTTGCCGGGCAGCCAGGCGTCGTCGTCGTCGAGGAAGGCGATGTGGCTGCCGGGGGCGGCATGTTTCACCCCCAGATTCCGGGCGTACGAACCCCGCCGGCCACCGCCGGTGCAGACCAGCTCGTCGATCTGGCCGCGCAGCTTCGCGACGCTGGCCGGTACCTCGGCCAGGTCGCACACGACCACCACGTGCACGGATACGCCCTGCTGGTCGCGGGCGGTGGCGACCGCCTCCGCGAGGCTGGGCCTGCCCGTCGTCGGGATGACTACCGAAACATCCGGCATCGGCTACTCCAAGCAGTTCGGCTGAGCGTCCCCGGTGCCGAGCCGGCGGTGCGGGGAAACGTCGGTGAGGGGCGTCGCCGGGCGGAAGAGGATCACCCGTCCGGCCCGGTGGCGGCACGGACTTCGCGCAGGTCGCTCAGCGACCACCGCCGCGGAACACCTCGGCCACCGTCCGCAGGAGCACCTTGGCGTCCAACCACAGTGACCAGTTCTCGATGTAGTAGTTGTCGAAGCGGGCCCGGTCGGAGATCGGGGTGTCCCCACGCAGGCCACTGACCTGGGCCAGCCCGGTGAGCCCGACCGGTACCCGGTGGCGCATGGCATAGCTCGGGTACTCGGCGGAGAACTTCTCGACGAAGTACGGCCGCTCGGGGCGAGGCCCGACGACGCTCATGTCACCCCGGAGGATGTTCCACAGTTGGGGCAGTTCGTCCAGGGACGTACGCCGCAGGAAACGACCGATGGGTGACACCCGCCGGTCGTGCGCGATCGACCAGTTGGTCTGGGACTCGTGCTCGTCGACCGGCCGCATGGTGCGGAACTTGATGATGTCGAAGGGCTTGCCGTGTCGGCCGATGCGTTCCTGGCGGAAGAAGATCCCCCGGCCCCCGTCGAGGAACGCCAGTGCTGCGCAGAGCAACAGGATCGGGCTGAGCAGCAGCAGCGCCGACCCGGCGAAGATCACGTCGGAGGCGCGCTTGAGCGCCCAGTGCGGCCCCGACAGGGTCGTGTCGCCCACCTTGACGATCGGGATGGCGCCGATGTGGTCACCGTGCGACCGGGATCCCCAGAGCCTGGGCGCTGCCCACAGGTCGCAGTTGGCCACCCTCGGCTGCCGGAGAATCTCCATCAGCACCGGTTCGGGGCACTCCGGGTCGGCGATGATCAGCACATCGCACTCGGCCAGCCGGACCAGGTGTTCGAGTTGGTCGAGCGTGCCGATCAGCGGCGTCGCGGACGGGGTCGTCGGCGAGGGGCTGTCGACGTGCCCCACGAACCGCAGGCCGTATCGGGGATAGCGGCGCAGGAGCCGGGCGAGTTCCACGGCGGTCGGACCGCTGCCGATGATGATGGCGTTGTGTTCCACCCATCGCTGCCGGCGGGCCAGGGTGGCGATCTCCCGGGTGAGCAGGCGACCGGCGAGCACCAAGACGGCGGCGATGGCCATGCCGCGGATGAATTCGACGAGGTGCTCCGGGGAGCCGTGACGCAGCGCGGCGATGATGACGACGAGCGCCGAGGAGGCCAGCAGTCGGCCGCAGAGACTCGGGATCTCGTCCAGGATGCTCACGTGACGGCGGGCCTGATAGAGCCCTCCGGCGGCGAAGATGGCCACCGTCAGGACGGTCATGGTGAGAGTGCCGCGCCAGTGCTGCTGACTGACCAGCAGCGGCGACAACAGTGCGGCGACGTCGACCGGCGCCGTCAGCATCCAGGCGCGCAGCCCGCGCGTGCGGGTCGAGGTACGGGAACCGGGGTACGGCAGTACCGCGGTCACGTCCAGGCTCGGGCGTACGTCGTCGTCGCCCGCCGGTGTCGAACCCGTCGGGTCGGCGGTGCTCGGGGGTGGAGATTCAGCGTCGTTGTCGGACTCCGCCGACGCGGATCGATGCGCCGGAGGCGAAGGCCCGTCCTCGTCGGGCACCGGCGTGGCCGGGTAACCCATGACAGGTTGCCTCGACATGTGCAGTTCCTCCCCCGTGGAGTGACATCCGTTGACGCGCGAGAAGCCACCGGAGCGAACGCAGGATACGGCGGCGGCGGTGACAGCCGCCACCACCGCCGGGACAATTCATGCCCTACTTCCCTGCGCTGAGGATCTCCTTGACCGCGTCCCGGCGAAGGGCGTCGTAGAAGCTCGCCGCCTTTTCCGAGTCGTCGAAGACGACACTCTCACTGCCGACCCGCCCGGTTCCCTTGGTCGGGTTGGTCATGAAGGTCAGGTCGTTGCCGCGCAGGCTTCGTAGCTCCATCGCCATGTCGACAAGGGACGTATCCTTGTCCACCGACACGGCACTCGACGTGGCGCGGACGAATGAATTGAGTTTGGCGGGATTCGTCAGAATTCCGCCGGATGCGGCTTTGTCCAGAATCGCCTTGATGACCTGCTGCTGATGTTTGATCCGGGTGAAGTCGCCGTCGGCGAACTGCTTGCGTTGCCGGGAGAAGTCCAACGCGGTGGCCCCGTCCATCCGTTGCCTGCCCTGCTCGAAGGTGCGGAACGGTGGGTGGATCGAGGTGAACGTCTTCGCCGAGTTGATCTCGATGCCACCGAGGGCGTCGATGATCTCGGTGAACCCGGCGAAGTCCACCATCAGCACATGGTCGATCCGGACCTTGGTGTACTGCTCCACGGTCTGCACCATCAGCGGCAGGCCACCCCAGGCGTACGCTGCGTTGATCTTCGCGTCGCGACCTCCGCGCCCGTCCTTCGTGCGGGGGATCGGAACCCAGGTGTCCCGGGGGATCGAGACGAGTTGCGCGCCGGAGCGGTCCTTCGGCACGTGCGCCAGGATGATGGTGTCCGCGCGCGAGCCGCCGGTGCTCTCCGGATCCCGCGAGTCGCTACCGAGGATCAGCATGTTCAAGGCGCCCTTGACGACCACCTCGGGTCGGGTCTCCTCGGGTATGCCCACGAACGCGTCAAGCCGCTCGATGTCCGACTCGACCGACTTGAGGTAGAAGCCGGCGGCCACCACCCCACCCACACCGAGCAACGCCAACACCATCACGCTGATCAGCGTGATCCGCAGCCACCGCCGACGCGGTCTTTTCGCCGGTGCGTCCACTGTCGTTCCGGGCCCGTCGGTGTCCCCCGCCGGCAGCGTCTGACCCGGGACGGCGGTCCCGGCCTGCTCTCCACTCGACATGGCGCGATGCTACTGAACCCCAGGTGTGCGAGGTGCCCCGGCAGGCCGAATCGATCGGGCCGTTCGGCCATCGTGTTACACCCATGTTTCGATCAGTCTGGTACAACCCACCAGTGGACGCCGTCAAGTTGCGTCGGGCCATCGCCCGCACCCGCCTCGCCCCCGTAGCCGCTTTCCCCAAGCGGCTGGTCACGGTGGCTCGCCACGACGTCAAGGTGCTGCGCACCTCGGCCCGTTGGCTGTTCGCCTCCCGAGAGCACCACAACTACACGTACGAGCTGACCAAGCTGAGCCGCAGCCACCTCGCCTGGTTCGTCAGCGTGGTCTGTGATCTGCCGGTCGCGCAGGTCCGCACGTATCTGGACGAGATCGAATCGGACGACGCGCTGCGCCGGCACATCGCCGCAGCCACCGCCGGCGCCGCCCGCCGTGGCCTGGCCGACAAGCAGGTCCGGTACGCGCGGCGGATCGGGTGGTACGCGATCGTGCGTGCCCGTCGACCGGAGCACATCGTGGAGACCGGTGTGGACAAGGGGCTGGGTAGTTGCGTACTCGCGGCCGCCCTGTTGCGCAACACCGCCGAGGGCCACCCCGGCCGGGTCAGCTCCATCGACATCAACCCCGAGGCTGGTTACCTTGCCCGGATGGCTCCCTGGTCCGAGGTGATCGACCTGGTCATCGGTGACTCGGTCGAGTCGATCAGCGCGCTGGACCGGCCGGTCGACCTGTTCCTGCACGACAGCGACCACAGCCGCGCGTACGAGAAGCGCGAGTTCGACGCCGTCGAGCCGAAGCTGGCGCCCGGCGCGATGCTGCTCACCGATAACGTCACCCACACCAACGTGCTGGCCCGGCACGCCGAGCGCACCGGCCGCAGGTTCCTCGCCTACCGGGAGACCCCGGCGAACCACTGGTACCCCGGGGACGGTATCGGCGTGGCATGGTGACCGGGTGCGGCTCAGTGAGATCAACACGTATCCGATCAAGGGTTGTCGCGGTCTGACCCACGACGAGACCGAGGTGCGGCCGTGGGGGCTCGACGGCGACCGGCGGTGGATGCTGGTCGACGCCGACGGGGTCGGGATCACCCAGCGGGACATCACCGCGCTGGTCCGGGTGCACGCCCGCCCCGACCCCGGTGGCCTACTGCTGAGCGCCGTCGGTCAACCGGACCTGCTGGTCCCGGAGCCGGCCGGCGTGGCCCCGGTGCAGGTGCGCACGTTCCGCCGCCGGGTGCTGCGGGTCGACGCGCTGCCTGCCGGTCCGGCCGCCGACGCCTGGCTCGGCCAGGTGCTCGACCGGCCGGTCCGCCTGGTCTGGCTCGCCGAGCCGGCCCGGCACATCGAGCCGGGCCGTAAGAAGCACGACCCGGGCGATCAGGTCAGCTTCGCCGACGCGTACCCGGTGCTGCTGACCAGCACCGCCTCGCTGGCCGCACTCGGCGACTGGCTTGCCGACGTCGGCGCGGAGCCGGTCCCGATGAGCCGGTTCCGGCCCAACCTGGTGGTCGACGGAGCGCCGGCCTGGGCGGAGGACGGCTGGGAGGGACGCGAACTGCGGATTGGCGGCCTCGCGTTTCGCGCCGCCGGCCCGTCAGCCCGCTGCCTGGTCACCACCATCGACCAGCAGACCGGCGTACGCGGCCGGGAGCCGCTGCGCACCCTCGCGCGGCACCGCAACATCGACCGTCAACTGCTGTTCGGGCTGAACCTCGTGCCCCTGGGTTCCGGCCGGCTCAGCGTCGGCGATCCGGTGGCCCCGGTCGGTTGACCTCGTCTTAGCTTTCGCTTAGTTAGCTTGTCCGGTTCGGCCGTCGTCCGGCAGCATCGGTGCGCGTGACCGACGGAACCGACGGCCCCGCCGCACGGACAACAGCCCAGCGTCGCCGCACGGGTCGCTGGCTGGCCGGCGGGGCCGTGGTCGCCCTCGCCACGGTCCTCGGGCTCACTCTGGCGCTGCGTTCGGGCGCCGCACCCGCCTGCGCCGCGCCGATCCGACCGCAGACCGCCGCGCTGCTCGCACCACCGGCCGCCAGCACCGTCCACAAGGGCAAGGCGACCTTCTACGACTCGACGGGTATGGGCGGCAACTGCTCCTACCCCGCCGCTCCCGAGGACCGGCTCTACGTCGCACTCGGCCCCGACGAGTACGCCGCCGGCGCGGCCTGCGGCGGCTACCTCGACGTGACCGGCCCGAAGGGCAAGGTGCGGGTCCTCATCTCAGACCAGTGCCCGGAGTGCGGCCCCGGACACCTCGACCTGTCCCGGGAGGCGTTCGCCCGGATCGCCGACCCGGTACGGGGCGTCGTCGACGTCAGCTATCGCCTGGTGGTCGATCCGCCGCTGGCCGGCCCGCTAACCTTCCGGATCAAGGAGGGCGCGTCGCAGTGGTGGTTCGCGGTCCTGGTCGCCCGGCACGGCAATCCGCTGCGGGCCGTCGAGGTCCGTCAGGGCAGCTCGGGCGGCTGGCGGGCGGCCGGCCGGGAGAGCTACAACTACTGGCTGATCGACTCCGGGGCCGGCCCCGGTCCGTACCAGATCCGGGTCACCGACACCCGTGGCCATCGGGTCACCGCCACCGGCATCCGGATGGCGCCCGGCCAGGTCCAGCGCAGCACGGTCCGGATGTACGGCGGCACCTCGGGCGGGTCGACCACCGCGCCCACTCCGACCGCCTCGCCGACCGTGCCTGCCTCGCCCACCGCTCGCCCGAAGCCGTCCACCAGCGCGTCGGCCCGCCCGAGTCCGTCCCCGTCGGCCCTGGTGCCGGTGGACGCGCCAGGCGCCACGGTGCCCACCACGCCCCCGGCGACCGGGGAGGCGGCCGTGTTCGCCGCAGCGCCCCCGGGTTGCGGCTGACCGCTCAGCGGAGCGGTGGGTGGCGGAGGTGGTCGGCCACGGCGGACGCTCGTTTGCCGGGACCGCGGGTTCAGTCGGGCGCGGCCTGCTCGGACGGCTCCTCGGTCTGGCCCAGCGACATCAGGATCTCGCGTCGGTCGTTGCCGACGGGTCCTCGGTCAGGCCCAGCCACATCAGGATCTCGTCCCGGTCGTCGCCGGGGGCGACCCGGATGGCGCCGGGCCACCGGCCCACCTCCCGGTATCCGAGCCGCCGGTAGAACCGGTCCAGGCCCAGCCCGTCGCGCACGGTCACGTGCAGCGCGGCGAGCCCAAGGTCCCGTCCGACCTGTTCGGCCGTACGCATCAGCGCCTCGCCGACGCCGCGTCCCTGGGTGTCCGGATGGACCATCACCCGGGTGATCACCCGCAGGTGCGGCTTCAGGTGGAACCGTGGATCGGTGAAGATCGCCATGGCGACGAGCCGGTCGTCGTCGTAACCGAGCAGCAGCCGGTCGAAACCGTCGGCGATGCCGGCCAGCGTCGGGTCGGCGATCGTACGCACCTCGTCGGCGGTGACCGGTGCCACGAAGCCGACCGCGCCGCCCGCGTTGGTGACGTCCACCCAGAGCGTGACGATGCGGGCACACAGCTCAGGGGTCAGTTCGGGATCGAGTACGAAGCGCAGACTCACGGTCCACATCCTTGCCGGGCCGTACGCCCGACGCCCGTGATCGTGATGCGCCCGACAGAGGAGGTGTGGTGGTGCGGGAGGGGGGATTCGAACCCCCACGTCCTTTCGGACAATAGGACCTAAACCTACCGCGGCTGCCGTTACGCCACTCCCGCCGGCACTGGAGAGTCTAGGGCGTCGCCCCGGTCTGCTGTCGAGGCCTCCGACTGCTAGATCGACACCGTTTCGGCGAAGTGGTGGTGTGCGGGTCGGCCCGATACCGCCACTGCGCCGCAACGAAGTCGATCACGCTGCTCAGTCCAGGCCGAGGTCGCGGCGCAGCTTGGCGACGTGGCCGGTGGCCTTGACGTTGTAGAGCGCCCGCTCGATCTTGCCGTCCTCGTCGATCACGAATGTCGAGCGGATCACACCGGTGACCGTCCGGCCGTAGGACTGCTTCTCGCCGTACGCCCCGTAGGCGGTCAGCACCGCCTTGTCGGCGTCGGCGACCAGCGGGAAGGTGATCGCGTCGCGCTCGCGGAACTTGGCCAGCTTCTCCGGCTTGTCCGGCGAGATGCCGATCACCTCGTAGCCGGCAGCCTGGAGCGAGGCGAGCGAGTCACGGAAGTCGCAGGCCTGCTTGGTGCAGCCGGGCGTCATCGCCGCCGGGTAGGCGTACAGGATGACTTTGCGGCCGCGCAGTTCGGCCAGGGTGACCTGATCGCCGGTGTCGGTGGGGAGGGTGAACTCGGGCGCCGGGTCACCGGGGGAGAGGCGAGCGGGTGCGGTCATGGCCCGACCATACCGCTGAGCCGACCCCGCCTCGCCGGGCGCCGGGCCGACGTGACAAAACCATGCTGTTGCCAGCTATTGGCAACAGCATGGTGGGAGAAATACGCTCACTCTGCCGGCGAGCGCGGGCCCGCCGTCACGTGGGAGGTCACGTGGAAAGTCTGGCCATGCACATCTCGAACGGGATCATCAACGGTCCCGTCGCCGCGATCTTCGCGGTGATCGCCCTGGCCGCGCTGGCGTACTGCGTCCGACGTGGCCGGCAGGACCTGGACGACCGGCTGGCCCCGATGGCCGGCCTGGTCGCCGCCTTCATCTTCGCCGTGCAGATGCTCAACTTCCCGATCTTCACCGCCGGGGTCAGCGGCCACCTGCTCGGTGGTGCGCTCGCCGCCATGTTGGTCGGTCCCTGGGTCGGCGCGCTGTGTATCGCGGTGGTGCTGGTGGTGCAGGCGCTCGTCTTCGGCGACGGCGGAGTCGCCATGCTCGGGCTCAGCATCACCAACATGGCCGTGATCGCCGTGGCGGTGGCGTACCTGCTGATCGCCCTGCTGCTGCGGGTGCTGCCGCGTACCTCCGCCGGGCTGGCCGTCACCGCCTTCGTCGCCGCGCTGGTCAGCGTGGTGGTCGCGGCCATGGGCTTCGTGTTGCAGTACTGGCTCGGCGGCACCGCCGACCTCGGCGGCAACCTGGCCGGGCTGGCCGGGACGATGGCCGTGTCCCACCTGTTCATCGGCATCGGCGAGGGCCTGATCACCGCCACCACGGTGGTCACCGTGGCGAAGGTCCGACCCGACCTGGTGTACGCGCTGCGCGCCCTCAAACCGGCCACGCCGACGACCGTCCCCACCGTCGGAGGTGTCCGGTGAAGCGTCTCCGGGGTTTCCTCGTCGGCGGGCTGCTCGTCGCTCTGCTGCTGGCCGGCGTGGTCAGCAGCTTCGCCTCACCACACCCCGACGGGTTGGACTCGTCGCTGCGGGAAGGCTGCACCTTCGACGCCGAGGGTGAGATCACCGGCGGCAGTTGCCCGGCGCAGCAGGAGAAGGAACACGAGATCGGTGGACCGTTGGCCGACTACGGCATCACCGGCATCGACAACGACTTCCTCTCCACGGGCCTGTCCGGCGTGCTGGGCGTACTGCTGACCTTCGCGGTGGCCGGGGGTGCGTTCTGGCTGGTCCGTCGGCGCGGCACCGGGGCGGGCCCGGAGCCGGTCGGGGCGCGTGACGCGGACCAGTCGGGCACACCCGCGCCGAGCCAGGGGTAGCGCCGGTGGGTGCCGGGCACGCCCACGTGCTCTATCGGGAGTCCACCTCACCGGTGCACCGGCTGCCCCCGGAAGTGAAGATCGCGGCGATGGTGGCGTTCACCGTCGCCGTGGTCGCCACCCCACGCGCGGCGTTCTGGGCCTTCGGCGCGTACGCCCTGCTGGTCGCGGTGGTGGCGGCACTGGCACGGGTGAGTCCCCGATGGTTGCTCATCCGCTCGACGATCGAGTTGCCGTTCGTGCTCTTCGCGTTCGCGTTGCCGTTCATCGGCGCGGGCGAGCGGGTCGACGTGCTCGGCCTGGGCCTGTCCGCCGAGGGCCTCTACGGCGCGTGGAACATTCTCGCCAAGGGCACCCTCGGGGTCTGGGCCTCGCTGCTGCTGGCCGCGACGACCACCACTCGCGACCTGATCGTCGGGCTGGACCGGCTGCGCTGCCCGCAGATCATCACCCAGATCGCCACCTTCATGCTGCGCTACCTCGACGTGCTGGTCGGCGAGGCCCGCCGGATGCGGATCGCCCGGATCTCCCGGGGCGACGACCCGCGCTTCCTGTGGCAGCTGCGCGGTTTCGCCGTCGGCGTCGGCGCGCTGTTCCTGCGCGCCTTCGAGCGGGGGGAGCGGGTCTACCTGGCGATGGTGTCGCGCGGTTACACCGGCCGGATGCCGGCGGTGTGGCAGGGCGCCGGTGCGGCCACCCCCGGCCAGTGGCTGCTCGCGGCGACGGTGCCGCTGCTGGCAGGCACGGTCGCTGCCACCGCCGCCGTGCTGACATGATTCAGGGCGTGCCACCGACCGTGCCCAGTCTCGACGTCCGTGGCGTCCGGTACGCCTACCCGGACGGGCACGTCGCCCTGCACGGGGTGGACCTGACGGTGGCCCGGGGCGGGCGGGTCGCCCTGCTCGGCCCCAACGGCGCCGGCAAGACCACCCTGGTGCTGCACCTCAACGGCATCCTGAGCGCCACCGAGGGCAGCATCACCGTCGGTGGCCTGACCGTGAACACCGACCGGGCGCGGCTGGCCGAGATCCGGCGGCGGGTGGGCATCGTCTTCCAGGACCCCGACGACCAGCTCTTCCTGCCCACCGTTGCCGAGGACGTGGCGTTCGGTCCGGCCAACCTGGGGCTGCGCGGGGCGGAACTCGCTGCCCGGGTGGACGAGGCGTTGGCCGCGGTGGGCATGTCCGAGCATCGTGACCGGTCCCCGCACCACCTGTCCTTCGGCCAGCGGCGACGGGTGGCGGTGGCCACCGTGCTGGCCATGCGCCCGGAGATCCTGGTACTCGACGAGCCGTCGTCGAACCTCGATCCGGCGGCCCGCCGGGAACTCGCCACCATCCTGCGCACCCTGCCGGTGACCCTGTTGATGGTCACGCACGACCTGCCGTACGCGTTCGAACTCTGCGACCGATCGGTGATCCTCGACGGCGGCCGGATCGTGGCCGACGGACCAACCGCCGAACTGCTCGGCGACACCGAACTGCTCGCCCGGCACCGCCTCGAACTGCCGTACCCGTTCAGTCCCGTCCGGAAGTAGCCGCCTCGGCGGGTGCGGGAGCAGCGGCCGCTCGGCCGGCGGCGTGCAGCCGCAGCACGGCGGCGGCGAGCGCCCCCGCCCCGGCCGCGACGGTCACGGCCACCAGCACCCGGGCGAGCATCGGTGGCCACGACACCGGTACCACGGCCCGGGCGAGCAGGGCCGCGTTGGTCACCCCGGCGAACAGCGCCAGGCAGGCACCGGCCAACGCCACCAGGAAATCGGCGCCGGGCCGACGACGTAGCGCCCACCGGGCGGCGGCCATCGCGCCGAGCCCGGCCAACAGCGTCCACACCGGCCCGGTCAGCAACCCGACCAGCACCGCACCGACCCCGGTCGCCCCGGCATCCAACACCCGGCCGACCGCGAGCAGCACGGCCGCTGCCCCGCCGGTGATCAGCAGCACGCCGAGACCGGCCAGCGCCCGCCGGCCCGGGGCCGAGGCCGCCGGGAGCAGGCCGAGCGCACCCACCGCGAGCGCGCCGAGGACGCCCGCCACCCACCAGGGGTACGCGTCCGGCGGCGGCACCCAGTCCAGGGTGCCGCGGATCTCCGCCGGCCCGTCCGCGTCGCGCAGCGGCACCACCCAGTCGCGTACCCGGTGCTCCCGGTCCGGTGCGGCGCGAACCTGGGCGGGTGGCCCGGCCTCGCGCCACAGTGCCCGCTGGTCGTGCCAGCGGGCGGTCGAACCGGACTCGACGCGCCGCCACTGCGGTGCCGCAGCCGGATCCGCCTCCGGCGGCAGGACGGTGTCCCCGACGATGGTGCGGTTCAGGTACGTAGCCGGGGAGCGGGTGTTCTCGTACACCCCGTCCGGTCCGACCCGCAGGTACGGCTCACCCGAGTAACCGATCACCTCCACCGGCTCATCGCCGGTGTTGGTCAGCTCCAGCCGGGCACCCGCCTCGATCACCCGTACCGAAAGGTGCGGGCGGTCCGGGGCCACGGCGCCGATCTCGACCCGGTAGTCGGTCCCGTTCGGCGCGTCGGCGCCGTGTGCCACCGCCGGAGCGGCGGTGGCGATCAGCGTGGTGACCATGCCGGCCAGCAGCAGCCCGGCCCGGGTCAGCAGGGCGCTCACCGGCCGGCCGCCTCCACCGCAGCGGTGATGTTCTCCGGCGTCCACTCCCGCACCTGCTCATCGTTGACCAGGACGGTCGGGGTGCCGGTGACGTTGGCGCGGGTCGCCTCCTCGCTGACGTGCGCGGTCCACGGCTTGTACTTGCCGTCCCGTACGCAACTGCCGAAGCTGTCGCGGTTCAACCCGACCTCGACCCCGATGTCGATCAACTCGTCGTTGCTCAGCTGCGCACCGTTCTCCGGCGGCTGCTTGGCGAACAGCGCCTTGCTGAACTCGGTGAACTTGCCACCCTCGGCGGCACAGCCGGACGCGGCCGACGATCGGGTCGAGTACTCGGTGCTGGAGAAGCGGTTCAGGTAGGCCACCGGGTGATACACCACCCGGGCCTTGCCGTCACTGACCAGTTGCTCAATGGTCGCGCCACTGGTCTGCTCGAACTGCTTGCAGGCCGGGCAGAGGTAGTCCTCGTACACGTCGATGGTCACCGGCCCGCTGCCGACCACGATGCCGGTACCGTCCTCGGTCGCGCCCGGCGGCGCGGTGAACTCCCCGGAACTCTGGCTGGACCAGACGCTCCAGCCGATCAGACCGGCGACGACCAGCACCGCCACCGCACCGATCGAGACCCACAGCGTCCGCTTGCGCCGCCGCTCCCGGGCCAACTGCTCCCGGACCACGCGGGCCGCGTCCTTGCGCCCCTTGCGACTACTCATCCTTGTCCTCCACCGGTTCGCCCGTCAGCGCGCCGTCCACCGAGACGGCCGTGCGGGGCCAGATCAGCAGGAACCCGGCCAACGCCAGGAAGCCCAGATCCCGAAGGATCTCCGGGAGATAACTCGGTTTCTGCCCGGCAGGTAGCGCGCCACCGGTGCCGAAGCAGCCACAGTCGATCGCCAGCCCACGCGACCAGGCCGAGATGATGCCCGCGATGAAGACCACCAGCAGCGCCGCGGAGACCCCGGCGACCAGTCGGGTGGCCAGCCCGAGCAGCAGCAGTACGCCGAGGGCCAGCTCGACGAAGGGCAGCACCGCCCCGACCACCACCGACACGTCGTACGGCAGCACCTGGTAGGCGTGCACCGCCCGACCGGAGGCGGCCAGGTCGCCGACCTTCGTGGCGCCCGCGTACAGCCAGACGGCGGCCAGCCCAAGGCGGACGGCCAGCCCGAGCCAGGGCAGCAGCTTTCTGTTCACCCGGCCAGCGCCTCGTCGACGGCGTTCACCAGTTCGCTGCGCGCTCGGGCGACCCGGGATCGGATCGTGCCCACCGGCACCCCCTCCACGGCGGCGGCCTCCGCGTACGACAGGCCCAACAGTTGGGTGAGCACGAACGCTCCGCGCCGCTCGGTGGGCAGCCGGCGGACCAGGTCGGCCGCGCCGAACTGCCCGGCCGGGTCGGGGTGCGGCACCTGCGTGTACGCGTCGGCGGTGAGCCGCTGGGCCAGTCGGCGTCGCCGAACCACCGTGCGCAGGTGGTCGGCGCAGGTCCGCCGGGCGATGCCGAGCAGCCAGGTACGGGCGGTCGAACGCCCCTCGAAGGTCGGCAGGGCGCGAAGCGCCCGAAGATACGTCTCCTGGGTCAGATCGTCTGCGCTGTCCGGATCGACCAGGGCCGCCGCGAATCGCCACACCTCGGCCTGGGTGGCCCGGACGAAGTCCGCCTGGGCGGCCGGGTCACCATCCCGTGCCGCCAACGCGGCGGCGGTGGCGATGTCGGCCGTCGCCGAGCACTCTTGGGCGCGGCGGTCGGCCGCGTCGGAGTCGGCGATGTCGCGCGGGGCGGGGATCACGACAACCCAGGTTACGCGGCAGTGCGCTGAGCAGCAGGGTCCTTCGGCCCTTCCAATGCAGTGCACCACGCCGGGAACTATTTCCCGCTGGCGTCCGACTACCCGGGCATGACTCCCGGCCCTGAATCGGCGAGCATGGCCAGCATGACTGCCGCCCCTCGCCGCCGATTCGCCCGGCTGACCGCCGCTGCCGGTCTGCTGGTGACCGTCGTCGCCCTGCTGCTCGCTCCGGCGAGCCCGGCCGCGGCGCACGCCGTGCTCTCCAGCAGCAGCCCCGCCGCCTCGTCCGTGGTGCCGAACGCGCCGACCGAGGTGGTGCTCACCTTCAGCGAGCCGGTCCGCAAGGTACCGGACAAGATCCGAGTGATCGCGCCAGACGGATCGCGGGTCGACCGGGGTGAGCCCACCTTCGCCGACAGCGTGGTGAACATCCCCGTCGACATCTCCGCCGGTAACGGCACCTACCTGGTCACCTACCGGGTGATCTCCGCTGACAGCCACCCGGTCTCCGGGGCGTTCACCTACTCCGTCGGCGCGCCGTCCGAACCGCCGGTGGACACCGGTGACGACAGCCGGGCCGACCCGGTGGTCAGCAACGCGATCAAGGTCAGCAAGTTCGTCGGCTACGCCGGGCTGCTGCTGCTGGTCGGCGCGACGCTGGTGCTCGCCCTGCTCTGGCCGCGTCGGCTGCCCCGGACCGGGCCGGCCCGGCTGGCCTGGATCGGTCTCGGACTGATCGCGTTCTCCACCGTCGTGGCGGCCCTGTTGCAGGTGCCCTACACCAACGGTGGCGGCCCGTTCGACATCACCGGCAGCGGCCTGGGGCTGGTGCTGGGCAGCACGTTCGGTGCCGCCCACCTGGTCCGGCTGGGGCTGCTGGCCGCCGTGGCGGTGCTGCTGCGGCCGCTGTTCGCCGGCTCGGTCGGCCGTACCGACCTGGTGATCCTCGGTGTGCTCGGTGGGTCGGCGTTGCTCACCTGGCCGCTGGCCGGGCACCCGGCGGCCTCGCCCGCCCCGGCCGTGTCGGTGCTCGTCGACGCGGTGCACCTGGGCAGCATGGCCGTCTGGCTGGGCGGTCTGGTGATGCTCGTAGTGTTCCTGCTGCCCCGCGCCGACGAGCGGGAGTTGGGGGCCATCCTGCCGATCTGGTCGCGGTGGGCCGCCCTGGCGGTGTCGGCGCTGCTGCTCGCCGGCATCGTCCAGGCGTTGATCGAGGTGGCCACCCCGAGCGCCCTGGTGAGCACCACGTACGGCCGGCTGGTGTTGGCCAAGATCGGGCTGTTCGCGCTGGTGATCGGGGTGGCTGCGTACTCGCGGCAACTGGTGCGCAAGCGGGTCGCGGCCAGCCGGCCGGCACCGGTCCGCCGGGCGGTCTGGGTGGAGTTGGCCGTCACCGCGGTCGTGCTCGCCGTGACGGCGGTGCTGGTGCAGACCCCGCCGGCCCGCACCGCTGGCGCCGATGTCACGGGCGCCGAGAGTGGCTACTTCACCACCACCGTGCAGAGCACGCTCTACTCCATGCAGATCGAGATGTCGCCGGCCCAGCGGGGCAACAACTCGGTGCACTTCTACGCCTACACGCTGGACAACCAGCCGCTGCCGGTCCAGGAGTGGAAGGCCACCGTCGCGCTGCCGTCGGCGGGGATCGAAGCGATCGACGTACCGCTGCTGCCGCTGACCGACAACCACGCCACCGGCGAGATCAACCTGCCGTCGGCGGGTGAGTGGGAGCTGCGGGTGACCGCTCGTACCACCGAGATCGACCAGGCCACGGTGACCGCCACCGTGTCAATCCGATAGAGAGGGTTCCATCGATGATCCGTCACCGGCGTACCGTGGGTGCCGTCGTCGCCCTGACGCTCGGCACCGTCGCCACGGCCGTGTTCGGTTTCGCGGCGCCCGCGTCGGCGCACGTGTCGATCAGCCCGAGCGAGGCGAAACAGGGCGGCTACGGCCGTTTCGCGTTCCGGGTGCCGAACGAGAGTGACGAGGCCTCGACCACCAAGCTGGAGATCTTCCTGCCGGAGAACGCCCCGGTCGGTTCGGTGTCGACCATGCCGGTGCCCGGCTGGACGGTGGCGGTCGAGAAGCGTCGGGTCGATCCGCCGGTGCAGGTGCACGGTGCCGAGATCTCCGAGGTGATCGCCAAGATCACCTGGACGGCCGGTGACGGGGCGGCGATCGCCCCGGGCACCTTCCAGGAGTTCCCGGTCTCCATGGGCCCGCTGCCCGACGTGGATCAGATGGTCTTCAAGGCGTTGCAGACCTACTCCGACGGTGGCGTGGTGCGCTGGATCGACGAGCCGCAGCCGGGTGGTGAGGAGCCGGCCACCCCGGCGCCGGTACTCACCCTCACCGCCGCGACGTCCACGCCGGAGCCGACCGGGGCGCCCACCGAATCGCCCGGCACGGCCAGCGGGGCAAACGAAGGCGGTGACGAGGACGGCACCGGGTTGGCGGTCGGGCTCGGCGTCGCCGGCCTGGTGGCCGGGCTGGCGGGGCTGGTGTTGGGCGGCCTGGCGTTCGCGCGTACTCGACGGGTCGCGGGCGGGCCGGACCAGGGCGGCGAGGCGCCGACGACGCCCTGACCCCGACCCGACGGCACCGAGCAGGTCCGCTGTTCGCCGGGCGCCTACTTCGACGGGCATCGCGAGACCCGCCGGGACAACCCGGCGGGTCTCGCCGTTCCAGCCGCGCTCTGCGGTCGGCGCTGCCCGCAGGTCTTCTACGCGTGCCTGCCGGATATCCACTGATCGGCCGTTTGTCCTGGGTAAGGTCGGCCGGGTAGTTGACTACGGAGAGGGATGGGGCGGATGCGTTTCGTGTGGACGCTGGTCGGAATGCTGCTGCTGGCCGTCGGCGTCACCGCGCTGATCGGCGCCGCCGCGCTCGGCCTGCTGACCGATCGCGCCGACCCGAGCGGTGGGTACGCGGCTCGTTTCGAGACCGTGCAGACCACCGGGCACGCGGTGGTGGTGACCGACCTCGAGGCGCTGGTACGACAGGAGGTGCCGCTCGTCCGCGTCGGCGAGGCCCGGATGCGGCTGGCCGCCCACACCCCCGACGGCCCGGCCTTCATCGGGCTGGCGCCGGCCGATGAGGTACGACACTGGCTGGCCGGCGCACCGTACGCCGTCGTCGAGCGGATAGCGTTGGCCCGGGGCCCGCTGCCGGTCCGGTTGGCACCGGTCACCCCGGCCGACGGCGAGCGGCCGACCGTACCGGCCGGACCCGGAGCGCAGACCTTCTGGACCCGCGCCGGCAGCGGAGTGCTGGAGTGGACCCCCGACGAGTTGGCCGGCCAGCGGCTGAGCCTGGTACTGATGCGCACCGACGGCGGGCCCGACCTGACCCTGGAACTGCGCGCCGAACTGCGGCCCGGCTGGCTCGCTCCGGCCACCTGGGGCTCGCTGACCGCTGGCGTGCTGCTGGTGACCGTCGCCGCGCTACTCCTGCTGCGCCCGGTCCGCCCCCGCGAGGTGGTCTTCGTGGTCGAACCGGACCAGGTGCCGGTACTCGCCGGTCGCCTCGGGATCAGCTCGCTCACCGGCCTGGGTACCCCGTCACCGAACCGGTTCGCCGAGCGGCAACTCGTCGCGGTGGGCAGCGCGCTACCCGCCGCCCGAGCGGCGATAGCCCCCGTACCCCGCCCGAAAACCCTCGCCGACCTCCCCGCCCCCCACCACCCCCTCCGCCCCCCAGCCCCACCCCACTAACCCCACCTTGCCCTGCCTGCCCCTGCCTCGCCCTGCCTCGCCCTGCCTGCCCTGCCCTGCCCCCGCTCCGCCTCGCCCCTGCCCGCCCCTGCCCGGCCTGTGCTCCGGGCTACCGCGCCCGCCCGGGCCCTCGCGTCCGGGCGGGCGCGCGCCCCCGCCTCGCCGATCTTGCACTTTTGGCCGCGACAGATGGTATATAAGCCCGCAAATAGGCGACCGAGAGTGCATGATCGCCGTGGCGTGCCGTGCCGTGGCGTGCCGTGGCGTGCCGTGGCGTGCCGTGGCGTGGCGTGGCGTGGCGTGCGTGGCGTGCCGTGCCGTGGCGTGGCTGGGCGGCGGGGCGCGGGCTGGGTGTGGGCGCGTGGCGGGATGGGGAGCGTCGATCTTGCACTTCTGGTCGCGGCAAAAGCGGCAAAAGCCGTATACGGGCGACCGAAAGTGCAAGATCGACGGGCCGTGCCGGGAGGGCGGGGGCGTGCCGGGAGGCGAGGGGTGGGGGTGGGGTTATTGGGGGATGGGGGTTTTGGGGTGGGTGGTTGGTTCGGGGGATGCGGTGGGCTTGGTGCCGGCTCGGGTTTGGATCGGGAGGACGGCGAGCAGCACCAGGCACAGCAGCACGTACGCGTTGCGTCCGACGAACTCCCAGGGGGTGTCGGTGGGCAACGGGGCGATTCCCCAGTCGTAGAAGGACACCACGCCGTACACGATGATGGCGCAAGTGCCGACGGCGACGGCTCCCAGCCGACGGCGGCGGCGGGCTCCCTCGGTGGTTCGCGGGTCGGTGCTCAGCGTCGCGTTGACCAGGATCACCACCGCCGGGATGAACCAGTAGATGTGGTGGGTCCAGGTGATCGGGCTGATCAACGCCGCCACCAGGCCGGTCAGGGTCAGCCCGGTGAGGGCGTCACCGGCCTGCGAGGCACGGACCGCCCGCCACAACCCGTACCCGACGACCGCCGCGACCAGTGGCAGCCAGATCAGGCGGCTCGGCTCCTCCGGTGCGCTGAGCCGGCTCAACAGTCCGAACAGGGACTGGTTGCCGGTGTAGTCGGTGCGACCGACCCGGTCGGTGGCCCACAGTTCGTGGGCCCAGAAGCGCCAGGAGTCTGCGGGCGCGACCGCGGCGGCGAGCAGGGTGGCCCCGGCGGCGGTCGCGGCCGCCACCGCCGCCGCGCGCCATCGCCGGGTCGCCAGCAGGTAGACCACGAAGATGCCGGGGAACAGTTTGAGCGCCGCCGCCAGCCCGATGCCCACCCCGGCCCACCGGCTGTTGCGGGGTACGGCGAACAGCAGGTCGGCCAGGATCAGCACCACCAGCAGCATGTTGATCTGGCCGAAGGTGATGGTTTCCCGGGTGCTCTCCACCCCGAGCACGAACAGTGCGCCCACCGCGACGGTGAACAGGTACGGCAGTCGGTGTCGGCGGATCACCGGAGCGAGCAGCCACTTCGTGGTGACCACCACGCCCAACACGGTCAGCCCGGTGAAGATCGCCACGGTGGCGCCGAGCTTCAGGTGGGCGAAGGGCAGCAGCAGGAGCGCGGCGAACGGGGGATAGGTGAAGTACAGCTCGCCCTGCACCCGGTCGGGCTGGACGTAGTCGTAGAGCGGGTTGCCGGCGGCCCACCAGTCCATCGCCGACATGTAGATCTTCAGATCGAAGAAGTTGTGCACCCTGCCGGGCAGGTAGAGGGCCGGTAGTGCCGCCGCGATAACCAACACGCCGAGTATCCGGCGGTCCCGGCGGGCACCAGGGTCCGCTACGTCGATGGCGCAGGGTGTGGCGGGATCGGCGGGCACGGGAAAACCCTAGCGGTCGGCGGCCCCGGCGGCGCGCAGCCACGAGGCTTGGGCTGCGCGTAGGCTGTGCCGGTGGCTGATCTTCTCGTCTGGATCGACTGTGAGATGACCGGGCTGGACCTCGGCAGCGACAAGCTGATCGAGGTCGCCGCGTTGGTCACCGATCCTGATCTCAACGTGCTTGGTGACGGTGTGGACGTGGTGATCCACGCGGACGAGGCGGCGCTGGACGCCATGCCGGAGATCGTCCGGACGATGCACGGCAAATCCGGGCTCACCGAGGAGGTACGCCGCTCCACGGTCACCCTGGCCGAGGCCGAGGACATGGTGCTCGACTACGTCAGCCGGCACGTCAAGGATCCCCGTACCGCGCCGCTGTGCGGCAACTCGATCGCCACCGACCGGGGGTTCATCGCCCGGGACATGCCCCGCCTCGACGCTCACCTGCACTACCGCATGATCGACGTTTCCTCGATCAAGGAACTGTGCCGGCGCTGGTATCCCCGGGTGTACTTCGGCCAGCCGCAGAAGGGACTGGCGCACCGGGCCCTGGCCGACATCCGGGAGAGCATCCGGGAGTTGGAGTACTACCGGCGTACCATCTTCGTCCCGCTGCCCGGGCCGGATGTGGACACTGCCAAGGGCATCGCGGCCGGCCTCTGAACCACCCCGCAACCCGCTGGACGCGGTCGACGGTGGTGGGGGTATGATTTCTTCGCACCGCTCGGGGAACGACCGGGCGTGGCGGCATGGTGGCTGTAGCTCAGTTGGCAGAGCACCGGGTTGTGGTCCCGGTTGTCGTGGGTTCAATTCCCATCAGTCACCCAGTCAAGTGGATAAGCTCCACCGAAGCAGGCCCCCTCTAGCAGGGGGCCTGCTTTTTGGCGCTACCGGCCCCTGTCCATGGTCTGACCACTGACCTATCGGCGATGCGGTCGGCCAGCTCCGCTGTTCGTACAACCGACCTCAGGTGTTCGGAGCAAGCGCGCATCCGCCGACCCGGTAACCGTCCTGACCTGCGGGAATGTTGCGAGTTTCGGATAACGAACACGTCACGAGGTCTTACCTGACGCGAGTTTTCCTCGGTAAGTTGCCACAAGGCATGAGGTCGGACCTCATTCCTCGTGCCTCTTAACTGACGAGGTGAGTTGACGAGTGCAGGAACCCGCCCCCCGCTACGCCGGATACCAGTCTTTCGACTACTTGACGCCGCACGTTGACTACAAGGTCTTCGAGCTGGCACCCCAGCTCGGCCGAGTGCCCGAGCACGATCTGGGTCTCAGCAGCGACCAGCACGCCCGGGTCGCCCGGCTGCTGCACGAGCACATGGCCATTTCGCTGCACGAGCACCCGAAGATCCTGCCGGCCGACGTGACGCAGCTGCGCGACTACAACCGCACCGGCCGCAACTCGTTCGGCTTCGAGGGCCTGGCCCGTTCCGGGATGACCGCGGTCTTCGACAACTTCATGAACGGCACCGGCTGCGTGACCAGCGAGCACGCCTGGAAGTGGGACGACGTCATCTACGACATCGGCCTGCGCTTCGCCGACGTCGCCAAGCAGGACCACGTGGTGGTGGCGACCACGCTGGAACAGATCTTCGAGGCCAAGCGCAACGGCCAGATCGCCCTGGTGGCGGGTCTGGAAGCGGCCACGATGATCGAGAACGAGCTGGACCGGATCGACATCCTGTACGGCTTCGGCGTACGCCAGATGGGCATCGCCTACAGCCAGGCGAACATGCTCGGATCCGGCCTCTCCGAGGACCGCGACGGCGGGCTGACCCACTTCGGGCGGCGCGCGGTGGACCGGATGAACAAGCTCGGTATCGCCATCGACATCTCGCACTCCGGCGACCAGACCTCGCTGGATGTGATCGAGGCCAGTCGGGTCCCGGTGTTCATCACCCACGCCGGTGCCCGTTCGGTCTGGAACACCCCTCGGATGAAGCCGGACGAGGTGATCCGGGCCTGCGCCGAGCGGGGTGGCGTGATCGGCATCGAGGCCGCTCCACACACCACCCTCTCGGCGGGCCACCCACACCATTCGATCGAGTCGGTGATGGACCACTTCACGTACTGCGTGGAGCTGGTCGGCATCGACCACGTCGCGTTCGGCCCGGACACCAACTTCGGTGACCACGTCGGACTGCACGACAGCTTTACCCAGCACCTGGCGATCGGTAAGGCCCACGGGGTGGTGGACCACCCGCGGGTTCCGTACGTGAGCGGCATGGAAAACCCGGCGGAGTGCTTCAGCAACATCGTCGGGTGGTTGGTCACGCACGGTTACTCCGACGACGAGATCGCCAAGGTCATCGGCGGCAACATCATCCGGGTTCTTCAGGAGGTTTGGTGAAAATGGCAGTGAAGGGTCGTTGGCGGCTCGCTGTCGCGCTCGGCGTGGTGGCCACGCTGGGTGTCTCTGGCTGTGGCCTGAACGAGGACAACAACTCGTCGACCGGCAACTCGTCGTCGGAGACGGTGCTGCGTATCGGCACCACCACCGACGTCAGCAACTTCAACCCGCTCCAGTCGCTCAGCAAGACCGACTCGTGGATTCTCAACGCGATGTACCCGCACCTGCTGCGGATCGACGAGAACGCGAAGAAGGCCCCGGAGCTGGCCAAGGAGTACCGCTACGAGGACGACGGCAAGACCGCCGTCTTCGAGCTGCGGGACGACTTCAAGTGGTCCGACGGCAAGCCGGTGGTCGCCGACGACGTCAAGTTCAGCGCCGAGAAGATCATGGAGTACAAGCTCGGCAACGTCGCGGCCAAGCTGACCTGGGTCGAGTCGGTCGAGGCGCCGGACCCGACCACGGTCAAGTTCAAGCTCTCCCAGCCGTACGCGCCGTTCGCCGAGGGCGTCGGCTTCTGGATGGCGATCGTGCCGAAGCACATCTTCGAGCCGGCCGGTGACCTCTCCAAGTTCGCCAACGACTCGAACTGGGTCGGTGCCGGGCCGTTCGTCCTGGACAGCGTGACCAAGGGCCAGCGCTACGTGATGAAGCGCAACGAGCACTACCCGCTCGCGCCGGAGGGCAAGGCCGCGGTCAGCCAGGTCGAGTACCGCGTCTACCCGGACGTGAACACGATGATGCTGGCGCTGCGCAACGGTGACATCGACCTGATGGGTACGCCGGTGCCGGTCTCGGCGGCGAAGACCTTCGAGGGCGACGACAAGATCAAGCTGGAGAAGGTCGGCGCGCTCGGCTTCGCGCACCTGACCTACAACATGAAGAACAAGTACCTGGCCGACCAGGAGGTCCGGCAGGCGCTGTCGATGGCGATCGACACCAAGGCGATCATCTCCGCGGTGCTTCAGGGTGACGGCCAGCAGATGGCCGGGCCGATCTCGCCGATCTTCTCGGAGTACGACAACACCGAGCTCCAGCCGTACCCGTTCGACCCCGAGGGGGCGAAGGCCAAGCTGAGCGCGGCGGGTTACCAGGACGCCAACAACGACGGCCTCTTCGACGAGCTGTCCTTCGGCGTGGCCTGCGACCAGTCCAACGCCAACATCACCCGCGTGGTGCAGCTCTTCCGGGAGAGCGCGGCGAAGGCCGGCATCAAGCTGGAGAACGAGTGCGTCGAGCGGAACACCTTCCTCACCCGCACCAAGAACGGTGAGTACGACATCGACGCCTCGCAGTGGGGCGTGTTCGACAACCCGATGGACCAGCTGCGCAGCACCTACCTGTCCAGCAACCCGGGTGGCATCAACTACAACCTGCTCGAGTCGGCCGAGATGGACGCGCTGATCAACGACGCGGCCGGCACCACCGACACCGAAGAGTTCAAGACCAAGATCAAGAACATTGACAAGGTCGTGCACGAGCAGGCGTACCTGACGCCGCTGTACGTGGAGAACTTCCAGTTCGCCTACAACGCCAGCAAGTTCACCGGCTTCGTCCCGTCGCCGTCGGACCTGCTCGGCATGGTCACCGCGTACTCGCTGGCCCAGGTCACTCCGGTCAAGTAACCCCCAACCAGAGGGAAAGGAGGGGTCCCCCGTGGTGCGTTTCGTGCTCAGCCGAGCACTGAAGGCCGTCCTGACCGTGTGGATCGCGATCACCTCGACGTTCTTCCTGCTCCGGCTGCTGCCGGGGGACCCCACGACCCTCATGGTCGAGGGCGACATGACGCCGGAGATGCAGGCGGCACTGCTCAAGACGTACGGCCTGGACCGTCCGTTGTGGGAGCAGTACGTGTCGTACCTGCGCGAGTTGGTCCAGGGCAACCTGGGCATCTCGTTCCGGCAGATCCAGCCGGTCACCGACATCATCCTCGACCGGCTGCCCTGGACGTTGCTGCTGGCCGGCAGCGCGTTCGTACTGACCATCGCCGTCGGTATCCCGATCGGCGTGACCGCCGCGGTCAACCGTGGCAAGTGGCTCGACCGGGCGCTGCAGGGCTTCGGCATCAGCGCCAACGCGCTCTTCGTGCCCAGCGTCGCCATCCTGCTGCTGGTCTTCTTCGGGGCCCAGCTCGGCTGGTTCCCGATCGGTGGGGCGATCGACCCGGACACCCGGGGGATGGGTGCCTACCTGAGCCTGGCCCACCACCTGGTGCTGCCGGTGCTGTCCCTGGTCCTGGTGCAACTCGGCCCGTACGCGCTGACCCTGCGGACCAACATGATCGAGGTCCTCGGTGAGGACTACATCCGTGCCGCCCAGGCCCGTGGCCTGTCGGCCCGGCGGCGGGTCTGGAAGCACGGCCTGCGCAACGCGATCCTGCCGGCGCTGACCCTGATGGGCCTGCAACTGGGCACCCTGGTGGGCGGTGCGGTGCTGACCGAGACGGTCTTCGCCTATCCCGGGGTCGGCCGGCTCATTTACGAGGCGGTCGGGCAGCAGGACTACCCGGTGATCCAGGGGGCCTTCATCATGCTCGCCGTCACCGTCGTGTTCGCCAACGCGCTGACCGACATGCTCTACGCCGTCCTCAACCCCCGGATCCGCCTGTGAGCGCGAGGAGTGCAGCGCAGCGGAGCCCCGCAGTCGCGAACCAAGCCAGTGCCGTGAGCGTCCCCGCCACCGTGAACGAAGGGAGGGTGCCGTGAGTGCCCCTGTGCTGACCGAGCAGGCTCTGCCGTCGGCGCCGACGGCGTCCAAGCGGTCCTCCTGGTACGGCTACCTGCGGCAGCCCACCGTGGCGTTGTCGGTGCTGGTGCTGCTCGTGATGGTGCTGATGGCGGTCTTCGCGCCGCTGATCGCCGACGAGCCCAGCGGCGCCGGCCCGGATGTCCTGCAAGCGCCGTCCGGCGCGCACTGGTTCGGCACCGACGATCTCGGGCAGGACGTCTTCGCCCAGGTGGTCTGGGGCACCCGGACCAGTCTGGTGATCGGTCTGGCCGCCTCGTTGATCGCGATCGTGCTGGGTACGACGATCGGTCTGGCGGCGGCGTACTTCCGTCCGATCGACGCGGTCGCCACGGTGATCACCGATGTGATGCTGGCGCTGCCCACCCTGCCCCTGATGATCATGCTGGCCGCGGTGGTCAGTCCCAGCGTGGTGACCCTGACCCTGATCATCGGGTTCTTTGCCTGGCCCGAGGTGGCTCGGCTGATCCGCTCGCAGGGCCTGGTGATCAGCGCGATGCCCTACATCGACGGGGCCCGGGTGCTCGGCGCCACCGGTTGGCGGATCGTCACCCGCGAGATCCTGCCCGCCGTCGTTTCCCTGATGATCGTCAGTGTGCTGCTCACCGCCTCCCGGGCGGTGATCTCCGAGGCCGGCCTGAGCTTCCTCGGCCTCGGCGACCCGGACGCCTGGTCCTGGGGTCGGATCCTGCTCAACGCCCAGCGCAGCGGCACGATCGCGATCGCCTGGTGGCAGACCCTCTTCCCGTCCCTGGCGATCCTGCTGCTGGTGCTCGCCGCGACCCTTGCCGGGATGCGGTTCAACGACGCCCGTGACCCCCGCCGCAACGGAGGCTGACCAGTGCGACTTCCCGACAGCTTCTACACCAGCGTCCGAGCCCGACTCAGCGAGGCGCTCGACGCGCGCGGCCTGGACGGTTTCCTGGCCACCTCGCCGCCGGACGTCGCCTTCCTCAGCGGCTTCTTCTACATCGCCACCGAACGGCCGGTCTACCTGTGGATGCCGCGCGACGGTGAGCCGCTGCTGGTCATCCCCCGGCTGGACGAGGAGTACGCCGCGCAGCAGGGCGTGACGCTGCCGATGGTCAGCTACTTCGAGTACCCGGGTGTGGTCAGTGCCGAGGAGACCCTGGCCGCGGCGCTGTCCCGGCCCGGCGGGGCGGGACGTCGCATCGGCGTGAGCGCCGGCGTGTCGGTGGCCGCGTACCGGGCCCTGTCCCGGGCCATCGGCGGCGCCGAGCTGGTCACCACCGACGCGGTGGCGCAGCTGCGGCTCTGCAAGTTCCCCGAGGAGATCCCGTTCCACGAGGCGGCCGCCCGGATCTGCGACGAGATGCTCGCCGCCGGGCGCGGGCTGATCGAGGAGGCGCTGGCCTCCGGCGGCCCGCTGCCCCGGGAGGACGAGATCGCCCGGCACGTCATCGGTTACGGCACCGATCAGATGTACGCCCACTACGACCTGGTCGTCTACACCACCAAGCTGGCCGGGGGACTGGTCTACGCCGGCCCGAACTCGGCGCTGCCGCACGGAGTGCCAACCCGCCGACGGGTACGACCGGGCGACACCCTGATCCTCTCCCTCGGCGCGGCGGTGGCCAGCCGTTTCGTGGAGAGCGAACGCACCTTCGTCATCGGTGAGCCCACCGCCGAGCAGGTGCGCTACTACGAGGCCGACCGGCAGGCGCAGGAGGTGGGCACCCAGGCGATGATCGCCGGCCGGACCTGCGCCGAGGTCAACAAGATCTGCCTGGACGTGCTGCGTGATCAGGGGCTGGGCGACTACATCCGGCACCGGCAGGGGCACGGCATCGGGCTGCAGAACCACGAGGCGCCGTGGGTCGAGGACGGCGACCACACCGTGCTCGCCCCCGGGATGCTGCTCTCCAGCGAGCCCGGTGTCTACGTGCCCGGACACGCCGGCTACCGCATCTCCGACACCGTCCTGGTGCAGGAGAACGGCCCGCGCCGGCTCACCGGTTACCCGCGCGACCTGGCATCCAACATCATCGAGGGGGTCCGATGAAAATCAACGGAGCGGAACTGGTCGTCGAGGCGTTCGGCCCCGAGGACGGACCGGCGATGATCGTGCACCACGGCGCGCCGGGTCTGGGTTCGCGCAGCGAACCGAAGCGCTCGTTCGGTCCCTTCGCGGACCGGATGCGGGTCATCGTCTTCGACGCCCGGGGCTCCGGCGAGTCCAGTGACGACGAGCCGTTCACCCACGAGCAGTGGGTGGCCGACGTGGACGCGATCCGGGAGCACTTCGGCTACGAGAAGATCGTCATGGCCGGCGGATCGTACGGCGGGTTCATCGCCCTGGAGTACGCCATCGCCCACCCCGACCGGGTATCCGCGCTGGTGCTGCGGGACACCGCGGCCGACACCGCGCACGACTACCTGGCGGTCGAGCGGGCCCGCAACACCGACCGTTCGGTGATCCCGGAGTGGGTCATCGACCGGATCGGCACCGGCCGGTTCGAGAGCAACGAGCAGCTGCGCGAGTACTGGCGAGCCATCCTGCCGCTCTACGACCACCAGCACGATCCGGCCAAGGACGAGGCGCGGCTGGCCGCCACCCGCTTCCACTACCGGACCCACAACGCCGCCTTCGGGCAGAACATGCCCCGCTACGACCTCAAGCCGAAGCTGCCGTCGATCACCTGCCCGACCCTGGTCACCGTGGGACGCCACGACTGGCGTACGCCGGTGGCCGCCTCGCAGGTCATCGCGGACCTGGTCCCCAACGGTGAGCTGGTGGTCTTCGAGAAGTCCGGCCACTCGCCGCAGCTGGAGGAACCCGAGCTGTTCCAGCAGGTGGTGCGGGACTTCCTGGGCAGAGCCGGGGTGCTGCGATGACCCTGTTGGAGATCGACGACCTGCGGGTCGCGTTTCCCAGCCCCAGCGGGCCGGTCAACGCGGTCAACGGGGTGTCGCTCGAAGTCGACTCCGGACGGACCCTGGCCATCCTCGGCGAGTCCGGCTCCGGCAAGAGCGTCACCGCGCAGGCGGTGATGGGCATCCTCGACTCGCCGCCCGCCACGGTCACCGGTTCGGTCCGGTTGCGTGGCCGGGAGCTGCTCAGCCTGCCCCGCAAACAGCGGGAGCGGATCAGCGGCGAGGAGATCGGCATGGTGTTCCAGGACGCCATGGCCGCACTCAACCCGGTCTTCACCATCGGACACCAGATCACGGAGGTGTTGCGGGTACGCCGGGGCATGTCCCGCTCCGACGCCCGACGCCGGGCGATCGAACTGGTCGACCGGGTACGCATCCCGGCCGCCAAGGACCGGCTCCGCGACTACCCGCACCAGTTCTCCGGCGGCATGCGCCAGCGCATCATGATCGCGCTGGCCATCTCCCTGGAACCGGACCTGCTGATCGCCGACGAACCCACCACCGCCCTGGACGTGACCGTGCAGGCACAGGTGATGGAGTTGCTCGCGGAGATCCAGCGGGACAGCGGCATGGGTCTGCTGCTGATCACCCACGACCTGGGTGTGGTGGCCGAGGTCGCCGACGACGTGGCGGTGATGTACGCCGGGCGGATCGTCGAACGGGGCACGGTCGAGCAGATCTTCGCCGGGCCGGCGCACCCGTACACCGAAGGGCTGCTCGCCTCGATGCCCCGGGTGGACCGGCGCGACGAGCAGCTGTACGCGATCCCGGGCGCCCCACCGAACCCGGCTCGGCTGCCCACCGGTTGCCCTTTCCACCTGCGCTGCCCACGGGCCACCGACGAATGCCTGGTGACCCTGCCGCCGCTGCGGGCGCTGCCGGCCGACCGGGCCAGCGCCTGCCACCACCACGAGGAGGTGCTCGGTGCCACCCAGCGATGACGTGGTGCTACGGGTCGAGAACCTGGTCAAGCACTTCCCCGTCAAGGGACGCATCCCGTTCGTGTCCGGCGGGGTGGTCAAGGCCGTCGACGGTGTCTCCTTCGACCTGCGTCGGGGCGAGACGCTCGGCGTGGTGGGGGAGTCCGGCTGCGGCAAGAGCACCCTCGCGCGGATGCTGGTCGGGCTGGAACAGCCCACCTCCGGCGCGGTGCGTTTCGGCCGCTCGGTGGTGCACCAGGCCAAGGGGCGGGAGCTGCGGGCGCTGCGCCGACGGATCCAGATCGTGCTCCAGGACCCGTACACCTCGCTGAACCCGCGCCGGACGATCCGGGAGATCCTGCTCCAACCCTTCGAGATCCACCCGGACGTGCTGGACCGCCGGCGCCGGGTCGAGCGGATCAAGGAACTGCTCGACCTGGTCGGTCTCGACGCCAGCCTGCACCTGGACCGCTACCCGCACCAGTTCTCCGGCGGGCAACGTCAACGCATCGGCATCGCCCGGGCACTGGCGTTGAACCCCGACGTGATCGTCTGCGACGAGCCGGTCTCCGCACTGGACGTCTCCGTGCAGGCCCAGGTGGTCAACCTGCTGGAACGGCTCCAGGAGGAGCTGGGCGTGGCGTACGTCTTCATCGCCCACGACCTGTCGGTGGTGCGCCACATCTCCGACCGGGTCGCCGTGATGTACCTCGGCAAGCTGGTGGAGACCGGTCCGGAGATCGACCTGTACGAGTCGCCCAAGCACCCGTACACCAGCGCGTTGCTCTCCGCGGTGCCGGTGCCCGACCCGGCCGGCCGTCGGCAGCGACAGCGGATCCTGCTGGCCGGTGACCCGCCCAGCCCGGTCAACCCGCCGTCGGGTTGCCGCTTCCGGACCCGCTGCTGGCAGGCGACCGACACCTGTGCCACCACCGAACCCCCGCTGGCCGCCGGTGAGCATCCGGTCGCCTGTCACTATCCGCTGGCCGCGTGACGGCCGGCTACCGTCCTGACAAGGAGAAGGTCTTGCTGCTAGATCCCGCCCCCCGGTACCAGGGCCACAGGTCGTACTCGTACCTGGAGCCGCACTCGGACTACCGGGTGTTCGAGCTGGCCAAGGAAGTCGGTCGGGTGCCGGAGCACGACCTCGGCCTGACCGACGCCCAGCGTGCGCGGGTGACCCGGCTGCTCACCGAGCACACCGCCATCTCGCTGCACGAGCATCCGGTGATCCTGCCCGAGGACGTCCGCGAGTTGCGCGCCTACAACCGGACGGCGCGCCAGCGCACCGGCTACGAGGGCCTGGCCCGCTCCGGCCTGACCGCCGTCTTCGACAACTTCATGGCTGGTGCCTCCTGTGTGACCAGCGAGAACGGCTGGAAGTGGAACGACCTCATCTATGCCCTCGGGATGCGGATGAGTGACCTCTACAAGCAGGATCACGTATTCCTGGCGACCTCGCTGGCCGACATCCGAGCGGCGAAGCGGGACGGCCGGCTGGCTCTGGTCGCCGGCCTGGAGTGCAGCAGCCCGATCGAGAACGAGCTGGACCGCATCGACATCCTGTACGGCTTCGGTGTCCGCCAGCTCGGCATCGCCTACAGCCAGGCGAACATGCTCGGCGGTGGCCTCTCGGAGAAGCACGACGGCGGGCTGACCCACTTCGGGCGGCGTGCGGTGGACCGGATGAACAAGCTCGGTATCGCCATCGACATCTCGCACTCCGGCGACCAGACCTGTCTGGACGTCATCGAGGCCAGCCGGGTGCCGGTGTTCATCACCCACGCCGGTGCCCGCGCGGTGTGGGACACCTCCCGGATGAAGCCGGACGAGGTGATCCGGGCCTGCGCCGAGCGGGGTGGCGTGATCGGCATCGAGGCCGCCCCGCACACCACCCTCTCCGAGGCGCACAAGCACCACTCGATCGAGTCGGTGATGGACCACTTCACGTACTGCGTCGACCTGGTCGGCATCGACCACGTCACCTTCGGTCCGGACACGATGTTCGGTGACCACGTCGGAGTGCACAACACCTACGCCGGCAACTACGCCCACGACGCCGGCAACCGGCCGGAACACCCGCGGGTGGAGTACGTGTCCGGACTGGAGAACCCGGGCGAGGCGTTCGGCAACATCGTCGGCTGGCTGGTCACGCACGGTTACTCCGACGACGAGATCGCCAAGGTGATCGGCGGCAACACCATCCGGGTGCTCGAACAGGTCTGGTGACCTGTCGGCCGATCGGCCTGGTGTGCACCGACGAACTACACTCCCTAGGCCGTCGACGGCGAAACGATGAGGTGAGGGCGGATGGCTCGGCGCGAAACCGCGCTACAAGCTGCGCACGGCCGGCTCCGGGAGCTGATCGGCAGTGAGTTCCGCTCGGGCGACAAGCTGCCCAACGAGCGGGACCTGGCCGAGCGGTTGGAGGTCAGCCGGGCCACCGTACGCGAGGTGCTCGGCCAACTCGCGGCCGAGGGAGTGGTGACCCGTACCTGGGGGATCGGCACCTTCGTGCACGACGGCGCCGAGCGGGTGCCGGTGTCGATCAGCGACGTCACGGCGCTGCGGGACCGGATCACCGCCTCCGGCCACCGGCCGACCCTTCAGGACGCCGCAGTCAGTCGGGCTACCTGCCCGCCTGACTGCGCGAAAGTCCTCGGGTTGGCGCCGGAGGCGCCGGTGTGGCGGGTCGACCGTCTCTTCGCCGTGGACGGCGTTCCCGCCGCCTGGATCCGTGACCACCTGCCGCTGAGCTTCGACGGCCGGGACCTCGACCCGTCCGGGCTGGTCAGCATCGACCTGGACATGTTCGAGTTCCTGGCCAGCGCCACCGGCATGCCGGTGTGCCGGGCCGAGATCGAACTCGCCGCCGTCCTCGCCGACGAGGAGTCGACCGCCCGGCTCGGCGTGGCGGTCGGCCATCCGCTGATCACCGCCACCCAGATCGGGTACGGCAGCAACGGCGCCGCCCTCTTCCACGGGCACTTCACGGTACGCACCGACGTGCTGACCCTGAAGATCAGCCGAGGTGGGGACCCTCAGCCTGCCCGATGAGCATGTGGGGCTGCTTGCCGGTGAGCATCTGGGGCTGCTTGCCACGCGGCCGACGCCCGGGGATCGGTGGTTGACCGCTCCGGTGCGTCGGCCGCCGGTTTGACAGGGCAGGCTCAGGGGGTGGCGCTGGCCGAGACGTCCGGGTCGGGCTCCTCGGTCGGCACGTCCGCTGCCGGCTCGTCCGCGGTCGGCTCGTACGGCAGGGCGCTGCCCTTGACGTACTGCTCCCAGCTGACGTTCCAGTCCGTCCAGCCGTTGCCGAGCTGAAGCTTGCGCTCGGTGCCCTTGACGACGATCGGGTCACCGACCTTGGTGTTGTTGAACAGCCAGGCGCCGTTGGCCATCGAGACGTTCACACAGCCGTGCGAGACGTTCGTGGTGCCCTGCTGCCCCTCCGACCAGGGCGCGGCGTGGATGAACTCACCACCCCAGGTCAACCGCTGGGCGTAGTCGATCTTCGTGCGGTACCCGTCCTCCGGGCCCAACTCGTCGAACGTGTCGAAGACCGTCTTGCGCAGCTTCTCCATCACTACCATCGTCCCGCTGGACGACGGGGTGCTCTTCTTGCCCAGGCTCACCGGGATCGTCTTGATCGTCTCGCCGTCGCGGGTGACCACCATCCGCTTGGTGCTGTTGTCGACCGTCATGACCAGCTTGGGGCCGATCTTGATGTCGACGGTCAGGTCGGCCCGGCCGTACCAGCCGTCCCCCAGCGGCAGCCCGCCCGCCTGCACCCGGTACGACACCTTGCTCCCGGCCTGCCAGAACTCCTTCGGCCGGTAGCGGACCTCGGTGGGGCTGACCCAGTGCCAGATGCCCTCCTGGGCCGGCGACGAGGTCACCGTCATCCGCCGCTGCAACTCGGCCCGGTACTGCTCCGGAATGGCCCGACCGAACTTCACGATCAGCGGCATGGCCACCCCGACGGTCTGGTCGTCGCCGAGGAAACTGGTGATCCGTACCTGCTTGCTCGGCTGCTTCATCACGGTGAATGCGCTGGTGGCCGTCACCGGAAGGTCGTCGTCGCCGGTTGCGGTGACGGTGACGGTGTACGACTCGCCGTACGACAACGCCTTCGACGGCAGCCAACTCTTACCGTCCTGGGCGAGGGTGCCCTTGACCTTCTTCCCGGCGGAGTCGGTCAGCTCGACCGAGGTCTGCTCCGCCTGCTGGGCGGCGAAGGTGATGGCCGTGGCGGCCGGCACGTTATTCGCGTCGGCGGCCGGCTCGCTGATGGTCACCGATGCCTTGGCAGCCGGCTGATCGGCACCGCCCTGCCAGCCCGGCGCATCGTCGCTGCCCTTACCGCCCGTGCAGGCGGAGGTCAGTGCCAACGCCACGGCGAGCATTCCCGCGGCGAGCACCCCCCGCCGCCGGTTGCGCTGGTCCCGAACTCGCATGGTGTCCTCACAGTTGTGGTCCGCTGCCCATCCACATCACTGACGCATCAGTTCACGTACCCGTTGCCGATGGTGAACCGAAACACGTGAAGCGGGATGTCCGGATAGTGACATATCCAGCCTCGGTCACAGAGCCGACCCAGCACCACCGTCCGGAACCGGCAACGCACTGCCCTTGACGAACTCCGCCCAGCTCAGATCCCACGCGGTCCACCCGTTGCCGGCCGCCAACTCACGCTCGGTGCCGGTGATGGTGATCGGGTCGCCGATCTTCGTACGCTCGAACAGCCACCGGGCGTTCGCCATGGAGACGTTCACGCAGCCGTGAGAGACATTCTGCCGCCCCTGCACATGCTCCGACCAGGGCGCGGCGTGGATGTACTCGCCACCCCAGGTGAGCCGCTGGGCGAACTGGATGTCGGTGACGTAGCGGTTCTCCGGGTCCGGGTCGTCCATCGTGTCGAAGACCGTCGCCTCCTTCTTCTCCATCACCACGAGGGTGCCACTGGAGGAGGGAGTCTTCTTCTTGCCGAGGCTCACCGGCAGCGTCTTGATCAGCTCACCGTTCTCGTACACCCGCATCTGCTTGTCGGAGTTCGTCACCTTCATCTCGAAGGCGGAGCCGATCTTGGCGGTGGCGGTGCGGTCGACGTTGCCGTACCGGCCGTTGCTCAGCGGGATCCCGGCCAGCGCGATGCGTACGGAGATCTTCGTGCCCGGCTTCCAGAACTCCGGCGCCCGGTAGTACGCCTGGGTGCCGTTGCCCACCCAGTGCCAGGCGCCCGGCTGCGGCGGATCCGTCTGCACGAACATCCGCTTCTGCACCTTCGCCCGATCCTTCTTCGCGATGCCCGGGTGGAACTCCGCCACCACCGGCATCGCCACCCCGTACGTCCGGTCGTCGAACAGGTACAACCCGGAATTGATCACCGAGCTGGGCTTGGCCATCGTGGTGAACGTGCTGGTGCCCTCGCTGACCGCGCCGTCCGGCTGGCTGGCGGTGACCGTGGCGGTATAGCTGGTGGACCACTTCAACGGCGCCGACGGCACCCACGAGGAGCCGTCCGTACGCAGCTTGCCCTTGACCTTCTTGCCGTTCTCGGTGGTCAACGTCACCTGCGTGACCTTGCCGCCGTCCGGCAACTTCGCCCCGATCTCCACACTGACCGGGCGGTCCTTCGCGCCGTCGGCCGGGCTAACCGCCAACGGCGGCCCACTGGACACCTCCGGGGTGCCCGGCGTCGCCGAACCGGTCGCTGTCGGCTGACTACCCTCCACGAACTGGGCACCACTGGAATCGCCACTGCAACCCGACAACGCCAGCGACGCCACCAGGCCCAGAGCACCCAGCAACGCCCCGGCCCGCGCGAACCTGCCCATCCCCACCCCTGTCTCACGCACCTGGCGGACATCGTGCCGTACCTGAGCCATCCGGCATCAGCCCGTCCCAAAGCTTGTGCACCTTTGGTACCGAATGTCCGCAGAAGCTCGGCCGAAGGGACGACCCGGGGATCGGATTGGAACCCGGTTCGCGGGCCATGCTAGTGTTCTCCCCGTTGCCAACGAGCGCCGCTAGCTCAACTGGCAGAGCAGCGGACTCTTAATCCGCGGGTTCGGGGTTCGAGTCCCTGGCGGCGCACCACCGAGCAAGGCCCTGACCTGGCAGATCTCTGCCGGTCGGGGCCTTATTCGCGTTCGCCGGTGGTGGGTGATTGCTCGCTGGGTGCTCGGGAGCCGTTGGACGCGGTGGATGAGTCCTAACCCGGGGCGTCTTGCGACTACCGCTTCCGGCGCGGCGCCCCGCGCTCCCGTACAAGGAAGAAGCCCACGCGCCGGTCTCGCGCGTTCTGATGGATCGTCCGGCGTTGTGCTTCGAAGCGAGCGACCCGTGCCTGGATTGCCAGGTTCGCGCTATCCAGGCAGTGAATACATCCGCCGTACTCACGCAGCATTGCCTTCACCGCAGGCTGCGTGGAGATCCGTTCGTCTTGGGTGAGCAGCGACCAGCCACGTCGTAGCCCATACTCGATCCACTCGGGGTCGCTGACCGCTTGGGCATCGTCGGGGAAATGATCACTGATGACGTGGATAATCCAGCCCAGATCAATCAGCAACGCTGGAGCTTGCTTGCCGAGGCAACGGTCAGCGAAAAACTCAAGCGGCGACTCGGATGAGCGCTTCGACCTGCTCAACGCTCAGTCCGTACTCGCTGGCAACGACATCGGGGCTTTCTCCGCCTCTCCACATGCCGAGGATCGTGTCAACGGTGACCTTGGCAGGCTCAACGATGGGAGCACCCCAAGCGAACCGTGGGTCAATGACAACCTGGGCGACGGCCGGGTCGTAGCGCCGCAGGGTCAACCGCTTGGCGAACCCGTCGTCGTCCCATGCGATGTACTGCAGGTAGTTCTCGACGATCTGCCGGATCGGCATCTGCCCGTCCGATGCGCGGGCAAGCTCGTCGCTGTCGAGATAGTGCACGAACACGTCGATGCCGTCGGTGGCAATCTTGCGCGTCGCCAGCCCATATTCGGTGCCGAACTGGATCCTGACGGTCGCCGCCGCATCAGCGATCTTCCGGGAGGACAGGCCGAGATCCCGCAGAGCGCGGAGCACGTAGGCCTCGACCAGCGCGATGAACGGCACCGACGGCCAGCCCCGTCGCTCCGGCTTGACGCTGTGTACGAGCGGCGAACCAGCGGCGTCCTGGTGCAGCCAGCGGCGCATCGTGCGCTCGGGGATCTGGAGGTGCGTAGCGGCTTCGTACGGGGTCAGCAGTGGAACCGTGAACTTGTCAATCATGGCTCACTCCTTGTCCTGGCTGACGGCCCGAGCATCGCACATCTACGACGACTGTATGGACCTCCGCTTGGCTGGACACGCCTGTCTACATCTGCTCAAGGTGTATCGGCCTGACGCCGCGCCGGAACACCTCCTCCGTCTGGGTATCGATCCGTCCCGAGCGGTACCGTCGGTCGACGCAGTAAGTTCGACGATTGGCCCACGTGGGACAACTGGGCTCGTTCGACAGCCGGCCAGGCTGGGACAACTCCTGGCCCGGTGCCGTCCTCGACGACTTGCGGCTGCGCGACAGCCGGGCCACTGGAGTCCTGCCAGCTCAACGGTGCACCTGCAGGGCAACTCCCTTCAGGATCTGAGGACCAGCCTCGGCAATCTGCACGGGTCATCCTTGGCGAAGATCATTACCCGACCTCACCCGGCTGGCCCGTCGAGGAATTCAGCCTCACCATCCGGGGGAGCGACCTCTCGCAGGGCACTCGGTCACCTTGCACGCGACCCACCCTGTAGTCAGCCGGACCGGCGACCTCCGTGTTTATCGGGAATCTCAGTCCAGCTCGGCCGTGAAGCATGCATTGCGGCGAAGTGATTCAGTGGCTCGGCCGGGCTGTCGCTGTCAACGGTTCTTGTGGCCGCCCTCGCCCATGAAAACCCTTACCGCATATCGGATTGCATCAGCGTGAAGATAGATGTCGTCGATAGAGTCGATCAAATGGCGAGTCTCTGTCTTGTTCGCGTCGAACGTGCCAATGTACTTCCGGGCCTTTCCGTTGAAGTGAAGTCGCGCGATCGGCTTGCGGTTGTTATCGTCGAGAATAATTGCGAAGTAGGACTTTGCGTCACGGCCAACAATGCGTTGGGGCTTGACCTCGCTGCATGCGATCGCCTTGACAATCTGGTAGCCCGTAAGTTCTTCAAGCGTGGTTTCCACCTCCGTGCCGCGTGCGGCATCGCTCAGTGCAACCTCTTCACTCTCAAGCGCTTCGGAGGGTACGTCGGTGGTCTGTTTGGGTAGATTTGTGTAGAGAGCGCCCTTGAGCCGTTCGTTTACTTGGTCCCTGACGAACTGCGAGGCAGCCTTGGCAACGAGCGATCTGAACTGTTCACGCCTCTTCTGGGTGAGCGAACCCTCATACACTTTCGTCGCGAAGAACCGGACCCACTCATCCTCGGGATCCTTGAACTGTGCCGCCATCCAACGCTTGATCTGGCCGAGATACTTCAACTCTTCGGCTGCGCTGATTATGGATTCGAGATCGAAAACTTCCTTCGAGAGCTTGCGTAGCTCAGGTATGAGGGTGTCGTCGATATCTTCCAAGTCGAGCACGAGGAAGGGCTTGTTGTCCATCTTGTTCGGGGCGTCGAGGTCGGTATAGAAGTGATAAATCTGTCCATTGGTGAGGGCGGCGATCCGTGCATTCGTAACCGAGAAGTATCGATAAAGTTGAGATGCGTGCTCAATTTTGAGGGAGTCACTCGGCTGCTTGCATTCGATGAGGATTTGCACCTCGCCGTCACGCATGATCGCGTAGTCTACCTTTTCGCCTTTCTTGGTCCCGACGTCGGCGGTGAACTCCGGGATAACCTCCAGTGGATCGAAGACGTCGTAGCCGAGGATCATAGAGATGAACGGCATGACGAAAGCATTCTTGGCGGCCTCTTCCGTCTGAATCGCGTCACGCTGATTCCGGACCTTCGTGGCGAGCGCGGCGACCCGTTCATCGAAATCCATTGAGGGACTCCTTCTGCGCATAAGTGGAAATGTGCCGTACGCATGCATGCATTCATGCCTGGTTCTGGCGACTCTCGGAAATCCGAGGCGACGATCGGATGCTACCGATCAATCGGGAAGCGCGAAGCCGCGAAGGAGACCTACTGACGTCTCCTTTCGTCGGTCCGATGCGACGAAAAGGGCAGTTTGCAGTGTCTCGGTAGTGAGTAAGATGCGCTACCGACTGAAGGCGTACGAGGCTACACGCAGCGCCGCGCAGAACGCCTGCTTATGCCAGGTAGCCAGCTGGGTTTTCGCTGCTGGTTGCTGTGTCGAACGCCAACGTCCAGGGGAAGGCTCGTTGCTGCTCGTTGCCACTGCCTGGTGGGTGTGGTTCCCAGCCGTCTTCGGGGCCGAGCAGGATCCGTACGCCTTCGTCGCGGAGGCTTGCCACGGCGCGGCGGAAGGGCGAACGGGCGGCGAGCGCGGCATTGACGAACGGGACGATGACGGTCGGTATCTGCCGTCCGATCAGTTCGGCGACTGAGGTCATGGCGTAGTTGTCGGCCAGGCCGAGAGCGATCTTGTTGATCGAGTTGTACGAAGCTGGTGCGATGACCAGCGCGTCTGCGGCGGGTAGCGAGCGGCGGTCGTCGCGGGCTTGCCGGTAGCTGGATCGCACCGGAGCGCCGGTCAACTCCTCGATAGCGGGTGCGTTGATGAAGTCCATCCCGTTGGGCGTGGCGGTGACGGCCGTCGTCCAGGAATGCTTGTGCGCGGCGCTGATCAGTTGAGTCACGTCGGCGGCGGGGCCGGCGGCGCAGACGACGATCTGCAGTTGGCCACCAGTCATATCCGGATCCCTGCCCGTCGGGCGAAGGCAATCACGGCGGCGTGGACAGAGCCCTTGGCCAGGAGAGTGAGATCGGTGGCGATTTTCTGGACGACTGGACGGCAGCGGATCTCTTCGGGTACCACCGTCTTTCAATCCCCCTCGCGTGGTGTGCCTGGACGTCGGCTGTCTGGTTGCCCTGCGTGGGCTCGGCCGTGCTGTCATTCGGCGTCGTAAGTGGGGCGGGACAGGGCGGGGATCTGATCGAGTTGGTTCGGACGGAGGTGGGCCGTGATGATCCCGGTGAGGGCTTTCCGTCGTGGTTTGAAGCTCAGTACTTGGTATGGGGTGATCGCGAGGTCGACTGGGAAGTCGTGGGCGGCGTGGGGTAGTTGGTCGTCGAGGAGTTGGGTCTGGTGGATGGTGGTGGCGATGGTGGTTTCGGTGGTGATGAGGCCGGCGTCGGTGAGGAGGGCGACTTCGAGGTCTGAGTAGCCGGCGCCTTTACCGATCCGTATGCCGTCGTGTCGGCTGACGGCGACGCTGCCGCAGACGATCAGGTCGATGGGCCGCATTTCGTCTGGGCTGACGGTGGGGGCGACTTCGGGTGCTCCGGTGCTGGTGGCAGCGGTGTCGAACGGGGCGGTCAGGGTGGTCGGGTCGAGGAGGTGGAAGGGTTTGGGGGTGGCGAGGCGTGGTACCGCCATGTAGAGCAGTTTGCCTTCTTGGAGCGCGCGTATCCGGACGGGAAGTTGGGCGCGGTCGGGGTTGCACTTGATGACCTGCGCCGCCTTCCAGGCGTCGAGGTCGGCGAGTAGGTCGGCGGCGGTTTCCTTGCCGACGAAGTCGGGGATGTGTCCGTGGACTCCGGCTGGGGCGGCGTGTTGTCGTTCGAGGAGGTCCCAGACGTGGTGCCGCACGGTCTGCTTGGCGTGGTCGATCTCGGCGAGGCTGGTCATGGCGATGGCTCCTACGGGGTCATGAGGGTGAGGAGTCGATCGTTGACGTCCTGGACGGCGGGTTGGTCGCGCCAGGGGCGTAGCTGGCGTGCTGCGGTGAAGGCGAGGTTGAGGCCGCCTCCGGCGCGGGTTCCTTCGATGACGTCGATGGCCTCGTGGAGATAGCAGGTGGCGGCGTCGAGGTCGCGTTGCAGGATGCTGGCAAGGGCCAGGTTGCCCAGGACGACGGCGGTGGATTTGCGGCGTGCGGCGATGAGGTGCCGGGCGTTCTCCAGCGCGGGGATGGCGTCGGCCGGCTTGTTCAGGAACAGCCAGCAGGAACCCGCGAGTCGGGTGTAGTGACTCGGGCAGAAGAGGGCGGCGGCTGGATCGTGGGTATCGACCGCGGCGAGGTGGTTCTCGGCGGCTGAGAGGGCGTCGGAGCAGTCTCGGGGCTGGCCGAGCATGGCGTGTGCCTCGGCGCGGTGCAGGTGCGCGAGGCCGGCGATGACGTGACTGTCGTTGCGACTGATGGATGCGGCGTTCGTGGTCAGGACCAGGCTGCTGGTGGGTTGCTTGGTGCCGTAGAGAGGGAGGTAGCTCTTGCGAAGCAGGGCGTTGGCCTCCGTGACGACGTCGCGGGTTTCGCGGGCAGCGCTGATCGCTTGATCGAAGTAGACGGCGCTGACGTTGTGGTCGCGTCGTTGTGAGGCGTCCCAGACGAGTTGGCCCATCAGCGTGGCGGATTCGGCGACGGCTGCTGCCAGTTCGCGGTGCACCGATCCGGCGTTGGCGTGCTGACGGAGGAAGATGGCCTGCCCGTGGAGTTGACCGGCCTCGGCGAGGAGGAGCGTGGAGGGCAGGGAGTCGTACTGCTGGTCGAGGCTCTGCACACGTTCCCGCAGATGCGCGACGGCGACCAGGTCGACCCGACGGGGGTGACGCAGGACGTAGGCGAGACGTTCGTCCGGTGGGGCGGGTGGCTGACCGACATCGTCCAGGAGATCGGCCAGTTCCTCGATCGACAGCCGGAGGGCCACTGCCAAACGTGGTCGATGCCACGGTTGGGGATCCGTATCCGCCCGTTCCCAGCGGACGATTGTCGAGCGGTCGACGCCGAGGGATTCGGCCAGGCGTTCTTGACTCAGCCCGACCGTTTTGCGGCGCTGGGCTAGCCGGTGCCGGCGTTTGCCCACCACGTACCCCTCCCTCGGCCGTCGGTCATAACGGAATCATTCATGCAGCTCACGCCTCGTAACGCAATGGGGATGCATCAGTTCTGCGCCGTTGCCGCCCTGGGAGCCGTCGCCCCTTACCGATTGGATGGACGCATGGAGCCGTCGCGTCCGCAGTGGCACTGTCGGGATGCGGCCATCCCTGGCCCTGCCTCCTGGCGCGGGCGATCGAGGCCCCGCGTGCGCGTTGGTCACCCCGGCTGGCGTTGGTAGACGGATCAGGAGACAGGACTCATCGTGGGCTATCGACCGGGGCCGAATGATCTGCTGCGCGCGGCGCGGTTGGCGCGGCGGTCTCCTTCAGGTTCAGGACGACCGATGTCGCGCCAGGAGTTGGCGGATGCGGTCAATGCGTACGCCTACCAGCATGCGGGGCGCCGGGTCGACGTGGACGCCCGCTACGTTGGCAAGCTTGAGCGCGGGGAGCACAGGTGGCCTTATGAGCCTTGCCGCACGGCGTTGCGGGAGTTTCTCGGTAAGGCCACCGACGCTGAGCTTGGGTTCTTCGTCATTCATGGACACGCCTCAGACCCCGAGGCGAACCCCGTCCCCGAACCGTCCCTGGGCGTGCCTGCCGTTGAATCCGAGGACGGGGTCAGTGCGATAGTGGCATTCGGGGATGCGGGTGATGGGCTGATCGTTCCCGGTGGTGCGGCGACGGTGCGGGTGCGCCTGACCGTCGAGGCGGCACAGGTCAGGGTGGTACGTGACCAGGGCCCGGCCGGGCGGGTAGCTGTCCTGGCAGGGCCGGTCGAGGTACTCATCGAACCCTCCGACGCCACGACCATCCTAGCGCCCTCGCCAGCCCGTTCGGGTACGGCGGCCGACGGGTCCCAGGTGCGCTGACCGTCTCGCCGGGTCGGCGTACGACCTGGCCGCCGCCGGGATCGGCGGCGGCCAGCAGCGCGGGTCTTCCGGTAGCTCAGCCGTTGTCGATCAGGCTGGCGATCTCGTTGTAGATGAGGTGCGCCTTCGCGCCCTGGTTGGACGGGCAGCCGCCGAGGTGGTGCAGGGCGATCACCCGGTGGCTGCTGTCCAGCACCGGCGAGCCGGAGTTGCCGCCGGAGGTGTCGCAGCTGTAGCTGATGTTCCAGGTGTTGTAGTTCGCGCTCCGTACGGTGCAGCGCGCTCCGTTCTGGGTGTTCTCGAAAATCGACAAGCGCTTCGGGCTGCCGTCGCCGTGCCCCGGGATGTACATCTGGGCGCCGTTGGTGGTGGCGGTCGTCGCCAGGTACAGGGTGCCGAATCCCTGGATGGCGGCGAAGTTGTTCACCGAGAACAGGGCGTAGTCCAGTTGGCTGGAGCCGCCGCTGCTCACCCGGTAGAGGGTGGCGCCGCTGACCTTGGTGCCGGGGCCGGGGTTCGAGCCGCCGCAGGTGGCGCACTGGTAGTTGAACTGCATCTCGCTGCCGCTGACCGCGGCTTGCGTCGAGAAGCAGTGCTTGTTGGTCAGCATGCGGTTGGTGTTGCCCACCCGCCAGGTGGTGCACATGCCGCCGCCGCTGATCAGTAGCCGCGCCACCGCGTTGCTGCGGGCGAATTCGGTGGGGTGGCTGTTCTGGTAGCAGACCACGTCGCGGCGGGCGTCGGTGCTGCAGACGGACTGGGTGGAGAAGTTGTACTGCCCGATCTCCGTGCGGTCGTAGCCGCGCCAGAACCGGTCGATGGTCGCGGCGGCGTTGGCGCGGGCGGGGCGGCTGCTGTGCAGGGTCACCACTGCGGTGTCGCCCTCCACCGACATGGCCCAGAAGCCCGGCTGGCCGTCGGTGGTGTAGTCCGAGCCGGTCGCCCGGTCCAGGTTGCGGTCGTACCGGTAGCTTTCCCGGCCGTCGGGGCTCGACACGGTGACGTACTCGCCGGGGGCCAGTCGCAGCGAGCTGAAGTGCACCTTGACGTAGGTGGCGCCGGGGTGCCGGATGACCTGGGTGCGGCCGTTCCGGGCGTACGACAGGGAACTGTCGACGGTGCGCAGCTCACCGACGGTCGTGACGCCCTCGGCCTCGAACTGTTCCGACTCGGGTGCCCGGTCGGAGTGCGGTGCGAGAGGTTGGACCGAGTACGCCGCGGCGGGTGCCGACAGCAGGCTCAGCCCGAGTGTGCAGGCGCCGAGTGCGGCCGCCAGCGTTCGTAAGCGGCGCGGGGCATGTCTCATCGTCGCTCCCTCCAGGATCCGGAACCTTAACGAGTGCTAAGTCTTCATACACGAGCACGAGGAAGACATGCAAGATAATCGATGTCTTGTGATGGCGGGGCGGGGTTTCGGGCTGACGTCGCCTGCTGGTCGCTGTTGATCGCTGTTCGACGGTCATCGATGATCAATAGTGTCGTCGTTATCGTTCACCTGCACGGCTTCCGGCGGCGGCCTGATGGGGTCACGTCACTGTGGGTAGACGTATGACGTTGACGATCATGATTGGATAGGTGTCCACATGCTGGGCTTCTTGAGCGCACTGAAACTTTGTGGCAATCTCGGCTTCATCGACGCGTAGCGTTCTCTCGTCTCCTGTGTCGCCCCGGGGAGCCTTTGAGCCGGCCGGTGATGTTAGCGCTAACTCGTCGAAGAAGATTCGACTCCGGGAAGGTGCTGGCAGATGAAAGATCTGGTACTACCGAGCGGTTCTCCGCGACGACTTGGTTTTCTCTCAGCGGTGCTGCGTGCACTGATAGCCGGGCTGCTGGCGGCCGGCATGACGCTGGTGCCCGTCAGTGCCGCCAATGCGGCCACCACGCTCGGTGCCTCGGCGGCGGAGAAGGGCCGCTACTTCGGTGCCGCCGTCGGGACGTACAAGTTCAACGACAGCACGTACATGTCGGTGCTGAACCGCGAGTTCAACAGCCTCGTCGCCGAAAACGAGATGAAGTGGGACGCGACCGAGCCCCAGCGCGGCGTGTTCAACTACGGCGCCGGTGACCGCATCGTCAACCACGCCCGCTCTCAGGGCATGAAGGTGCGGGGACACACCCTGTTGTGGCACGCCCAGCAGCCCGGCTGGGCCCAAGGGCTGTCCGGCGGTGACCTGCGCAACGCCGCCATCAACCACGTCACCCAGGTGGCCGGCCACTTCCGGGGGCAGATCTACTCCTGGGACGTGGTGAACGAGGCGTTCGCCGACGGCGGCAGTGGCGCCCGGCGGGACTCGAACCTGCAACGCACCGGCAACGACTGGATCGAGGCGGCGTTCCGTGCCGCCCGGGCGGCCGACCCGAACGCCAAGCTCTGCTACAACGACTACAACACCGACGGGATCAACGCGAAGTCCACCGGCATCTACAACATGGTGCGCGACTTCAAGTCCCGCGGGGTGCCGATCGACTGCGTCGGCTTCCAGTCCCACCTGGGCACCACGATTGCCGGTGACTACCAAGCCAACCTCCAGCGCTTCGCGGATCTGGGCGTGGACGTGGAGATCACCGAGCTGGACGTCACCCAGGGTGGCAACCAGGCCAACATCTACGCCACCGTCACCCGCGCCTGCCTGGCGATCTCGCGCTGCACCGGCATCACCGTGTGGGGCGTACGGGACTGCGACTCCTGGCGTGGCGGCGACAACGCCCTGCTCTTCGACTGCGCGGGCAACAAGAAGGCCGCGTACAACGCGGTTCTCGACGCCCTCAACAGCGGCTCGAACCCGCCCCCGAACCCGACCGGCAACCGGCTGCGCAACGAGGCCTCCGGCCGCTGCCTGGACGTCAACGGGGCAAGCTCGGCCAACGGGTCACAAATGATCATCTGGGACTGTCACAACAACGCCAACCAGCAGTTCACCCAGAACGGGCGGGCGTTGCAGGTGATGGGCAAGTGCCTGGACGTGCCGAACAACGCCGCCGCCGGGACCCGGGTGCAGATCTGGGACTGCAGCGGTGCCACCAACCAGCAGTGGGTGTTCAACGGCAACGGCACGATCAGCAGCGCCCAGACCGGGTTGTGTCTCGACGTCAACGGCGCCAACAACGCCAACGGCACTGCGGTGATCGTGTGGAACTGCCACGGGAACGCCAACCAGCGCTGGGCGAGGGCCTGACATGGGCGTTGCTTCTGCCACCAAAGGCTTGTTGCTCGCGGTCGCGGTGGCTGTCTCCGGCGTGGTGCCGTCCCTGATCGCCTACCAGGAACCGGCTTCGGCCGCGGCCCAGGCGACGTACTACGTGGCGCCTGACGGCAGCGACGCCAACCCGGGCACGATCACCGCACCGTTTCGGAGCCTGCAGCGTGCGCGGGACGTCGTGCGTACGACGAACGCGAACATGACCGGCGACATCCAGGTCTACCTGCGTGGCGGAACGTATCCGGTCAGCAGCACGATCGAGTTCGGGGCGAGCGACTCCGGCACCAACGGCTACCGGGTCAGCTACGCTGCCTACCCGGGCGAGACGCCGGTGCTCCAGGGCGGTGTGCAGGTCGCCGGCTGGACCCAGCACAGCGGCAACATCTGGAAGGCCCCGCTCGACCGAGCCAACAAGCTGCGGTCGCTCTACGTCAACGGCAAGCGGGCCTTCATGGCGGCCAAGACCATCAACTCGGCCGGCTGTCACGGGTCGTACACCATCACCGCGGGGCAGGCCGACTGGGCCTGGGAATCCGGCTCGCAGTGCGCGGGCGCGCGATACAGCCAGGCGGATTTCCCCGCCGTGGCCCGGAACCAGGAAGACGTCGAGATCGAAACGGCGACGACCTGGACCACCGCCATCGTGGGCGTCCAACAGGTGATCACCGACGGCGGGAACCGGGTGGCGTTGTTCCAGCAACCCGGTGCCGCCATCGCCCAGGGCGCGTTCAACGGCAACGCCCAGACCGGTGGCACGCACAAGGTCATGAACGCCTACGAGTTCCTGGACGCGCCGGGGGAGTTCTATTTCGACAAGTCCAGCCGGACGGTCTACTACTACAAGGCCAGCAGCGAGAACATGGCGACCGCCTCGGTCTTCGCGCCGAACAACGTGGCGACCGTGCTGCGGATCGCCGGCACGTCGACCAGCAACCGCGCGCGGAACATCACGTTCTCCGGGCTCACCGTGGAGCACTCCGACTGGAACCTGGTAAACGTCGCCGGTTCGGTGTTCAAGCAGGCGCAGCAGGGCAACCTCAGCGCCTTCGCGTACGCCCGGGGCAACTTCCACGTCTACCACTACCGCAACGTCGACGTCACGCCCGGCATCGTCCACCTGCAGAACGCCGACGGGATCCTGTTGGATCGCAACCGCGTCCAGCACACCGGTGCCGACGGGATCAACATGGTCAACGACGTGATCAACACCCGGTTGATCGGGAACTACACGAACGACGTCGCGGGGACCGCGGTCAGCGTGGGTCATCCGCAGCACGTCTACGTCGGGGACCACACGTCGAGCAACCGGGAGAAGTACTCGGCCCAGGTCGAGGGGGCGCCGCGGAACATCGAGATCAAGAATAACTACATCCATGACAGTGCGGTGTTGTTCAACGGGCACGGCGCGGTCGCGGCCTACTTCGTCGATGCCCTCACCGTGCAGTACAACCGCATCGAGAAGGCCCCCTGGGCCGGCATCACCATGGGGTGGGGGTGGTGGAACTTCGACGGCTCATCCGGATCGATCGTGCCGAACCGGCCCACCACGACGGCGAAGAACAACACCATCAGCCACAACCACATCATCGACACCGTGCAGCGGCTCAGCGACACGGCACCCATCTACACGTTGGGCAGCCAACCGGGCACCGTCGTCAGCAACAACTACCTCCAGGGCGTTCCCGCCGGCCACAAGTACGGGCTCCACCCGGACGAGGGATCGGCGTACATGACCTTCCGGGACAACGTCCTGAGCGTCGACAAGAACATCACCTGGATGATCAACTCGGACAACTTCGGGCGCAAGCACGACCTGACCATCACCCGGACGTACGGCCCGATCAACAAGGTCTCCGAGAAGAACCTGCCCAACAGCACCATCGAGGACATCATCGTCTCCTCCGACTACGTGTGGCCGACGGCGGCGTACCAGATCGCGGTGAACTCCGGGCCGGAGGACTCGTACCGCGACGTCGTCCAGGCCCGTGGGGTGCCGCTGCAGGACTACGTCCTGCCGGCCAGCACGACCGCCGCCAGCGGCGTGACCTCGATTCCGATCCGCAGTACCGGGGACGCGGCCAGGACCCTCTGGCTGGCCCCCTCCGGCACCACCAGCTTCGCGGCCGGCCCGACGATGACCAGGGCGGACGGCAATGCCACCAGCATCGCCGTGCCCACCACATCGGGGGATTACCGGCTCTACGTCCTCGACGCCCAAGGCAACCGGTCGGCCGAATCCGTGTCGATCGTGCGGCGGCAGGGCACGAGCGGCGGGCAGAGCGTCCAGCTCGTGGGCGGTCAGTCAGGTCGTTGCATCGAGGTGCCCGGCGCGGCCACCGCCAACGGCACCCAGGTGCAACTCTGGGACTGCGGCGCCGGCACGCACCAGCGGTGGACCTACACCGCGAGCAAGCAGTTGACCGTGTACGGCAACAAGTGCCTGGACGCCTTCGGCAACGGCACGGCCAACGGCACGGCAGTCATCATCTGGGACTGCCATGGCGGGCTCAACCAGCAGTGGAACGTCAACGCCAACGGCACCATCACCAGCGTCCAGTCCGGACTGTGTGTCGATGCCAACGGTGCCGCCACCGCCAACGGCACAAAGATCATTCTTTGGTCGTGCAACGGCGGCACGAACCAGCAGTGGAGTCGACGTAGCTGAGAATCGACCCGGGGGCCAGGCATCCCTGCCTGGCCCCCGGGCCTTTGCTACTCGACCGGCCCGGTGCACCGCACCGGTCCGGATCGGGTCACTCGGACTTGCCGAATGCGTCGACGCCGGTCAGCTCGGCCGAGAGCGTCCAGAGCCGCTCGGCCGCCTCGCGGTCCTCGGGGCCGTCGAAGGTCTTGGCGACCTTGCACGCCTGGAGGTAGCTGCCGCCCTCAGTCTCCAGCCCGGGTGACGTCGCGGCCCAGACCTGGGTCGCGGCGCCCTGCTCGGGGGCCCGGAATTCGGGCAGCAGTGCGTTGCCGTCCTCGTCGATCCAGCCGGCACCGACCATCTCCTCCTTGGCGAGGTGCCGCTGCAACGGGGTGAGGATGTAGCCGGGGTTCACCGAGAACGCCCGCACCCCGGCCGCCCGACCCAACCGGTCCAGCTCGGCGGCGAAGAGGATGTTCGCCGACTTTGACTGGCTGTACGCCGCCCACTTGTCGTAGCCGTCGACGAAGTGCACGTCGTCCCAGTTGATCCGGGGGTTCTCCCCGGCGCCGGAGGAGAGGACGACCACGCGTGCTCCACCGTCGCCGGCCAGCGCCGGCCAGAGCCGGTTGACCAGGGCGTAGTGCCCCAGGTGGTTGGTCGCGAACTGGGCCTCCCAGCCCTCACCGACCCGGGTCAGCGGGGTGGCCATGATGCCCGCGTTGTTGATCAGGATGTCGATGCTGCGTCCCGACGCAAGAAAGCGGTCGGCGAACGCCCGCACGCTGTCGAGGTCGGCCAGGTCGAGTTCGTCGACCTCCACGCCGTCGATCCCCCCGACCGCCTCCCGCGCGACATCCGTACGCCGGGCCGGGACGACGACCCGGGCGCCGGCGGCGGCGAGGGCGCGGGTGGTCGCCAGGCCCAGGCCGGAGTAGCCGCCGGTGACGATGGCGAGCTTGCCGGCGAGGTCGATGCCGGCGAGCACCTCGGTCGCCGTGCTGTCGATACCGAAGCCCAGGTCGTCGGACTGATCAGAAAGAGTCATCTTCAACTTCCGGTCAGGCACCATTACTAATGCTGGCGCGTGGGAGGGGTCAGGCGGGCGTCTCGACGCGGTAGAGCCGCTGCGTCATGCTTGGATATAGCAATCCCTGCAGGATGCCGATGCTGGCTGCCACCGCAGACGTGAGCGTCACCAATAGATGGAGCACCGTGAATTGTAGTCCAAAGATGACTCCGTGGTGCCGGTAGGCGTACGCATAGGTGCGCTTGTCGAGGGCGATGCCGATTCCGGTCAGCACCGCAGCGGCGAGCAGCGCCCAGGGGCCGAGTAGCACTGTCGAGACCAGCGCGAACACGGCCGCGAGGATGAAGGCGCTGCCCAGCGCCCGGTAGCCGGTGCCGGCGCCGCCGGGCAGCTTGTTCAGCCGCAGCCAGTTCGGAGCGCCGAGGCGGGTGCGGTTGAAGACCTTGGTCAGCATCACCCGCAGCGTTCCGTCGTGGTCGTGGCGCCCCCGGATGGTCGGGACGGCCTTGACCTCGTAGCGGGCGTTGAGCCGGAAGCCGTAGTCCTGCTCCTCGGTCCACCGGAGCCGGTCGTTGAACTCGCCGACCTCCAGGAAGGTCTCCTTCTTCATCGCGAACAGCGCCGAGTGCAGACCGGGGATGGCGCCTTCGACCTCGCAGAACCAGACGTACTGCTGGATGGCGCGGTAACGCTTGACCAGACTGTCGGGGAACATCGGCTCGGCCCGGTACATGCCGCAGATCGCGCCCAGTCCCGGCTCGGTCTGCAGGTATTCGACCGCCCGCTCCACCGCGTCCGGATCGAGCGCGACGTCGGAGTCCACGAAGAACAGCACCTCACCCTTGGCGTGCCGGGCACCCAGGTTCCGGGCGGTGGAGACGCCGCTGTTGACCGGCACCTGCAACACCGTGACGTCGAGTGCCCGGGCGATCGCCACCGAGTCGTCCGTGCTCGCGTCGTCGGCCACGATGACCTCTACGGCCGGGTAGGTCTGGTTCTTCGCCGCCTTGATGCACTCGCCGATGGTGCTGGCGTAGTTGTAGTTCGGAATGATCACTGAGACCAGTGGCTGCTCGTTCATCGGACTCCAACCTTTCCCTTGTTTCATCGGTGTTGCCGTGCTGCGGTGCGCCCGCGAAGGGTGCTGAAGAGAACCTCGTGCGCGTCCAGCGACGTCGCCACGGAGAAGCGCGCCCGGGCCGCCCGGGCCTTCTGCTCCTTCCAGTCCCGCGGCACCGTCGCCAGTTCGGAGATGGCCTGTTCCAGCGCTTGTGGATCTCGTGGGGGTACCACCCGACCGAATCCGGTGGCGGTGACCGGGTACCGGTTGCCGGGAAGATCGGTCGTCACCGACGGAATGCCGCTCATCATCGCCTCGGCCAGCACGGTGCCGAACGATCCGGCGACCGCCGGTAGCGCGAACACGTCGACGGAGGCGTAGAAGTCGTTGACCTCCCGGCCGCGTAGCTCGCCGAGGATCCGGACCCGGCTGTCGCGGTCGATCTCCGCCTGCACGGCGGCGAGATTGCTGGCCCCCGCGACCGTGTGGTAGTTGCCCGCGATCAACAGCCGGGCGTCGGGGTCGGCGATCCGGTGGAACGCCCGGACCAGGTAACCGATGCCCTTGTCCGCCACGATTCGGCCCAGGAAACCGACGTGCAGGCCGCGGGTCTCCCGGTACCGGGGCTCGCCACCCCGCCGGTCCAGACACGGTGGCGCGATCGGGGCGAAGTTGCGGTTGCGGATGACCGGCCAGAACCGGGAGGCGTGCGCCTGGTCGCGGCTGGCCGCCACCACGGCCGCGGAGCGGCGGATGGCCGCTCGGGCGGCGGCGTCCGAAAATCGTGCGATGGCCCGGCCGAACCAGCTCGGCGGCAGGTACGGGTCACTGTGCAGCATGCTCACCACCGGTACGCGGGGGGCCATCGGCATCAGCAGGCCCGCCGCCGACATCGGCAGGTTGAGGTGCAGCACCGACGACCTGCGCGCCAGCTGCCCGACCAGCATCGGATAGCGGGGGGCGACGCGTGTCCGGCTCGCCTGCATCAGCATCGGCGAACGGTAGACGTCGACGCCGCCGACGGCGTCGCGCAGCGGCAGTTCGGCGTCGTGCTGGGCGGTGACGACGGCGACCCGCCAGCCGCGGTTGGCCATGCCCTCGGCGATGCTGCGTGCCGTCTGCGTGAAGCCGCTGACGTACGGCTCGTAGTAGGGGGCCGCTATCGTCAGATCATATTTCCTGTCCGGCATCAGTACCGCATTCTCCGAGATGACGTCACGGCCGAATATCGAAGTCCCTGAGCACATTAGTGGCTCGCCTGTGGCCAGTTTCTTGGCGATTCCTTGGAAGCCGGCAGGCCGGCATTCGCGTCCTCCGTGCCGACCGCTGTCACGGGCTCGGCAGGAGGTGTCGCCATCGAACGACGTCGAATGATCGCCTGGGTGGCCAGTAGGCCGACGCCGGCGGTAGCAAGCTCACTGACCGTGACCACGACTCGGCTGACCAACGCCACCACCCCGGCCACCGGCACCGGCAGGATGACACTGAGCGCGACCGTCATCACCACCTCCCGGACGCCGATTCCGTCGGGGGCGAAGACGGCTATCACCCCAGCCACCGCACCGAGGCCGAAGGCACCCAGGCAGAGCGGCAGCGCGCGCAGCGGCGGCGCGCCCATCGCCACGGCGAGCAACCACAGGTGAGTGCCGCCGATCAACCAGGCCAGCAGTTGGGCGACGACCGCCTGCCGGATGCCGGTTCCGGACATCGCCGTCGACGGCTCCGGGCGGCGGCGCACCCGGGCGACCAGGATCGCGGCCCGGCCGACCAGTTCGGGACGGACCAGGACCGCAGCCACCGGCAGGACGGCCAGCAGGAGCCAGGCGGAGGACGCGCCGAAGACCTCCGGGCCGGCCGCCAGCCCCACGGTGGCCCCGGTGAGCAGGCTCACCACGAGGGCCAGCAGCCAGGCCGCGCCCATCCGACCCGCCGGTACGCCGATGCGCCGGCCCATCTCGACGCTGAGGAGCAGGCCCATCACCTTGCCGGGCACGTACTTGACGAACTGGCCGAAGTAGAAGATCCGGGCCGCGTTCACGGCGGAGACCCGCTCGCCGACGCCGGCGAGCATGGCCCGCCAGGAGATCATCGTCGCGACCAGGCCGGCGGCGTTGGCCAGTACGGCCAGTGCCACCATCGTCGCGACGAAGCCGGGCCGTTGACCGCGCAGCGTCGCCGCGACCGTGGACCAGTCCTGACCACGGAGCGTGATCACAATGAAGATCACGGTCGCCGCCAGCAGGAGGCCCATGACGACCTTGCGGGCCACCACCTGCCACCGCTTCCGCGGTGCCCCGGTCATTGTTTCGGCTATTTCCGGGAAGGTCTGCTGTGCGTCCAGTTCTTTTGTCGACACGCGCCACCTTCTCCGATCGTGGAAAGGATTCGACCTGGGTGACTCACGCTAACCGTGAACCGCTTGCTTCTTCCTTGTCCGACCGATCGACGATCATTTTTCCTGGAGCCCGGCGAAGCGCTCCCGGGCGTACAGCCGCAAGAGTTCGCCCATCCGGTAACTGCCCGGCGTCGAGGTCTCCAGCAGTTGCACGTCGACGAGACGCTCCAGGATGCGTTCGGTGTGCGCCTCCGAGCGGGCGAGCAGCCGGGCTGCGGTCGACCGGCTGAGTTCCGTCATCGTCGACGTCCCCAGCAGCTTGAACGCCTCGGCGATGGCGCGCTCGGAGCGGTCCGAGCTGCCGGAGAGGCGGTCGTAGGAACCGGCCATGCTGGCTCGCAGCCCGACACCGTCGAACTCCAGATTGTCCAGCCGGCGGCGCTCGTCGGCGAGCCGGTCGCGCAGCTCGGCGAGCGGCCATCCGGGCCGGGCGACGAGGCGGGCGCCGACGATGCGGAGCGCCAGCGGCAGGCATTCGCACCATTCGGCGATCGCGGTCGCGGCCTCCGGCTCGGCGGCCACCCGCTCCGCTCCGACCCAGTGGCTGAGCAACGCGATGGCGTCGGTGACGGTGAGCGGCCCGACCCGCAGTTGACTGACGTCGCCGAGGCCCGCCAGCGGTTGCCGGCTGGTCACCAGCGTCCCGCAGCCGGCACCGCTGGGCAGCAGGGGGCGCACCTGGGCGGCGTCGACGGCGTTGTCCAGCACCAACAGCAGCCGTCGCCCGGCGACCACCGATCGGAACAGGGCCGCAGCCTCGTCGACCTGCTCCGGGGCGGAACTCATGCTGACCCCGAGCGTGCGTAGCAGCCGGGCGAGCGCGTCGACCGGCGTCAGCGGCTCCGCGTCGACGCTCGTGCCCCGCAGGTCGATGTACAACTGGCCATCCGGGTAACGGCCGGCGACCTTGTGCGCGGCGTGGATGGCCAGGGTCGACTTTCCCACCCCGGCCGCCCCGTAGATCGACACGACCGGGGCCGAGTCCGCCGTGCCGGTGGGGTTCAGCCACTTCAGGACCGGGGCGAGGTCGTCTTGTCGGCCGGAGAACCGGGCGATGTCGGCGGGCAGTTGTCGCGGTACGTGCCGGACCGGGGTGGAGACCGGTCCGACGCTGTTCAGGTACGGCTCGTCGAGCTCGCCGCGGAGTATCGCGACATGCAGGTTACGCAGTTCGGGTCCGGGCTCGGCGCCGAACTGCTCGACGATCTGCGCGCGGGTCTCGACGTAGTACTGCAACGCCTCCGGGGTACGCCCCATCGAGCAGAGTGCCCGCATCTGGAGCGCCACGAGCGGTTCGGCGAGCGGGTACGAACCGAGGATCCGGGCCAGCCGGTCGGCGACCGCCTCCGGGTTGCCGAGTCGCAGTTCCTCGGTGCTCCAGGCGCCGGCCAGGCTGATCAGCTGCGACGCGACGCTACGCCTGACCCGGTTGGCCCAGTCGTTGGCGAGTGTGGCGAGTGGATCTCCCCGCCACAGGTCCATCGCCTCACGTAGTGCGGCGATGCGTTGGACGTCGCTGTTCTGATGCCCCGCACGGTTGGTGTCGATGAGGTGGTTCAGCCGATGCAGGTCGACCTGCTGACGGTCGACGTTGAGCACATATCCGTCCCCGTGGCGACTCAGGCTGATCGGCCCCCCGGAGCCGTCGTCGACCTGGGCAAGGGCCCGGCGGAGCCGGGCGACGTGCGCGTAGAGGGCGCTACGAGGCGCCTCCGGAGCGGCGGGGCCCCAGACCCGCTCGGTCAGGGTGTCGATCGACACCGGCGTGCCGGCGTCGATGGCAAGGGCCGCCAGAACCGCCCTACGTTGACGTGGTCCTACGTCCAACGGGCCGTCGGCCGACTCCACCCCGATAGGCCCCAGTAGTCGGATACTCACACGCTCTCCCCCTGATCACGCCGTACGCCGGCCGGATCTCAATGGACCCCGGCCGGTGTCCGGTACCTCTGTCGAAAGCGCGCGTCGAGCACGTAGCGCAGGCCACCACTCAACGCGCCCGCGGAAATCGCGAGACTGTACAGAAAGCTGAGTAACACGCTGGGCGGAACCATCCGCCAGCCGGCAGTACGTCGGACGTAGTTGAAGAGGGACAGGTCGACGCCGATGAACCAGGCCAGGAATACGGCCGGGACGGCAGCCAGGTAGGGCGAGACCAACACCAGGGGGAGGCTGGCGGTGGTCAGGAAGGCGGCTGCGACTTCGGCGGGGCGGTGGGTGGCCTCCCGTTCGGGCTTGAGTTCACGTTGTTTGAACACGAGGGGGACCAGCGAACCGGCCCGCCGGTAGAGCTTGCGCAGGATCGACGAGAGTTGGTCGTCGTCGTCGTGGTATCCGACCACGGACAAGGTGCGGATGACCGGATAGTGCTCCGCGATCCGGAGGCTGAACTCGTGGTCCTCGTTGGCGTACTGGCCGAGCAGCCGCTCGTCGAAGGCCCCGATCTTGTCGATGACCCAGCGGGGGATGGCACCGCTGGCGAAGTGGCCGGTGCGGGCCGGCCCGAGCTTGCGGGTGGCGCGGTAGTGGCCGTACAACACCTGCACCCACTCCACCACGCCGTCGTCCACCAGGGGACGGTTGCCGTAGACGCCCCAGACGGCCCCGTAGGACGGGTTCTCCTCGAAGATCTTCACGGCGTTGGCGACGGCGTCGGGGGCGAGTGCGACGTCGGAGTCGAGAAAGAAGAGGATGTCACCGCTGCTCGCCGCAATGCCGCGGTTGCGGGCCGGGCCGGCGCCGACATTCTCGGTCAGTTCGATGAGCGTGCAATCGAGTTTTCTGACAATCTCCGGGGTGTCGTCGGTGCTTGCGTCGTCAACGACTATGACCTCGATCGAGGGATAGGTTTGGTGCAATGCCGAGAGCACACTCAGAGCTATGGTCTTCGTGCTGTTATGGCAGGGGATTACCACCGATACCAGTGGCGTCTTTCCGGGCTTCATTGATGCTCCTCGGGCAGTAATTCGGCTGCGCTGCGAGGTGGACGACGCGTCTGCCTGTCGGTTTCCTCGTCGTCGAGAAGACCGTCGACCACCCTAGTACACGACCGACAACCGTCGATAGTCGTTGATCTGCCTCGTGCGTGTTAAAAGGCCAGGATTACTGGTCTTCGCCTGCTCGGCGCCAATGTGACGCTCATCTCGATCAGGGTGCCGAGATGACGAACTGCTGCGCTTTGTGGTCGGACAGGCCGTTGGGCATGGTCAGGTCGTAACTGTGCACTTTGATGTCCGGAGTGGTGAAAAGCCAGTCGATACGCCACATTCGCGGTTTGTCGCCCACCGGCCAGGTGACCGGGTAGAGCGAGGAGAGCACCTTGGTCTGGTCGACCAGCCGGTCGGAGACCATGTCGAGGAGGTTCATCGACGGTGAGGTGTTCAGGTCGCCGGCCATCACCGCCCGGTTCGGGTTCTTCTCCAGGTCGGCCGCGATGGCCTGGTAGCTGGCCTGCCGGATCTCGAAGTTGAACCGGTCGATCTCGAACATGTTCCGGTCGTCGTCGCTGCGCAGCAACAGGATCCGGACCGGCGGCTGGAAGATGTGCGAGTTGTAGAACGAGACGACCTGGCCGTTGACCTGGATGTCGGTGCGCAGCGCCTGCGACGTGTAGAACAGCGGCCGGTCGACCAGGGCCGGCGGCACCGGCTTCAGGTCGTCCGGCAGGTACGGCGTCGAGTCGAGCCAGGAGTGTCCGACGACCGGCAACCGGGTGATTGTCATGTTCCGCCCCTCGCGGACGATCGTGTAGCCGGGGAAAGCGGCCTTCAGCTGCGCCGTCTGGTCGATCTCGTACGCCTGCGCGAAGATGTCGACCAGTGAGTCGTCGACGTGGGCGTACTCGTGCAGCATGTAGACGTCGGCGTCCATCTCCCGCAGGAAGTCGTAGAACTCCTCGGTGGTGGTGCGCTGCTCACCGCCGTTGCGCCGGTCCTGGTCCCAGTACTCGGTGTTCCAGGTCACCACCTTGATGGCGTCGGCGGGTGCCGGTGGCGGGGTGTGGAAGACCGTCGCGAAGTTGATCCCGCTGTAGCCGACACCGAGTGCCAGGGCGAGCAGTGCCGCCCCGACCAGCTGCCAGCGAATCGACCGGGCCAGCCAGGCCACGGGCAGCAGCAGCACCGGGACCACCGCCCAGGTGATCGGTGGGAGCAGGTCGATCGGCCCCCACACGTACGTCCGGGCGCTGAGCAGGTGGTGCAGCGCGACGACGACCAGCCAGCCGACGCAGACCACGGCAGCGAGGCGCAGTCCCCAGCGTTGCCGACGCGACCGGGTGCGGGGTTCCGGCGACAGCTCTGTTTCCTTTTCGTCCATTATTGTCGTCGTCCTTGCCGCCGCTTCCGTCATGGCAACTCCTTTACGTCACCCCGGTTCCTGCCGAGATCGGTACCGGCCTCGGAAAAGGTATCGATCGGAACCTTGCTCGAAGCTTGTTCCGCACACCAAGGAGGGGGCAATCGCCGGTCGCTAGCGTCACGAGTGCCAATACCGGATTTCGCCGACCTGGAAGGAGCTCGGATGGCGTACGCGCAGCTTACCGACGCTCGCAAGGTGCGGCGTCGGAGATGCGGTCCCGGCCGGCCGATGTGCGAATTGCGCCGAATCCGGCGGGGCGGTCCGATTGGTCGGCGCAGCGGCGCCACGGGTGGCCCTTCGGTGAATACCTGATAACGACTAATGCCGAAACATGGCCGTCGTTCGGACGTGACATCGCCGTGAAGAAAGCGGCGTTTTTTCGAAACGGGAGGTGGAAGTGCACGCAGTGGTGACCGGAGCCGCCGGCATGTTGGGCACGGCACTGTTGGCGAGACACTGGCCGGGAGTCACCTGGACCGGAGTGGACATCCGTCCGCTCGCGTCGCGGGTGCAGGGACGGGCGACCTTCATCCGGGCCGACGTCCGGGACGTCGAAGCGATGACCCGTGCCTTCCGCTCCGCCGACGTGGTCATCCATTCCGCCGCCGCGTTGCCCAGCCACCGGTCGGCGGACATCCGATCGGTCGACGTGGACGGCACCGTCTCGGCACTTGAGGCGGCCCGCCGGGCCGGCGTGGACCGGTTCGTGCACATCTCCTCCACGGCCGTCTACGGGCTGCCCCGGGACTGCCCCACCCCGGAGGACTACCCGTGCGAACCGGTGGACCCGTACTCGGCCGCCAAGCTCGGCGCCGAGACCGCCGTGCTCCGGCAACGCGAGCAGGGCCTCTGTGCCCCGATCGTGCGCCCCAAGACCTTCCTCGGCGAGGAACGTCTCGGTCTGTTCGCCATGCTCTTCGAGTGGGCCGACGAAGGCCGACACTTTCCGCTGATCGGCGGCGGCGACGTCGCCACCCAGATGCTCGACGTCGAGGACCTCTGCGCGGCGATTCAGCTGATCTGCGAGGCCCCCGACGACAAGGCCAACGACACGTTCAACATCGGCGCGCGCGAGTTCCGCACCCTGCGGGAGGACTTCCAGGCGGTGCTCGACGCGGCCGGCCACGGCAAGCGGGTCCTCGCCATGCCGGTGGGGCCCGCCGTGGCCGTGTTGCGCGTACTCGCCGCTACGCGGCTCTCACCGGTCTACAAGCGACTCGTGCACAAGCTGACGCGCGACTCGTACGTCTCGATCGACCGCGCGACGCAGCAGCTCGGATTCAACCCGCGGTTCAGCAACGAACAGGCGTTGTTGAAGACGTACGACTGGTGGCGGGCGAACGCCGCCGGGGCGCGGCGTAGCGCCGGACGTACCCACCGCGACCCCTGGAAGCAGGGCGCCCTGAGCCTGGCGAAGGCGCTGTTCTGAGACTCCACGGAGCAAGGAGAGGTCCGCCATGAAGCACGCCCTGGAAGCCCCGGGCTCCCCGTCACCGGAGTTACCCGTGGTCTCCGTCGACCCGGCGGTCGCGGTGGAGGCGCTGAGACCCCTGGCCCGCGTCGCCGGACTGTTCGCCCTGCTACGACCCCGTCAGTGGATCAAGGGCAGCCTGGTGCTGACGGCGCCGCTCGTCGCCTCCCCGGGCACCGCGGTGACCCAGATCGTGCCGCTGCTCGGCACGCTGCTGAGCTTCCTGGCCGCCTCCTCGGCCGTCTACATCTTCAACGACCTGCGCGACCGCGACCGGGACCGACTGCACCCGGTGAAACGGAACCGGCCACTGGCGAGCGGCCGGGTGAGCACCAGCGCTGCGATCACGCTCCTCGTCGTCCTGCTCGCCGGCACCGCGGCCCTCACGGCGCTGCTGCCCGCCCTGGTCGGCGTCGTCGTCGCCGGCTATCTGGCGATCAACCTCTGGTACTGCCTGGCGCTCAAGCACCAGCCGCTGGTCGACGTGTCGGTCGTCTCCGTCGGGTTCGTCCTGCGGGTACTGGCCGGCACGATCGCCGTCGGCATCGCCGTCCAACCGGCGCTGCTGATCGGCGTCTACTGCGCGTGCCTCGCACTCTCCCTCGGCAAGCGACGCCACGAACTCGCCGCCCTGTCGGCTGCGGGCGGCGAGGCGGGCGAGCACCGGCCGGCGCTGCGGGCGTACTCGGTGCACTTCCTGGACCAGGTCGTGCTGGTGAACCTGGTGGCGGCGCTGGTCGGCTACGTTGCGTTCATCTGGGCCCAGACGCCGCCGTACGGGCCGGTCACCGCAGGGCTGACCTTCCCGTTCGCGGCCTTCGCGGTGCACCGCTATCTACAGATGATCGCCATGGGCGGCTCCGGTGGTGATCCGGTCGAGGACCTCTTCCGGGACCGCGCGCTGCTGGTCAACGTCGGACTCTGGGCCGCGGTGCTGGCGCAGGCGATGCTGGCCAGCGTCTGGCACGTCTGGTAACCGAACGACACCCTGGAGAAGCCCCGTGAGCAGCAAAGACTCTCGTGAATACGACCTCTGTGTCGCGGTCAACTACTACTCGCCCTACGTCAGCGGGTTGACCGAGGTGGCCCGGGTGCTCGCCGAAGGTCTCGCCGCGCGGGGCTGGCGGGTGGCGGTCGTCGCCGTCCGGCACGACCCGGCGCTTCCGCTGCGGGAGAGCCGCAACGGCGTCGACGTCTACCGCAGCCCGGTGGTCGCCTCCGTCAGCCGAGGCCCGGTCAGTCCCGGCTTTCCCGCCCTGGTACGCCGGATCGCCCGACGTTCGCAGGTGGTCAACCTGCACCTGCCGATGTTGGAGGGGGCGCTGATCACCGCGCTGCCGCTGCGGGTGCCGGTGGTCAGCACGTACCACATCGATCTCTGGCTGCCGCCCACCATCGTGACCAGGGCGGCGATGGCGGCGGTGCGGGTGTCGTCGCGGATCACGTTGCGTCGCTCGGACGCCGTCGTCGTCAACAGCGACGACCAGGCGCAGTACTCGGAACTCTGGCCGATCCTGCGGTCCAGCCGGCGTTCCGCGATTCCGGCCCCCTGCCTGGACCGGCGCGGTGGCGAGGCGACATACCGGGAGACCGAGGGCCCGCACATCGGTTTCCTCGGCCGGATCGTGCCGGACAAGGGACTGGACTACCTGGTCGCTGCGTTCGCCGAGATCACCGATCCCGAGGCGCGGCTGCTGCTCGGTGGCGACTACCTGACCGTCGCGGGCGGAAGCGTGATCGACCGGATCCGGGCCGCCGCCGAACGGGACCCTCGGATCCGGATCCTCGGGCTGCTGCGCGGCCAGGAGATCAACGACTTCTACGCCTCCATCGACGCGTTCGCCCTGCCATCCATCGCGGAGTCCTTCGGCATCGCGCAGGCCGAGGCGATGATGTGCGGAATCCCGTCGGTCACCACGGACCTGCCCGGCGGACGGTACCCGGTCCTGGCGACCGGGATGGGAAAGATCGTCCAGCCGCGCGACCCGGTCGAGCTGCGCGCGGCGCTGCTGGACGTGCTCGGCTGGGACGCCGCCACCCGGCACGAGGGTGCCAAGCGGGCCATCGAGGAGTTCAGTGTCCAGGGCTGCCTCGACCGGTACGCGGCGCTGTTCCGGGCCCACGGGGCACGGCTCAACGCATCGATGTGACCCACTAGGATGACGGCAACGTAGCGTCGCGGAGGTATGCATGCAGAGCAGGGATTTCGGTCGTCTCGGCACCGTCAGCGCGCTCACCCTGGGCGGTGGCGGGATCGGCGGCGTCTGGGGGGCGACCGATCACGCTGAGGCGGTGGCGACCGTGCAGGCGGCCATCGACGGCGGCGTCACGATGCTCGATTTGGCACCGACCTATGGTGACGGCTATGCGGCCGAGAACGTCGCCGGCGCCGCGCTGCGCGCCATGCCGGCCTCCGACGTCCTCATCACCAGCAAGATCGAACTGCCCGAACAGGACGGTGGTGATCTTCCGGAGAAGATGGTCCGCAGCCTGCACGCGACCCTGGATCGACTCGGCCGCGAGCACCTGGATCTCTTCCTGCTCCACTCCCAACTGCATCCGCACGGTTGGACCGGCCCCAAGCCCCGGACGCTGGGCTGGGATCTGTACCTCGACCAGGTGGTGCCGACCTTCGAACGGCTGCGCGACGAGGGCAAGATCCGGGCCTGGGGGCTGACCGGTGTCGGCCACCCGCAGACCGTGATCGACGCCATGCGCCAGCAGCCGCGCCCGGACGCGGTCCAGGCGGTGGTGAACGCCCTCGACCTCAGTGGCGACATGTGGCTGCTCGGCTCGTCGGCCGAACCCCGCAACGACGAGATCCGCCAGGCCGCGGTCGACGACGGCGTATCGGTGATCGCGATTCGCGCCGTCGCGGCGGGGGCGCTCACCGAGGGGATCGACCGGTCCGCGGACGAGGACTCCCCGGTCATGGTCGACTTCGCTCGGGCGGAACGGTTCCGCGTGCTCGCCGCCGAGTTGGGTGAGTCACCCGCCTCGTTGGCCCACCGATACGCCCTGAGCGTGTCCGGCGTGGCGACCGTGGTGCTCGGCGTGAAGAACCGCACCGAGTTGGCCGAGTGCCTCGCCGCTGAGGCCCGTGGCCCGCTGACCGAGGAGGAGTGGAAGGCCCTGCTCGACCTGCGAGCCTGAGCGTCGAAGTCGGGCTCTGGCCGATCTCGGTCCGGGTGCCCTGGCACGGGCCGCTGACCAGCGCGGGTGGGTCAGCGGCCCGGCACGGTGTGCCTGGCTCAGGGCGTCACTGGAGTTGGGTGAAGAAGTTCCAGGCCAGAGCGGGAACCCAGGTGCGGGTTCCACTGTCACCGGGGGCGCCGTCCTGGGGAGCGGCGATGTGGCCGCCGTCGAAGGCGGCCCAGGCCACCGGATACCCGGACCGGCAGCCGGAGTAGTTGGTGACCACGTGGGTCAGACTGCCCGCCGCCGGTTCGCGGGGGGTCTGCGCGGCACAGCCGTTGTTCCGGACGAACCGGTCGCGCATCGACCGTCCGCTGGCCGGGTTGTCGCCGATGCCGTGCACACCCAGGTACGCCACGGGTTGGCTGCCGCCACTGCATCCGCTCAGTTCCCGGGGCGCGGACTGGACCACGACCGCCCGGAAGACGTCCGGTCGGGCGCAGGCGAGGGCGTAGCTCATCGCGCCGCCGTAGCTGAACCCGATGGAGAACCGTTGCCGGGTGTTGACGCAGAGGGCCGACTCGATCCGGTTGCGTACGTTGTCGATGAAGGTGACGTCTTCGCCTCCGACGTTGGCCCAGCCGTTGTCGATGCCCTGGGGTGCGACGAAGATCGTGCTGTTGTTGGCCAGACGCTGGAGGCCGTAGTAGGACCAGGTGTTGCGGTCCACGGTCTGGCCGGTGTCCACGTCGACCGCGGTGCCGCCCCACCAGTGCAGTCCGAAGACCAGCCGGTACGGGTTGTTCTGCTGGTAGTTGGCCGGGATACGCAGGATGAAGCTCCGGTTCCGGCCGTTGCTGGTGATGGTGTGCGTGCCGCTCGCGATGCCCGGAGCCTTGCCGCAGCCCGAGGTGCCGCCGCCGGACGGTGGGCCGGTGTCGCCGTCGACGCGGACGAGCTGCCACTGCTGGTTGGCGCCGTTCCAGTCGTCGTACTGCACGATGTTTCCACCGTCGGCGGTCGAGGCGCCCTGCACCTCCACCACCTTGTTGCTGTGCCGGCTGATCAACCGGACGTGGCCACCATCGGAGTCGGCCAACCGGAACTGCTGGTTCGTCCCGTTGTGGTCCGTCCACTGCACGATGCTGCCACCGTTGGCGGTCGACCAGTTGTAGACGTCGAGCACCTTGCCGGACAGCCGCGACTTCAACCGGTAGTAACCACCACCCGAATCGACGAACTGCCACTGCTGCTGATTACCGTTGTTACGCGCCCACTGCGTGATCCGCGCACCATCGCTGGTGGCCAGGTTGTACACGTCCAACGCCTTGCCACTGTTGCGGTTGACCAGCACGTACCACGCGTTGGTGTCCACTGTCGCCGCCGAGGCGGGCGCCGCGTTCACCACGGCGAGTCCACCGGCCGCGAGCACGCCGGCTATTACTGTGCTGAGCCCTGAGCGCCAGCGACGTCTTGCCGGAGAGGCGGGACGAGCCTCCTCCTTGACCTTCATGGATCCACTCCTTCGATTGGGCCGCGTGCGGGTGGTGCGCGCGGTTCTGCCGGGTGCCGGCATGCGGTGGTGGTGGCGCCGGCACGCCGTTGACGGGTGCGGGCACGCCGAGGGCGTCACGCGAGGTCGTGTGTGCGCTGTCGACGGTGGTGCGTCCGCTGAAAGTCCGGCGTACGACCGCTGCACGCCGGCTGTCCGGATCGATCAGCGGGCATCGATGTGAGCGCTAACATATCTCAGCCTCGGTGGCCCCGCAAGGCCGAGAGGGTGTGGCCACATTGTTCAACTTATTCATGACGGGCGTCAGAATTTCTTGACTTCGGGTGCTGGGTGACTGACCATGGCCAACACAGTGACGTGACCTCTCACACAGTGGTAGGTCACCGGCAACTCCGTGGCATCCGCCGATTTCTGACGCACCCCACCACCCCTGCCCAGGAAGGGCCCCGTCAATGAAGAAGGTCATCGCTTTCGGGTTGATCGCCGCTACCGCGATCGCCCTCACCGGATGTACTGATTCCGATGCGTCGTCCCCGTCCGATCCGGCCGACGGCGACCTGCGCCAGGTCCGGGTTGCGGCGCTGCCTATCACCGAGACCGCCGCGCTGTGGGGCGGCATCAAGGCGGGCATCTTCGCCAAGCGCGGCCTCAGCGTGGAGGTGCTGCCCGCCCAGGGTGGCGCGCAGGCGATTCCGGCGTTGCTCAACGGCGACATCGACTTCGCGATCGGCCAGCCCTTCGGTCCGTTCCGGGCCGACCTTCAGGACCTCGGCGTCGTCATGATCGGCAACTACGCCTCCTCGTACGCCGAGGGCGACGACATCAACGCGGTGGTGGCTTCGGCGAAGTCCGGCATCACCCGGCCGGCCGAGCTGGCGGGCCGTCGGGTCGCGGTGAACAGCCTGGGCGCGGCCGGCGACGTGACGATCATGGCGGCGGTCGAGAAGGACGGCGGTGACCCGTCCACCATCAAATTCGTCGAGGTCGCCTTCCCGGACGCACCGGCCCAGCTGGAGGCCGGCAACATCGACGCCGCCTGGGTGCCGGAGCCGTTCGTCACGCAGCTGCGCAGCCGGGGTGACACCTTCATCGTGGCGCCCTACCAGGCGGTCGTGCCGGGTCTGACCACGCTGACCACGATCACCACCAAGGAGCGTACGGAGAAAGACGCCAAGCTGGTCGACGACTTCGCGGCGGCGATGAAGGAGACGCTCCAGTGGGCCCAGGACTCCGCCAACGAGACGGCGGTCCGGCAGGCCATCAAGGACAACCTGCAACTGCCGGAGCCGGTGGCGGATTCGGTGAAGCTGCCCGAGTTCGGCTGGGATCTCGACCGGACGAGCCTGCAGACGCTCGCGGAACTCGCCCAGAAGTACCGCGTCCTGGACAAGCAGCCGAACCTCGACCGCCTCATCCAGCAGAAGTAGCCGGCGCCCGTACGCCCTCCCCGGTGCCCGAGACCGGGGAGGGCGTCGCCGCCGTCTGATCACGGGAGTGACATGGCTGTCCCATCCACCCGACGCCTGCGCGGGTTGCGCAAGGCGCTGCTGGGCATCGTCGGCCTGGCCGGATTCCTCGTCGTCTGGCAGCTGATCCCGACGCTGGGCCTGATCAATTCGCAGTACCTGCCGTACGTGACGGACGTGTTCGCGCGGTTGTCCGAGGAGTCCGTCGACCTCGCGTTCTGGCGGCGGCTGGGATCCACCATGAAGTCCTGGGCGATCGGCCTGACGGTGGCCACGTTCGCCGCCGTGGTCCTCGGCACGATCGTCGGCCTGGTGCCGGTCCTGCGGCGTGCGACCCACACGATGGTCGAGTTCCTGCGACCGATCCCGTCGGTGGCCCTGATTCCGCTGGCCGTGCTGATGTTCGGCATCCAGATGCAGGCCGCCCTGGTCATCATCATCTACGCGTCGTTCTGGCAGGTGTTCGTGCAGGTGATCTACGGTGTGGCCGACGTCGACGCGGTCGCCCGGGACACCGCCCGCAGCTTCGGCCTGACCCGCCGCGAGCAGTTGACGCACCTGGTGTTGCCCACGGCTCTGCCGTACCTGATGACGGGTGTGCGGCTCGCTGCGGCGGTGGCACTCATCCTCGCCATCACCGCGGAGATGGTGATCGGCAATCCGGGCCTCGGCCGCCTGATCGAGCTGTCCCGATCGGCCGGGGATTCGGTCGGCCTGTACGCCTTCGTGGTGGTCACCGGTCTGCTGGGACTCCTGGTCAATCTGGTCTTCCGGTTCATCGAGCGACGCACGTTGTCCTGGCACCAGTCCATCCGAGGGGAGGAGGCCCGGTGATCAAGCACCCCGAGCGGATCGCCACCACGAGGCGCAGGCCGGGCGTCGGCTCCCGTATCGCGGCGAGCTTCGGCTACACGCTCGGGCTGCCGATGCTGCTGCTGGTGATCTGGGGCCTGGCGGCGACGAGGTCGACGAGCCGGTTCTTCCCCGACCCGCTGACGATCTTCGACGCCTTCGTGGACACCTGGGTCGGCGCCGCGTTCGTCGAGGACGTGCTGCCCAGCCTGTACCGTCTCGGTCTGGGCATCACCGCGTCGATCGTGATCGGCATCGCCGCCGGCACCATCATCGGCCTGGTCCAGTGGCTGCGCGAACTGCTCGAACCGCTGCTGGAGTTCTTCCGGGCCATCCCACCGCCGGTGCTGATCCCGGTGGTCATGCTGCTGCTCGGCATCACCGACACCATGAAGGTGGTCGTCATCGTCTCCGGCGCGGTCTGGCCGATCCTGCTGAACACCATCGAGGGCGTACGGGCCACCGACAGCGTGATGACCGAGACCGCCGACTCGTTCCAGATCACCTGGTGGGAGCGGCTGTGGTTCCTGGTGCTGCCGGCGGCCAGCCCGCGCATCATGGCCGGGGTCCGGCAGGGCCTGTCGGTGGCGCTCATCCTGATGGTGATCTCGGAGATGTTCGCCTCGTCCGCCGGGCTGGGCTATCGCATCGCCTACTTCCAGCGCAACTACCTCATCGCCGAGATGTGGAGCGGAATCCTCCTGCTCGGTCTCGTCGGCGTGTTCCTCGCCGTCGTCTTCGGAATCGTCGAGCGGCGCGTGCTGCGCTGGTACCACGGACTCAGGGAGGTCAACCGTGCCTGACCGGAGCACCCTGCTGCGGGTGGAGCATCTGCGCAAGGTCTACGAATCGGCCACCGGCAACGTCGAGGCGATCGGGGACATCAGCTTCACGATGGACGCCGGTGAACTGGTCTGCATCGTCGGGCCGTCCGGCTGCGGCAAGACCACCCTGCTGAAGTGTCTGGCGGGCCTGCTACGCCCGACCAGCGGCGTGGTGGAGATGGACGGCGCCCCGGTGACCGGGCCGAGTCCGGCCATGGCGGTGGTGTTCCAGGAGTACGGCCGCAGTCTCTACCCGTGGTTGACCGTGCGCGGCAACGTCGAACTGCCGTTGCGGCACAAGAAGCTCTCCCGCACCCAGCGGGACAAGTTGGTCACCGACGCGCTCACCGCGGTGGGCCTGGGGCACGCCGCCCGCAGTCACCCGTGGCAGCTCTCCGGTGGTATGCAGCAGCGGGTGGCGATCGCGCGGGCCATCGCGTACCAGCCCGAGGTGATGATCATGGATGAGCCGTTCGCCGCGGTCGACGCGCAGACCCGGGCAGACCTGGAGGACCTCGTCCGCGAGCTGCACGCCAGCCGTAACATGTCCATCCTCTTCGTCACCCACGACATCGACGAGTCGGTTTACCTGGGAGAACGCGTTCTAGTATTGTCCAAGTCGCCGACCTGGGTACAAGAGGATCTCGCGATCGATCTGCCGCCCAAGCGCGATCAGATCACCACCCGCGCCCTGCCCCGGTTCACGGAACTGCGGACCCACGTCTACGACCAGATCCAGCGAGCCAAGCGTGGGCAGACTGTCACCTGGCAACCGATGGGGTGAGCGCTGCTGCCACGACGACGGAATCGCCGAAAGGGAGGGCTGTGCGTAGTCGTCAGCCGAAGCAACTGCTGCTCGCCTTCTTCGGTGAGCATGTGGTCGATGCTGCCACCGGGCCGATCCGGGCCAGCGCGCTGATCGGCGTGCTGGAGGGGGCGGGCGTCGCCGCGCCGGCCACCCGCGCGACCCTCGATCGCCTGGTGCGCAGCGGCATCCTCGGCCGGGCCAGGAACGGCCGGGAGATCCTGTTCTCACTCACCGAGCACGGTGCGGCGGTGCTGCGCGAGGCGACGGACCGGGTCCGTGGTCCCCGGCCGTTCGACCCGCAGGGCCACGGGTGGACCCTGGTCACCTTCTCGATCCCCGAGGGCCAACGGATGCTGCGGCACCGGCTGCGCTCCACCCTGACCTGGGAGGGCTTCGCGCCGATCCGCGACGGGCTGTGGCTGGCGCCCGGCGAGGTCGACCTCGCCGGGTCGTTGGAACCGCTGCGGCAGGACCTCCCACCGCACGCCGTGATCGCCTTTCACGCTCGGGAACTGGACGGGTTCCCGATCGGCGAGAGTGTGCGCGCCGCCTGGGACATCGAGGCGATCCGGCGTGAACACCTCGCCTTCATCGAGGTCTGGGACGACCCCGCCGCCGTGGCGCTGGCGCCGAGCGCCCTGACCGTACGGACGATGTTGGTGGCGGACTGGCTCGCGCTGCTGCGCGCCGACCCCCGGCTGCCGGCCGAGTTCATGGACGCGCAGTGGCCAGCCACCCGGTCGGCGGAAACCTACCGCCGGATGCACGAGAAGCTGGCCGAGGCGTCCGCCGCGGAGTTCGCCGAACTCGTCGCGGCCAGCCCGACGGTCAGGCGCCGAACCGGGCTCGCAGGTCCGCCTTCCGCACCTTCCCCGAGGCGGTCCGCGGCAAGTCGTCCACGATGACCACGTTCTTCGGCAGCTTGTAGCGCGCCAGCCTGCCGTCCAGGTGCGTCCGCACGGTGTCGACGTCCACCGCAGCCCCCTCGCGGATCGTCACGATCGCCCACGGCACCTCGCCCCAGCGCTCGTCGGGCACGCCGATGACCGCCGCGCCGGTCACCCCGTCCAGCTCGCCGAGCAGTTGCTCGATCTCGGGTGGGTAGATGTTCTCGCCACCGGAGATGATCATGTCTTTGAGGCGGCCGGAGATGTAGAGGTAGCCGTCGGAATCCAGGTAGCCGAGGTCACCCGAGCGGAACCACCCGTCCGGGGTGAACGCGTCGCCGGTCACCTCGGGCAGCCCGTGATAGCCGGGGAAGACGTTCGGCCCGGTGATCTCGATTTCCCCGACGGTGCCGGTGGGCGCCGGCTCCCCGGTCGCGTCGGTGATCCGGACGTCGGTGAAGAAGTGCGGCAGACCGACGCTGCCCTGCTTGGCGCGGGTCATGTCCGGCGGCAGCGAGGTGGCCCCCGGTGAGGCCTCGGTCATGCCGTAACCCTGCGAGAACGACAGCCCCCGTGCCTCGTACGCGTTGAGGATGCGGGGCGGCACCGCCGAGCCTCCGCAGGTTAGCTTCGCCAGTGTCGACAGGTCGGTGGTGGCCCAGGCGGGATGATCGGCCATCAGCTGATAGGTGGTGGGCACCCCGCTGAGCATCGTGACGCCGTGCCGTTCGATCTGCGCCAGCGCGCGTCCCGGCTCGAAGCCCTTCTCCAGGACCATCGTGGCGCCCTTGAGGATGACCGGAAGGGCGCCCATGCCGAGCGAGGCGACGTGGAACAGCGGCGAGATCATCAGCGCCACGTCGGTCGAGACGACGTCGTAGTCGACCACGCAGTTGAGGGCGACCCAGGTGAGATTGCCGTGGGTCAGCACGGCGCCCTTGGCGCGGCCGGTGGTGCCGGAGGTGTAGATGATCGCCGCCGGGTCCTGGTGGCCGGTGTCGGCGTGGCCGACGGGGTCGGCGACCGTGGTACGGGCCAGTCTCGCGAGCCCCGGCCGGTCGGCGCTGCCCTCGCCGGTGACCACGACGTGCGGCGGCCGCGCGGCCGCCACGGCGACGGTCACCCGCGACCCGAACTCGGGGTCGTGGATCAGCACCCGGGCACCGCAGTCGGTCAGGACATGGGCGATCTCGGGCGGTGCGAGCCGGGTGTTGACCGGTACGAAGACGGCACCCAACTGCGCCGCGCCGAACATCACCTGGAGGAACTCGGGGCTGTTCTCACCCAGGTAGGCGACGGTGTCGCCCTTGCCGACGCCCCGCTGTGCCAGCACCGCCGAGATGCGGTCGGTGGCGTCGGCGAGCTGGGCGTACGTCAGCGTCGACCCGTCGCCGTGGACGAGGGCGACCTTGTCGGGGGACTTGAGCCGGCGCTTGGCCATCCAGACGCCGATTCCGTGCTGGTGCATCATCAGTCTCCTGGTGGTGGAGGTGGTGTGCGCACCTGGGCCCGACTGACGCCCTGCCGGGTCCAGGCGTGAAGCGTGCAAGCGCGGTGGTTCAGGCGTAGAAGCGGTAGAGCCCTCGGGCGACGACCGCGGGCTTGGTGCCACCCTCGATCTCGATCGTCTGGTCGACGGCGATCTGGTAGCCGCCCCGGACCTCGGCGACCTCGGCGATGGTGGCCCGCATGCGTACCCGCGAGCCGACCGTGACCGGTGCCGGGAAGCGCACCTTGTCCAGGCCGTAGTTCACCTTGGTGGTCACCCCCTTGACCTCCAGCAGTTCGGTCCAGAACGGAACGGCCAGCGAGAGGGTGAGGAAACCGTGCGCGACCGGGGCGCCGAACGGGCCGGTCCTGGCCCGCTCCGGGTCGACGTGGATCCACTGGTGGTCGTCGGTGGCGTCGGCGAACAGGTTCACCTGGTCCTGGGTGACCGTCCGGTACTCGGTGCAACCGAGGTCGGTGCCGGCGAGGTCGGCGAGCTGGTCGTAGGCGATGGTGGTGGTCATGGCGGTTCCTCTCGTCGTCACCGGGCGAGGCGCAGCAGCCGGGCCGCGTTGTCCTTGAGGATGCCCGGGAGCACGTCGGGCCTGAGGTCGGTGGCCGCCACATCGCGCAGCCAGCGGTCGGGGGTGATCAGTGGATAGTCGGTGCCGAAGAGCACCCGGTGCTTGAGCATCGAGTTGGCGTAGCGCACCAACTCGGCCGGGAAGTACTTCGGGCTCCAACCGGACAGGTCGATCCAGGTGTTGTGCTTGTGCATGGCCACCGACAACGCCTCGTCCTGCCACGGCACCGAGGGGTGGGCCATGATGATCTGCAAGTTCGGGAAGTCGGCGGCGATCGGGTCGAGCAGCATCGGGTTGGACAGCCCGAGCCGCAGACCGTAGCCGCCCGGCGTGCCCGCGCCGATGCCGGTCTGTCCGGTGTGGAAGATGACGGGCACACCCGCCCGCTCGATGAGCGCCCACAGCGGCGCGTACTGCTCCTGGCTCGGGTCGAACCCCTGCACGGTGGGGTGGAACTTGAAGCCGCGTACACCCTCGTCCTCGACCAGCCGGGCGGCGAGTTCGAGCGCCGCTTCGCCGGTACGCGGGTCGACCGAGCCGAAGGGGATCAGCACGTCGGCGTGCTCGGCCGCGGCGCGGGCGATGTCGGTGCTGGACAGCGGCGGGTGCTTGAGCTGCGTACGGGCGTCGACGGTGAAGACGACGGCGGCCATGTTGCGCTCGCGGTAGTACTGCGCCACCGCGTCGACCGCGGGTCGCGGCCCGTCGGTCCGGAAGTACTTCGACACCGCCGCCACGAGTGGCTCGGGCAGCGAGGCGTGACCGTGGTCGTCGACCTCGATGTGGACGTGCATGTCGATCGCCATGACGGCGTCGAGGTCGATCGCGGGCTGGTACATGAGGGGCACCTTCGTCAGGCGGATCGCGTCAGGCAGGTCAGGAGGCTGCGGGCTTGAACTCCTCGGGGAGCTCGGGGAAGCGTTCACCGACACTCTGCACGGCTTCGGCGAACTCCTTCGGCCAGGCCTGCACCAGCGCGTCGTAGCTCCAGCCGCCCGCACGGTAGGCGGACAGCGCCGCCTCGGGGTGGGTCCAGATCTGGAGCCGGTCGCCGCCGACGCCGATCACCTGGCCGGTCACCGAGGCTGCCGCGTCGGAGCCGAGGAAGGCGATCAGCCCGGCCACGTCATCGGCCGTGCCGAAGCCGAGGTCGTGGCGGAAGAACGCGGGCATCGGCTCGCCGTTCGCCTCGGCCTGCACCGCAGCGGCGAAGTAGGGCACGGTGGCGGTCATGGCGGTCGCCGCGACCGGTACGACGGTGTTGGCGGTGATGCCGGCCCGTTTGAGTTCCAGCGCCCAGGTGCGGACCATGCCCACGATGCCCGCCTTGGCGGCGGCGTAGTTGGTCTGGCCGAAGTTGCCCCGTTGCCCGGTGGGCGAGCCGATGCAGATGATCCGGCCGCCCTCGCCGGCCTGCCGCATGTGCAGCACCGACTCGCGCACGGTGGTGAAGGTGCCGCGCAGGTGCACGTTGATCACCGTGTCGAAGTCGTCGTCACTCATCTTCCACAGCACGGTGTCGCGCAGCACGCCCGCGTTGGTGACCAGGATGTCCAGTCGCCCGAACTGTTCGACCGCGGTGTTGACCAGTTGTTTCGCCGTCTCGGTAGGACCGACCGGTGCGGTCACCGCGACGGCCCGCCCGCCGGACGCCTGGATCGCCGCGACCGCGTCGGCCGTGACCGTGGCGTCGACGTCGTTGACCACGACGGACGCCCCTCGGCGGGCCAGCTCCTTGGCGTAGGCGAGGCCGAGACCCCGACCGGATCCGGTGACGATCGCGACTTTGCCGTCCAATGACATAGGTGCTCCTTTGTGTCCGATGCCGATCTGAGCACGAATCGTTGAAAAAGTCAATTATTTGTTAAGCTTGCTACCATCGTCGTCATGTCCCCTATCGGAAAGACCCGGCCGACCGGACGCGACCGGCTGCGGGACAGCGTGCTCGCCGGGGACCTGAGCTTCCTGCTGGCCCGCGCCAACGCCCTCACCCTCGCGGCGGCCAACGCGGCCCTCGCGGAGCACGGGCTCAAGGCCCGCTCCTACTCCGTGCTAGCGCTGGCCGCCGACGACGTCCGTCCCACCCAGCGGGAACTCGCCGAGTTCCTGCGGCTGGATCCGAGTCAGGTCGTGGCGCTGGTCGACGGGCTGGAGAAACGCCAACTCGTCGAGCGCCAGACCGACCCCGCGGATCGCCGCGCGAACGTCCTCGTCGCCACCGACGCCGGCCGGGCCCTGTTCGCCCGCGCCCAGGAATCCGCGCGGGCCGTGGAACTGGGCCTGCTGGCCGCCGTGACACCGGAGGACCATGAACGGCTGGCCCAACTGCTGCGGCTGCTGGCCTTCCCCGACTGACACCGCGACCGGGCGGCGCCGTCGTGGCGCCACCCGGTCATCGGTGCCGGTTGCGGTTACTGTGCGGCGCAGTCGACCGCCGGGTGTCCCCGGAGCAGGATGGTCGTCACCGCCTCGTCGTCGAGCGATCCGGTGACCCGTACCGTCGCCGTGCCGGTCGGCAGTGCCGCCACCCGCGTGGCGAACTGCTGGAAGGCGTTGCCGCCCGGTGCCACGGCCGCGAACGACCGCTCGCCGTACGCGGTCTCCAGCGCGATGCCCACCGGCGCGTCGTGGTCGTTGCGCACCTGCACCGCCACGTACGCCCGACCGGTGATGCACCGGGCCTGCACGGTCACCGTCACCGGCAGCACCGGTCGCACCTCGTGCTCGGGGGACCAGCGGATCCAGGTGTCCGCCAGCGGCACCTGACCGACGCCGGGCTTCGACCAGTCACAGACGCCGCCGGGGAAGACCGCCTGGAGGCGCTGCCACTGCTCGTCGGTGAAGCTCGCCCCGTACGACTCCCGGTTCAGGGGCGTGAGCTGGCACTTGAGCACGGCGGAGGTGGTCGGTCCACCGGCGACCACACGCGGGTTGCGGTGCAACGGGAACAGCTGGTTGCACTGGGCCGCCGGGTCCAGGGTCAGCGCCTCGGTGATCCGGTCACCGTTGGCCGCGATGCAGCCGTCGGCCAGGCCCTCGGGCCGGGACAGCCGGGTCAGCGTCACGTCGTCCAGCTCCGGCTGCGCCGCCGCCAGCGCGGTCCGGGCGGTCAGCCAGGTCTCCATGCCCTCCAGGGCGAGGGCCGAGGCGGTGTTGGCGGCAGCGCCCGGCGCGGCGGTGATGCTGATGTGGTTGTCGGCGTTGCCGTTGGCCGCGACGATCCGCTCCCGCATCGTCCAGGACCGGAACCGGTCGTGGAAGTCGCCGGACGGGTCGGTGTAGCCCCGGGTCTCGATGATCGGCGTCCAGCGCAGACCGCCGTCGAACTGGTTGACCCGGCCGGTCTCGTACGCCACCTTGATCGCGTCGACGTCCGCCGAGGTGCGCTGCGGGGTGCGGTTGCCCTGCACGTCGAGGCCGCCGATGCCCTCGTTGAGCCGGACGAACTGCTCCGGGGTGATCGTGCCCGCCTGGAGGGTCTGCAGGCCGTACTGCACACCGACGGTGTCCGGGATGATCGGCCGACCGAAGCCGGTGGCCGGGTCGACGCCGTACACGTTGGAGATGAAGTCGGCCATCGCGCACCGCAGGCCGGTCGGGTTGGTGACCGGGTGGTACCGCTGCGCCGCCGGGACGTGGCTCGGGCAGTTGGCGGGCCAGTCGACACCGTCGAAGAACTGGTAGCCGAAGCAGGTGTTCGGGCTGGCGAAGCCGGTCACCGCGGTGTGCTGCGCGGTGGACAGACCGGCGGCCGAGGCGGCCTGACTGATGAAACGGCACTCGTGACCGCTGATCGTTGTGGAGCGCTCGTCCGGGTAGCCGATCTGGCCGATCACGCCGTCGATGATGCCGGGATAGGCGTTGGAGATCAGCAACTGCTGCATCGTGCCGGCCGAGCCGCCCCAGCCCATGGTGAAGGCGGGCACGCCGTACGTCTCGATGAAGTGCTCCTTGACCATCATCGCGGTCTCGGCGGAGGTCACGTCGTTGCAGTTGTTGGCGAACACGTTGAACGTGGAACTGGCCACCGCGTAGCCCCGGCTGAGCAGGCCGTGGTCCAGCACCCCGCCGGTGCTGGTGGCCTGGGTGTAGCCGATGCCGCAGGCGCCGCCGAAGGTGTAGACCAGTCGCTCGTTCCAGCCGTCGGTGGCCGTCCACGGGTCGGGCAGGGCGGTGCCCGGCTGGTGCAGCAGCGCGATCTCGTAGACCGCCCGGTTGATGGTGCCCCGCTCGATGCGTACGACGTACGGCACGGTGCGGCCGTCGATGGTGGTGGTCGTGGCCACGTTGCCGGGCAGCGGACCGTCGGGCAGGGCGGCGAAGCTGCCGGCGGTGGTGCGGTACTGGTAGGTCACCCGGGGTGCCGCCACGTGGCAGTTCTCGTCGACCGGCCCGAGGTTCCAGGGGCTGCCGGAGGCGGTGCAGAACAGCGGGATGTGCGGCCCGGAGAAGACCGGGCCCTGCGCGGGGTGGTTGAGCAGCGTCACGTCGGCCTTGGGGCGACCCTGGCCGTTCCCGTTGGCCCGCACTTCGAGGGTGTTGTCACCCAGCGCCAGGTCGTCGACGAGGCCGAGCAGCGTACGGCCGTCGCCGACCGGGCGGAACCGGTCGGTGAGGTTGCGGCCGTCGAGGTGGACCTTCACCTGGTGCGGCGGAACGTTGCGGGGCACGCCGATGCGTACCAACGCGTCCCCGCCACTGATCATGTCGGCGCGGGTCGAGACGACCTCCACGTCGAAGGTGCGGTCGATGCCCGCGCCGGGCGGTGGTGCGGCCAGGCCCGGCACCGCTGAGCTGCCGACCAGTGCGGTGGCGACGAACGCGGTCAGGGCGACTTTCCAGGATCGTCGCGGTGATTTCCCCCGGGATCGACGTGAGTGCATAGCAGGGCCCCTTTCAGCCGGGAACGGGCGGCTGGACCTCCTGGTCACATGTGCACCGGGAACCTAATGCGAAATCTGATCGCGCGTCAACGAATCTGCAATGTATCTACTTGAGACGCGACTTCGCGGTGCGCCACTCAGGCCCGGTCGGGAGTCTGGACGAGCTCCTCGAAGCGCTGTTGCGCCGACTGGGCCAGCGCCTCGGAGATGTCCAGGAACATCGTCCGGGCCTGCGCACGGGGGAAGGAGGCGGGTAGGAACGTGGCGGGCAGGTCGGGATCCTCGCCCACCAGGGCACGCCAGTCATTGACCATTTCGGTACGCCGTACGAGCGCCTGCGCCGGCGGCACCGTACCCGCCGCGGCCCGCCAGGCCAGGTCGCGGTACCGCTTGAGGAAGGACTGGTAACCCGCGGCCACCTCGTCGATCCGCCAGGCGGCTTCGAGCCGGGCCCGACCGCTGGGCAGCAGGTCCAGGTCGGTGGCGCGCAACACCACCGCGTCGTTGATGCCCAGCTCGCTCAACTGCTCGCGAACCTCGTCGAAGCGATCGTGCGGGGTGACCCAGGTGGCGTCGTACAACGGTGAGAACGTCAACCAACGCAGCCGGGCCCGCAGCAGCCGACGCTGGCTCGCATCGTCGAGCGGCAGCGTGAACGCGATCAGGGTCCAACAGCCGTCCCAGGCGTTCTCGTCGGTGGTGGCGAAGATGCGTCGGGCGCCACGCTGGAGGATGTGCCAGGCCGATTCGGTCAGCCGGTAGTTGGTCCGCCGGCCCTCCTTGGTCCGCTCCAGCATCCCGCGCTGGGTGAGCCGGCTGAGCGTCGCACGGGCGTTGGCGGGCGCGATGTCGAACTCGGCCAGCACCGCGACCAGGCCACCGGAGGGCAGCGGTGCGTGCCCGGCGTGCCAGTAGTCCCCGAGCAGCGTCACCAGCAGCCGCTGGGCCCGGGCCCGTCCGACCGCCGCCGAGCCGTCAGCGGGCGTCTCCAGCGCGTGATGGACATCGGACATCCGGATAAATTACTGCGTCTCGTGGCGAGACGGTACCGGCGCCCCGCCCGCCACCTGCCGGTACGAGGTACTCAGCGCCCGGGACAGCACCCGCCCCGCAGCCTGCACCAGCGGGGCCAGCGCCAACGGGTCCGCGCGGTCGTGGGCGACCACCAGCGAGATGGCGGCCACCACCCCGTCGGGCGTACGGATCGGTGCGGCGACCGAGAGGGCGTCCATGGTGACCTGGCGGTCGCTGACCGCGTACCCGATCCGACGCACCTCGGCCAGGCACCGGCGCAGCCGCCTCGGATCGGTGATGGTCAGCTCGGTGTACCGCTCCAGCGGTGCGGCCAGTACCTGCTCCTGGACCTCGGCCGGCGCGTAGGCGAGCAGGATCAGCCCGACGCCGGTGGCGTGCAGCGCGAAACGACCGCCGACCCGGGTGAGTACGGGCACCGCGTGCCGCCCGGCGATCCGCTCGATGAAGACCAGTTCCAGATCCTGCCGGACGGCGAGCTGAACGTTCTCGTGGGTCACCTCGTACAGGTCTTCCATGATCGGTAGGGCCAGCTCGCGCAGCCCCAGACCTCGGGGCGCGAGCGAACCCACCTCCCACAACCGCAGACCGATCCGGTACCGCCCGTCCTCGCCGCGTTCCAACGCCCCCCAGGCGACCAGCTCCGCGGCCCGCCGGTGGGCGGTGGGCAGCGGTAGCTCGGCGCGGCGGGCCAGCTCGGTCAGGGTCAGCGCCGGGTTGGCGGGGCTGAACGCGTCCAGCAGCGCCAGCACCTTGCTGGTGACCGACCGGCCGGGCTGCGCGTCCACCCTGCCATCATCGCGCCTGCGCCAGGTCGGTCACAGCTCCAGCACGAGCCGGGGCGTACGGGCCCGGGACACACAGATCATCATGGTGTCCCCGGCCGCCCGTTCCTCCTCGGTGAGCAGGCTGTCCCGGTGATCCGGCACCCCGGCCAGCACAGTGGTCTCGCAGGTGCCGCAGGTGCCCTCCCGGCAGGAGGAGAGCACCTGGACGCCGGCCTCCTCGACCGCTTGCAGGATCGGCGTACCCGGCGGCACCGTCAGCGTCCGGCCGGAGAGCGTGAGCTCGACCTCGACAGCCGTGTCGGTGCCGTCGGCGCTGTGCACCGGGGAGAAACGCTCGACGTGCAGGCAGCCGGGCGGCCAGCCGAGACAGTGCTGCTCCACCGCCTTGACCAGTGCTTCCGGGCCACAGCAGTAGACGAGCCGGGCCTCGGGGCGGCCGAGCAGCCCCGGCAGGTCGAGCAGGCCGGTCTCGTCCTGCGGGCACAGGCTCACCCGGTCGCCGTACTTCTCCCGCAGGGCGTCGGCGAAGGCCATGGTGGCACGGCTGCGTCCCCCGTACACCAGTCGCCAGTCGGCGCCGGCTGCGTCGGCGGCGGCGACCATCGGGCTGATCGGGGTGATGCCGATGCCACCGGCGATGAACAGGTAACGCGGTGCCGCGACCAGCGCGAAGTTGTTCCGGGGCCCGCGCACCGTGACGGTGGCACCGGGCGTCAGCCGATCGTGCACGCGCCGCGAGCCGCCGCGCCCGTCCGGCTCGCGCTGGACCGCGATCCGCAGCACGGACCGGTCCGCCGGGTCGCCGCAGAGCGAGTACTGGCGTACCAGGTCCGGGCCCAGCAGCAGGTCGATGTGCGCGCCGGGAGTCCACTCCGGCAGGTCACCGCCGTCCGGGCGGCCCAGGGTGATCGCGACGACCTCGCTCGCCACCTGCTCCCGGGTGGTAACCACCAACTCCACCTCGGTCACGCCGGCACCGCCAACCGGGTCGGTACGTCGGGCGCGGGCGGAGCCGGGGCCTGGTGTCCCTGCGGGTGGGCGAGCAGCCACTCCCACAGCTCCACCGGCTCCTCGGCGATTCGCTCGGCGCCGCAGTGGCAGACCCCGCGCAGGATGTCGGTGCCCGGCATCCAGTGGATCCGGTAGACCCGGTCACCGGTGAGCATGCCGGTCGGGCCGCTCACCGGGGCGCCTCCACCGTCCCCGATTCGACCATGCGGGCCAGCAGCCGCCGGGCGGCCAGGCCGCCGGTGTCGATGTTGATGCTCAGCTCCTGGTACTTCTCCGGTTCGCCGGCGATCACCTGCTCCAGGATGTCGAGCGCGGTCACGTCCTGCATGACCACCGTGTGGTTGCTCTGGTGCAGGTACTCACTCACCGACTCGTCGTCGATGGCGAAGTCCCGGGCCACCGCCCAGAAGTCGTAGGTGGTGTGCTCGGTCGACGGGGTGATGGCGTACACGATCTCGGCGTGGAACGCCTCGCTGTCCTCGCCCTGCGCCGGCGGGTAGACGCCCTGCGGGGCGATCCGGCTGTGCAGCAGATAGAGGCAGGGCGGGTGGTACTCGATGTCCTGCCAGCGGGTGATGCGGCCCTGGATGCCGGTCGAGCGGGCATAGAACGGCGGGCACTCGGCGTCGTCCATGTGCCGGCTGACGTAGACGATGCCGCGTTCGTCGTCCACCTCGGTGGTGATGGGGGTGTTCGCGACCTCGGGCGTGCCGATGTAGCCACCGTGCAGATAGGTCTCGTGGGACAGGTCCATGAGGTTGTCCACCAGCAGGCCGTACCGCGCGTTCAGCGGTGCCATCCCGCGTACCACCGCGTAGCGCGGATCGGTCAGCCAGGGGGCGCGGGGGATCGTGGTCGGATCGGCCCGGTCCCGGTCACCGATCCACACCCAGACGAACGAGTCCTGCTCGACCACCGGGTACGCCGCGACCCGTGCGGTACGCGGGATGCGCTGCTGACCCGGTACGAAGACACAGGAGCCGGTCTGGTCGTAGGTGAAGCCGTGGTAGCCGCAGACGATGGTGTCGCCGTCGAGCCGGCTCTCCGACAACGGGTAACGCCGGTGCACACATCGGTCGGCGAGCGCCACCGCCTGCCCGGCTTCGGTGCGGTACAGCACCAGCGGCTCACCCAGTACCGTACGGGCCAGCAGGTCGCGCCCGACCTCACTGCCGTAGGCCGCCACGTACCACTGGTTACGTGCGAACGCCATGGGATCCTCCTGTTCGACGAGCCAGCCGGATCATCCCGCGCGGCGCCCACGATCGGGACCGCAGCTTTCACTGAGTGAAAGGCGGGCGCCGCTCGATCATCGGGCTTGTTCTGGTTAGGGTGTGACGTCGTGCTCGGCGGGGGACTCCACATTGGGGCGGTGCTGGATGACGATCACTGCGAATGACGTGGAACTCGTCACCGCAGCGCAGTCGGGCGACAGGTCGGCCCGCGATCAACTGATCGCCGGGCACCTCCCCTTGCTCTACAACATCGTCGGTCGGGCCCTGCACGGTCACGCCGACATCGACGACGTCGTACAGGAGACGCTGGTCCGGGTGATCCGTGACCTGCCGGCGCTGCGTGCCCCGGAGAGTTTCCGGTCCTGGCTGGTGGCGATCGCGGTACGGCAGATCGCCAGCCACCGGCAGCGGGTGCGCACCGCCACCTACCGGGCCACCGTCGTCGACACGGCCGACCTGCTGCCGGCTGGCGGGGACGTCGAGGACGAGGCGATCCTGCGGCTGCACCTGGCCGACCAGCGCCGTCAGGTCGTGGAGGCGACCCGCTGGCTCGACCCGACGCACCGCCCGATGCTGGCCCTGTGGTGGCAGGAGTGCGCCGGCCAGTTGACCCGCCGGGAGGTCGCCGCCGCCTGCGACACGAGGGTCGCGCACGTCGGCGTACGCCTGCAACGAATGCGCGAGCAGCTCGAACTGAGCCGTGGCATCGTCACGGCGCTGGCCGCGCAGCCACGCTGCGCCGGGTTGGCCTCGGCCATCGACGGCTGGGACGGTGCGCCCACGCCCGTGTGGCGCAAGCGGATCGCCCGGCACACCCGAAGCTGTCCGAACTGCTCGACCCGCGCGGAAGGGCAGGTGCCCACCGAGCGGCTGCTGCTGGGCATCGCGCCGCTGGCGGTGCCGGCCGGTCTCGCCGCCGCGCTCGCCGCCAAGGGGCTGCTGACCACGACCACCGTGGCCACGCCCGCGCTGGCTGCGGCACACACCGTCACCGGGACCACGTACGGCGGTACGCCGGGCACACTGTTCGGCAAGCTCACCCAGCTGGTCGGTGCCCACCCGATGGTCGGTCTCACCGCCGGTGCGGCGCTGCTCGCCGGCACGGTGACCCTGGTGGTGGTGCAACCCGGCTCGACATCGACCCCACCTGCCGCCATCGCGGCTCCCACGGCGGCCGCCGCAGTGCCGAGCCCCACGCCGTCGCCCGAGGCGTCCCCGGGCCAGCCGTCCCTGTCCCGGCGGTCCCCGGTTCCGCCGCCTCCGGTCGCGCCGTCGTCGGCGCCACCGCCGGTCGCGCCGCCACCGACCCGGCCCGCCGTAGCGCCGGGCACGATCCCACTGGGTGACTGGTCACTGGAGTCGGTCAAGGCGACCGGCCGATACCTCAGCCACGACGGCAGGTACGCCGTACTCGGTGCGGTCGACGCGGCCAGCGCGGAATCGGACCGGAAACGGGCCACCTTCGTGGTCGGTCGAGGGCTGGCCGACCCGAAGTGCGTCACGCTGCGCGCCGCCGACGGGCGCTACCTGCGGCACTGGGGGATGCAGGTGCAGCTCAGCCCAGAGGAGAACAGCACGATCTTCCGCGAGGACGCGACCTTCTGCCCGCGGCCGGGCGCAGCCACCGGATCGGTGACCCTCCAGTCGTACAACTACGACCTGCACGTGGTGCACCACCGCGACGGCGGGTTCTGGCTGGACGTCCCCGACGGCAGTCCGGCGTTCGCGGCCGAGAGCTCCTTCGTCGTACGCGATCCCTGGGCCTGACCCGCTGACATCTTCCGGCCGTCGCGAATCCGGCACCTGATTTCCGTTATCCGCAGGCTGTTCGCACAGTCTCCTACTGCGTGAGTCGCCGTCGGTCCCGCATCGACGTCCAGGAGCGGACGTGTCAGGCCCGGACTTCCCGTCCGCCGGGAAGTCAGTCCCGGGGGTGGGCCGGCCATGGCTGAGGACGCTCAGCCGCCGCCACATCTGCTGGCCACGGAACCCGCAGAGCACCCGCCGATGCGCCCGCTGTGGTTGTGTCGCCAGTGCGGTCAACCGTGGCCGTGTACGCGGGCCAAGCTGGCGCTCCTGGCCGACTACGCCGGCAGCCCGGTCAGCCTGCGCCTCTACCTGGCCGGCTGCCTGTGCGACGCCATCGACGACCTGCACCGGCTCAGCCCCAGCCTCACCGGCAGCGCTGCCGACATGTTCGACCGTTTCCTGGGTTGGCCGGGCCAGCTCGCCCGCGCCTATCGGGTGACCCGGCGCTCCGGTGGTCATCCCGGCCGAGTCGGGCAGTTCGGCGACGATTCGCGGGGTGGCCAGTCGATGCCGGTGCAGCCACCGGCCGTGGCCGGGCGGACGGAGCGTTCAGAAGAGGGTTGTGGGCTCGACCGCGATCGGCCGAGGTAACGGCGCCAGTTCGGGTAGGTGGGCGCGTACCTCGTCGTGGAAGCGGCGGGCGAGGGTCGGTGCCTCGGCGTTGTCCGGGGTGTGGATGAAGACGGTGGGCGAGCGTCCCTCGCGCAGCCAGCCGACGGTGATCTCGACCCAGCGCTGCCAGCCTTCGACCGTCCGGTCCGGGTCGTCGCGGCCGAGATAGCGGACGATCGGCTGGTCGGTCAGCGCCTCCGTACGCAGCGGTGTGCGGGGCTTCTTGATCCAGGCATCCCGCTCGGCGTCGCTGGTCGGCGGGCTGGCGAAGAACGCGGTGGTGTCGAACGGCACCCACTCGGCGTCGGTCTCCGCGAGCATGCTCTCCAGCCGCCCGACCGCGTGCGGATCGGTGAAGAACTCGTGGTGACGGACCTCCACGGCGCACCGGTAGGTGGTCGGTATCCGGCGCAGGAAGCGGGCCAGGGTGGGCAGATCCGTCGGTGCGAACGACTGGGGGAGTTGCACCCAGAGTGCGTGGGCGCGCGGACCGAGCGGCTCGATCGCGTCCAGGAAGGCACGCATCGGTTCGGCGACGTCGGTGAGCCGACGTTCGTGCGTCACGATTTTCGGCAGCTTCACCACGAACCGGAAGTCCGCGTCGGTCTGCCGCGCCCAGGACGCCACCGTGTCCCGCGCCGGGATGGCGTAGAAGGTCGTGTTGCCCTCGACGGCGTCGCACCAGCCGGCGTAGTGCCGCAGCCGCTCCTCGGCCGGCAGCGGATGCGCAAACAGTCGTTCCTGCCACGCCTTGTGCGTCCACATCGCGCAGCCGACGTGCAGCCGCATGCTCTCGATTCCTCCCGCTACCGATGGGTCGCCGGGCGGTCGCCCGCGCTCGCAGCAGATACCGTAACCGGGTCGGTTCAGCGGCCAGCTTCGGTGCGCTCGACGGTGAGGCCGGAGACCCCGGAGGTCGCGTCGATGTCGTAGCGGTCCGTCGCGTCCTTCCACTGTGGGGCAGTGAAGGTGGTGCCGCCGGCCACGCCGGAGTGGGTGGTGCCGTCGACGGTGACCGTGCCGGCGCCACCGCCCGCGCGTACCTGGACCGGCGCGTCACCGGTGAGGCGTACGACGACCTGACTCGCACCGCCGCCGAGCACGGTGCGTTGCGTTCCGGTGGGTGCGGGCAGGGTCAGCTCGATCCGGTTGGCGCCTGCGGTGAACTCGATCCCGCCCACCCGGGCGGTACCCAGGTCGAGGTGCTGTTCCTTGGCCCCGCCGTCGAGTCGGATGTGCCAGCGCGTCGACTCGCGCAGCACCACCTCGACGATCGCCGGACCCTCCTTGCCGGTGCCGTGCAGGCTGGTCAGCAGGCTTCCGTCGGTCAGCGAGACGGCGGGGCGGAGGCTGGCGTCGCGCGGCGTGGACACCCGGTAGGCGTCCTCGCCCAGGTCGGCGGTGCGTATCCGGATCACGTCGGCACCGTCGAGCAGGACGAAGGTGGCCTCCTGGAGGTCACCGGCGGTACCGGTGACGACGTGCCCGGACCGGCTGTCGCCGCGTACCGTCACCCAGGTCCAACTGGCGACCAGGACCACCACCACGACCAACAGCACGCCGCCCAGCCACCACCAGAGCCGTCGCCCGCCGACCGTCTGCGCGTCGTCCATCTCGCCTCCCGTACCTCGGTGACTCCGGTGGGCTACTACCCACCGTTGCCGTCACCGACTCTTACGTACGGGAGGCCGCCGGGGCTCACCACGGTGCGCCCCGGCTGTTGCGGGGTCAGGCCCGCGACCACTTCTGGTTGGGGGTGCCGGCGCAGTCCCACAGTTGCAGTCGGCCGCCGTTGGCCGGGTTGTTGTCCCGTACGTCGACACAGCGGTTGGCGTTGAGGTTGACCAGGTCCCCGACCGCGTTGAGGGTGAAACGTTGGGCCGGGTTCCCGTTGCAGGTGACCAGGTTGACCTCGGTGCCGTTGGCGGTGCCGGCCCAGGCCGGGTCCATGCACTTGCCCATGGCCCGGATCGTGCCGTCGGCGGCGAACGTCCACGCCTGTGCAGCCGTGGTGTTGCAGTCCCAGATCTGTAGCGGCGCGCCGTCGTACGGGTTGGCGGCGGGGATGTCGATGCAGCGACCGCTCTGCTGTCCCCGGATCCGGGTGGTGCCGGCGTTGCCGTCCGGGACGTAGCTGTAGACGCGGACGTAGTCGACGAGCATCTGCTGCGGGAACTGGGTGCTGCCGTCCGGGTAGCCGGGCCAGTTACCACCCACCGCGACGTTGAGAATCATGAAGAAGGGGTGGTCGAAGACCCAACGGTTGCCGCCGAGGCGGCTCGGGTCGACCCGGAAGAACTCCTGGCCGTCGAGGTACCAGCGGATGACGTTCGGTTCCCAGTCCACCCGGTAGGTGTGGAACGCGTCGGCCAGTGGCTGCCCGATGGTGCGGCTGCCGGTGATCCCGCCGCCGCCGGAGTAGCCGGGCCCGTGGATGGTGCCGTGCACGGTGTTGGGCTCCCGGCCGACGTTCTCCATGATGTCGATCTCGCCGGAGGCGGGCCAGCCGACGTTGCCGAAGTCGTTGCCGAGCATCCAGAACGCCGGCCAGATGCCCTGTCCACGGGGGATCTTGATGCGGGCCTCGAACCGCCCGTACGCCTGGGTGAAGGTGGCCGCGGTCAGCAGCCGGGCCGAGGTGTACTCGCATCGGCCGTAGTGGCACTGGTAGTTGGCCGGATTCTCCCGGCGGGCGGTGATGACCAGGTTGCCCTGCCCGTCGTGCACGGCGTTGCCGGTGCTGTTGGTGTAGTACTGCCGTTCGTTGTTGCCCCAGCCGTGGCCGCCGATGTCGAAGCGCCATCTGGACTGGTCGACCGGGGTCCCGGCGGGCGCGTTGAATTCGTCCTGCCAGGTGAGTCCGCCGATGGCGGCGGCGGCCGGTGCGGCGGTCACGGGTACGACGAGGGTGCTGGCGACGAGGGCCGCGACCAGGACGGCGGCTGGTCGTCGGAGCCTGCGGGAGATGACGGACACGATTGGTCTCCTTCGGTTGGACGGATGAAGCGGACGCCCCGGCGAGGGAGGGAGAGCGCTCTCCATATCGCAGTCTGTCGATTTGAACAGAATTAGTCAAGGTTGTTAACAGCGATCTTCGCGGAGCCCCGATGATCGTCAACCTGGGGTTGACGGCAGAGCGACCGTCAACCTAGGGTTGACGCATGACGAATCCTGTCCAGATGAGCAACCCGGTCCGGCTCGACGATCTGATCCAGACCATCAAGCAGACCCACACCGACGCCCTCGACCAGCTCGCCGGCGCGGTCTTGGTCGCCGACCACATCGGCGAGGTCGCCGACCACCTGATCGGTCACTTCGTCGACCAGGCCCGGCGCTCCGGCGCGTCGTGGACCGAGATCGGCCGCAGCATGGGGGTGAGCAAGCAGGCCGCGCAGAAGCGCTTCGTCACCGGGGCGATGGATCCCCAGGAGGGCTTTCAGCGGTTCACCCCGCGCGCCCGCAACGTGGTGGCGGCCGCGCACAACGAGGCGAAGGCCGCCGGTAACGCCCACACCACCCCGGTACACCTGGTGCTCGGGCTGCTCGCCGAGCCCGAGGCGCTGGCGGCGAAGGTGCTGGCCGCCGCCGGTGTTTCGGTCGAGGCGGTGCGAGAGGCGGCCACCGCCGCGCTGCCGCCGTCGGTCGACGAGGTTCCCGACCTGATCCCGTACGACGCGGCCGGCAAGAAGGCGCTGGAGCTGACCTTCCGGGAGGCGCTGCGACTCGGGCACAACTACATCGGCACCGAGCACATCCTGCTGGCGCTGCTGGAGCAGGAGGACGGCGACGGTGTGCTGACCGGCCTCGGCGTGGACAAGGCCGCCACGGAGGCGAACATCGTGGCGGCCCTGGCCAAGCTCCGGGCGTTCGAATAGGCGATCAGGACGCGGTGGGGAAGCCGTACCGGGCGGCGTGCTCCGGGTCGGCCGGGTCGATCTGGCGCAGCCCGACGTCGGCGAGGCGCTTGTTCACCTCGTCGAGCTGCTCGCGCACCAGCCGGGCCTCATCCTCGGTGACCCGTCCCCGGTGCGGCTTGCCCGCGTGCTCGATGGTGCCGTAGTCGATCTTCTCGGTGGCCCGGCGCGCCTTCGGTGGGCGTACCCGCTCGGCGGTCTTGAGTAGCTGCGCCATCGGCATGTCGGTGGCCATGGCATCGAACTCGCTCGCGGTCAGCACCACCCGGCGCGGCTCGCCATGGCCGTGCCGGTCGTGTATCTCGACCACCGCCACGTCCAGCGCCGCGTCGTCGAGGTTCTCCACCTCGACCGGGGTCGCGTCCAGCTGCACGGGCCCGGCCACCAGGTCAGGGTGCTCGAGGACGACGACGCGAACCGCCTCGTCGTCGGGGCCCAGCACCGTGCCGCTGAAGTCGGAGACGCGGATCGTCTTCTTGCCCATGGGTGCGCTAGCTCCTGTCGTAACCCGGTCGGAGGACCAGCAGACGTTACCCGACAGGTGTGCGAACGACGGTGCTGGCTCGCCGTCGGGGTCGGCGGGACCACAGGGGTCGGCGGCGGGGGAACGGGGCAGTCGCTGCCGTAGGACGAACGCGCGGTCAGTGGGTGTTGAGATGGCGGGCCGAGCTGCCCACGGGCAGTCGGTTCAGCGCCGCCCAGGACAGCGACCCGGTGCGGCGGCTGCGGTGCGGCGGCTGGTCGGGGAAGCGTCCCGCCGCCCTGCCGTCCGGCCAGATCCGCGTGGTGTCGTGCTGGTGACGGTCGTCCGGTTGAATCGGCATGAGCCCACCGTTCCAAAGAAAGTTGTACATGTATGGAATGGGGTATGACGGCAGATCGATGGCGCAGGTTCCGGCCCACGCGACGATCACGAAGCACCACCCGTCCGGAAGTCCGGTCGGCTCGGGCATCGTGCTGCGTCCCCGTTCGCCGTACCGTCGCCGAGGGTTCTTAGGGCCGGACGGTCGGCGCCGTGGCCCTCGCCCGTCGTACGGTGGTCGGGCGGCAGCGACGGCGCGGGAGGTGGACGGTGCGCGACCGGCGGCTCCACCTGCACCTGGCGACCTGGTTGGGGCAGTGGCCGGCAACTGCCGGGCTGCACGTGGTGGGTTCGTGGCGCCGCAGTCGCCCGGCCTGGGACGGCCGCCTGCGGCCGGCGATCGCGGTCACCGCCGGTGCGAGCACCGTGTTGTCCGTGCCGCCCGACCGGGTCGCCGTGGTACGCGAACTGGCCCAGCGGCCGGACGGGCTGCTGCCCGCCCTGCCGGCGGCGGTCGGCCAGCCCGGGTGGGCCGTGCACGACGACGTGTTCCGGTGGAGCCTGGCGCCCGCACCGCTGCCGGAGGTCGGCGAGTGGATCTCACCCACCACCCTCGGCCTGCCGTCCTGGCTGCGGCTGTTCGACCGGCCGGTGTTGGTGGTCCGTGACGACCGGGGCCGCTACCTGGCCGGAGTCGGGATCAAGCGGCACGATCGGTTCGGGCATGAACTGGCGGTGGGTACGGTGCCGGCGGCCCGTGGGCGGGGGCTGGCGCGGCGCCTGGTCGCGCAGGCGGCGCGTCGGGTGCTCGACGACGGCGCCGTGCCGACCTACCTGCACGATCGGACCAACGTCGCTTCGGCCCGGGTTGCCGAGGCGGCCGGTTTCCCGGACCGGGGCTGGCGATCGTACGGGGTCTATCCCAGCTGACCTGCGACGGCAGGGCGCGGACCGTGGATCCCGGGCCGGATCCACGGTCCGCAGCCTCCCCCCAGGTCCGCGTGCGATTCGATGCTGATCACGCTACGTATCCGACTGCTTCCACGGCAAGCTTCGCGTGTCGCCCAGTGCTGTCCAATAGTGGACTTGACCAGGAAAAACGCGGCTCAGGGGTGGTCGGAGGGTCAGTGGCGCAGAGCGCGAACCAGATCGATGATCTGTCGGGTGACCGGGCGTAGCACCCGCAGCCGGGAGAGTGTGACCAGCCGGTCGATCAACGGCACCGCGCCGTTGATGAGCGTCCGGGTGCGGGCCTGCCCCGGCGAGCGGTCGTAGACCCAGTAGAGCACCGTCCCCATGTACGCCAGCCAGAGCAGTTCGGGCAGGTGGGGGCGAAGTTCCGGGTCGACCTTGGCGGTGGAGCCCGTCAGCACCTCGGCGAAGAGGTCGATGGACGCCTGGCGCGGGCCGGCCGACTCGGGCGAGAACGGGCTCAGTGGCGAACTGGGCTCCGCGGCGACCTTGAAGAAGCTGGCCGCGAAGTCGTGCGACGGGGTCAACACGTCGATGGCCGCGTGCAGCACCCCGGCCAGTCGGGCGGCGAAGTCGCTCTCCCGGTCCAGCACCGGCCGCGCCGCGGCCAGGTGCTCCCGCTGGGTCCTGTTGTAGAACTCCTGGATCAGGCGTTCCTTCGAGCCGAAGTAGTAGTAGGCGTTGCCGACCGCCACCCCGGCCTCCTGGGCGATGGCGCGCATGGTGGTGCGGGCGTAACCGCGCTCGCGGAACAGCCGCATCGCGGTTTCCAGGATCAACTGCCGGGTCTGCTCGCCCCGGGCGGTCGTCGCCTCACCCGCAGCGGTCGTCGGCACAGGCTGGTCGGTCATCCGGGTCACCGTATCCCGCCGGACCGTCGGGCGGCGCCGACCCCGGTTCGCGGACCAGTTCCCGAACCGCCGAGGCGGCGGCCACCATCCGTCGAGCCAGCGGCAGCAGGTGAGGGCGGGCCAGGCGCTCGGCCGTCGCCCGGTGCTCGGCCAGCGCCCACAGGCAGGCGAACCAGGCGCCGTCGCCGACGTACACCGCCCCGGTGTCGGCCACCACCGTGATATCGCGCAGGGTCGCGTCGTGATCCAGTCCGGGGAAGCGCTGCCGGGCCTCGGCCGAGCCGGCCGGCACGAACTCCAGGGGTACGAGTTGCGCCCGCGACGCCAGCCACCCGCGCGCGGCCCGACACATCGGGCAGTGCGCGTCATAGAGGACGGTGAAGTACCGGATGCCACCACCCCCGTGTGTGGTGGCATCCGGTAGCCCACCTGCCCGGTCCGGGCCGTGGGTGCTCATCGGGGCGGAGCCGGCGGGTGGGTCGGTGGGTGCGCCGGTGGGTGCGTCGGCGGGTGTGCCGGGCGCTGACCGGGCGCGGCGGCCGGGTGGGGCTGCTGCATCGGCAGGTAGCCGGCCGGAGGCAGCGGCGGTGCGGTGGCCAGTTGACGTAGCCGGCTCTTGCGGTAGCGGTTGAGGGTGAAGACGTTGAAGAAGTGCAGGGCGCCGAGCACCAGCAGCACCAGGCCGATCTTCCAGGAGAGTTCCTCCATGGCCCCGCTGATCGACTCGACCGGCTCGGAGTGGCGCATCGCCACCGTCACGTAGCCGAGGTTGAGCAGGTAGAACCCGACCACCAGGAGGTTGTTCACGGCGCGGGCGAGCCGCTCGTCGGAGAACACCTCCTCCAGGAACACCAAGCCGTTGCGGGCCAGCGTCCGGGCCACCCAGACGGTCAGGCCGATGCTGACCGCCAGGTAGACCAGGTACATCCAGACCTTGATGTCCATGCCGCCCCCAACTTGAACGTGTTCAAATATCGACGCCAGTAGCGTAAGCCGTAAGTTGAACGCGTTCAAGAGTGGGCCTGGAACGGTCGGAGTGGCGTACGCCTCAGCCGGCCAGGCCGAGCACCTCGGCGGCGGCCCGGCCGTTGGCGTGGCTCGCGCCGTACGTGATGACGAAGGCCTGCGTGCCGACCGGCCGCCAACTGGCCGGCCAGCCCATCTCGACCACCGTCACCGGATGCGTGCTGACCAGCGCGGCGACCAACTCCGGCCCGCCGGGCAGACGGTGCAGATGCCGGCCGACCAGCACGATCGGGCGGTCGCCGGCAAGCCGGCACAGCTGCTGCGGATCGGCCTCGGCGGCCACCACCTGGATCGACTCCGTGCCGTTGAGGTGCGGGCCGAGACCCCACGGCACCCGCCCCTGCACGACGGTGGACCGGGCATGCACCTGCACCACCAGCGAATGGGTCAGCCCGGTCAGCACGCCTTCCACCCGGACGGCGCGCCGAGCCGCCGCGTATCCCAGCTGCCCGGAGGCGCCGCTGGCCGGGCCGGCGGCGCGGGTCCAGGCGGCCAGTTCCGCGGCACGTCCGGCGGCCTGCTCGACCCGGCTCAGTGCCAGCCGGCCGTCGTCCATCGCCGTGACGATCTCGGCGGCCACCTGTTCGACCAGGTCGGCGTCCACCTTGGCGCCGATGCAGAGCAGGTCCGCACCGGCGGCCAGGGCCCGTACGGCGCCCGGGGCGATGCCGCCGGTGGCGAGCGCGGCCCCCTTCATCTCCAGCGCGTCGGTGACCACGGCGCCGGTGAAGCCGTACTCGTGACGCAGCAGGTCGACCAGGACGGCGCGGCTGAACGTGGCCGGTCCGTCGCCGGTCAGGGCGGGCACCCGGATGTGGGCGGTCATCACCGCCTTGGCGCCGGCCGCGATCACCGCGGCGAACGGCGGCAGGTCTCGCCGGCGCAGCAACTCCGGCGACGCGTCCACGGTGGGTAGTTCGTGATGGGAATCGGCCACTGTGGCGCCGTGCCCGGGGAAGTGCTTGGCGCAGGCGGCCACCCCGGCGGCCTGGAGGCCGGCGGCTGCGGCCGCGGAGTGTGCGGCGACCCGTACCGGGTCGGCGCCGAACGACCGGGTGCCGATGACCGGGTTCTCGTCGGTGCTGTTGACGTCGACCGTGGGCGCCAGGTTCACGGTGATGCCGAGGGCGGCCAACTCCGCGCCGATGGCCTGGTAGATGTCCCGGGTCAGCGCCACGTCGCCGATCGCGCCGAGCGCTGCGTTACCCGGGTACGGGCTACCGGTGGCGTGTGCCAGCCGGGTGACGTCACCGCCCTCCTCGTCGATGGCGACGAGGACGTCGGCCCGACCGGTGCGTAACGCGGCCGTGCCGGCCGCCACCTGTGCCGGTTCGGCGATGTTGGTGCCGAACAGGGTGTGCCCGGCCAGCCCGTCGGCGACCAGGTCGACCGCCCAGTCAGGTGGGACCGGCCCCGGATACGCGGCCAGCAGGGTACCCAGGGCGAGCCGGCGAAGCCCCCGGTCCAACCCCACGGGATTCCCCTTTCGGTGTCGGCGTTGCCGAGGTGGTGCCGGGTCGGCGGAGCGACCCGCTTCCGTGCTGCCGATACGCTACGGCTACCCGTTCGTACCGAAGATATAGTTAGCAAAGCTCACTAAAAACTCGAGGATATTGCATGAGTGCGACCCGGCTCCCCGGCACCCCACGTCTGTTGCGGGCCCTCAACGACCGCGCGGCGTTGGAACTGCTGCTGGAGCAGGGGCCACTGACTCGGGCCCGGATCGGCGAGCTGACCGGCCTGTCCAAGGTCACCGCCTCCCAGTTGGTGGAGCGGCTGGAGGAGCGTGGGCTGGTCACCCGGGTCGGCGAGCAGGCCGGCGGACGCGGGCCGAACGCCCAGCTCTACGCCGTGCGACCGGACAGCGCGTACGTCGTCGGGGTGGACGTCGGCCCGGAACGGGTGGTGGCCGCCTGCGCCGACATCACCGGCGCGGTGGTCGGCCGGGTCGAACAGTCCACCAAGGACACCGACGATCCGGTGGGCGTGGTGCACAACGCCGTGGTCCAGGCGGCCAGCAGCGCCGGTGCGCAGCTGTCGAGCGTACGCCGGATCGTGCTCGGCACCCCTGGCCTGGTCGATCCGGGCACCGGCGACATCACCTTCGCCTTCAACCTGCCCCGCTGGCACAGTGGTCTGCTCGCCGCGCTCCGCGACGACCTGGACACCCCGGTCGTCTTCGAGAACGACGTCAACCTCGCCGCGGTGGCCGAGGCGCAGTCCGGCGCGGCCCAGGGCGTGGCGGACTTCGTACTGGTCTGGATCGGTGCCGGGGTCGGTCTGGCGATCATGCTGGGCGGGCGGCTGCACCACGGCAGCAGCGGCGCGGCCGGCGAGATCGGCTATCTGCCGGTGCCCGGCGCACCGATCCCACGCGACGTGTCCCGCCGGGCCAAGCCGGCGTTCCAGCAGGTGGCCGGCGCGGATGCGATCCGTTCCCTGGCACGCGAGCACGGCTACCCCGACAGCGGCGCCGCCGAGGCGGTACGAGCCGCGATCGCCGACGGCACAGCCGGCGGACCGATGCTCGACGAGGTGGCCCGTAGGCTCGCCCTCGGTGTGGCGAGCACCTGCGTGGTGCTGGACCCACCGCTGGTCGTGCTCGCCGGGGAGGTCGGCCAGGCCGGCGGGGCCGCGCTGGCCGAACGGGTGCAGCACGAGGTCGCCGCCATCACGCTGGTACGCCCCCGGGTGGTGCCCACCGGCCTGACCGAGGAGCCGATCCTGCGCGGGGCGCTGCGTACCGCCCTCGACGCCGTCCGCGACGAGGTGTTCGGCTCCACCGTCGGCTGAGCGCCGCCGCAGTGGTCAGACCAGGTCGCGGCGCCGGAACAGGGCGAACGCCGCGACGGTGAGGCCGGTGGTGAGCAGCAGCAGGACGCCCAGCGCCGGTTGCCAGGTCAGCAGGTAGCTGCCGTCGCAGTAGCCGAAGACGTCGTCGAGGCAGATGCTGTTGTCGTAGAGCCTGATCCGTTTGGTGAGCCAGGCGGCCACGTGACTGCTGAGCATCAGCTGGTCCGGCCGTGTCACCTCCAGAATCTGCAGCACGATCCGCCCACCCAGCTCCCACACCACCAGGTACGCCATCACCGAGCCGAGCGCCGCCGCGGTGTGCCGACCGATGGAGGCGAGGGCGAACCCGACCGCGGTGGCGAGCAGCACCAGCCCGACCCCACGCCCCCACAACTGAGCCAGGGATGTCCAGAAGGCCGAGCCGGTGGGGCCGGGGTAGCCGGCGACGTGCGCGATGACCCAGAAGGTGACCAGGTACGCCACCGAGGCGAGCACCGACAGCACCAGGACCGCTCCGAGCAGCGTGCCCAGCTTCGCGCCGAGCACCATCAGCCGGCGGGGCCGCCAGAGCAGCAGGTTGACCACCCCGCCGGAGTTCAGGTCGGCACCGATGTAGGAGGCGCCGACCAGGAAACCGAACATCACCAGGAAGGCGATCAGGAAGTACAGCAGCCCCTCTGCCTGCCGGGTGAAGGTGAACACGCCCGACAGATAGTCGGCCGTGACCGGCAACCGGTCCATCAGCGCGGGATCCACCTCACTGCACTCGCGTGGCAGGTAGGAGTAGCGCTGATCGGCAGACTCAGCGCCACGATCACGGGCCAGGCAGCGGGCGTGTTGCTGCTCCAGGGCGCGTCGATCGTCGGCGGCCTGCTGCTGCGCCGCGGCCAGTTCGCCGCTGGTGGGCGTGTGCGATCCGGCCAGGGTGGTCCCCGCCGTCAACACGAACGCCAACAGCAGCAACAGCACCATCAACTGGACGAATCGGCGGGCGGCCAGCCGCTCCGCCTCGGCGCGGATCAGGTTCACGCGTCCACTCCCCGGATCTCGTCGAGGTCGATCACCGGTGCGGCGGACCGGTCGTGCGGGGTGCCGTCGCCGGGCGACCCGGGCACGAATCCGCCGTCGGCCTGCCGGGGGACCGTCGGCTGCTGCCCGGCACCGGTCAACTCCAGGAAGACGCTCTCCAGATCCGGCCGCACCGGGGTCAACTCGCGTACCCAGACGTCCTGCTCGCCAAGGGTCCGGCTGATCAGCGTCGGATCCGGCACGCCGCCGACCACCAGATGATCGGTGTGCGCGGCGACGGTCAGCCCGGCCGCGAGCAGCAGCTCCTCGGCGCGAGCCAGGTCGTCGGCGCGGACCAGGCACTCGTTGCGGTCGAATCCGGCCAACACCTCGGCCACCGTGCCGGCCGCCACCCGCCGACCCCGCGAAATGATCGTGACGTGGTCGCAGATCAGCTGGATCTCGGCCAGGATGTGGCTGGAGACCAGCACGGTCACCCCGTTGCCGGCCAGGGTGCGCATCAGGTCCCGCATCTCCCGGATGCCGGCCGGGTCCAGCCCGTTGGCCGGCTCGTCCAGGATCAGCAGCTCGGGCCGTTTGAGCAGGGCCGAAGCCACCGCCAGGCGTTGTTTCATGCCCAGCGAGTAGCCCTTGACCCGCTCGTGGCCGCGATCGCGGAGACCGACCTGCTCCAGCACCTCGTCGACCCGGCTGACCGGCACGCCGCCCGCCACGGCGAGCAGCCGCAGCGTACGGTGCCCGGTGAAGTTGCCGAAGAACTGCGGGCTCTCCACGATCGCACCGATCCGGTCGGCGACCCTGGGCAGCAACTCGGGTGCGTCCGCGCCGAGCAGCCGCATCCGTCCCGCGTCGGCGCGGACCAACCCGAGCAACGCCCGCAGGGTGGTCGTCTTGCCCGACCCGTTGGGGCCCAGGAAACCGTGCACCTGACCGGCTTCGACCAGCAGATCGAAGCCGTCGACGGCGACCCGGCGACCCTTACGCATGCTGCGGAAGGCCTTACGCAGGCCCTCGATCTCGATGACCACACTCACGCGGCAGGCCCCCGACGACGACTGGGCATGGACGCCCCCCGAAATAGGTGAGCAACGACACGGCGCCTCACCCTACGGCCGCAGCGCCCGCCCATGGGGGCGGCACGCGTTGCGTGGTTGGATGGGCGGGTGACTGGTGACCTGATCCCTGGCGCCGGTGGCGCCACAACCGCCCCCTCACCCGTGGACGCGGATCTGGTGGTCAGCCTCGACGGCGTCGGAGTACGCCGGTCCGGCACCGCCCTGCTGCACGACGTCAACTGGCGGGTGGAGCTGGACGAACGCTGGGTGGTGCTGGGCCCCAACGGCGCGGGCAAGACCACCCTGCTCAACCTCGCCGCCGGCCGACTGCACCCGACCACCGGCACCGCGCACGTGCTCGGCGAGCGGATCGGCCGTACCGACCTCAACGAGCTGCGTACCCGCATCGGGTTGACCACGGCGGCGCTGGCCGAGCGGCTGCCCGCCGACGAGAAGGTCCGCGACGTGGTGATGACCGCTGCCTGGTCGGTGGTCGGCCGCTGGCGGGAGGACTACGACCCGGCCGACGAGGCCCGCGCCCGCGCCCTGCTCGACCAGCTCGGCGCCGGCACGTTGGCCGACCGTGACTACGGCACCCTGTCCGAGGGGGAGCGCAAGCGGGTGCAGATCGCGCGGGCCCTGATGACCGACCCGGAGCTGCTGCTGCTCGACGAACCGGCGGCCGGGCTCGACCTGGGCGGCCGGGAGGACCTGGTGGCCCGCCTCGCCGCACTGGCCCAGGATCCGCAGGCCCCGGCCCTGGTACTGGTGACCCACCACGTGGAGGAGATCCCGCCCGGCTTCACCCACGCGATGCTGCTGCGCGACGGTGCCGTGATGGCGCAGGGCCTGCTCGACGAGACCCTCACCGCCGACAACCTCACCAAGACCTTCGGCCTGCCGCTGCTCGTCGAGCGCACCGGCGACCGCTTCACCGCCCGCGCCGCCTGAGGCGGTGCAAGGAAGGGCCCCTGCTCAACGTCTCCGGTAGAGCAGGGCCCCTGTTGACAAAACGCAGGAGGCTCCCGTGCGGCAGACCCGAGTCGCCGTGGTGGGCAGCGCGAACATGGATCTGGTCGCCACCGCGCCGACCCTGCCCCGGCCGGGGGAGACCACCCTCGGCACCGACTTCGTCACCGTGCCGGGCGGCAAGGGAGCCAACCAAGCCATCGCCGCCGCCCGGGCGGGCGCCGCCTGCACCTTCCTCGGCGCGATCGGCTCCGACTCGTTCGGGGTGACGCTGCGGGCCCGGATCACCGCCGCCGGGGTGGACGCCGGCCAGTTGCGCACCACCTACGGCGCCTCCGGAGTGGCCCTGGTCATGGTCAACGCCGAGGGCGAGAACGCCATCCTGGTGACGCCGGGGGCGAACGGCTCGCTGACCGCGCTCACCGAGAGCGAGCTCGCCGTCGTACGCGACGCCGACGTGCTGGTCGCGCAGCTGGAGATTCCGGTCGAGACGGTGACGCAGGCGGCGGTGGCCGCCCGAGCCGCCGGTACCCGGGTGGTGCTCAACGCGGCTCCGGCCGTACCGCTGCCGCCTGAGCTGCTGGCCGCGGTGGACCTGCTGGTGGTCAACGAGAACGAGGCGCAGGCGTACACCGGTCGGGGGTGGGACGACCCACACGCCCTGCTCGACCTGGCGCCCCGGGCGGTGCTGACCCTCGGCGGACAGGGGGCCTGGTACGGCGACCGGGACGGCACCGCCGTGCACGTGCCTGCAGTCAGGGTGGACACCGTCGACTCGACCGCCGCCGGAGACGCCTTCACCGGCGCCCTGGCAGTGGCCTGGGGTGAGGGCCGTGACCTGGTCGACGCGGTCCGCTGGGCGTCGGCGGCCGGCGCGGCCTGCGTACGTCGGCTCGGCGCGAGCGTGTCGCTGCCGCACCGCGTCGAGATCGACCAGCTGTACGTCCCATCGACCTGACCAGGCCCGGCTTACGGTTCACTCGCCGGCTGCGACTGCTGACCCGGTACCGGCCCTCGTCCGTGGTCAGCCCACGTCGTCGTTGAGCTTCTCGCCGCGTCGACGCAGCATCGCCAGGCCGGGGATGCCGGCCACGGCGAGCTTGAGATCCCGGGTGACGTCCAGCAGGTCGTGCAGGTCGGGGCCGACCCGGTCCAGAGTGGCCAGGATCGGCATGACATCGGCGGTGAGATGCTGCCGCAGCTTCGGCAACTCGTCGACCAGTCGTACCGCCGCGGCCACCTCCTCGTGGCTGAGCTGCTCGACGAAGTGGGTGGCCATCGGGGCGGCCCGGCGCAGCGCCGGCTCGTACGCGGCCAGTAGTTCGGCGGCGGTGGCCGCCGCCTCGGCCGCCACGCCGACCGCCTCGGCGGCCCGGCCGGACACCGTTTCCGCCCGCGCCACCACGTCGGCCGCGGCGGCGGCGACCGTGCCGGCGTTGTCCACGGCGGCGGTCGCGGCGGCGCTGATCACCGCGACCTCCCGGACCGCGACGTCGGCGTCGGCGAGCACCCGGTCGGTCCGGTCGAGGGTGTCCTCGATCCGATCCACCACTGCGTTGATCCGGGTCAGCAACGCCTCCACCCCGTCGAGCACCGCGAAGGCGCGGGCCGGGATCGCGGCGAAGGACGCGGCCGAGTCGAGGGCGGAACGAGTGAGGCCGACGACCGCGGTCGGTCGGGGAAGGGGGATCACCATGGGCTCAAGTGTGCGTCCGGCGGGCGACAGTTGCCGCACGGGTGCTCACCAGTGGTCGCCCTGCTGCTCCACGGCCCGCTGTACCGCCCGGTAGATCTGCCCGAAGCGCAGCGCGTCCGGGGTACGCAGCACCATGGCTTCCTGCCCCCGGTACTGCACCCACAGCTCCTGCACCCGGTTGCCGCGCTCGTACGAGCGGTCCAGCCAGCCGAGCGGGATCTCCAGGAACGGCACCAGCGCCAGCGCGATGACCAGGCAGGCCGCGAGCACCATCAGCGCCGGCACCCAGCCCCGGTCCTGAGCCGACCAGACCAGCGACAGTACGCAGACCAGCCCGACCAGTGGGGGCAGGGACAGCAGCAACACCAGTACGCCCCGGCCGAGCACCCGGCCCCGGACCGCCAGCGTGGTGTGTCCCTTCTGATGCCAGACGTAGGTGACTTCGGAGATCGGGATGACGTGCCCTCCGGCCCGGATCGACTCCGAGGAAACCTGCACCACGTCGTCCCGGTAATAGAGCGCCATCACTAAGCCTAACCGTTGCGGGCGGTCGGCGGCGGTCAACCGGTCGCCCGATGCGGCAGGTGGTGCGGTTAAAGGGGGCCCGTGCTCTAGCCGGAGTCGTTAACGGGGGGCCCGTCCTTGCATCTGGGCTTCCATGGCGCGTTGCACGGCGCGGTAGATCTGCCCGAAGCGCAGCGCGTCCGGGGTGCGCAGCAGGCGTACCGGGTGGCCCCGCCAGCGGATCCAGACCTCGCGCGGACGGCTGCCCCGGGCGTACGAGCGGTCGAAGTACTCGAAGAGTTGGTCGGCGATCGGCCCGGCGGCGAGTCCGATCAGGATGGAGACGCCGACGATGGCGACCGTGACGGTGGTCGAACCGTCGAGCCAGACCGCGAGCGCGATGCCGAGTACGGCGGCCACCAGCGGGCCGATCATCGCCGCGCCGAGCGCACCCCGACCGGCCAGCACCCGCCACGACCGGCTGCCCTGGTGGTGCCAGACCTCGCTGATCTCGGCGAGCGGGTAGGCGTCGCCGTTGACCGTGACAGCGGTGGAAGTGACCTGGACGGACTTGTCGTCGTAGTACGTGACCATGGCGGAACTCCGGGACGCGGGACTGGCAGCCAGACTACGTGCCGACAGCGACTGGTCGTAAGGTTGGCACGCGACTTCGACGAGGAAGTGAGGCTCAGCGTGGGCGAGTTCGTGCGGCTGGAGACCGGGGACGGCATCGGCACCATTCGGCTGGAGCGGCCACCGATGAACGCGCTCAACACCCAGGTGCAGGAGGAGTTGCGCGCCGCCGCGACGGCGGCCACCGCCGACCCTCAGGTCCGCGCGGTCATCGTGTACGGCGGGGAGAAGGTCTTCGCGGCCGGCGCGGACATCAAGGAGATGGCCGACATGTCCTACGTGGACATGGCGGAGCGGGCCGCCGACCTGTCCAGCGCGCTGGGCGCGATCGCCCGGATCCCCAAGCCGGTGGTCGCCGCGATCACCGGGTACGCCCTCGGTGGTGGCTGCGAGTTGGCGCTGGCCTGTGACTGGCGGGTGGTGGCCGAGGACGCCAAGCTCGGTCAGCCCGAGATCAAGCTCGGCATCATCCCGGGTGCCGGGGGCACCCAGCGGCTGGCCCGGCTGGTCGGCCCGGCCCGCGCCAAGGATCTGATCATGTCGGGCCGGATGGTTGACGCGCAGGAGGCGTTGCGGATCGGGTTGGCCGACCGGGTCGTTCCGGCCGCCGAGGTCTACGACGCGGCGGTGGCGCTGGTGCAGCCGTACCTCAACGGGCCGGTGCAGGCGTTGCGCGCGGCCAAGCTGGCGGTCGACGGCGGCTTGGACATGGACCTGAACTCGGGCCTGGCCTGGGAGAGTCAGCTTTTCGCGGCGCTGTTCGCCACCGAGGACCGGCGCGAGGGTATGGCGGCCTTCGTCGAGAAGCGCAAGCCGGACTTCACCGGTCGATGAAGATGGTTCACATTCCTCCTACCGGCCAGTAGCGTGTGACTCCGGTCAGGCGACGAGAAGGAGCGGCGATGACGGAGCGGATCGAAGGCCACGGCGGGGAACTCGCTCTCGCGGCGCTGCGGGCGTACGGGGTGCGGGAGATGTTCACCCTCTCCGGCGGGCACGTTTTTCCGCTCTACGACGCCGCGCACAAGATCGGTTTCCCGCTGTACGACGTGCGGCACGAGCAGTCCGCCGTCTTCGCCGCCGAGGCGGTGGCGAAGTTGCAGCGTCGCCCCGGTCTCGCCGTGCTCACCGCCGGCCCCGGCGTGACCAACGGCATCTCCGGCCTGACCAGCGCATACTTCAACGCCTCGCCGGTGCTGGTGATGGGTGGGCGGGCGCCGCAGTTCCGGTGGGGTTCCGGCAGCCTCCAGGAGATGGACCATCTGCCGCTGGTCGCCCCGGTCACCAAGCACGCCGAGACGGTGTTCAGCGCCGATGACATCCCCCGGGCCGTCGCCGCCGCGCTGACCACCGCGCTCACCCCGCACCGGGGCCCGGTCTTCCTCGACTTTCCGCTGGAGGCGATCTTCTCCACCGGCGACGCCGAGCTGCCGGCCGGACCGGCCCTCGCCCCGATCGCGGCCGACCCCGACGAGGTGGCCACCGCCGCCGGCCTGATCGCCGGTGCTCAGCGGCCGGTCGTCATCGCCGGCTCCGATGTCTACGCCGGTGACGCGGTGGCGGCCCTGCGCGCCGCCGCCGAGGCTCTCGACGTGCCGGTCTTCACCAACGGCATGGGTCGGGGCGCTCTGCCACCGGAGCACCCGCTGGCCTTCGCCAAGGCCCGTCGGGTGGCGCTGAGGGGCGCCGATGTGGTCGTGGTGGTGGGCACGCCGCTGGACTTCCGGCTCTCCTTCGGCGACTTCGGCGACGCCAAGGTGGTGCACATCGTCGACGCGCCCAGCCAGCGGGCCTCGCACGTGCAGCCCGCCGTGGCGCCCGCCGGTGACCTGCGCGGCATCCTGTCCGCGCTGGCCGAGTACACCGGCGACCGGGCCGACCACACCGACTGGGTGGCGCAGCTGCGTACCGCCGAGGACGCCGCGAAGGCCCGCGACGCCGAGGAGATGGCCGCCGAGACGGACCCGATCCGCCCGGCCCGGGTCTACGGCGAGCTGCGCAAGGTCCTCGCCCGCGACGCGATCACCATCGGCGACGGCGGCGACTTCGTCTCGTACGCCGGCCGCTACCTGGAGCCGGCCCAGCCGGGCACCTGGCTCGACCCGGGCCCGTACGGCTGCCTCGGCACCGGCATGGGGTACGCGATGGGGGCCAGGGTCACCCACCCGGACCGGCAGATCTGTGTGCTGATGGGCGACGGCGCGGCCGGATTCTCGCTGATGGACGTCGAATCGCTGGCACGCCAGAAGCTGCCGGTGGTCATCGTGGTCGGCAACAACGGCATCTGGGGCCTGGAGAAGCACCCGATGCGGGCCATGTACGGCTACGACGTCGCCGCCGATCTCCAGCCCGAGCTGCGCTACGACCAGGTGGTCACCGCACTCGGCGGGGCGGGCGAGACGGTCGCGAAGGCCGCCGACCTGGGCCCGGCCCTGCACCGGGCCTTCGACGCCGGGGTGCCCTACCTGGTCAACGTGATCACCGACCCGGCCGACGCCTATCCCCGCTCGTCGAACCTGGCCTGACCCGGGGCGTACCCGTCCCGGGCGTCACACCTCGGGGCGGGGCTCCTCGCGGGGCGGATCGCCTTCGCGGCGGCGCAGGTCGTCCTCGCGCTTGCGCAGGTCCTCCTCCCAACGGCGGAAGAGTTCCTGGTCCTCCTTGCGTGAGCGCTCCTCGATCGAGCGCAGGAACTCGGGGTCGTCGTCCGGCGCGAGTGGCCGGGCCGGCCGGCGTACGGCGGGCTGGGTTCCGCCCGAGAACATCCCTCCACCGGCGGTCTTGCGCTTGCGGCCGGCGAGGAACCAGGCGATCGAGCCGACCAGCGGGAAGAACAGGATGATCAACACCCAGGCGATCCGGGGCAGGTGACGAACGTCGTCTTCCTCGGCCGAGAGGCAACTGATCAGGGCACAGACGGCGAGGACGACCTGTACCAGGAAGAGGAGGATATAGAGCCGGGCCATGTACCCATCATGTCCTACTGCCCGTCGATGCTCACACCCCGTACACGACCAGCACGACGCCGATCAGGGCGAGACCGGCGATGCAGAGACCCACGGCGGAGAGCGTACGGACGCTGGTGCCGGGTACGCCGCTGCCGACGGCCCGTCGCCAGCAGAGGGTGATCGTGGCACCCCAGCCGAGGATGGCGAGCACGGTCAGCAGCGCACCGACCCGGCCGCCGGTGAGCCCGAGCCGGATGGCGAGGATCGTCACCACGGTCACCGCCAGCATGGTGCGACGCCAGGCCAGCCGGGTCCGTTCGGGCTGGAGACCGGGGTCGCGGACGGCGGTCATCTGCCCAACGCCCCGGCCAGAACCGCCACCACCAGCAGCAGTGCGCCGAGACCCACCACGACGGCGAGTACGGCGGGGAAGCGGGACGCCGGCAGTTCCTTGCCGAGCCGGATGGCCCGTTCGACGCGCGCCCAGTGGTCGATGGCGCGGACCGCGACCGTGCCGCCGAGCAGCAGCAATGCAATGGAGATCGCCTCGCGCAGGTGTCGCAGCGGCAGGGCCGGGAGGAACTGCGCCGCCGCGAGTCCACCGCCCACCAGTGCCAGCCCGGTACGCAGCCAGGCCAGGAAGGTCCGCTCGTTGGCCAGCGAGAAGCGGTAGTCGGGGGTGGTGCCCACCGACCGTAGCTCATGAGGGTCGAACCAATTCCTGATCCTTTGCCACACGGTGGTGATTATCCGGTGTGAACTGGGCATAGCCTGGAAACATGACGGATCTTGACTTGACCACGTTGCGTGCGGCGTACGACGCCCAGCTGCGGCCGGGCCTGCCCGACCCGGTACCGGTGGGCGCGCGGGTGGAGCAGGACGGGCCGTTGTTCCGGGTGCTGGGCCTCGACCATGGTGGCCTGGTGACCTATCGCGACCTCGGTGGGTTGGTTGACGCCGAACTCGACGCGTTGATCGCCCGCCAGGCGGAGGTGGCCCGTGAACGGGGCGAGCCGGTGGAGTGGAAACTGCACGGCCACGACGAGCCGGCTGACCTGCCGCAGCGGCTGCGCGCGGCCGGATTCGTGCCGCAGGCCCAGGAGAGCGTCATGGTCGGCCCGGTCGCGCCGCTGGCCTCCGCACTGCCGGTGGTACCCGAGGGCGTACGCCTGCGGGAGGTCACCACCCGCGCGGACCTGGACCGGATCGCGGCGCTGGAGACCGAGGTGTGGGGCCGTGACCTGACCGGTCTCGCCGACGGGCTGGAACGGGAGATCGCCGCCGATCCGCAGGCGATCACCGTCGTGGTGGCCGAGGCCGGTGAGACGGTGGTGAGCGCGGGCTGGGTCCGTTACCCCGTGGGCAGCACCTTCGCCACCCTCTGGGGCGGGTCCACCCATCCGCAGTGGCGTGGGCAGGGCGTCTACCGGGCGCTGGTCACCTATCGGGCCCGCCTCGCCGGCCAACGCGACCGGACACTGTTGCAGGTCGACGCCTCCGACGAAAGCCGTCCACTGCTGGGACGCCTCGGTCTCGTCCCGGTCACCAGCACCACACCCTACGTCTACACTTCGTGATCATGGCGCAACGGCTGACGGACGAGGAGATGTTGACCCTCAAGACGGGGGCCTTCGGTGCCGTGTTCCTGGTTTCCAACGCCGATCCAGGGATGCTCGCGTTGTTCCGGGAGAGCTTTGCCGCCTCCGGGCCGATGGCCGATGCGAGCGGAGTGGTCAAGGCCGCGTTGAGCAGCGGACCGCTGCCCAAGTTGCCCCGTGACTCGGAGTTGGAGATCGAGTCGGTGGTGCTGCCCGCGCTGCGCCAGGCGATCAGGATCCTGACCGAGAAGGCCCCGGAGGACGTCGCGGTCTACCGCTCGGTGGTGTTGGCCGCCGCCGATCGTACGGCGCGGGCCCACGACGGGGTCAGCACCGCCGAGGCGCAGGTCATCGAGCGGATCGCCGGGGCGTTACGCGAGCCAGCGGCCTGAACCGACGGTCACCCGGGAGCGGCCGGTGCGTGCCGGGCTCGGTGACGGGCCGCGGTGGCAAAATGCCGGTGACCTGAGTCACCCGGTGTGCGTCCGGAGGGCTAACTTACTGGCAGGTAACATTGCGGCGTGGGCAACTGCACAGGGTTGATGGTTGACCTAACGGTGGCTCAGGAGCAAGGCTGCGCCCCAGAGCAGGGCGTGTGATCACATCACCACAGCAGGAGGGTCGTCGAAGCGCGATGAATATCGTCGTACTCGTCAAGCAGGTGCCTGATTCGGGGGCGGACCGCAATCTGCGTTCTGACGACAACACAGTTGACCGCGGTTCGGCGAACAACGTGATCAATGAGATGGATGAGTATGCCATCGAAGAGGCGTTGAAGATCAAGGAGGCGCACGGCGGTGAGGTGACGATCCTGACGATGGGTCCGGATCGGGCGACCGAGTCGATCCGTAAGGCGTTGTCGATGGGTCCGGACAAGGCGGTGCATGTGGTGGACGACGCCCTGCACGGGTCGTGCGCCGTGGCCACGTCCAAGGTGCTCGCCGCCGCCCTCGGGCAGCTCAACGCCGATCTGGTGCTCTGTGGTTCGGAGTCGACCGACGGTCGGGTGCAGGTGATGCCGCACATGCTCGCCGAGCGGCTCGGCGTCGCGGCGCTGACCGGTGCCCGCAAGCTCACCGTCGACGGCAGCGTGTTGACGGTGGAACGGCAGACCGAGGAGGGCTACGAGGTGGTCACCGCCTCTACGCCGGCCATCGTGTCGGTGTGGGACACCATCAACGAGCCCCGGTACCCGTCGTTCAAGGGGATCATGGCCGCCAAGAAGAAGCCGGTGCAGACGCTGTCCCTGGCCGACCTGGGCGTGGCCGCCGACGAGGTGGGTCTCGCCGGGGCGACGAGTGTGGTGGTGGAGCACAGTAAGCGTCCGCCGCGCTCGGGTGGGGCGAAGGTCACCGACGAGGGTTCCGGCGGCGCGCAGCTGGTCGAGTTCCTCGCCACCGAGAAGTTCGTGTGAGGGGTGTGGGACATGTCTGAGGTTCTCGTCGTCGTCGAAGCCACTGGTGAGTTCGGCGTCAAGAAGGTCACGTGCGAGATGCTCACCCTGGCCCGTGAGTTGGGCAGCCCGTCGGCGGTGGTGCTCGGCGGGACCGGTGCCGCCGACGCGCTCGCGGCGAAGCTGGGCGAGTACGGCGCGGAGAAGATCTACGCCGCCGAGGGTGAGCAGATCGACGGTTACCTGGTGGCGCCGAAGGCCACCGTGGTGGCTGACCTGGTCAAGCGGGTGCAGCCGGCCGCTGTCCTGCTCGCTTCCTCGCAGGAGGGTAAGGAGATCGCGGCCCGGCTGGCGGTCAAGCTGGACAACGGCATCCTGACCGACGTGGTCGCGTTGGCCGCCGACGGCACCGCCACCCAGGTGGCCTTCGCCGGCTCGACCATCGTCACGTCCAAGGTCACCCGGGGTCTGCCGCTGGTCACCGTCCGACCGAACTCGGTCACCCCGGCCCCGGCCCCGGCCACCCCGACCGTCGAGCAGCTCACCGTCACCGTCTCCGACACCGACACGCTGGCCAAGGTGGTCGACCGGGTGGCCGAGCAGAAGGGCTCCCGCCCCGAGCTCACCGAAGCCGGTGTGGTCGTCGCCGGCGGCCGTGGAATCGGCAACGCCGACAACTTCACCCTGGTCGAGGAGTTGGCCGACCTGCTCGGTGGCGCCGTCGGCGCCTCCCGCGCCGCCGTCGACTCCGGCTTCTACCCACACCAGTACCAGGTCGGCCAGACCGGAAAGACCGTCTCCCCGCAGCTGTACATCGCGCTCGGCATCTCCGGCGCCATCCAACACCGCGCTGGTATGCAAACCTCGAAGACCATCGTCGCGGTCAACAAGGACGGCGAAGCGCCGATCTTCGAACTCGCCGACTTCGGCGTCGTCGGCGACCTGTTCAAGGTAGTTCCACAGGCCGCCGAGGAAATCCGCAAGCGCAAGTAGGGCCAACCGACAGCCGCCGCCCGATATCGGGCGGCGGCTGTCGGTTGTGCGGGAAAAGGGAGCTGATCGGCGGGCCGGGGAGCTGAACCGGCCCGCCGATCAGCCCGTCAGAGAGCCCCTCAACAGGCTGTCGCCGGAGTGGGCGGTGTTGTTGTCGAACTGCTCGGCGGAGACGTCGACGACAGAGTATTGCCTCAGGTCCACGTTCGGCGGCAGCGGTAAGAGTACGTCAGCGCCGCCGCCGAGGACGCCGATCGAGAACATCTCCATGTTCTGCGGGTTGATCAGCCACACCTCGTAATACCCCGTCACCGGCGGGAGATTCGCCACGTGCAGGTGCAATTCCCCGCTGCCGAGCACGCGGGCGTCGCCCCGGGCCTGTGGCGGAGTCGAACCGTACGCGGCCAGTCGGGCGCTGGCCGTCACCGATGGTTGCGGCGGCGTGCCCTCGCGCAGCACCGCGGCGGTGCCGGCCACGCCGACCGCGGCGGCGGCGACCGCGGTGACCGCGTATCGGACCCAGCGCCGGGGCCGGCGCGTCGCCGACGGGACAACGCGTGGTGCCGCGCCGTCCCGGCGATCCGCCGGCTGCGGTCGCGTGATGGTCAGTGCGGGTAGTTGTTCCGCCGCCCTGATCTCGGCGGTGATGCCCTGCCAGAGGTGCTCCGGCGGATCGGGCAGGTCGCGCAGCGACTGGGTGGCCCTACCGAGGCCGGCGACCTCGCGCAGACCCGCCAGCTCGGCGCGGCAGTGCGAGCAGGCGTCGAGATGGGTGCGGTCGGCATTGTCCGCCTCACTCTCACCGAGCGCCAGAAATATCAGCCGGTCGTGCTCCAGGTGCTGCACCGTCCACCTCCCATCTGCGCTTCAGGCTCGCCATGCCCCGCCGGATGTGACTCTTCACCGTGCCGAGCGGCACCCCGGTGACAGCCGCGATCTGCTGGTGGGTCAGATCGTCGAAGAAGGCCAATTCCAACATGCGTCGCTGCTCGTCCGGCAGCCGCGCCAACTCGTCGGCCACCACCAGCCGGTCGACCACGATGTCCGGGTCGCTGCCGGGGGAGACCGGCTCGGGCAGTTGGCGTACGGTCTCGACCACCCGGTTCTCCCGGGCCGAGGAACGCAGCCGGTCGATCACCTTGCGCCGGCCGATCCCGAGCAGCCAGCCGACCAGCGAGCCCTTCGTCGGATCGAAGGTGTCCCGGCCGAGCCAGGCGGCGACGAAGGTGGCCTGGGTCGCGTCCTCCGCGTCGCTGCGGTTGACCAGAGTGCTGGTGGCCAGGTGCAGGACGGCCCGTCCGTAGCGGTCGTACGCCTCGCGCAGTGCCCGCTCGTCACCAGCGCGGAAGCGTTGGGCCAAGTCGTCTTCGGATGTGTCCGGTTCCTGCCGGATCTCCGTCACGAGACGGCTCGCCTGGTTGGAGGCATACCCGACTGTAGCTCGCACCAGTGCCGTCCCCTCTGTCCGCCCGGCGTGGCTCGTGATCCGTCTGTCAGCCCCAGGGGCTCCTCCACCTCTTTTCGTCCGCGCGGTGCCGGTTGGATGCGCCGTCGGACGAAAAAAGAAAGTCGCCTCCGGCCGCATCCGAGCGGCGAGGTGCCGGCGTAACTCGGGGTGCACAGCAAGCCTGACGAACCAGCACGAACCATCAGGAGGCAGACATGCAGTTCGCGTACCTTCGCCGGGCCGCCGCGGGTGGTGCGGTCGCCGCGCTGACCTTCGTCGGCGCCGGCATCGCGACGGCCACCCCCGCGTACGCCGCCACCTCGAAGGTCTCCGTCGTCCACGGCATTCCGGACACCCCGGTCGACGTCTACGTCAACGGGGAGAAGACCCTGGAGAACTTCAAGCCCGGTGACGTGGCCGGCCCGCTGGACCTGCCGGAGGGGTCGTACGACATCGCCCTGACCAAGCCCGGTGAGCCCATCGGACAGGCGATCCTGACCGCGGACGACGCCGAGGTGCCGGGCGGGGCGAACATCAGCATCGCCGCTCACCTCGACGCCGACGGTGAGCCCACGATCACCCCGTTCGTGAACGACACCGCCAAGGTCGACGCCGGTAAGGCCCGGCTGATCGTCCGGCACACCGCCGCCGCGCCGGCGGTGGACGTGCGGGCCGGCGGCAGCCCGGTCTTCGAGGGGCTGACCAACCCGAACGAGGCCAAGGCCGATGTGGACGCGGGCAGCGTCTCGGCGGACGTGGTGCTCGCGGGCACCGACACGGTGGCGATCGGGCCGGCCGACCTGAATCTGCGCGAGGGCACCGCCACGATCGTCTACGCCATCGGCTCCGCCGAGGCGGAGAACCTGACCGTCGTGGCGCAGACCATCACCGGCCTGCACTCGGCGCCCTCCGGCGTGCCGAGCGGCACCGGCGGTCAGGCCGACACCGGCCTCGGCCTGTGGTGGTACGCGCTGGCGGGTACCGGCGTCCTGCTGCTGGTCGCGGGCGGGGCGCGGGCGGCTGTCGTCCGGTCCGGTCGCCGGTGACCGTGGTCAACCGTGGGGCGCTGGCGGCGGTTGCCGCCGGCGCCGCCGCGCTCGCCGTGGCGACCGTGCTGGCCGTGGTGTCCCGACCGAACGGGACCGTCGGCGCCGACCAGGCCGCCGCACTGGCCGGCCCGAGCCCTTCGGCCACCGGGTCGTCAGCCGGTGGGCTGCCGGTGGCAGTCGTTCCGGGAGCGCTGCCCGACGACGTCGGACCGGTGCCACCGGTCCGGCTCCGGATCCCCGCGATCGACGTCACCGCCCGGGTCGACCCCGTCGGCGTCGACAAGCGCACCGGCGAGTTCGACGTGCCGCCCAGCGTCGACCAGGTCGGCTGGTACCGCTACGGTCCCGGGCTCACGGCCGAGTCCGGTTCGGTGGTGATCGCCGGCCACGTCGACAGCGCCGAGCAGGGCCGGGGCGCCTTCTACCGGCTGCGGGAACTCGTCCCGGGCGACACCCTGACGGCCATCGGTGACGACGGGACCGAACGGACCTACCGGGTGGTGGCCCGGGAGGAGTACGACAAGACGAAGATCCCGCTGGAGCGCTACTTCGCGCGCGACGGTCGACCGCGACTGACCCTGATCACCTGTGGCGGGCCCTTCGACGCCGAGGCCCGCAGATACCGCGACAACATCGTCGTGACCGCGGTTCCGGTCTGATGTCGACGTCGGGTTATCCGGCCTGCGGTCGGAGCGAGCGCGGTCGTTAGGCTGAGTCGTGATGGCTTACCTGGATCATGCCGCGACGACCCCGGTGCTCGACGAGGCACTTGAGGCGTACGTCGCGACCGCCCGCGAGGTCGGCAACGCGTCGTCACTGCACGCCTCCGGTCGGCATGCCCGGCGGCGGGTGGAGGAGTCGCGGGAGCGGGTGGCCGCCGCACTAGCCGCCCGGCCGTCCGAGGTGATCTTCACTGGTGGCGGTACGGAGAGCGACAATCTCGCGGTCAAGGGCATCTTCTGGGCCCGCCGGGACGCCGACCCCCGGCGCCGCCGGGTGGTCTCCAGCGCCGTCGAGCACCACGCCGTGCTCGACGCGGTGGACTGGTTGGGCCGGCATGAGAACGCCGAGGTGGGCTGGCTGCCGGTCGACGAGGTCGGCCGGTTGCACCCCGACGCGCTCCGCGCCGAACTGGCCGAGCACGGCGAGCAGGTGGCGTTGATCACCGCCATGTGGGCGAACAACGAGGTCGGCACGGTACAGCGGATCAGGGACCTGGCCGCGGTCGCCGTGGAGTACGGCGTGCCGTTCCACACCGACGCCATCCAGGCGGTCGGCCAGGTGCCGGTCGACTTCGCCGCCAGCGGCGTCGCCGCCCTCACCGTGACCGGGCACAAGCTCGGCGGCCCGGTCGGCGTGGGCGCGTTGGTGCTGGCCCGGGACGTGGCCGCCGTGCCACTGCTGCACGGCGGTGGGCAGGAACGCGATGTGCGCTCCGGCACCCTGGACACCGCCGGCATCGTGGCTTTCGCCGTCGCCGTCGAGGCTGCGGTCAAGGGCCAGCAGGAGTACGCGGCCCGGGTGGCCGCGCTCCGCGACGATCTGGTGCAGCGGGTCCGGCAGGCGGTGCCCGAGGTCGTCTACAACGGCGATCCCGACGACCGGCTGCCCGGTAACGCCCACTTCTCCTTTCCCGGCTGCGAGGGCGACGCCCTGCTGCTCCTGCTGGACGCCCAGGGCATCTACTGCTCGACCGGGTCGGCCTGCTCGGCGGGGGTGGCCCAGCCCTCGCACGTGCTGCTCGCGATGGGCGCGGACGACGACCGGGCCCGGTCGTCGCTGCGCTTCTCCCTCGGCCACAACAGCACCCCCGACGACGTCGACGCCCTGATCGCCGCTCTCCCCGGAGCCGTCGAACGGGCCCGCCGCGCCGCCCAGCGCAGCCCTCGCTGACTGCGAAGGAAGGGCCCCTTGTTAACGCCTGCGGTAGAGCAGGGGCCCCCGGTTAACACCGGCCGTACCGCACGCCGCTAAGTGCCAGTGCGGGGGATAGGGTCGACGGGAAGGGAGAGTGGTCGGGGTGAGGGTGTTGGCGGCGATGTCCGGCGGCGTGGATTCCGCCGTGGCGGCGGCGCGGGCGGTGCAGGCCGGTCACGACGTCACCGGCGTACACCTGGCCCTGGCTCGGAACCCGCAGACCTATCGCACCGGCGCGCGGGGCTGCTGCACCCTGGAGGACTCCCGCGACGCGCGGCGCGCGGCCGACGTGCTCGGCATCCCGTTCTACGTCTGGGACATGGCCGACCGCTTCCACGCCGACGTGGTCGACGACTTCGTCGCCGAGTACGCGGCCGGACGTACCCCCAACCCGTGCCTGCGCTGCAACGAAAAGATCAAGTTCGCCGCGGTGCTGGACCGGGCGGTGGCCCTCGGGTTCGACGCGGTGGTCACCGGCCATCACGCCCGGCTCGGCCCGGACGGCCTGCTGCGTCGCAGCGTCGACGAGGCCAAGGACCAGTCGTACGTGCTGGCCGTGCTCACCCGCGAGCAGCTGGACCGATCGATGTTCCCGCTCGGCGACTCGACCAAGGCCCAGGTGCGGCAGGAGGCCGCCGAGCGTGGCCTGGCCGTGGCCGACAAGCCGGATTCGCACGACATCTGCTTCATCGCCGACGGCGACACCCGAGGTTTCCTCGCCCAGCGGCTCGGCGAGTCGCCCGGCGACGTGGTCGACGCGACCACCGGCGCCGTGGTCGGACAGCACACCGGGGCGTACGCGTACACCGTCGGGCAGCGGCGTGGTCTGCACCTGGACCGGCCCGCCCCGGACGGTCGGCCCCGGTACGTGCTGTCCATCACGCCCAAGACCAACACGGTGACCGTCGGCCCGGCCGAGGCCCTGGAGGTGTCCGCCGTCTCCGCCACCCGCCCGGTCTGGACCGGCGGCCCACGCCCCGACCAGCCGATCGAGTGCGAGGTGCAGCTGCGGGCGCACGGCGTCGTCGTACCCGCCGTCGTCACCGTCGACGCCGACCAGCTGCACGCCGACCTGCGGCGTCCCGTTCGTGGTGTGGCGGCCGGACAGGCGATCGTCGCGTACCGTCCCGACCCGGCCGGCGACGTGGTCCTCGGCTCCGCCACCATCACCGACTGACCGCCCGGCGGGTCCGTGCCGGACCGAGCGGGTGGCCGCGGCCCTGTGGTTGCGGCGACGGCGGGTAGGGTTCTGCCGTGACTGATCGGGGATGGCCTTGGCCGGTGGGCGCGGCGACCGGGATCGGGTCGCTGCCCGGCACCGACATCGCCGAGGCGCAGCGGATCGTGCTCGGCGAGTTTCCCGCCCTGCCGCACCTGCCCGAGTTGCCGGCCCGTGGGCCGGGCGCCGACCTGATCGGTCGCACCGCCGGCCTGCTCGTCGAGCTGCCGGTGGAGCTGTACGCCGCGCGCTGGCGGGTCGCACCGCGGCCCGGCAAGGACCTGCGTCGGGCTCGTGACCTGATGGAACGAGACCTCGACCAACTCGCCGAGCAGGCCGAGGAGTACGCCGGCACGGTCAAGGTCCAGGCGGGCGGTCCCGTCACCCTGGCCGCCTCGCTGGAGTTGCCGATCGGTGGCCGGATGCTGCGCGATCTCGGCGCCGTACGCGATCTCGCCGGCTCGCTCGCCGAAGGGCTGCGTGGCCATGTCGAGGCGGTGGCCCGCCGAATGCCCCGGGCCGGTGTGCTGCTCCAGTTGGACGAGCCGTCGCTGCCGGCGGTGCTGGCCGGTCGGGTGCCGACCGAGAGCGGTCTCGGCACGTACCGGGCCATGGAGTCGGAGGTCGCCGCCGGTCTGCTGCGCGACGTGATCGAGTCGGCGGGAGTGCCGACCGTGGTGCACTGCTGCGCCGTGGACGTGCCGCTGGAGCTGATCCGGTCCGCCGGTGCGGTCGGGGTGGCACTCGACCTGAGCCGGGTGACCGACCTGGATCCGCTGGGTGAGGCGTTGGACGCCGGGCTGGGGTTGGTGGCCGGGGCCGCGCCGACTTCACCGCCGACCGGTGGCGCGCCGACTTCGGCGCAGGTCGCCGACCGGGTACGCGGGCTCTGGGACCGTCTCGGCTTTCCACGCGGCCAACTCGCCGAGCAGGTCGTGGTCACTCCCGCCTGCGGGCTGGCCGGGGCGACTCCGGCGTACGCCCGGGCCGTCCTGGCCGCCTGTCGCGACGCGGGTCGTCGGCTAGCCGAGGTGTGAGGTTCCTGTCGTACCCGGTTGGCAGGATGACCGACATGATCGGACGACTACGTTCCACTGTCATCGACAGCGGCCCCAACAGTTCCATCTCGACGTGACGGTCGACGACATCGAGACGGCGGAGCGGAGGGTGCTGGCCCTGGGCGCCCGGCGCCTGCCCGGAGCGGGCGAGGGTTTCCGGGTCTACGCCGACCCGGTCGGGCATCCGTTCTGCCTCTGCTGGGACTGACCGGTCGATCGGGTGTTGGCCGGGCTCGCCGGCGGGCGGCATGATCGCCTCCATGACCCCTTCTGTGCAGCGTCGGGCTGCCGGTTCGATCTTCGGGCTGGCCTTCGGCGACGCCCTCGGCAAGCCCACCGAGTTCCTCAGCGTCGCTGAGATAGACCGGCGGTACGGGCCGACCGGCCCCCGCGAGTTGGTCGGCGATCCGGCGCTGGTCACCGACGACACCCAGATGGCGCTGGCGGTGGCCTGGGCGCTGCACGACGCACCGGAGCACACGGCCGAGGCGGTGCAGCCACTGCTCCGGCAACGCTTCCTGGCCTGGGCTGCCAGCCCGGACAACAACCGGGCACCAGGAATGACCTGTCTGCGGGCCTGCGCCGAGCTGTCCCGTGGGCTGCCCTGGCAGCAGGCCACGGTGGTCGACTCGAAGGGCTGCGGGGCCAACATGCGGGTCACCCCGGTCGGGCTGCTCGACGTCGACCTGGACACTCTCGCCGGGTTGGCCCAACTTCAGGCCGGCCTCACCCACGGTCACCCGACCGGTCTGGCCGCCAGCGAACTGACCGCGTACGCCGTCCGGCTGCTGCGCGCCGGCGTCGCCCTGGCCGAGCTGCCCGGTCTGCTCACCGAACGGGTGGGCGAGCAACGGGTGGTCTACCGCACCGACTGGCTCGGCGACCTTTGGCGGCGCGCGAACGCCGCGACGCCCGAGGCCTTCATCTCGGCCGGTTGGGACGAGTGCGGTGCGGCGCTGCGTCAGCTCGACGCGGCACTGTCCGGGCCGGACGATGGGGGCGACCCGTGCCGGCTCACCGGTGAGGGCTGGATCGCCGAGGAGGCCCTGGTGACGGCCCTCTACTGTGCCGTTCGGCACGCCGACGACCCGGTCGGCGCCCTCGTCCGGGGTGCCCGCACGGCCGGTGACTCCGACTCCATCGCCGCCCTCGCCGGCGCCTTCGTGGGTGCCGCCCTGGGCATGGCCGCCTGGCCGGCACCGTGGGCCGAGCGGATCGAGTACGCCGACCAGCTCGTCGCCCTGTCGGCGCGGCACGACTGACCCGCGGCTGCCACCATCGACCGGACCGGCCCGGAACCCGACCCCGGCACCTGCATGGCCGCCCTGGTCGGCCGGGTTGTCCCACCCGGGCGCTACGGTGCGGAGGTAGCACGATCACGGGAGGTACGGTGGCCGGAGGCGGCAGCGTGTCCGAAGAAGCGAGCGGTCAGCAGCTCAGCGCGGCGCAGGAGGCGGCGGCGGGAGCCGAGCCGACCCCACAGGCACGGGAACGCCATGCCACCCTGAGCCAGGAGCTGACCGAGCATCAGTACCGCTACTACGTGCTTGATGCGCCGACCGTCTCCGACGCCGAGTTCGACCGGCAACTGCGCGAGCTGACCGCGCTGGAGGAGGAGTTCCCGGCGCTGCGTACGCCGGATTCGCCGACCCAGCGCGTCGGCGGCACCTTCTCCACCGACTTCACCCCGGTGGCCCACGCCGAACGGATGATGTCGCTGGACAATGCCTTCGCCGACGAGGAGTTGGCCGCCTGGGCGGAACGGGTCGAGCGGGACGCCGGTGGGCCGGTGCCCTACCTGTGTGAGCTGAAGGTCGACGGGCTGGCGATCAACCTGACCTACCAGGACGGGCGACTGATCCGGGCGGCGACCCGGGGCGACGGGCGCACCGGTGAGGATGTCACGGCCAACGTGCGCAGCATCCGGGACGTGCCCAGCCGACTGACCGACTCGGCCGAGTTCGGTCCGGTTCCCGAGTTCATCGAGGTGCGGGGCGAGATCTACTTCCCGATCGCGGCCTTCGCCGACCTCAACGCCGGCCTGGTCGAGCAGGGCAAGGCACCGTTCGCGAATCCACGCAACGCGGCTGCGGGCAGTCTGCGGCAGAAGGATCCGCGGATCACCGCGTCGCGGCCGTTGCGCCTGGTGGTGCACGGCATCGGCGCCCGGCAAGGCTTCCAGCCGGGCACCCAGTCCGAGTCGTACTCGGCGTTGCAGGCGTGGGGCCTGCCGACCAGCGACCGCTGGCGGGTGCTGCCGGATCTCGCCGAGGTCCGCGACTACATCGCCCACTACGCCGCGCACCGGCACGACGTCGAGCACGAGATCGACGGCGTGGTGGTGAAGGTTGACCCGGTGCCGATCCAGGGGCGGCTCGGCTCGACCAGCCGGGCACCCCGCTGGGCGATCGCCTTCAAGTACCCCCCGGAGGAGGTCAACACCAAGCTCCTCGACATCGAGGTCGAGGTCGGCCGCACCGGGCGGGTGACGCCCCGTGCCCTGCTCGAACCGGTCAAGGTGGCCGGCTCCACGGTGGCGTACGCGACCCTGCACAACGCCCGCGAGGTGGAGCGCAAGGGGGTGCTGATCGGCGACACGGTGGTGATCCGCAAGGCCGGCGACGTGATCCCCGAGGTGCTCGGCCCGGTGGTCGACCTGCGCCCGCCGGATGCCCGACCGTTCGTCATGCCCACCACCTGCCCGGCCTGCGACACCCCGTTGGCCCCGGCCAAGGAGGGCGACGTCGACATCCGCTGCCCGAATTCGCGCAGCTGCCCCGCGCAGCTGCGCGAGCGGGTGTTCCACCTGGCCGGGCGCGGTGCGTTCGACATCGAGGCGCTCGGCTACAAAAGCGGTGCCGCACTGCTCGACGCGCAGATCATCACCGACGAGGGGGATCTGTTCTCCCTCGATGCCGAGCAGCTCGCCCGTTCGCCGTTCTTCGTCAACAAGGACGGCAGCCTCGGCAGCAACGCGACCAAGCTGCTCGACAATCTCGCCGTGGCCAAGGAACGTGACCTGTGGCGGGTGCTGGTGGCGCTGTCCATCCGGCACGTCGGGCCGACCGCCGCGCAGGCCCTGGCCCGGCACTTCCGCTCGATCGAGGCGATCGACAACGCCTCCGAGGAGGAGCTCTCCTCCGTCGACGGGGTCGGTCCGACGATCGCCGCCAGCATCCGCGAGTGGTTCGCCGTCGACTGGCACCGCGAGGTCGTCCGTAAGTGGGCCGAGGCGGGCGTACGGATGGCCGAGGAGGCGGTGGCGGAGGGGCCCCGCCCACTGGAAGGCCTCACCGTGGTGGTCACCGGCACGCTGAGTGGATATTCCCGCGACCAGGCCGCCGAGGCGATCCAGTCGCGGGGCGGCAAGGTCTCGGGCTCGGTCTCGAAGAAGACCGGCTTCGTGGTGGTCGGCGACAATCCGGGGTCCAAGGCGGACAAGGCGGCCACCCTGAAGGTGCCGATCCTCGACGAGGATGGCTTCCGGGTGCTGCTCGACGCGGGGGTCGACGCGGCCCGCGAGGTGGCCCGCGTCGACGAGTGAGCCCTTCGGGGCACTCGTGGAGGTACCAACTTAATTACGACTACGACCGATTCGTGACTGTCGCGGAGGGAAAACCGCCACCAGGGGCGTTTCATTGGGTCACGGCACGTGAGAGCACGTGCCGGGTTCCGTACCGGGAGGTGTGATGGAGCCGCCCGACCCGCGCAACCTGGTCCCACCCGGACGGGCGGCGCAGTTCACCGCCTTCGTGGTTGGTGTGCTCGCAGTGGCAGTGCTGGTCTCGGCCGGCCCGCTGGTGTCCCTGGGCACGTCGCTGCCCGATCTGCCGGTGGCGTTCTGGACGATGGCGGTGCTCGCCGTGGCCTGCGACGCGCGCCCGTTCGTCGCGCCCGGGCGGCGGCAGTCCTCGGCGGTCTATCCGTCGAGCTGCTTCACCTTCGCCATCCTGCTCGGCTGGGGGCTCGGTCCCGCCGTCGCCGTGCAGGCGGTGGCCGTGCTGGTGTCCGGGGTCCGGATGGGCCACGCCCCGTGGCGTACGGCCTTCAACGCGGCCCAGTACGCGTGCTCCCTGGCCGCCGCGTACGCGGTCAGCCGGCTCGGGCCCGGCGCCGCCTTCGACAGCGGGCCCCTGAACTGGACGGACGTCGCGGCGATCGGTGGTGCCGGGGTCGCCTGGTTCCTGGTCAACTACGGCCTGGTAACCGCCGCCGTCCGGCTGCGCTTCGGCGAGCGATGGTGGCCCAACGCCTGGCGGGGCCTGCCGTTCGAGCTGCTCTCCACCGGCTCCCTGCTGCTGCTCGCTCCGATCCTCGTCACCGCGGCCCGAGCCAGCGCGGCCCTCGTCCCGCTGGTGCTGGTGCCGCTGTTCGCGGTGTACCGGATGGCGCGGCTCACCGTCGAGCAGCATCAACTCGCCTCGCTCGACCCGCTTACCGGGCTACCCAACCGCAAGGCGCTGCTGGCCGAGGTCAACGAGCAGGTGCACCGGCACGCCGAACGCGCCGCACGGGGCGAGCCGGACGCCCACCTGGCCCTGCTGCTGATCGATCTGGACCGCTTCAAGAACGTCAACGACGCGCTCGGGCACGCGGTGGGTGACCGGCTGCTGGTCGAGGTGAGTGCCCGGCTGACCGACGTGGTCGAGTCGCCGGACCTGGTCGCCCGGCTCGGTGGCGACGAGTTCGCCATCGTGATGACCGGCCTGACCGAGGTCGGGCAGGCCCGTGCCTTCGCCGACCAGGTGGTGCGGGTGCTGGCCGAGCCGGTCCCGCTGGACGGGCTGCCGCTGGACGTCGGTGGCTCCATCGGGATCGCCCTCTATCCCGATCATGGCGAGGACTTCGCCACCCTGATGCGGCACGCCGACGTGGCGATGTACGACGCGAAGCACCGTAACGACACCGTCGCCGTCTACACGGCCGAGTCCGACCACAACTCCGCCGAGCGGCTGGGCCTGCTGGCCGACCTGCGCCGAGTGCTGGAGGTGGGGCCGACGGGGCAACCGCGCGCAGCGGAGGCCGCACCCCCGGTACGCGGTGGGGACGGCGCCACGCTGCCCGCTGCCCCACCGACGGAGGAGGGCCCCGGCCAGCGGTGGTGGAGTCGCCGCCGACGCCGGCTGCCGACCGGGGTCCACGACGACGAGCTGATCAACCGGATCGTGATCGCTGCGGACCCGATCCTGCGCCGGAGCACCCAGCCCACCCAGCCGGAGCCGGACGCCGACGAGGTGTGGGCCCGGCCGACGCAACCCGAGGGGCAGTCCGATCCGGCGCCGGACGCGGGCGAGATCATGTTGTATTACCAGCCGCAGATCGAGATCGCCACCGGCGAGGTGGTCGGCGTGGAGGCACTGCTGCGGTGGCGTCACCCCCGCCGGGGGATGGTCGACCCGGAGGAGTTGATCCGGGTCGCCGAGCAGAGCGCGGTGATGCGGCTGCTCACCCGCCGGGTCGTCGACGATGTGGTGGAGCAGCTCGCGAAGTGGTCGGCGGCCGGTGTCAGCCTGCGGGCGGCCCTCAACGTCAGCGTGCGGGACCTGCACACCGGCGAGATCGCCGAGCAGATCGCCGATCGGCTGACCCGCTACGGGGTGGCCCCGCAGCGGCTGCAACTGGAGATCACCGAAGGTGCGTTGATGGCCGATCCGCGTCGGGTGCTGGCCACCATCACCCAGCTGCACCGCATCGGGGTGGGCATCGCGCTGGACGACTTCGGCACCGGCTACTCGTCCCTGCAACACCTGCGTCGGCTGCCGTTGTCGGAGGTGAAGGTCGACCGGTCCTTCGTCCTCGGCATGGCCGACGACGGCGACGACGCGGCGATCGTGCGGTCGACCATCGAGCTGGCCAAGGCACTGGGGTTGCGGGTGGTGGCCGAGGGTGTGGAGGACGAGCGGACGTGGCGGATGCTGCACTCGGCGGGCTGCGACGCCGCCCAGGGCTGGTTCTACGCCCGGCCGATGCCGGCCGAGGAACTGGTCGCCTGGCTGGCCCGCTACCGTCCGGTTCGTCCGTTGGCCGCCTCCGACGAGGCGGAGCTGCCGCGCCGGCACCCCCGGTGACCTGCCGGCCGCGAGGTGACCTGGCGGCCGATCTCGAAGGTGTGTGAATCGGCGTCCGGGGAGCCGCCAGCGCTCGGCCGGGCAGGGAACAATAGACTCGCTGGGCGTCACCGCGGGTCGCGGCGCAGCGACCGGGTGGGCGTAGGCAGACGCAGGACAGCCACGAAGGGGGCACCGATGGCCGCCATCTCCCGCGAGGAGGTCGCGCACCTGGCGCGACTGTCGCGGCTCGCCGTGACGGAGGAGGAACTCGACACCTTCGCCGGCCAGCTCGACGTGATCCTCCAGGCGGTAGCCCAGGTGGGCGAGGTCGCCGCCGCCGACATCCCGCCGACCTCGCACTCGGTACCGCTGACCAACGTGTTCCGCGACGACGTCGTGACGCCGTGCCTGAGCCCGCAGGAGGCGCTGTCGGGTGCACCCGACGCGGAGGAGCAGCGGTTCCGCGTACCGCGGATCCTGGACGAGGATGTGGCATCGTGAGCGAGCGGATCATCGGGCTCGGCGACGGCACGGGGCGAAGCGGAGTGGCGGCATGAGTGACCTGACGAAGTTGAACGCCGTCGAGATCGCCGGCCTGGTCGCCTCGGGGCAGACCTCCGCCGTCGAGGTGACCCAGGCGCACCTGGACCGGATCGCCGCCGTCGACGGACGGGTCAACGCCTTCCTGCACGTCGACAGCGAGGGCGCGCTGACCGCCGCCCGCGAGGTCGACGCCCAGCGTGCCGCCGGTGCCCAGCTGGGGCCGCTGGCCGGGGTGCCGGTCGCGGTCAAGGACGTGCTGACCACCAAGGGCGTGCCGACCACCGTCGGGTCGAAGATCCTTGAGGGCTGGCGCCCGCCGTACGACTCGACGATCGTGCAGCGGCTGCGCGCCGCCGGCACGGTGATGCTCGGCAAGACCAACATGGATGAGTTCGCGATGGGCTCCTCCACGGAGTACTCCGCGTACGGACCGACCCGCAACCCGTGGGACACCGACCGCATTCCGGGCGGTTCCGGTGGCGGTAGCGCCGCCGCGCTGGCCGCGTACGAGGCACCGCTGGCGATCGGCTCGGACACCGGTGGCTCGATCCGCCAGCCGGGTGCGGTCACCGGCACCGTCGGCGCCAAGCCGACCTACGGCGGCACCTCCCGCTACGGCCTGGTGGCGTTCTCCTCCTCGCTGGACACCCCCGGCCCCTGTGCACGTACGGTGCTCGACGCCGCGTTGCTGCACGAGGTCATCGGCGGGCACGACCCGCGCGACTCGACCTCGATCGCGGCGCCGGTGCCGGACGTGGTCGCGGCGGCGAAGCTCGGCGCCACCGGTGACCTGACCGGGGTACGGCTCGGCATCGTCACCGAGTTCGCCGGCGAGGGTGCCGAGCCGGGTGTGCTGGCCGCCTTCAACGAGGCGGTCGACACGCTGACCAAGCTCGGCGCGGAGATCGTCGAGGTCTCCTGCCCGCACTTCAAGTACGCGCTGCCGGCGTACTACCTGATCGCCCCGAGCGAGTGCTCCTCCAACCTGGCCCGCTTTGACGGGGTCCGGTTCGGGCTGCGCGTCGGCGACGACGGCAACCGGTCGCTGGAGGAGGTCATGTCGCTGACCCGGGAGGCCGGTTTCGGTCCCGAGGTCAAGCGACGGATCATGATCGGCACGTACGCGCTCTCCTCGGGCTACTACGACGCCTACTACGGGCAGGCCCAGAAGGTCCGTACGCTGATCACCCGAGACTTCACCGCCGCGTTCGAGCGGGTCGACGCGCTGATCTCGCCGACCACCCCGTTCGTGGCGTTCCCGCTGGGTGCGCGCACCTCCGACCCGTACCAGATGTACCTGGCCGACCTGTTCACCATCCCGACGAACCTGTACGGCGGGCCGGGCATCTCGGTGCCGTGCGGTCTGGCCGACGGGCTGCCGGTCGGCCTCCAGGTGATGGCCCCGACGATGGCCGACGACCGGATGTACCGGGTCGCCGCCGCGTTGGAGAGCGCGGTCGGCACGCTCACCCCTCCGGCCCTGTGATCTACGGTGCGCAAGGCGGCCGCCCGCCGCCTTGCGCACCCGCATCGTCGTGTCTCCGGTGTGGTCACCCGACCGCACCGGGCGTGGTCGTCGGCGCGACACGCTGGCCGCCGTTCGGGTAATTGCCCGCCATCAACCTTCCTGATTGGATGATTGCGAGTCGGCTGGACCGGCTGGACTCCGGTCGCTGGCGAACGCGAGCCGTTCTGATCAGACCTGGATGTGCGATGAAGACACTGCGCCCGGTCATGGCCCTGACGATGGTGGTCGCGTTACTGCTGGGCACCGCACCCCCGGCCGCAGCGGCGACCGTCACCATCACCTCCGGCGCACCCCGGTCGCCCATGTATCTGGGGCAGGTGTACGCGATCCACACGGTCGAGGCCACGGGTGGCACCGAGCCGTACCGGTTGTCGGTGAGCGCGGGGAGCCTGCCGCCGGGCATGTTGGTGGTCGGCAACTCCCTCGGCGGTTCGCCGACCACGGCGGGCACCTACACCTTCACCCTGCGGATGACCGACGCGGCCGACCAGTTCGCCGAGCAGAGGGCGACGATCGAGGTACGCGAACCCACGATCGAAATCACCTCGGGTGCGCCCCGGACGCCGATGTACCTGGGGCAGGTGTACGCGATCCACACCGTCGAGGCGACCGGTGGCACCGAGCCGTACCGGTTGTCGGTGAGCGCGGGGAGCCTGCCGCCGGGCATGCTGGTGGTCGGTAACTCGCTCGGGGGTTCGCCGACCACGACCGGCACCTACCCCGCGACCCTGCGGATGACCGACAAGAACGGCTTCTTCGGCGAGCAGGACATCAGCATCCTCGTCGCCGAGGCCGCGACCGCCTTCACCTCCGGCGACCCGCCCGCCGGCAGGGTCGGCCAGCCGTACTCGTTCCGGTTCACCGCCGACGGTGACGAGAACATCACCTTCGCCCTGGCCGCCGGAACCCTGCCGGACGGGCTCACCCTCGCCACGGACGGCCGGCTCAGCGGCACCCCGAGCAGCGCCGGCACGTTCGACTTCATGGTGCGAGCGGCGGGTGCCCGCACCAGCGCCACCACAGAGGTGGAGCTGGTCGTCGCCGCCGCGACGCCGACCACTCCCACGGCGACCCCGACCGGTCCGAGCCCCACACCGACCGTTCCCACGGCCACGCCGACTCCGGTCGACCCGACCTCGACGCCGTCGCAGAGCCCTGCGGCACCGGTCCCGTCGCCATCGAAGACGAGCGGGGCGTGGCTGCCGGTCACCGGATCGAACTCGACCCTCGTGCTGCTGTTGCTGAGCGTCCTGGCGTTCTCCATCGGCGGGATCCTGCTCGTGCTGACCTTCAACCGTCGTCGGCGGTTCAGCGCACCCGAGTGACATCCCGACCGACACCGCGGTGATGCCCGGCCGAGACGGGCCGGGTCGAGCGGTTAGGCTTGGCAGCGTTGTGTCCGGATGCCGCCGTGGGCCGGCTACCGCCTGCAAAGCTGGAGTTCTCATGACCACGACGCTGCCCGCGTACGACGAGGTCGTCGCGCGCTTCGAACCGGTGATCGGCCTGGAGACCCACGTCGAGCTGGGCACGAACACCAAGATGTGGTGCGGCTGCCCGACCGACTTCGGCGGCGAGCCGAACACCCGGGTCTGCCCGGTCTGCCTGGGCCTGCCCGGCTCGCTGCCGGTGGCCAACAAGGCGGCCATCGAGGCGACCATCCGGATCGGCCTCGCGCTGAACTGCTCGATCGCCCAGTGGTGCCGGTTCGCCCGGAAGAACTACTTCTATCCGGACATGCCGAAGAACTTCCAGATCAGCCAGTACGACGAGCCGCTCTGCTTCGACGGCTACCTGGACGTCGAGGTCAACGGCGAACTGGTACGCATCGGCATCGAGCGGGTGCACCTGGAGGAGGACACCGGCAAGACGCTGCACGTCGGTGGCGCCACCGGGCGCATCCACGGTGCCACCGAGTCGCTCGTCGACTACAACCGGGCCGGCATCCCGCTCGTCGAGATCGTCACCAAGCCGATCCCCGGCACCGGCGCGCTCGCCCCCGAGGTGGCTCGCGCGTACGTCACCGAGCTGCGCGACGTGATCCGCTCGCTGGGCGTCTCCGACGTACGCATGGAGGAAGGCTCGCTGCGCTGCGACGTCAACACCTCGCTGAACCTGCCCGGCGAGGAGTGGGGCACCCGCACCGAGACCAAGAACGTCAACTCGTTGCGCTCGGTCGAGCGGGCGGTCCGCTCGGAGATGCTGCGCCAGGCGTCCGTGCTGGAGGCAGGCGGTCGGATCACCCAGGAGACCCGGCACTTCCACGAGGACACCGGGGACACCACCCCGGGCCGGTCCAAGGAGACCGCCACCGACTACCGCTACTTCCCCGAGCCGGATCTGGTCCCGATCGCCCCCGACCCGGCCTGGGTGGCCGAGCTGAAGGCCGCCCTGCCGGAGCTGCCCCGGCTGCACCGCCGCCGTCTTCAGGAGGCGTGGGGTCTGTCGGACACGGACATGCAGTCGGTGCTCAACGCCGGTGCCGTCGAGTTGATCGAGCAGACTGTCGCCGCCGGTGCCTCGCCGGCCGCCGCCCGCAAGTGGTGGCTGGGTGAGCTGTCCCGGCGGGCCAACGAGACGGGTGTGGAGTTGGCCGACATCGGGGCCACCCCGGCGCAGGTGGCCGAGTTGCAGTCCCTGGTCGACGCCGGCAAGCTCAACGACAAGCTGGCCCGTACGGTGCTGGAGGGTGTCGTCGCCGGTGAGGGTTCACCCACCGAGATCATGACCGCCCGCGGCCTGGAGGTGGTCTCCGACACCGGCGCGCTCACCGCCGCCGTGGACGAGGCGATCGCCGCCAACCCGGATATCGCCGACAAGATCCGCAGCGGCAAGGTGGCCGCCGCCGGTGCGCTGGTCGGCGCGGTCATGAAGACCACCCGCGGTCAGGCCGACGCCAAGACCGTCCGCGAGCTGATCCTCGCCCGCCTCGGCGCCTGAGGTGTAAGGAAGGGCCCCTTCTTAACGCCTCGCGTAGAGGAGGGGCCCCTTCTTAACATCCGAGCCGCGCCGGGCGCTTCGAGCGCTTCGGGCGCGAGCCGGCTCCCCGACCTCGGGGTTTCGAGGGGCCGGGCGCGTCGCCGACGGCGACGTTCGGCAGCCAAGGCACCACCACCCGTCCCCGATCGGGCGTCAACGACGATGCCCCTGGAGCCCACCGTGAACCAGCACGACATCGACGTTCTCGACAAGATCCAGCGACGGGTGCTCTGGCTCGCCACCCGGATCGTGGATGCGGCCAACCACGACCGCGTGACCGGCGACGGGGTGAAGGTCGGCGGGCACCAGGCGTCCAGCGCCTCCCTGGTCACCGCGATGACCGCGCTGTGGTTCGCGCACCTGGACGCCGACGACCGGGTCGCGGTGAAACCGCACGCCTCCCCGGTTTTCCACGCCATCCAATACCTGCTGGGCAACCTGGACCGGTCCTACCTGACCCGGCTGCGGGCCCGGGGCGGCCTCCAGTCGTACCCGTCCCGCACCAAGGACCCGGACGAGGTGGACTTCTCCACCGGGTCGGTCGGCCTGGGCGCCGCCGCCCCGCTGTTCGCCGCGGTGACCCGACGGTACGTCGACGCGCACTTCGGCGCCCGTCCACACTCGCGGTTCGTTGCGTTGATCGGTGACGCCGAACTGGACGAGGGCAACATCTGGGAGGCGGTCGCTGACCCGGCCACCACCGGTCTCGGCAACGTGATGTGGGTGGTCGACTTCAACCGGCAGTCGCTGGACCGGGTCGTGCCGGGCGTACGCATCGACCAGTGGCGCGGGCAGTTCGAGGCCGCCGGCTGGCACGTGGTCGAGGTCAAGTACGGCCGCAAGCTGGCCGAGGCGTACGCCCAGCCGGGTGGCGAGGCGCTGCGCGACTGGATCGACGCGATGCCCAACGAGCAGTACCAGTCGCTGTTCGGGCTGACCGGGCCGGCGCTGCGCAAGCAGTTCCTGGACGGCGCGCCGGCCGAGGTCGCCACGTTCGTCGCGGACATCGCCGACGAACAGCTGGGCCCGCTGGTCACCGACCTGGGCGGGCACGACCTGGCGGCGCTGCTCGACGCGTACGCCCAGTGTGACGCGGTGACCGATCGGCCGAGCGTGGTGTTCGCGTACACCGTCAAGGGTTGGGGTCTGCCGATCGCCGGCAATCCGCGCAACCACTCGGCGCTGCTCACCGGGGAGCAGGTCGACGCGCTGCGCGCCGCGCACGGCCTGACCGACGACACCGAGTGGGACCGCCTCGACCCGGCCTCGCCGGCCGGCATCCGGGCCGGGCAGCGTCGGGAGGCACTGTCCCGCGCGCCCCGCGAGCGGGCGCTCGGGGTCACCGTTCCACAGACCACGAAGGTACGCGCGACAAAGCCGATCTCCACGCAGGAGGTCTTCGGTCGAGTGCTGGTCGACCTCGCCCGCGACCCGCAGGTGGGCAGATACCTCGTCACCACCGCGCCGGACGTGGCCACCTCGACGAACCTGGCCGGGTTCATCAACAAGACCGGAGTGTTCGCGCCGACCGCGCAGCGGTCCTGGTCGGAAGACCGGATGCTGCGCTGGACGGAGAGCCCTGACGGGCAGCACATCGAACTCGGCATCTCCGAGATGAACCTGTTCCTGCTGCTCGGTCAGCTCGGCCTGGCCTGGGACCTGTCCGGGCAGCCGCTGCTGCCGGTCGGCACCGTTTACGACCCGTTCGTGCTGCGCGGCCTGGACGCCTTCCTGTACGGCACCTACTCCGGCTCCCGGTTCGTGGTGGCCGGTACCCCGTCCGGCATCACGCTCGCCCCGGAGGGCGGCGCCCACCAGTCCACGATCACCGCGAGCGTGGGCCTGGAACTGCCCGGAGTCACCTTCGTCGAGCCGGCGTACGCGACGAGTCTGGACTGGTTGCTCTGCGACGCGCTCGGGCAGATCGCGGGCCCGGCACAGCCGGCGGCGACCGCGGCACCGGCCGAGGACGGCGCGTACTACTTCCGGCTGAGCACCCGGCCCGTGGACCAGGCGCCGTTCGAGGCGGCCCGAGCCCGTCTCGGCGACGCGGTGCTGCGCCGGCAGGTGCTCGCCGGGGCGTACCGGCTGGTCGACGCCCACCAGGCGTACCCGCACCTGGCCGGGGCCCCAACGGTGCAACTTGCCGCGTCGGGTGCGGTGCTGCCCGAGGTGCTTACCGCTGCGGCGGAACTGGCCGACGAGGGCGTCGCCGCTCACGTCGTGGACGTCACCAGCCTCGACCGGCTCTACCGGGCCTGGCAGCGCACGCTGCGGCAGGGCGTACGCACGGCAACCGTGCCCAGCGTGCCCGGTGCGCTGCGGTCGGCCTTCGCCGACCGGGTGCCGGTGGTCACCGTGCACGATGCCGCCTCGCACGCGATGGCCTGGCTGGGCTCGGCCCTGGCCGCCCCTGCCGTCCCGCTCGGCGTCGACGAGTTCGGCCAGTCCGGCAGCGTCCACGAGCTCTACGACCTGCACGACCTGCTCCCCGGCAGCATCGTCAACGCCGCCCTAGCCGCACTCTCCCTCCACTAACCACCCCCGCCCCCGCCCCCGCCCCTACCCGCCCTCGCCCCGCCCCCGCCCCCACCCCGCCCCCGCCCCGCCCGCCCCTGCCCTCCGCCGTCTCGTTGCGTCGATCTTGCACTTTTGGTCGCCGAATTGCCCGGTTAGGCAGCATTTGCGGCGACCAAAAGTGCAAGATCGCGGAGGGCAAGGGGGTGGGGTGAGGGTGAGGGTGGGGTTAGCGGGTGGGGGTTGGGGTGGGGGGAGTGGGGGTTGGGGTGGTGGGGGTGGTGGGGGGGTTGATTACGGTGCGTTCGAGGTTGACCTGGGCTTGGCCGGTGCCGCCGACGGTGATGTTGTCGTATGCCTGGAGTTGTTTTTCCTGGTCGAAGTAGAGCACCGTCATGGCCAGCGGGGTCGGCTCCTCGCCTTCCAGGCCGCGTAGGCCGGCACCGCCGGTGGAGCCCTGCACCATCAGCGTGGTGGGCTGTTGACCCGGCACCTCCGGCAGCCGTTCGATCTGCCGGCGGTGAGTGTGACCGGAGAGCACGAGCGGGGTGGTTCCGGAGAGTGGGCCGGCGGCGGCCGGGTCGTGCATCAGAGCGATGTTCACCGGCTTGGGTGAGCTGCGGATCGTCGCGGCGAGCGTGTTGCCCGTGCTGATCAACTCGTCGGCGGTGGGTGGGATGAGGCCGCCGGCGGCCGGCGAGGTGCTCTTGTCCGGGGTGAAGCGGGGGTCGCCGATGCCGGCGATGGTGAGCCCGGCGACCGTGGTGGTCGCGTTGTCCAGCACGATCGCGTTCGGCTGGCGGGCCACCGCCGCGGCCGTACGCCCCGAGTCGTGGTTGCCCCGGATGTAGACGTACGGCTTGCGGAGCAGGCTGATCGAGCCGACGTAGGAGGCCTCCGGCTCGCTGCCCCAGTCGGTGATGTCGCCGGTGTCGATGACCACGTCGATGCCGAACTGCTCCACCACGGTCCGGATGAGCTGCCAGGCGGCCGGGTTGAGGTGCATGTCGGAGATGTGCAGCACGCGGGTGGTGCCCGGCTGCTGCTCGTACACCGGCAGCGCCGACACGGTGGTGTAGAGCTGGGTGACGTTGCCGATGAGACGCTGAAGCTGCTCGGCGTACCGGGTGTAGTCGTTGGCGATCTTGCGTACGTCGCCGACGATCGCCGGTGCGTTGACCAGCAGCCCCTCGTACGTCGGCTCCTCGATCGCCTGTGGCCGGATCGTCGCCGCGGCGGTGCCCAGGCTGCCTGCGGTGATCAGCAGCGCCAGCCCACCCGCCCAGGCGGCCCGGCGGGTGTTCCGGAACACCAGCAGGGCCAGCAGTACGGTGGCCAGGACGGTGGCGCCGAGCGTACGCAGCCCGAGCCGCAGCACGCCGTCGGTGACCTCCTCGACCGCCGACTGGGTGGCCCGGTTCAGGCTGGCGGGATCGTCCAGCAGTGCCTCGACGCGGCTCTGGTCCAGCGCGCCCAACTCGACGGTCAGGTGGGTCGGCCCGTCGTGGCTGTTGAGCAGGAGTGCTCCCAACGGCGGGATCTGGATGGTGGTGCCGCCTTCGGCGGCCGGCGAGATGGACAGCTTCGCGCGGAACGGACCGATGTCCGTGCCGACCTGCCCGCCGGCCAGGGCGCCGAGCAGCACCCCGGCCAGGGTGACGACCAGCACGGCCAGGGCGACCCCGACCCGGCGTACGCCGGTGAGCCGCCCGGGACGGCGCGGCGCGGAGCCGGTCCGCCGCAGTGACGCAAAGCGGCGCGAACGACGGGCCGGCATCTCGCCGTCCCGGCCGTGGTCCGGCTGCTCGTGTTCCTGATCGCCCATGTTGAGATTCTGACCTGCCCGCCGAAGGATCTTGACAAACCTGAGGGTGTCGTATTAGAGAGTGCCTCAGCTTCGCCCAGCTCCGCCACCTGCGAAAACAAGTCGCAACAGTCGGTCGTCCTCGGGTGCGGGTCGGCCCCGCCCGTCGTGGTTGGAGGTGCTCACCCAGATCGAGCCGTCCGGGGCGGCGGCCACGGCACGCAGTCGCCCGTACTGCTCGGTCAGCAGCGCCCGGGGCTGCCCGAGCACCGTACCGGTGTCGGTCAGCTCGACCAGCCAGAGGCGCTGGCCGCGCAGGCACGCGGTGGCCAGCGTCCGTTCGACGGCGGCCAGCCCGGAACAGGACGCCTCGTCGGTCGGCCACTGCACGATGGGGTCCACGTACTTCTCGTCGTCGCCCCGGCCCTCCACCTCGGGCCAGCCGTAGTTCTTGCCCTTGGAGATCTGGTTGATCTCATCCCAGGTGTTCTGACCGAACTCCACGGCGTACATCCGGTCGCCGTCCCAGGCGATGCCCTGCACGTTGCGGTGGCCCAGAGACCAGACGGGTGAGTTGGGGAAGGGGTTGCCGGGCGCGGGCTTACCTTCCGGGGTGATCCGCAGGATCTTGCCGCCGAGCTGCTTGACGTCCTGCGACTGGTCGGTGTCCCCGGCGTCGCCGGTGCTGGCGTAAAGCTGCCCGTCGGGGCCGAAGGCCAGGCCGCCGCCGTTGTGGATGCCCGCCTTGGGGATGCCGGTGAGGATCGGGGTGGGTTTCTCCCCGAGCCGCAGTCGGGCGATCCGGTTGTCCTGTTCGGCGGTGTAGTAGACGAAGACCGTCCGGTTCTGCGCGAACTGCGGTGACACGGCGATACCCAGCAGACCACCCTCGCCCGAGGCGGCCACGTCGTCGATGGTCTGCACCTCGGTGACCCGCAGGCCGTCCGGGGTCGACTCCGGGCCGACCTGGACGATCCGGCCGCTGTCGCGTTCGGTGACCAGGGCGCCGCCGTCGGGCAGGAAGGCGATGCCCCACGGCACCCGCAGCCCTTGGGCGAGCACGGTGGCGACGGCCTCCTGGCCACCGTTGCCCGCGCTGGTCGACGGAGTGGGCAGGTTCGGTGGCTCGCCGGCCGGATCCGGCTCCGGTTCGCCGAGGCTGCAACCGGTGGCGGCGAGCAGGAGTGTCACGCAGGACGCCGCGAGGGCCGTGCGGAGCCTACGGGCGCGGGGGAGTGGGGGACGGGCGCTCACGCGGCCCAGGGTAGCCCGCCGTGGACGCGGGCGTCGGTGCCCGCGCGTGCCGCCCCTCGGCGGCGGTAGCCGTCGCGGGGGCTATCGTCAGCGGGCGTGAAGGTATGGATTCCGCACGAGGTCGGCCACGACCTGCTGGGTGAGCTGCCGCCGGAGGTCATCGTCGAGACGATGAGCGACCCGGCGAAGCTGCCGTCGCCGACGTCCGGTGTCCGTTTCTGGGTGCCGCCCTTCCTCGCCCCGGCTGCGGCCACCGCCCTGCTGTGCGAACTGCCCGACCTGGCGGTGGTCCAGTTGCTCTCGGCCGGGGCGGATTCCTGGGTCGGTCGGGTCCCGCCGCAAGTCATGCTCTGCGACGCCCGGGGCGTGCATGATCCGTCCACCGCCGAGTGGGTGGTCACCGCCATCCTGTCCCAACTGCGCGGCTTCCCGGCGATGGCCCGCGCGCAGGCGCAGCACCGGTGGGCGTACGACGAGGTGGCGCCGACCGACGAGCTGGCCGGCAAACGAATCCTGATCGTCGGTGCCGGTTCGATCGGTACCGCGGTGCGTGACCGGCTGGCCCCCTTCGAGGTGCAGTTTCACCTGGTGGCCCGCACCGCTCGACCCGAGCAGGGCGTGTACGGGGTCGACGACCTGCCCACGCTGCTGCCGCAGGCCGACGTCGTGGTGCTGCTGGTGCCGCTGACCGAGCAGACCCGGGGCCTGGTCGACGAGTCGTTCCTGGCCGCGATGCGCGACGGTGCGTTGCTGGTGAACGCCGCCCGGGGACCGGTGGTCGCGACGGAGGCGCTGGTCGCCGAGTTGGCCACCGGCCGGATCCGGGCGGCCCTGGACGTCACCGACCCGGAGCCGCTGCCCGTCGACCACCCGCTCTGGGCGATGCCGAACGTACTGATCACCCCGCACGTCGCCGGGTCGGTACGCGGCCTGTTGCCTCGGGCGTACCGCCTGGTGGGCCAGCAGATCCGGCGGTTCGTGGCGGGAGAACAGCTCGACAACGAGGTGGTGAACGGCTACTGAGCGGCCCTGGCGCCGCTCCGCGCGGCTACTGAGCCACTTCGACGCTGCCTCGGCCGGCCGCCGCCACCAGCTGCGGCAGGTCCACGTGGCGTACTGCGGGCAGCACGAGCTGGCTGCCGTCGTCGAGTTGCGCGACCGCCCGGCCGCGTGCGTCGCCGCCCAGCTCGACGACCTGGTCCCAGCGGATCCGGCGGTCGCCGAGCAGCGCCCGTAGCCGCAGCCCGTTCGGGTTCACGTCGGTGCCGGCGCGCCATGCCCAGACGGCCACCGCCAGTGGCACCAGCAGCACGGGCAGCAGGTACGCGCGGGCGCTGGCCAGGGGCAGGGCACCGATGGTGCCGACGATCGCCCCGACCAGGATGGCCTGGTGGTGTCGGAATCGGGTGGTGTCGGTGCTGGTCACCCCTCGATGATCCCACCATCGCCGACCTGGACGGCAGCGGGCCGTGGCAGGGGCACCCCGGGGGCCTGCTTCTGCGTGATCGACCGAGCGCGTACAGTGATCTGGCTCACTGGGCGTCACTGCTTGCGCGCTGGCTCGTTTTCCGGGGATGAGTGGCCGACTAGCTGTTCGCCCTCGCACCGCCGCACCGCCCCAGTGCCCCCTCACGAAGGCGAATGTCGTGCCCGTCGCGTCTGTGTTCCGCGCCACCGTCCGACGCCCTGCCCTGCCGGAGACCTGCGTGCTCGCGGTGGTGTCCGTACTCGTCATCGTCGGCGCGGCCGGGTCGATGCCAGCGCTGGCGGTGGTGGCGCTCGCCGGTGCGGCCGGTTCGACGCTGGCCGGGGTACGGCTGTCCCGGCTCGCCGTCGGTCCTGACACGCCGGCCCCCGGTCCGGCCGGTGGGCGGCTCGCCCGCCGCCGTGCGGCCCGGCCGCGTCGAGCCGCAGCCCTGCTGCACGCGGCGGTGGTGATCGCCGGTCTGAGCGCGGCGGTACTGCCGTTGGCCTCCGACGACAGCCGCCCGGCGGCCGCCGTCGCCGGACTGGCCGGTGCCGCCGTGCTGCTCGGCGGCGGCCTGTTCAGCCTGCCTCGCCGGCCGGGGCCACCGGAGCGGATGTGGCCCCGCCGGCTGCTCGACGGCGCTGCGGCCGGTGTCGGCCTGGTGCTCACCGCCTGGCTGCTGCTGCCGTACGCCGGTGTGTCGTCCCCGGTGCGGTTGGTCGCCGCGGTGGCCGTCGGCGTGCTGACCGTTGTCGTACTCACCGTGCTGACCGGGCCGAACCGGGCGGCCGGCGTAACCCGGTGCCAGGCCGGGGCAGCGCTGACCCTGCTCGCGTTGACGCTGCTGGCCGCACTGCCATCCGGTCCTGCCGTCGGGCGGCCGGCCCTGCTGGCGGTTCCGCCGCTGGTGATTGGCGTGCTGCTGACCGCTGCCGGGGTGCGGCACCTGGTGGCGGCGGAGGCGGAGCCGTCACCGGTGGCCACGTTGCGCTGGCCGCGTGTGGTGGTTCCGGCGGCAGGGGTGGTGCTGGCCACCGTCCATCAGTTGCAGTCCGGGCGGTTACCCGACCGCACCACCGTGTTGCTCGCGCTCGCCGTGGTGCCCGCGCTGGTGGCACGCGAGCTGCTCGGCGCCGGCCCGGAGACCGCCCCGATCCCGGTCGCGCCGACCCCCGCTGCCCCGACCCCCGTTGCCTCGACCCCCGCTGCCCCGACCCCCGCTGGCCTGGCTCCGGCGATCGGCGAGGAGCCGGTCGCCACCGGGCGCGCTGCCCTGCTGCGGGTCCTGGCCGCGAGGTCGGAGTCCGCGACCGGCACCCTGCTGGTGGTCGATCTGCACCTCACCGAGTTGCCCGGGATGGCGGTGCGCGACAACGTGGCCGCCGAGGCCGTCCACCGGGCGCGGGCCGTGACAGGGGCCGACGACGAGGTGATCGACCTGGCCGGCAGCGGGTTCGCGGTGGTCACCGGGGCGGGGCCACTGCTGGCGTACGCGCTGGGCACCCGGCTGCTCGCCGCGCTGGACCGGCCGTACGAGGTGTCCGGTGCGGTGCTGCGCTCGCGGGCCTGTGTCGGGCTGGCCGAACTGGCCCACGGCCGCCCCGAGGACGTGTTGCGCCAGGCGGACCTGGCCCGTCGGCGCGCGGCGCAGCTCGGCCGGGACCGGGTCGAGTGGTACGACGCCTACCTGGAGGACCAACTGGTCCGTCGGCTGGACCTGGAGCGGGAACTGCCCGGCGCGGTCGCCCGAGGCGAGTTGGACCTGGTCTACCAGCCGGTGATCGGGCTCGCCGACCGGATGCCGGTCGGCACGGAGGCGCTGCTGCGTTGGCGCAGCCCGGTGCTCGGCACGGTGTTCCCGGCCGAGCTGTTGCCGGTGGCGGAGGATCTCGACATCGTCGGTGAGCTGGGCGCCTGGGTGTTGGACCGGGCCTGCCGGCAGGTGGCGGCGTGGTCCGTCGGCGGCCGACGACTGTGGATGGCGGTCAACGTCACCACCCGCGAGCTGATCTCACCGGATTTCGTCCCCCGGACGGCGGCGGTCCTGGCGGCGCACGGGGTGACGCCCGACCAGTTGGTGGTCGAGGTGGCCGAGCCGCGGTTGGCTGCCGAACTGCCGACTGTCGTGGCACGGCTGGCCGGGCTGCGGTCGATGGGCATCCGGACCGCGCTGGACGACTTCCGGGCCGAGCAGGCCTCCCTCGCCCAGCTCCGGCGACTCCCGATCGACCTGCTCAAGGTCGGGCCGGAGGTGACCGGGGCGAGCCGGGACCGTCCCCTGCTGGACGTGGTGGTCACCGTCGCCGACCGGTTGGGACTGGAGGTGGTGGCCGAGGAACTCGAATCCGCCCACCAGGTCGACGGTGCCCGCCGGGCCGGATGCCGCTACGGCCAGGGGTACGAGTTGGCTCGTCCCGCCACGGCTGAGCGGGTCGAGGCGTACTTCGAGGAGTTCCCCTCCGCGTCCCGATGAGGGCTTAACCGGTTCACTGGTCGCCGCCGGGCGGGCCGGTGCTGCCGCGTGGCGTCAGATGAGCCTGCTCGTCCTGCAGGTCGGTCGCCGGAGCCCCCTCGATCAACTGCAAGAGTTGCCGGGCGGCATGCGCGCCGTACGCGGGGATGTCCCGTCCGACCGCGGTCAGCGGCGGATGCACCAGTCGGCACAGCGGTGAGTCGTCCCAGGCCACGATGGACAGATCGGCGGGAACGGTGAGGCCCATCTCCTGTGCCACCGACAACCCGGCGATGGCCATCACATCGTTGTCGTAGATGATCGCGGTGGGGCGGATCCGGGAACTCAGGAGCCTCCGGGTCGCCCGCGCGCCCTCCTCGCCGGTGTAGTCCGTCGAGGCGACGACCGACTCGGTCAGACCGAGTCGCTGGCACACTTCGGTGAAGGCCTGCGTCCGGATGGTGGTGTGCAGCAGGTCGGGCAGGCCGGCGACGCGGGCCATCCGGCGGTGCCCCAGGGCGTACAGGTATTCCACGGTCTCCACCAGCGCCGCCGCGTCGTTCGACCAGACGCTGGCCAGCCGGCCGGTGCCCGCCGGGCCGCCGATCACCACGGCGGGCAGCCGCAACTCCTCCAGCACCGGCACCCGCTGGTCGTCGGTGCGCAGGTCACAGACGAGCACCCCGTCGACCCGCCGCTCACCCCACCACCGGCGGTAGACCGCGATCTCGGCGGTGGCGTCGGTGACCACCTGAAGGGTCAGCGCGTAGGAGCGCGCCGACAGTTCCGCCTCGACGCCGCTGATCAGCTCCATGAAGAACGGCTCGATGCCGAGGGTCTGGGCGGGCCGGGCCAGGATCAGGCCGATCGCCCGGGCGGTCGCGCCGGACAGGGCCCGGGCCGCACTGCTCGGGCTGAAGCCGATCTCGGCGGCGATGGCGAGGATGCGTTGCCGGGTCGCCTCGGAGACGCCGGGCTGGCCGTTGAGCGCGTACGACACCGCACCCTTGGAAACCCCCGCCCGCCGGGCGACATCCGCGATCGTGGGCCGCTTCACCGGCGTACGTCCTCCTGCACCAGTCCATTGTCCGCCTGCCGTACGGCTGTCCGCCGGCGCTGGACACGCTACCCGTCGACCGCCACCCACCCGGTGTGGGTCCGAGCGCCGCGAACTTGTTCGGTTCAGTCTAGGTAGTTGGTGCGGGTCGAGCTTGCCGGGCCAACTGGCCATCGGGCCTGGAGCTGGTGGTTGATCGGGTTTTAACCGTCCTCGGGTTACCGGCTGACCACGTCGTTAACTCGCCGTTGACACTTCGGGAGTGCGCCCGTACGGTGGCGTCACTTATCCGGTTCAGTCGACGTATCTCGATCTCGGGAGCGGTCCCACTCGTCTTGGAGGATGGGTCATGAAGCGGTCTACGCCTCGTTGGCTGCGGGTCGCAGCCGTAGGACTTGCGGTCGGTTCACTCGTCGTCGCGTGCAGCGGACGCAGCACCACAGGTGGCTCCAGCGCTGACGGTCAGGTCACGCTGACGATCAACTTCTGGGGAGACTTCGGCCTCCAGGAACTCAAGACCAGGTACGAGGCGGAGCACACGAATGTCAAGATCGCGCTCAATTCGGGGGAGTACAACGCCCAGCACGAGGACCTGCAGAAGAAGCTGATCGCCGGTTCGGGTGCGCCCGACATCGCCGCCATCGACGAGGGCTTCATGGTCCAGTTCCGCAGCCAGGCGGACAAGTTCGTCAACCTGCTCGACTCCGGTGCGGGCAAGTACGAGAGCAACTACCTGCCGTGGAAGTGGAAGCAGTCGCTGTCGGCCGACGGGCAGACCCAGATCGCGCTCGGCACCGACGTGGGTGGCCTGGCGATGTGCTACCGCACCGACCTGTTCGCCGCCGCCGGCCTGCCCACCGAGCGCGATCAGGTCTCCGCGCTCTGGCCCACCTGGGACGACTTCCTCGCCGTCGGCCAGCGCTACGTCGCCAAGACGAACAAGAAGTTCGTCGACAACGCGACCAACCTGTTCAACCCGATCCTCGGCCAGCAGCCGGTCGGCTTCTACGACGCGGGCGAGCAGCTGCTGATGGAAGGTGGCCCGAAGGTCGCCTTCGACTACGCGGTCAAGGCCGCCGACGCGGGCCTGTCGGCCAACCTCACCAGCTTCCAGGCCGACTGGGACAAGGGCTTCACCAACGGCTCGTTCGCGGTGCTCACCTGCCCGGCGTGGATGCTCGGCCACATCCAGAACACCGCGCCCGGCACCAAGGGCAAGTGGGACATCGCCGCGGTGCCCGGCGGCGGTGGCAACTGGGGCGGCTCCTTCCTGACCATCCCCAAGCAGGGGCGCAACATCGACGAGGCGTACAAGTTCCTGGAGTGGCTGATCCAGCCGGAACAGCAGATCGAGGTCTTCAAGACGGTCGGCAACCTGCCCTCGCAGCCCGGGCTCTACACCGACCCCGCGATCGCCGACTTCAAGAACGAGTTCTTCAACTCGGCGCCGGTCGGGCAGATCTTCCCGAAGATGGCCGAGGGCCTGACGCCGCAGTACCTGGGCCGGAAGAACGGACCGACCCGGGTGGCGGTGGAGAACGTGATCAACCGGGTGCAGAACGGCACGCTCAAGTCGGACGCGGCCTGGGCCGAGGCGATCAAGGAAGCCGAGAAGGCCAGCAAGTGAGGTGATCGGGGTGGCGCGGGAGAGTCCGCGTCACCCCGGCACCGGTCTGTCGTCCCGCCGTACCTGGAGTGTCCTGATGCCCACCACGCGCGCGGCCCCCGAACCGGCCACCCGCCCCCGGCCACCCACCGGCCGGTCGATGACCTGGCGCGACCGGCTGCACCGCTTCGACGTGCGTTACGTGCCGTACCTGTTGATCGCTCCGTTCTTCCTGCTCTTCTTCGTCTTCGGGCTCTTCCCGATGGTCTTCAACGGGGTGGTGGCGCTGCGCCACTGGCGCCTCGACGAGCCGGATCTGACCGGCTGGGCCGGTGTGGAGAACTTCCGTCGGCTGTTCACCGACGGCGACTTCGGCAACGCGCTCTACAACACCTTCGGCATCTTCCTGCTCTCCACCGTCCCGCAACTGCTGCTGGCGCTGGTCATCGCCTCGATGCTCAACCGTCGGCTGCGGGGACAGACCTGGTGGCGGGTCAGCGCGTTGCTGCCGTACATCACCCCGATCGCCGCCTCCACGCTGGTGTTCAACGTCTTCTTCGCCCGTGACCTCGGAATGGCGAACTGGGCGCTCGGGCTGGTCGGCATCGGCACCGAGAATCCGATCGACTGGCGCGCCGACAAACTGCACTCCTGGATCGCCATCGCCACGATGGTCAACTGGAAGTGGGTCGGCTACAACGCCCTGCTCTACCTGGCCGCCATGCAGTCCATCCCCCGGGACGTCTACGAGGCCTCGGCGCTCGACGGTGCCGGCCCGTGGCGTCAGCTCTGGCGGATCACCGTGCCGATGATCCGACCGGTGGTCATCTTCACCGTGGTGCTCTCCACCATCGGCGGGCTCCAGTTGTTCACCGAGCCGATGCTGTTCGACCTCAACGCGCAGGCCGCCACCGGCGGTTCCGGCGGGGAGTGGCAGACCGTGGCGCAGCTGATCTACAAGGTGGGCTGGAAGGACCTCAACCTCGGGTACGCCGCCGCGATGTCCTGGGCGCTGTTCCTCATCATCCTGGTGGTCGCCGCGCTGAACACCGCGCTGACCAATCGCATCTCGGGGGGACGCAAGTGAGCCTTCTGGCGCGGCGTCGCGCCGCCACACCCGTACCGCCCGCGAGGCGCAAGCGGCCCGCGCTGCTGGGCCGGGCACCGCAGGACACCCCGGCCGGCATCGGCACCTATCTGTTCCTGGCGGTGACCGCGCTGTTCGCGGCGTTCCCGCTGTACTGGATGTTCGTCATCGCGACCAGCACCGACGAGGCGACCTCGCAACTGCCGCCGGTGGTGATCCCCGGTGACCGGTTCCTGGCGAACCTGGACGAGGTCTTCTCGCTACAGGACGTGTACTTCGCCGCGTCCCTGGTGAACAGCGTCATCGTCGCCACGGTGGTGACCGCCTCGGTGCTGTTCTTCTGCTCGCTGGCCGGCTTCGCCTTCGCCAAGCTGCGTTTCCGGGGCAGCAGGGCCCTGATGCTCTTCGTGATCCTGACCCTGACGGTGCCCAATCAACTCGGCATCGTCGCGCTCTACATCGTGATGGGCAAGCTAGGTTGGAACGGCACGCTGCTGGCGGTGATCGTGCCCGGCATGGTCACCGCGTTCGGCGTGTTCTACATGCGACAGTTCATCGTCAACACGGTGCCCGATGAGTTGGTCGAGTCGGCTCGGGTGGACGGCGCCAGCACCATACGGATCTGGTGGACGATCGCGCTGCCCGCGGTGCGTCCGGCTCTTGCGGTGCTCGGCCTGCTCACCTTCGTGGCCACCTGGAACGACTTCCAGTGGCCGCTGATCACCCTCAACGGCACCGACTACCCCACCTCGATGGTGGCCATCTCCGACCTGGCCAGCGGCAACTACGTCATCTACCGACGGGTGCTGGCCGGTGCGTTCGTGGCAACGGTGCCACTGCTGATCATGCTCGTCATCGGCGGTCGGCAGATCGTCCGAGGAATCATGGAAGGCGCGGTGAAGTCTTGAGCGACGCGCGGGGGACCGGTCCAATCCGGCAGGCGCTGCACGACGGCTGGACCCTGCGGGCGATCTCCGGCCCGCAGGTCCCAGCCGAGGTCGACGGTCGGGTGGTACCAGCCACCGTGCCCGGCTGCGTGCACACCGACCTGCTGGCCGCCGGTTTGATCGCCGATCCGTACCTCGACGACAACGAGACCGCGCTGGCCTGGATCGGGCACACCGACTGGGCGTACGAGACGACCTTCGACCGGCCGCCCGGCGCCCACCAGCGTCTCGACCTGGTCTGTGCCGGGCTGGACACGGTTGCCACGGTGACCGTCAACGGCGTCGAGGTCGGCCGCACCGAGAACATGCATCGCGGCTACCGCTTCGACGTCACCGCACTGCTTCAACCCGACAACAACACCCTGGCCGTACGCTTCGACTCCGCCTACCGGTACGCCCACGCGCACCGCGACCGGCTCGGTGACCGGCCCAACGCCTATCCGGAGCCGTTCCAGTTCATCCGCAAGATGGCCTGCAACTTCGGCTGGGACTGGGGGCCCACCCTGGTGACCGCCGGCATCTGGCAGGAGATCGGCCTGCACGGCTGGTCGGTCGCCCGGCTGGCCACCGTACGACCGCTGGTCACCGTCGACGCCCTCGACGGGCGGGTGGCGGTGCACGTCGAGGTGGACCGGCTCGCGGACCTGCCGCTCACCGTGCGGGCCCAGGTGGCGGGGGTGACCGCCGAGGCGACCGTCGCGGCGGGACAGCGAAGCGCCACCCTGACCCTCGACGTGCCTCGGCCCGCACTGTGGTGGCCGCGTGGTTACGGCGACCAGCCCCGCTACGACCTGGACGTAGCCCTGCACGGGCCGCAGAGCGAGCTGCTCGACGTCTGGCACCGGCGGATCGGCTTCCGCTCGGTACACCTGGACACCACGCCGGACGCGCACGGCGCGCCGTTCGCCCTGCACGTCAACGGGGTGCCGGTCTTCGTCCGGGGAGTGAACTGGATCCCCGACGACGTCTTCCCCACCCGGGTCACCCGGCAACGGTTGGCCCACCGCTTCGACCAGGCCGCCGACGCCAACATCAACCTGCTGCGGGTCTGGGGCGGCGGCCGGTACGAGTCGGACGACTTCTACGACCTGGCCGACGAACGTGGCCTGCTGGTGCAGCAGGATTTCCTCTTCGCCTGCGCGGCCTATCCCGAGGAGGAACCGTACGCCGGCGAGGTCGCCGCCGAGGCCGCCGAGCAGGTCACCCGCCTCGCGCCGCACCCGTCCCTGGTGCTGTGGACCGGCAACAACGAGAACATCTGGGGCTGGCACGACTGGGGCTGGCAGGAGCAGTTGGCCGGGCGCAGTTGGGGCCACGGCTACTACCTGGACCTGCTGCCCCGCATCGTCGCCGAACTGGACCCGACCCGCCCCTACTGGCCCGGCAGCCCCTGGTCGGGCAGTGAGCAGATCCACCCCAACGACCCGGCGTACGGCACCACCCACATCTGGGACGTCTGGAACACCGACGACTACGTGAAGTACCGCGACTATCTGCCCCGGTTCGTCGCGGAGTTCGGCTACCAGGGGCCACCGGCGTACGCGACGCTGCGCCGGGCGATCTCCGACGAGCCCCTCGCGTACGACTCGCCCGGCATGGCGCACCACCAGAAGGCCACCGACGGCGACCGCAAACTGCGCCGGGGCCTGGACGCGCACCTGCCCGAGCCGCGCGACTTCGACGACTGGCATTACCTGACCCAGCTCAACCAGGCTCGCGCCATCCAACTCGGCGTGGAGCACTTCCGCTCCCACCGGGGGCGGTGCATGGGCACCATCGTCTGGCAGCTCAACGACTGCTGGCCGGTCACCTCCTGGTCGGCCGTCGACGGCGACGGCCGGCGCAAACCCCTGTGGTACGCGCTGCGCCGGGCGTACGCCGACCGGCTGCTCACCGTGCAACCCCGCGACGGCGGGCTGGCCCTGATCGCCGTCAACGACGGCGGTCAGCCGTGGCGGGCCCCGGCCACGGTCACCCGGCTCACCCTGACCGGTGAACCGAGGGCGAAGACGACCCTGGAGCTGGACGTGCCCGCGTACGCCACGGTCACGCTGGCGCTGCCGGTGGAGCTGGCCCGGCCCGACGACGCGCACACCGAGCTGCTGGTCGCCGAAGCGGGCGAACCGACCGGCCGGGCGTTGTGGTTCTTCGCCGAGGACCGCGACATCCGGTGGCCGGCGGCGGCTTATGACGCGGTGGTCGAGCCGACCGACGGTGGCCGACTGGTCCGGGTCACCGCCCGCACCATCCTGCGCGATCTGAGCCTGTTCCCGGACCGGCTCGATCCCACCGCCGAGATCGACGAGGCGCTGGTGACCCTGCTGCCCGGTGAGTCGGCGACCTTCACGGTGCGCTCGGCGGCGCCGCTCGACCCCACCGCCCTCACCACCCGCCCCGTTCTGCGCTGCGTCAACGACCTGTCGACGGGAGCACCCGTCTGACGGCCGAGCCACCGTCCGCAGCATGGATGCACAGTTGAAGAATCCTGCAAGTGCTAAAGTCTTCAGGGTGCCCGCGCGGGGCACTGCGGGAGGAGGCTGAGGCGTGTCGGTGCCGCTGTACCAGGCGAAGGCGGAGTTGTTCCGCACCCTCGGGCATCCCGTCCGCATCCGAGTGCTGGAGCTGCTCCAGGACGGCCCCAAGCCGGTGCGTGACCTGCTCGCCGTCATCGATGTGGAGCCCTCCAACCTCTCCCAGCAGCTCGCCGTGCTGCGCCGCGCCGGCATGGTCACCTCCTACCGGGACGGCGCGCTGGTGATGTACGCGTTGAGTACCCCCGACGTGGCCGACCTGCTGGCCGCCGGTCGGCGGATCCTCGGTGCGGTGCTGGCCGACCGGGACGGCCTGCTCGACGAGTTGCGCGCCGGTGGGCAGGGCCAGTGAGCGGCGCCGAAAGCGTTGGCCGCCGTTCCGCCCTGGCTGCCGCGTGGGGGCGGGTCCGTGCCCTGCTGCCCGGCCGTGCCGACCTCCAGGCGGTACGCCGAGCGCCCCGCCGTGATCTGGTCGCCGGGCTGACCGTCGCGGTCGTCGCGCTGCCGCTGGCTCTTGCCTTCGGGGTCACCTCCGGGCTGGGTGCGGAGGCCGGGCTGATCACCGCCGTGGTCGCCGGTGCCGTCGCCGCCGTCTTCGGCGGATCCAACCTCCAGGTCTCCGGGCCCACCGGCGCGATGACGGTGGTGCTGGTGCCGATCGTGGCGCAGTTCGGGGCGGCCGGCGTGCTGATGGTCGGCGCGTTGGCCGGGCTGATCCTGATCGCCCTGGCCTTCGCGCGTATCGGGCGATTTGTGCGGTACCTGCCGGTCCCGGTGATCGAAGGCTTCACCGCCGGCATCGCCGTGGTCATCGCCCTGCAACAGGTGCCGGCCGCGCTCGGCGTCACCGAGGCACAGGGCGAGCGGGTCTGGGCGGTGGCCGCCGACGCGGTCGCCCGTTTCGTCGTAGACCCGCAGCCGGCCCCGATCGCGGTGGCGCTCGGTGTCGCGGCGGTGATGCTGGTCGGTGCCCGGTGGCGTCCCGGCGTGCCGTTCTCGCTGCTGGCCGTGGCCGCCGCCACGATCATCGCGGAACTCGTGCCGGTCGACCTGATCCGCATCGGCGCCCTGCCGCAGACGCTGCCCGCGCCGTCGCTCGATTTCCTCGACCTCGGGGCAGCGGGCGTACTGCTGCCTGCCGCGTTCGCGGTGGCGGCGTTGGCTGCGCTGGAGAGCCTGCTCTCGGCCACCGTCGCCGACGGCATGACGGTCGGTCAGCGGCACGACCCGGACCGGGAACTGTTCGGGCAGGGCCTGGCCAACCTGGCGTCTCCGCTGTTCGGCGGTATCCCGGCCACGGCGGCGATCGCGCGTACCGCCGTGAACGTGCGGGCCGGTGCGGTGTCCAAGCTCGCCGCGCTCACCCACGCGTTGGCCCTGGCCGGCATCGTGCTGGCCGCCGCGCCGCTGGTCGGCCGCATCCCACTCGCGGCGCTCGCCGGGGTCCTGCTGGCCACCACGGTACGGATGGTCGAGGCGGCATCGCTGTGGGCGCTGGCGCGGTCCACCCGGGGCGACGCGCTGGTGCTCGTGCTCACCTTCGCCGTCACCGTCATCTGGGACCTGGTCACCGCCGTGGCGGTCGGCGTCGGCGTCGCGGTCGTGGTGGCCCTGCGTGCCGTGGCCCGCAGCGCCCGGCTGGAACAGGTTCCCCTCGACACCGGCGAGCACACCGCCGAGGAGCAGGCCCTGCTCGCCGAGCACATCGTGGCGTACCGGCTCGACGGGCCGCTCTTCTTCGCCGCCGCGCACAACTTCCTGCTCCGGCTCTCCGACGTTTCCGACGTGCGGGTGGTCATCCTCCGGATGTCCCGGGTCTCCACCATCGACGCCACCGGCGCCCAGGTGCTGGGCGACGCCATCCGCCGGCTCCAGGGTCGCGGGGTCACCGTGCTGCTCTCCGGCATCGATCCCGGCCACGACCAGGTGCTGGACACCCTCGGCGTGGCCGACCAGCTACGCCGCGACAACCTGATCTTCGCGGACACCCCGGCAGCCATCGCGTACGCCCGCACTCTCGCCCTGCCCACCTCCGGAAAGTCTGAGGCCGGCACCGGGCCTGAGGCCGGCAAGCCGGCGACCAGCCGCGCCTGATCGCCCGCGATCAACTGGCGCCGCCCGGTGGATCGACTCCGTTTCGGCGCAATGGCGGGCTTCCGGTGGGGTGGTCACCGCCATGCCACCGAAACCGCGCGGATACATTGACCGCCGTCTGGTTCATCGTTACCATTCGGGCGGGATGGAAAGCGCTTTCCTGCTTGTCGGGCGGCGGCCCAACGTCGATCCTGGAGAAGCTCATGAGGTGGAAGTCACTCGGCGCCGCGACCCTGCTCGTGGCCGCCGCCGTCACCGTACCGGCAGTCGGACCGGCGTCGGCCGCCCCGATCAGGTACGAGGCCGAGCACAGCCCGGCGCGGTGCACCGGCACCATCGACACCAACTGGTCCGGTTACTCCGGCAGCGGGTTCTGCAACGGCAACAACGCGGTCGGGGCGTACGCCGAGTTCACGGTCTCCGCCGCGACCGCCGCAACGGCCGAGCTGCGCGTCCGGTTCGCCAACGGCACGACCGGCAATCGTCCGGTCGACCTGATCGTCAACGGGACGACCGTGCGGAACGTGTCGTTCGAGGGCACCGGCGCCTGGGACACCTGGGTGACGAAGCCGCTGTCGGTCAGCCTGCGCTCTGGCAGCAACACCATCCGGCTCAACCCGACCGCCTCCGGCGGCCTGCCCAACGTGGACCATGTCGAGTTGGAAGCGGGCGGTGCACCGTCGGACGTGCTGCACGTCGCCACCAACGGCAACGACGGCAATCCCGGCACGCTGAGTGCTCCGCTGGCGAGCATCCAACGGGCCGTCGATCTCGCCCAGCCCGGCCACACCATCCTCATCCGGGGCGGGACGTACGCCCCCAGCAGCAACATCCAGCTGCTCAAGGACGGCACGTCGAGCCAGCCCATCACGATGCGCAACTACGCGGGCGAGCGGGTCGTCATCGACGGGGAGAACATGCCGCACACGCCGGCCCCGGTCGGCGGCAGCATCCCCCGGCCGGAGCGGGGCGCCATCCACATCGAGGGCGACTGGTGGCGGCTGATCGGCCTGGAGATCATCAACGGCCCGTACGGCGTGTTCGGCCTGGACGTCAACAACGGCGTCTTCGAGCGCCTGGTGACCAGGGACAACTACGAGTCGGGCTTCCACCTTCAGGGCTCGTCGAGCAACAACCAGATCATCAACCTGGACGCGTACGGCAACCGGGATCCGCGCAAGAACGGTGAGAGCGCCGACGGGCTGGCCATCAAGGAGGGCTCCGGCAGCGGCAACGTGGTGCGGGGCGCCCGGTTGTGGAACAACTCCGACGACGGGCTGGACTACTGGATGTTCGCCTCGCCCATCGTCACCGAGAACAGCCTGGCCTGGGGCAACGGCTTCAACCGGTGGAACCTGCCCGACTACACCGGCGACGGCAACGGGTTCAAGCTCGGCGGCAACGCCGTCTCCGCCAACCACACCGTGCGCAACAGCATGGCCTGGGACAACGCGGTCGGCGCCTTCATCGACAACAACAACCCCGGACAGCACCGGATCGAGCGGAGCACCGCCTGGCGTAACCCGGGAACCGGGTTCAACGTCAACCGCTCCACCAGCACCCTGACCGGCAATCTGGCGGTCGGTAACGGCACCAACGTCTCGCTGGGCGCCAACTCCCGAGGCAGCGGCAACTCCTGGGACATCGGCGGCAGTTGGTCGCTGGCCAACACCAACCCCAGTACGATCATCGGCCCGCGAAACGCCGACGGTTCGATCCCGTCCTCGACCTTCCTGCGCCCGGCCAACGGCGCCAACGTAGGAGCCCGCTTCTAAGGGTCCGTGTCGAAGTCCTCGGTCGTGCCGAGGACTTCGACACACACAGAGCTAGTGCGCCTCCGGCCCGGCGAGCAGCGGCCCGTGCAGGGCGGTGCAGACCGCACGAGCACGCTCGGCCTCGGTGAGGATGTCGGTGCTGTCCACGAACTGGTCGACGCCGCCGACATGCTGCGGCAGCGTCGACACCTCCGGGCGTAGGGCGGGTAGCGACGTTCGACGAGCATCGCCAGGCGCATCAGGTCGCGGACCAGCCGAGCGGTGACCAGCCGGGAGCCGAGGTCGTCGCCGACCTCTGTGCAGCGGCCGGGGAAGGACTCTTCCTGGGCGATGCGCCGCCACTGGCTGGCCAGCAGGTATCGCCATACGTCGTCGGGATACCAGGCCAGCGCGGTGCGGATGGGTTCCAGTTGGCCGAGACCGTCGTGGAAGACGGCGCCCGAGGTGACCTCCAGCAACCGTTGGGTCGGGACGGCCAGCCAGTCGCGGACGCGCATGCCGCCGCGCGGGTCGGCGCCGAGGCGGGTGGCCAACCAGACGTCGAGGTCGAATACCTCGACGCGGTGCTCGATCGGGGCGTCGCCGGCAGGTCGCAGGGTACGCGAGCGCCCGGGTTCGGGTGGGCTGAAGTTCGTGCTCCAGCCCCGCACCGAGGGGGGGCAGCCGCTCGGCGAGCACGCCGACGAGGTCGTCGGCGTGCCGCCGGGCGTCCGAGAACGCCAGGAACAGCAGTAGGCGCGGCCCCCAGTCGTGGTCGGTCGAGCGGGCGGTGTCGTAGCCGAGCACGTCCGAACCCGGGCCCAGCAGCGCCGCCGAGTGCACGAGCCCGGGGAAGGCGACGTCGAGGATCGGCCGTACCGCCTCGTGGTAGGTGCTCGCCGCCAGCGACAGACCGGGGACGAACGCCGGCACCCGCACCGTCCTGCGGCTAGCTCACTCCGGGACGCGACGGTAGGCGCCGTCGCTGGCGGAGGTGGCCATCGAGGCGTACGCGCGTAGCGCCGCGGAGACCGGGCGTTGCCGGTCGACCGGCGTGTACGGACGGTCCCGCTTCTCCTGCGCGATGCGCCGGGCCTCCAGGACGTCGGCCGGCACGTTCAGCTCGATCGAGCGGTTCGGGATGTCGATGACGATCTCGTCGCCGGGCTCGACCAGCGCGATCAGCCCGCCGGCGGCGGCCTCGGGGGAGGCGTGGCCGATGGACAGGCCCGAGGTGCCACCGGAGAACCGTCCGTCGGTGAGCAGCGCGCAGGCCCGGCCCAGCCCCCGGCCCTTGAGGAACGAGGTGGGGTAGAGCATCTCCTGCATGCCGGGGCCACCCTTGGGGCCCTCGTAGCGGATCACCACCACGTCCCCGGCGACGACCTCCTTGGCCAGGATGGCGGTCACCGCGTCGTCCTGCGACTCGTAGACCTTCGCCGGGCCACGGAAGGTCAGGCACTCCTGCGGCACCCCGGCGGTCTTCACCACGCAGCCGTCCGGCGCCAGGTTGCCGTAGAGGATGGCCAACCCGCCGTCGGCGCTGTACGCATGCTCCCGGTCCCGCACGCAGCCCTCGGCGGCGTCGGTGTCCAAGGTGGACCAGCGGTTGGTGGTGGAGAACGGCTCGGTGGTGCGGACTCCGCCCGGCGCGGCATGGAACAGCTCGATCGCCTCGGCGGTGGCCGAGCCGCCACGCACGTCCCAGTCGGCGAGCCAGCGCTCCAGCGTGGGGGAGTGCACCGCGTGCACGTCCCGGCGCAACAGGCCGGCACGGTCCAGTTCGCCGAGGATGGCCGGGATTCCGCCGGCCCGGTGCACGTCCTCCATGTGGTACTGCGGGGAGTTCGGGGCGACCTTGGCCAGGCAGGGCACCCGGCGGGAGATCCCGTTGATGTCGGCGACGGTGAAGTCCAGCTCGGCCTCGCGGGCGGCGGCCAGCAGGTGCAGGATCGTGTTGGTCGAGCCGCCCATCGCCACGTCCAGGGCGACGGCGTTCTCGAAGGCGGCGCGGGAGGCGACCACCCGGGGCAGCACCGAGGCGTCGTCGCCGTCGTACCACCGCTTGGCGATCTCCACGACGGTGCGGCCGGCCTCGACGAACAGTGACCGCCGCGCGGCGTGGGTGGCCAGCGTCGAGCCGTTGCCCGGCAGCGCCAGCCCGATCGCCTCGGTGAGGCAGTTCATCGAGTTCGCGGTGAACATGCCCGAGCAGGAGCCGCAGGTCGGGCAGGCGGAGCGCTCGATGGCGCCGAGCTGGTCGTCGGTCACCGCCTCGTTGGAGGAGGCGATCATGGCGTCGATCAGGTCGATCTTCGAGTGGACGATGCCCTCGATGGCCGTCGTCTTGCCGGCCTCCATCGGGCCGCCGGAGACGAAGACGGTCGGGATGTTCAGCCGCAGCGCGGCCAGCAGCATGCCGGGGGTGATCTTGTCGCAGTTCGAGATGCAGACCAGGGCGTCGGCGCAGTGCGCGTTGACCATGTACTCCACCGCGTCGGCGATCAACTCCCGGCTGGGCAGGGAGTAGAGCATGCCGCCGTGACCCATGGCGATGCCGTCGTCGACCGCGATCGTGTTGAACTCCCGGCCCACCCCGCCGGCGTCGGCCACCGCGTCGGCCACCAGGCCGCCCATGTCCTTGAGGTGTACGTGGCCCGGGACGAACTGGGTGAAACTGTTCGCGATGGCGACGATCGGCTTGCCGAAATCGTCGTCGGTCATCCCGGTGGCCCGCCACAGGGCCCGGGCACCGGCCATCGTCCGACCGTGCGTGGAGGTCTTCGACCGCAGCTCAGGCATGAGTACCAGTCTGACACCGGCGACCGGGCAACGGACAGGCGAGCGGAGCGTGTCCCAACAGATGCACACCCGTCCCCCACGGCGAGCGGCCATCCGGCAAAGTTGACGTCGTGCACACACCCCCGGGCATGATCGGCGCCGCGGTGCTGAGCGCGCTGGTCGCCGTCGCGGCCGGTGTGTTGCTGGCCGCCGCTGCCCGGCGTCGTGGTGGCCCGCACCGGCAGGCGTACTTGCTGCTGACCATCGCCGCGGCGGTGTCCCTGATCACCCTGCTGCTCGCCGCCGGTGCGCTGAGCGCCGGCGAACACTGGGCGCACGAGCAGTCGCAGCGCATCGGTTGGGCGAGTGTGGTCGCGGTGGGCACCGCGGTGAGCGGTCTGCTGTTCTGTGCCGGCCTGCTCCGGATGCCCGGGGTGGCCGGTTCGATGGGCTCGGCAGGGCGGCTCGCCCTGGACGCCGTCGTCGTGGGTGCCGCGCTGTGGTTCGTCGGCTGGGTGCTGGTCTCCGAACCGACCAGGTTGCTCGGCGACGTCACCCCGACGTCCTGCCCGGCGATCCTGCTCGCCTCGGCCAGCGCGGCGCTGTGCTGTGGTCTCGCCGCCATCCTGGTGCTGCGGGCCACGCGACCGCGCCGTGGCCTCGCCGTGCTGGGCGCCGGCATCACCGTGGCGACCTGCGGTGGCCTCGGTGTGGCGGCCGGGCTCTGCCAGGCCGGTCCCGTCGTGACGTCGGTCAGCGTCGTCGTGCTCGCCGCGGGTCTGCTGACCGCTGCGGTGGCGGTGGACCGCATCGACCCGTCCGGGCAGCTCACCACCGACCTGATCCGCCACGACGGCGAGTACGCCTTCATCCCGATGGCCGCGATGGCCGGCTCGGCGATGTACCACCTGCTCCAGGACGGCCGGTTCGACGCGCTGGGCATCATCGCCGGCAGCGTGGAGGGTTTCGCCCTGGTCGCCCGGCAGCACCTCACCCTGCACCAGGTCCGGGCCTACGCCCGGCGGCTCGCCGAGCGGGAGGCGCACTTCCGGCAACTCGCACACACCGACGCGCTCACCGGCCTGGCCAACCGGCGTGGGCTGCTGCGGGTGCTGCACCGGTGCGCCGAGACGGGCAGCCCCTGCATCCTGGTCAGCCTGGACCTGGACGGCTTCAAGAACGTCAACGACATGCGCGGCCACGACGTCGGTGACGCGGTGCTGGCCGAGGTCGGCCGGCGGCTGCGCGGCAACCTGCGCCCGGGCGATCTCGCCGCTCGCCTCGGCGGGGACGAGTTCGCGGTGCTCATGCACGGTGGTCCGGCTGAGGCGGGTGTGGTCGCCGAGCGGTTGCTGCGGGTGCTGGGCGGGGCCTACCAGCAGCCCGAGGGGCCGGTCTTCCTCTCGGTCAGCATCGGCCTGGCGACCTGGGCCGACACCCCGGACGTCGAGCTGCTGCTGCGGCACGCGGATCTCGCGTTGCGCTACGCCAAGCAGCGTGGCAAGAACCGGATCGAACGGTACGACGGCGCGTACGACCGGCTGCTGCGCCGGCGGACCACGCTGGAGCACGAGTTGCGCGGCGCGATCGGGCGCGACGAGCTACGGCTGGTCTTCCAGCCGGTGGCCTCCCTGCCGTCGGTGCGCCCGGTCGGTGCGGAGGCGCTGCTGCGTTGGCATCACCCCGAACTCGGCAACGTCCGCCCGGACGAGTTCATCCCGCTGGCCGAGGAGTCCGGGATGATCGCCGAACTCGGTGCCTGGGTGCTGCACCAGGCCTGTCGCCAGCTGTCCCGCTGGCTGGCCGAGGGGCACGACGTCTGGGTCTCGGTCAACGTCTCGCCCCGCGAGCTGCACGCCCCCTCCTACGTGGTCCAGGTCGCCGAGGCGCTGCGGGCCCACCACGTTCCGCCGCAGCGGCTGGTGCTGGAGGTCACCGAGCACGCGGTCGCCACCGATCTGGACGAGCTGATCCGGCGGCTGACCGCGCTGCGGCGCACCGGTGTGCGGATCGCCCTGGACGACTTCGGCGCCGGCTACTCCTCGCTGGGGCAGCTGCGTCGGCTGCCGATCGACATTCTCAAGATCGACCATGGCCTGGTGGCCGAGCACGAGCCGGTCCGTCCGGTCGGGCGCGACGGCCCGGCCTTCGCGCCGATGGTGGACATCGTCATGCGGCTGGGGCACCAGTTCGGCCTGGAGGTCATCGCCGAGGGGGTCACCACACCCACGGAGTTGGCCGCCGTGGTGGCCGCCGGCTGCCGCTTCGGCCAGGGTGCGTTGTTCGGTTGGGGCGTACCGGCCGAGCACCTGGAGGCGATGCTGGAGGCGGCCACCTCGCCGGGGGCCCGACCGGCCCGTCCGGCAGCGGATCCACCAACTGGGACGACCGCGTCGCCGCCGGCCCCGAGGGCCGGAAACGGTGCGTCCGAGCACGTCACGCCCGGTGCTGCCGGTATGTCCGGGGGTGGCATGCCAGGGCCGTGAACCAAAATGTGGGATCAGTTGACTCATCGCATGAGATGCGTCAGTCTTGAGCCATGTCGTCGTACCGGTCGCTGCGAGTACTTATCTGAGCGCACTCTCCTGACTGAGAGTGCGCTGGCCCCGTGCATCTGGCACGAGGGCTTTTTTGTTGCCGTCGAACCCATCGGACGCGGCCCGTCCGCGTGCACAGTGTGAGCAGCCCAACCAACTCCAGCCGAAGGCAAATCGCCATGACGAGACCCACACCAGAGACGCTCGCCCACAACGTCCGGCGAGCCCGTAACGCGGTCGAGACCACGGGTGACAACGACCACACCCGCGCCGCCGCCACGCCGGCCCCGGTGGTACACCCCGCCCAGGTCTCGGGAGCCGGCTCGCTGGTGCGCTCCCTGGAGGCACTCGGCGTCGACGTCGTCTTCGGCATCCCCGGCGGCGCGATCCTGCCGGCGTACGACCCGCTGTACGACTCGACCGTCCGGCACATCCTGGTCCGGCACGAGCAGGGCGCCGGCCACGCGGCCACCGGATACGCGCAGGCCACCGGTCGGGTCGGTGTCTGCATCGCGACCTCCGGCCCGGGCGCGACCAACCTGGTGACCCCGATCGCCGACGCGTACATGGACTCGGTGCCACTGGTGGCGATCACCGGCCAGGTGGCCCGTCCCGCGATCGGCACGGACGCCTTCCAGGAGGCGGACATCCAGGGCATCACGCTGCCGATCACCAAGCACAACTTCCTGGTGCAGAACGCCGGCGAGATCCCCCGCATCTTGGCCGAGGCGTTCCACCTGGCCTCGACCGGTCGGCCCGGCCCGGTCCTGGTGGACATCCCCAAGGACGTGCTCCAGGCGGAGACCACCTTCGCCTGGCCGCCCACCCTGGACCTGCCCGGCTACCGGCCGACGATGCACCCGCACGGCAAGCAGATCCGCGAGGCGGCGCGGCTGATGACCACCGCCCGTCGCCCGGTGCTCTACGTCGGCGGTGGGGTGCTCAAGGCCGACGCCACCGAAGGGCTGCGCCGACTTGCCGAGATGACCGGCATCCCGGTGGTGACCACGCTCATGGCGCTCGGTGCGTTCCCCGACTCGCACCGTCAGCACCTGGGCATGCCCGGCATGCACGGCACGGTCGCGGCAGTCTACGGGTTGCAGAAGGCCGACCTGATCGTGGCGCTCGGTGCCCGGTTCGACGACCGGGTCACCGGCAAGCTGGACTCGTTCGCACCAGATGCCACGGTGGTGCACGCCGACATCGACCCGGCCGAGATCGGCAAGAACCGGCACGCCGACGTGCCGATCGTCGGTGACGCCCGGTACGTCATCGACGAGCTGCTCGCGGCCGTCACCGCCGAGCGGGCGGCCGGGCGGGTCGCCGACCTCGGCGACTGGTGGACGCAGCTCGACGACCTGCGCGAGCGCTACCCGCTGGGCTACGAGGAGCCGTCCGACGGCACACTCTCACCGCAGTACGTGATCAAGCGGCTGGGTGAGATCGCCGGGCCGGACGCGATCTACGTCGCCGGTGTCGGCCAGCACCAGATGTGGGCCTCCCAGTTCATCTCGTACGAGAAGCCACAGACCTGGCTGAACTCCGGTGGTCTCGGCACCATGGGTTACGCGGTGCCGGCGGCGATGGGCGCCAAGGTCGGCATGCCGGACACGGTGGTCTGGGCGATCGACGGCGACGGCTGCTTCCAGATGACCAACCAGGAGTTGGCCACCTGCGCGCTGGAGGGCATCCCGGTCAAGATCGCCGTGATCAACAACGGCAACCTCGGCATGGTCCGTCAGTGGCAGACCCTGTTCTACGGCGAGCGGTACTCCAACACCGACCTCGGCACGCACAAGCACCGCATCCCGGACTTCGTCAAGCTGGCCGAGGCGTTGGGCTGCGTCGGGATGCGCTGCGAGACCGCCGAGGACGTGGACAAGACCATCGAGGCGGCGATGTCCATCAACGACGCCCCGGTGGTCATCGACTTCGTGGTCGGCAAGGACGCGATGGTCTGGCCGATGGTCGCTGCCGGTACCAGCAACGACGAGATCATGTTCGCCCGCGGCGTTCGCCCGACCTTCGACGAGGATGACATTTAGTCATGGCCGATTGCACCGAGCGAAGCGAGGGCCAAGAGGACATGACGAGGAAGGCACTGCTATGACGATGCACACGCTGTCCGTGTTGGTGGAGAACAAGCCGGGCGTGCTGGCCCGGGTCGCCGGGTTGTTCTCCCGGCGCGGTTTCAACATCGACAGCCTCGCCGTCGGCGAGACCGAGAACCCGGACGTCTCGCGGATCACGATCGTGGTCAACGCCGATTCCTCGCCGTTGGAGCAGGTCACCAAGCAGCTCAACAAGCTGGTCAACGTGCTCAAGATCGTCGAGCTGGACCCGTCGACCTCGGTGGCCCGGGAGTTGCTGCTGGTGAAGGTGCGCGCCGACCGCAACGCCCGGGGGCAGGTCCTGGAGACGGTCAACCTGTTCCGCGCCCGGGTGGTCGACGTGGCCTCCGACACCCTCACCATCGAGGCCACCGGCACCCCCGACAAGCTCGACGCGCTGCTGCGCGATCTTGAGCCGTTCGGCATCAAGGAAATGGTCCAGTCGGGCCTGGTCGCGATCGGACGCGGCCCGCGTGCGATCACCGCCGGCCCGGCCCTGAGGGCCGCCTGACCTGCACCACCCCGGCCCGGTCCGCCTGGACCGGGCCGGCCACGAGCCACGACGGGCCGCTGCGGCCGCCGTACGAAAGGGAAGTCATGAGCGTTGAGGTGTACTACGACGACGACGCCGACCTGGGCCTGATCCAGGCGAAGAAGGTCGCCGTGATCGGGTACGGCAGCCAGGGCCACGCCCACGCGCTGTCGCTGCGCGACTCGGGTGTCGACGTGGTGATCGGTCTGCCGGAGGGTTCGAAGAGCCGGCCGAAGGCCGAGGAGCAGGGCCTGCGGGTGCTCACCCCGGCCGAGGCGGCGGCCGAGGCCGACGTGATCATGATCCTCGCCCCGGACACCGCGCAGCGCCACGTCTACGCCGAGTCGATCGCACCGAACCTCAGCGCGGGCAAGGCGCTGTTCTTCGGGCACGGCTTCAACATCCGCTACGGGCTGATCAAGCCGCCGGCCGACGTGGACGTGGCGATGGTCGCCCCGAAGGGCCCGGGTCACCTGGTCCGCCGGCAGTACGTCGACGGCAAGGGCGTGCCCTGTCTGGTCGCCGTGGAGCAGGACGCCAGCGGCACCGCCCTCGCGCTGGCCCTGTCGTACGCCAAGGGCATCGGCGGCACCCGGGCCGGCGCGATCAAGACCACCTTCACCGAGGAGACCGAGACCGACCTCTTCGGTGAGCAGGCGGTGCTCTGCGGTGGCGCGGCGGCGCTGGTGCAGACCGGCTTCGAGGTGCTCACCGAGGCCGGCTACGCCCCCGAGGTGGCCTACTTCGAGTGCCTGCACGAGTTGAAGCTGATCGTGGACCTGATGTACGAGGGCGGCATCGCCCGGATGCGTTACAGCGTCTCCGACACCGCCGAGTACGGCGACCTGTCGCGTGGTCCGCGGGTCATCGACGGCCGGGTCAAGGAGGAGATGCGCAAGATCCTCGGTGAGATCCAGAACGGCGAGTTCGCTCGCGAGTGGGTGGCCGAGGACGAGGCCGGCCGCCCGAACTTCAGCAAGTGGCAGGCCGAGGGTGCGGCCCACCCGATCGAGGAGACCGGCGCCAAGCTGCGCGGCATGATGAGCTGGGTGGACCGGCCGATCACCGAGACCGCCTGAGGTCTCGTCGGCGCCCTGAGACCTGTCTCACCAAACGGCACCCGCAACCGACGTTCTCCCCGACGTCGGGTGCGGGTGCCGTGCTGTCCCCGGCCGGACAACGGTCGTCAACAGGCACTTCACGTCCGGTTTGTGAGGGCACTCACCCCGGACTCCGGGGCACGTCGGGCGGCCGGGCCCCTACGATCGCGGGTAGGTGCTCCCACGCCGCACCTGACGGCCATGGCCCAGTCCGCGCCGGGCGCAGTGCAGCGCCCACCGCACCGGCCGACCGCTCTGACGACATCTACGAGGACCAATGACTCCTGTCGTACTGATCGCCGAAGAACTCGCTCCTGCCGCAATTGAGGTGCTCGCCCACGATTTCGACGTCCGGCACGTCGACGGCACCGACCGCCCGGCTCTGCTCTCCGCCCTCGCCGAGGCCGACGCCGTCATCGTCCGCAGCGCCACCCAGATTGACGCCGAGGCGATCGCCGCTGCACCCCGGCTCAAGGTCGTGGCCCGGGCTGGCGTGGGTCTGGACAACGTCGAGGTGCCGGCCGCCACCGCGCGGGGCGTCATGGTCGTCAACGCCCCCACCTCCAACATCGTCTCCGCCGCCGAGCAGGCGGTGGCGCTGCTGCTCGCGGTCGCCCGCAACACCGCCAGCGCCAGCGCCGCGCTCAAGGCAGGGGAGTGGAAGCGGTCGAAGTACACCGGCGTGGAGATCCAGGGCAAGACCGTGGGCGTCGTCGGCCTGGGCCGCATCGGCGTGCTGTTCGCCCAGCGCATCGCCGCGTTCGGCACCCGGCTGATCGCGTACGACCCGTACATCCAGCCCGCTCGGGCCGCGCAGCTCGGCGTGCGCCTGGTCGGTCTGGAGGAGTTGCTGCGGGAGAGCGACTTCATCTCCATCCACCTGCCGAAGACCCCGGAGACCGTGGGTCTGATCGGTGAGAAGGAGCTGTCCATCGTCAAGCCGGGGGTGCGGATCGTCAACGCCGCCCGGGGTGGACTCGTCGACGAGCAGGCGCTGGCCGACGCGCTGGCCGAGGGCCGGGTCGGTGGCGCCGGGGTGGACGTGTACGCCAAGGAGCCGTGCACCTCCTCGCCGCTGTTCGCCTTCGACAACGTGGTGGCCACCCCGCACCTGGGCGCCTCCACCGCCGAGGCGCAGGACAAGGCCGGTCTGGCCGTGGCCAAGAGCGTGAAGCTGGCGTTGCAGGGCGAGTTCGTGCCGGACGCGGTCAACGTGCAGGCCGGCGGCGTGGTCGCCGAGGACGTACGCCCGCTGCTGCCGCTGGCCGAGAAGCTCGGCCGGGCCTTCACTGCGGTCGCCGGTGGGGTCGCCGCCAGCGTCACCGTCGAGGTACGCGGTGAGATCGTCGATCACGACGTCTCGGTGCTCAAGCTCGCCGCCACCAAGGGCCTGTTCAGCTCGGTGGTGGAGGAGCAGGTGACCTACGTCAACGCGCCGCACCTGGCCGCCCAGCGCGGGGTGGAGGTGTCGCTGACCACCCAGGCCGAGACCGTGGAGCACCCGGTGCTGGTCACCGTGCGCGGCGCCCTGCCCGACGGTCGTACGGTCAGCGTCTCCGGCACGGTGACCCAGGCCGGCACCCGGGACATCATCAAGCTGACCGAGGTGGACGGCTTCGACGTGGAGATCGGGGCGGAGGGCATCCTGCTCTTCCTCCGCTACGCCGACCGTCCGGGCGTGGTGGGCACGGTCGGCACGCTGCTCGGCGAGGCCGGCATCAACATCGCGGCGATGCAGGTGGCCCGCCGGGAGGCCGGCGGCGAGACGCTGATGACCCTCACCGTCGACCAGGCGCTCGGCGCCGACCTGCTCACCTCGGCGGCCGACTCGATCGGCGCGGCCTCGGCCAGCGCGGCGGACCTGCGCGACGAGTAGCAGTCCAGGTACCCGGCACCAGGGGCCCGGCCTTCGGCCGGGCCCCTGGTCGTATCCGTCTCAGTTGTGCGAGTCCCGGATCAGCCGGGCAACCGGACTGCCGGCGGCGGGTAGACCGAGCCGTCCTGGGCGTCGAAGAGCATCAGCCGGTGTTCCCCGGCCAGCCGTTCGATGTCGAGCAGCACCTGGTCCGGGCAGCCGGGATCGAGGTTCAGCTCGACATGGTCGGCTGCCGCGTGCAGGGGTGCCACTGCCCAGGGGCTACCCGTCACCGCCGGTCGGTCCGGGTAGCTGGCGGTGATCGCCCGGTAGAAGGCCACCACCCGTGGATCCGGGTGGCGCTTGCCGTGCTGGCCCTCCCGGCACCGCTGCACCGCCGCTCGCACATCCTCAGGCGTCGCCCCGTCGGCCAGGGCCCACACGCTCAGATCGAAACTCACGGCCGACAGCGTGCCATCCACGATTCACCTTGTCGAAAACGGCCCTACCACAGGGCTTCCGATGGGTCGACCGGACTGGGACAGATGCTCCCCTGTGGAACCCTTGCCGTGAAACGCGTCGATTCGCTAGCGTACCGTTGCGGTTTCTGGCCGAGCCTGTGACGCTGGCCCGTCTTCGGGTGGCGAGGTCGACGTCCGACCGACCGGCCCGCACCCCTCGATTGCGCGTGTCACGCGCATTCGTCGTCGACCGGCCTCCGCGGTCGTTGCCGCGGCCGTGGAGGCCGATCGTTGTCCATCCACGATGGACTCCGCCTGTGCTGTTGGCCGGCTACCCCGCTCATGCCAAGGCGAGCAGGGGTCGAATCATGTGGACGGTCTCGTTCCGCGGTCGGTGGCGATGAGGGCGCGATAGTCCGAACCGGAGCGGAACCAGCTCAGCCCGGTCGGGCCTGCGGCGTACAAGGCGGTGGCGTAGGCGTCGGCGACCGCGAGATCCGGTCCCACCACGGTGGCGGCGACCATCTGGTCGGCCGGTTCGCCGGTGTGCGGGTCCACCACGTGGCCCCGCCGGCCGGTGACCCCGGAGGTGCCGATCGCGCCCGCCGTCATCTCCAGCACCAGTGGCGGTCGGCGGCGATCGGTCGGATGGTGCACGGCGACCCGCCATGGGCCGCCGTGCCCGGCGTGACCGCGTACCACCAGATCGGCGCCGGTGAGCACGGCGTAGTCCTGGATGCCGGCGGCGCGCAGCCGGGCCGCCGCCCGCTCGACCGCCCACCCGCCGAGCAGGCCACCGGGATCGAATCCGCCGGGCACCGCCCAGGCGTCGAACCAGCCGTCGGTGGCGGCCCGCATCGCGCTGCACCGGTCCACCAGATCCGCCAGCGGTGGGTAGGACTCCGGGCTGATCTCGCCCCGGCGCAGTCGGGACACCAGGCTCTCCGGCCGGTTCGGGCCGTAGGTGAGGTCGATCGCCCGCAGTTCGGCCACCGCGTCACGTAGCGCCTCGCCGATGCCGCGTCGACCGAGCCAGGCCGACGCGTTGAGCAGCAGGGTGTACTCGGCGGTCGAGGTGCGTACCGTGTGGCGCGCGGTGAGCCGGTCGTCGGCGACCTGGACAGTGCGGTCCGGGCGCGGTTCGCGGATGCCCAGGCGCAGGTCGGGCCGCCGGAAACGGAAGGTCGCCGGGTCGACCCAGCGGGTACGTGGCTGCTCGTCGGTCCACATCGCGTCCGCCCTTCCTCGACGATCAGCCACGCCCTCGTGGGGATCGTCCGGGCCTGGTCGGCCCGTCGACGCTCACGTTAGGGAGTGCAGATGACGGCAGCATGAGCGGACGCTGAAAAGCTGCTGTGCGTATCCGATTCCCGAAAAGTGGAACACCCGTACCGGGGGGCGGGACGGCGGCGTACCGTCTAGCCGGATACGAGCGAAGGAGCTGACGGACGTGGCACGGATCGCGGTGGTGGCCGGAGACGGGATCGGACCCGAGGTGGTCGCGGAGGCCCGCAAGGTCATCGACGCGGCGCTGCCCGGAGTCGAGGCAACCGAGTACGACCTCGGTGCGGCACGCTACCACCGCACCGGCGAGGTGCTGCCCGACTCGGTGTTGACCGAGTTGGCCGGGCACGACGCCATTCTGCTCGGCGCGGTCGGCGACCCCACCGTCCCGCCCGGTGTGCTGGAGCGGGGCCTGCTGCTCAAGCTGCGCTTCTCGTTCGACCAGTACGTCAACCTCCGCCCGTCGCGGCTCTGGCCCGGCGTGACCAGCCCGCTGGCGACCGTCAAGCCGGGCGAGGTCGATCTGGTGGTCGTCCGCGAGGGCACCGAGGGGCTGTACGCCGGCGCCGGTGGCACGCTGCACCGCGACACCCCGGCCGAGGTGGCCACCGAGGAGAGCCTGAACACCCGGCACGGCGTGGAGCGGGTGATCCGTGACGCCTTCGCCCGCGCCCGTCGCCGTGAACGGCGCAAGGTGACCCTGGTGCACAAGACCAACGTGCTCACCCACGCCGGCTCGCTGTGGGCCCGCGCCTTCGAGGCGGTCGCCGCCGAGCACCCGGACGTCACCACCGAGTACCAGCACGTCGACGCCGCCGCGATGTTCCTGGTGACCCAGCCCCAGCGCTACGACGTGGTGGTCACCGACAACCTCTTCGGTGACATCCTCACCGACATCGCCGCAGCGGTCACCGGCGGAATCGGCCTGGCGGCCAGCGGCAGCATCAACCCCGACGGGACGTACCCGTCGATGTTCGAGCCGGTGCACGGCTCCGCGCCCGACATCGCCGGGCGTGGGCTGGCCGACCCGGTCGCCGCCGTACTCTCCGGCGCACTCCTGCTCGACCAGCTCGGGCACGCCGACGCCGCGGCCCGGATCACCGCCGCGGTCGGCGCGGAACTGGCCGCCCGTACGCCGGGCGAGGCGGTACGCACCGCCGAGGTGGGCGACCGGATCGCCGCCCAGGTAGCCGCCGGAGCCTGACGCGGCGTCGCCACCCCGACGGTGGCAGGATCGCGACCGGGCCGACGGTCGGGCTGGAGTCGGAACACGCCGGTGCTACCGACGGGTGCGCCTACCCGCTGAACGACCGTTCGGGGTAAGTTTTTGGCACAAATGTTTCCGGTGTGCGGTCGGCGCATGCCGTCATCCCCAGGGAGGTCAGCGCGATGAGCGGTGGTGACAAGCTCGACTTCGAGATCCGTCCGAATCCCGCGCCGGTATCCGCCGCCGACCGGGCCGCCCTGCTGGCCAACCCCGGGTTCGGTCGGGTTTTCACCGACCACATGGTCACCATCCGCTACGCCGAGGGCAAGGGCTGGTACGACGCCCGGGTGGAGACCCGTGGGCCGATCCCGATGGATCCCGCCAGCGCCGTCCTGCACTACGCGCAGGAGATCTTCGAGGGGATGAAGGCGTACCGCACGGCCGACGGCGGGGTGACGATGTTCCGGCCGTACGCCAACGCGGCCCGGTTCAACACCTCGGCGGCGCGGATGGCCATGCCGGCGCTACCCGAGCAGACCTTCGTCGACTCGCTGCACCGGCTGATCGAGATTGACCGTGAATGGATTCCGGAAGGTGAGGACGGCAGCCTCTACCTCCGGCCGTTCATGTTCGCCAGCGAGGTCTTCCTCGGCGTCCGACCGGCCAACGAATACCTCTATTCGGTGATCGCCTCCCCGGTGGGCGCGTACTTCTCGGGCGGGGTCAGGCCGGTGACGGTCTGGGTGTCGCCCGACTACACCCGGGCCGCACCCGGGGGCACCGGCGCGGCGAAATGCGGCGGCAACTACGCCGCCTCGCTGGCCGCTCAGGCCGAGGCCGCCGAGCACGGCTGCGAGCAGGTGGTCTTCCTCGACGCCGTGGAACGCCGGTACGTCGACGAACTGGGCGGCATGAACGTCTTCTTCGTCTACGACGACGGCTCGGTGGCGACCCCACCGCTGAGCGGCACGATCCTGCCCGGCATCACCCGGGAGTCGGTGCTCACCCTGGCCTCGGCGGCCGGTCACCCGGTCGAGGAGCGGCCGGTGAGCTTCGCCGAGTGGCAGGCGGATGCCGCCAGCGGCCGGCTGCGCGAGGTCTTCGCCTGCGGCACCGCCGCGGTGATCACCCCCATCGGCCGGGTCCGGTCTCCCGAGGGGGAGTTCACCATGGGCGGCGGGGAGCCCGGCAAGGTCACCATGGCACTGCGCCAGCAACTGGTCGACCTCCAGCGCGGCAACGCCGCCGACCCCCACAACTGGGTCCACCGGGTCTTCTGAAGCGTGAGGAAGGGCCCCTTGTTAACGCCTGAGGTAGTACAGGGGCCCCCTTTTACCATCGCGTGTCGGCTGGGCCAGGTGGTCGACGTCTCGGCGGAGCCGCATACGCCGACCACCTGGCCGACCGCGCCGACCACCGCGTCGGCCGTCGCCTCAGACGAGCAGGTGGGTGCGCAGGGCGGCGAGTTGGTCGTCGGTGACGCCGGTGTGCCGCAGGTAGCCGTCGATCGAGCCGTGGCCCTCGCGGATCTCCGCCAAGAACAGCAGCATCGTCTCCGCCGGTGAGGACAAGAACGGGGCGGGCAGCTCAGGCATGTGGGGGTAAGCGGTGGCGAGCCAGGCGGCGAATCGCTGCGACGCCTCGTTGCTCAGCGCGTAGTCCGCGGCGATCTCGGCATCCTCGACACCGAGTGCCGCGAGGGTGAGGCCGCAGACGATGCCGGTACGGTCCTTGCCCGCGACGCAGTGCACCACCACCGGCGCGTTGGCGCTGTCGGCGATCAGGCCGATCGCCTGGGCCAGCCCGGCGGTCCCGGTACGGGCCAGGTCGGCGTACCGGTCGGCGAGGTAGCGGGCGAGATCGCTGTCCGGCTGGTACGGCTGCCGCGTCCAGTCCGCGTGCTCGGGGTGGATGTGACGGTAGACGAGCCCGTCGAGTTCGGGGACCCGGCCGTCGCGCTGGACCTCCTGCGGGCGGCGCAGGTCGACGACCGTGCGTACGCCGAGGGCGCTGAACGCGTCCTGGTCTGCGCCGTCCATTCGGTGCAGCGAGTCGGAGCGGTACAGCCGGCCGGAGCGCACGGTGCGCCCGTCCAGGCCGCGATAGCCGCCGACATCCCGGAAGTTGAACATTGCGGTGAAGGGAATCCTGCGCCTGTCCTCGATCGCGTCCATTCGGACACGGTAACGGCCGGTGGGAGTCATTCCCACCGGCCGTGACACCGAGTCAGTGTGTCAAAGTGCCTTTACCGGAGCCCGCCCGGCGGGGTAGCGGAGTAGGTGTCGTTGTAGTAGCCACCGAGCTTGTCCCGGTACGTCGGGTCGTTGACCGCGTCGTCGTACTCCGGTGCCGCCTTGATCTGGTCCTTGCTGCGGTCGACGTAGACCTTCTCCTCGTCGTGGTCGACGTGGTTGACCGTCCCGGCCGGGATCATGACCTTCTTGCCGAAGATCCACGGGCCGGTGTCGACCACCAGGTAACTGGCGTTGACCTCGCTGCTGTCACTGTCGATCTTGCCGATCGAGCCGTCAGTGGCCTCGACCTTGTAGCCGATCAGGTTGGTGCCGGCGACCCCGGCCTCGTCCCGGTAGCTCCACGGGTCGAAGGCGCTGGGCGAGCCGCCGCTGACGACCACGTCCTGGTCGACGGCGCGCAGCGCCGGGTCCGGCGTGGCGTGCGTGGTGTTCTGGTCGAGCCTGTCCATGGGATCTCTCCTGCCTCGGCTGAGTGAGCCGTCTCGGAGGTACGTGTTTCCTTGTCCCGAAAACTCCTACCCCGTGCGACCCGCCCTACACCCCGGATGTACGAAGACCCGTGCCGTCGTCCCGATATATGGATTTGGCCTCCCAAAAGCGGCTGTCGAGTGGCAGAGTGCAGAGCGTGACCAGCACTGCCCGGATTATTGACAACTAGCGCGCCGGCCTCCCCTCCGCCGAGCGCGCAGACCTCCCGCAGCCGCGGGGGGTCTTTTTGTTGCGCCTGCCGATGCCCGATGAAGGGATCCCCATGACGTTCCAGGTCTACGACACGACCCTGCGCGACGGTGCCCAGCGCGAGGGGGTCAGTTACTCGGTGGTCGACAAGCTCGCGGTGGCCCGGCTGCTCGACGAGTTCGGCGTCGGCTTCATCGAGGGCGGGTGGCCGGGTGCGGTGCCCAAGGACACCGAGTTCTTCCGCCGGGCGCGTACCGAACTGGACCTGCGGCACGCGGTGCTGGTCGCCTTCGGCGCAACCCGCCGGGCCGGTGCGGTCGCCGCCGACGACCCGCAGGTGCGTGGCCTGCTGGACGCGCAGACCCCGGCGATCGCCCTGGTCGCCAAGGCCGACCTGCGCCATGTGGAGCGGGCGCTGCGTACCACCGCCAAGGAGAACCTGGCGATGATCCACGACACGGTCACCCATCTGGTCGCGGAGGGGCGCCGCGTCTTCGTCGACGGCGAACACTTCTACGACGGCTACCGCCACGACCCGGCGTACACGGCGTCGGTGGTGGAGACCGCCCTCGCCGCGGGCGCCGAGCGGTTCGTGCTCTGCGACACCAACGGCGGCATGCTGCCGTCGCAGGTGACCGCAGCCATCACCGACCTGACCGACCGCATCGGCGTCGCACCCGAGGTGCTCGGCATGCACGCCCAGAACGACACCGCCTGCGCGGTCGCCAACACCATCGCCGCCGTGGAGGCCGGGGTCCGCCACGTGCAGGGCACCGCCAACGGGTACGGCGAGCGGCCGGGCAACGCCGACCTCTTCGCGGTCGTCGCGAACCTCCAACTCAAGCTCGGGCTGCCGGTCCTACCGGAGGGCTGCCTGGAACAGATGGTGCGGGTCTCCCACGCCATCGCCGAGATCGCGAACATCGCCCCCGACACCCACCAGGCTTACGCCGGGGCCGCGGCCTTCGCCCACAAGGCGGGACTGCACGCGAGTGCGATCAAGGTGGATCCGCTGCTCTACAACCACATCGAACCCGAGGTGGTCGGCAACGACATGCGGATCCTGGTCACCGAGATGGCCGGCCGGGCCAGCATCGAGCTCAAGAGCCGCGAGCTCGGGCTGGATCTGGCCGGCCATCCGGAGACCCTGTCCCGGGTCACCAACCGGGTCAAGGAACTGGAGGCCGGCGGCTGGTCGTTCGAGGCCGCGGACGCCTCGTTCGAGCTGCTGGTCCGCTCCGAACTGCCGGACGCCGCGCCGGTGCGGCCGTTCGCGTTGGAGTCGTACCGGGTGCTGGTCGAGCACCGCGAGGACGGCGCGGTGGTCTCCGAGGCGACGGTGAAGATCCGGGTACGCGGCGAGCGGGTGATCGCCACGGCGGAGGGCAACGGCCCGGTCAACGCCCTCGACGAGGCGCTGCGGGTCGGCCTCGGTGGACACTACCCGGAGCTGCGGAACTTCGAGCTGGCCGACTACAAGGTGCGCATCCTGGAGGGCAGCCACGGCACCGGCGCGGTGACCCGGGTGCTGGTCGAGACTGCGGATGGTCGTGGCGACGGCTGGACCACGGTCGGTGTGCACCCCAACGTGGTCGAGGCGAGCTGGCACGCCCTGGTCGACGCCCTCACCTACGGCCTGGACCGGAAGTAAGGATGTAAGGACGTAAGGAAGGGCCCCTGTCAACGCCTGCGGTAGAGCAGGGGCCCCTTGTTAACGTCCACCGTCGGCGCGGGGAGATGCGGGCAGGCGCAGTTCGGCCAGGAGCATGCGGTGGTCACTGCCGGGCAGCGCACGCACGTCCAGGTCGCGTACCGCGATGCGTCGATCGACCAGCACATGGTCGATCGTGACGGGCGGGATCAGGCTGCCGTCGTACGGCCCCCAGGTCCCGGTGAGCCCGGCGCCGACCGCTGCGGCGGCGTCGACGTACCCGGTGCGCAGCAGGGCACGAAGTGGCCCGTGATCGAGGGTGGCGTTGAAGTCGCCGGCGAGGATGCTCAGTGGCCCGTGGGGAGTGGCCGGTGGTTGGGCGGTCAGGTCGTCGCGCCAGTAACCCGTCTGGTCCAGCGCGTACGGCGCCGACGGGTGCGCCGACTCGACGCGTACCTCGGGTGCACCCGGCACGGCCACCGTGGCGTACGCCTGAGTGAAGCCCCAGCCACCGCGCAGCGTCCGGATGCCGCCGGCGCTGATCGGATGCCGGGAGTACAGTCCCGAGCCGGGCGTGCCGATCACCGGGTTGAGTTGCCGGTACGGCAGCAGCCGGTCGAGGCCGAGTCGGTCCAGTTCGGCCTCGACCGACGGGGTGAACTCCTGCACGACCAGTACGTCGACCCGCTCGGTGCGGACCGACTCGACCACCGTGGCCGGGTCGGCGGCGCCGGCCAGCAGGTTGGCGGTGAGCAGTCGTACCGTCGGCCCGGTGGCCGCCGGTTGCGCCGAGGGCAGCGTCCGGGGCGCCACCACCGCGATCAGCGTCGCGGTGGTCACCGCCGCGACCACGGCCGGCCAGCGGCGCCGTAGGGCGAGCGCGAGCAGCAGCGGCACCAGGCTTCCGAGCACCGCGTACGGCGTGAACGCCAACAACTGCACCAGGGGTCCGCGGTCCAGGCCCCCCAGGCGGGCGAGCGCCCAGCCGGCGCCCGGTGCGACGGCGAGCCAGCAGATCGCGGTGCCTACCCGTGGACGCCCTGCGGTGATCTTCACGGCCTGGAGGCTACTGGTCCGCCGGTGTGCGCAGCGCCCCGAAAGCGCGGAAGGCGCTGGTCGACCGCATCTCGTGAATGACCACCGCTTCACTTTTCACAATTGTTCGCCAGGCTCATCTGTGCGATGCGACCGGCCCACGCCGCGCCCGGTTACCTACCGACGGTGCCGCCCGAGCCGACTCTGGGTGGTCCGGCATGGTCCAGGACGTAACGGTGCCCACCATGCGGTCTGGGTGCCCGACAGCCGGAAATTCCGACGTTTGTCCGACGGCCGCCTCGGGAAGCAAGCACCGTGACGGACATCTCGGACACCATGGCCAGCCTGCCCAGCCCGGCCGATCCGGACGCGACCGCAGCGGAGCTGGACCAGACGCTCAACGAGGTCAGACGGGTGATCGTCGGGCAGGACCAGCTCGTCGAACGCCTGCTCATCGCCCTGCTCGCGGACGGGCACTGCCTGCTGGAAGGCGTTCCCGGGGTGGCCAAGACACTGGCCGCGCAGACCCTTGCGACCGTCGTCGGCGGCACCTTCTCCCGGATCCAGTTCACCCCCGACCTGGTGCCCTCGGACATCGTCGGCACCCGCATCTACCGGGCCTCGAAAGAGAGCTTCGACGTCGAACTCGGTCCGATCATGGCCAACCTGGTGTTGGCCGACGAGATCAACCGGGCTCCGGCAAAGGTGCAGTCGGCGCTGCTGGAGGCGATGGCCGAGCGTCAGGTCTCGATCGGCGGGCGTAGCTACCGGGTGCCGGAGCCCTTCCTCGTGCTGGCCACCCAGAACCCGATCGAGTCGGAGGGGGTCTACCAGCTGCCCGAGGCGCAGCGGGACCGCTTCCTCATGAAGATCGTCGTCGACTATCCCGACGGCGCCGACGAGCTGGCCATTCTCTACCGGATGAGCGCCGACCGCCCCCGGGCACACCAGGTACTGCGGCCGGACCGGTTGCGCGAACTCCAGCTCCGCGCCCGCCAGGTCTTCGTCCATCACGCCATCGCCGAGTACGTGGTCCGACTCATCCTGGCCACCCGCGAACCGGCCCGGTACGGCCTGCCGGAGATCGCCCCACTGCTCGCGTACGGTGCCAGTCCGCGCGCCACGCTCGGCCTGGTCGCCGCCGCGCGGGCCCAGGCCCTGCTTCGCGGCCGGGAGTACGTGCTGCCCGACGACGTCCGGCAGTTGGCCGTGGACGTGCTGGCCCACCGGCTGGTGCTCTCCTTCGACGCGGTCGCCGACGGGGTGAGCGCGGAGTCGGTGGTACGCCGACTGGTCGAGGTGGTGCCGCTGCCCAGGGTGGCCAGCAACCAGCCGGAGTACGCCGCCGATCTGGCGGCCGCGTGATGAGACGGGGTCGCGTCCCGGTGCCCGGACCGGCGGACCCGACGCTCACCGACCTCACCCCGAACCAGCGGCTGCGCCGGCTCGAACTCACCGTCACCCGGCGCCTCGACGGACTGCTGCACGGCGAGCGTCATGGGCTGCTGCCCGGGCCGGGCAGCGAACCCGCCGGCAGCCGCGAGTACCGGCCCGGCGAGGACGAGGTACGCCGGATGGACTGGTCGGTGACCGCCCGTACCGCCGTCCCGCACGTACGGGAGGTGGACGCCGATCGGGAGCTGACCACCTGGCTGCTGGTCGACGCCAGCCCCAGCATGGAGTACGGCACCGCCGAACTGGACAAGCGGGAACTGGCCGTGGCGGCGGTGGCCACCATCGGCTTCCTCACCGCCGGGTCGGGCAACCGCCTCGGCGCGCAGGTGCTCACGCCGTACGGGCTGCATCGGGTGCCGGCCCGGGGCGGACGCAGCCATCTGATCGGGCTGCTGCGCGGGTTGCTGGCCGCCCCCCGGCAGACCGGTCACCACCCGGACGCCCGCCCGAGCACCGACGAGACCGACCTGTCCGCCGGGTTGGGGGCGGTGCAGCGGACGGCCCACCGGCGAGGTCTGGTGGTGGTGATCTCGGACTTCCTCGACGGCCTGCCCGACGACCCACGGTCACCGGCCGCCTGGGAGCGCCCGCTGCGCCGGTTGGCCGTGCGGCACCAGGTGCTCGCGGTGGAGATCGTCGATCCGCGCGAACTGGAACTGCCGGACGTCGGACTGATCACACTCGCCGATCCCGAGACCGGTGCACGCCGCGAGGTCTGGACCGGCGACCCCGGCCTGCGCGAGCGGTACGCGACCGCCGCCGCCGCCCAGCGTGACCAGCTCCGGCAGGCGCTGCGTCGGGCCGGCGCAGCCCATCTCGCGTTGCGTACCGACCGGGACTGGGCGACCGACATCGTGCGGCACGTGCACGCCCAGCGCCGACTGGCCCTGGCCCCGGCCGCACCGAGACGGGGAGGTGCCGCATGATCTGGCAGTCGCCCGTCCGGCTCTGGCTGCTGCTCGGGGTGGCCGCGCTGGCCGTGGCCTACCTGGTGGCGCAGCGTCGCCGCAGCCGGTACGCCGTCCGCTTCACCAACCTGCGGCTGCTCGACCGGGTGGCACCCCAGCGCCCGACCTGGCGCCGGCACTTGCCGGCCGGTCTCTTCCTGGCCATGCTGGCGTTGCTCGTGGTCGGCTTCGCCCGGCCGACGGCCGAGGTCCGGGTGCCCCGGGAACGCGCCACCGTGATGGTCGCCGTGGACGTCTCCACCTCGATGCTCGCCACCGACGTCGACCCGGATCGGCTCAGCGCGGCCAAGAGCGCCGCCCGGGGGTTCGTCGACGGCCTGCCCAGGGAGTTCAACGTCGGGTTGGTGGCCTTCGCCGGCAGCGCCGCCGTGCTGGTACCGCCGAGCACCGACCGGGAGGCGCTGCACGACGGGATCAAACGTCTCGCGGAGGGGATAACCGGGGTGCAGGGCACGGCGATCGGCGAGGCGATCAGCACCTCACTGGGCGCGGTCAAGGCATTGGACGAGCAGGCCACCACGCAACCGCCGCCGGCCCGGATCATCGTGCTCTCCGACGGCGCGAACACCTCGGGCATGGATCCGATGGAGGCCGCCGCCGAGGCGGTCGCCTTCGAGGTGCCGGTGCACACGATCTCGTTCGGTACGCCGAGTGGGTTCGTGGACCGGGGCGGACGGCCGATCCAGGTGCCGGTGGACGGGGAGACGTTGCAGGCCGTGGCCGAGCAGACCGGGGGCGCCTTCCACCAGGCCGGCACGAGCGACGAGTTGCGTGCCGTCTACGACGACATCGGCAGTTCGGTGGGCTGGCGCAAGGAACGGCAGGACATCTCGGCCCGGTTCATCGGGCTCGGGTTGGTGTTCGCGATGGGCGCGGCGTACGGCTCGATGCGCTGGTTCTCCCGCCTGCCCTGACCGCGTACCGCCGGCCGGTATCGCCCCGGCACGACCTCCGCAGCAGCGGCCGCACACGTGAGGAGCGTACGTATGGCAGTGCAGACCGGACTGGGTGAGCCCCGTGGGCCCTGGTTCGTCTCGCCGGAGCTTGACCCGAACGGTCGGGACGGGACGGGGGGAGGCACCGGGGCGCGCGACGGGGCGGCGTGGGGCTGGCGTCGCCGACTGATGACCGGGCTGGCGGTGCTGGCGCTGTCGACAGGCTCGGGGGCGGTGGCCGGGGGTTGGGTGGCCAGCCGGGGTGCTCCCGGACCGGCAGCGGCGTCGGCCGCGCCGGTGCCGGCCGAACTGGTCACCGCCGCCGAGAAGACCGTGCCCGGGGTGGTGTCGGTGCTGGTGGGTGGGGCCACCGGGTCCGGCTTCGCCGTCGACGCCGAGCAGCACATCATCACCAACGACCACATCCTGGCCAAGGGGCGCGGTGGCCCGGTGACGGTGGAGCTGCCGGACGGCCGCCGGTTCAGCGCGCAGGTGGTCGGCCGGGAGCCGGGCAGCGATCTCGCGGTGCTGAAGGTGCCGGCGTCTGCCGGGCTGACGTCGCTGCCGCTGGCCAAGCCGGGCTCGACCCGCGTCGGTGAGCCGGTGCTGGCCGTCGGGTCGCCGCTTGGGCTGCCCGGCACGGTCACCGCCGGCATCGTCAGCGCGCTCGACCGTCAGGTGCGCCTCGGGGACAACCGGCACCGGGCGGTGCAGACCGACGCCTCGATCAACCCGGGAAACTCCGGTGGCCCGCTGGTCAACGCCCGGGGCGAGGTGGTCGGGGTGAACACCGCCATCGCCACCATCGACGGCAACGGTTCGATCGGCATCGGCTTCGCCATCCCCATCGAGCAGGTGCAGCAGACCGCCGACACGATCATCGGCAAGGGCGGCTGAAACTACCCAGAGTGACTGTCCGATTACGGGGAGATCGGGCGAACTGTCGGATTCCGGCGATCGATGATCGGAGAATGGAAATATTACGCTGAGTATGGATACTGGCGTGGGTGGAGCGTCCTCTCATCGCGGCCCTCCTGCTGGTGGGCCTCATCATCGGAAGTGGCGTGGGGTCGTCGTACGCCCGCGCCCGGCGGGGGTGGAACGACTACCAGACCGCCAAGAAGACCGTGCCGGGCGCTCGTCGTGCCGCCTGGTTGTTGATCAAAGTGGTCACCACGAAGATCGGGGTGATCCTGTTGTTGCTGATCGGGGCGGTGGCCTATGCCGCCGCCGGTGGGGAAGACGGTTCGGCGCCCTCGCCGCCGAATCCGAGCAGCACTCCTGATGAGCGTCCGGGGCGCTAGCCTCAGGGCGTGGACGACGGACTGCGGGTGACCGCTCGGTGGGTCGTGCCCGCTGCCGAACTGCGGGAGCGCTTCTCCCGGTCATCCGGGCCGGGCGGGCAGGGCGTCAACACCGCCGACTCCAGGGTGGAGCTGAGCTTCGACCTGGCCGGCTCGCCCAGCCTGCCGGAGTCGCTGCGGGCACGCGCGCTGGACCGGCTCGCCGGACGGCTGGTCGACGGCGTGTTGACCATCGCCGCCAGTGAGCACCGGGCCCAGTTGGCCAACCGGGAAGCGGCGCGGGAGCGGTTGGTCGCCCTGCTGCGCGAGGCGGTCGCCCCACCGCCGCCGCCGCGTCGGCCGACCAGACCGTCGCGGGCCGCCAAGGAGCGGCGGCTGGCCGACAAGAAGCGCCGTTCCCAGCGTAAGCGCGATCGCCGGGTGGACGGCGACTAGCCGAGCCGGTCATGAGAGCGCAAACATTGATGATTTTCATCTTTGTTGATTGAATGCCCGCGGGAGCGCCAGGGCCGTCACACCGTACTTCGACACGTGACAGGAGTCCCTCCACCATGCTCCGTAGGTCTCTACGCAACGCTGCCGCCGGGTTCGCGGCCGTCATCCTCGCCATTACCGCCTGGTCCGCGCCGCTGGCCCCGCTCGCCGACCCCACTGACCCCGCAGCGCCGGACCGACCGGTGCTGGCCGCCGCGTCGGCAGCGCTGGCCGATCCGGTACGGATCATGCCGCTCGGTGACTCCATCACCGGTTCACCGGGCTGCTGGCGGTCGCTGCTCTGGAACCGCCTCCAGACCGCCGGCCACTCCGCCATCGACTTCGTCGGCACGCTCGGCCCACAGGGCTGCGGCCAGCCGTACGACGGTGACAACGAGGGCCATGGCGGTTACCTGGTCACCAACGTGGCCAACCAGAATCTGCTCCCGGGCTGGCTCTCGGCGACCCGGCCGGACATCGTGCTCATGCACTTCGGCACCAACGACGTGTGGAGCAACATCGCCCCCGCCACGATCCTCGCCGCGTACGGCAGGCTGGTGGATCAGATGCGGGCCAGCAACCCCGCCATGCGCATCCTGGTCGCGAAGATCATCCCAATGGCGCCGAGCAGTTGCCCGGAGTGCGGTCAGCGCGCTGTCGCCCTCAACAACGCCATCGACGGCTGGGCGGCGGGCAAGACCACCACGCAGTCGCCGATCGTCGTGGTGGACCAGTGGACCGGCTTCAACACCGCCACCGACACCTACGACGGGGTGCACCCCAACGCCGCCGGCGACCAGAAGATGTCCGACCGGTGGTACCCGGCCCTGGTGGCGGCCCTGACCGGAATCCCGACGCCCACGCCGACGCCCACCGTTACGCCCACCCCGACGGCTACGCCCACCCCGACGGCCACCGCGACCCCGACACCGGCGCCGGGAGGCTGCGTCGCCAGCTACCGCCTTGTCGGCCAATGGCAAGGCGGATTCCAGGCGGAGGTGACGGTACGCAACAACGGTGCCACTGCTCTCGCCGGTTGGGTGGTCCGGCTCGACTTCGCCGACGGTCAGCGGGTCAACCAGGCATGGAGCGCCGAGGTGACCCAGAGCGGCTCGGTCGTCACCGCCCGAAATGCCGGCTGGAACGGTGCGTTGTCGCCCGGTACGGAGACCACCTTCGGCTTCCTGGCCTCCGTCGGCACCACCAACACCGCTCCGACAGCACACTGCTCCCGGTCGTGACCGCCGGTCCGGGGCCGCTCCGATACGGGTGGCCCCGGATCCCGGCCCGGTCTTGCCGATCCCCGGGCTGCGGGGTGGTCATGCGCTTGCCGTCGCTGGTGACTACACCCCGTCGAGCAGCGTCGCGCAGACCTCGATCAGCCGAGCCCGGAGCTGCCCGGACCGCTGCGCGAACTCGCGTTGCCGAGTCACGTACTCGGCCTTGCCCTCCGGCGTCTCGATGGCCACCGCCGGCTGCCCATAGGCCGAGAGGTCGTACGGGGAGGCCTGCATGTCGAGCAGCCGGATGTCCCTCGCCAACTCGAAGCAGTCCAGGGCCAGCTCACCGGGGACCGCAGGGCCGAGCTTGGCCGCCCACTTGTGGCAGTCCATCGCGGCGTGCAGGCAGCCCGGCTGGTCGAGGTCGACCTGACTCGCCCGGGTGGGGCGCAGCCGGTTGAGGTCGACGGCGTCGGGGGTGAAGAACCGGAACGCGTCAAAGTGCGAACAGCGGATCTGATGGTCCTCGACCACCGCGTCGGTGCCCGCCTGGCCGAGTCGCAGAGGCAGCGGGTGCCGGTGCTCGCGTTGGCGGTAGACCATCGCCCACTCGTGCAACCCGAAGCAGCCGGTGAACGCCGGGCGAGCGGCGATCGAGGACAGCAGTCGCTCGATGAAACGTACTGATTCGGCCCGGTCGGCGAGGAACGCCGCCGCGTCGAGGCCGACCAGACCGTCGGAGTCGGTGGCGTACCAACGCCATTGCCCGTTCGGTGCCGGGCCGTCCGGTCCGGGCTCCAGCCGGACCCCCACCCCGGGGTGCCAGCGCCGTAGCACCGACGGCCTGGTGCCGTAGTACTCGTAGAGGAAGTCGTCGATCGCGTGGCGTTCCTTCGCCGCCCTGCGCCTGCGGTGTGCGGCGGTCAGCGAATCGGCACGCTCCTCGTGCGCCCGTGCGCGCGGCATCCAGGCGGCAGCCGGCAGGCAGGTCGCCGGTTTCCGGGTCGTGTCGGACCCGGTGGGGGCGGGGGCGACGGTCACCGTCCAAGGGTACGACCGCCGCCTGCCCGCTGGTCAGGGCACGTCCACCCGCACCCCGGCGGAGAAGACCCCGCTACGCAGTTCCAGTCGCTGCGGTGCCTCGCCGCGGTCGACGGTGAAGACCAGCGGCAGCACCAGCCGGCTGCCGGCGGCCATCGGCTCGGCGAAGACGTCCCGCCCCTGGTTGGCCCGCCGGGTGGCCTGCTCGTCGGTGGTGACCCAGTTGCCGTCCGCCAGGTACGCCCGTTGCAGCTTGCCGTGCCAGCTGTGGTGTTCCAGGGTCATGTTCCGGACCCCGACGGTGGCCTGGCACTGCCGGGCGCCCTGGCCGGGATCGCAGGTCATCCGGTACACGGTGAATTCGAACGCGTCCTCCCGCAGCGGCACACCCAGCCCGCCGCTGACCCCGGTGCCCTTCCATGCTCCGTTGGTCGGCTGGCTGTCGGTGTCGATCGCGGCAACCCGTCGGGTGGCGGTCCACGCGACCATGCCGATCGTGGCCATCAGCACCGTCGCGGCCACCGGCACGATCAGCCAGACCGGCGGGGTGCGTCGGCGCGCAGTCGGCCGAGGCGCGGCCGGCCGGGGGTATACCCGGCCCGGCCCGTCCGATGCGAGAGCAGCCGCGACCGGGGGCCGCCGATGCCGCCAGGTGGCGAACGCCAGCCCGCTCAGTACCAGCAGCACCGCCGCACCAGCCAGCAGCGCGGGTGCCTGATCGCGCCACCCCGAGGTCTGCTCGGTCGGTGCCGCGGTAGCGTTCGGGGCCGTCCAGGTGGCGGTCGCGCAGTCGTACGGCTGGCGACCGTCGACGGCGAAGGCACACGCCGGGGCGGTCACCGGCTGCTGCGCCGCCCCGCTGGTGAGCGTGGTGTCCAGTTTGGTGGTGCTCCGCGGCGGCAACTTCAGCCGCCAGGTCACCTCCGTCGCCGTGGACCCGCCGGGGCGTACCTCCCGACCGCCGGCGCTGATCGCGGTCGCCGAGACTCCCTGGGGCAGCTCCTGGCGCACCGTGGTGTCCACCGGGGCGTTGCCGGCGTTGCGGACCTCGATGCGGTAGCCCGGCTGGGCGGTGCTCGCCGGCGCGACCATCACGCTGACCTTCGGCGCGGGAGCCGGCGAGGCGAGTCTCGTCGGAGTGGGTACGGCCGGTGGCGCCGAGGGCATCGTGGGCTCGGCCGTCGCCGCTGCCGGGTACGGGTGCCCGGCCGCCGCGGCGTCCGTGGTGAGCGCCGGCAGCGCCGGTAGGGCGGCGGTGAGAAACCCCACGCAGTGCACGATCGCCGCGAGGGCCTTGTGGTGTCGTGTCGATGCAGGCATACGAACGAACCTCCGCAGCCGACGCTAGGTGGGCGCTGATGCCGGGCGGGTACGAAGCGGCGAATCCGGCACCGGGGGCGAGCGTCGGCGGTAGGCTGCCGCACCCGACCGGCCGGCGGCCGGTGCGGTGGGTCCAGCAACGTTGGCGGCGATCCGGCACCGCTGCTGGGCAGCGCACTAGATTGGCCTGGTGCGTATCGCTCGTTTTGCTCATGCCAAGGGAATGTCGTTCGGAGTCGTCGAGGGGGAGCCGGAGGCGGGCCCGGAAGGGCTCACCATTGCCGAGATCTCCGGTCACCCGTTCGGCCAGATAACGTTCAGTGGCGTCCGTTGGGCACTGTCCGATGTCCGGCTGCTCTCGCCGATCCTGCCCAGCAAGGTGGTCTGCGTCGGCCGCAACTACGCCGAGCACGCCGCCGAACACGGCAGCGAGGTGCCGAGTGAGCCGTTGCTGTTTCTCAAGCCCTCCACCTCCGTCATCGGCCCCCGGGACGCGATCCGGCTGCCCGAGTTCAGCAAGCAGGTCGAGCACGAGGCGGAGCTGGCGGTGGTGATCGGCGCTCCCGGGGCACGTCGCGCCGACCGGGCTGCGGCGCAGCGGGCCATCTTCGGCTACGCCTGCGCCAACGACGTCACCGCCCGGGATCTGCAACGCTCCGACAGCCAGTGGACCCGGGCCAAGGGGTTCGACTCGTTCTGCCCGATCGGGCCCTGGATCACCACCGGCCTCGACGTCGCCGACCTGGAGATCCGGTGTGAGGTGGGACGCGACCCGGAGGAGATGGAGGTCCGACAGCTGGGCCGTACCCGGGACATGGTCTTCGACGTGCCCGCCCTGGTGTCGTACATCTCGCACGTGATGACCCTGTTGCCGGGCGACGTCGTGCTGACCGGGACCCCGGCGGGGGTTAGCCCGCTCGTGGACGGGGATACGGTGACCGTCCGGATCGAGGGGATCGGCGACCTGACCAATCCGGTGCTGGCCGCGAACTGACCGGAGTTTCGGCAGGTCAGGTGCGGTTTGGGGGAAGTCGATTTGGCCTGCCGGTGCCGGGAGGGTAGAGTTTGATCCCGGCGCCGCAAGGGGCCAATGGGGTATGGGGTAATTGGCAGCCCAACTGATTCTGGTTCAGTTAGTCTAGGTTCGAGTCCTGGTACCCCAGCGCTGCCGAGGTTCGTAAGAACCGAGGCCGCTGGATTCTGGTGGAGTTCAGCACCGATGTTCCGCAAGGGAATCGGTCGCGAGGTCTGGTAGAGTTCGGCGGCACCACCGCTGAGGTGGTGTCGCATTTGTGTTCTGGCCCCGTCGTCTAGCGGCCCAGGACGCCGCCCTCTCAAGGCGGTAGCGCCGGTTCGAATCCGGTCGGGGCTACGGATAGGTAACGGCTCGTCCCATCGGGACGGGCCGTCTGCTTTTTTCGGCCAGCCGCTTCACCCGGTCGGCCGGCGGCTGCCGGTTTAACCCGTCCGCGCGCAGACGAGCAGCTCGCGGGCCGCCCCGGTCCGGCTTGCCGGCAACGCGTCGAGGGCCACCCACCCCGCTGATTCCGCGCGCGGAAGTCGCCGCTAGACTACTGCCGCACCGCCGGAAACGGCGGTGAACCAGGAAAGTTCTGGCCCCGTCGTCTAGCGGCCCAGGACGCCGCCCTCTCAAGGCGGTAGCGCCGGTTCGAATCCGGTCGGGGCTACCACACAAAGCCCGTCTCGCCATCGGCGAGACGGGCTTTTCCATCCCCCGGCACCGCCCCCTCCCTGTCGAGTCGACCAAGAGGTTTGCGTCTCGGATCTACCTCTTCGTAGACCCAAACCTCTTGATCAACAGGGTGGGCGGGGTGGCGGGATCAGAGGCCGGAGAGGCGTTGGCCGGCGCGGACCACGGCCATGGCGTGCCGTTCGCCGGGGCGGCGGCCGAGGCGCTCGATGGGGCCGGAGATGCTGATAGCGGCGATCACCCGGCCGGTGCGGTCGCGGATCGGGGCTGAGACGCTGGCCACTCCGGCCTCGCGTTCGGCGACGCTCTGCGCCCAGCCGCGACGGCGTACCTCGGCCAGGGTGCGGCCGGTGAACTTGGACCGGGGCAGCAGCGGCATGACCGCCTCGGGCGGCTCCCAGGCGAGCAGGATTTGGGCCGCTGACCCGGCGATCATCGGCAGCACCGAGCCGACCGGGACGGTGTCCCGCAGTCCGCTGGCCCGTTCGGCGGCGGCCACACAGATCCGTTCGTCCGCTCTGCGCAGGTAGAGCTGGGCGCTTTCGCCGGTGGCGTCCCGTAGCGCGGCCAACAGCGGCTCGGCCGCGGTCAGCAGCACGTCCGGCGCGGCGTTGGCCAGCTCGCCCAGGCGCGGCCCGGGGCGCCACCGGCCCTGGGTGTCCCGGACCAGCATCCGGTGGATCTCCAGCGCCTGCGCCAGCCGGTGCGCAGTGGCCCGGGGCAGCTTGGTGCGTTCAACGAGTTCGGCCAGGCTGGCGCCGTCGACACAGGCGGCCAGGATGACCACCGCCTTGTCGAGAACGCCGACACCGCTCATACTGTGTCCCACAAGCCGAAATTTACCTCCCAGAATTTAGGATGTCCAGATGGTGGGAGCCACGACTCAGCCGAGAACCTTGGCCGAGAAGGTCTGGGACGCGCATGTCGTCCGGTCTGTCGCGGGAGAGCCCGATCTGCTCTTCATCGACCTGCACCTGCTGCACGAGGTGACCAGCCCGCAGGCGTTCGACGGGCTGCGGCTCGCCGGGCGCCCGGTGCGCCGTACCGACCTCACCCTCGCGACCGAGGACCACAACACCCCGACCGGGTACGCCGATCCCTCGTTCCAGCAGCGTCGTGGTGACCTGCTCACCATCGCCGACCCCACCTCGCGTACGCAGATCGAGACGCTGCGCCGCAACTGTGCGGAGTTCGGCGTGAAGCTGCACCCGCTGGGCGACGAGAACCAGGGCATCGTGCACGTCATCGGCCCGCAGCTCGGGCTCACCCAGCCCGGCATGACCATCGTCTGTGGCGATTCGCACACCGCCACCCACGGCGCGTTCGGTGCCCTGGCGTTCGGCATCGGCACCAGTGAGGTCGAGCACGTGCTGGCCACCCAGACGCTGCCGCAGGGCCGACCGAAGACCATGGCGGTCACCGTCAACGGTCAACTCGGTCCCGGCGTCACCGCGAAGGACCTGGTCCTCGCGCTGATCGCGAAGGTCGGCACCGGCGGCGGGCGCGGGCACATCGTCGAGTACCGCGGCGAGGCGATCCGGGCGCTGTCCATGGAAGGCCGGATGACCATCGCCAACATGTCGATCGAGTGGGGCGCCAAGGCCGGCATGATCGCGCCGGACGAGACCACCTTCGCGTACCTGAAGGGGCGGCCCAACGCGCCCAGCGGCGCCGACTGGGACGCGGCGGTCGCCTACTGGCGGACGCTGCCTACTGACGAGGGGGCGACCTTCGACGCCGAGGTGACCCTGGACGCGGCGTCGATCACCCCGTTCGTGACCTGGGGCACCAACCCGGGGCAGGGCGCACCGCTGGGCGCGGTCGTGCCGGAGCCGGACGAGTTCGGCACCGACGCGGAGCGGGCCGCCGCCCGTCGGGCGCTGGAGTACATGGACCTGCGGCCGGGCACGCCGCTGCGCGACCTCGCCGTCGACGTGGTCTTCGTCGGCTCCTGCACCAACGGTCGGCTGGAGGACCTGCGGGCCGCCGCGGACGTGCTGCGCGGTCACCGGGTCGCCGACGGCGTACGCATGCTGGTGGTGCCCGGCTCCGCCGCCGTACGGGAGGCCGCCGAGGCCGAGGGGCTGGACAAGGTCTTCACCGACGCCGGTGCGGAGTGGCGCTTCGCCGGCTGCTCGATGTGCCTGGGCATGAACCCGGACACGCTCTCACCAGGGCAGCGCTCCGCCTCGACCTCCAACCGGAACTTCGAGGGTCGCCAGGGCCGGGGTGGGCGCACCCACCTGGTGAGTCCGCCGGTCGCCGCCGCGACCGCAGTGACCGGCCGACTGGCCGCTCCCGCCGATCTGTAGAAGGGCTGTGACAGATGGACAAGTTCACCGTGCACACCGGCACCGCCGTGCCGCTGCGTCGGTCCGACGTGGACACGGATCAGATCATCCCGGCCGTCTACCTGAAGCGGGTGACCCGTACCGGTTTCGCGGACGGGTTGTTCAGCGCGTGGCGTGAGGACCCGGGATTCGTACTGAACGATCAATCTTATTCCGGGGCGTCGATTCTCGTCGCCGGTCCGGAGTTCGGCACCGGGTCCTCGCGCGAGCACGCTGTCTGGGCGCTGCGCGACTACGGGTTCCGAGTCGTGATCGCACCTGGCTTCGGCGACATCTTCCGGGGCAACGCTCTTAAGGAAGGGTTGCTTCCGGTAGAGCTGGAATTGAAAGCGGTCGAGGAAATCTGGGGCCTGGTCGAGGCCGCCCCGGACACCCCGATCACCGTGGACCTGGCCACCCGCCAGGTCCAGGCCGGCGCCTCCACGTGGTCGTTCCCGCTCGACGATTTCAGCCGCTGGCGGCTGATGGAGGGCTTGGACGACATTGGACTCACCCTTCGGCACGAGGCGCAGATCAGTACTTTCGAGGCCACCAGGCCGTCCTTCCTGCCCCGGGTCGCATAGCCGTTCGCCGCGTCCCGCCGCCGATTTCGCCCCCACCGGTGCCACCGGTGGGGGCGAATCCGTTACGACACAAGGGCTTTTTTCCACCGAATGTTTGTGTCCCGGCAGCACAGGGCATACCGTGCGCGCAGAATGGCTCGCGTCGAGTCAGTTGCACAATCAGGAGGAAGTCGTGAACAAGGCCGAGCTCATCGAGGCGCTCGCCGTTCGCCTGGGGGACCGGAAAACGGCGACGGCCGCGCTCGACGCGGTCCTCGCTGAGGTCCAGGCGGCGGTTACCAAGGGCGAGAAGGTGGCGATCACCGGATTCGGAGCGTTCGAGAAGCGTGTCAGGGGCGCTCGAACAGCCCGCAACCCGCGTACAGGTGAGGCGGTGAAGGTCAAGAAGACCTCCGTGCCGACCTTCCGTCCGGGCGCCGGGTTCAAGGAGATGGTGGCCAGCGGCAAGGTGCCGAAGGCCACGGCGGCGGCGAAGAAGGTCGCCGCAGCCACCGCCAAGACCACTGGCGCGAAGGCGACCGGGGCGAAGGCGACCACCGCGAAGAAGACGACCGCCACCAAGACGACCGCGGCGGCCAAGAAGACCACCGCGACGAAGACCGCGGCGGCCAAGAAGACCACCGCGGCCAAGAAGACGACCGCAGCCAAGAGCACGGCGGCCAAGGCCACCACGGCCAAGACCGCGGCGGCCAAGAAGACCACCACGAAGAAGGCCGCTCCGGCGAAGAAGACCGCCGCGACCAAGACCACCACGGCCAGCAAGACCACGGCCGCCAAGAAGGCCCCGGCGAAGAAGGCGCCGGCCAGGAAGGCGGCGACCCGGCGCTGAACCGGCCGTACGACGAGGGCGCCCGCCGTGTCGGTGGGCGCCCTCGCCGTGTCCGGGCGGTACCCGGACCGGATCGAAGGCGTTGACCGTCGCGCCGCGCGGCGCCAGAATCGCCGCACACCTCGGCGAAATGAGAACCGTGCTGCGTCACCGCCACCTCGGTACCGCCACCCTGGCGCTGGGCCTCGTCGTGTTGACCGACGTGCTCCGCGTCTTCCTCCCGTCGGTCATCACCATCTTCGGGCAGGCCGCGTCGACCCCTGCCGAGCTGCTCGGGGCGTTCGCGCTCGGCTGGTTCGTGCTCGCCCTGGCCGCACCGGCCCTCGTCGTGCGGGTAGGTGCCCGCCCCGTCGGCCTCGTGGCGGTGGTCGTGCTGAGCGCCGCCCGACTGGCCCTCACCGCGATGCCCGGCGGCCGTACGCAACTCTGGCTGGCCACCGTGGGACTGCTGGCCGGGCTGGTGTGGCTGGCGGCGACCGCGAGTCAGGTCACGCAACCGGTGCCCGGGCTGGTCTTCGGGCTGACCGCCGGGGCGCTCGGCCACGCGCTGCTCGGTACGCACGACCTGGTGTGGTGGGGGCGCTGGGAGGCCTGGCTGCTCAGCGTCGCGCTGGTGGCGCTGTTGCTCGTCGCGGCGGTCGCGTCCGCCCGGCGACCAGAGCCCGGCCGGTCCGCCGCCGCAGGCGACGGCGACGCGGTGCCGCCCGCCCGAAGCTGGCTGCTCGTCGGGCCTTCGCTGCTGCTGGGCGGCATGCTCGCGCTGTCACCGGCGGTCGCGAGCACCGCGATGTCGTTCTGGCTCGGCGATGCCGGCACCGCCGGACCACCCCTGTTCGCCCTGGCACCCCTGGCCGGCGCGGTGGCGCTGTTCGTGTTCTGCGCGTTGTCCCCGCCGCGCGAGCGCTGGCGTCCGCTGCTCCCGGTGCTGCTGTTGGTCGGGGCGCTGCTGTTCGGGTACGGGCCACCGTCGGCCCTCGGCCTCGCGATGCTGCTCGCCGCGGCGGGTCTGGGCGGCTGCCTGGCCCTCACGGGCGCCGACCACGGTCCGTCGACCGCTGCCCGGCGCGGGTACGCGTCGATCGGCGGCATGCTGGTCTTCGCCGTCGCGGCGGTGCTCTACTACGCCGCCTACGACATCGGCTACCCCAACGGATGGCTGCCCGCCGTGGTGGCGGCGGTGACGGGCGTCGTCGCGCTCGGGGGACGACTCTCGGCGGTCAAGGCCGCTGCGGTGGCGCCCCCGGTCCGTACCGCCACCGGACCGTCGGCGTGGCCGGCGGCCCTGCTGGCCACCCTGGTCGCCCTCGTCGCCGCGTCGATACACGGGCCGTGGCTGGTGGCCAGCAACCGCAGCGGGCCACCGGAACAGGTACGACTGGTGGCGTACAACATCAGGATGGGCTTCGGCCTGGACGGGCGGCTCGACCTGGCCGCCCTCGACCGCGCGATCGGGCGGGCCGACGTGGTGGTGCTCAGCGAGGTCGACCGGGGCTGGTTGCTCAACGGCGGCCACGACACCCTGCATCTGCTGGCGACCCGCCTGGAGATGCCGTACGTCTTCGCGCCCGCCGCCGGAACGCTCTGGGGAGACGCGGTGTTGAGCCGCTGGCCGGTCCAACGGGCGCAGACCCGCGTGCTGCCCGCGGTGGGCGCACCCACCGGTGCACAGGCCCTCGGCGTCACCGTCGACTTCAGCGACGGCGTGCGGCTGGCGGTGGTGAGCACCCACCTGCAACCCCCACCCGGTACGGATCCGGTGGTGCAGGCCCAAGCTGTCGCCGACTTCGCCACCGCGTACGCCGACGGCGGGCCGCTGGTGGTCGCTGGTGACTTCAACACCGAGCCCGGCGATCCGGCGTTCACGGCCCTCACCGACGCCGGACTGGTCGACGCCTTCGCGGCCGTACGTCCGCTGCCCACCAGCCCGGCCGACGACCCGCGCACGCAGATCGACCACATCTTCGTCTCGCCGGACCTGCCGACCACCGATCCGACCGCGATCCCGAGCACCGCCAGCGACCACCTGCCGGTCGCCGTGACCCTCAGGCTGCCACCCGCCGCGCGGCAGTGACGGCACCCGGTGCCAGGCACCTGAGGCGGGACGGCACCCCTCAGAGCCGGTCGGCGGCGAGCAGCCGGTCGCCGGTGAAGGCGAGCAGCCAGCCGCCGCCCTTGCCGGTGGAGTAGTCGCCGCACCGGCCGATGAGCCGTTCCAGCGCGCCGGGAATCACCTTGCCCTGGCTGCACACCGCCACCGGCTCGCCGCTCATCGCCAGTGCGGTCAGCGCGGCCGCGGTGGCCAGCACGCACTCGTCGGTCTGCTGGCCGGCGCGCGGCTCGTCCAGGTCACCACTGACCTCGATCGGCAGGTCGAGCAGTGCGGCGGCCGGGTCGAGGGTCTGCACACACCGGCGCGGCGAGGCGGACAGCAGTCGGGTCGGGCGGAGCAGCGCGATCAGCGGCGCCAACGAGTGCGCCTGTGACCAACCGCGGTCGTCCAGCGGTCGGCCGGTGTCCGGACCGGACCAGCTCAGCCGCCTACCGGCGTGGCCGTGGCGGACCAGCAGCATCGCCGCAGTGGCCGGGGGCAGTGCGGCGAACGCGGCCAGCACCTGCGCATCGTGCGGGTAGCTGACCGTCGCCACCGCGTCGTCCACACCCAGCCAGCGCACGTCGTCGACTTCGGTGCCGGGCTGGAAACCGCCGGTGCCCACCGCCCGCATCGACCAGTAGTCGACCGTCTTGAGCAGGCCCTCGCTGCGGTACCGCACGCTGGGCAGGCGCACCTGCGGAACCGCCTGGGCGTCGGCCTCCTCGGCGACCTCCCGGGTGGCGGCGAGCAGTGGATGCTCGCCCGGCTCCAGCTTGCCCTTCGGCAACGTCCAGTCTCCGTACCGGGGGCGGTGCACCAGGCACACCTCGACGCCGCCGTACGGTGCCGGTCGCCACACCACACCGCCGGCCGCCCGGATCACGGCCACGTCGACATCGGGGTGTGGGGCCCGCCGACGGCCAGCGATCGCCAGGCCCTCCTCCTCGACCATCTGCTCAGCCTATGCCCGGGTGCGTCACCCCGCGGCGCTGCCGACCCGACGCAGCAACAGATCCTGCAAATGGACCAGCGGCGTCTCAGGGGTGCCAGTGCGCCGGGTCCAGCAGCCGTCAGGGCCCAACTCGAACGCGTCGACGTCCGGGCTCATCGCCGCCTGCAACACGTGATCCAGCTCGGCTCGGGCCACCGGGTCGCTGACCTGGACCAGCGCCTCGACCCGTCGATCCAGGTTGCGGTGCATCATGTCGGCCGAGCCGATCCAGAACTCGGCGTCGCCGTTGTTACCGAAGCGGAAGATCCGGGAGTGTTCCAGGAAACGGCCGAGGATCGAGCGGACCCGGATGTTGTCCGAGAACCCGGGCACGCCCGGGCGCAACGTGCACATCCCCCGGATGATCAGGTCGACGTGTACGCCGGCCTGGGAGGCCCGGTACAGAGCATCGGTGATGTCCTCGTCGACCAGCGAGTTCACCTTGAACTGCACCAGCGCGGGCATGCCGAGCCGGACATGGGCGATCTCGCGTTCGATCCGCTCGATCAGACCGCTGCGGATGCCCTGCGGCGCCACCAGCAGCCGCCGGTACGCGGTCTGCCGGCTGTAGCCGGTGAGCACGTTGAACAGGTCGGTCAGGTCGGCACCGATCTCCGGGTCGGCGGTGAGCATGCCGAAGTCCTCGTAGAGGCGGGCCGTCTTGGGGTGGTAGTTGCCGGTGCCGATGTGGCAGTAGCGGCGGATCTGGTTGCCCTCCTGGCGTACCACCAGGGCGGTCTTGCAGTGGGTCTTGAGGCCGACCAGCCCGTAGACCACGTGGCATCCGGCCCGTTCCAGCGTGCGGGCCCAGCCGATGTTGGCCACCTCGTCGAAGCGGGCCTTCAGCTCGACCAGCACCACCACCTGCTTGCCGGCCGCGGCGGCCTCGACCAGCGCGTCCACGATCGGGGAGTCGCCGCTGGTGCGGTAGAGGGTCTGTTTGATGGCCAGCACGTTCGGGTCGGCGGCGGCCTGCTCGATGAACCGCTGCACGCTGGTGGCGAACGAGTGGTACGGGTGGTGCACCAGCACGTCCCCGTCGCGCAGGGTGGCGAAGACGCTGCGCGGCACCTCGCCCTCGGCCAGCCGGGGATGGGTGGCCGGCACGAAGGGTGGATCCTTCAGGTCCGGCCGGTCGGCCTCGCCGTAGAGCTGCCACAGCGCGGACAGGTCGAGCAGGCCGCGGACCCGCAGCACGTCATGGGCGTCCATGTCCAGTTCGCGGACCAGCAGCTCCAGCATGTGATCGGAGATCGACGCGGCGACCTCCAGCCGGACCGGTGGGCCGAATCGTCGCCGGGCCAGTTCCCGTTCGAGGGCCTGGAGCAGATCCTCGTCGCGGTCCTCGTCGACCTCCACCTCGGCGTTGCGGGTGACCCGGAACAGGTGGCACTCCACCACCTGCATGCCGGAGAAGAGCTGGCTGAGGTGGACGGCGATGAGATCCTCCACCGGCAGCATCCGCACTCCGGGCTGGTTGCGGTCGACCCGGACGAACCGGGGCACGTTGTTGGGCACCTTGACCCGGGCGAACAGTTCGGGCCCGCCGTCCGGGTCGCGTACCGACACCGCCAGATTGAGCGATCGGCCCGAGATGTACGGGAACGGGTGGGCCGGGTCGACCGCGAGCGGGGTGAGCACCGGAAAGATCTGCTCGCGGAAGTAGGCGCGCAGCCGTTCCCGCTCGGCGTTGCCGAGGTCCGACCAGCGCAGCACCCGGATGCCCTCGGCGGCCAGCCCCGGCAACACGTCGTCGATGAAGCAGGCGGCGTGCCGGGCTACCAGGGTGGCCGCCTTCGCGGCGACCAGTTCGAGCTGGGTACGCAGGGGCAACCCGTCGCCGCCGCGTACCGGCAGGCCGGCGGTGAGCCGCCGTTTCAGGCCGGCGACCCGCACCATGTAGAACTCGTCCAGGTTGCTGGCGAAGATGGCGAGGAACTTGGCCCGCTCCAGCAGCGGCGTGCGATGGTCCTCGGCCAGCGCCAGGACCCGGGCGTTGAAATCGAGCCAGGACAGCTCCCGGTTGAGGAACCGGTCCTCCGGCAACGGGCGGTCGGTCGAGGATGTCAGCCCGGCGGGTTCGGGCAGGCCCGGCTCGTCGACCGGATCCAGCACCTCCTCCAGCCCGGCGGAGGAGGCCGCCGGGTCGGTGCCAGCGGGGTGGTCCGGGCGTTCGCGAGGGGTGCTCACCCGCCCATAATCACCCGACCAGGGTTAACACAAATTGAACTTGAGCTGGGATGTCAGGGCATCGTCGGCAACGTCACCCGAACGACGCCACCGTCGGCGTCGGTTTCCACCCGGACCCGCTGACCGAGGCGGAGCAGCCGCAGCCCGGAGGCGTCGAACGCCCGGGCGGGGAAGGGCAACTCGGTGCCGTCGTCGAGCAGCAGCAGCCCGCTGCGGGTCGCCGCGTCGAAGGTCGCCACCGTGCCCTGCATGCCCAGCACCGTACACGCAGATCTGGCTCAGCCCGGCGCCAACCGGCGACGGGTGTGCTCGCCGGCAACCAGATGCGCTCAGCCGGTCAGGCAGCCGGCGGCCAGCGCCGCGGTGCGCGGGCCGAGCCCGAGCCGGGCCGCGGCCGCCAGGTCGTCGGCGGTGTCGACATCCCGACGCAGGCTGGGCCAGTCACCGGTCAACGGTCGAGCGCCACTGGCCGCGTGCGCTGCGGCCGAGCCGGGCCCGAACCGGGGATCCAGGGGTACTCCGGGCGGCGCCGCCAGCAGCACCGTGCCGGTACCCGGGGTGTCGCTGACGAATCGGCGTACGTCCGCCGGTCCGGTCCGGGCCGCCTCCAGGGCGGCGGCCAACTCGGCCGGACGCAGGGCGGGCAGATCGGCCGTAAGCCCGGCCACCCACCCGGCGACGCCGGCCGCGCCGTGCCGGAACGCGGCGTTCAGGCCGGCGTCCGGGGCGTCGGGCAGCACCCGCGCGCCGGCCAGCCGGGCCAGCGCGCTCACCCGGGGATCGTCGGTGACCACCCGGACCTCGACCACCCCGGAGCAGGCGCGCACCGCGTGCAGGGTGTCGGCGATCAGCGCCAGCGCCAGTTCCTCGTGCGGTACGCCCGGCACCCCGCCGCGCAGCCGAGTCTTCGCGGCGGTCAGGCGCTTGACCGGCACCACCACGGTCCATGGCTGACTCACACTGTCATCCTGCCAGCCTGGCACCGGTATCCTCACTGGCCGTACCAGGGGCGAGCAGGCATGATTTCGGCTGCGGGTGTCACCGGTTCCTCCGGTGGACGGGGCGGGCACGAGGAGGCACGGTGGGTCAGCGCAGGCTGGGGTTCTGGCAATGGTTAGCCGTGGTGCTGGTCAAGCCGGTGATGACGATCTGGACCCGGCGTACCTGGCGGGGGATGGAGCACCTCGGCAACGACGGTCCGCTGATCATCGTGGCGAACCACATGTCGCATGCCGACCCGCTCGTCGCCTCCCACTTCATCTACGACTCCGGGCGGTGGCCGCAGTTCCTGGGCAAGGCGAGCGTTTTCAAGGTTCCGGTGATCGGCTGGATCCTGCACCGGTGCAAGCAGATCCCCGTCGAGCGGGGGACGGTCGACGCGGTCAAGTCGCTGGACGCCCTGATCAAGGCGCTCGGCGAGGGTGACGCTGTGGTGATCTACCCGGAGGGCACCATCACCCGCGAACCGGACCTGTGGCCGATGAAGGGCAAGACCGGGGCCGCTCGGCTGGCTTTGGCGACCGGTGCCCCGGTGGTGCCGGTGGTGATGTGGGGGCCGGAGCGCATCTTCGACCCGCGTCGGGGGCGGCTCAACCCACGGCCCCGGATCCCGGTGACCGTGGTGGCCGGGCCGCCGATCGACCTGAGCCGCTGGGCCGGCGCCGCACCGAGCCGACAGGTGCTCGAGGAGATGACCGACGTGATCATGCTGCGGCTGCGGGACATGCTCGCCGAGATCCGGGGCGACACACCACCACCGCTGTGGCAGCGCGGTGGTCGGGCCAACGCCGAGCAGCGGCGCCCGGAGGCGACGGCGTGAGTGGGCACGTGGCGGTGCTGGGCGCCGGCTCCTGGGGTACGGCGTTCGCGAAGATCCTCGCCGACGCCGGGCGGGAGGTGACCATCTGGGCCCGGCGACAGCCGATCGCCGACATCATCCGTACCGAGCGACGCAACCCGGAGTACCTGCCCGGGGTGGTGCTGCCGGAGCGGATCACCGGCACCGGTGACGCCGTTGAGGCGCTCAAGGGCGCTGAGATGGTGGTGCTGGCGGTGCCGTCGCAGACGCTGCGGGGCAACCTCGCCGAGTGGGTCTCGCACCTGCACGCCGACGCCACGCTGGTGTCGCTGATGAAGGGCATCGAACTCGGCACCACCAAGCGGATGAGCGAGGTGATCGTGGAGACCGCGCGGGTGGCCGCGGACCGGGTGGTGGTCGTCTCCGGGCCCAACCTGGCGCCGGAGATCGCCGCCGAGCAGCCGGCCGCCACGGTGGTCGCGTGCACCGACTCCGACCGGGCCACCCTGGTGCAGCGGTCGATCACCACGCCGTACTTCCGGCCGTACACCAACGACGACGTGATCGGCTGCGAGCTGGGCGGCGCGGTGAAGAACGTGATCGCCCTGGCGTACGGCATCGCCACCGCGATGGGCTTCGGCCACAACACCCGGGCCATGCTGGTCACCCGAGGGCTGGCCGAGACCGCCCGGCTCGGGGTGGCCCTCGGCGCGGACCCGCTCACCTTCGCCGGCCTGGCCGGCATGGGTGATCTGGTGGCCTCCTGCTCGTCGCCGTCGGCGCGTAACCGCACCTTCGGTGAACACCTGGGCCGGGGCGCCACCCTGGAGGAGGCACGGGTGGCCACCCGGCAGACCGCCGAGGGGGTCAAGAGCGCGTTGGCCATCCGCGACCTGGCCCGCGCGCACGGTGTGGAGATGCCGATCACCGAGCAGGTCGAGCTGGTCTGCCACGAGGGCGTCGACCCGCGGGTGGCGGTACGCGCCCTGATGAGCCGTACCACGAAGCCGGAGTGAGCGCGGGTGGGCGAGTACGAGGTCCTTTCCGCTGAGCAGTACGAGCACCGCTCACCGGCCGGCGGTGACGGCACCCGGTGCGTGCGAGCCGGCCTGCCCGACCCCGTACCGGGACAGCCCTTCCTGCCGGGGCCGGTCTTCGCCGCGCCGTACCATCTCGATCCCCGACACGGGCCGGAGGCGGCGCCGAACGGGTACGGACGCCCGGACAACCCCACCCGCCGGCTGCTGGAGGCGGCGATCGGTGACCTGGAGGGCGGCGAGTGCCGGGTCTTCGCCAGCGGCCAGGCGGCCATCACCGGGCTGTTGCTGGGGCTGCTGCGCGCCGGTGACGCGGTGGTACTGCCCGCCGACGGGTACTTCCCGGTCCGTGCGTTCGCCACCGACACGCTGGCCGGCAACGGCGTACGGGTACTGCTGGCGCCGACCGTCGGGCCGTACCCGTCCTTCGACGGGGTACGCCTGGTGCTGGTGGAGACGCCGGCCAACCCGGGACTGGACGTGGTCGACCTGCCCGCGCTGGCCGAGCGGGTGCACGCCGCCGGTGCCCTGCTGGCGGTGGACAACACCACCGCGACCCCGCTCGGGCAGCGCCCGTTGGATCTCGGCGCGGACCTGGTGGTCGCCTCCGGCACCAAGGCGTTGACCGGGCACTCCGATCTGCTGCTGGGCTACCTGGCCACCCGGTCACCGGAACTGGTGGAGCGGTTCACCGCCTGGCGTACGGCCACCGGGGCGGTGCCCGGGGCGTTCGACGCCTGGCTGGCGCACCGCTCGCTGGCCACCCTCGACCTGCGCCTGGCCCGGCAGAGTGCCAACGCCGAGGCCCTCGCCCGGCTGCTGGCGGCCCGCGCCGACGTGTCCGGGCTGCGCTGGCCGGGCCTGCCGGACGATCCGGCGTACCCGGTGGCCTCGCGTCAGCTGCGCCGGATGCCGGGGGTGCTCTCCTTCGATCTGGGCAGCGCCGAGCGGGTCGCCCGATTCCTCGACGCGGCCCGGCTGGTCTCGGCGGCCACCTCCTTCGGCGGGCTGCACACCACCGCCGACCGGCGCGCCCAGTGGGGTGACGACACCACGCCGGGTTTCGTCCGGCTCTCCTGCGGGGTGGAGGACACCGTGGACCTGACCGCCGACGTGTCGGCCGCGCTGGACGCCACGGCTTGATGACGGCCGTCTCCCCGGCGCTACGGGCCGCCACGGTCGACCGGTTGCGCCGGGCCGGCTGTGTCTGGGCCGAGGAAGAGGCCGGACTCCTCGTCGAGGCGGCCGACAGCCCACAGACGTTCACGGTACTGGTCGACCGGCGGGTCGCCGGGGAGCCGCTGGAGCATCTGCTCGGCTGGGCGGAGTTCTGCGGCGAGCGGATCACCGTCCTGCCCGGGGTCTTCGTGCCCCGGACGCGTACGGCTCTGCTGGTGGCGGCGGCCGTGGCGGTGACCGGCCCGGCGGCGCGGGTGGTCGAGCTGTGTTGCGGCTCGGGCGCGATCACCCGGTCCCTGGCGCGTCGACTCCGCGATCCGCGACTGCTGGCCGCGGTGGACCTGGACCCGACCGCAGTGGCCTGTGCCCGGCACAACCTCGCCGAGCTGTCCGTACCGGTCTTCGCCGGTGACCTGTTCGGCGCGCTGCCGACGGCGTGGTGCGGCGGCCTGGACCTGGTGGTGGCGAACGCGCCGTACGTGCCGACGGCGGCGTTGGACCTGCTGCCGGCCGAGTCACGCCGGTACGAGGCGCCGGTGGCGCTCGACGGTGGGCCGGACGGGTTGGCGGTGCTGCGCCGGCTCGCCGGCGACGCGACGCGCTGGCTCGCGCCGGGCGGACATCTGGTGGTGGAGGTCGGTGAGACGCAGGTCGACCTGTTTGCGGCGGTGTTGACGGCGGCTGGACTGGTCCCGGCGACGGTTCGCGACGAATCCCTGGCCGCCACGGCGATGACGGCCCGACGGCCGTAGGCATGGCGGGTCGAGGGATCGAGAACTAGCCTCACGTCAGACCGGGACGGTGGGAGGCGGTTGACGGGTGGCTGGCACAACGGTGGTCGTGGGGATCGACAACGGCGGTACGAGCAACAACGCCACCGTGCTCACGGTCGATGGGCAGTTCCTGGTCGATCAGCTCGTGGAGACGCCCAGCGAGGTACGCGCCGGGCCGCAGGCCGCCGTCGAGGCGATGGCCCGTTCCTTCGACGGCGTCCTTGCCCTGACCGGGGTGTCCCGCGATCAGGTCCGCGCGATCGGGCTGGACACGCCCGGTCCGGCCAGCGCCACCGGGGTGATCTCGTCGAAGGGGTCGACGAACTTCTCCCAGCCGGCGTGGCGTGGCCACGACATCCGGGGTGCCCTGGAACGCCGGCTCGGGTTGCCGGTGGTCTACCACAACGACGGCAACGCCGCCGCGCTCTACGCCCACCATGTCCACTTCGGAGCCGACGCGATGCACCGTTCGTCGGTGTCGGCGATCGTGGGCACCGGGCTGGGCGGCGGTCTGGTGGAGAACGGCCGGGTGATCGCCGGTGCGGCGGGGATGGCCGGTGAACTGGGGCACGTGCACATTCCGCTGACGAACGTGCTGGCAGCGGGGCAGCCGGTGCCGACCTGCGCCTGCGGCTTCGTCGGTGACGTGGAGTCCGTCGCCTCGCTGACCGCGATCGAGCGCAACCTGCTGCCGTACTGGCTCACCCGGTTTCCGGATCACCCGCTGGCCGCTGAGCCTTTGGCGCGGGCGGCGAAGCTGGTCCGTGGCTACGGCGAGCGGGGCGACGAGCTGGCGCGGGAGATCTTCGCCCAGCAGGCGAGAGCGCTCGGGGCGTTGTTCACCATCGCGGCCAACTTCACCGACCCGCATGCGTACTTCGTCGGTGGTGGGGTGGTGGAGACCGTCCCCGAGTTCCGTGACTGGTTCCTGGCGACCGTACGCGAGCACACCGTGCTGCGGGCCGAGCAGGCCGCGCTGGCCACCTTCGCGCTGGTGCCGGAGCGGGACATGGCCGGGGCCCGGGGTGCCGCTCTCGCCGCCCTGGCGGCGGTCCGCGCCCTGCCGGCACCTGCGCCGCTGGTCGGCAACTGATCGCCTCGGGCGGGCTGACCGGGCCGGCGGTGCCCTTACCGGCCCGGTCAGCGGCTATGGGTTCCCCCGAGGGGTCAGCGTGCCGGTGGTGCCTCGGCGAAGGCGGTCCAGGCGGACGGTGCGAAGGTCAGCAGCGGGCCGTCCGGGTCCTTGGAGTCGCGTACGGCCACCGTGCCGGGCGCGGCCGCCACCTCCACGCAGGCGCCCTCGTCGCCGCTGTGGCTGCTCTTGCGCCATCCGGCCTCCGCCCTGGCGGCGTTGGTCGTCGGTGTCATCATCTACCGTCCTTTCAGGATCTTGACAAGTTCGTCGCGACTGGCCGTGGGGCTGAGCGCGACGGTCCGCAGGTGTTCCATGATCTTGGTACAGGTTCGCAGGTCGCCGGGCCGGTCGAGAATCATCTGCCCGGCGACCGTCTCCACCGAGGCGATGATCGGATCCTCCGGGTCGGCGAACTCGAGAATGTGCAGGGAACCCCGCGTGCCCCGGTGGTAACCGGCGACCAGCGGGATCAGCTGCACGGTGATGTTCGGCAGCTCGCTCATCTTGAGCAGGTGGCGCAACTGCCCCTGCATCGCGGTCTCGTCGCCGACCGGGCGCAGTAGTGCGGCCTCGTCGAGGATCGCGTCGAAGATCGGTGGCTCGTCACCGGTGAGTCGTTGCTGTCGGTCCAGTCGCAGGTGGACCCGCTCCTCGACCTCGTTGTCGCTGAGGGTGTGCGGGCCGCCCCGCATCACGCCCCGGATGTAGTCGGCGGTCTGCAACAGCCCTGGCACCACCGACGGTTCGAAGTTGGCGATGCCGGTGGCCTCGGCCTCCAGCGCGATGAAGTCGATGGTGCGTCGGTCGAGCAGGTACGAGTAGGACACCCACCAACCGGGCTTACGCGCGTCCTTGGCCAGTGCCACGGCCGCCGCGACCTCGTCGGCGCCGACCCCGTAGAGGGTGAGCAGCGCGCGTACGGTGGCCGGGCTCACCAGGGTCTGCGCGTTCTCGTAGCGGGACAGCGTGCTGCGGGTGCTGTTGATCTCGTCGGCCGCGACTTCGAGGGTGAGGCCGGCGGCCTCACGGTGGTGGCGCAGGGCGATGCCCAGCCGTCGGGCACGTGCGGTCTTCGGAGCCATGCATCGATGGTCGCATGTATTTGGGACTGTGTACATGAGAAAACGTCGGTGAGAGTTGCATTCATGGTTGTGATGGTGTCAGGCTGTTAGGGCGTCCTCACCACCGGTTGTCGTGGCGACGGTGGTGGTGAGCGACCGGAGGGGATGGGGCGCGCGGCGGTCGGGTTATTCCCCCGTACCCGGCCGCCGCGTGCCGCGCCGTTGGTCGGGGCACGGAAGGGGAGCGACGTGCGCAGAGACTGTCGGGCAACCTCGTGGCCACGACGGGCCCGGCCGACCGGCGACGCGCGGCGATGACCCGGTTCCTGGTCGTGCTGACCGACGTCCGTCCCTGCGAGGGTGGCGGTCGCAACGAGCGCATCGCGCCCGAACGGCGTCGCCAGGTGGTCGGCGCGAGCAGCCGGGAGGCGGCCGAACGGATCGCCGGCGCGTTCATGGCGTTGGGCATGGTGCGGGCCGGTCGGCAGCGGGTCAAGGTGATCGCGATCGGACGGAGACGTGCCTTCGGGGAGCGTGACCTGGCCAGCTGACGCCGCCCGATCACGCACCGTGTAGTGACCGTTGACCGAATGCGGCCAGCTTGTCTTCCCGTAGGGTATCGACTACCCGCCCCCGCCACGCACAGTAAGGTCATCCGGGAGAGCGCCAGCAGTGCGTCCCGGAAAGGTGACCGCAGTGACCACCCCAGGCAAGACCCGCGTGGCGATCGTCTTCGGCGGCCGCAGCCCGGAACATGGCATCTCCTGCGTCAGCGCCGGCAGCGTGCTCGGCGCACTCGACCCCGACGAGTACGAAGTGGTGCCGGTCGGCATCACCCGCGCTGGCCAGTGGGTATTGACCAGCGGCGACCCCGTCGAGCTGGCGATCAACTCACGTCGACTGCCGGAGATCACCGCCGATTCCGGCGCCGACATCGTGTTGCGGGCCGACCCGACCGGCAGCGGCCTGCTGGTGCTCGACCCGACCGATGGTCCCCAGGCACTGGCCAACGTGGACGTGGTGTTTCCGGTGCTGCACGGCGCCTACGGCGAGGACGGCACCATCCAGGGCATGCTGGAGATGGCCGGCATCCCGTACGTGGGGGCGAAGGTGTTCGCCTCGGCTGCGGCGATGGACAAGGAGTTCACCAAGAAACTCTGCGCCGCCGAGGGCATCCCGGTCGGTCCGTACGCGGTGCTGCGTAGCGGCATGACGTTGAGCGAGGAGGACAAGCAGCGCCTCGGCCTGCCGGTCTTCGTCAAGCCCTCGCGGGCCGGATCGTCGTTCGGGGTCAGCAAGGTCACTGACTGGGCGGACCTGGAGGCGGCGGTCGCCACCGCCCGGGAGATCGACAGCAAGGTGCTGGTCGAGGGCGCGATCGTCGGCCGGGAGATCGAGTGCGGCGTGCTGGAAGGCGAGGCCGGCGGGATGCCCGAGGCGTCGGTGCTGGCCGAGGTGCGGCTGGTCGGCGACTACGACTTCTACGACTTCGAGGCCAAGTACATCGACGCCGAGTCGGCCTGCGAGTACGACGTCCCGGCCGACCTGCCCGACCGGGTCGCCCGGCAGGTACGCGATTACGCCGTGCGGGCCTTCACCGCGCTGGACTGCGCCGGACTGGCCCGGGCCGACTTCTTCGTCACCCCGGAGCTGGACGTCTACCTCAACGAGCTCAACACGATGCCCGGTTTCACCCCGACGTCGATGTTCCCCCGGATGTGGGCGGCCTCCGGCCTGGAGTACCCGAAGCTGGTCGACCGGCTTGTCCGCACCGCGCTGACCCGAGGCCCGGGACAGTACTGACCGGCCGGCGTCGGGCCCGCCCGACGTGGACCGCCTACGACCGGGTTCAGGAAGTGCAGCCGGACGGGACCGGGCCCGCCGAGGGAACCGAGGCGACGATGGTCCTGGCGACCGGGGCGGCCCACTGCAACGCCTCGCCGTAGAAGTGCGGCACCCGTACGGTCACCGCGGTCTCCCGATCGAGCGTGGTCAGCACCGTGGCGTCGGCCTCCTCCACCGCGTGCCAGCACACCGCGTTGACCAGGTAGATGTGGTCGGTGGGCGTCACCTCGGGCTCGGCGCCACCACAGGCCACCGTCAGCGCCGGGTCACCGTACGCGGCGTTCTGCTCCGGCCCGGCGGTCACCGATCGCTGCGGCAGGTCGCGGATCGAGGTGGGCAGCTGCGACAACAGGGCGCGGCAGACGGTCGCCGGCCGTTCGGCCAGCGCCGGGGCGGCCATCTCGACCGGAGCGGTGGCCTGCGGCCGAGCCGAGGTCGGCGAGGGCTCCGGCGTGGCGGTCGAGTTGTCCGGGGCGAGATTGACGAAGGCCAGGGCGCCCACCAGGAGGGCGACCGGCAGGGCCACGGCCGTGGCGACCAGCGCGGCGGTGCGGCTGGTGCGGTCGGGTGCCGGCGCGGCGTCCTTCTCGCGCGTGGTCTCGGCGGGAGATTCGGCGATCCTGCCCACTTACAGCCGCACCACCGAACATGTGAGGGTGCGGGTGATGCCGGGCACCATCTGCACGTTGCTGACGATGAGTTTGCCGAGCTCGTCGACGGTGTTCGCCTCGGTGAGCACGACCACGTCGTACGGCCCGGTCACCGCGTCGACCCGGACCACGCCGGCGAGATCCGCGATGAGACCGGCCACGTCACGCGCCCGGCCGACCTCTGTCTGGATGAGGATGTACGCCTGTACCACGACTCGACCTCCCTCCGTCGCCGCCTGCCAGGCGGCCTGAAGGGAGAAAGTACCTTACGGAGCAGGTGTGATCCCTATCGGTGGTCAAGGAGAAGCGGTGAGCGAGCGTAGCGGAGCGGCGGCGTGAGTGTCGCGGGGGTCGGGGAGTTCGGCCTGATCGACCGGGTCACCGCCCGGTTGTCGTACGGGTCGACGGTGCTGCTCGGCCCCGGTGACGACGCGGCGGTGGTCGCCGCGCCGGATGCCCGGGTCGTCGCCTCGACCGACGTACTGGTGGACGGGCGGCACTTCCGCCGGGACTGGGCCGGGGCGCACGATATCGGCCGCCGGGCGGCGGCGGCCAACCTCGCCGACGTGGTGGCGATGGGGGCGGACCCGACGGCCCTGCTGGTGGCGCTCTGCGTGCCGGTCGACGTCGAGACCGGCTGGGTCGAGCAACTCGCCGACGGGCTCGGTGCCGAGGCGGCCGGGGTCGGTGCCAGCGTGGTCGGTGGGGACATGTCGGCCAGTCCCACCCTGACCATCGCGGTCACCGCGCTGGGCGATCTGGCCGGCCGGTCGCCGGTCACCCGAGCCGGCGCCCGAGCCGGCGACCTGGTGGCCTTGGCCGGGCGCACCGGTTACGCGGCGGCCGGGTTCACCGTGCTCTCCCGTGGATTCCGTACGCCCCGACTGCTGGTCGAGGCGTACCGGCGACCGGAGGTGCCGTACGCGGCCGGTCCGCTGGCCGCCCGGCTCGGCGCCACCGCCATGATCGACGTCTCGGACGGGCTGCTGGCCGATCTCGGACACGTGGCGAAGGCCAGCGGGGTGGCCATCGACCTGAGCCGGGACGCCTTCGAGGTGCCGCCGCAGATGCGCGACGCGGGTCAGGCACTCGGCGTCGACCCGTACGCCTGGTTGCTGGCCGGTGGCGACGACCACGCGCTGGCCGCGACCTTCCCGCCGGAGACGGTGCTGCCCGACGAGTGGCGCCCGGTCGGCCGGGTCGCCGAGGGTCGTGGCGTGACGGTGGAGGGCCGTCCGTTCGACGGCCCGACCGGCTGGGACCATTTCCGCTGAGTGAGGGGTCGGTCACTGCCGTACGCGGCCGGCCCAGGTCGGCGGGGGTGATGGGCCGCTGCGGTCGTACGCTTCATTCGTGCAGGAAATCGAGATCCACGCGGTGCCGTTCGACTCACCCGTGGCCCAGCGGCTGATCACCTCCGCGTTGGCCGACCTGGGCGCCCGGTACGGCGGCAACGGCGACGAGACGCCGGTCGACGCCGGCGAGTTCACGCCGCCGCACGGCAGCTTCCTGGTCGCGCATCTCGACGGGCAGCCGGTCGGCTGCGGCGGTTGGCGCAGCCACGGCAGCGACGGCGACACGGCCGAGTTGAAGCGGATGTACACCGCACCGCAGGCCCGTGGACGCGGGGTGGCCCGTACGGTGCTGGCCGCCATCGAACGCTCCGCCCGTGAGCAGGGCCGCAAGCGGATCATCCTGGAGTGCGGCGACCGGCAGCCCGAGGCGATCGCGATGTACACCTCGGCCGGCTACGAGCGCATCCCCAACTTCGGCTACTACGCCGACGAGCCCGGCTGCCTGTCCTTCGGTCGCACCCTCTGAGCTTGAAAGGAAGGGCCCCTTCTTAACGCCTCCGGTAGAGGAAGGGCCCCCTTTTAACGAGCACGTCCGTATGAGGACGCGAAATGCCGGCGGGTCCCAGTGGGGCCCGCCGGCAGTGCAGTTCTTGGGTACCGGTGCTACCGCGTCAGGCGCGGGTGACCTTGCCCGCCTTGATGCAGGACGTGCAGACCTTCAGCTTCTTGGTCGTGCCGCCACCGGCCGGGGTACGCACCGACTGGATGTTCGGGTTCCAGCGGCGGTTGGTCCGCCGGTGCGAGTGGGACACGTTGTGGCCGAAGCCCGGTCCCTTGCCACAGACGTCGCACACGCTAGCCACGGGATACTCCTGGGATTGAAACGTTCATGAGGTCGCCGCCAGGCGCTGCCCGGGCAACCTGGCCAGGTTACCCGATGGTGGAAGGCCACGCCCAACCGGGCTCGGCTTCCGCGGCCGCGCTCGGGTGAGGGGGTACGGAACAGGCTACGACGGACACCCGCTGGTCGTCGAACGGCCCGGGACACGCCCGGCCCTCCGGCGACTGTCAGCGTACGCCAGTAGGCTTCCCAGCGTGCTGGACACCCTCGATGCCGCCGCCGTGCGCCGCTGGTGCGCCAGCGGGCTGGCCGCGTTGAAGCGGCATCAGGGAGAGATCGACGATCTGAACGTCTTTCCCGTGCCAGACGGCGACACCGGCACCAATCTGGTGCTGACGCTCACCTCGGCGCAGCAGGCGCTGACGATGGACCTCGACACCGTCGCCGACGGCACCTCGACCGCGCACGGGCACGCGTTGCGGCTGATGGCCCGGGGGGCACTGCTCGGCGCCCGGGGCAACTCCGGCGTCATCCTGTCGCAGATCCTGCGGGGCTTCGCCGACGCGCTGGCCACGACCCCGGCGGTACGGGGCCCGGAGTTGGCCGCCGCGCTGCGTGCCGCCACCGCCGCCGCATATTCGGCCGTCGCCCGGCCGGTGGAGGGCACCCTGCTCTCCGTGGTCTCCGCCGCCGCCGGTGCGGCCGAGCGGGCCGACAGCGAGCAGCTGCGAGTCGTCGCCCGGGCAGCGGCGGGCGCCGCGGCACAAGCCCTGGCGCGTACGCCCGAGCAGTTGCCCGCGCTGGCCCGCGCCGGCGTGGTCGACGCCGGCGGGCGAGGGCTGTGCCTGCTGCTGGACGCCCTGGTCGAGGTGATCACCGGCGAGAGCCCGCAGCGACCCGTACCGGTCGTCGAGGCCGTGCCGCCAGCGGCCGGTGCGGCCCGGAGCGTCCCGCCGGCGGCCACGGCGGCCCGGGAGACCGGCTCCCCGGAGTACGCCTACGAGGTGCAGTTCCTGCTCGACGCCGAGCCTGAGACGGTCCGTCGGATGCGTGACACGCTGGACGCGCTCGGTGACTCCCTGGTGGTGGTCGGCGACGAGGGCACCTGGCAGGTGCACGTGCACGTCAACGATGTCGGCGCGGCGATCGAGGCGGGCGTGGTGGCCGGTCGCCCGTACCAGATCTCGGTGACCCGCTTCGCCGACCAGCGGGCGCCGGCACCCGTCCCGGCGCCCGACGGTCGGGCCGCCGTGGTGGTCGCCGCCGGTGCCGGGATCGCCGAACTGCTCACCGCAGAGGGCGCGGTCGTGGTGCCCGGCAACCCCTCCACCGGTGAACTGCTGGAGGCAGTGCTCAGTACCGGGGCGGCCCGGGTGGTGGTGTTGCCCAACGACCCGGACGCGCAGGCGGTGGCGAACCAGGTCGCCGAGGAGGCGCAGCGGGTGGGCGTCAAGGTCAGCGTGGTACCCACCCGATCGCCGGTGCAGGCGCTGGCCGCCCTCGCCGTACGCGATCCACGCCGCCACTTCGAGGACGACGTGATCGCGATGGCCGAGGCAGCCGGGGCCTGCCGGTACGCCGAGGTCTGTCATGCCGGGCGCGACGCGCTCACCGTCGCCGGCCCCTGCCACGCCGGCGACGTGCTGGCCCTGGTCGAGGGGGAGGTGCACCTGATCGGCGCCGATCTGATCGACACCTGCGTCGCCCTGGTCGACGGGATGCTGGGTGGCGGCGGTGAACTGGTCACCCTGCTCGTCGGAGCCGACGCGCCGGACGAGCTCACCGACGCGGTGTGCACACACATCGCGCGACGCTGGCCGTTCGTCGAGGTGCAGGCCTATCCGGGCGGGCAGCCACGCTATCCGTTGCTGGTAGGTGTCGAATGACCGCAGAGGCATCCACCGTCGACACGCCGCTGAAGAAGTTGGTCGGCGAGAAGACCGCCAAGGCGCTCGCCAGCCACCTCGACCTGCACACCGCCGGTGATCTGATCTACCACTTCCCGCGCCGCTACGACGAGCGTGGCGAGCACACCGACATCCGCGCGCTCGACGTCGGGGAGCAGGTCACCGTGCTGGCCCAGGTGCAGCGCACCGCCGTACGCCCGATGCGCCAGCGCCGGGGCAACCTGCTGGAGGTGACCGTCGGCGACGACTCCGGCGGCACCCTCACCCTCACCTTCTTCGGTAACCAGGCGTGGCGCGAGCGGGAACTGCGGCCCGGCCGGTGGGGGATGTTCGCCGGCAAGGTCACCGACTTCCGGGGCAAGCGGCAGCTCAACGGGCCGGAGTACGTCCTGCTCGGCGACCAGACCGACGGTGAGGCGGCAGCCAGCGAGCAGATCGAGGAGTTCGCCGGGGCGCTCATCCCGGTCTACCCGGCCGCCGCGGCCGTACCGACCTGGGTGATCGCCCGCTGCGTACGGGTGGTGCTGGACACCGTGGCGCCACCGGAGGATCCGCTGCCGGCGGGCGTACGGGCCAGCCGGAACCTGGTCGGCCTGGGCAGCGCGTTGCGGGAGATCCACCGGCCGTCCAGCCGGGAGGAGCTGTACCGGGCCCGTCGGCGGCTGAAGTGGGACGAGGCGTTCGCCGTGCAGGTGACGCTGGTGCAGCGTAAGCATCAGGCCGCCGCCTCACCCGCACGGGCTCGGCCGGCTCGCGAGGGTGGCCTGTTGGACGCGTTCGACGCCCGGCTGCCGTACGAGCTGACCGGCGGCCAGCGTGACGTCGGTGTCGAGATCGCCGCCGACCTGGCCACCGGCCATCCGATGCACCGGCTGTTGCAGGGTGAGGTCGGCTCCGGCAAGACCGTGGTGGCCCTGCGCGCCATGCTCCAGGTGGTCGACGCGGGCGGGCAGGCCGCGCTGCTCGCCCCGACCGAGGTGCTCGCCGCCCAGCACTACCGAGGCATGCTCGATCTGCTCGGCCCGCTCGCCCAGGCCGGTGAGCTGGGCGCCGCCGAGCACGCCACCCGGGTCGAGTTGGTCACCGGCTCGCTCGGCGCGGCGGCCCGACGACGGGCGTTGGCCGAGGTCGCCAGCGGCGCCGCCGGCATCGTGCTGGGCACCCACGCCCTGCTGTACGAAGGGGTCGACTTCGCCGACCTCGGTCTGGTGGTGGTCGACGAGCAGCACCGGTTCGGGGTGGAGCAGCGCGACGCGCTGCGGGCCAAGGCGGAGCAGCCCCCGCACGTGCTGGTCATGACCGCCACGCCGATCCCGCGTACGGTCGCCATGACGGTCTACGGCGACCTGGAGATCTCCACCCTCTCCCAACTGCCTCGGGGCCGGTCACCGATCGCCTCGCACGTGGTGCCGGCCGCTGAGAAACCGGCCTTCCTGGACCGGGCCTGGCGTCGGCTGCGCGAGGAGGTAGCCGCCGGCCACCAGGCGTACGTGGTCTGCCCGCGCATCGGCGACTCCACCGCCGGAGCAGACGAGGAACCGCCGACAGCCGACGACACGGGTCGGCGCCCACCGCTGGCGGTGACCGAGGTCGCGCCGCTGCTGGCCGAGGGGCCACTGCACGGTCTGCGCATCGGCGTGCTGCACGGCCGGCTGCCCGCCGACGAGAAGGACGCGGTGATGCGCTCGTTCGCCGCAGGTGAGCTGGACGTGCTGGTGGCCACCACGGTCGTCGAGGTCGGCGTGGACGTACCCAACGCGACCATGATGGTGGTGCTGGACGCCGACCGGTTCGGCGTCTCCCAACTGCACCAACTGCGCGGCCGGGTGGGCCGGGGGAGTGCACCCGGGCTCTGTCTGCTGGTGACCGAGGCGACCGAGGGCACGAGCGCACGGGAGCGGCTGGACGCCGTCGCCTCCACCACCGACGGCTTCAAGCTCGCCGAGCTGGATCTGGAGCAGCGGCGCGAGGGTGACGTGCTGGGTGCCGCCCAGTCCGGGCGTCGGTCCCACCTGCGACTGCTGTCGTTGCTGCGCGACGCCGATCTGATCCGGGACGCCCGGGCGGAGGCGATCACGATGGTCGAACAGGATCCGGAGCTGGCCCGGCAGCCGGCGCTGGCCGCCTCGGTGGCGGCCCTGGTCGACGCCGATCGCGCCGAGTACCTGGAAAAGGGCTGACGCCTGGCGGCCATGCTTCTCCAGACCGTTCCACCGCCCCCGACGTAACGGCGCGGGAGAGACGGACGGCGCTGGCGGAGCTGTGCCGCGCCGGGCGCGGGTGCCTCCCGTGCCGTGGGCCCGGCCATCGATGAGCCGGTACCGCGGCAGACCCTAGCGAGATCGTCAGTATCGATACAGCTCTCAGCCTTCACTAAGGATGATGTTATTAACCTGAGACAGTTGATCCACGTTGAGTGATGTATCCGGGGCGCGGTGCATCGGATGTGATCGATCTGGGTCGCTTTCGGGCGGTGTGGTTCGTTGCGGGGGCCGGCCCTCCGTCGCGTAGCGTCGGCGCCATGAGCAGAAGCAGGCTCGACGGCATGCGCGGGTGCCGGCTCGGCACGATGCGTGGGCGCTGGCTCGACGGGATGCGTGGGTGCGGGCTCGATGGCATGCCGGGGGGTGGGCGATGACCCGGATCGTGGCGGGCAGCCTCGGTGGCCGGCGGATCGCCGTACCGCCGGGTGCCGGCACCCGACCCACCTCCGACCGGGTACGCGAGGCACTCTTCAGCTCCGTGCAGGCGGAGATCGACCTGGCCGGGGCGCGCTTCGCCGACCTGTACGCGGGTTCGGGTGCGGTCGGCCTTGAGGCGCTGTCCCGAGGGGCGCGGCACGTGCTGCTGGTCGAATCCGACGCCCGTGCCGCCCGGGTGATCCGGGAGAACATGGCCATCCTGCGCGCGGCGCCAGCCGCTCGACTGGTCACCGGCAAGGTGAGCACCGTCCTGGCGGCCGGGCCGGACGGCGACCCGTACGACGTCGTCTTCGCCGACCCGCCGTACGCGTTGCCGGACGACGGGGTGCGGGCCGTGCTCACCGCGTTGGTCGACGGTGGCTGGCTGGCCCCGGAGGCCATGGTGGTGGTGGAGCGGTCCACCCGCAGCGGGTCGGTCGACTGGGTGGAGGGGATCACCGGTCAGCGCAGTCGTCGGTACGGCGAGACCACTCTTTGGTACGGTCGCCGATCATGAGACGTGCGGTGTGCCCCGGCTCGTTCGACCCGGTGACCAACGGTCACCTCGACATCGTCGGTCGGGCGAGCCGGCTGTTCGACGAGGTGATCGTCGGCGTACTGATCAACCAGTCGAAGACCGGTCTGTTCACTGTCGAGGAGCGCATAGCCATGCTCCGCGAGGTCACCGCCTCCTACGACAACGTCCGGGTGGAGTCGTTCCGTGGGCTGCTGGTGGACTTCTGCCGAGCGCAGGGGGCGAGCGTACTGATCAAGGGCATCCGGGCGGTCAGCGACTTCGACTACGAGTTGCAGATGGCCCAGATGAACATCGGCCTGGCCGGTGTCGAGACCCTGTTCATGCCCACGAACCCGCTCTACTCCTTCCTCTCCTCCAGTCTCGTCAAGGACGTGGCCAAGTGGGGCGGAGACGTCACCCCCCACGTCCCCGACCTAGTCCGCGAAGCCCTCAAATCCCGCCTAACCCCCCCAACCTAACCCCACCCCACCCCCTCCCTCCCCCACCCTCCCCACCCTCCCCGCCCTTCTCCGCGTCGATCTTGCAGTTCTGGTCGCCGGTTTGTTCGCTTGTGCGGCCTTTGTTGAGGCAGAAAGTGCAAGATCGGCGAGTGTCGGGGGCGGGGTGGAGGGCGACTCGCCGGGGGAGGGGGTGGCGGTTGGGTGGGGTGGGGGACGACATCATTGGATGAAGCGGGAAACTGGCGTTAGCCCGCATGATGTAGGTCGGTCTGACCAACGACAGGAGTGAGGTGCCGGTGGACCCGCTCGACCGCATCGAGGAACTGATTGCCATGGTGGAGCAGGCGCGCTCCGTCCCGATGTCGCGCAACAACTGCATGGTCGATCGGGGCGAGATGATTGCCGCTCTCGACGAGCTGCGCGCCGAGCTGCCGGCTGACCTGCGCCGGGCCGCCGTGCTCCTGGAGGAGCGCGACAAGATCATGGAGGCCGGCAAGCGGGAGGCCGACCGGATCATCAGTGAGGGTGAGGCGGAGCACGCCCGGCTGGTCTCGGTGAACGAGATCACCGTCTCCGCCGAGCACGAAGGCGCCCGGATCATCGCCGAGGCTCGGGCCGAGGCGCAGCGCCTGCGCGAGGAGGTCGACGACTACGTCGACACCGCGCTGGCCAACTTCGAGCAGTTCCTCACCCGGGCCCTGGCCTCCATCGAGCGTGGGCGGGACAAGATGCACGCGCTGCGGGAGATCGGCACCTTCGGTGGCGAGGAGGCAGAGCGGCCACTACCGTTCTGAGCGGCGCCTCCACCCGCCCAGCTGCGCCGACTGCGAGCGGCGCCGTAGATCGCCGCCGGCCCCGCTGCCAGCCCGGGGCCGCCCCCGGTTCGACGTTCGAGTGCCTGTCCAGGTAACCTCGCTTGTCGGCCTCTCACCGGCCGGAGTCTAACTATGCCCAAGCACTCACCTACTTCACTCGACCCCAGGTCGCCGCTGGTCCTCGACACGAGGGAGCTGCCGCGCCGACCTGGTGCGTTGCGTACCGTCAAACGGGTGGTTCAGGCACCGTCGGACCTCGGCGTGGAGTTGATCGGCGTGCCGGAGGGCGCGGACCTCGATCTCGATCTGCGGATGGAGTCGGTGTCCGAGGGCGTGCTCGTATCGGGGACCGTCAGCGGTCCGATCCGGGGCGAGTGCGGTCGCTGCCTACGCGAGATCGACGATTCGGTGACGGTGACGATCCAGGAGCTGTACGCGTACGAGAACAGCACCACGGACGCCACCACCGAGGAGGACGAAGTCGGTCGATTGCAGGGTGACCTGATCGACCTGGAACCGGCGCTGCGGGACGCGGTGGTGCTCGCACTGCCGACCAACCCGCTCTGCCGCCAGGACTGCCCGGGCCTGTGCCCCGACTGTGGGGTGCACTGGGACGATCTGCCGGCGGACCACAGCCACCAGCAGGTCGACCCGCGTTGGGCGGGCCTGTCGCAACTGACCCGTACAGAGGAGTAAGAACCGTGGCCGTCCCCAAGCGCAAGATGTCGCGCAGCAACACCCGGTCCCGCCGGGCGAACTGGAAGGCCGCGGCGGTCGCGACCGTGGCCTGCCCGCAGTGCAAGTCCGCCAAGCTGCCGCACGCCGCCTGCTCCGTCTGCGGCACCTACAACGGCCGCCAGGTCCTCGAGGTCTGACCCGGACGCCGCGTGACGTCTCCGACCACGGGTCGGGCGACGCGCACACCCCGGCGAACGCCCGCTGCTCCCGCCGACGCCGGCCGGCTCTCCCCGGCCGGCGTCGCCACGGAGCCGGGCACCGCACGGATCGCCGTTGACCTCCTCGGCGGGGACGACGCTCCCGCCGTCGTGGTGGACGGCGCTCTACGGGCGGTGCGCGCCGACCCCGATCTGCACCTTCTGCTCGTCGGCCCGACCAAGGCAGCCGGCGTGCTGGTCGACGCCCTCGAACCGGCCCAACGGGCCCGGGTCACGCTCCGACCGGCGCGCACCGCCGTCGACCTGACCGACGATCTCACCGCGGCCCGCGCCGAGACCACGGTCCGGGCGGCCGTCGCCGCGATCCGGGCCGGCCAGGCCGACGCGATGGTCTCCGCCGGGTCCACCGGCGCCACCGTCACCGCCGCCGCTCTCGGCCTCGGCCGCTGGCCGCAGATCCGACGGCCGGCACTGGCCGCCACGCTGCCCGGCATCTCCGGGCCGGTCGTACTGCTCGACGTCGGCGGCTCGATGGAACCGAGTCCGGCGACCCTGGCCCGGCACGCCGTGCTCGGCGCCGCGTACGCCGCCATCGCCCACGGCCTCGCCGCCCCCCGAGTCGGACTGCTCTCGGTGGGCACCGAACCCGGTAAGGGCGACCGGTCCCGCCGGCTGGCGGATCCGGCGCTGCGCGCTACGGAACTGCCCGGTGACGCCCGGTACGTGGGCCTGGTGGAGGGGTACGACGTCTGCCTCGGCGCGCGTGCCGATGTGGTGGTCACCGACGGGTTCACCGGTAACGTGCTGCTGAAGGCGGTCGAGGGCGCGTACGCCATGGCTGGCGGGCCACCGCCCGACGGGGGCGCGCCCCGGGCGGCCGCCCTGCTCGGGGTAGCCGGCACTGTGGTGGTCTGTCACGGCGCCGCCCGCCCGGCCGACATCGCTTCCGGCATCGCGCTGGCCGCCCACCTTTGGCGGCGAACTGCCACTGACCGGGTCGCCGAGCTGCTTGCCGCCGACCGCACCGATCGCACCGACACCGAGGTACGCACATCATGAGCAACGACAAGCGACGGCGGCCCTCCATCGGCCACCTCGAAGCAGCGTTCGGCGTGTCACTCGACCCGGACCTGCTGGAGCGGGCCCTGACCCACCGCTCGTACGCGTACGAGAACGGTGGTCTGCCCACCAACGAACGGCTGGAGTTCCTCGGCGACTCGGTACTCGGCGTGGTGATCACCACCGCGCTCTTCCACAACCACCCGGATCTGCCCGAGGGACAGTTGGCCAAGTTGCGGGCCAGCGTGGTGAACATGCGGGCCCTCGCCGACGTGGCCCGCGGTCTGGGCCCGGACGGGCTCGGCCCGTACCTGCTGCTGGGTAAGGGCGAGGAGACCACCGGCGGCCGGGACAAGGCGAGCATCCTCGCCGACACCCTGGAGGCGCTGCTCGGCGCGATCTACCTCCAGTACGGGTTGGACACCGCCGCCATGGTCATTCACCGGCTGTTCGACCCGCTGATGGCCGAATCGGCTGGTCGGGGCGCCGCGCTGGACTGGAAGACCAGCCTTCAGGAGCTGACCGCCGCGCTCGGTCTCGGTGTGCCCGAGTACCGGATCGAGGGCGCCGGACCGGACCACCTGAAGACCTTCACCGCCTGGGTGGTGGTCGCCGGTAACCGCTACGGCGGCGCCGACGGGCGCAGCAAGAAGGAGGCCGAGCAACGGGCCGCGGAGTCGGCCTGGCGGATGCTGACCGCGCAGGCCGAAGCCGATGCCGATGCTGACCGGGCTGAGCAGACGGCGGACGACCAGCCGTCGGTGGCCGGGGTGGCCATCGATCCGGTGGAGATCGCGGCCGTTGACGGGCGTGTCGTCGCGGACGCCGGCCAGCCCGAGGTGCAGGCGCCCCGTGCCTGAGCTGCCCGAGGTGGAGACCGTCCGGCAGGGTCTGGCCCGCTGGGTCACCGGCCGACGGATCGACTCGGTCGAGGTACGCCACCCGCGGGCGGTCCGGCGGCACGTGGCCGGCGGTGTCCACTTCGCCGACGTGCTGGCCGGTCGGACGGTGCTCGACGTGTGCCGGCGCGGCAAGTATCTCTGGCTGCCGCTGGACAGCGGTGACGCGGTGATCGGGCACCTCGGGATGTCCGGGCAACTGCTGCTGCAACCGGCCGCCGCCCCGGACGAGACGCACCTGCGGGTCCGCTTCCGCTTCACCGACGAGGGCCCTGAGCTGCGCTTCGTCGACCAGCGTACGTTCGGTGGGCTGTCGGTCAGCGAGGGCGGCGCGACGCTGCCCTCGGAGATCGCCCACATCGCCCGGGACCCGCTGGATCCGCAGTTCTCCGACGCGGAGTTCGGCACCGCGCTGCGCCGCAGGCGCACCGAGGTCAAGCGCGCCCTGCTCGACCAGACGTTGATCTCCGGAGTGGGCAACATCTACGCCGACGAGGCGCTGTGGCGGGCCGGACTGCACGGCACCCGGCCCACCGACGCGTTGACCGGCCCGGCCGTGCGACGGTTGCTCGGCCACGTACGCGACGTCCTGGGCGAGGCGATCACGGCGGGCGGGACCAGCTTCGACGCGCTGTATGTCAACGTCAACGGTGAGAGCGGCTACTTCGACCGGTCACTGAACGTCTACGGCCGGGAGGGGCAGCCCTGCCGACGGTGCGGGGCGCCGATCCGCCGGGAAGCGTTCATGAACCGGTCGTCGTACAGCTGCCCGCGCTGCCAGCCTCGACCCCGCGCCACGCTGCGCGGCTGAACCATCCCGCGCGGCACGCTGCGGGCCGGGTTGTCGGGTCGGGCCGGGTTGGGCTGGCTCACGGCGACGGACAGGGTGATCGCCAGGCGTCCAGCGTGCGGTTCTTCCGGATGGAGGCGAACCCGTAGCCGACGCTGGTGACACAGAAATCGGTCAGCGCGCCGGTGTACTCGACGTGGAACACCGGCTTGCCGGCATCCACGAAGGGCAGCAGCTTGTCGCACCGCTTCAGCCGGACGCACTCCTCGTCGACCGCGAAGTCGAAGTCCGGCGCCAGCGCGGCGACCTGCCCGAGACTGCCCAGCAGGCCGGGGGAGAGATCCAGCGAACTGGCCAATGCCGCGACCCGGCGGTTGAACTGCAACTGGTCGTCGAAGTCCAGCGCCAGGCCGGGGGACTGGGCGTAACCGTCGGCGTCGGCGAGCAGCACCGCGCCGAAGCCCTTGCCCCGGCAGAGTCGGAACCGGTCGGCCAGCACCGGCCGCAGGGCGTCCCATCGGCGTACGTCCAGCCAGCTGCGGCCGGTACGGGCGGCAGTGGCACCGCGTACCTGCGGTGGGAACCGGGTCGCGTCCGGATCCTGCGGATGGACCGAGCCGACGTGCACCTGGCAGACCAGGCGGCGGTCGAGGGAGCGCAACTCGGCGGTCTGCGCCGCGGTGGTGGTGACCGGATCGAGTACGAACACCTCCGCCTCGACCGTCAGATCCAACGTGCCGTCGAGTTGCCACTGCCACTGCCAGAAACGGGCCGAGGCGGACGGCCAACTGGTCGGCGCGCCGGGTGGGGTCAGATCCGGCCGGCAGGCGGCAAGCGACACGAGCACCGTGAGCGCCAGGCCGGCGGGCAGCACCCGTCGTACCCGTGGCCCGCCCAGCCCGATCCGCATCGCCAGCTCCGCAGGTTGCGCCGGCGGCGTCGCGCCGCCCGAGCCGGTACGCCCTCGGCGTACCTCACCCGCTCAAACGAGCACAGACCCGACAAGGACTCGCGGCCGAACGCGGCGCGGCGCCGGAACGCGACGAGTTCCAGCGCCGCGCCGCACTCAGCGTGGCGCGGCGAAGACCTGGGTCCAGTACGGTCCGTTGCTGCTCGCCACGCCGACGCCGATCTCGGTGAAGGCACAGTTCAGGATGTTCGCCCGGTGTCCAGGGCTGTTCATCCAGGCGTCCATCACCGCAGCGGGCGTCTGCTGGTTCCAGGCCACGTTCTCGCCGTACGTGCGCCAGGCGTACCCGACCCGATCGATTCGGTCGCCCGGGTCGCTGCCGTCGCTGCCGGTGTGCGACATGTTCCGATGGTCGGCCTGGTCCTGGCTGTGCCGCTGGGCCGCGGTCGTCAGCTTGTCGTCGATGCTCAGCGAGTCGCAGCCGGCCTTCGCCCGTTCCGCGTTGACCAGCTCGACGACCTGCGCGGCCTGCGAGGCTGCGGCCCCGGTGGGGGGCGAGGCGGGGGCCGAGGTGGTGGCCGTGGCACCACGGCTCGGGCTGCCCTGGCGCTCGGTGCCCTGCCGGGAGGGCGCGCTGCTGCTGCGCGAGGAGGCGGGCGTCGGCTTTGCGGTTCGACTGGGCGACGGGGAGGGGGTGGCGGCGCTGGGCGAGACGCTCGGGCTCGGGCTCGGGGAGTCGAACGTGTCGATCGGCTCCTCCGCCTCGGGCAGCGCGGGCCCGGTGGCCACCGGACGCTCACCGGCGGTGGTACTGGTCGGCGTCTCGTTCCCGGGCAGTGCGAGGGCCGCTACGCCGATGCTCACCACGAGGGTGGCCGCCGCGGCGGCATCGCCCATCACGAGGGGCCGCGACAGTCGACGGCGGGACGGCCGGGTGTCGGCCACGGGCGCCACGGTCTCCGTCCCGGCCGCGTCGAGACGATCGTCGCCCGGTACGCCATAGGCGCCGGCCCGGTCGGCGTGCCACTGCCCGTCGGCGTACCCCTGTGTGTCCTGGTAACCATGGGTGTCGTGGTAACCCTGGGTCTCGTGGTAGCCCTGGGTGTCGGCGTACTGCTGGGTGTCGTGGTAGCGCTGGGTGTCGTGGTACTGCACGGCCGGGTCGTACCGGTGGTGGTCAGGGGCGGCGTGCCGCGCGGGCCGGTCGACACTGTGCTGGTCGGCCCGCCAGTCGGTGTCCCGGTAGTGCTGGCCGGCCGTGTGCTCGTGGTCGGTGCCGGGTGGGTGGGCCAGCCCCGGGTACGTCGGCTCGGCCGGCTGGTGCGGGCTGTGCGGGCGGAACTGCTCGGTGGGCTGGTCGTGGTACCACCGGTCGGACGAACTCTCCGGTTCGTCACCGAACAGGTACGACGAGCGCGGTGCCGGGCGGTCGGTCAGCCAGGCCGGGTCGTCGGTCGATGGCTCTGAACGCCGGGTGCCGTCCGGGTCGAGTGGGTCGTTCCAGCCGTGCACGCCTGTCGCCTCCACGGGTCGGTTACGGGCCGGGGTGACGCTACGTGGTCGTTCTGAGCAGCAGCAATCCGGCTAAGGAAGAGTTAAGGGGACCCTGTACATCCGGGTGAGGTATTCCGGCGGTTCGGTGCGTAGAGTTGGGGTGTCCGGACAGAGTGTGTCCGCGCCATGTGCAGCCTCCCGCGACGGGCCAGGTCGACGTGGAGATGATCTACGGCCTGCGAGAACTTGACGAAACAGGGGCTGTCGGCTCAATATGGAGATGTCGCCAGTCGCGCCCGGCCGTGCCCAGAAACCGTGGGAATGGTAGTCGCGTACGCAAGGGCGCGCGTTGGCCGGCCTCTCCGGCAGCGCAATTCAAGGAGTCAAAATGGCGAAGGCCCTCTTTGGCCACGTAGGTGCGGCGCCCGACCGGCGCCTGCTCGACGAGGTCACCCGACTGCGTGCCAGGGTTCAATCACTGGAGTTCGAGATCACGCGGCTGCGTGCCGAGAACGATCGGCTCGCGGCGGCTGCGGCGGAGGCGGATGATCTGCTCCGTCTTGCCGAGCCCGCGCTGACCTGATCCACCTGGCCGCCACAACCGAATAGCACCACCGCACAAAGCGCGCCGACACGAAGTGCCGGCGCGCAATTCTGTGCGTAACTGATCGACTTGACCTTCCTGCGCGGAGGTGGAGACCGAACGTCGGTGCCCGCACCGTCGGGTGGGTCGCGTCGCGCGCCGCACCCGGTGCCGGGTTAGTCTGCGGGTTTACCAGGGTCCGCGCAGCCGGGCGACGGTACGGCGGCCACCGGACGAGGATCGAGAAGGTGCATCTCAAGAGCCTGACGGTGAAGGGCTTCAAGTCCTTCGCCTCCGCGACGACGCTGAAGCTGGAGCCGGGTATCACCTGCGTGGTGGGCCCGAACGGCTCCGGCAAGTCCAACGTCGTCGACGCCATCGCGTGGGTGCTCGGCGAGCAGGGCGCGAAGGCGCTGCGGGGCGGCAAGATGGAGGACGTCATCTTCGCCGGCACCGCCGGTCGGGCCCCGCTCGGTCGGGCCGAGGTGACCCTGACCATCGACAACACCGACGGCGCCCTGCCGATCGAGTACACCGAGGTCTCCATCACCCGCCGGATGTTCCGCTCCGGCGAGAGCGAGTACGAGATCAACGGTGACACCTGTCGCCTGCTCGACATCCAGGAACTGCTCTCCGACTCCGGCATCGGCCGGGAGATGCACATCATCGTCGGTCAGGGCCGGCTCGACGGCATGCTGCATGCCAAGCCGGAGGACCGGCGGTCGTTCATCGAGGAGGCGGCCGGCGTCCTCAAGCATCGCAAGCGCAAGGAAAAGGCGCTGCGCAAGCTCGACGCGATGCAGACCAACCTGAACCGGCTCACCGACCTCACCGCCGAGCTGCGCCGCCAACTCAAGCCGCTCGGCCGCCAGGCCGAGGTGGCCCGTCGGGCCGCGGTGATCCAGGCCAGCCTGCGTGACGCTCGACTGCGCCTGCTCGCCGACGACCTCGCCACCCTGCGTACCACGCTGGACAAGGAGATCGCCGACGAGACCGCGTTGCGACACCGGCGCGAGGAGGTGGAGGCCGAGCACACCGAGGTGCAGGCCCGCCTCGGCGAGTTGGAGGAGGCGCTGGCGGCCGACGCGCCGCTGCTGGCCGCCGCCCAGGACACCTGGTACAAGCTCTCCGCATTGCAGGAACGGTTCCGCTCGATCGAGCAGCTCGCGGTGGAGCGGCTGCGGCACCTCAGCGCCACGCCGGACGACGAGCGGCCGGGCCGGGACCCGGATCAGTTGGAGGCCGAGGCCGAACGGGTCCGGGAGCAGGAGGAGGAGCTGCGCGCGGCGCTCACCGACGACCAGATCCGCCTCGCCGAGGCAGTGGAACACCGCCAGGAACTTGAGCGGCAGCTCGCCGCGGCCGAACGGGAACTGGTCGCCGCCGCGAAGGCGATCGCCGACCGGCGCGAAGGGCTGGCCCGACTGACCGGTCAGGTGAACTCGGCTCGGGCCCGGACCACCAGCGCCGGTGAGGAGATCGAGCGGCTCGCCGCCGCGCACGCCGACGCGCTGGCCCGCGCCGAGCGGGCCCAGGCCGACCTGGACGCCGTCGCCGAGCAGTCCACCGAGGCCGACCGCGACAACGCCGACCTGGACGCCCGGCACGCCGAGGCGGTCACCGTCCAGGAGCAGGCGCAGGCGACGGTCCGCACGCTGTCCGACGCCGAACGGGCGGCGGAGAAGGACGCCGCCACCTGGAAGGCCCGCGAGGAGGCACTCGCCCTCGGACTGCGCCGCAAGGACGGTGCCGGTGCGTTGCTGGCCCGCGCCGACCAGGTACCCGGCCTGCTGGGCAGCCTCGCCGGCCTGCTCACGGTCGCCCCCGGTCACGAAGCGGCGCTCGCCGCCGCGCTCGGCGGGCTCGCCGACGCGGTCGCGGTCAGCGGGTTGGACGAGGCGGTCGAAGCGATGCGGCTGCTGAAGATCTCCGACGCCGGCCGTGCCGGCCTGCTGGTCGGCAGCCCGGCCGGTCCGGGAATGTCCGGATCGGCGGACGCACTGCGCCCCAAACTGCCCGACCGCGCGCAGTGGGCCCCCGACCTGGTCGACTGCGATGCGCGGATCCGCCCGGCGGTGCATCGGGCGCTGCGGGACGTGGTGCTGGTCGACGACCTCGCCGCCGCGACGGAGGTGGTCGCCGGTAACTCCGAGTTGCGGGCGGTCACCCGCGAAGGCGACGTCGTCGGGGCGTACGCGGCGGCCGGCGGATCGGCGAAGGCACCCAGCTACATCGAGGTGCAGGCGGCTGTCGAGGAGGCCCGTGCCAATCGACTCGCCGCCGAGGGCACCAGCGCCGATCTGCGCGAACAACTGGTCGAGGCCCGGGCGGCCGTGGCCGAGGCGAAGGAGCGGGTGCAGCATGCCGCCGCGGCGAAGCGGGAGGCGGAAAGTCACCGCAACGCCGCCGCCCGCCGGCTGGCCGAGCTGGGTGCCGCCGCCCGGTCCGCCAAGGCGGAGACCGACCGGTTGGGCGAGTCGCGGGCCCGCGCCGAGGCGGCCCGGGAACGGGACCTGACCGCCCTGGCCGAACTGGAGGAGCGGCTGCGCCTGGCGGAGGCGACCCCGATCGACGCGGAACCCTCCACCGAGGAACGCGACCAGCTCGCCGCGATGGTGCCGCAGGCCCGGCAGAACGAGATGGAGGTCCGGCTCGCGGTGCGTACCGCGGAGGAGCGGGTGGCCTCCATCGCCGGGCGGGCCGACTCGTTGCGCCGACAGGCCGCTGCCGAACGTGCCGCCCGGGAACGGGCGGCGGCGCGGCGGGCGGCGCGGGTCCGTGGCGCGGGCATCGCCCGTGCCGTCGCCGGTGGCGCCCGCGAGGCGTTGACCCGGCTGGCCACCAGCATCGCCCAGGCGGAGGAGCAGCGCGACGCGGTGGCCCGGGCGCGGGCCACCCGCGAGGCGGAACTCCAGGAGGTGCGGGCCGCCGCCAGACGACTGAGCGCGGAACTGGAGCGGCTGACCAGTCAGGTGCACCGTGACGAGGTGGCCCGCGCCGAGCAGCGGCTGCGCATCGAGCAGTTGGAGGCCAAGGCCGCCGAGGACTTCGGGCTGACGGTGGAGACCCTGATCGCCGAGTACGGCCCCAGCCAGCCGGTGCCGCCCACCGAGGCCGAGGTGGCCGCCGCGGAACGCGACGGCCAGCCGGTGCCCGACCCGGTTCGTTACGAGCGGCCGGTGCAGGAGAAGCGGGCCGCCAAGGCCGAACGTGAACTGGCGCTGCTCGGCAAGGTCAACCCGCTCGCGCTGGAGGAGTTCGCCGCGCTGGAGGAGCGGTACAAGTTCCTCTCCGAGCAGTTGGAGGACCTCAAGGCGACCCGGCGTGACCTGCTCACCGTGGTCAAGGACGTCGACGACCGGATCCTGGAGGTCTTCGCCAGCGCCTTCGCCGACACCGCCCGGGAGTTCGAGCAGGTCTTCACCGTCCTGTTCCCCGGTGGGGAGGGGCGGTTGGTGCTCACCGACCCGGACGACCTACTGACCACCGGCGTCGAGGTCGAGGCCCGTCCGCCCGGCAAGAAGATCAAGCGGCTGTCGCTGCTCTCCGGTGGCGAGCGGTCGCTGACCGCGGTGGCGATGCTGGTGGCCATCTTCCGTGCCCGGCCCAGCCCGTTCTACATCATGGACGAGGTCGAGGCGGCGCTCGACGACGTGAACCTGGGTCGGCTGATCACCCTGCTCGCCCAGTTGCGGGAGAAGAGTCAGCTCATCGTCATCACGCACCAGAAACGGACCATGGAGATCGCCGACGCGCTGTACGGCGTGACCATGCGTGGTGGGGTGACCCAGGTGATCAGTCAACGGCTCAACCGGGCCGACGCAGACGACGAGCGGCAGGGCCGCGGCGAGGAGAACGGTTAGTGGCTCGGGAACGCGCGACAGCGCTCCTGGTGGACTTCGACGGCGTACTGCGGCGTTGGGACCCGGCGGTCGCCGCCGGGGTGGAACGGGAGTACGGCCTCTCCACCGGCGTACTCGGCGAGATCGCCATGTCCTGGGGGATGCTCCAGCCGGTGCTGACCGGCCGGGTCAGCCACGCCGAGTGGGTGTCGAGTGTCGCGGACGCGCTGACCCCGTCGGTGGGCGACCCGAGCCGGGCCCGAGCGGCCGTGGAGCAGTGGCAGCGCTACCGCGGCGAGGTCGATCCGCAGGTGCTGGCGTTCATCCGTGAGGTGCGGGCGGCCGGCATCCGGGTCGGCCTGGGCACCAACGCCACCGACCTGCTCGACGCCGACCTGGCCGCGCTGGACCTCACCGAGGAACTCGACGTGGTGGTCAACTCCTCGGTCATCGGTGTCCACAAGCCTGCCAAGGAGTACTTCCAGGCCGCCTGCGTGGCGCTGGAGACCCCGCCGGACCGGGTGCTCTTCGTCGACGACGAGGACCGGGCGATCAACGGGGCCCGGGTGGCCGGGTTGTCGGCGTACCGCTGGAACGGGCCGGACGACCTGCGCTATCTGCGGGCCGCGCTGGCCTGCTGACGGCGGCCGGTCACTCGCCGGTCACCCCGTCGATCGCTTCGCGGATCAGGTCGGCGTGCCCGTTGTGCCGGGCGTACTCCTCGATCATGTGGAGGTAGACCCAGCGCAGGCTGACCTCATGGTTCTTCTCGGCGCGGCGCAGGGTGAAGACCTCGTCCAGGTCGTGGCCGGCGGTGGCCGCGTCGGCGGCCATGGTCTCGGCGCGGAATGCCGCGAAGTCGGCCTCGACGTCGGCGGTGTCCACGGTGTTGAACTCGGCGTCCGGGTCGGCGTCGAAGTCGTACAGCTCTGGTAGGTCCTCGCCGGCGAAACACTGCCGGAACCACGACCGCTCGACGACGGTCATGTGCCGCACCAGACCGAGCAGGGTGAGCGTGGACGACGACACGCTCGCCGTCCGTAGTTGCTGGCCGGTCAGCCCTGCGCACTTGAGCAGCAAAGTGTCACGGTGGTAGTTGAGCCAGCCCTCCAGCATGGTGCGCTCGTCGGCGCGGTAGGGCTCGCTTCGTCGGTCGATCGCCGGTGCTGTCCACGTCATGCCGGTCATCGTGCTGCTCGGGTACGACAAGCGCGAGCGAGTTTGCGGCCTCCGGCGTTAAAAGGGGGCCGCTGTACTACGCCAGGCGTTGACCGGGGGCCCTTCCTTTCAAGGCACGACGACGACGGGCCAGCGGCCGGTGCGGACCAGGCGGGTGGCGACCGAGCCGACCAGGCGGTGCCCGGCCTGCTCGGACGAGCCCACCACGACCAGGTCCGCCCGAACCTCGTCGGCCGCGGCGCACAGTTCGGCGTACGCGTCGCCGCGCCGGCACAGGAAGGTCACCGGTACGCCGAGCTCCTCGGCACTGCGCCGGCACTCCTGGCGCAGGTCCTCGGCCAGTTCGTCATGGCTCTGCTGCACCGTGTCCGCCACGACGTCGGACAACACCGCGGTGTAGGCGGCCGGCGAGCTGACGAAGACCACCACCAGGCGGGCACCCTGTCGGCGGGCCAGCCCGGCGGCGTACGAGGCGGCGCGGAGCGAGGTCCGGGTGCCGTCCACGCCGGCCAGCACCACCCGTGGCCCGTCGGTGCCCCGTTCGAAGGGCACCGGCCGGGCCTGCGGGCCGTACTGCTGACGGTCAGCGGTGTTCATCGGGTCAGTCCCGGGTGCCGGTGCGGATCACGGCGGTCCCACCACCGGCGGCCACCATCGACTCCTGCTCCACCTCGTCGGCGAGCGGGCCGCCGGTGTGCCGCAGCAGCGGTACCTCCTTGATGAACAGGACGGCGATCAGGGCGATCAGTCCGAACGGCGCAGCCGCCAGGAAGATGTCCCCGGCCCCGTGCCCGTACGCGGACTCCACCACGGCCCGGATCGGTGCGGGCAGCACGTGCACGTCCGGCAGCGTCCCACCGCCCCCGGCGGAGCTCGGTACGCCGAGCGCGGCCAGTCCGTCGCTGAGGTAGCGGGCGACGTTGTTGCTGAGCAGGGCACCCAGTGCGCTGACGCCGACCGCGCCGCCGAGGCTGCGGAAGAAGGCCACCACGGAGCTGGCCGCGCCGAGTTCGTGCGGGTCGACCGTGTTCTGCACGGCGAGTACCAGATTCTGCATGGTCATGCCCACGCCCACACCGATCAGTGCCATGTAGACGCTGAGCAGCCAGTACGGGGTGTCTGCCCGCAGCGTACCCATCAACGCGAAGCCGACGGTGAGCAGCGCCGAGCCGGCGACCAGGAAGCGCTTCCAGCGACCCGTGTTGGTGATGATCCGGCCGGCCACGGTGGAGGAGACCAGCAGGCCGAGGATCATCGGCAGGGTCATCAGGCCGGACATGGTGGGGGTGGCCCCACGGCTGATCTGGAAGTACTGGCCGAGGAAGACCGAGGCGCCGAACATGCCCACGCCGACGGCGATGCTGGCCACCACCGAGAGGGTGATGGTGCGGTTGCGGAACAGCCGGGGCGGGATCAGCGGCTCGCTGGCCCGGGTCTCGACCCGGACGGCGGCGGCCCCGAGCAGCAACGCGCCGGTCACCATCACCGCGGTCTGCCAGGACATCCAGTCGTACCGGTTTCCGGCCAGCGACACCCAGATCAGCAGCAGCGACACCGCGGCGGTGATCAGCGTGGCGCCCCACCAGTCAATCTTCACCTTGCGCCGGACGACCGGCAGGTCGAGGGTTCTCTGGAGGACGACCAGGGCGGCCAGGGCGAACGGTACGCCGACGTAGAAGCACCAGCGCCAGCCGAGCCAGGGAGTGTCGACGATCACGCCGCCGATCAGCGGCCCGCCGATGGTGCCGACGGCCATCACCGCGCCGAGGTAGCCGCTGTAGCGGCCCCGTTCGCGTGGCGCGATCATCGTGGCGATGATCACCTGAACCAGCGCGGTGAGACCACCGGCGCCGATGCCCTGGACGACCCGGCAGGCGATCAGTTGACCGGTGGACTGTGAGAGCCCGGCCAGGACCGACCCGAGTACGAAGATCGCAAGGGAAGCCTGGACCAGTACCTTCTTGCTGATCAGGTCGGCGAGCTTGCCCCACAACGGGGTGGTCGCGGTGGTCGCCAGCAGCGTCGAGGTGACCACCCAGGTGTACGCGGACTGACTGCCGTTGAGATCTGTGATGATCCTCGGCAGCGCGTTGCCGACCACCGTTCCGGACAGGATCGCGACGAACATGCCCAGCAGCAGACCCGAGAGGGCCTCCAGGATCTGCCGGTGGCTCATCTGCACGGGGGTCGCTCGGGCGGGGGCGCTCGCCTGAGTCATGGGTGAAGCCTCCAAGCGGAGTGGAAAGTTGCCGTAAGCAACCGTAGGGCTTGGTTGCCTCAAGCAACAACTTTCCTCGGGGGAGGTCTATTCCGCCCCCGCCGCAAGGCCCTCAGCTGGCGTTGTCGCGCCGGAACAGGGATCAATCAGACATAAGTGCTGTTTCGACTCAGGATCGTCGGAACCGGGTCAGCCCCAGGCGTCGTTGAACTGGCGCATCAGGCGGGCGAACTCCTCGACGTCGCGCTGCGGCCAACTCTGTAGCGCCCGGCGGATCTGCCCGAGCCGGGATGCCCGAGCGGCATCGAACCGGCGCTGACCCTCCTCGGTCAGGCTGAGCTGCGCGGCCCGCCGGTCGCTCGGGTCCGGATCCCGGCGTACCAGGCCGAGGGTCTCCAGGCCGTGGATCTGCCGGCTCAACGTGCCCTTGCCGACCCCGAGCCGGGTGGCCAGGTCGGTGAGTCGGATCGCGCCGGAGCGGCGTAGCCAGAGCAGCAGCCCGTACGCGTTCGGCTCCAGATTCGGATGCACCTCGCTGGCGATCTCCCACGAGATGGCCCGACCGCGCCGCAGCAGGGCGGCTAGTTCGTGCTCGATCTCACGCAGACTCTCCGGCAGCTCTTCGTCCACCGCACGAGACTACGAAGCCGGGCCACCTCTTCGCTGGCTGCCCCGCGCTGCGTTGTTAAGAGGGAGCCCTTGTACTACGCCAGGCGTTAACAAGGGGCCCTTCCTTTCACGCGGTCAGGCGGTGGTGGGCGACCTGGCGGAGGAGGCCGTCGCTGGTGGTGCCCTCGATGATCACATCGGCGGTCCGGCTGGCGTGGGTCAGCGTGGCCACCGCGTTGCCGAAGTACGGGCCGGCGAGCTTGCGCCAGCGGACCTGTGGCCGGGGTACCCCGGCGGTGCGGGCCAGCGCTCTGGTCGCCCCGGCCGGTCCGCGGGCCCAGCCGAGTCGCATCAGCGGTCGCATCCCGGCCGGCACCTGGTTGTGGATCGGTGAGCAGGTCAGCTGGTGCACCGGGGTGCGTACGGTCGGGTCGGCGAACCGGACGCGGGCCACGTACGAGTGGTGCACGTCACCGGAGAGCACGTTGATCGACGCCGGGGGCGGGTACGCCGGTCCGGCGCCCTTGCGGTCGTCGGGCCCACCCGGTGTGCCGCCGCCGACGCGGGCGAACAGCGCACCGAGGGCGTCGAATGAGCGGCGGAACGCGCCCCAGTGTTCCAGGTCGAGCCCGCGACGCAGCCGCTCGGCCAGCGCGGCCAGCCACGGCCGGGGCGAGTCGGCCAGCTTCTCGTTCCACGCCTCGACGTGGTGGATGCCGGGCGGCAGCAGCCAGGGCAGGGAGGAGCCGACGACCAGATGGTCGTAGTCACCGTGGACCCGGTCGACGAACCAGGTCCATTCGCCGGGCGGCAGCATCGCCCGTTGACCCGGCTGCAACACCCGGCTGCACCGGGTGTCCAGCATGACCAGGCGGGTGCGGCCCAGGTCGAGCGAGTAGCTCCACTGGTACTGCACCGCGCGCCATCGCTCGGTGTCGTGCGCCAGATCGGCCTCGGTGTCCACCCGCCGGCCGAACTCGCGCAGCACTCCGGTGGCGTCCTCGGCCGTGGTCACCTTGGCGAAGATCGGATCGGCGGCGATCTCGTCGGGGGACAGATTGCCCAGGTGCTGGTACACCCAGTAGGAGGCCAGTCCGCTGGCGATCCGTTCGGCCCACCAGGGCTGCTCGCGCATGCCCTCACGCCAGGATGCCGAGGTGTTCCAGTCGTCGATGATCTCGTGATCATCGAAAATCATCACGCTCGGCACGGTGGAGAACAGCCAACGGATCTCCGGGTCGGCCCAGGACTCCAGGTAGAGCTTCGTGTACTCGTCGAAGCTGACCACCTGATCGCTGGGCGCACCCGCCGGGCGCCGCCGCCGTCGGCGCAGCAGGCGCTTCACCGTCGGTGAGGTCTCGTCGGCGTAGACCTGGTCGCCGAGCAGCACCAGCAGGTCCGGTAGGGCTGCCGGGTCCGGGTCGGCCAGAATCCGCCGGGCGTACGCGTCGAGCGCGTCCGGGGGCAGCTTGCGGGTGGTGGCGTGCTGGGTGGTCTCCCGGCAGGAGCCGAAGAGCAGCCGCACCGGCTGATCCCGGTCGTCGGCGGCGCGGGTGCGGATCACGCTGGGCGGGAAGCGTCCGTCGGGCAGTGGCCAGACCACCCGGTCGTCGACGAACACCTGGTAGGTCGTGGCGCTGTCCGGGGTGAGCCCGTCGACCACCACCAGCGCATAGTGGTGGTCGTACGCGGTGAACGTGTTCGCCGTGCCGGTGGCGCCGCCGGCCGTACGGACGGTGACCACCGCCGGAGCCGTGGTTTCCACCCAGACCGTGGCCCGCGTACCGACTACCCGACGCAGCAGTGGGCCGATGAGCAGCTCGGCGGGCATGTGGGACCTCCAGATGAGAGTGTTTCAACCTCTACTACCCGGCCGGCGGTCGCACCACTGCTGGCTGTGGCCGAGACTACCGCCGTGCCTCGCGGGGTGCGCGGGAGCGGTGGCTGAGACGCGGTCGTCGGCATCTGACAGGATTTCGGCATGAAGGAATACCTCCTCATCGCTCTGGCCCTGCTCGGTGTGCTGATCCTCGGCGGCATCGGGTTGGTCGTGCCGAAGCTGCGCCGGCGGCCGGAACCGCCGCTGCCGCGTACGGAGGTCGATACCCGGACGGAAGAGGACCTCGCCGGTCCGCCGGTGCAGGCACCGGAGGCCGAGTTGTCCACCGGCGTCCTGGTCGAGCCGCCGCCGGTGGTGCAGGCCCCGGTCCCGACCGTCGAGGTGCCCGAGCCGACCGCCGGTCGGTTGGTCCGGCTGCGGTCCCGGCTGTCGCGTTCGCAGAACGCCTTCGGCAAGGGGCTGCTCGGCCTGCTCAGCCGCGACCGGCTCGACGAGGACGTCTGGGAGGAGATCGAGGACAGCCTGATCACCGCCGACGTGGGGGTCGACGCCACCCGCGAGATCGTCGACCGGCTGCGGGAGCGGACCCGGGTGCTGGGCACCCGCTCGGCCGCCGAGCTGCGCGCCCTGCTCGCCGCCGAGCTGGTCAACGCGCTCGACCCGGCGCTGGACCGCTCGCTGCGCACCACACCCAAGGAGGGGGTGCCGGCGGTGCTGCTGGTGGTCGGGGTCAACGGCGCCGGCAAGACCACCACCTGCGGCAAGATCGCCCGAGTGCTCATCGCCGACGGCCGCAGCGTGCTGCTCGGCGCGGCCGACACCTTCCGGGCCGCCGCCGCCGACCAGTTGGAGACCTGGGCCGGGCGGGTCGGCGCGGAGACCATCCGCGGCCCGGAGGGCGCCGACCCGGCCAGCGTCGCGTTCGACGCGGTCCGGCGGGGCATCGACACCGGCGTGGACACCGTGCTCGTGGACACCGCCGGCCGGTTGCAGAACAAGGTCGGCCTGATGGACGAGCTGGGCAAGGTCAAGCGGGTGGTGGAAAAGCACGGCCCGATCGACGAGACCCTGCTCATCCTCGACGCCACCACCGGGCAGAACGGCCTGGAGCAGGCCCGCGTCTTCACCGAGGTGGTCAACGTCACCGGGGTGGTGCTCACCAAGCTCGACGGCACCGCCAAGGGCGGCATCGTGATCGCCGTACAGCGCAAGCTCGGTATCCCGGTGAAGCTGGTCGGCCTGGGCGAGGGCCCGGACGACCTGGCGCCGTTCGATCCTGCGCAGTTCGTCGACGCGCTGCTGGGCACCGAAGCCCCCGGGCCGACCGCGTAACCTCGGGTGACCAGAGACAACCGCGCGTACGCGGGCTGGCGTGACCCGAGCCACCCGTCGCAGCGCCTCGGGAGACCGTACGTGACTTCGCAGGAAATCCCCCTGCACGGCGGGAACGTCAGCACCGTGGTGCGGGTCGGCGACACGGTCCGGCGCAACGCCGGGCCGTGGACGCCGTCGGTGCACGCCCTGCTGCGTCACCTGGAGTACGTCGGGTTCACCGGTGCACCCCGGGCGCTCGGCATGGACGAGCGCAACCGGGAGGTCCTGTCGTACCTGGAGGGGGAGTGCGGGGAGTACCCGCTGGCCCCGCACTGGGTCACCGACGAGGCGCTGGTCACCGTCGCCACCATGCTGCGGATGTTCCACGACGCCCAGTACGGTTTCGCGCCGCCGGCCAACGCGGTGTGGCGTTCGTTCGGGCCGCCGCCACCGGACACCGAGGTCATCTGCCACCACGACGCCGCGCCGCACAACGTGATCTGGCGGCCGGACGGCACCCTCGGGCTGATCGACTTCGATCTCGCCTCACCCGGTGCGCGGATCTACGACGTGGCGTACGCGGCCTGGACCTGGGTGCCGATCTTCTCCGACCGGGACTCGATCACCCTGGGTTGGAAGCATCCGGACCGGCCGCGCCGGTTGCGGCTGTTCGCCGACGCGTACGGGTTGATCCCGCGCGACCGGCACCGGCTGATCCGGACGATCCGCAAGCGGATCGTCGACCATGTCGAGGGCATCCGCCGGATGGCCGCGGCGGGGGAGCCGGCGTTCGTCCGGATCGTGCACAAGGGTCACCTACGTCGGCCGATGCGGGATCTTCGACTGCTCGACTACGAGCGGCATGCCCTGGAGTACGCCCTGCGGTGACCCGTCGGGGGATAGACCGGCACCAAACAGCCGATCCACCCCCGTCGAAGCGTCGAGGTGTGCGACTTTCTTCACACGTCCGAAACAAGCCGTCACGGTCCGGAAACCAGCCGGGGACCTTCGGTGAAACAGCCGGCGATCAGGCTTCCGCGCAACCGGCGTACGGGCGATGCTGCGCGATGCCGGGAGGGAGGGAAAACAACCCGAGAGGAGGCAGCGTGCCGGAGCTAGATTCTGGTGCCACCGCCTGGATTTTGACTTCAGCCGCGCTGGTGTTGCTCATGACGCCCGGCCTGGCGCTGTTCTACGGCGGCATGACGCGATCCAAGTCCGTGCTCAACATGATGATGATGAGCTTCGGTGCGATCGGCCTGGTCAGCCTGTTGTGGGTGTTCTACGGCTACAGCATCGCATTCGGCGATGACATCGGCGGGATCACCGGTGATCTCTCCGCCGCCGGTCTGCGCGGCATGCTGGAGAGCGGCACCGAGGGCGGCATCCCCGACCTGCTGTTCGCCGGTTTCCAGCTGATGTTCGCGGTGATCACCGTCGCTCTGATCAGCGGCGCGATCGCCGACCGGGCCAAGTTCGGCCCGTGGCTGCTCTTCGCCGGCCTGTGGGCCACCCTGGTCTACTTCCCGGTCGCGCACTGGGTCTGGGGCGGCGGCTGGATCATGGAGCTCGGCGTGCTCGACTTCGCCGGTGGTACGGCGGTGCACATCAACGCCGGTGCCGCCGCGCTCGCCCTGGCACTCGTCCTCGGCAAGCGGGTCGGCTGGCCGAAGGACAAGTTCAAGCCGCACAACCTGCCGATGGTGCTGCTCGGTGCGGGTCTGCTGTGGTTCGGTTGGTTCGGTTTCAACGCCGGCTCCGCCGGTGCGGCCAACGGCACCGCCGCCATCTCGCTGATCAACACCCAGGTCGCCACGGCCGCTGCGGTGCTCGGCTGGATCGTGGTGGAGTGGCTCCGCGACGGCAAGCCGACCACCCTGGGTGCGGCCTCCGGCGCGGTTGCCGGTCTGGTCGGCATCACCCCCGCCTGTGCGTTCCTGGAGCCGCTGGGCGCCATCGCCCTCGGCATCATCGCCGGTGCGATCTGCGCGCTCGCGGTCGGCATGAAGTACAAGCTCAAGTACGACGACTCGCTCGACGTGGTCGCCGTGCACATGGTCGGCGGCATCATCGGCTCGCTGCTCATCGGCTTCCTCGCCGTCGAGGTGCTGGCCGGTGAGGGCAACGCCGGTCTGATCTACGGCGGCGGCATCAAGCTGCTGGGCCTCCAGGCGGTCGGTGTGATCGCGGTGCTGGTCTACTCGTTCGTGGTCGCGTACATCATCGGCTTCGCGATCGAGAAGACCATCGGCTTCCGGGCCAGTGCCGAGGCCGAGGTCGAGGGCATCGACAACGCCGAGCACGCGGAGAGCGCGTACGAGTTCAGCTCCACGGGTGGTGGTGGCGGTGCGTTCGCCGCCGCGGGCATCGCTCCCACGGCCGCACCGAAGACCGAGCCCGCCGAACCGGTAAGCGAGAAGGTCGCCGGCTAACGTTCCTGAGATGGAGGGGTTGGACATGAAGCTGGTGACCGCGGTCATCAAGCCGCATCAGTTGGACGCAGTCAAGGAGGCTCTGCACGCTCTGGGCGTGGCCGGGCTGACCGTCAGCGAGGTCCAGGGTTACGGGCGACAGAAGGGGCACACCGAGGTCTACCGGGGTGCCGAGTACACCGTCGAGTTCCTGCCCAAGATCCGGGTGGAGGTGCTGACCGACGAGATCGACGTCGAGAAGATCGTCGACGCCGTCGTCGGTGCCGCCCGGACCGGCAAGATCGGTGACGGCAAGGTGTGGGTGACCGGAGTCGAGGAGGTCGTCCGGGTACGCACCGGCGAGCGCGGCCTCGACGCCCTGTAAAGGACCAACATCGGCGCCCTGTAAAGGACCAACATCGATGACCTCGTTGACCTCTCGGCAAGCCTCGGCTTCGAGCCCTCCGGCACAACCGAAGGTCAACGAGGTCGTCGGCGTACCGGCCGGGATCGGCGCGACGGCGCGGCGAGCCCGGGCGGACGCGTACGACGCCTGGCTGGCCCGGCTGCTGCCGGCCCGGCCGGGTGTCGCGCTGCTCGCGGTCGGTGGGCTGGGTCGGCGGCAGTGCGCCCCCTACGGTGACCTCGACCTGGTGCTGGTGCACTCCGGGGTGGCCGGGATCGACGATCTGGCCGCTGAACTGTGGTATCCGATCTGGGACGCCGGACTGCGGCTGGACCACTCGGTACGCACCGTCGCCGAAGCACTGTCGGTCGCCCAGGACGACGTCAAGGTCGCCACCGGGCTGCTCGACGCCCGCCTCGTCGCCGGTGACCTCGAACTGGCCGACACGCTGATCCACAGCGCCATCGACCACTGGCGGCGCACCGCCGTACGCCAACTCGGCCCGCTGCGGGAGAGCACGGCCGCCCGCTGGCAGGCGCACGGCGAGTTGGCGTTCCTGCTGGAGGGCGACCTCAAGGAGGCGGCCGGGGGCCTGCGCGACATCGGCATCCTGCGCGCCATCGCGATCGCCGGGATCACCGACGCGCTGCGGCCCGCCGTGCACGCCGCGCACCTACGCCTGCTGGACACCCGCGACGCGCTGCATCAGCAGCTCGGCCGGCGGGTGGACCGGCTGCTCGCCCAGGAACGTGCCGGGGTGGCCGCGCTGCTCGGCCTCCGACAGTCCCCACCCGGTGGGGCCGATCCGGCCTCCGGCGAGCCGGACGGGTCGCCGTCGGGCCTCGACACCGCACCACGCGGGCCGCAGCCGGATGCCGAGGCGCGTCGGCCACAGGCCGTTCCCACGCCGCGTGAGCCCGAGGGCGACGGGGACGCGCTGCTACGTCGGATGGCCGGGGACGCCCGTACCGTCAGCCACGCCCTGGACGACGCCTTCCGGGCCGCCGACCGGTTGCGCTCCGGTCGCCGCCGGGGCGCCGACGGACGACCGCTGCGCCGGCCGGTGGCCCGGGACGTGGTCGAGCACGACGGTGAACTGGTGCTGGCCCGTACCGCCATCGGGGCCCGCCCCGACCCCAACCTCTCGCTGCGGGTCGCCGCCGCGGCGGCGGTCACCGGGCTGCCCATCGCCCGGGCCACCTGCGAGTGGCTGGCCACGTACTGCCCGCCGTTGCCCACGCCCTGGTCGGCGGAGGCGCGAGCCGCGCTGACCACCCTGCTGGGTGCCGGTGCGGGGCTGCTGCCCGCCTGGGAGACCTGTGACCGGTACGGGTTGATCGACGGCTGGCTGCCGGAGTGGACCCGACTACGCAGCCTGCCGCAGCACAACCCGGTGCACCGGTTCACCCTCGACCGGCACCTGGTGCAGACCGCCTTCGAGGCCAGCCGGCACACCCGTGACGTGGATCGCCCCGACCTGCTGCTGCTCGGTGCCTTCCTGCACGACATCGGCAAGGGCCTACCGGGTGACCACTCCACGGTCGGCGCCCCGATCGCCGAGACGATCGCCACCCGGATGGGTCTGCCGGCGGCCGAGGCGAAGCTGATCGGCACCCTCGTCCGGCTGCACCTGCTGCTGCCGGAGGTGGCCACCCGCCGCGACCTGGCCGATCCGGTGACCATCGCCGGGGTGGCCGAGGCGATCGGCGACTCCACCACCCTCGACCTGCTGCACGCGCTGGCCCGCGCGGACGCCGCCGCCACCGGGCCGGGCGCCTGGTCGCAATGGAAGGGGCGGCTGATCGCCGAACTCGTCGCCCGGGTGCGCACCACGCTCGACACCGGCGCCGTACCCGAGCCGCCCGCACCGGACCCGGCGCTGGTGGCGGGGCCGCTGCCGGTCGTACACCTGACCGGGGATCGGGTGGCGGTGGCCGCGGCGGACCGGCGGGGCCTGCTCGCCACGGTGGCCGGTTGCCTGGCCCTGCACCGCCTGGAGGTGCTCGCGGCGGACGCCTCGACGGTGGACGGGCGGGCCCTGGTGGAGTGCCGGGTGCAGCCACGCTACGGGCTGCCACCCGAGCCGGTGGCGCTCAGCTCCGACCTGCGTCGGGCGGTAGGTGGCGACGTGTCGGTCACCCAGCGGCTGCGTGGACGGGCCCTGGCCGCACGGGGGGCCGGGGCCGAACCACGGGTGGTCTGGCACCGGGACGCCGCCACCGACGCGGTGCTGCTGGAGTTGCGCGCCGCCGACGCCGCCGGCCTGCTGTACCGGGTGACCAGCGCGCTGGACACGGCCGGCGCCCAGGTCCGGGCGGCCCGGATCGCCACGTTGGGCGGGGACGTGGTGGACGTCTTCTACCTGGTCGGCGGCTGGCCCTCCGACGCCGAACGCACCCGCCTGGAAGCCGCCGTTCTCGCTGCGGTGTAGGTGTAAGGATTAACGCCTCGCGTATAGGAAGGGACCCCTGTCAACCGAGCCGGTGGCCCGGCGCTCGGGAAGGGGAAGGCTGGGCCGGGCCGGGAGAGCGGCGGCGGGCTAGGCTAGCGGTGGGTTGGACGACACCCGCGCGTCCGAACTGTGCCCGCCGAAGACGACAAACGGGATGTTCGCGTGTTTGACACCTTGAGTGACCGCCTCTCCGGGATCTTCACCAAGCTCCGCGGCAAGGGACGCCTCACCGACGCCGACATCGACGCCACCGCGCGCGAGATCCGCCTCGCGCTGCTGGAGGCCGACGTTGCGCTGCCGGTGGTCAAGGGCTTCATCGCGAACGTCAAGGAACGGGCGCGCGGTTCGGAGGTCTCCCAGGCGCTCAACCCGGCCCAGCAGATCATCAAGATCGTCAACGAGGAGCTGGTCGCCGTCCTCGGGGGCGAGGGGCGCCGGCTCCAGTTCGCCAAGCAGCCGCCGACGGTGATCATGCTCGCCGGCCTCCAGGGTTCCGGTAAGACCACCCTCGCCGGCAAGCTGGCCCGCTGGCTCAAGGCCCAGGGCCATCAGCCGCTGCTGGTCGCCGCCGACCTCCAGCGACCCAACGCCGTCGGCCAACTCCAGGTGCTCGGTGGCCGGGCCGGGGTCGAGGTGTACGCCCCGGAGCCCGGCAACGGCGTCGGCGACCCGGTGCAGGTGGCGAAGGCGTCCCTCGAACACGCCCGCCGGGCCGCCCGCGACGTGGTCATCGTCGACACCGCCGGCCGGCTCGGCATCGACGCCGAGATGATGCAGCAGGCCGCCGACATCCGCGACGCGGTCGACCCCGACGAGGTCATCTTCGTCATCGACGCGATGGTCGGCCAGGACGCGGTGCGTACCGCCGAGGCGTTCCGCGACGGTGTCGGCATCACCGGCGTGGTGCTCTCCAAGCTCGACGGCGACGCCCGGGGTGGTGCCGCGCTGTCGGTGCGTGAGGTGACCGGGCAACCGATCCTGTTCGCCTCCACCGGCGAGAAGCTGGAGGACTTCGACGTCTTCCACCCCGACCGGATGGCCAGCCGGATTCTCGGCATGGGCGACGTTCTCACTCTGATCGAGCAGGCCGAGGCGGCCTTCGACACCGATCAGAAGGAGAAGATGACCGCCAAGCTGATGGGCGGTGAGCAGTTCACCCTGGAGGACTTCCTCGACCAGCTCATCGCGGTGCGGCGGATGGGGCCGATCGCCAACGTGCTGGCCATGATGCCCGGCATGGGGCAGGTCAAGGACCAGCTCGCCGAGGTCGACGACAAGCACTTCGACCGGATCACCGCGATCATCCGGTCGATGACCCCGGCCGAGCGCACCAACCCGAAGATCATCAACGGTTCCCGGCGGGCCCGGATCGCCAACGGCTCCGGCGTCACCGTGATGGACGTCAACCAGCTGCTCAACCGCTTCGCCGATGCGCAGAAGATGATGAAGCAGATGGGCGGCATGATGGGCCTGCCGGGCGGGCGGCGCAAGGCCACCAAGAGCCCGAAGAACAAGCGCAAGGGTACGAAGGGTGGCGGTCGGCCGCGTACGGGTGCCGGGATGCCCGGCGGTTTCCCGGGTGGCATGCCGCAGCTTCCGCCGGGCATGAGCCCGGACGACCTGGCGGCCGGTCAGGGCCTCCCGCCGGGCTTCAAGCTCCCGAAGATCGACTTCAACAAGCTCGGCAAGGGTGGTAACCCGCCTCGCTGAGCGTGTCGGTGACGGCGGGTGGTGTTGTTGGCGCTTAGGGTGATGCCGCCCCTGGAAGGAGGAGTCATGACCGTGGCGCCCTTCCTGCCCGAGCGGTCGGAGTGGACGGTAGACGACCTCGACGACCTGCCGAAGGACCTTCCGTACGAACTGATCAACGGAAGGTTGATCGTGCGGTCCCCGACTGCCCTGCACCAAAATCTCTGTGTCGAGATTCTGCTCGCCCTGCGCGTCAACTGCCCGACGGAATACCTGGTCAGCATCGACCTGTCGATGCGGGTCGACCGTCGTAACGAGCCCCGACCCGACGTGGTCGCGATCCGCCGCGAGCACGCCGACCGCTCGCCCGTGCCGGTCGAGGACGCGCTGCTGGCCGTCGAGGTCATCTCGCCCTCGTCGACGTTCCGTGACCTCTACGACAAGGCCCGGGTCTACGCCCGCGCCGGAGTGCGTACGTACTGGGTGGTCGATCCGCTGCACGACAAGATGACCCTGACCGAATACGTGTTGAGTGCCTCTGGTGAGTACGAGGTGGCCGCCCACACCGAGGACCTGTTCGTCACCGAGCGGCCGTGGAAGGTGTCGGTGGACCTGCCGGCGCTGACCGTCCGGCGGGCGGGGCTACTCGCGCGCGACGGGCAGTGATCCGGTAGGACTGTGCGCATGGCTCTGCATGTGCGCGGTGTGCTCCTGCCGGACGACGAGGTCCGGGACCTGTGGCTGGTCGGCGATCGGGTCACCTTTGATCCGGTGCCCGGCGCCGAGACGATCGCCGATCGTGGCTTCATCCTGCCGGGGCTGGTGGACGCGCACTGTCACATCGGCATCGCCCGGGGGGCGACCCCGATCACCTCCCTGGACCAGGCGCGGACGTTGGCGCGTACCGACCGGGACGCCGGGGTGCTGGCGATCCGGGACGCCGGTTCGCCCTTCCCGTACCCGGAGCTTGAGGACGAACCCGACCTGCCCCGGCTGATCCGGGCCGGGCGGCACATCGCACCGCCGAAGCGGTACCTGCGTGACATCGGGGTGGAGGTCGGCGCGGCCGAGGTGGCGGCGACCGTGGCCGAGCAGGCGGCGGCCGGCAACGGCTGGGTCAAGCTGGTCGGGGACTGGATCGACCGGGGGGTCGGTGATCTGGCGCCGGCCTGGGACGCCGACACGATGGCCGCCGCCGTGGCCGCCGCCCATGCCGCCGGGGTACGCGCCGCCGTGCACACCTTCAGCGAGTCGGCCGTGGAGATCATGGTGCGGGCCGGGGTGGACTCGGTCGAGCACGGCACCGGGCTGAGCCTGGACCTGATCGACCTGATGGCCCGGCGGGGCACCGCCCTGATCCCCACGATGATCAACATCCGTACCTTCGGCCACATCGCCGACCAGGCCCGACCCAAGTTCCCCGGGTACGCCGACCACATGATCGCCCTGCGCGACCGTTTCCCCGAGGTGGTGCGCTCGGCGTACGAGGCCGGGGTGCCGATCTTCGTGGGCACCGACGCCGGCGGCGGCATCGACCACGGCCTCGCCGTCGAGGAGATGCTCCTGCTGCACGAACAGGCCGGCATGTCCCGGATGGACGTCCTAGCCGCCGCCTCCTGGCGTGCCCGCGCCTGGCTCGGCCTGTCCGGCCTCACCGAAGGCGGCCTGGCCGATCTCACCGTCTACCCGGCGGACCCCCGCCAGGACCTCAACGCGCTCCGCACCCCCACCCACCTGATCCTCCGCGGCCAGCCCTACCCGCCATCGTCGAGGTGATCAAGAAGTTTGCGTCGGGATCGACTCGTCGGTGACGCAAACTTCTTGATCACGGGAAAGGTGGGCGGGTGAAGGACGGTGGGGGAGGGAAGGGTGGGGTGGGGGTGGGCATAGGATGTGCGGTCATGGCGCGTGTGCTTACTCCCCGGGTCGAGGACTTTCCTCGGTGGTACCAGGACCTCATCGCTAAGGCGAAGCTGGCCGACAACGGGCCGGTGCGGGGGACCATGGTGATCCGACCGGCCGGCTATGCCATCTGGGAGCGGATGCAGGCCGAGATGGACGACCGGATCAAGACGGCCGGCGCGGAGAACGCATACTTCCCGCTGTTCATCCCGGAGAGCTACCTCAAGCGCGAGGCCGAGCACGTCGAGGGCTTCTCGCCGGAGCTGGCGGTGGTCACCCACGGCGGCGGCAAGCAGTTGGCCGAGCCGGTCGTGGTACGTCCCACCAGCGAGACGGTCATCGGCGAGTTCATGGCCAAGTGGATCGACTCGTACCGGGACCTGCCGCTGCTGCTCAACCAGTGGGCCAACGTAGTCCGCTGGGAGCTGCGCCCGCGGATCTTCCTGCGCACCAGCGAGTTCCTCTGGCAGGAGGGGCACACCGCGCACGCCACCCGCGAGGACGCCCGCGCCTACGCCCGCAAGATCCTGCACGAGGCGTACGAGGACCTGATGGTCAACGTGCTCGGCATCCCGGTGGTGGTCGGGCTCAAGACCGCCCGGGAGCGGTTCGCCGGAGCGACCGCCACGTACACCTGCGAAGGCATGATGGGCGACGGCAAGGCGCTCCAGCTCGGCACCAGTCACGAGCTCGGGCAGAACTTCGCCAAGGCGTTCGACATCAGCTACTCCTCGGCCGAGGGCGGCCGGGAGCACGCCTGGACCACCTCCTGGGGCACCTCGACCCGGATGCTCGGCGGCCTGATCATGTGCCACGGCGACGACAACGGCCTGCGGGTGCCGCCGAAGCTGGCGCCGGTGCAGGCGTACATCATGGTGGTCAAGGACGGCGACGGTGTCGGCGAGGCGGCGGCCAAGCTGCGTGACGCGCTGCGCGACGCCGGGGTCCGGGTCGCGCTCGACGACCGCACCGACACCCCCTTCGGCCGTCGGGCCGTCGACGCGGAGCTGCGCGGCTACCCGGTACGCGTCGAGGTCGGCCCGCGCGACCTGGCCGCGGGCAACGCGGTCGTGGTCCGGCGTACGGACGGCTCGAAGGCCCCCACCCCGATCGCAGACGTGGTCGGCGCAGTGCTCGCCGCGCTGGAGGCCGACCAGCAAGCCCTGCACGACCAGGCCCTGGCCTTCCGCCAGTCCCGCACCACCGACGTCGCCACCCTCGACGAGGCGATCGAGGCGGCGGCCACCGGCTGGGCAAGGGTTCCGTGGTCGGCGGTAGGCGTCGAAGGCGAAGCCAAGGCCAACGCCCAGGGCGTCACCGTCCGCTGCCTGGTCCGCGCCGACGGCTCCGTCCCCGACACCGAAGACGAACCCGACCTAACCGCCATCCTCGCCCGCGCCTACTAACCCCCACCCCGCCCGCTCTGCTCGTCGATCTTGCACTTTCTGTCGTGGCAACACCGGAGTAAAGGTGCATTTCGGCGACCAAAAGTGCAAGATCGGCGCGGTTTCGGGGCGGTAGGGTCGGGTCGTGAGGTTTGAGACGGGCCGGTTGGTGGTGCACCGGAATGTGCGGCGGGGGCGGATCGGGTGGGTTCGGCCGGCCCGGGTGGTCAGTGATGACGAGCGTGGGCTGCTGCTGTGGGTGGCTGAGGGCTCGCCGGTGGCGGGCGAGGTGAATGCCGACGGGCTGGGGATGCGGGTGGTTCCGTTCCATGAGTGGATCACCCCGACGTTCCAGTTGTCGCAGGGGCGGTGGAACGGGCCGCCGCTGCTGAAGTTCCTGCCCGCCGGGGCGGCCCACTCCGTCTGGTGGTTCCGCGATCAGCAGGGGCGATTCGCCGGGTGGTACGTCAACCTGGAGGAGAACGGGGTCCGGTGGGATGACGGCGGGCTGGCCGGCGTCGACATCGTGGATCAGGACCTCGACGTGTGGGTCCGCCCCGACCGCAGTTGGGAGTGGAAGGACGAGGGCGAGTTCGTCGAGCGGTTGGCCTTCCCGGAGCACTACTGGGTGACCGACGAGGCGGCCGTACGGGCCGAGGGCAAGCGGGTGATCGCCCTGGCCGAGGCCGGCGAGTTCCCCTTCGACGGCACCTGGTGCGAGTTCACCCCGCCGTCGGAGTGGGTCACCCCGCAGCGACTGCCCGCCGGCTGGGACCGCCCACCCGCGCGTTGAGTATGTGTGTTCTGGGTCACATTGCCATCAGTCTGGGTGACCCGCGCCGGTGGCGATGTGAGGGATCCGGGGTGGATCTGGCAGAATGGCTGGCTGGTATCCGGCGCGTGTCCGGCGCCCTCTAACCCGGACGCGTCGCCAGTCCACCCGAGCTGTCTCCGGCCCAACCCCACTGTGCCGGTTGGCGCTCACCCGTGCACACCGCCCGTACCGGGCCGGTGAGATCGCAACAGGAGCGAAACAACCGTGGCCGTAAAGATCCGGCTCCTGCGGATGGGCAAGATCCGCAACCCGCAGTACCGCATCGTCATCGCCGACTCGCGTACCAAGCGCGACGGCCGGGCGATCGAGTTCGTCGGCATCTACCAGCCGAAGGAAGACCCTTCGGTGATCGAGGTCAAGTCGGAGCGGGTCCAGTACTGGCTGTCCGTCGGCGCCCAGCCGAGCGAGGCGGTGCAGCGGCTGCTGGAGCTCACCGGTGACTGGCAGAAGTTCAAGGGCCTGCCGGCTCCGCCGCCGCTGAAGGTGGCGCCGGAGCGGGCCGACCGCAAGGCGGCCTACGAGGCCGAGGCGAAGGCCGCCGCAGGCGTGGCCGACACCCCGACCAAGCCGGCCAAGAAGGCCGCCAAGGTCGAGGCGGAGGCGCCGAAGGCCGAGGAGCCGGCCGCTGCGGACTCCGGCGAGCAGGCCTGACATGGCACTGCGGCCGGCGTTGGAGCACCTGGTCAAGGGCATCGTCGACCACCCCGATGACGTACGCGTCCGGATGGTCGACTCCCGTCGGGGCAAGCGGCTGGAAGTTCGCGTGCACCCCGAGGACCTGGGCACCGTGATCGGGCGGTCCGGTCGGACCGCCAAGGCACTGCGCCAGGTGATCGGCTCCATCGGTGGGCGCGGCGTGCGCGTCGACATCGTCGATTCGTACTGATGCAGCTCATCGTCGGCAGGATCGGCAAGCCGCACGGCATCCGCGGTGAGGTCACCGTGGAGGTGCGTACGGACGAGCCCGAGACGCGGTTCGCTCCCGGCATGGTGCTGGCCACCATGCCGGGAGCGGTTTCCCGAGGCGGCCAGGAGCCGGCCGTCAGCCCTGGAACGCGGTACGAGGTGCCCGACGAGTTGACCGTCGAGGCCATCCGCTGGCACCAGGGTCGGCTGCTGGTCGCCTTCGAAGGGGTACTGGACCGCGACGTCGCGGAGGCGCTGCGGGGCACCCTGCTCACCGTGGACAGCGCCGACGTGGCTCCGCCGGAGGATCCGGAGGAGTTCCACGATCACCAGTTGGTGGGGTTGGCCGTGGTCACCCCGACCGGGGAGCGCCTCGGCGAGGTGGCCCGGATCGACCACGCTCCCGCCTCGGATCTGCTGGTGCTGCGTCGTCCCGAGGGGCGTACCGCGCTGATTCCGTTCGTCAAGGCGATGGTCCCCGAGGTCGATCTCGCCGGTGGTCGCGTCGTGGTCGATCCGCCTGATGGCCTGCTCGACCTCTGATCCTGCGGAGCACCCCCTGATGCGTGTCGACATCGTGTCGATCTTCCCGGAGTACTTCGCCCCGCTGGACCTGTCGCTGATCGGCAAGGCGCGGGCCAACGGCACGCTGCGGCTGGCCGTACACGATCTGCGTACCTGGACCCATGACGTGCACCGCACGGTCGACGACACCCCGTACGGCGGCGGGCCGGGCATGGTGATGCGGCCCGAGCCGTGGGGTGAGGCGCTGGACGCCCTGGCCGCTGCGCAGCCGGCCGCGCCCCGGCTGCTGGTGCCCTCTCCGGCCGGCGTGCCGTTCACCCAGGCCTTGGCGTACGAACTGGCCGCCGAGCCGCACCTGATCTTCGCCTGCGGCCGGTACGAGGGCATCGACCAGCGGGTACTCGACCATGCGGCGAGCCGGATGCCGGTCACCGAGGTCAGCCTCGGCGACTACGTGCTCTTCGGCGGCGAGGTCGCGGTGCTGGTGATCCTGGAGGCGGTCACCCGGCTGCTGCCCGGGGTGCTCGGCAATGCCGGCTCGCTGGCCGAGGAGTCGCACGCGCACGGGCTGCTGGAGGCGCCGATGTACACGAAGCCGGCGACCTGGCGCGGGCTGGACGTGCCGGAGGTGCTCCGCTCCGGCGACCACGGCCGGATCGCCCGGTGGCGCCGGGACGAGGCGCTGGAGCGTACCGGTCGGCGCCGGCCCGACATGCTCGCCGCGCTCGACCCGCAGCACCTGGACAAACGGGACGTGGCAGCACTCGACCGGGCCGGGTTTCAGGTGCCCGGACGGGATGTGGCAAAGTAGAGGGGTTGCCGCAGTCGTCTGCGCCGTGGACGGCTGCGAGGGTCCCCGACCGGGGTCGGTTCTCGCCGACCATCATCCGGGGATCAGTATCACCCATCCGCGCGCCGATTGACGGTGCGCCGTGAGCCTCACGAGGACGCAGCGATGAACATCCTGGACGCCCTTGACGCCCAGTCGAAGCGCACCGACCTTCCCGACTTCCGTGGCGGTGACACTGTCAAGGTGCACGCCCGGGTGGTCGAGGGTAACCGGTCCCGGGTCCAGATCTTCCAGGGCGTCGTCATCCGCCGCCAGGGTGACGGACTGCGCGAGACCTTCACCGTTCGCAAGCTCAGCTTCGGCGTCGGTGTCGAGCGGACCTACCCGATCAACAGCCCGGCGATCGACCGGATCGAGATCGTGACCCGTGGTGACGTCCGCCGGGCCAAGCTCTACTACCTGCGTGAGCTGCGGGGCAAGAAGGCCAAGATCAAGGAGCTGCGCGAGAAGCAGCCGAGCTGAGCTCGCGCCGCGCCACGCCGCCTACGCTGCGCGTATGTCGTACGGGCCGGGTCGCACTACCCTGGTCGTACGGGCGCAGTAGGGTGGCGACCCGCCGTGCATGGCGGGTGACCTCCACTACCGCCCGGGGAGTCTCGTCGAGACTTCCGGGCGGTAGTCGTTTCTGCGGACCGGGGAGTGGGCGTGGTACAGGCGCTTGACGACAGCGGCTCGGTTGATCCGTGGCGACGACGGTCCCGACGCGGCAAGCCGCAGATGCCCCTCTGGCAGGAGTTGCCGCTGCTGCTCGTCGTCGCCTTCTGTCTCGCGGTGCTGATCCGCACGTTCCTGCTCCAGGCGTTCTTCATCCCCTCCGGGTCGATGGAGGACACCCTGCTCGTCGGCGACCGTGTCCTGGTCAACAAGGTCGTCTACAACCTGCGGGATCCGCAACGCGGCGAGGTGGTGGTCTTCCGGGGCACCGACCGATGGGTGCCGCAGGTGGATGCGGAGCCAGCCGGTGGTTTCGTCGACCGGCTCGGCCGTACCGTCGGTGACCTGGTCGGGCTCAGCCGTCCCGGCGAGAAGGACTTCATCAAGCGCGTCATCGGGCTGCCGGGTGACCGGGTGAGTTGCTGTGACGACCAGGGCCGGTTGCTGGTCAACGGCACCCCACTGGACGAGTCGGCGTACGTGCTGCGCGACTCGCCGCTGGACCTGCCACCCAACCCGCAGGAGTGCCGATCCCGGCGGTTCGAGGAGATCGTGGTCCCGCCCGGCCAGATGTTCGTGCTCGGCGACCACCGTCTCGTCTCGCAGGACGCCCGCTGCCAGGGCACGGTGCCGATCGACAACGTGGTGGGGCGGGCCTTCGCGGTGGTCTGGCCGTCCAGCCGCTGGCATTCCCTGCCGGTGCCCGAGACGTTCGCCGACGTGGCCCCGCCTGTCACGGCCACCGGCGGCGCCGCGCCACCGGTGCGGCCCACGACCGACGGAGGGGTCGTCCTGGTGCTACCGATCGCGGCCACACTCTCCGTTCTCGCGCGTTCCACGCGGTGGCACCGATCCGGGCAACGTAGGCTCCTCCCGTGATTGACGAGCAGACCGACAAGCCACGCCACTCCTTCTGGAAGGAACTACCCATCCTCCTGGGGGTGGCGATCCTCGTCGCGGTACTGGTGCGGGCCTTCGTACTGCAGACCTTCTTCATCCCGTCGCCGTCGATGGAGAACACTCTCAAGATCGATGATCGGGTGCTGGTCAACAAGTTGGTGTACAACTTCCGCACGCCGCACCGGGGCGAGGTGATCGTCTTCAAGGCGCCCGTCGAGTGGAGCGGTAATCCTGCGGGCGAGGACTTCATCAAGCGGGTGATCGGGGTCGGCGGTGACCGGCTGGTCTGCTGCGACGCGCAGGACCGCCTGGTGATCAACGGGGTGCCGCTGGACGAGCCGTACATCTTCTCGTTCGAGGGGCACCGGGACAAGCCGGCGGACCAGGAGTTCGATGTCGTCGTACCGGAGGGTCGGCTCTGGGTGATGGGCGACCATCGCTCCGCCTCCGGCGACTCCCTGGAGCACTACCAGCAGTCCGGGGAGAACATCACCGCAGCCACCATCCCGGAGAAGGACGTCGTGGGGCGGGCCTTCACCGTCTTCTGGCCGTTCAACCGGGCCACTCTGCTCACGGTCCCCGAGGAGTTCGAGGCGGTCCCCACACCCTGACGGTGCGGGCAGTGTCAGGTGGGACGGGGGACGTGGGCGTTGTCGCGGGCGTCTGGCAGTCTGGTGCGGTGACGCACTACACCCCGAGGCGCGCCGCCCGGGTGCTCCTGGTCGACCGGGCCGATCGGTTGCTGCTCTTCCGCGGCTTCGATCCGGTCCACCCCGCTGGTGGACGCTGGTGGTTCACCCCGGGTGGCGGCCTCGACCCAGGGGAGACGTACGTTGACGGCGCGGCGCGTGAACTGGCGGAGGAGACCGGGTTGCGGTTGGCCGTGGCGGAGTTCGGTGAGCCGGTCCACGCCGACGTGACGGAGTTTTCCTTCGACGGGGTGTGGTACCGGCAGGAGCAGCGGTTCTTTCTGGTGCGGGTAGCCGCACACGAGGTCGACACGACCGGATTCAGCGAGGTGGAGCGGGGCAGCGTGGACGGCCACCGCTGGTGGTCGGCGCAGGAGTTGGGCGACACCACCGAGCGGTGCTACCCGCTGGACCTGGCAGCGATCCTGACCCGTGTGTTGACCGGTGCCACGGCTGCGACCGGCGGTGCGGCATGCTGACCCCGCCGCGCACGGTGGTGCGCCGGGAGGCGGGGCTCTACGCGCTGGAGCGGGCCCTGCAACGGCGTGGATTCCGGTATGTCGCTGGCGCCGACGAGGCCGGCCGGGGCGCGTGTGCCGGGCCGCTGGTGGCCGCCGCCGCGGTGCTGCCGGAGGGGCGGCGGGGCGAGATCGACGGGCTGGCCGACTCCAAGCTGCTCACCCCGGCGAGCCGGGAGCGGGTGTACGACGAGGTCGTCGCGCGTGCCCTGGCGTACGCCGTGGTGGTCGTGCCGGCCGAGGAGGTCGACGCCCGAGGGCTGCACGTGTGCAACCTGGCTGCGATGCGCCGGGCGCTGGCCTCGCTGACCGTGCGGCCCGAGTACGTGTTGACCGACGGGTTCGGCGTCGACGGCCTGGACGTGCCCGGTCTCGCGGTGTGGAAGGGTGACCGGGTGGCGGCCTGCGTGGCGGCGGCGAGCGTACTGGCCAAGGTGACCCGAGACCGGATCATGGTTGATCTCGACGCGGTGCACCCCGGCTACGGTTTCGCCGAGCACAAGGGGTACATCACCGCCGATCACACGGCGGCGCTACGTGCACACGGTCCGTGCCGGGAGCACCGGTTCTCCTATGTCAATGTCGCGGCCGTCTCCGGCCTGGAGAGCCGTCCGCCCCGGTCGCGTCGACCGCTTGGCGCAAGCCGGGACGAGCCGATGGAGCGCTCGGGCTTCGCAGGGGGTACCGTCGGCGTGGCGTTGGGCGAGCAGCCTCAGCCTCCGGCGCCGGTGGGGGAAGATGTGGTCATGGAAGGCGGAGTGCGATGAGCGCGGAAGATCTCGAAAAGTACGAGACCGAGATGGAGCTACAGCTCTACCGGGAGTACCGCGACATCGTCCGTCAGTTCTCCTACGTGGTGGAGACCGAGCGGCGGTTCTACCTGGCCAACCAGGTCGACCTGCATGTGCGCAACTCCGACGGCGAGGTCTACTTCGAGGTCGAGATGCACGACGCCTGGGTGTGGGACATGTATCGTCCCGCCCGGTTCGTCAAGAACGTCCGGGTGATGACGTTCAAGGACGTCAACGTCGAGGAACTGGAAAAGCCCGACATCTCTCTGCCCGCCGATTCCGGCTTCGGCGGCTGATTTCCCCGGTCGGACGTCGCCCGGCGGACCCCCACCCGCCCGGATCGGTCCACACTGGATCGACGGTCGTCTGGCCATAGCAGATCAGCTTCGTCGGCACGGGTTGTCCACAGGGTGCTACGTCGTCCACAGGCGACCTGCCTCGGGCGGCGAACTGTGCCAGTGATCGGCACACTCGCCGCCATGGTGACCCGAATCCGCGCGCTCTGCGCCCTTCTGCTCGTGCCACTCGTCGCGTACCCACCGTCGCCCGTGCCGTCGCCGGTGTCGTCGGTGCAGCGGTCATCCTGGCCGACAGCGGCTCCGGCGGTGCTGCCGTCATCGGGGGCCGTGTCGTTGTCGGGCGGGCGGCCGGATACCGCCGGGCGCTACCGGTGGCCGGTCGACGGGCAGCCTCGGCTGGTGCGTCGCTTCGATCCGCCACCCCGCCCCTGGCTGGCCGGTCATCGTGGCGTCGACCTGCTCGCCCCGGCCGGTGCGACGATCCGTGCCGCCGGCGCCGGCACGGTCTCCTACGCCGGCCTGGTCGCCGGCCGCCCGGTGATCTCCGTGACCCACGCCGACGGGCTGCGCACCACGTACGAGCCGGTGGAACCGGTGGTCACGGTCGGCGCGGCGGTGCCGGCGGGCGCCGTCCTGGGTGTTCTCGCGCCTGGGCACGCGGGCTGCCCGCAGGCCGCCTGCCTGCACTGGGGGCTGCGTCGAGGCAGCGACTATCTCGACCCGTTGGCCCTGCTCGGTCTCGGCCGATCCCGCCTGCTGCCGCTCGCCGGGGAGCCGCTCAGCGCTGGTGGAGCAGGGTGGGCAACTGCACGGCGAGCTGGTCGTACTCGTGGGGCGAGTTGTACACCTGGCCGCACAGTCGTAGCCAGCCACGCCCGTCCCAAGTGTTGACCGCGACCTGGGTGGCGAGCCGCTCGGCGATCCGGGCCCGCAGCGCCCGTGCGCCGTCGATGGTGGTGGCGAGGCCCGCCGGCAACGGGATGATCCGCATGGCCACCGTGGGCCCGCCCGGGTCGGGCAGGTCGGCCGGTGGCACGCCGAGCGCGTCCCCCACCACCCGCTGGCCGTACGCGGCCAGTGCCGCGTTGTGCGCACGTACCCGGTCCACGCCGAGCGTACGCAGGACGTAGAGCCCCACCGGGGCGCTCAGCCAGGCGGTGTAGTCCGCCGTCGCCTGCCACTCCATCCGGCCCGGAAAACCCGCCTCCTGTTCCCAGGAGACCACCAGCGGCTCGATCCGCTCCCGCCACGCCGGGGCGACCACGAGGACCGCCGTGCCGCGCGGCGCGTACCCCCATTTGTGCAGGTTGCCGACCCAGAAGTCGGCTCCGATGCTCTGCACGGTCGCCGGCAGCATGCCGGGTGCGTGCGCGGCGTCGACCAGGACCGACACGCCGTGTTCCCGAGCCACTCCGACGATGGCGGCGACCGGAAACACCCGTGCCGTCCCCGAGGTGAGCTGGTCGACCACGAGTAGGCGGGTGCGCCCCGGGCGCAGCCCGGACCGGATGATCTGCACGATCTCCTCGGGGGTGGCGGACAGCGGCACCCGCAGAACCCGATGCGTCGCCCCGGTGCGGCGGCATTCCCGGCGGATGGAGAGGTCGACAGCGCCATAGCCATGGTCGGTGGTGAGCACCTCGTCGTCGGGGCGCAGCCCGAGGGACTGCAACACCACCGCCGCCCCGGTGGTGGCGTTGACGGTCAGGGCGGTGCCGTCCGGGTCGGCACCGAGGAACCCGGCCAGGTGCCGGCGGGCGTGCGTGATCCGGTCGACCAGACCCTCGGTGAAGAAGCGCAGCGGATCGGCCTCCATCTCGTCGCGCAACCGCTGTTGGGCCCGCTGCACGAAGACCGGCACCGCGCCGAACGAACCGTGGTTGAGATGGCTGACCGCCGGATCGAGGGAGAAGAGCAGACGGGCGCCGGTGATCGGTTCAGGCGGCGGCGGGACGCTCACCGGATGATCGTAACGCCGCAGCCGGGCCTCCGTGATGGATCTTGGTATGAAAACGTCCGCCACACGGACGCTTTCGTTGCCATTCGTCAGGCGTGGCGCCGGCGGGGCTAGGCGCGGGGGTGGGCTTGGCGGTATGCGGTGCGTAGCCGGTCGACGGAGACGTGGGTGTAGACCTGCGTGCTGGCCAACGAGGAGTGGCCCAGCAGTTCCTGCACCGCGCGCAGGTCCGCGCCGCCTTCGAGCAGATGTGTGGCGGCCGAGTGGCGCAGCCCGTGCGGGCTGATCCGGGGCAGGCCGGCGGCCTGTGCGTACGCGGCGACGATCCGGCGGGCGGTCGTCGGGTTCAGCCGGCCACCTCGGGCGCCGAGCAGCAGCGCGTCGCGGGAGTCCGGGACCGCCAGCACCGACCGTCCCCGCCGCAGCCACTCGTCGAGGGCACGCTGGGCAGGCAAGCCGTACGGCACCGACCGTTCCCGTCCGCCCTTGCCCCATACCCGGACCACGCGGCGACCATGGTCGACATCGGCGAGATCGATGCCGCACGCCTCGCTGACCCGTACCCCGGTGCCGTAGAGCAACTCCAACAGCGCCCGGTCACGCAACAGCACGGCCTCGGCGACGCGGTCTCCCGCCTCGGCACCGTCCGCCATCTCCATGGCGGAGCCGGCATCGGCGCCCGGGTGGGCGTCAGCGGGTTGGGCGTCGGCCGGGTTTGTGCCGGCGGGTTGGGCGTCGGCCGGGTGGGCGTCGGCGGCGGGACGGGCGCTGATGGTTGCACCGCGGGTCGGAGCCTCGACGAGCAGCGCGGCCTGGTCGGCGCGGAGCACGGTCGGCAGCGTGCGCTGCGGACGGGGACTGGCCAGCGTGGCGGCCACGTCCGTGGGTAGCAGTCCGCCCCGGTGCGCCCAGGCGCTGAAGGTGCGCGCCGCCGCCGCTCGCCGGGCCAGCGACGTCCGGGCCGCTCCCATCGTCCGCTGTTTTGCCAGCCAGCTGCGTACCGTGTCGAGGCTCAGCTCAGCCACCTCCGCGCAGCCCATCCGATGCGCGTGATCCAGCAGGGACACCAGATCGGCGACGTACGCCCGCACCGTGTGGGCCGAGCGGTTGCGGACCGAGGCGAGGTAACGGGCGAACTCGTCCACCGCGTCCCGCAGCGGCTCCGGCAGCGCCGCGTGCACGGCCCGGGTGCCGCGGGTGTTGCGGTCTTCGGTACCCCCCACGCGGCCCAGCCTAAGACGAGGCGGTCGCGCCCGCGAACCTGCCGCGCACCGGTAGTGCAGCTCAACCGCGTGGCCTGCCGGGTGGACAGCTCAGTCGGGACGGCGTGGTGGGACCAGTGCGTAGCCGTCGCTGCGGCGTACCACCAGAGCCAACTCCTCCAGCAGGGACATCTTGCGCAGCACCGTTCGTACGGCCAGGCCGGCTCGCGTCGCGAGGTCGTCCACGCCGATCGTGCCTCGGCGGGGCATCGCCTCCACGATGGCCCTCGCGTCGTCGTCGATCACGTCGGTGGGTCGGTCCGGGCCGCGCGGCACCGGGGCCAGCTCGCCAGCGCCAACATCTACTTTCTGCCGCTCGCATGGCATCGCGCCACCGGATAACATGCTCCTGGCGGCGCAGGGCTGGGCCAATGTCTCCGACTGGCTCGCCATACCCGCTGAAAGGGTGATTCCGTTGCGCTCGGTCTGCCCGCCACCCTGCCAATGGTCTGGATTCCAGATTGTCTTGGCTACCGACGTTCCCAGACAACTGTTCGACTGGCCGTAGCCATGTCAACGTACGCGTCGATCCCCGCGGTCACCTCCGCCGCCTGCCGCGCCGCAGCGGCGGCCGCGGCAAACTGCTCCGCCGCCTCGCGGCGAGCGTCGGCGTCGGCGGCCCTCGCGACCGCCACCTGCTCCCAGACGGCCTGCAGTGCGCAGTGCGCTTCCCTCGACGCAGGACCAGTGGTCGGCCAGCAGCGCCGGATCCAAGCGGCGGGAGACGTTCCAGCATTGGCTCCGGAGCACACGGCCTAGCTCGTCTAGATCGGCCGGTTCAACGGGTTCGGCCGTCTCGGCGAGCAGCTGACGCGGCCGCTCCTCGGCCTCCGCGTCGGTGATGCCCTCGATGGTCTCGTCGACCAGGTCGAAGGCCTCGCCGAACGCCTGGCTGAGCTGCTCGGGATCCTCCGTCGGATACGGGTGGCGTCGTTGATGATCATCGTTCCTCTTCCGGGCCGGGCTGAGGTGGGGCACGGGTGTCTGCTCGGCGGCCCGTTCGCGCTGTAGCGCCTCGGTCAGCCGTAGTCGGGCGTCGTGCAAGCTCTGGCGGATCGCGGCCGGTGAGCTCGTGCCCCTGAGGGCCGGCCGGATGCGGAACCGTCAGTTGTCGTCGAGGTCGGCGAATCGTAGCGCGGCGGCCGCCTCCGCCATCGCCGCGTCGTCGTAGTCCGGCAGCGCCCTCTCCGGCATGTGCACGTCGGCGTCCGGGTCGATGCCCTCGGAGGCGGCGATTAGGTCCAGCAGGAACTCCTCGGCGCCGCGCAGCAGCACTGGGTCCTCGGTCCAGAAGCCGAACTCGAGGCTGCGCCGCGACGACGCCGTGAAGTTCGCCGATCCGATCCACAGCCGCTTCGGCGTGAATGCGGTGACGTCGGCTGGCCCGAAGTCGTCCTCGTCGTGGTTCCAGAGGCGGCCGAGTAGCGCCAGCTTGGCGTGCAGGATCGGCGGCATCGGCCCGTTGGTGCCCGTGCCCTTGCGGAAGCCGATCGTCCGCACGGTGGGGATCACCTCGTCCCGGGGTGGCAGCGACCATCCGGGCCCGATCACCGGGGGCGCGCCGTCGACCAGGGAGGTCAAGTCCTCCAGCCGCGGGAAGTAGCAGACCGGGAGGCCGGGAGTGCGGGCGTTGAGGTAGTCCAAGCGGCGCAGCTTGCGGGGCAGGTCCGGCGGCTGCACGTTCCTGTCCCGGGACTGCTTGCTGACCACCACGCAGGCCGCCTCCAGCTTGGCGAGCTCGACGAGCAGCTCCGGGTCGTCCATCCACATTGTACAGCCCAGCAGCGTCGCTCCAGGCCCGTGGTATTGCTCCCACCGCTGCTGCCGGTGCTCCCGGAAGTCCCGGATGCCCTGCACTAGCCCTGCGAGCACGTCCCGGCCGAAGAAGGCCTGGTTGCCGGCCGGACCGATGTCGAGGACCTGGTCGTACCACTGCTTGAACTCCGGCCGCGCCTCCCCGTTCACCATCACGGCAGGCTAGAACCCGAGCGCTCCGGCCCGCTACCGGGTGGACCGAACCGGGCCGACACCGACGCCCGGCGGAGCCCTGGCGCCAGCAAGCAAGGGAAGTCGCGTTGCACTACCTGCGAGGGCCAGCTGGGTCGTACGCTGCGCGGGTGGGCAAGGGTAAGAAGCCGCAGCCGGCGGTGAGCCGGAGCGCGACCGTGGCGGTATGGCGCGAGGTATTGGGCATCACGGCGGGTGAGAAGCCACCGAAGCAGGCGAGTACGGGCAGCAGGGCCAGTGGCACGAAAACCGCCCGGACCAGGGACCGCAAGACCAAACCCGCCGAGTGGCGAGGCCGCTACACCCCCGACGTGAAGGTCACCGCCGAGCAGGTTCGGGCCGAAACGTGTCCCCGCTGCCTGGCAGGCCCGGGAAAGCCGTGCCGCAACCAGACCGGGGGCGCGGTTTCGGCCGGTCACGCCGCTCGCCGGACATTGGCACAGCGCGTCGAGGTCAAGCGCCTGCGCGGCCGGCGCCACGAGAAGGAGCCCCCGCTGTCGCGCGGCGAACACCAGCAGTTGGTCGCCCGCGCCGAGCGGGCGCGGCAGGAGCGGTCTCCCCGCATCGACCCCGCCACTGGCAAGAAGGCGCTTTCCGTCGATGCCGCCTTCACCCGCGACTACACCGCCCGCCCGGGGAAGCCGCCACGCCAGCAAGGTGGTGCTGGCGGCGGGAAGCTGGCCAGCGCCACCTAGAGGCCGCCCGAATTGGTGCGCCAGACGACGTCGTGTAGGCCGGATACCGTGGCCGCCATGGGTTCCGCGCACGCCCCGGACCCGCCGCGGTCTGCCAAAGAGAACGCCGACCAGGCCCGGTGGTTCGCCATCAGCCTCGACGACGCCAGCCGGAACGGGTCGCCGCGGTGACCACGGTGTTCGTGAAGACGTGGCACGCGGACCTGAACCGGCTGGCGGCGACGCGGGCGGTGTGCCGGCGCCGCGACGCCGAGGGGCCGAGGACGGATGGCGGGAGGCCGACCTCCTGGACCGCGCGCTGAACATGGCCCGCGGCGCCGGTGCCGTCAACGATGATCAAGCACGCGGCCGGCTGCCGAGTTCTAGCGGCTGTCCCTGCGCCGGGGTCCGCTGCTGGTCGGCCAGGTCGACGACCATATGTGCGAGCCGTGCCAGCGCGGCAATTCCGGAAGATCAGCGTCGGCGGGGCCGCCAAGGGCTACGGGATCGGCGCCCGTCGTGCTTAAGCGCCACGGCGGCACCTGGACCTCGCCTCGTACACCACCATCCAGTACGACACCGCTGGCACGTGTTGGAGCATGATTGCCCTGCCGACGGGTGGGTCCTTCACAGAGACCCGCGACGGCGGGTGCGAGCACATGAAGAGCGACCGCCGAAGCTGACCAGCATGTTTGCCCTGCTCAGCGACCCGCTCGAAAGAAGTTGGGGAGCTTGGCCAAGATTTTTTGCGAGTTCGGGCCGGTCTCGCGGCTGAGAGATAGAGAGTCCAGTACCAGCCCGACGAGGAGTACGAGCAACCATGACCGCGCACGACCACGACCCGAGTAGCCTGGCCGGGGATCGGCAGAGCCACGAGCCAGCGCCGAGTAGCATCCCGACCGGTACCGCGGAGAAGAACGACATCCGGTTGCTGCCGGCGCGGCAGTCGGTCGCCCGCCGGGAGTTCACCCGTGTCAGTTCGGCCGAGATCAAGGCGATCGTGGCCGCTTCGCGGCTGCTCGCCCGACACGAGAAGACGATCAAGAGCGTGATGTCCGCGTCGGGTGCGGTGGCGCGGGTCGCCGAGATCGCCAACCAACCCACCGCGATGCAAGCCATGGAGATTGCCGCCGCGCCGGCGACGTCCCGCGCCGTCGAGATCGCCACCGCCCCCGCCGCGATGCGGGCCGTCGAGGTCGCCCGCGAGCAGCTGACCTCACCCGCGACGAACGTGCTCGCCTCCATCCAGAACGGGCCGCAGTTCACCTTCGCGCTGTCGTCGTCCGCCCAGATCCACAGCCTCGTGGCAGGCATGACCTCCCAGTTGGCCACGATGGCTGACGTCATGCCCTCTCTGACCGCATTAGAGGCCTTCCGCACACAAAACTACCTGCAGGTCATGTCCCGGACGCGTGACCTGTGGTCCATGCCTGACGTGCTGGGCGACCTGTTCCGCGACTGGCGGCGGATCGCCGAGTTGCAGGGCCCGGACCGGACGATGGCAAGCCAGGCGTACGCCGCAGCGCTGCGCACGCGTGAGACCATCCTCCGGAAGCCGGACTCCCAGGCGGCGGTCGTCGAGTTCGGAATGATGTGGCTGGGCTTCCGCAGCATGCCTCAGACCCGGATCGACGCGACCGTGGCGGCACTGCTCGACGACGACTGGCTGGACACCAACGAGACGGACTTCCCGACCGTGATGCGGCTACGGGTCAATGAGCAGCACGAAGTGCACCGGCCGATCTGGGAACGGCAAATCAAGGGCCGGCTGATCGACTCGCTCGACAAGCCGGTTCTCCTGAACCCTATGGCCGAACCGTTCCCCCTGATCGACGTCATCCCGGGTGTGGAGGCGGTGGAGCAGCAGGTCCTCGCCGACGTCGGCGGATGGGACGATCCGCGCATCGGCCGGGTGCTGAGCCGGCTCAACGACGACGAACGAGCCGTCGCGGCGGCGTTCGCGCAGAACCCCGACGCCTCCTGGCGAGTGGCCGCGAGGATGAGCGGCCGGGACGAGCAGTTCGGCATGCGAGTGCAGCGCAAGCTGAAGCGCGAGGGCGAGCGGATCTCCGCCCGCCTCACCGCTGCTGGTGCAGGTGACCACCGTGGCTGACCTGTCGACCGGGCCGCGCGACACCGAGCCGTTGCTGAGTGTGCGCGCCGCCGTGGTGCTCCTGCTCGCCGTCCTGACCGGCGTGGCGGCCGGTGTTCTGATCTACCTGGCCGGGCGACCGCCGGCCGCCGCCGTCCTCGCCGGCGGCGCGGCCGCCGGCGGCGCGATGACCCTGTTCCATAACATAATCGGGTGCCGGTGACCACACACCGTCGCTTCACCTGGCCCTGTAACGAAATTTCCGCAGGCCAGTGCGGGGTGCTTTGCCAGCAGGGCAGCCAGTTAAGTGGTCGGATACGCGAAGTTTGTGTGTGACGCACAAACGGCTGCTAGCCTGGTTCGTGAAGGAGGCCCTCTCGGGGATCCCGCAGCCGCCTTAGGGCCCGCTCACGCGGGCCCTTCGTGCGTCTGGCGGACGGCCGGGAATCAGCACCGGGAGTGGTACCGGCAGGAGTCGACCCACGACCACCGCCGTTGGTTGACGGCCGCCTCACAGGCGTCAGGGTGCCACTGGTCATCCACAGGAACCGGAACGCCACAATGTGCTGTCCAGCCTGCAACAACGACCACTGGATACAGAACCCCCGTCGCCGCCGGAGACGACCGTCCAGTCCCGGTCGGCCAGGCCGTAGCCCAGTTCCCGGGCGACGTGCAGACCGTACGGCGTGGCGGCTCGTGCCCCCACCACGGCCACGGACCGGTCCAGCGCCTCGGCCAGCGGCCACGGTCCGCGTACCCAGAAGCAGAGCGGTGGGGCGGTCTCCCGGTCGACCCGGCGGCGCGCGTCGGAGAGCCGAAGCTTGCGGAGTTCTTCGACCGTGCCGGGCCTTATGGGCGGGCGGCTGGGGTCGTCCGGAGCAGAACAGCAACAGCCTTCACACAACTCCGATGACGTTTCTCGGCTGGTTCCGAAGGGAGCCCTACGTGAAGTGGCCCCGGATGGACATCGGTTGCCCGTTTCCAGCAGGACATCTTCGGCAAGCGGTGACCATGTCTTTTGTAAACGGCGCATCCTCAGCACGCTGGTGTCGGTGGAGTAAGTGAATCTTCTCGACATCGGAGCGCTGCTCATCATGCAGGCGGGCAGCAACTTCATCCCCGGGAGAAAGTGGCCCTCCTCAACCGAAGGTGGAATGCCCTGTCCGCTGCGTTGGACGGCCCCTCATCCCCGCAGGTGTCGACCCGGAGACGGCTTCAGATTGACGTGACCAGTGGGTATGACTCTCTGGTAGCGACTGACTCCGTGTAGCCCACACGGGCGTGTTTGTCCAGCGGTCGTGTTGGCCCCACCATTCACGCGACGACGGAGAACCCTGGCCTTAACGTCAGATGTGGACGGCGCGATCAACCGACACAGGCCATGAACTGGCCAGATGTGAGCGGTTGTCTCTTCAGCCCTGCCCAGACCTGGGGTGGGGAGCCGTCTGATCCGAATCGGGTGGTACGCCCACCACGCGGCGGTGTACCACCCGCGCGGCTCGCGGAGCCCTGTCCGGCGTCTCGGTAGTGTCTAGCTACTGAACGGCGCGGCCTGTGGCTCGAAATCAAGGCGGCGGGTTCCCGGGGATGGCCGTCCCCGGGGCCGCCTTGACGGGTCGCGCCTCACAACGTCATGCGGTGACAGAGAGGAGAGCGCATGGAACCCAACAACAAGGTAGCCCTTGCACCTACCAAGTTCCAGCCCAACGCGACGAACAACACGGACAATGCCCAGCTCGCGGGGCTGCTGGTCGTGGCGGGTCTGGGTATCGCGGCCGTGGTTTACGTGGTCAAGATCAGCCCTGATCTCGCCAACGTGGCCCCGGCGGGCATCACCGCGATCAGCGGGATCGTACTGGCCGCCATCGGTGCCATCACCGTGGCGATCCGCAAGCGGCGGACCCGGACGGGCCGCTCCTAGCTCCGGGAGCCGGGGCCGGAGTTCATCTCTGGCCCCGGCTTCACCCACGTTCTGATCAACTACCCACCCTTCACGCAACTTTTCTGCCACCTCTTATCCTTTGCCAGGGATCGCCCGGAATCCGGGGCTTCAGGCGTCAGACTGCATGACGAAGTTGAACGCCGTGATCATCAAGGCAAGCGTTCCGCCGAACGCCGCGCGGTGGCGCCCGCGAACCTGCCGCGCACCGGTAGTGCAGCTCAACCGCGTGGCCTGCCGGGTGGACAGCTCAGTCGGGACGGCGTGGTGGGACCAGTGCGTAGCCGTCGCTGCGGCGTACCACCAGAGCCAACTCCTCCAGCAGGGACATCTTGCGCAGCACCGTTCGTACGGCCAGGCCGGCTCGCGTCGCGAGGTCGTCCACGCCGATCGTGCCCCGCCGGGGCATCGCCTCCACGATGGCCCTCGCGTCGTCGTCGATCACGTCGGTGGGTCGGTCCGGGCCGCGTGGCACCGGGGCCAGCTCACCGATCCGGCCCACCTCCTCAAGCACCTGGGCGAGACCGGTCACCAGGCGAGTCTGCGGTTCCTCGCGCAGCATCTCGTGTGCGCCGACGGACATCGCCGAGGTGACCGGACCGGGCACCACCATCGCCGGCCGGTTCAGGGCGAGGGCTCGCCTGGTGGTCTGGGTCGCGCCGCTGCGTGCCGCCGCCTCCACCAGCACGGTGCCCTTCGTGCCGGCTGCGATCACCCGGTTGCGGATCAGGAAACGGGGACGAAGCGGCTCGGCGGCCGGCGGCCATTCGCTCACCAGCAGGCCGGAATCGGCGATCCGGTCGAACAACGCCGTGTTGCCCATCGGATAGGGGCGGTCCACGCCGCAGGCGAGCACCGCGACGGTCCGGCCACCCGCGCTCAGCGCGCCCCGGTGTGCGGCGGCATCGATGCCGAACGCGCCACCGGAGACGACCGTCCAGCCCCGTTCCGCCAGACCGTAGCCCAGGTCCCGGGCGACATGCAGACCGTACGGAGTGGCGGCCCGTGCCCCCACCACGGCCACCGACCGATCCAGTGTCTCGGCCAGCGGCCACGGCCCGCGTACCCAGAAGCAGAGCGGCGGGGCGGTCTCCCGGTCGACCCGACGGCGCGCGTCCGACAGGCGAAGGTTGCGTAGCTGCTCGACCGTGTCGGGCCAATCGTCGTCGCCGGGCACCACGACGCGGGCGCCGAGCCGTTCGCCGCGTTCGAGTGCCTCGGCGGCGATGGCCCGGGCGTCCCCGGCCCGGCTGCGCGCCGCCACGCTGTCGCGCAGCTCCTCCTGCGGTGCTCCGCCGTCGAGCAGCAGGTCCAGAGCGGCCACCGGACCGAGTTCGGCGACCAGCCCGTACACCGATCGGGTTCCCGGCTCGGCCAGCCAGGTCAACGCCACCCGGGCCAGCGTTGTCTCGTCGTACGTGCTCATGTGCCCTCTCCTGTCCTGAGGTGGATGGCCTCGCCGACGTCGTGCCGGTCCGGGCGTGCTCGCCCGTCGAGGTCGGCGATCGTCCAGGCGAGCCGGATGACCCGGTCGAAGCCGCGGGCGGAGAGCGACCCCGAGTCGAGCCGGGCCCGTAGCTCGGCGGTGTCCGAAGCCGGCAACTGCCACGGCGGCCGGCGCAGCTGCGGGCCGGGCACTTCGGCGTTGAGTCGGCGGCCCAACGCCGACCAGCGGCTCGCCGCCGCCGTGCGGGCGGCGACCACCCGGGCCGCCACCACCGCGGAGGACTCCTGCGTGCCCGGCTCCAGCAACTCGGCGGCGCGCATCGGCAGCAGTCGTACCTGTAGGTCGATTCGGTCGAGCAGCGGACCGGAGAGCCGGCCCAGGTAGCGGCGGCGGGCCTGCGGCGGACACTCGCAACGGTCGTCGCCGGCCGGGTTGGCGCACGGGCACGGATTGGCTGCGATCACCAACTGGGCCTGGGCCGGATACTCGGCGCCGCCCCGGCTGCGGGCCAACAGCACCCGGCCGCGCTCCAGGGGTTGGCGTAACGCCTCCAGGGCGGCGCGGCTGAACTCCGGAGCCTCGTCGAGAAAGAGGACCCCACGGTGGGCCAGGGAGATCGCGCCGGGCCGGGCCAGACCTGCCCCGCCGCCGACGATTGAGGGGATGGTCGCGGTGTGGTGCGGTGCCTGGAACGGCGGGCGGCGGAGCAGCCCACCCTCCGCCGGCAACAGCCCGGCGATCGAGTGCAGCGCGGTCACCTCCAGCGCGGCGTCGTCGTCCAGCTCCGGCAGGATCGACGGCAGACGTTCGGCGAGCATCGTCTTGCCGGCTCCCGGTGGACCGATCAGCGCCAGGTGGTGGCCGCCGGCGGCAGCCACCTCCAAGGCGCGTCGGCCGAGCCCTTGCCCGGCCACCTCAACCAGGTCGGGACCGGACGTGGCCGGTGGCGATACGTGGGTCGGCGGCTCGATCAGCGGCGCACCGTCGCGGACGAACGCGATCAGCCGGTGCAGGGTGTCCACGCCGCGTACCCGCAGCCCGGGCACCACGGCGGCCTCCGCACTGTTGGCAGCCGGAACGATCACCCGCGCGACACCGGCCCGCGCTGCCGCGGCCACCATCGGCAGTACGCCCCGCACCGGGCGGACCGTCCCGTCCAGGCCCAGTTCGCCCAGGATCACCACGCCGTCCAGCGGTGCCAGCGGCAACTCGCCGGAGCCACCGAGCAGCGCCACCGCGATCGCGAGGTCGAATGCCGAGCCGAACTTGGGCAGGGTGGCCGGCAGCAGGTTGAGGGTGATCCGGCGGTTCGGCCAGTGCTGGCCCGAGTTGACCACCGCGGCGCGGACCCGGTCACGAGCCTCGTGCAGCGCGGTGTCCGGCAGCCCGGAGATGACCACACCGGGCAGGCCCGGCGCGAGATCCGCCTCGACCTCCACCAGGTGACCGGTGACGCCGACCAGGCCGACACAGAGCACCCGGGCGTAGCTCATCAGAAGGCTCCCTTGAGGTGCTCGACGTGGGCCCGGCCGGCGCGCGGCAGCAGGACCGAGACGACGTCGAAGCGGATCTCGTCGGCGGTGGTGCCGGTTGCCGCCAACCACGCGGCGGCGAGCCGACGCAGGCGGCGTGCCTTGCGCCCCACCACCGCCTCGGCCGGGGTGCCGAAATCGCGGTTGCGGCGGGTCTTCACCTCGCAGATGGCGAGCACCGGACCGTCCCAGGCAATGATGTCGATCTCTCCGGAGGGGCAGCGCCAGTTCCGGGCCACCGGGCGCAGCCCTGCCTCGATCAGGTGTCGGACGGCACATCGCTCCCCGTACTCGCCGACCGCCTGGTTCCGCTTGGTCATGACCGGCACCCTGCCGGTATCGGGTGCGTCGAGGTGCCCCCACCGGGGCGGCCTGTGGACGACCGGAGGTGCTGTGGACAGACGGACGATCATGCCCTCGGTGTGCTAAGGCGATCGGGGTGACGAATCCGGTCGTTACTCTGCGTACCTGGTCGAATTGCCCTTCCCGCCGCTGGCCAGGGCCGGGGCGGAATGGCGGTCGGCTGGTCGGTCGCATACGGTGCCGGGCGTGGACGGACGACGTAGCTTTGCCGATGATCAGGAGTCGCGCTGGTATCCAGGCGATCGCGACCGCGGTTACGGCGACCCGGACTGGCGTGGCACAGCGGAGGCGCGGTACCTCGGCGACGAGCCGTCGCCGGTGCTCCCCGAACAACGGGTCGACGACGACCGGTACGACACCTCGACGCGGCGCTTCGGCGGGGACCTGCTCGCCGACGCCCCCGCCGAGCCCGAGCGCTACCGGGCCTCGCGCGCCCGACGGGCCGAATCGACCGACCCGGACATCTCCGGTGAGTTGCCCACCGAACGTCCGGGTCGACGCGCCGCCCGAGAGGAGGGTTCACCGGCCGGCGGAGATCCGCTGCTGAGTGACCCGACACATGCCGCGCCGCTGGTGGGCGAGCCGGCCTCGTTCACGCCGCAGGTGGGCGAACCGGCCTCGTTCGCGCCGCAGGTGGGCGAGCCGGCCCGGTCCGCGCCGCTGGCCGGTTACCCGATCGTGGAGGCCAAGCGGGGGACAGAGACGGTGAGTCCCCTTGAGCAGCCGACCGGGCCGATGCCGCCGGTGGTGCCCCGGGACCTGCCGGGCGGGGAGGCCGGGTACCCGCAGACGGCTGGGGACGCCGGCTACCAGCCGGCCGCCGGTGAGGTCGGGTATCCGGCGTCGGGTGTACCGGCAGCGCAGCCGAGCGGTGACGGCGTCTACCGAACCCGCCGGCCGGTGCTCGCCGTACTGTTCGCCGTGCTGGTTGTGATCTTCGAGGTGCCGGCGCTGAGGGTGTTGCTGCACGGGGTGACCGCGGACCCGGTGTCCGCCGCTGACGTGCTGGTGGGCACCTTCCTGGTGGCCGGCCTGCCGATCTTCGCGACCGGTCTGTACGGGCTGCGGACCACCGGGTTCTCGCTGACAGATGGGGCGCGTGGCTGGCTACGACCGCCGACGGCCTATCTGACCGTCGGGTTGGCGCTCTTCCTCGCTGCGGCGCTGGCCGCCGGCTGAACCGCCCGCACGCCGCTCGCCGCCGGCCGAACGCTCGCCGGCGTCGCTCGGCAGTTGTTAAGAGAGGCCCTTCCTCTACACGCGGCGTTGATAGGGTGCCCTTCCTTGCACCCGGAGGTCGGGCGGTGGGGAAGGGGCGTACACTGGTCGACTGGCGACCGCCTCGCGCGGTCGACCTCGCGTGCCCTCCTCACGAACCGTCGTGCGGCGGCGGCCTCCCTGGTCCCGATCCTGTCGGGCCCATCCTGGCCGACGACCGGGCACCAGGCCACTCGGCCGCCGGCCGAGCGGACAACCAGGGACCCCAAGGAGTACGAACCATGGCCGTCGTGACCATGCGTCAGCTGCTGGAAAGTGGTGTTCACTTCGGGCACCAGACCCGGCGCTGGAACCCGAAGATGAAGCGCTTCATCTTCACCGAGCGCAATGGCATCTACATCATCGACCTGCGCCAGACCCTCGACTACATCGAGAAGGCGTACGAGTTCGTGCGTAACACGGTGGCCGAGGGCGGCAGCATCCTGTTCGTCGGCACCAAGAAGCAGGCCCAGGAGGCGATCGCCGAGCAGGCGACCCGGGTCGGCCAGCCGTACGTCAACCACCGCTGGCTCGGCGGCATGCTGACCAACTTCCAGACGGTGTACAAGCGGCTGCAGCGGATGAAGGAGCTGGAGGCCCTCGGTGACCTCAGCGGCACCGCCGCCGGCTACACCAAGAAGGAGACCCTGCAGCTCTCCCGCGAGAAGATCAAGCTCACCAAGACCCTCGGTGGTCTGCGGGACATGCAGAAGCTCCCGGCCGCGGTCTGGATCGTCGACACCAAGAAGGAGCACATCGCCGTCGACGAGGCCCGCAAGCTGGGCATCCCGGTGATCGCCGTGCTCGACACCAACTGCGACCCGGACGAGGTCGACTTCCCGATCCCGGGTAACGACGACGCGATCCGTTCGGCCGAGCTGCTGACCAGGGTCGTGGCCGCCGCCGTCGCCGACGGCCTGATCGCCCGTTCCGGCCGTCGCCGTGGTGGCGACGAGAAGCCGGAGGCGGGTGTCGCCACCGACGAGCCGCTGGCCGAGTGGGAGCGCGAGCTGCTCGAGGAGCCCAAGAAGGCCGACGAGGAGCCCGCGGCCGAGCCGGCCCCGGCCGAGCAGGCTCCCGCCGAGCAGCCGGCGGCCGTTTCCGGTCAGTGATCCCGCCGCCGTCCGGTCACCGTCGGTTTGCTGATGGTGACCGGCGGCGACCAGGTCGGCACGAACTGCCCGAATCCGGGTAACCGGCACCTCAGACCATCCCATCGCAATCTCAACACCGAAGAGAGAGCCATGTCCCAGATCACCGCCGCGGACGTCAAGAAGCTCCGCGACCTGACCGGCGCCGGCATGATGGACAGCAAGAAGGCCCTGACCGAGGCCGAGGGCGACTTCGACAAGGCCGTCGAGATCCTGCGCGTCAAGGGCGCCAAGGATGTCGGCAAGCGGGCCGGTCGTACCGCCGCCAACGGGCTGATCGCCCACGCCGGCCAGGCCATGCTCGAGCTCAACTGCGAGACCGACTTCGTCGCCAAGAACGACGCCTTCATCGCCCTGGCCCAGCAGTTGGTCGAGCACGGTGAGCGTTCCGGCGTGAGCAACGCCGAGGAGCTGCTGGCCAGCGAGATCGACGGCCGTCCGGTCGCCGACCTGGTCCAGGAGCAGTCCGCCAAGATCGGCGAGAAGCTGGTGCTGAACCGCTTCGCCAAGCTCGACGGCACGGTCGCGGTCTACCTGCACCGCAAGGCCCAGGACCTGCCCCCGGCGGTCGGCGTGATGGTGCAGTACACCGGCAAGACCGACGAGGCCGGCGACGCCGACGCCCGTGGTGCGGCCATGCAGATCGCCGCGATGCGCCCGCAGTACCTCACCCGCAACGAGGTGCCGGCCGAGGTCGTCGAGTCCGAGCGGCGTATCGCCGAGCAGACCGCCCGCGAGGAGAACAAGCCCGAGGCGGCGCTGCCGAAGATCGTCGAGGGTCGGGTGAACTCCTTCTTCAAGGACTTCGTCCTGCTGGAGCAGTCGTCGGTCACCGACAACAAGAAGACGGTGAAGCAGGTGCTGGCCGAGGCCGGCATCGAGATCACCCGCTTCGTGCGGTTCGAGGTCGGCCAGGCCTGAGCCGCCGCCGGGCGCGTCGCGCCCGTGGGTTGAGCAACGACACGACGAGGAGGCCGCCGGTGTACGCGACAGGCACCGCGGCCTCCTCGTCCCATAAGGTCGGCAGCGGCAGATACGCACCTGGTGCACCGGTGGGGGAAGGACGGGCGGATGACGCAGGTTGTGAGTGACCGGACGCTGGCGGCAGAGGACCCGACGGCACCGCCGCCCGGCCGCTCCCGTCGGGTCGTGTTGAAGCTCTCCGGTGAGGTGTTCGGCGGTGGCGCGATCGGCGTCGACCCGGACGTCGTACAGGCCATCGCCCGGCAGATCGCCACCGTGGTACGGCGCGGGGTGCAGGTCTCCGTGGTGGTGGGCGGCGGCAACTTCTTCCGCGGCGCGGAGCTTCAGAAGCGGGGCATGGACCGGGCCCGGGCGGACTACATGGGCATGCTCGGCACCGTGATGAACTGCCTCGCGTTGCAGGACTTCCTGGAGAAGGAGGGCATCGAGACCCGGGTGCAGAGTGCCATCACGATGGCCCAGGTCGCCGAGCCGTACATTCCGCTGCGCGCGATCCGGCACCTGGAGAAGGGCCGGGTGGTCATCTTCGGCGCCGGGGCGGGCATGCCGTACTTCTCCACGGACACGGTGGCCGCCCAGCGCGCGTTGGAGATCCACGCGGACGTGGTGCTGATGAGCAAGAACGGCGTGGACGGGGTGTACAGCGCCGACCCGCGGGTCGACCCGACCGCCAGCAAGTTCGACTCGATCACCTTCTCCGAGGTGCTGCGCCGCAACCTGCGGGTCGCCGATGCCGCAGCCTTCAGCCTCTGCATGGAGAACGGCCTGCCGATGCTGGTCTTCGGCGCGCAGGGAGACGACACCATCGTCCGGGCGGTGGGCGGCGACAAGATCGGCACGCTGATCACCACCTGAAGCGACCGTCGACCTGACCTCGGCGGTCCCGGTGACCCGACAAGCCCCACGACGAGCACAAGAAGGAGGCGAGGAGAGCGGTGATCGACGACACCCTCCTCGAGGCCGAGGAGAAGATGGAGCGTGCGGTCGAGCACGCCAAGGAGGAGTTCGGTGCCATCCGCACCGGCCGTGCCACTCCGGCCATGTTCTCCAAGATCATCATCGACTACTACGGCAGCCCGACGCCGCTGACCCAGATGGCGTCGGTGGCCATCCCCGAGCCGCGGATGGCCATCATCAAGCCGTACGACAACTCGCAGATCAATGCCATGGAAAAGGCGATCCGCGACTCGGACCTCGGGGTCAACCCGAACAACGAGGGCAACCAGCTGCGCATCCTGCTTCCGCAGATGACCGAGGAGCGCCGCCGCGACATGATCAAGGTCGCGCGCCACAAGGGTGAGGAAGCCAAGGTCGCCATCCGCAACATCCGCCGCAAGGGCAAGGAAGAGCTGGACCGGCTCGTCAAGGACGGCGAGGTCGGCGAGGACGACGGCCGTCGCGCGGAAAAGGAACTGGACGACCTCACCCAGCGCTACGTCGCGCACGTCGACGAACTGGTCAAGCACAAGGAGACCGAACTCCTGGAGGTCTGACCCTCCACCCGCTCCCGGGCCCTGCGCCCACCCCCCACCCACCTTGCCCCGCCCCCGTCAGGTTGGTCCTGAGGTGGTCACCGCGTTGTCCGTGGTGGCGACAACCTCATGACCAACACGGCGGGGGTCGAGGGTGCGGGTGGGTACTGGTGCGGGCTGTGGGGCGGACAGGTGCAGTAGGCTCGGCACGATTCCCGGTGACCCAGCGGGTCAACCGACCGGCCGGCAAAATCAGACGGAGCGCCTCGCGCGGGTAGGGGATGGTAGTGGTTGTGCGTCAAGTGGTGGATTCCGTCCCGCTCTCGTCTGGTGCGTGATGTCCCACCTCGACCCCTACGGTGGCGCCGAGGCCCGTGGCTGGGATCGGCCGGACCAGCCCACCCAACTGCCCTGGCCTGACCCGGACCTCGCTCCCGGCCCCTGGCCCGGCGACCTGCACGCCGGCGGAGCTACCGACCGGGGTGCTCCGGCAGGCGCCGGCTTCGGTGTCCCCGGCCATGAGGACGCCCCCACGGCCCAGATCGAGGCGGTACGCGGCGGTGCCGACCTCCTCGACCACGACGACGCCCCGACCGGGCAGATCGAGCGGGTGCGTGCCGGGATCGGCCTCGATCACGAGGACGCCCCGACCGCCCAGTTCGCCCCGGTGCACGCCGGCGATGAACCGGACCCGGACGAGCCGTCGTCGGGAAAGCGCCACCGTGGCCGACGCCGCGCCGGCGCCGGACGACCAGCCAACCAGCAACCAGCAACCAGCTTCGGCCAGCAGCCGGCGGCGAGCCCTGGCCAACCGGCGCCGAGCGTCGGCCTACCGGCGAGCCCCGGTCAACAGCCGGCACCGAGCCGCGCCGGCCGGAACCTGCCGGCGGCCATCTCGGTCGGGGTGTGTCTGGGCGCTGTGGTTCTGCTCCCGCTGTTCCTCTACACGCCTTCCTTCCTTCTGGTGCTCGCCGCCGCATTCGGTGTGGGCATCTGGGAGATGTCCCGTGCGGTACGGCGTGCCGGTGCCGTGGTGCCACTGATACCACTGATCGTCGGTGGGGTGCTGACGGTCACCATCGGCTGGTTCGGTGGATTGGACGCGCTCCTGCTGGGGCTGCTCGTCACGGTCGCGGGCACGCTCGTCTGGCGGCTCGGGGACGGTACGACCAACTTCCGGCGGGACATGACCGCCGCCACGCTGATCGCGGTGTACGTGCCCTTCCTCGGCGGCTTCGCCGCCCTGCTCGCGTCGTCCCCCGACGACGGCCCGCTGCGGGTGTTGGTGACCCTGGTCGCCGTGGTGCTCTCCGACACCGGCGGATACGCCGCTGGCGCAAACTTCGGTAAGCATCCGATGGCGCCGACGATCAGCCCCAAGAAGTCCTGGGAGGGTTTCGTCGGATCGGTCAGTGCCGCGGCGCTGGGCAGCGCCCTGCTGCTCTGGCTGCTGTTCGACGTGGCCCCATGGTGGGGTGCCGTGTTCGGGGTGGCGGTGTCGGGTGCCGCCGTCCTCGGTGATCTCGCCGAATCCATGATCAAGCGGGATCTCGGCGTGAAGGACATGAGCAATCTGCTGCCCGGGCACGGCGGCCTGATGGATCGCCTCGACTCGGTCCTGTTCGCCGTGCCGACGGCGTACCTCCTGCTCGTGGTCCTCGTCCCGGCGGTGAGCTGAGGCATGGATCACGCCGGCCGGACCTGGTCGCGTACGTGGGCGGAGCCGATCCGAACCCTCCGGACGGATGCGTTTCACGCCGGGCGTGCCAGACTGGACGGGCCATGACGAGTCTGCCCCTGATCCCGGTCGACCCGGACGCGCCCGGCGCGCGCCGGGCGTCGATGCCACCGCAACATCTCGCCGACCTCGACCTGTCCGGACGGAAAGCCCTGGTCACCGGCTTGGGTGAGCCGGCGTTCCGGGCCCGGCAGATCTCCACTCACTACTTCGGCCGGCTGGTACGCGACCCGGCGCAGATGACCGACCTACCGGCGGCGTCCCGCGATCGGCTGGCCGAGCAGCTGCTGCCCCGGCTGCTCAATCCGGTCCGCGAGTTGGCGTGCGACGACGGGGCGACCCGCAAGGCGCTCTGGCGCCTGCACGACGGTTCGCTGGTGGAGAGCGTGCTGATGGGATACCCGGATCGGGTGACCGTCTGCATCTCCAGCCAGGCTGGCTGCGGGATGGCCTGCCCGTTCTGTGCCACCGGCCAGGCCGGTCTGACTCGTAACCTCTCCACCGCCGAGATCGTCGACCAGGCCGTCTATCTGGCCGGGGTGGCCGCCTCCGGTGCGGTGGCGGGGTCACCGGCGCGGTTGTCACACGTGGTCTTCATGGGCATGGGCGAGCCGCTGGCGAACTACAACCGGGTGGTGGCCGCGATCCGGCGGCTGGTCGCACCGGCGCCGGAGGGGCTCGGGTTGTCCCAGCGGCACATCACCGTCTCCACGGTTGGCCTGGTGCCGGCCATCCACCGACTGGCCAGCGAAGACCTCTCGGTGACCCTTGCGTTGTCGCTGCATGCCCCCGATGATGAGCTTCGCGACGAACTTGTGCCGGTCAACCAGCGTTGGAAGGTGTCCGAGGTGCTGGACGCCGCCTGGGCCTACGCGGCTCGCACGGGGCGTCGTGTGTCGATCGAATACGCGATGATCAAGGACGTGAACGACCAGCCGTGGCGAGCCGATCTGCTCGGGCGGCTGCTGGCCGGCAAGCTGGCCCACGTGAACCTGATCCCGCTCAATCCGACTCCGGGTAGCCGCTGGGACGCCAGCCCGAAGCCGGTGGAGCGGGAGTTCGTCCGGCGGTTGCGCGACGCCGGGGTGTCCACCACCGTACGGGACACCCGAGGTCGTGAGATCGACGGGGCGTGTGGGCAGCTGGCCGCCGCGGAGGACATGGGCACCGACCCGGCCGGAAACCTGTCGGCGTGACCGGGCGTGGCGAACGAGACCAGGAGACATAGTGGCGAGTCAGGGTCAGCGTTTCCGGCGTAAGGCGCTCCGCCGGGGATACAAGGTTGACGAGGTGGACGCCTTCCTGGACCGGGTCGAGGCGACCCTCGCCGGCCAGCCGGTGGGAGCCCCGGTGGCCTCGCAGGAAGTCCACGACGTCGTCTTCCGGGTTCGCTTCAACGGCTACGACGAGTGGCAGGTCGACCTGCACCTCGACCGGGTCGAGCGGCAGCTGGCCGAACTGGAGGAGCGTGGCGCGGGCCGGGCCGGTGGCGAGTCCCGGATGAGCCCGCCGGACCGGATGGGTCCGCCCATGCGGGAGGACCGGGGCATGTCTCCGATGCCGCAGCCGCCGATGCCGCCTCGGTCGATGCCGGCGCAGGCCGGGCCGTACGGTCGATACGACGAGCCCACCGGCGCCTTCGCCGGCGGGTACGACGCACCCCGCGGCGGTTACGACGCGCCGCGCGGTCCGGGCGGGCCGATGGGACCGGGCGCACCAATGGGCCCCCCTGGCGGCCCGATGGGTCATGGTGCCCCGCCGCGCGGCCTGCCTGCCGGGCCGGGCGGCTACGGTCCGCCGGACGGGCCCGGCGGCTACGGTCCCCCCGATGGGCCTGGCGGCTACGGTCCGCCCGATGGGCCGGGTGGCTACGGTCCCCCCGATGGGCCGGGCGGTTACGGCCCTCCGGACGAGTCGCGCTTCGACGGCTTCGAGGCGGGCCGACGTGCCCGTCCCGACATGACTGCGGAGATCCGAATGCCGGATCGCGACCCGCGTCGCGGTCCGGCAGGACCGCCCGCAGTGCCGCAACAGGCACTCGGCGGCCCGTCGATGGCGGGACCGCCGGCAATGGCCGGGCCCTCGATGGGTGGTCCGCCGATGGCCGGCCCTCCCGGCAGCGATCTTTACCGGGTGGACCAGATCCGGCGCAGTTTCCAGGCGCGTCGCTTCGGTAGCGGGTACGACCCCGACCAGGTCGACCGGTTCTTCGACAGCCTCCTCGGCGGGATGGCCGGGCGTAATCCGATGCCGGTGAACCCGAAGGATCTGGACACGCTGCGCTTCGGGCTGGTGCAGGGTGGCTACTTCGAGGCAGAGGTCGACGCCGCACTGAAGAACGTGCAGGACATTCTTTTCGGCCGCTGACCGGCGCCGACGAGTTGGGCCCGCCTCCGGCATCATCGGAGGCGGGCCCAACTCGTGTTTGCCGGACGGTGAACGTCTCGGCCCCTGGTCGTCAGGTCGCACGGTCCAGCGTCGGAGCTGGCCGCGCCGGGGTGCGGCCGGGTCAGGAACGCAGACCGTTGCGGCGCAGCACGATGTCGCCGAGCACGATGAGCAGCAGGAACGCGGCCAGGCCGATCAGCCAGATGTCCTCGACCCTGCCCTCGTGGTTGCCGCAGAGCATCGCCAGCAGCGCGACCGCGGTGAGGATCGCGCCGATCCGCCCGGACTTGCGGTGCCCAGGCTTGTGCTGGTCTGGCGACGTTACCGGCTCGCTTCCTGCCACTGGTCGGTCCTTCCCTCGCGATCGGATCTCCGGTTAGTCTGGCACGCCCCGTGTCGGCCCTGGCGTAGGGTCCGGCCGATAGAGAAAAGTGGATCACCGGCGCCGGCGGCCAGGCCGCCACGAAAGCGGCCGGTCGACAGGCGAACGCCCGGGTCGATCGGCCTGTCTTGGCCGGGCCGGACGGGACTACCGGCGTCGCGGGACGGCGAGCACACTGCCTCCGGTAGCGTTTTGGCGTACGCCTTGATTTGTCTTCTTGAGGGGGAACTGCGGTGCGAGTGACCGGTACCGGGCACGCGAGCATGCGGATCGACACGAACGCGGGCAGCATCCTGTGCGACCCGTGGGTCAACCCGGCCTACTTCGCCTCCTGGTTCCCGTTCCCGGACAATTCCCTGCTCGACTGGGAGACCCTCGGCGACGTCGACTACTTGTACGTCTCCCACCTGCACCGGGATCACTTCGACGCGGCGCACCTCAAGCGGTACGTGTCGAAGAAGGCCACCGTGCTGCTGCCCGAGTTCCCCACCTCGGAGATGGAGGACGAGTTCCGCGAGCTGGGCTTCACGAAGTTCCTGAAGACCCGCAACGAGGAGGTCGTCGAGCTCGACGGCGGCCTGAAGATCATGATTCAGGCGTTGACCAGCCCCACCGACGGCCCGATCGGTGACTCGTCGCTGTGGGTGGAGTACGACGGGGTCCGGCTGCTCAACCAGAACGACGCCCGCCCCACCGACCTGAGCACCTTCGCCGAACTGGGCCACGTGCACGCGCACATGCTTCAGTTCTCCGGGGCGATCTGGTACCCGATGGTCTACGAGCTGCCGCAGTCGGCGAAGACCGCGTTCGGCAAGCAGAAGCGGGACCGGCAGTTCGACCGCACCTGGCGCTACATCGACGACCTGAAGGCCGACCACGTCTTCCCGATCGCCGGCCCGCCCTGCTTCCTCGACGACGAGCTGTGGCAGTTCAACGACATCTTCGACGACGAGGGGAACATCTTCCCCGACCAGTCGGTCTTCCTGGCCGAGTACGCCAAGGTCGGCGGCACCAACGGCATCGTGCTGCTGCCCGGCAGCGTCTCCGAGATCACCACCGAAGGCGCGACGACGACCCACCCGCAGCCGGTGGAGGAGTTCTTCGCCAACAAGGTGGCCCATCTGGAGGAGATGCGCGAGCGCAAGCGCCCGATCATCGAGGCGGAGAAGGCCTCCTGGCGGCACCCGGAGATCGACGTGCTGAAGGAGTTGAAGCAGCGCATCGAGCCGCTGCTCGACGAGTCGATCTACCTGGCCAAGGGGGTGGGTGGGCCGGTCCGCTTCGACCTGGTCGGCACTGACAGCTCAGGCGGGGAGACCATTGAATCAATAGTGGTGGACTTCCCGGGCAAGCAGGTGCGCCCGTACGCCGACGAGAAGGTGCGGTACCGGTTCCGTACCGAGCGGGCGCTGATCGAGCACCTGCTGCACATCGGTGAGGTGGACTGGGTCAACTCGCTCTTCCTGTCCTGCCGGTTCTCCGCCGCCCGGATCGGCCAGTACAACGAGTTCGTGTACGCCTTCTTCAAGTGCCTGTCCAGCGAGCGTCTCCAGTACGCCGAGGGCTGGTACGACGAGCACGAGCGGGCCGTCGACGCCGAGGACATCACCATCGGCGACTGGGTGGTGCAGCGCCGCTGCCCGCACCTGAAGGCGGACCTGAGCCGGTTCGGCATCGTCGACGGCGACCAGTTGACCTGCCAGCTGCACGGCTGGCGCTTCGACCTGCCTAGCGGGCGTTGCCTGACCAGCGTCGGGCACAAGGTCCGCGCACACCGTGTCGGCGAGGAGGCCGAGGTCGCGGAGGCGGCCCCCTCGTCGTCGAGCTGAGCTGCGGACGCGCGGCTGGTTTCGTTAATAAGGGGCCCCTTCCTCGCACCCTCAGCGCGGCACCCTCAGCGCGGCCTCAGCGGCCGAGGTCGGCGAGGATGCGTTGGGCGGCGTTGTGGCCGGCGGCGCCGATCACGCTGCCCGCCGGGTGGCAACCGGCGCTGCCCGCGTACACCCCGTCGACGCCGGTGGCGTACGGCATCCGGTCGGCGAACGAGACGGTGTTGTCGACGTGGTGGATGTGCCCGCCGGTGATGCCGAAGTGCGCCTCGATGCCGGGTGGGGGCAGCGGCACCGCGTCGGCGATCAGATCGCCGGTGCCGGGGGCGTACCGCTCGCAGATGGCCACCAGTTGGTCGACGTAGCCGGGCAGTGCGGCGTCCCAGGTGGTGCCGGCCAACTCGTACGGCACCGACTGGACGAACAGCGCCGACGAGTGGTGCCCGGCCGGGTCGGCCAGCGACGGGTCGACGGTGGTGTGCAGGTACCACTCGATGGTCGGCTCCGCCGGCAGCCGACCGGCCCGTACGTCGGCCCACATCGCCCGCAGCGCGGCCATCGGTGACTCGCCGCCGCCGGTGGTCAGCGACGCGGAGCCGGGCAGCAGGTGGATGGTGGAGCCGAACGGGTTCGGTGCGTCCTGCGGCAGGCAGGAGAACCGCGGCAGGTCGCGCAGGGCCAAATTGAGTTTGAGCGTGGTGCCGGTCCGCCGGACTGCCGCCATCCGTTCGGTGAGCGCGGCAGGCAGCGCGCCGTCGGGCAACAGCCCCATCAGCCGGTACGGGTCGCAGGCACCGAGCACCACCTCGGCGGCGATCTCCTGCCCGTCGGCGAGCACCACGCCACTGGCGGCACCGGAGTCCAGGGTGATCGCGGTGACCGGAGCGCCGGTGACGATCCGGGCGCCGGAGGCTCGGGCCGCGTTGGCGAAGGTACGCGAGACGGTGCCCATGCCGCCCTCGACGATCATCCAGGTGCCACCGGCACCGGGCAGCCGGCACATGTTGTGCACCAGGAAGTTGTGGCCGGTGCCGGGGTCGTCGGGCCCGGCGTTGAGCCCGGACAGGCCGTCGGTGACCGCGTACATGCTGACCAGCAGTTCGGAGCGGAACTCGAAGCGGGCCAGGTAGTCGGCGACCGAACCACGGACCAGGTCGACGAAGACCTGTTGCAACTCGGGGCGGATGTAGCGCTGTGCCGTCTCCTCGACGGTGAGCGGTTCGGCCAGCCAGGCCGGCGCGAGATCGGCCCGCAGCGCGGCCAGTTCGGCTTGCAGGGCGTCGTCGGCGGCCACGTCGGCGGGGGAGAAGAACTCGGCGAGCTGCGCGCGGGTGGCCGCAGTATCGGTGCCGAACAGCAGGTACGGCGACCCGACCCCACCCGGCGTAGGCAGGAAATAATGCGGGTCGCGCCGCAACACCGGAATCCGTACGTCGAGCGCCGCCAGCAGCTCCGGCGGCATCAACCCCAGCAGATACGACCCGGTGGAATGCCGCAGCCCCGGCACCCGGGGAAAGGGATTCTCGGTGCGCGTCGCCCCACCGATCACCTCGGCGCTCTCCACCACCAACACATCGAGCCCTGCCCGCGCCAACAGGATCGCGGAAACCAGCCCGTTGTGCCCCGCCCCGATCACCACCACATCGACCCGCCCCACCATCCCCCCACCCTAACCCGCCCCCACCCCGCCCTCACCCCGCCGTTGCCCAGATTGATCATGAGGTTGGCGGCGCTTGGAAGATCCACAACTGCCGTCAACCTCATGATCAACGCGGGGTGGGGTGGGTGGGGTGGGTGGGTGGGGTGGGTGGGGTGGGTGGGGTGGGGTGGGGTGGTTTCGGTGGGTGCGCCAGTGGGTGAGGGCTAGGGTGGCCGAGTAGCCGGCCAGGACGATGACGTGGAAGACGTAGAGCCACAGGAGGATGGCGACGGCGGCACCCACCTCGACAAGACCGCCGAAGGGGAGGCCCAGGTCGAGCGGGAGCGAGGCGAACAGCACGAAGCCGTGCAGGAAGCCGGAGAGGTTCGCTGCGGTGAAAGACCCCACCGCCAGGGCCGACAGCCAGTCCGGCGACGCCGGCCCGACCACCCGGAAGACCCAGAGCAGCACCGGCGTGAGCACCAGCCACACCGCCAGGAAGGAAAGCACCACACCGAGTGCACCGGCCCAACCACCCTGGCGGACCAGCCCGGTGGTGGTCGGCAGCGCCAGCAGGATGGCCAGCAGCAGCGCCGGTGCCGGCGCGAGCAGCGGCAGCAGCAGCACCCGACCGCGCCAGCCGATCAGGTGTTCGTCGGTGCGGGGCGCGGCCACCGAGACGAACGCCCGGCGCAGCCCTTCGCCATACAGCGAGGCGGGCAGCACCGCGGCCAGCGCGAGCCACGGCGTCAGACCCACCCCGGCCTCGACCAGGGCGGCCACCGCGTGCGGCGCACCGATCGCGTCCGGCAGTGCCTCCACGGCGTACGCGGTGAGCCGCCGCACCCGGTCGGCTCCCGCCAGCAGCGCGGTCAGCCAGATCGCCAGCAGGGCCACCGGCACCACGGCTATCGCACCGTAGAACGTGATCGCGGCGGCGTGCAGCGACAGATCCCGCCCGCGTACCGGCCGGAACGCGGCCTGGGTGATCCGCCGTGTCCGCCGCCATGCTTCACCCATCCCGCCCCTGTTCCCCGTAACGGCTCCGGCCACGCCTGACCGCCGTCCGTGTGGTCGCGTCGAGGGGTTCGCGGCGACGTTAGGATCGCCAGCCATGACCGTAGCCACCACTGACCGGCTCGTACTGCGGGAGTGGACCGACGCGCCGGCCGACCTCGCCCGGATCTTCGACATCTACTCGCGAGAAGACGTCATGCGTTGGCTCGGCGGGGGTGCGGGACGGCTACTCGAACCCGGCCAGGCCGCCGAGCGGGTCGCCACCTGGCGGCAGCGCTACGCCCCGTACGCCGGGCGGTACGGACTCTGGGCGATCGAGGTGCGCGACATCGGGACGGTGGTCGGCAGCGTACTGCTCAAGCCGTTGCCCGGGGCCGACGGCAACACCCCGACCGATGACATCGAGGTGGGCTGGCATCTGCACCCCGACTCCTGGGGCAACGGCTATGCCACCGAGGCGGCCCGGGCCGTGCTGGCCCGCGAGTTCGCCACCGGAAACCGCGAGGTGTACGCCGTGGTGACACCGGGCAACGAGCGGTCCATGGCGGTCTGCCGGCGGCTCGGCATGTCCTATGTGGGCCGGCGCACCGACTGGTACGGCGGCACCGAGGTGGAGACCTTCGTCCTGACCGACGCATAGGTCGCCGGGAGCGCTTCCGCCGGTCCGGCTATCGACTTGCGGTGTCTTCGCTGGTAGAACAGCCATTCAACGGCGCTGGCGATCAAGAGTCGCCCACCTTGCGCCCCACTCCTCGAAGCGAGGTATCTGCGTGGCTGTACGACGACCACTGATAGCCCTGTTCGCTGCGGCGCTCCTGTTCGGATCGGGATCCGCCGCCGTGGCGGCACCCCCCGACCCGGCAGAGCGCGGCCCGGCCGCTGCCTCGCCGCGCGGCCAGTCCGACACCGAACTGCCCTTCGGTGTCGGCCCCGGCCAGCGCGGACGCTCCGCCGACGCCCCGGGCCGGCAGCCAAGCCAGCCGGCGCCGACGGCGAAACTGCCGGGCAAGCCGCGCAACGATGTCATCGCCGACGTGCCGGTGGAGCTGACCGACGCGTCGATCCCGCTCAACCTCATCCCGTACCACGACATCCCCGCGGCGCTGCGCAACCTGCAACGCAGCAACCGGATCAACGTGGAGGTGATCGGCCAGTCCGTGCTCGGCCGGGACCTGCACCTGGTGGTGGCCACCGCACCGATGAGCGACGCCCAGTGGAAGACCTGGCAGCAGCTGTCGGACCTGCGGATCAGCGACCCGCACGCGGCGCAGGCCAAGCTCGCCGCCGGTGCGTACGCCAACTGGCGCACCCCGCTGTTCGTCAACAACAACATCCACGGCAACGAGTGGGAAGGCACCGACGCCAGCCTCCAGATCCTGCAGGACCTGGCCTTCTCCACCGACCCGGCGATCGTGGACATGCTCAACAAGCACGTCTTCGCCTTCGTGGTCACCAACAACCCGGACGGTCGGGTCGCGGCGACCCGGGCCAACGCCAACGGCTTCGACATGAACCGTGACTACATCACGGCCTCGCAGCCGGAGGTCCGCGCGGTGCGGGCCCAGTTGGTCCGCTACAGCCCGCTGACCATGCTGGACATCCACGGGTACGTCAACTGCACGCTGATCGAGCCGACCACCGGCCCGCACGGCGACAACTACGAGTACGACCTGTACATCAAGCACGCGCTGCGCAACGGGCTGTCCATGGAGCGGGCCGTTCTCGCCACCGGCGAGACCCGGGCCAGCTGCGCCAACTCGGACGGCACCCGGCGCAACGACATCCCGTTCCGGGACCGCACCCAGGGCTGGGACGACTGGCCGCCGATCTTCACCCCGATGTACGCGATGTACCACGGTGCCATCGGGCACACCATCGAGGTGCCACTGAACCCCCGGGGCAACCTGACCGTCGCCGAGCGCCACGAGCGCACCCGGATCAACACCGCCGTTGCCGCCGCCACCATCCGGGGCAACTTCGAGTACGCCACGCAGAACCGCGAAGAGTTGCTCGCCAACCAGCTGGAATGGTTCCGCCGTGGCGTCGACGGTGAGTCGACCCGGCCGATCGACGACCCGCTGGCCATCTCGCTGGCCCGTGGCGACAACATCAAGACGCACCTGCAGGACTTCGCCCGTGCGTACGTCATCCCGGCCGGCAAGGACCAGCGCAGCGCCACCGCGGCGGCCCGGCTGGTGCAGTTCATGCTCGACAACGACCTTGAGGTGCAGCGCGCCTGGCGGCCGTTCAAGCTGGGCGGCACGCACTACGAGGCCGGCACCTACGTCGTCGACATGCGTCAGGCCAAGCGGGGCCTGGTCAGCACCCTGCTCGGGGTCGGGCGGGACGTGACCAACGACTTCAACGCGATGTACGACATCTCGGCCTGGAGCCACGGTCACCTCTGGGGGGCCACCGTGCAGCAAGTGGACGGCAACGTCACCCTGGACGACAAGGCGCTGCGCACGGTGACCGAGGCCCGCGCCACCGGTTCCGTGCCGCCGGGCAAGCAGGCGAACTACGGCCTGGTCGTCGACTCCGTGGCCGGCATCCAGGCCGTCAACCGACTGCTCAACGACGGGGTACGGCTGTCCCGGACCGCCGACGGCACCTTCGTGGTGCCCGGTGACCTGTCCGTCGTCCGGCAGGTCGCCGAGGCGTACGGGGTGGAGTTCATCCGGCTGACCCCGCCGCAGGTCCGTAACACCACCGGAGTGTCGAAGACCCGGCTCGGTGTCGCGGCCAACGGTGGTGAGATCTTCGCCCTGCAACAGATGGGCTTCCAGCCGATCTCGGTGACGCACACCGCATTCAACAACGGCACCCTGTCCTTCGCCGACTTCGACGCCTTCTTCGTCTCGACGACGGCGTTCAACCCGTTGAGCCTCAACGCCACCCAGGCCGCCGCGTTCAACCAGTGGCTGGCGAACGGCGGCACCATCGTCGGGCGCGGGTCCAGCGGCAAGCAGTTCAACGACCGCGCCGGCCTGCTCGACGTGACCATCGCGGCGGGACGCAGCGACGCCAACGGCATCGTCAAGGTGGTCAACGACCCGGCTTCGCCGATCACCGGTAACGCGCTGCCGACCGCGTTCGTCGACGCGCCGCAGTACTTCACCCGGGTCGGTGACGGCGTACGCGTCGACCAGCGCCTGGCCGCCGAGGGCTTCTTCCTCGCCGGGCACTGGGGTGGCCAGGAGGCCGCCGCCGGTCACGCGGTCGTGGTCAGTGGCGTGGCGAAGGGGGCGAACGTGACCCTGTTCGGCACCGAGCCGCTGTTCCGGGCCCACCCGGAGGGCATGTACCCGCAGGTCGCCGCCGCCCTGTGGTGGTGAACTGACCAGCTCGGGTGATCGTTGCCCCGGCCGGTGCTCGATGCATCGGCCGGGGCAACTTCATGCTCCACAGCTGATCGGGGTGCCAAGGTCTACCTGGATCGCCCGTCGTGTTCCGAATGGTGTTGCGACGAGGTCGGCGGTAATTACGATCATGGTTCATGACGATCGTGACCACCGAGCGGCTACTCGTGCGGGACTGGACCGACGGCCCGGCGGACCTGGCCCGGCTGTTCGAGATCTACTCCCGGCCGGAGATCGCTCAGTGGCTCGGTGCCGCATCGAGGTTGCCGTTGACGGACCCGGCACAGGCGGCCGAGTTGTTGGTGAGGTGGCATCGACGACACGCGGCGTACGGTGAGCGGTACGGCCTTTGGGCGATCGAGGTGCGCGAGACCGGCGTGGTGGTCGGCACGGTGATGATCAAGCCGCTGCCGGGGCGCGACGAGCAGGTGCTCACCGATGACATCGAGGTGGGCTGGCACCTGCACCCGGAGGCATGGGGCAACGGGTACGCCACGGAAGCCGCTCGCGCCTGCATGGAACGGGAATTCGCCACCGGGACACCGCTGATCCATGCGGTGGTCGACCCGGGTAACACCGCGTCGATGGCGGTGGCCCGTCGGCTCGGCATGACACCCGTCGGTCGCCGCCGTGACTGGTACGGCGGTGAGGAGTTGGAGACCTTCGTCCTGGCCCGCCCGGCGTGACCCGACCACCCGACCCCGGTGAGCAGCCCGCGCCCCCTGCGTCGGTGGCTCCCGCAGTGGTTCCTGTGCCGGTGGCTCCTGCGTTGGTAGCTCCTGCCTTGGTGGCTCCTGCGACGGTGGCGGAGGCCGAGGGCATCCAGGAACAGTTGCGGCAGCGTCTCGACCTGCACGAACACCTGACCACCGCGCCACGACTCGTGGCTGGCGTCGATGTCTCGTACGACAAATCGTCGCCGCGTGTCACGGCCGCCGCGGTGGTCTTCGACCTGGCCACCGGCGTCGAGGTGGAGTCGGCCGTCGTGCCCGGCGAGGTGACGTTTCCGTACGTTCCCGGGCTGCTGGCGTTTCGCGAGGTGCCGATCCTGCTGACGGCGCTCGACCGGCTCGCGGCCCCTCCCGACCTGGTGGTGTGCGACGGGTACGGCATCGCCCATCCCCGACGCTTCGGCCTGGCCTGTCACCTGGGCGTGGTTACCGGGCTGCCGACCTTCGGGGTGGCGAAGACCCCGTTCGTCGCCGGGTACGACGAGCCGGGAGAGTGCCGGGGCGACTGGTCGCCGCTGCGGGCCGACGGCGAGGTGCTGGGCCGGGTGCTGCGTACGCAGACCGGCGTCAAGCCGGTGTTCGTGTCGGTGGGCCACCGCACCACCCTGGACCAGGCGACCACGCTGACCCTCGACCTGAGCCCGCGCTACCGCCTCCCGGACGTCATCCGCCGAGCCGACTTCCTCTCCCGCGAAGCCCTCCGCCACGCGCAGCCCGGTTGATCGGCGGCGGCTCACCGCGTCTGCCTGGCGCCTCAGAGCAGGTCGTAGACGTCGCTGCGGTGGCCGAGGTGGACTACGAGCACGATCAGCTCTTGGTCGCGGACGGTGTAGATGATGCGGTACGCGCCGACGCGGATGCGGAGGAGATTGGGGTGGCCGGTTAGGGCCTTGACGCCGGCTGGGCGGGGTTCGGTGGCTAGGTCGGCGATGGCGGTGACGAGGCGGGCCTGCACGGGGCGGTCGAGCTTGCGCAGCAGTTTGGCAGCGGCTCGGTCGACCTGGACGGTGTAGGCGGGCGAAGTCGGGCTGGTCACAGGCCGAGCTCGTCGCGCAGGTCGGTCAGCGGTAGCGGGGTGTCGCCGGATTCGATGCGGGTCAGGGCATCGCGGGCGGCGGCGACATCGCTGGCGTCTTCGGCGCGCTCGATTGCCTCGGCGACCTCGGCTGGGACGATGGCGGCCAAGCGTTGCCCCCGGCGGGTGACGTAGGTGATCCTCCCGGCGTAGTGAGCGCGGGAGACGACGTCCGCGAGGCTGTCGCGGGCGTCTGAGATCGGGAGTTCGGCTGCCGGTTCACTCACGCGCCCGATTGTACGACTCGTACGACTCGTACGGGCAGAACTCAGGTCATAAGATCACCAGTCCGGACGGAGTTCCGGCCCAGCGACTGAGGGCGGTTTTGTCGAAGTCGATGATTGTCAGGTGGCCGAGGCGTTAATAAGGTGCCCTTCCTTGCGCTGGGGCGGCGTGGGGAACAATGGGCGGCGTGAGTTCCCCCCGCGATCTTGTGTTGTTGGGTTGTACCGGATCGATCGGTACCCAGGCCATCGACATTGTGCGGCGCAATCCGGACCGGTTCCGGGTGGTGGCGCTGGGTGCCGGTGGCGGCAATGTCGGCCTGCTCGCCGCGCAGGCGCTCGAACTCGGCGTCGAGGCGGTGGGGGTGGCGAAGGCGTCCGCCGCCCAGGACCTTCAGTTGGCGTTCTACGCCGAGGCGAGTCGGCGGGGCTGGGCCTCCGGCGAGTTCAAGCTGCCCAAGATCGTCGCCGGGCCGGACGCGATGACCGAGTTGGCGCAGTGGCCGTGTGACGTCGTACTCAACGGGGTGGTGGGGTCGCTCGGGTTGGCGCCGACGCTGGCCGCGCTGCGCGCCGGGCGTACCCTCGCGTTGGCCAACAAGGAGTCGCTGGTGGCCGGCGGCTCTCTGGTCAAGGCTGCGGTGACGCGGCCGGAGCAGATCGTCCCGGTGGACTCGGAGCACTCGGCGCTCGCCCAGTGCCTGCGCGGTGGCAGCCGGGGTGAGGTACGCCGGCTGATCGTCACCGCCAGTGGTGGGCCGTTCCGGGGTAAGCGGCGCGACGAGTTGACCTCCGTCACGCCCGAGCAGGCCCTGGCGCACCCGACCTGGAACATGGGGCCGGTGGTCACGATCAACTCGGCGACCATGGTCAACAAGGCGCTGGAGGTGATCGAGGCGCACGAGCTGTTCGACGTGCCGTACGCCGACATCACCGTGATGGTGCACCCGCAGTCGGTGATCCACTCGATGGTGGAGTTCGTCGACGGGTCCACGCTTGCCCAGGCCAGCCCGCCGGACATGCGATTGCCGATCGCCCTGGGTCTGGGCTGGCCGGAGCGGGTCGCCGAGGCCGCCGCCGCGGTCGACTGGACTGCCGCACACACCTGGGAGTTCGCGCCGCTGGACGACACCGCGTTCCCGGCGGTGGCGTTGGCCAAGGCGGCCGGCGAGGCCGGACGCTGCCGACCGGCGATCTACAACGCGGCCAACGAGGAGTGCGTCGCGGCGTTCGTCGCCGGGCGCCTGCCCTTCCTCGGCATCGTCGACACGTTACAGCGGGTGTTGGAGGGAGCTCCCGATTTCGGTGAACCGGGTAACGTCGAGGACGTACTCGAAGCCGAGTCGTGGGCCCGCGCGCACGCGCAGGAGATCATCGCTGCTGCGGTGGAAGGAGCTTGATGTCGTTCGCGTTCGGGGTGGCGCTGTTCGCCCTCGGCATCCTCGTTTCGGTGAGCCTGCACGAGGCCGGCCACATGCTCACCGCCAAGGCCTTCGGCATGAAGGTCACCCGCTACTTCGTCGGCTTCGGCCCGACGATCTTCTCCTTCAAGCGGGGCGAGACCGAGTACGGCCTCAAGGGCATCCCGCTCGGTGGCTTCTGCAAGATCGTCGGCATGACGCCGCAGGACGACGACGTCGAGCCCGGCGACGAGAAGCGGGCCATGTGGCGCTACCCGGTGTGGAAGCGGACCATCGTGATGTCCGCCGGGTCGATCACCCACTTCGGGTTGGCGATCTTCGCGGCCTGGTTGGCGGCGATGACCTTCGGCCTGCCCAACCCCGACTTCCCGCGTGACGAGCAGCAGATCCGCGCCGAACCCGCCGTGATCGCCATCCAGGACTGCGTCCTGCCGGACACCACCTACCGGGAGTGCGCCGCGGGCGACGCGGCCAGCCCCGCCGGGGCGGCCGGGCTGCGCAACGGCGATCGGATCACCTCGATCAACGGCACCCCGATCAACAACTACGGCGAGTTGCTGACCACGCTGCGGGCCACCACCCCGGGCAGCGCCGCCACCATCGGGTACGAGCGCGACGGCCAGCCCGGCACCACCGAGACCACGCTGGCCACCACCAAGCGCCCGCCGATCGACAACCCGGACGGCCCGGTCACCGAGGTCTCCGCGCTCGGCGTCGGCCTCGTCCTGAGCACCCCGGGTCTGGTCTCCTACGGTCCGGTGGAGGCCGTCGGCGCGACCAGCACCTTCATCGGCGACATGGCGGTGGCCACCGCCCAGGCGTTGCAGCGCCTCCCGGAGAAGATCCCCGCGCTCTGGACCGCCATCACCGGCGGCGAACGCGACATCGACACCCCGATCAGCGTGGTCGGCGCCAGCGTGCTCGGCGGCGAGGCCGTCGCCAACAACGCATGGGAAATCTTCATCATGCTGTTCATCTCGCTGAACTTCTTCATCGGGGTGTTCAACCTGCTGCCGCTGCTGCCGCTGGACGGCGGGCACATCGCCATCGCCTGGTTCGAGCGGGCCCGCTCCTGGGTGTACGCGCGGCTGCGCCGCCCCGACCCGGGCCGCGTCGACTACTTCAAACTGATGCCCTTCACGTACGTGGTGATCCTGATCGGTGGTGTGTTCACCCTGCTCACGATCACTGCGGACGTCGTCAACCCGATCACCCTCTTCCCAAGGTGAGTGCCTGAAGTGACCGCTGTCAGCCTCGGTATCCCTGCCGTACCGCCGCCGCCGCTCGCCCCCCGCCGGGCGAGCCGCCAGATCATGGTCGGTTCGGTACCGGTCGGTGGTGGCGCGCCGGTCTCCGTGCAGTCGATGACCACCACCCTGACCGCCGACGTCAACGCCACTCTCCAGCAGATCGCCGAGTTGACCGCCTCCGGCTGCCAGATCGTCCGGGTCGCGGTGCCCAGCCAGGACGACGTGGAGGCGCTGCCGGCGATCGCCCGCAAGTCGCAGATCCCGGTCATCGCCGACATCCACTTCCAGCCGAAGTACGTCTTCGCCGCGATCGACGCCGGCTGCGCGGCGGTGCGGGTGAACCCCGGCAACATCCGGCAGTTCGACGACAAGGTCAAGGAGATCGCGGCAGCGGCCTCCGCCGCCGGTACGCCGATCCGGATCGGGGTCAACGCCGGTTCACTGGACAAGCGGCTGCTCGCCAAGTACGGCAAGGCCACCGCCGAGGCGCTGGTCGAGTCGGCGCTGTGGGAGTGCTCGCTGTTCGAGGAGCACGGCTTCCGGGACATCAAGATCTCGGTCAAGCACAACGACCCGGTGGTGATGATCCGGGCGTACCGACAGCTCGCCGAGCAGTGCGACTACCCGCTGCACCTGGGCGTCACCGAGGCCGGGCCGGCCTTCCAGGGCACCATCAAGTCGGCGGTCGCCTTCGGGGCGCTGCTGGCCGAGGGGATCGGCGACACGATCCGGGTGTCGCTGTCCGCGCCGCCGGTCGAGGAGATCAAGGTCGGCGCCCAGATCCTGGAGTCCCTCGGGCTGCGCGAGCGCGGCCTGGAGATCGTCTCCTGCCCGTCCTGCGGCCGGGCGCAGGTGGACGTCTACAAGCTTGCCGAAGAGGTCACCGCCGGCCTGGAGGGGCTGCCGGTGCCGCTGCGGGTGGCCGTGATGGGCTGCGTGGTCAACGGTCCCGGCGAGGCCCGGGAGGCCGACCTGGGGGTGGCCTCCGGCAACGGCAAGGGGCAGATCTTCGTGAAGGGCCAGGTCATCAAGACGGTGCCCGAGGGGCAGATCGTGGAGACCCTCATCGAGGAGGCACTGCGGCTGGCCGACGAGATGGGCGCCGAGCTGCCCGAGGACCTGCGCGGCCTGCTCCCTGGCGCCACCGTCAGCGTGTACTGACCCACCCCACACCCCGCGTCACACCTGGTGGGCTGGGCGTGTGCCCGCCCGCATCTTGGCGGGGTGGGTCGGCGCGGCGGGATGTCGCCCATGATCGTGCTCGATGTGGGATCGAGTGGCTTGTGCTCGTGACGAGGCCACTCGATCTGTGATCGAGCGCGATCTTGAGTGAGAAATGCGGCGTCGGGTGCCCTCAGCCGGAGCTGAGCCGACGCTGACTGTGCCGGTGACGGTCACCGTCCGCCAACACGACTCGGGCGGATCTGGCAGGCTGTAACCGTGCTGACGGCGCCGGTACGGCAATTGGGGGAGTCGGAGCGTCGCGCGGTGGAGCGACTGCTCGATCTCGACCCGTACGCGGGCGCGCAGGTCGCGGAGCGGGTCGCCGCGCGCGGGCTGGCGTGGTGGCGGGCCGAGGGACGGGTGCTCGGTTACGGCTCCCGCCGGCAGCTCGAATCGGTGTGCTGGCTGGGCGGCAACCTGACCCCGGTGCTGGCCACCCGACAGGCGACGGCCGCCTTCGCCGACCTGCTCGCCGGTGAGGACCGCATCTGCTCGTCGATCGTGGGGCGGGCCGACGCGGTGCTGGAGTTGTGGGACCGCCTCTCCGACAGTTGGGGACCGGCCCGGGACGTACGCCCCAACCAGCCGCTGCTGGCCACCGAGGCGCTGCCCAGGGTGCCCGCCGATCCGCACGTACGCCTGGTCCGTGGCGCCGAACTCGACCAGCTCTTTCCAGCGGCCGTGGCGATGTACACCGAGGAGGTCGGCGTCTCGCCGCTGGCTGAGGACGGTGGGCGCGGGTACCGTCGCCGGGTCACCGACATGATCCGCGCCGGTCGGGCGTACGCCCGGTTCGTCGACGGCCGGGTGGTCTTCAAGGCGGAACTCGCGGTGGTCACCCGGCACACCGCGCAGGTCCAGGGGGTCTGGGTGGCGCCCGAATGGCGCGGCCGGGGAATCGCGACCGCAGCGATGGCGGCGGTGGTACGCGACGCGCTCACCCGGGTCGCCCCGACGGTCAGCCTCTACGTCAACGATTTCAACCTGCCCGCCCGGCGGGTCTACGAGCGCTGCGGGTTCCGCCCGGTCGGCACGCTGGCGACCGTGCTGTTCTGACTCCCGAAGCGAATTCGAGCAGCTCAGCGCGGGCCGGCCGGTGCTTGCCGGCACGTGTGCCGACTCACCTGAAAATGCGTTGAGCCGTACCGGTCCAGCACAGCAGGCTGGAACCTCCGCCAACAAAACGGAGGAAGTGACCCATGCGTCTGCTTCGTGATCTGTGGGCCACCTCCCCCCGTCGGATGATCCTGGTGGTCGTCCTGATCGTGCTCGGCGGCACCGGCCAGGCGGCCACCGCCGCGCTGGCCGGGCCGGTGCTGGTGAACCGCTCCGTCGGACTCTTCATCCTGCTGTCGATCGCCCTGGTCGCCGCCGCGTTCAGCGACCTGGTGGTCAGCCTGGTGATGGCCGGGGTGACCGCCGACTGGTCCGCCGACCTGCGCCGCCGGCTGTGCCGGGTGGCGCTGGGGCAACCCGTGCCCACCCTGGAGACGACACCGGTCGGGGAGATGCTCGACCGTATCGACGGCGACGTCTACGACGTGGCCTCCGGAGTACGTGGTCCCGGTGTGCGGCTGACTCAGGCGTTGGCGGTGGGCCTGCTGTCCACCCTGGTCGGGTTCACCGTCTGGTGGCCGGCCGGGGTCGGCATGCTGCTGGTGAGCATCCTGCTCGCGGTCACCCTGCGGCGGCCCGCAGGACGGATCGCCCCGGCCCGGATGAAGGAGGAGGCAGCCTGGTCGGACCTGGCGGCGGTGATGGAGGAATCCATCCACGGCCAGGACGACGTACGCACCAGCCTGGCCCGGCCGTACGTGCTGAGCCTGTACGCCCGCCGGGCGGCCGAGGTGCTCCGCCGTGGGCTGCTGGTCTGGCGGATGTCGGCGGGGGTGAACACCGTTGCGGCCGGGGTGACCCGCATCGGCATCGCCCTGGTGGTGCTGGGCGGGGTGTGGGCGTTGAGCACCGGCCGGGTGGACGCCGCCCGGCTGACGGCGATCTGGCTGCTCGCGCTCTCCCTGGGAATGACCGTCGAACACGTCAGCCGGATGGTGCCCGAGGTGCAGTACGCTCTCGGCGCCTGGGGGCGGGTGCAGCTGCTCCAGAACGCCGAACAGGAGCCCACCGGCGGCGACTCACCGCTCGACGGGGACCTGGTCATCCGCGACCTGACCTTCCACTACCCGGCCGGCTCGGACACCGGTCGGGGCCCGGCGCTGCGGAACATCGATCTCACCTTCACCCGAGGCCGGTCGTACGCGTTGGTCGGGCGGACCGGCTCGGGCAAGTCGACGCTGGCCAAGGTGCTCACCCGGGCCGTCGACGTGCCACCCGGCACGGTGCTGCTCGGCGGGCGGGACGTGCTCGACCTGGACGTGGAACAGCTGCGCCGGTGGATCGCGGTGGTGCCGCAGCGTACCGAGATCCTGGCCGGCACCCTCGCCGAGAACGTGGCGCTGTTCGACCCCGAACTGCTCGACGCCGCCGGGCGGGCCCTGCACGAGCTGGGCCTGGCCGGCTGGATCGCCGAGCTGCCCGCCGGCCTGGACACCCGCCTCGGCGAGGGCGGGCACGTGCTCTCGGCCGGGCAGGAGCAACTGGTCGCGTTCGCCCGGATCCTGGTCCGCGACCCGCACGTGGTGATCCTCGACGAGGCCACCGCCCGGCTCGACCCGGTCACCGAGGCACGGGTGCAGCAGGCCACATCGCGGCTGCTGCGCGACCGGATCGGCATCGTCATCGCGCACCGGCTCTCCTCCGTACGCCAGTGCGACGAGGTGGTGGTGCTGGCCGACGGCGCGGTGGTGGAAGCCGTCCCGTTGGCCAGTTCGCGCCGCTTCGCCGAGCTACTCGCGGCCAGCCACGCGGGCGCGTACGGCGACGGAGCCGCCCTGCTGGTCGAGCCGGGTGCCGGTCGGGCGTACAGCGAACCGGTACTGATCGGCGCCGCCTCGGCGGGGTCGGCCGGCGGTGCGGTCATCGACGTCCCCGCCGCACCCGGCAACGAGCGGGCCGCCCGGCTGGCCTCCGACGGCCAGCTTGGCCCGTTGCCGGGCGTCGAGCGTCCCGGCGCGTCGGAGCGTCCGCAGCGGGCACTCCGAGCAGGCGACGACGATCTCGGCCTGCTGCCCCTGGCTGCCGAGCGTTCCGGCGACGATCCGGCCCCGATCGTCGGACCCGAGCCGGTCGAGCCGATCGACGGGCGCCAGGTCGGCGGGCGTACGGGCGGCGGGGGTGAGCTGCCGGGCGTCGAGCGCCGACCGGCCTCCCGGACGCAGACCATGCGGGAGATCCTGCGGCTCTGCCTCAACGATCCCCGCTACGGCGTGGCAGCCATCGGCGTCTTCGCCGTACTGGCCGTGCTCGGTCTGGACGGGCCGGTGCTGGCCTGGCTCTGGGCCGACGTGGTCGACGGGACCGGCGATCCCTGGCTGCCCGCGTTCGGTATCGCGGCCGGCCTGATCGTCGCCATTCCCGCCGCCTACTGGACCCACCTATGGTTCCCGGCCTGGTGGGTTCGGCAGGTGCTGCGGATCAGCACCCGTCTGGTGTACGGACAGACCGGCCCCCGCCGGATCAGCAGACACACCCCGGCCGAGGTGGTGGCCCAGGGCGGTGACACCGAACGGGTCGTGCAACTGGCCGACAACGTGCTGGACCAGACGGTCGCGGTGGTCCTGCTGGTGGTGATGACCGTGGTCACCGGCAGCGTGGTGCCGGGGCTGTTCTTCCTCGGCACGATGGTGCTGTCCGGGCTGGCCGCCACGGCGTTCGGACCGCGACTGGAGCGCGCGGCACGCGACACCGTGGCCGCGCGGGCAGCGTTCGCCACCGCGCTGGTGTCCAGCCTGTCGGCGGCCCGGACGGTGAAACTCGCCGGGGCCACCCGGCCGGTGCTGACCCACCTGGCCGACCTCGACACGGTGCGCAGCGACCGGCAGCGCCGGGAGATCGCCGTGCAGGTGTGGGCTCGGTCCACTCCGGCACTGGCCAGCGGTCTGCTGCCGATCGGCGTCTGGGCGCTCTACCTGGCCGGGGGCCTGTCCGCCGGAGCAGCACTGGTCGCGGTCGCCACGCTGGGCGCGGCGCGCTGGTTCGCGTGGACCACCGCGTCGCTGGTCTCGCAGGTGCCGTCGGCTCGGGTGTGGACACGCCGGACGGCGGAGATGGCCGGCATCGAGGCGTACTCGGCCCGGATTCCCGGGGTCGATCTCGTGGCGGGGACGGCGCCCGCCCCGTCGGCGGCTCCGCGTACCCCGCTGCGCCGGCTGGAGCTGGCCGGTTTCGGCGTACGGCACACCGACGGCACCGTGGCGGTACGCGATGTCGACCTGACCGTGGAGCGTGGTCAGCTCGTCCTGGTCGTCGGCCCGGTCGGCTCGGGCAAGTCCTCGCTGTTGCGGGCCCTGGCCGGGATCGCCCCGCACACCGGGCGGCTGACCTGGAACGGTGATTCGGTCACCGAGCCGGAGTTGTTCCTGCGTCCCAATCAGGTCGGCTATGTCGGCCAGTTGCCCCGGGTGCTCTCCGGCACGGTCGCCGACAACATCACCCTCGGCCACTCGGTCGACGCCGGGCAGGCGGTGGCCACGGCTCAACTGGAGCACGACCTGGCGGCCACCGGTAGCGGGCTCGGGCTGCTCATCGGGCACAAGGGCACCCGGCTCTCCGGTGGGCAACTACAGCGCCTGGCGCTGGCCCGGGCGTTGGCACCGCGTACCGAACTGCTGGTCGCCGACGACGTCTCCTCCGCGTTGGACGTCACCACCGAGCTGGCGCTGTGGCAGGCGCTGCGCGAACACGGCGTGACCGTGGTCGGATCCACGTCGAAGCGGGCCGCGCTGGTGCGGGCCGACCATGTCGTGGTGCTCACCGACGGCGTGGTGGCGGCCCAGGGGCCGTGGCGCGACCTGGAACAGCGTTGGGGACACCTGGCGGGCTGAGCCTTCGCCGGCCCGGGGGCCGCAGTCCGGCGTGGACGGCGGCCCCCGGGCGGCGGTCGGCTGGGCTTCAGACCGCCCGCTGGTACGGCTTGGGCCAGGTGGCGTCGGCGCCGAGCTTGGCGGCAGCCTGGTGCGGCCAGTACGGGTTTCGTAGCAGCTCCCGGCCGAGCAGCACCAGGTCGGCCTCGCCGTCGGCGACGATCGCCTCGGCCTGCTCCGGTTCGACGATCAGACCGACCGCGCCGGTCGGCACCCGCGCCTCCCGGCGAACCTGGGCAGCCAGTGGCACCTGGTAACCACGGCCGATCGGGATCGTGGCGCTCGGTGACGCCCCGCCCGAGGAGCAGTCGACCAGGTCGACCCCGGCCGCGGCCAGCTCGATGGCGAGCGCCACGCTGTCGTCGATCGTCCAGCCACCCTCGACCCAGTCGGTGGCCGAGATCCGGGCCAGCACCGGCACGTCCTCGCCGACGGCGGCGCGGACCGCGCGGGCGACCTCCAGGGTCAGCCGCATCCGCCCGGCCCGATCCCCGCCCCAGCCGTCGGTACGCCGGTTGGTCAGTGGAGACAGGAACTCGTGCAGCAGATAGCCGTGCGCGGCGTGCACCTCCACGGCGGCGAAGCCGGCAGCCACCGCCCGGCCGGCGGCCACGGCGAACGCCTCCACCACGGCGGCGATGCCCGCCTCATCCAGGGCGGTGGGTATCCGGTACTCCGGTAGGAACGGTTCGTCGGTCGGCCCGACCGGCATCCACCCGCCCTCGGCGTCGGCTACCCCGCCCCGGCGCGGATCCCAGGGCCGGTAGGTCGACGCCTTGAATCCCGCATGTGCGAGCTGCACGCCGGGCACCGCGCCCTGGTCGGCCAGGAACCGGGTCACCGGGCGCCAGGCGTCGACGTGCTGATCCGACCAGATCCCGGTGTCCTGCGGGCTGATCCGTCCCTCGGGCAGCACGGCGGTCGCCTCGGTCATCACCAGGCCAGCGCCGCCGACCGCCCGGGTGCCGAGATGCACCAGGTGCCAGCCGTTGGGCAGCCCGTCAGGGCCGGCACTGTACTGGCACATGGGCGCAAGCGCGATCCGGTTCGGCAGGGTCACCGCGCGCAGCGTCAGCGGTGTGAACAACGCACTCATCACCCCATCCTCTCGCGGCCGGCGAATGCGCTACCCAGGCGGCCGGCCACGGTGTGCTGGGGCACGTTCCGACGAGTGGTGCCGTCCGGCGGGCGCCGCCCCGGTCGCCAGGATCACGGCGGTGACCACGCCCCAGGCGACTATCACCAGCAGCAGCACCCGTTCCAGCACTCCGGCCAGCGATCCCCGTCCGACGAGCAGCATGGCGAGGGCGACCGCACCCGCCAGCGGCAGGGCCGCCGCCACGGAGATCGTGGCGGTTCGGCGCAGGGGCTGCTGCGCCGTGCGGGAGAGGATGATCGCGATCATGGCGAGGACCGTGGCGGCCGCAGCGGCCACGCTCGCCGCGCCGTGCACCAGATCCGCCACGGTGGGCGTCTCGAACGGCGGCAGTGGGCAGCCGGAGCTACAGGTGACCGCGCCGGACAGGCCGGTGGCCAACCCGCCCGCGACGAGCAGCGCCACCGCGACCCGCAACGCCTTGTCGCGCTGTCCCGCCGGGCGGTCCTGGTGCGTTCGAGGGTGACCGTGGGGCGCGGCGTGGTCGCGTAGCGCGGCGGCGAGCAGCAGGAGCGCGGCACCCAGGGCGAACACCCCGAGCCGGTAGGTCCAGGCGTACCCGCTGCCGGCCACGCCGGCCTCGCTGACGTACCCGGTCAGTCCGGGACCGGGACCGGCGACCACGGCGAGGGTCGCCGCAGCTGTGCCGGCGAGCACGCAGACCGCCGCGCCCGTGGCACGGGGCTCAGCCACGTCCGTGCGGCGTCGTCCAGCCGTGCAGGTCCGGGCCGAGCGGCACGATGCCGGTCGGGTTGATCTCGGCGTGGGTGGCGTAGTAGTGCCGCTTGATGTGGTCGAAGTCGACCGTCTCCCCGAAACCGGGGGTGCTGAACAGATCCCGGGCGTACGCCCACAGCACCGGCATTTCGGTGAGCTTCTGCCGGTTGCACTTGAAATGCCCGTGGTACGCCACGTCGAAGCGGACCAGCGTGGTGAACAGCCGTACGTCCGCCTCGGTGATCGTGTCGCCCATCAGGTACCGCTGATCGGCCAGCCGCTCCGACAGCACGTCCAACCGGGCGAACAGTGCCGTGAACGCCTCGTCGTACGCCTGCTGGGACGTCGCGAAGCCGCACCGGTAGACACCGTTGTTGACGTCGCGGTGAATCTCGGCCATCAGCCGGTCCATCTCCGGACGCAGCTCGACCGGGTAGAGATCAGGTGCGTCCGGTGCGTGCAGCCGCCGCCACTCGGTGGACAGGTCCAGGGTGAGCTGCGGATAGTCGTTGGTGACCACCCGCCCGGTGACGGTGTCGACCAGCGCCGGCACGGTGACCCGGCCGGTGTAGTCGGCATCGGTGGCCAGATAGGCCTCGGACAGGAAGCCGACGCCCAGCACCGGGTCGAAGGCGTCCGGGTCGAGGGTGAACCGCCAGCCGCGCTCGTCCCGGATCGGGTCGACGGTGCCCAGCGAGATGGCGTCGCCCAGCCCCAGCAGATTGCGTACGATCAGCGCCCGATGCGCCCAGGGGCAGGCCCGGCACCAGATCAGCCGGTACCGGCCGGGCTCCAGCGGCCAGCGGTCCTGCTCGTCCGGGCCGCCGCCGGGCGGCGAACTGGAGTGCGGGGTGACCCGCCCGGTGAACCGGTTGGGTTGGCGGACGAACGCGCCGGCCTCGCTGGTTTCCGCGCTGAATTGGGCTCGTGCCATGCCGACAAACCTATCCGGACTCGCCGGCGATATCCTGGCCGCTGGGCGTCCCCGTAGATCCGGTGGATGCTCCCGACCCCCACCTTCCCACCCCCGAAGGACTCGCGATGACCGTGGCTTACCTGGTGGCCGGTGTCCGCACCCCGATCGGCCGGTACGCTGGCGCGCTCTCCGGCGTACGCCCCGACGACCTGGCCGCGCACGTGATCCGCGAACTGGTCGCCCGGCACCCGTCGGTGGACTGGTCCCGGACCGACGACGTGGTGCTCGGCTGCGCCAACCAGGCCGGCGAGGACAACCGCAACGTGGCCCGGATGGCGGCGCTGCTCGGCGGGCTGCCCGAGCAGGTCTCCGGCAGCACGGTCAACCGGCTCTGCGGCTCCGGTCTCGACGCGCTGGCCACTGCCGCGCGGGCGATCGTCGCCGGGGAGGCCGATCTGGTCGTCGCGGGCGGGGTGGAGAGCATGAGTCGGGCTCCCTTCGTCATGCCGAAGGCCACCAGCGCCTTCTCCCGCGCCGCCGAGATGTACGACACCACGATCGGCTGGCGGCTGGTCAACCCGCTGATGGAGCAGGGCTGGGGGGTCGACTCGATGCCGGAGACGGCGGAGAACGTCGCCGTCGAGTTCGGCGTCGACCGGCTAGCCCAGGACGAGTTCGCGTACCGCTCGCAGTTGCGTGCCGCGAAGGCGCAGGCCGACGGCCGGCTGGCCGAGGAGATCGTGCCGGTGACCGTGCCGGCCGGTCGACGCGAGACGCGGCTGGTCGAGGTCGATGAGCATCCCCGGCAGACCTCGTTGGAGAAGCTCGGCGCGTTGCCCACCCCGTTCCGTACCGGCGGCACGGTGACCGCCGGCAACTCCTCCGGGGTCAACGACGGCGCGGTGGCGCTGCTGGTCGCCTCGCAGCGGGCCGTCGCGGAGTACGGCCTGACCCCGCTGGCCCGGGTCGTCGGGACGGCGACGGCCGGGGTACCGCCACGGATCATGGGCATCGGCCCGGTCCCGGCGACCCGACGGCTGCTCGACCGGCAGGGGCTGACCCTGGCCGACCTCGACGTGATCGAGTTGAACGAGGCGTTCGCCGCCCAGTCCGTCGCCGTGCTGCGGGAGTTGGGCCTGCCCGAGGACGCCGAGCACGTCAACCCGAACGGCGGCGCCATCGCGCTGGGCCACCCGCTCGGTGCCAGCGGTGCCCGGCTCGCGCTCACCGCCGCGCTGGAGTTGCGCCGCCGGGGCGGTCGGCGGGCCCTGGCCACCATGTGCGTCGGCGTCGGGCAGGGCATCTCGCTGCTGCTGGAGGCCGCCTGACCGGTCGGTCGCGGGGAAAGGCGTTTGTGGATCTCCCGAGGTGCGGCACGCGGGCCTAGAGTGGTCAGCGTTACTTGATCCGTGGCGAGGACTTGGGGTAACCAGTGCAGCAGCCGGACGAGCCGCCCATCGAGATCGACCTTTCCCGGCCCAGCGCGGCCCGGGTGTACGACTATTTCCTGGGCGGCGCCCACAACTTCGAGATCGACCGGCAGTTGGCCGACCAGATCGCGGCCATGACGCCGAATCTGCCGGCGACCATGCGGGCGGGTCGGGAGTTCCTGCGCCGGGCCGTACGGGTGTTGCTCGACGCCGGCATCGACCAGTTCCTGGACATCGGCTCGGGCATCCCCACCGTCGGCAACGTGCACGAGGTCGCCCAGGCCGCGAACCCGAAGGCCCGGGTGGTCTACGTCGACATCGACCCGGTGGCGGTGGCGCACAGTCGGGAGCTGCTTGCCGGCAACGAGTTGACCGGCGTCATCCACGCCGACCTGCGCGACCCGGAGCGGATCCTGGCCGAGGCCCGCACGTTGCAGCTGCTCGACTTCGATCGGCCGCTGGGCATCCTGCTGGCCGGTGTGGTGCACTTCGTTCCCGACGCCGACCGCCCCGCCGACATCCTGGCCGCCCTGCGTGCCGCCGCCGCACCCGGCAGCCATCTGGTGATCTCGCACTCCACCTTCGAGGACCAGCCGCAGGAGATGCTGGACGCGCAGCGGCTGTCGGCACGTACCAGCACCGAGATCACGCTCCGCTCCCGGGCCGAGATCACCGCCTTTTTCGGGGACTGGACGATCCTCGAACCGGGGGTGGTGCACATGGAGTTGTGGCGCCCTGACTCGCCCTCCGACATGGCTGCCGACGCGCAGCGCTTCGGTGCCTTCGGCGCGGTAGCTCGCCACGACCGCACAGCGGGGTGAGCTGATGTCGGCCGTCGGCGCCTCCGGAGGGCATGCCGTCGACCCGGCCGGCGCGCACAGCTATGCGACCGAGTGGGCGCAGGCGGTACGCCGGCTCGGCTTCGTACCGATGAGCGCGGCCGACACCCAGCGGCTGCTGCTGTCGTACACTCTGCGGCTGGCCGAGGCGTTGCTGCACGCCGAGGAGGCGACGTCGTCGGAGGAGGAGGCGGCGCCCGAGGCGGTGGCGGCGGAGGTGGGGCAGGCCCTGGTCGAGGCGCACCTGATTGAGCCGGGCGTGATCGAGTGGTCGGTGCGCTCGCTGGCCGACCGGTTGCCCGACCAGGTGCTGGGCGGGGCGACCGGGCTCGACGACCGGATAGCGGCGATGCAGGGCGGCCTCGCGGCCGGCTTCGCGCAGGCGCTGCGCAATCGCACCTTCGCCCAGCAGGAGCGGATCGCGCGGTCCGCGTGGCAGGCCCGGGACAGTGTCGAGCAGGCGTTGCGTGACAGCGAGGCCCGATTCCGGGCGGTCTTCCGTGGGGCGGCGATCGGCATCGGCATCGCCGACGTGGACGGGCAGATCATCGACGTCAACCAGCCCTTCGCCGACATGCTCGGCTATTCCATCGAGGAGCTGCGGCAGCTCAACGTGGCGGCACTGTTTCACCGGGACGACGCACCCGGAATGTGGGAGTTGTACCGGGAACTGGTCGAGGGCAAACACGATTCCGTACGCGTCGAGAAGCGTTACCACCGCAAGGACGGCAGCTCCGTCTGGACGGACCTGGCGGTTTCCCTGATCCGGCACGACGACGGCCGCCCTCGGTTCACCGTCGCCGTGGCGGAGGACATCACCCAACGGTACGAACTCCAGCGCCGGCTGCGTTTCCAGGCGCTGCACGACCCGCTCACCGAACTACCCAACCGCACACTGTTCTTCGAGACGCTGAGTCGCCTGCTGGACTCCTCGGGTCGGGTCGGAGTCTGCTTTCTCGACCTCGACGGGTTCAAGGCGATCAACGACAGCCTCGGGCACGACCTCGGCGACCGGCTGCTCATGACGATCGCCCGGCGGCTGGCCGGCTGCGTTGCCGAGCACGGCTATCTGGTCGCCCGGATGGGCGGTGACGAGTTCGTCATCCTGGTCGACGGCGACGCCGGGATCGACGACATGATCGCGGTGGCCGAGTTGGCGCTGGCCACGGTCTCGGCACCGGTGTTCATCGGCGATCAGCAGCTCATGGTCTCGGCCAGCGTCGGCATCGTCGACTCGGATCTGGTCGGCACCAGTGTCTCCGAGCTGATGAAGGCCGCCGACACCACGCTGTACTGGGCCAAGGCGGAGGGGCGGGGCCGGTGGGCGGTGTACGACCCGGAGCGCAGTGCCCGGGACATCGCCCGGTCGGCCCTGGTCGCCGGACTGCCCGTGGCCCTGGATCGGGACGAGTTCGTGCTGCACTACCAGCCGATCGTGTCGTTGCTGGACGGTCGGATGCTGGCGGTCGAGGCGCTGGTCCGCTGGCAGCACCCTGAACTGGGGTTGATCGGTCCGGACCGGTTCATCGGGCTGGCCGAGGAGACCGGCCTGATCGTCCGGCTCGGCGAGTGGGTGCTGCGGCAGGCCTGCCGGGACGCCCAGCGGTGGCACGTCGATTTCCCCGAGGCGCAATTGGTGGTGAGCGTCAACCTGGCCGCCCGCCAGGCCGACGCCCCGGTGATCGTGGACACCGTGGCTGACGCCCTGGCCAGCAGCGGGTTGCCGGCGGACCTGCTGCAACTGGAGTTGACCGAGAGCGCCGTGATGGGCTCCGGGGGCGAGCCGTTGCAGACGCTGTACCGGCTGGCCGCGCTCGGCGTACGGCTGGCCGTCGACGACTTCGGCACCGGTTACTCGAACCTGGCGTACCTGCGTCGACTGCCGGTCACCTGCCTGAAGCTGGCCGCGCCGTTCGTCGAGGGCATCCGGGGTGACGAGCCGGATGCCGCCGATCACCGTGACGAGCGGATCGTCGACGCCCTGGTGCGGCTGGCCCACGCGCTGGAACTCTGGGTGACCGCCGAGGCGGTGGAGACCGAGGCCCAGGCCGAGCGGCTGCGGGCGCTACGCTGCGACTCCGCGCAGGGCCGCCTGTTCGGCCCACCGGCACCCGCCGACACCATCTCCACCCGCCTGGCCGGCGGGTAAGGAAGGGCACCTTATCAACGCCTGCGGTAGAGGAAGGGCCCTTTTCAACAGATGAAGCGATCGGATCGGGAGCCGACGTGAGCCTGACAGAGACCGGCGCCGTGGTGTCCGTGATCACTGCGCTGGCCATCCTCGCCGGGCTGGCCGGGGTGGTGGTGCCCGGCCTGCCGGCACTGCCGCTGTGCTGGGGCGGCGTACTCGTGTGGGCGCTGTTCGGCGAGGCCGGCGCCGGCCGCTGGGTGGTGCTCGCGGCGGCCACCGTGGTCGCCCTGGGCGGCACCGTGGTCAAGTACGCGTGGCCCGGCCGGAACTTGAAACGGGCCGGCGTACCCACCGCCACGCTGCTCGTCGGGGCGCTGCTCGGCCTGGTCGGCTTCTTCGTCATCCCCATCGTCGGGCTGGTCATCGGTTTCGTCGGCGGCATCTTTCTGATGGAACGGCTGAGGCTGGGCGACACCGGGCTGGCCTGGCCGGCGACCAAGCAGGCGGTCGCCGCAGCCGGCCTGGCGATGCTGATCGAGTTCCTCGCCGGAGTGGTGATCGGCGCGCTCTGGGTGGCCGGCCTGGTGCTGACCTGATCGTCCGGGTCACTGACGACCGGGCGGCGCGGGGCGGAGCCAGGGTAGGGCGTGACGCCGTACCCGAGAGAGAGGTGACGCTGCCCCGCGCCGCCGCGGCTGCCGGGCCGTTCCGAGGGCCCGGTCGGCCCGTCGCGATCGGGCCTGGTCACAAGCCCAAGAATGGGGTACGCCGAAGCGTCCGGCAACGCAATTGCGCTCCACGGGTCGGCAGCAGCGCGCACCCGATCAAGAAGCTGAGTCGGAGGTCAGGCCGGAGGTGATCCTGGCGAAGCGGCGGGCCAGGTGACCGAAGGCGTCGGCGAGTTCAGCGGGGCCGACAACGTCGATCTCGGTGTCGTACCGGGCGATGGCGGCGGCCAGGCTGGGCCAGGACCAGGAGCCGAGGGTGAGCCGGCAGCGGTGCGTGTCGAGTTCCTCGACGATTCCGTCGCGGGTGTAGCGGGCCACGGTGGTGGCCGGCAGGTCGAGGATCACGGTGCCCTGGCAGGGCCAGCCGACGGTGCCGTCGTCGGCGCCGCGGAAGCTGCTGGTTACGAAGGTGGTCACGTCGCCACCGGGTAGTTCCCTGGGCGTGAAGCGGGGTCCGTTGGGGATGCGCAGGGTGATTCGGTCGGCGCGGAAGGTGCGCCAGTCCGACCGGTCGAGGTCCCACGCGACGAGGTACCAACGTCCGTCCCAGGTGAGTACGTGGTGTGGCTCGACCTTGCGCGGGGGCCTGTCCGCCGTCCCGGGGCCGTAGTCGAAGCGCAGGATCTCGTGGGTTTGCACGGCGGAGCTGATTGCCAGGAGGGTGTCGGCGTCGACCGGGGCGGCCGGTCGAGTGGCGGGCCGTTCGACGGCGGTGATCTGAAGGGCGTTGACGCGGTGCCGGAGTCGGGACGGCATGACCTGCCGGACGGTGGTCAACGCACGTGCTGCCGCTTCCCCGGTGCCGTCGCCCAGGGTGGTGGCGGCGATCTGTAGCGCGATGGTGAGGGCGACGGCCTGCTCGTCGTCGAACAGCAGGGGAGGTAGTTCGGTGCCGGCGTTGAGTCGGTAACCCCCGTCGGGACCCTTGGTGGCGGCGATGGGGTAGCCGAGCTCACGCAGCCGGTCGACGTCACGGCGCACGGTCCGCAGGCTGATGTCGAGCCGCTCGGCCAGCAGCGTGCCCGGCCAGTCGCGGCGCGTCTGCAACAGCGACAGCAGGGCCAGCAGCCGGCCCGAGGTTTTCGGCATGTCGCCGAAGCTACTCGCAGTAGGTGACACAACCTGTCACCTACGTCGTCGAACCTTGGTGATGACGCCGGCCGAACACTCGTGGCCGGCGCACTTTCATCAGGGAGCCTTCATGAGCATCACCACCACGGCCCACCTCAACTTCCGGGGCAACGCCCGGGAGGCGCTGGAGTTCTACCACTCGGTGTTCGGCGGCGCGATCATGGTCATCACGTACGGTGATTTCGGGATGCCGAAGGAGTTGCCCGACGCCGGCAAGGTCGTCTGGGGTCAGGTCGCGGCCGACGACGGCTTCCGCGTCATGGCCTACGACGTGCCCGGTCAGGCCGGTGCGGGCAGCGCGCCGGCGTCCTCCACCCGGCGCGAGAACGGCATGACGCTGACCGGCGAGCCGTTCTTCCTGTCCGTGCGAGGCGAGACCGTCGAAGAGGTCGGCGTGCTGTGGGAGAAGTTGGCCGATGGTGCCACGGTCGTCGAGGCGTACGGCCCGACGCAGTGGGCACCGGCGTTCGGGATGCTGACCGACCGTTTCGGGATCACCTGGATCCTCGACGTCGCCGCCCAGTAGGTTGTCAGCTCACCGACCTCGCCTGATCTTCAAGCCGTTCCAGGAGTTGCCGAGAGCCTTCAACGGCCTGGAATTCCTCGACATGCTTGCGCTTGTCTTCCGCCGTGGTGAAGCGCGCCTTCAAGGTCACCTGCGTGGTGTCGCCGGTGCCCACCATGTCGAAAACGGACTGGAAGGCGGCCAAGCCGAATTGGACTGAGCCTACGTTGGTGTAGACGAGCTGTCGGTAGGGTGCGACGGAATCGAAGATGTACAGGTTTTGGTAGTCGGTCCCGTCGGGCCCGTGCATCGTCACGTCGAAGCGTCCGCCCTCGCGGACGTCGAGTTCCTTGACGGTGCTGCGGAAGCCCGCCGGGCCCCACCATCTCGCAATCTTCGCGGAGTCATTCCAGGCCGCCCAGACGGCGGCGACGGGCGCCGCTATCTGCCTGGTCGCGACGATCGTGTATGAGTCATCCACTCCGCTTCCCCCGTTCATTGAAAGCGCCCGAGCGTCCGAGGCGCAACCAAAGTATCCGACAGGAGGGTCTCCGACCGGAGCGGGGACGCGTGGAATCTCGGTGGTGCGATCGAGTGCCGATCGGTGAGGATCTGAGGGTGTCCGTTCCCGCTCGTCAGATCCGCGCCCGTTACTCGGCTGACACCATCACCGTCTACCAGGCGTACTCCCCGCAGATTGCGTTGCCGGCAGTGGCTGCCGGCCGTTTCGTGGCCCCCTTCAAACGGGAGCGGATGACGTGGATCAAGCCGTCTTTCCTGTGGATGATGTACCGCTGTGGCTGGGCCGGCAAGCCAGGGCAGGAACGCGTACTGTCCATCGACATCACCCGGGAGGGATTCGAGTGGGCGCTCGCGCGGGCCTGCCTGAGTCACTACGACCGTGACCTGCACGGCGACCAGGCGACCTGGTCACGCCAGTTGAAGACCAGCCCGGTGCGGGTGCAGTGGGATCCGGAACGGTCCCTGCATCTTCAGGCGCTGCCGTACCGGTCGTTGCAGGTCGGCCTCTCCGGCGAAGCTGTCGACAGGTACGTCGACGAGTGGATCGTCGCCGTCACGGACATCACCCCCACTGTGCACCAGATCCGGGATCTGCTGCGCGGCGGCGACGACCGCGCGGCAGCGGCGCACCTGCCGGTCGAGCAGGTCTACCCGCTACCAACTCAGGTCGCCGCCAACCTCGTTGCCGGCCCGCGCGGGGACTAACGGCCGACCCGGACCGTCAGCCGGTCAAGGTACGTCACCTGTAGCCACACCAGCGTGGCCAGGAACAGCAGAATCATCGGTAGCGGGAGAACCGCCCCGAGCGCCAGGTCGTCGGCCGGGATCCGTCCCGTGGTGGCCTGCATCATGGCCTCCAGCGGCGCCGGTCGGGCCGTCGGTGACTGCGTCGCGATCATCGGCCAGAGCACCTGTCCGGCGGCGACCAGCCAGGTGACCAGCCCGACCAGCACGACCATCGGCACCGACGGGGCGACCATGCTGCGTCCGAACCCGCCACCTGCCCGCCACCGGGGCTCCAGCCCTCGGAACAGCACAGTGAACAGGAACAATGCTGGGATGCTCACCCACCCCGGCGGCATCGCCCCGAGGAAGGTGTCGATCTGCTCGAAGTCGCGGGTCCGCAGGTAAGACTCGATGGCCAGCGGCCCGGTGCCGACAAACAGCCACGGCGCGAACGGCAGGAGGAGCAACTCGCTGAACCGGCCGAGCGGGCGCATGCCCCCGATGGCGAAGCCGCCGGCCACCGCGACAGCAACCGTGACCACCGCCGACAGCAGTGTCGGCAGCCACGTCGAGACCAGCATGTCGCTCAGGCTGACGGCCCGAATCGGCGCCATGTCGTTGGTGAACCGCAAGGCCCGACGCAACCACGGCCACGCTACCCACAGCATCAGGCCGACGAAGAACGCGCCCGCAACTGCCAGTCCGATCCCGGCCCGACGACTGCCGGCCGCCGCCTGGCCCGGACCGGTCTTGACAACGCCGTCCGGGTGCTTGTCGCGGGCGACGGCCTCGTCGACCACCTCGATCCGGGCTCGGGTTGCCAGCAGCAGCGCCGTCGCGGCCAAGCCCAGCAACGCCAGGGGGATCAGCAGCAGCACCGCTCCGGCCGAACCACCCCCGAGGTCCATCCTGCTCAACGCGATGGTGACGACGTGCGTCAGCGGTACGCGAAACACGCCCGTCAGCAACGGCGCGGTGAAGGTCTGCAACGCAGCCGCGATGATCCCGAACACCAGCAGACCGGCGACAGTCAACGCCGCCGGCAGTGCGTCGCGGCGGTGAGCGCGACCGCGGAGCGTACCGAGGAAGGCCGTGGTGGCGACCGCCACGACCAACCCGGCGCTACCGACTGCGGCCAGCTCCACCAGCGTCGCGTACTGACGGCCCGCAGTGGGCTCCATCCGGTCGAGGCGCCAACCGACGAGCAGCGCCGCGGGCGCATACCCGGCGACCGGAACGGTGACCAGGGCTCGGAAAGCCAGCCTGGCCCGCCGTCCCGCCCGGTCGGCGAGCAGTGCCAGCAACGGCGCGACCAACAGGGCCAGGGCCAGTGGGATCAGTGCCAGTAGCAGGGACCAGCCGAAATCACCGAGAATCCCCTGCGTGAAGCGCGCCTGGTAGTTGGCGCCACCCACACTCTCCGGCGAGCGGAACAGGTCGTCACGGGTCGTCGAGCGCCACACCGCCTGCACGGTGGGCAGCAGGTACGACCAGGCGAGGGCGAGCAGCGCGGGTAGCAGCAAGACGAATCCCACGCCGATCCGGGTACCGCTGCCCGGTGTGGGACGGGCCGCCGTCATCGGGGGTGCTGCCATGCTCATGGTGTTCCTCACCTCGTCGGTCTCTGGCCGGGCCCGACGATAGGGGTCGCGATCAAGCCGACGCCATCCCTTCCCGACGGCGCACATCGTCGATGTCGCCGCCATTGAGTACGGGTACCCCGTCACCGCTGAGTACGGATACTCAGCGGGTAGGTCCGCGCTCTCTTGCGTACTGCCGTCAGCAGGCCGGCGACCAGTGGCGGGCCCCGGAGCACCTCGGCGATGATCTGCCACGCTGAATCCCGTGCGTCGAAACTGTTGGACGACGCGCAGGTGCGTGGAGCACAGTCGGAGCATGAACAATTCCATCGGCGTGCGTCATCGCTCCATGGACGAGATCATGGAAGGACTGCACCTCGTGCGGCAGTCCCCGCAGGGCATCGGCACCCTGGCGTTGGCCGTACGCCGGCCGGCCGTTGATGTCCGCGAGGTGCTGTCCCTGGCGGAACTGGACACCGACGCCGGTTTGCTGGGCGACAGCTGGAGTCAACGACCCAGCTCGCGAACGCCCGACCGGTCACCGCACCCCGACATGCAGCTGAACGTCATCAACTCCCGTTTCGTCGAACTGATCGCCGGTCCCGATCGTGACGCCTGGGCGCTCGCCGGGGATCAGCTCTATGTCGATCTCGACCTGAGCGTCGACGCCTTGCCGGCCGGTTCACGCCTGGCAATCGGCGACCAGGCTGTCATCGAGGTGACCGATCAGCCTCACAACGGTTGTGCCAAATTCGCCGCACGCTTCGGACGCGACGCCCACAAAATGGTCTGGACCGAGGAAGGCCAGCGACTACGGCTGCGTGGCCTCAACGCCCGAGTGCTCGTCGGCGCGACGATCGGGGTCGGCGACACCGTACGGCAACTGTGCGCCGTCGCCGGCCGGTCTGCCAGCGAGGACCTCACGACGTGACTGCCGCTGATCAACCCGACCGCTGCCTTGTCGTACCCGGTCGAGGAGTTCCCTTCCCCGACCACTGGTCGCGCAGCTGGGTCAGGGACAATCCGCCCTACCAATGGGCGCCCGAACCGACCGGGCCACCGTACGTCGCCGCAGAGCGCGCCGCAGCGTTGCACGCTGCCGTCAGCGCCGACAGCAAGCCGGCGATCCTCGTGGCGCACAGCGCGGGATGCCTGACCGTCGCCGTCTGGGCCAGCCAGCACGTCGGTCCTGTCCGTGCTGCCCTGCTGGTCACGCCGCCGTACCTGGATCCGGACTGGACTCCTGACCCCGACGAGATCGTCGATGTCTTCATCGGCCACGTGCCACGCGAGCCACTGCCCTTCCGCTCGATCCTGGTCGCCAGCCGCAACGACCCACATGCCACCTTCGAGCAGTTCGAAGCGTACGCGCGAGACTGGGGCTCAGAACTGTTTGACGCGGGCGCGGTCGGGCACCTGGACTCCAAGACCGGGTTCGGCGCATGGCCCGAGGGTGAGCGCCTGGTCCGATCATTGACCCAGTCCGTACTGCCGTAACAACGCTGTCGGTATCGGCTGCGGTCAGCCCACGGGGCCGATCTGCTTGGCGAGATCGACGAAGGACTGCCACGCCACCGGCGTGAGGTGGAGGGTGCCGCGGGAGAGCGCCTCGTTCCGCACGATCTCCCATGTCTTGGCCAGGTTAGCGACGGGGCGGCCCCTCCACAGTCGAGGAGGTCGACATGTCTGCTCGTTCGCGCCTGCTGGTCGAGTACCGCAAGGACCGGCTCGGGCTGCTGCTCCACCTGGGCGGGCTGATGGTCCAGGCCCGGGATCAGCTCGCCCAACTCAATCCCGATCACGTCCCGGATCTGTACGACCGCTTTCTCGGCTGGGCGCGGCGCCGCGACCGGCGGTGAGCCGTGGCGATGTCGGTTTGTCGGGGGCGGGGATCGGGGTACGAGCGGAGCGGCCCATTGACGGTCATCGGCTCGGCCGGTAGACCTTGGTGATGGAGGCTCGCGGATGAGGAAAGCCCCGCTCACGCTGGAACAACTGCGGGTCGCCGTCGCCGAGGGTGAGATTGACACGGTGGCGTTGGCGCTGGTCGACATGCAGGGCCGGTTGCAGGGCAAACGGTTCCACGCGCCGTACTTCCTCGATCAGGTGGTCGCCCACGGCAGCGAGGGGTGCAACTATCTGCTCGCCGTCGACGTCGACATGAACACCGTCGACGGGTACGCGATGTCGAGTTGGGAACGCGGCTACGGCGACTTCGTGATGAAGCCGGACTTCGACACGCTGCGCCGGGTGCCGTGGCAGCCCGGCACCGCCATGCTCCTGGCCGATCTGGAGTGGCCCGACGGCGCCGGTCCGGTGGCCGCCTCGCCCCGGCAGATCCTGCGTGGCCAGCTGGATCGCCTGGCCGCGCACGGGCTGACCGCGTACGCCGGCACCGAGTTGGAGTTCGTGCTGTTCCGTGACTCGTACGAGCAGGCGCAGCGGCGCGGTTACCGCGACCTGACGCCGGCCAACCAGTACAACGTGGACTATTCGCTGTTGGGCACCGCGCGGGTGGAGCCGCTGCTGCGCCGCATCCGCAACCAGATGGCCGGCGCGGGGCTCACCCCGGAGAGCGCGAAGGGCGAGTGCAACCTCGGCCAGCACGAGATCGCCTTCCGGTACGACGAGGCGGTGGCCTGCGCCGACCACCACGTGATCTACAAGAACGGGGCGAAGGAGATCGCCGCCCAGGAGGGCATGTCGATCACCTTCATGGCCAAGCCGAACGCCCGGGAGGGCAACTCCTGCCACATCCACTTCTCGTTGCGTGACGGCTCCGGCGGCTCGGCGATGCTCGGCGACGGCCCGGCGCACCTGAGTGTCACCGGGCAACGGGTGCTCGCCGGGCTGCTCGCCACCATGCGTGAGCTGAGCCTGTTCTTCGCGCCCAATATCAACTCCTACAAGCGGTACCAGCCGGGGTCGTTCGCGCCGACCGCGCTGCGCTGGGGCACCGACAACCGCACCTGTGCGCTGCGGCTGGTGGGGCACGGTCAGGGGATGCGGGTGGAGAACCGGGTGCCGGGCGCTGACGTGAATCCCTATCTGGCGATCGCCGCGCTGGTGGCGGGCGCGGTGCACGGGATCGAGCAGGAACTGGACCTGGAACAGGAGTGCCCCGGCAACGCGTACGACGACGCGGGTGCCGAGCGGGTCCCCAGCACCCTCCGCGACGCGCTGACCCTTTGGGAGTCCTCCACCGTGGCCCGCGAAGCCTTCGGCGCGGAGGTGGTCGCCCACTACGCCAACATGGCCCGTATCGAACTGTCCGCCTTCGACGCCGCCGTCACCGACTGGGAACTCGCCCGTGGCTTCGAACGCCTCTGACCCGCACCCCTCCCCTCCGCCGCGATCTTGCACTTTGTGTCGCTGCTTTACAGTGATTTGCGGCTTTCATCCCGACCAAAAGTGCAAGATCGACGGGCCGGGGCGGGGTGGGGCGGGCCGGGGCGGGGCGGGCCGGGGCGGGGCGGGGTGGGGTGGGGCGGGGTGGGGTGGGGCGGGGCGAGGTGCGCGGGTTGAGTGGGTGAGCGTCCTGGGTTGGGGTGGGGTGTGAGAGAGGGTGGGCGTGGGGGTGGTTTGGGATCCGGCTCGGGGGGTGGTGTTGGGGGAGGTTGCGGGGTGTTCGGTGGGGGAGGTGGATGCGGCGGTTGAGCGGGCGGGGGAGGCGTTCGAACGGTGGCGGGGGGTGGCGCCGGGGGAGCGGGCGCGGATGCTGCGGCGGTTCGCATCGGTGGTGGATGCGCATCTGGAGGAACTTGCGGGGCTGGAGGTGCGCAATGCCGGGCACACCATCGGCAATGCTCGCTGGGAGGCGGGCAACGTCCGGGACGTGCTCGACTACTACGCGGGCGCACCGGAGCGGCTGACCGGACGGCAGATCCCGGTGCCGGGTGGGCTGAACGTCACCTTTCACGAACCGCTCGGTGTGGTCGGGGTGATCGTGCCCTGGAACTTCCCGATGCCCATCGCCGCGTGGGGCTTCGCCCCGGCCCTGGCCGCCGGTAACACGGTGGTGCTCAAACCCGCCGAGCTGACCCCGCTGACCGCGCTGCGCCTGGCCGAGTTGGCGCTGGAGGCGGGCCTGCCCGAGGGTGTGTTCACCGTACTGCCGGGTCGAGGTGATGTGGTCGGCGAACGGTTCGTGACCCATCCGGCCGTACGCAAGATCTGCTTCACCGGCTCCACCGAGGTCGGCACCCGGATCATGGCCGGCTGCGCGGCGCAGGTGAAGCGGCTGACCCTGGAGTTGGGCGGCAAGTCGGCGAACCTGGTCTTCGCCGACGCCGACCTGGAACGGGCGGCGGCCACCGCACCGTACGCGGTCTTCGACAACGCCGGCCAGGACTGCTGCGCCCGATCCCGGATCCTGGTGCAGCGGCCGGTCTACGACCGTTTCCTCGAACTGCTCGAACCGGCGGTGCGAGCCTTCCGGGTCGGCGATCCGGCCGCCGAAGAGACCGAGATGGGCCCGTTGATCTCGGCCGGACACCGGGACCGGGTCGCCGACCACGTCGACGGCGCCCGGGTGGCCTTCACCGGCAGTTGCCCCACCGGCCCCGGCTACTGGTACGCCCCGACGGTGCTGCTCGCCGAATCGCCCGCCGACCCACACTGGCGCGCGGAGATCTTCGGCCCGGTGGTCTCGGTGCTCCCGTTCGACGACGAGGCGGACGCGATCCGGCTGGCCAACGACACCGAGTACGGCCTGTCCGGCTCGATCTGGACCCGGGACGTGGGCCGGGCGTTGCGGGTGGCCCGTGCGGTGGAGTCCGGCAACCTGAGCGTGAACTCACATTCCTCGGTGCGGTACTGGACCCCGTTCGGCGGCATGAAGCGCTCCGGGCTGGGTCGGGAGTTGGGCCCCGACGCACTGCACGCCTTCACCGACGTCAAGAACGTGTTCATCAGTTCGGAGGAGTGAGCATGCCGGGACGGTTGCAGGACCGGGTCGCCGTGGTGACCGGAGCGGCCAGCGGAATCGGGTTGGCCACGGTGCGGCGGTTCGCCGCCGAGGGGGCCCGCGTGGTCTGCGTCGACATCGACGCCGAGGCTGGTCGGCGGGCCGCCGAAGAGGTGGACGGCACCTTCGTCGCGGCCGACGTGGCCGACGAGCCGGCGGTTCGGTCCCTCTTCGACGGGGTGGTCGAGCGGTACGGACGGGTGGACATCGCGTTCAACAATGCCGGCATCTCCCCGCCTGACGACGACTCGATCCTGGAGACCGGCCTGGACGCTTGGGAACGGGTGCTGAGGGTCAACACCACGAGCGTCTACCTCTGCTGCAAGCACGTGATCCCGCACATGCGCCGGCAAGGTCGAGGATCGATCATCAACACCGCCTCCTTCGTGGCGCTGATGGGCGCCGCGACGTCGCAGATCGCGTACACCGCGAGCAAGGGTGGTGTCTTGGCGCTCACCCGGGAGCTGGGTGTGCAGTTCGCCCGGGAGGGCATCCGGGTCAACGCCCTGTGTCCCGGGCCGGTGGCCACCCCGTTGCTGCGGGAGTTGTTCGCGGCTGATCCGGAGCGGGCCGCGCGCCGGCTGGTGCACGTGCCGATGGGGCGGTTCGGTGAGCCGAGCGAGATCGCCGCCGCGGTGGCGTTCCTGGCCAGCGACGACGCTTCGTTCATGACCGCCGCACAGTTCGTGGTGGACGGCGGGATCACCGGAGCGTACGTCACCCCACTGTGATCACCTGCGTGCGGAGGGCCATCGGCCTCGTCGGCGTGCTCAGCCGGACGGCGCTGTGCAGCGTCTGATGGTGATGATGCGTTACGTTGCTGGTCCGTCGGGGTAGAAGGCGGGACGCGGCAAGATGATCGGAGCGCGTGTGGACGGCCGGGAGGCTGCATGAACTCGGCCCAGGGGGGTGTAGGCGGAAGCCATTCGTCCGGGACGACCGGCCGGATTCCGCCACTTCTCGCGGCGGCGTTCGCCGGGGGCGGCGAAATGGGACGGCTGCTGCGCGACCACGACTGGTCGACCAGCCCGCTGGGCGCCCCGGAGCAATGGCCTGAATCCCTGGGAAACGCGCTGAGCACCATGCTTGCCTCCAAAGCGCAGATCGCCATGTTCTGGGGCGAGGATCTGCGCACCTTCTACAACGACGCGTACCGACCGACCATCGGCGACAAGCATCCCCGCGTACTCGGGCAGCCGGCCCGCGAGCACTGGGCGGAGACCTGGGACGTGTTGGGCCCGCTGCTGGCCGGGGTGCTGCGCGACGGCGAGGCGTACCAGGCTCAGGACCATCATTTTCTGCTCGACCGGCACGGCTTCGTCGAGGACGTCTACTTCGACGTCTCCTACGACCCGATCCGTGGTGCCGACGGGTCGATCAACGGCGTGCTCTGCATCTGTAGCGAGACGACCGGCCGGGTGCTCGGTGAACGCCGGCTGCGTGCCCTGGCCGAACTCGGATCGGAGTTGGCCGACCCGGGCAGCATCGAGGACCTCGGCCGGGCCGTCACCGCCGTACTCGACCGGCATCGCGCGGATGTGCCGTTCGGGCTGCTCTATCTCGACGCCGGAGACGGGCACCTGTACCGGGCGGGGATCAGCGGTGTCGACAGCGCGCCCCTCGACCCACCCGGCCGGCTGGTCGAGGTGGCGATGAGCGGTGTCGCCGAGATGGTGCCCACGGTCGACCTGCTCGGCCGGGTGCCCGCCGGAGCCGCCGACGAGGTGGTGGTGCTGCCCATCAGCGCGACCAACGAGCCCGCCGGTGTGCTGGTGCTCGGCATGGCTCGCCGGCTGCCGTTCACCGACGACTACCGCACCTTCTGCGAGTTGGTCGCCGCCCAGATCTCCCGCGCGGTCGGCAAACAGCGGGCGTACGAGCAGCAACGGGCCCGGGCCGCCGAACTGGCCGCGCTGGACCTGGCGAAGACCAACTTCTTCGCCAACGTCAGCCACGAGTTCCGTACGCCGCTGACGCTCGTGCTCGGCCCGCTGGAGGAGATGCTCGCCGATCCCGCGCTGCCGACGGCGTACATCCAGCGGCTCACCGTGATGCACCGCAACGGGCTGCGACTGCTGAAGCTGGTCAACACCGTGCTGGACTTCTCCCGCCTGGAGTCGGGCCGGCTGGCCGCCCACTACGAGCCGACCGACCTGGCCGACTACACCAGCAGGTTGGCCAGCACCTTCCGCTCGGCCACCGAGCGCACCGGGGTGCGCCTGGCGGTGGACTGTCCGCCGTTGCCCGAGCCGGTCTACGTCGACCAGGACATGTGGGAAAAGATCGTCCTCAATCTGGTCTCCAACGCCGTGAAGTTCACCTTCGAAGGCGAGATCCAGATCCGGGTCCGGCCGGTCGGCGGGTCAGCCCGGCTGGAGGTCACGGACACCGGCGTGGGCATCCACCCCGACGAACTGCCGCACGTGTTCGAACGGTTCCACCGGGTGCCGGGGGTGCGCTCGCGCAGCCACGAGGGCACCGGGATCGGGCTCGCGCTGGTCCGCGAACTGGTCGAGATGCACGGCGGGCAGGTCAGCGCGAGCAGTCAGGTCGACAAGGGCAGCACCTTCGCGGTCACCATCCCGTTCGGCGTCGCGCATTTGCCTGCCGATCGGGTGGCCGACGCCGATCACACCGAGCGCGAGCCGCGGCAGGCTTCGCTCTTCATGGCGGAATCGGCTCGGTGGACCAGTGACGCCACTGCCGTAGCTGCGTCCGGACCGGCCCCCGCCGGGTCGCAGGGCCGCATCCTGGTCGTCGACGACAACCCCGACCTGCGGGAACATGTGGCCCGGCTGCTCGCACCGAGTTGGGAGGTGGTGGCGGCCACCGACGGTGTCGAGGCCCTGCGACTGGCCACCGAGGTCGCCTTCGACCTGGTGCTCACCGACGTGATGATGCCTCGGCTGGACGGATTCGGCCTGGTCGCCGCGCTGCGCGCGGATCCCCGGACCCGGTACGTCCCGATCGTGCTGCTCTCCGCCCGAGCCGGTTCGGCGGAGGAGGTGGCCGGGCTGTCGGTCGGCGCCGACGACTACCTGACCAAGCCTTTCTCCGGGCAGGAGTTGATTGCCCGGGTCCGCGCCAACGTGGAACTCGGCCAGTTGCGCGGCCAGATCATCCGGCGGCTGCGCGCCCTCGCCGATGCCGCGGTCGCGGTGAACACCGCCCGATCCACTGCCGATGTGCTCCAGGTCGCGGCCCGGCACGCCCTCAGCCTCGCCGAGGCCGTCCGGGTGGTGATCGCCGCCGGCGGGGCACGCTACGAGGCCGACAGCGGCGGTACCGCGCCGGTCGACCCGTCGTTCGTGCTGCCGTTGACCGGCGTCGCCGGTCGGCAACTCGGTGAACTGCGGGTGTGGCGGCCGTCCGTGGAGGGCATCGGCACCGACGAGGCCGCGTTGACCCAACTCGCCCGGTTGGTCGGCGTCCGACTTGAGAACGCCCAGCTCTACGAGGCCGAGCACCGGATCGCCACCACCCTGCAACACAGCCTGTTGCCCCGTACGCTGCCGCAACTGCCCGGCGCCGTGGTGGCCAGCCGCTACCTGCCGGGTAGCGCCGACGTCGAGGTCGGCGGCGACTGGTACGACGTGGTCGCCCGGGACGACGACGAACTCGTCCTGGTGATCGGTGACGTGGTCGGCAAGGGTGTGCCGGCCGCGGCGGCGATGGGCCAGCTGCGCAACGCGCTGCGTGCGTACGTCCTGGAGGGCTTCGATCCGGGCGAGTCGCTGACCCGGCTGAACCGGTTGGTGGACTCCACCGAGTCACGCTCGTTCGCCACGGTCTTCTGCCTTTGGTTCAGCCCGCGCACCGGTCAGCTGCGCTATGCCAGCGCCGGGCACCCGTCCCCCCTGGTGATCCGAGGAGGCGATGTGGCGTTCCTGCACGACCGGGCCCTCGGACCGCCGGTCGGGGCCATCCCCGGCGCAGGGTACGAGACGGTCTCCGGCGAACTGCGGGCCGGTGACCGTCTGCTGCTCTACACCGACGGGTTGATCGAGGATCGGCACGTCGCCATCGATGTGGCCCTGGCCCAGCTGCGGGCCGACGCCGCCCGGCCGGGCGAACACGTGGCGGACCTGGTCGACGCGGTGGTCAACCGGGTGGCCGATCGGCCACGCCGCGACGACGTGGCCGTGCTCGCCCTGGAGGCGACCGAACTCAACCGGTTCGCGCTGCGGCTGCCCGCCGACCCGACCCGGCTGAGCCTGCTGCGTAAGCGACTGGAGGACTTCCTCGTCGCGCACAAGGTGAGCGAGACCGACCTGTTCGACCTCACCGTGGCGGTCTCCGAGGCGGCGGCGAACGCGATCGAGCATCCGGTCGACCCGGTGGAGCCGGTGATCGAGATCGAGGTGTCGGTGCAGAATCGGGAGGTGGTGGCGACGGTACGGGACACCGGCCGGTGGCGGGAGTCGGCCGGTTCGGGTTTCCGGGGGCGAGGTCTGTCGCTGATCCGGGCACTCGGCGAGCTGTCGGTCGACCACACCCCGCAGGGGACACAGGTCACCCTGCGTCGGCAGTTGGGGGAGTGAACCAGCCCGAGCCGGGGACTGGGCCAGTCTGAGTCGGGGACTGGGCCAGCCTGAGTCGGATCAGCCCTAACCCGGTTGGTCAGTCCGGCGCCAGCCAGGGTTGCCCGCCCAACCCGGCGATTTCGAGGACCCGGCTCACCTGCCGAGACGGCAACACGGTCAGGGCGTCCGGATAGTGCCCGGCGAGCCGCACCACCGCGTGGATGGCCGCCGAGTCGAAGAAGGTGACCGCGCGCAGGTCGAGCGTCACCCGGACGGCCGGCTCGCGCAGCGCAGCCTGGAGCATGGTGTCGGCGGTGGCCATGTCGACCTCGCCCGTGACCACCACACGGAGGTGATCATCGTCGGTCTCCGCGACGGCGGAGAAGACGGGAGATGCGCTCCCTTGATCCACGCAGACACCTTGACACAGCGGCCCTGGTGTGGCAACAACCGCAGGCCCCGGACAGTGGTGGGGGTCACCGAGTGCTCGGCGATAGGCTTGCCGCATGACCGTCCGTGCCCCGCTGACCCCAGGCAGGCTCTCCCCGTGGCGGCCGGTGCCCGCCCATGTCGCCCGACCGGAGTACGTCGGTAAGAAGGCGCCCCGGCCGTGGCAGGGGTCCCACGTACAGACACCGGAGACCATCGAGAAGATGCGGGTCGCCGGGCGGATCGCTGCTCAGGCGGTGCAACTCGCCGGGGAGCACTGCAAGCCCGGTGTCACCACCGACGAGATCGACCGGGTGGTGCACGAGTTCCTGATCGATCATGGCGCCTACCCGTCGACACTGGGCTACAAGGGCTTCCCGAAGTCCTGCTGCACCAGCCTCAACGAGGTGATCTGCCACGGCATCCCCGACTCGACCGTGCTGGCCGACGGCGACATCATCAACGTCGACGTCACCGCGTACATCGGCGGTGTGCACGGCGACACCAACGCCACCTTCTGTGTCGGCGAGGTCAGCGAGGAGGCTCGGCTGCTGGTCGAGCGGACCCACGAGGCGATGATGCGGGGCATCAAGGCGGTCGCCCCGGGCCGCCAGATCAACGTCATCGGCCGGGTCATCGAGTCGTACGCGAAGCGGTTCGGTTACGGCGTGGTCCGCGACTTCACCGGCCACGGCATCGGTGAGGCGTTCCACAGCGGGCTCTACGTGCCGCACTACGACAGCCCTCGGCCCACCGACGTGATGGAGCCGGGCATGACCTTCACCATCGAGCCCATGATCACTCTCGGCACCTACCAGTACGACCTCTGGGACGACGGCTGGACTGTGGTCACCAAGGACCGGAAGTGGACCGCCCAGTTCGAGCACACCATCCTGGTGACCGAGGACGGCCACGAGATCCTGACCTTGCCGTGACCGAGACCCCGGCGGCGCTTCGGGAGCCGCATCACGCCGACGTCTCCGGTGGCTGGCTACGGCCGGCCGTCTTCGGGGCGATGGACGGCCTGGTCACCAACATCGCCCTGATCGCGGGCGTCGGCGGCGGTGGGGTGTCGCCGCGCAACATCGTGCTGACCGGCGCCGCCGGTCTGGTCGCTGGCGCGATCTCGATGGCGCTCGGCGAGTACACCAGCGTCCGGTCGGCCAACGAGCAGATCGCCGCCGAGGTGGCCAAGGAACGGCGCGAACTGGAACGCAACCCCGAGGCCGAGGCCAGGGAACTGGCCGAGATCTGGGTCAACCGAGGGCTGCCGGCCGATCTCGCCCGGCAGGTGGCCGAGACGATCCGCCAGAACCCGGAGATCGCCCTGCGCGTGCACGTGCAGGAGGAACTGGGCGTCAACCCGGACGAACAGCCGAATCCGTGGACGGCGGCATTCTCGTCGTTCCTCTGCTTCTCCGTCGGCGCGCTGGTGCCGCTGCTGCCGTACCTGCTGGGTGCGACCAGCCTGGCGCTGGCCCTGGCCGTCGGCGGGATCGGCCTCTTCGTCGCTGGCGCGCTCGTCTCCCGGCTCACCAACCGCCGCTGGTGGACCGGCGGCCTCCGCCAACTGCTCCTGGGCGCCGCCGCAGCAGCAGCGACCTACGCCATCGGCGCCCTCATCGGCGTCCAAGGCACCCTCACCTAACCTCACCCCTTACCCCCACCCGCCTCCCCTCCCCACACCCCCTCCCCGCAGCACCGGCCGCAGACCGACCACGCCGCCGATCTTGCACTTTCTGTCGGGACGAAAGCCGCCAAAGCCGCATCCCGGCGACCAAAAGTGCAAGATCGCCGGGGCGGGGTGGGGTGGGGTGGGGGTGGGGGTGGGGGTGGGGGTGGGGGTGGTTAGGAGGGGGGTGGGGTGGTGGGGGTTAGGCGGAAGATGCGGATTTGGCGTCCGCCGGCTCGTTCGACGTACGCCTGGTAGGCGGGCCACTCGTCGAGCAGGAGCCGCCACAGGCGGTCGCGTTCGGCGCCGGTGGCCAGTTCGGCGCGGACCGGGATCCGGCGTCCCGCCACGTCGACCTCGGCCTCGGGGTTGGCGAGCAGGTTCAGCGACCAGGCCGGTTGTTGGGTCTGCCCCCAGTTGGACCCGATCACCACGTACGCGGCACCGTCGGGGATGTACAGCAGTGGGTTGCTGCGGGGCTTGCCGGAGCGGCGGCCGGTCGTGGTGATCACCAGGGACGGCACGAGCCCCAGCGCCACCACCCGGCCCCGGGTGAGTCGCCCGATGACCCGGTCGGCGGGCACGAGCAGGCGCATGGCGGCACCGAACCAACGATGCCGTCCGAGTCGGCGGGCGAGGGAACCCAGTGTGGACATCCGCACAGTGTGCCGTACGTTCAGTCCAGTCGTCGCTCCACCGGAAGCCGGGGCCGGGTGAACAGTGCCGCCCCGAGCATTGCCACCAGCGGGACGGCGACCAGTACGCCAAGCGTGAGCCAGGGCACGACGAGCGGATACGGCGGCTCGATCGGCCAACTGTCCGCGTACCGCTCGTTGGTGAAGAACAGGATGATCATCGCCGCGCCGAGGCCGGCGATGATGCCCAACGCCGAGCCGAGTACGGCGATCACGCCGGCCTGACACAGCGAGAGCAGTCGGCGTACGCCCGGACTGGCGCCGACCGCGGCGAGGGTGGACAGGTCGGCGCGTCCCTCCGCCGCCGCCAGACCGGTGGCGATGCCGGCGGCGCCCACCGTCACCACCGCGGAGACCCCGGCCAGCAGGAGCAGAATCCGCACGGTGTGGCTTTGACCGCTTCTGTCGCGGGTCTCCACGCCGAGTGACCCGAGTGGACGGATCGCGCTCGTGAACCGCTCGCGGCGGTCCGGATCGGTTGTCGCGTCGATCGCCCAGCCGACCCGGCCGGTCACTACCCCGAACCGGTCGGCCAGGGCCGGGGAGAGCAGTAGCCACTTTCCACCGAGCTCGGTGTGCAGCGCGTGGCCGGGCACCGTCACAGGCAGGGTGTGGCCGCCCAGGGGGCCGCCGGAGCCCTCCTGGTACTGCAGTTCCAGTCGGCCGTCCACCACATAGCGCGGGTCGGTCACCACCGCCCCGCCGGCCCGCAGCACGGCGGTGGCGGCGGCCACCTCCTCCGGCCCGGCGCCGGTGAGGATGGGCAACGCCGAGCCGTCGTCGACGGCCACCTGGAAGTACGGGCCGTAGTAGTCGTCGGGCGGGCCCTGGCAGCGGTGGTCCGCGCGGGCCCGGAGCTGGTTGGCTTCGCTGAGTGGCTGGTCGACCCGCCACGGGCAGGCGCGCTCGGTCGGCAGCGCCGGAGTTATCTGACATTCGTCGTGCTCGGGCAGGCAGCCGGTCGAGATCAGCGGTGCGATCGACCGGGCGTCGAGGTGCTCACGAGCCGGTCCGGTGATCTCGGCGAGCGTGGGCGCAGAATCATCGCCGGGCATGCCGTTGGCCCAGACCAGCACGCTGCCCTCCGGTAGCAGCGGCCGGAAACGCTCCTCGTCGCGCGCCTGCTCACTGGCGAGGAAGAGGCCGAGGGCGACGCTGCCGGCGACCGCGGCCATCACCGCGGAGATGGCGGGTGCGGCGGAGGAACGGTTGCGGCTGGCGTCGCGTAGCGCGATCCGGGGCGCGAGCGGCAGGAACCGGCCGGTCCGGGCCACCATCCCGACCAGCGCCGGAGTGGCGAAGACCAGCCCGAGTTCACCGATCAGCAGCCCGGCGAGAATGATCGACTGTACGGTCACCACCGCGCCGAGCGCGGCCACGCCGGCCCCACCGGCGGCCAGCAGCACGCCGATGACCAGCCAACGGCGCGGATGCACCGGCGGAGTTCTCCGGCCGGCGAGCCCCGCCACCACGTCCTGCCGGGCGGCGGCCCAGGCCGGGGCCAGCGCCGCCAGCACCCCGGCGAGCACCGCCACCAGCCCGATCACGACGAGAGCTGCGGGCCAGACCCGGTATCCGCCGAAACGGTGCTGGACGACGAACTCCTCGACCAGCGGCCGGGTGGCGAACGCCACGCCGATGCCGAGCGCGATCCCGATCGCGGCACCGACACAGCCGAGGACCACGCCGTCGGCCAGCACCACCCGGCGTAGCTGGGCGGCGTCACCGCCAGCCACCGCGACCAGCGCGAGATCCCGCCGCCTTCGCCGTACCCCCACGGCGAACGCCGGCCCGACCAGCAACACCACCTCCAGCAGACCGAGCCCCGCGACCACCAGCCCGATGCCGAGCTCATCGCTTGCCCTGATCCCGCCGTACCCCTCGCTGTCGACCACTGTCGGCGGTGGCGTGTCTATCCGGGTCGTGACCACCACGCCCTGCTCGTTGAGCTGGCGGAAGAGTTCGGCGGTGACCGGACCGGGCAGGTCGGCCAGGAAAGTCGGCTGGGTGAACGGCTCGGCCGGTGGCGATCCGGTGGGGTGCAGGATCACCGAAGGGTTCAAGTGCCCGGGGAACTCGACCACGCCGACGACTGTCCAGCTGCTTCTGCCGTCGCCGGCTTGGATCTGATCACCGAGGTCGACGTCGAGTTGGCGCGCGGTGGCCCGGTTGACCGCGATCTCGTCGGCACCGGTCGGCACCCGACCGGCGTGGACCCGGACCAGCCCGCGCCCGAGCGGATCGGTCAGGTCGATCACTGTCGCGTTCAGATGATCGCGGATGCGGTCACCGTCTCGGACGGTGAACGGTACCCAGTGCGTCACCGCCAGGACCCGGCTGCCGGTGGGTAGGAACGCGGCCACCTCGTCGGCGCTGACCCGCCCGACGTCCTTGAGCTCCTCGTGGGTCGGCCACCAGTTGTTGCCGTCGGCGCTCTGCGTGATCGGGCCTCGGCCGACCATGCGTAGCTCCGCGTCCGCACCGGCCAACTGGCGATCCAGCCGCTCGGTAGGGGTGAGCCGCGACATGTCCACGCTGACCGCGACGAAGGTGAGCGCCAGCACCGGCAAGATGATCATGCCAAGCACCAGGGCGGTACGCCCACGGGCCCGTTTCGCCTCCCGCCGGGCGATCCGCAACGCGGCTCGCCAGGACCCGATGAACTCGGCTGACGGCGCCTGACCGAGGTGCGGGCGTCTCTCGTCGCTCACCGGCCGCTGCCGGAAAGCAGGGCCTCGATGCCGACCAACGGGGCGGTCGAGTCGACTGCCACGCCGTCACGCAGGAACACCACCCGGTCCGCCCAGCCGGCGTGTCGCGCCTCGTGGGTGACCAGCACGCCGGCGGCACCCGCGTCGACCCGGCGGCGCAGCAGCCGCAGTACCGCCTCACCGGTCTGCGAGTCCAGCGCTCCGGTCGGCTCGTCGGCAAGGACCAGTCGGCGTTCGCCGACCAACGCCCGGGCGATCGCCACCCGCTGCTGCTGGCCGCCGGAGAGTTGGTCCGGGAACCGGTCGCCCAGCTCCGACATGCCCACCTCGGTCAGCGCGTCCAGCGCCAGCCGGCGGGCCCGGCGTACGCCGGTGCCGTCGAGTTCGAGGGGCAGCGCGACGTTCTCCACCGCGGTCAGGCTGCCGATCAGGTTGAGGTTCTGGAAGATGTAGCCGATCCGCCGTCGCCGCAACCGGGCCAGGCCGCTGCGGTCCAGCGCATGCAGCGACTGGCCCTCGACATGCACCTCACCGGCGGTCGGGCTGTCCAGTCCGCCGGCCAGGGTGAGCAGGGTGGACTTGCCGGAGCCGGACGGGCCCATCACGGCGACCAGTTCACCGGGGCGCACGACCAGGCTGACTCCGCGCAGGGCGTGCACGGCGGCCGGACCGTTGCCGTGGGTGCGATGCACGTCACGTAGCTCCAGCACCGCGTCGCGTGTGACGCCGCCGTCAGTTCCCGCGCCCGGTGGCGGGGAGATGTGCTCGGAAAGGGCCGGTACCGGCTCGTTCGCCGCACTCACCGTCGTGCCTCCTCACCCCTGTGGCCCACCGCCTCGGAGTTGGACGCTGGGCCGGAAGCCGGGGGGCGGTGCCGTGCCAGGCTGGTTTCACAGTGGTCGAGCCAACGCACCTCGGCCTCGGCCTGGAACATCATCGCGTCCAGCACCAGACGCCAGGGCAGATCCTCCGGCCGGTCGCTGGCGTACTTCAACCGGGTCAACTCCTGCAATGTACGCATGGTGGCGGTGCGCTGGTTCTGCACCACCGTGCGGACGTCCACCCCCGGTGTGGTCAACGCCAGCGCCAACTTGATCGCCAGCTCGTCGCGGGGGCGGTCGGTGCGGCTGATCGGGGTGGCGAACCACAGCGCCAGGTCCGCCCGCCCGGCGTCGGTGATCTCGTACGGCCGCTGCCCGGCCTCGCTTTCCGGCAGGGATCGGACGAGGCCGTCACGTTCCAGCCGGGACAGCGTCGTGTAGACCTGCCCGATGTTCAGCGGCCAGGTCGAGCCGGTCGACTCCTCGAAGGCGGCCCGCAGCTGGTAGCCGTACATCTGGCCGCGTTCGAGCAGGGCGAGCAGACCGTGGCGGATGGACATGTAGCGGAGTATGCATACCTGGTATGCCGGACCGCAACCGCAGGGCTACTCGGATACTCGCGTTCCGGCCCCGCGCCGGCGGGGCGGTGCTTCAGCCGGGGCGGCCGGGAAAGGCCACGGTCAGCGGGCTGATCCCGGCGGTACGCCGCCACCGGGTCGCCCGTACCGCGTACTCGATCAGGGCGGTCAGTGCCCGGTCCCGTTCCGCACCCGCGCTGGTGGGCAGTACCGCCCGCCAGAACGCCGCGGTGCGCTCCTCCACCTCGACGGCGAGCCGGAGCGCGCTGGCCCGGTCGGTCACCGGGAACGGCAGCGCGTACCCGGGCCGGTCCGGCGGGACGTCGGCTCCGCCGGTACTCAACTGCAACACCAGCGCGTCACGTCGGCTGCGGTGCGCGGCCTCCGCCTCGACGGCGGCCTTGCGTTCGGCGTCGGCGAGGCGTACCCCGATCGGGCCGTACGCCCAGATCGCCGCGTATTCGGCGGTGAGCGCGGCGGCGAGCGGCTCCTCGGCGCCGGTCGGTGCGGTCATCACTTGAGCGCCTCCAGGTGGGTGGCCCGCGCGGCGGCGATCGAGCCGAGCAGCGCGGCCCGCTCACCGGGCGCCGCGGCGCAGGCCGCGGTCGCCGAGTCCCGGCCGGCACGTTCGGCCTTGCGCAGCGCGGCCAGGGTGGCGGTCCGGTCCGTCGGTGGTTCGGGTGACGGCGGTCCGGCCGAACCGGGCGGGGGCGCCGACGGAAGGGTCGTGCCGGTCACCCGGGCGAGTTCTGTGGCGTGCGCCTCATGCGTCTCGGCCAGTGGGACGAGGCGGGCGGCCAGGTCGGGATGGGCATCGCCGGCGGCGCGCAGCCCGGCCGCGAGACGCAGCGACTCGTCGATCAGTGGGGCGAGCGGGTCCGGCCGTGGTGGCTCGTCACGGTCGAGGAAGCCACATCCACTCAGCGGCGCGGCGGCCCCGCCGAGCGCCAGCAACGCGCCGACCCGCAGCACCGCGCGTCGGGGAAGCGGGGATCCGTCCCGCCGAGTCGTTCTGCCCATCACCACCGGACAAGTCAACACCATCACCACGGCCCGTGTACGGCAGTGGCGTCGGTGCGCCGCCCGGGCCCTCTGCGGGCGGGCGCGTTACGCTCTGCGCAGCCACCGGCGCGTCCGCTCCGGTGGCGTGCCGGCATGGCAGTCGGCGAGCAGTGAAAGGGTCGGACAGATGACGCAGCGTGGCCGTGCCACCAGAACAGCGGGACGACCCCGCGGCGGCCCGGCTCCGCGAGGCGGCCAGGTTCCCCGAGGTGACCTCGCCGCCCGTCGGGAGCGGCTACGCGCGGTGATCGCACCCGTGATCGACGGTGCCGGCTACGACCTGGAGGACCTGTCCGTGTCCCGGGCCGGCCGTCGGCACGTGGTTCGGGTGATCGTCGATGCCGACGGCGGGATCAACCTGGACGCGGTGGCCGACGTCTCCCGGGCGGTCTCGGCGGCGCTGGACGCGGCCGAGGAGACCGGTGGCGACATCGTCGCCGGGGAATACCAGCTGGAGGTCAGCTCCCCGGGCGTGGACCGCCCGCTGACCCTGCCCCGGCACTGGCGGCGCAACGTCGGCCGACTGGCCCGGGTGACCGTCCGGAGCGCGGGGGAGTCCGGCGCCCGACCGGCGGGTGACCGACAGGTCACCGGGCGGGTGCTCGCCGCGGACGACGAATGTGTGGTGCTGGAGATCGACGGTGCGCGTGCCCAGTGGCCGCACACCGATCTCGGCCCCGGCCGGGTGCAGGTCGAATTCAGCCGCCTCGACGAACTGCCCGAACCTGAAGACGTCGACGACGATGACGATGACGATGTGGAGGACGAGGAGAGGTGAACATCGACCTCGCGGCGCTGCGCGCACTCGAGCGCGAGCGGGAGATCCCGTTCGACACGATCCTCGCGGCGATCGAGACCGCGCTGCTGACCGCGTACCGGCACACCGAGGGTGCCCAGTCGCACGCCCGGGTGGAGATCGACCGTAAGAACGGCGCGGCCCTGGTCTACGCCCAGGAGATGGATCCGGAGGGCGCCGTCGTACGGGAGTGGGACGACACTCCGCACGACTTCGGCCGGATCGCCGCCATGACCGCCAAGCAGGTGATCCTCCAGCGGCTGCGGGAGGCCACCGACGAGGTGCACTTCGGTGAGTACGTCGGTCGCGACGGTGACCTGGTGACCGGGGTCGTGCAGGCGCACGAGGCGCGGGCCGAGAAGGGCATCGTCACCGTCGACCTGGGCAAGCTGGAGGGTGTCCTGCCGCAGTCCGAGCAGGTGCCCGGGGAGCGGTACACCCACGGTGAGCGGATCCGGTGCGTGGTGGTGCACGTGACCAAGGGCATGCGTGGGCCGCAGATCACGCTGTCCCGTACGCATCCGAACCTGGTGAAGAAGCTCTTCGCCCTGGAGGTGCCGGAGATCGCCGACGGCACCGTCGAGATCAGTGCGATCGCCCGTGAGGCAGGTCACCGTACGAAGATCGCGGTGCGCTCCACCGCCTCCGGTGTCAACCCCAAGGGCGCCTGCATCGGCCCGATGGGTCAGCGAGTCCGGGCGGTGATGAGCGAGTTGCACGGCGAGAAGATCGACATCATCGACTGGTCGGACGACCCGGCCACCTTCGTCGGCAACGCGCTCTCGCCGGCCAAGGCCCTGCGGGTCGAGGTGGTCGACCTGGCGAACCGGGCGGCACGGGTGACCGTTCCGGACTTCCAGCTGTCGCTCGCGATCGGGCGGGAAGGGCAGAATGCCCGGCTTGCTGCTCGGCTGACCGGTTGGCGGATCGACATCCGGTCGGACGCCGAGCAGGCTGGCGCTGCCGGTCGGACTGGAGTCGATCAGGTCCGGGAACCGGGCGGCGCGGTCTCGGGCAGCTAGGGGTAGACTTCCACCAGTGGCACGACGCACGCAGCCGGAGCGCACCTGTGTGGGCTGCCGACAGCGTGCGCCGGCCAATGAATTACTGCGGATCGTCGCGATCGACGACGAGGCTGGTCACAGTCTCCGGCCCGATCCGTCCCGCAGACTGCCGGGTCGGGGAGCGAGCATGCACCCGGATCCGGCCTGCTTCGCGCAGGCAGTGCGGCGCCGCGCCTTCGGGCGTGCGCTGCGCCTCGCCGGGGCTCCTGACGACGGAGCCCTCGCGGAGTACCTGACGCGTCAACCACCACGTCCGGCCACCCGGTCGGGCGAGGTTCGCTAGCAAGGTAGGACGACCAGCATGAGCACACGATGAAGTCCCAGAAATGACCAGGCTTCAAGTGCACGAGTGAGGTCTGCGGGTGCTGCCCGCACGACCTCGGAGTGAGGAGTGCAGTGGCAGGTAAGGCCCGCGTACACGAGCTTGCAAAGGAGCTCGGGGTCGAAAGCAAGACCGTTCTCGCCAAGTTGAAGGAAATGGGCGAGTTCGTGAAGTCCGCGTCGAGCACCGTCGAGGCGCCGGTCGCCCGGCGGCTGCGTAGCGCCTTCGTCGCCTCCGGTGGAGCTGGTGCTCCGGCGGCTGCGCCGTCGGCCGCGCCGGCTCCAGCGGCACCGACCCCGTCGCCGACCCCCGGCGAGCCCCGGATCACCGCCAAGCCGACGCCACCTCGGCGTCCGGCGGCTCCCGGGCCCAAGCCGAAGGCCCCGGTGCCCGGTCCGCCGCCGCCGGCGGCCCCGGTCGCCAAGCCGGCGAGCGCTCACGACATCGAGGTGGCCGCCGCCGAGGCGCGTGCGGCTGCGCTGAAGGCTGAGCAGGAGGCTGCGGTCAAGGCCGCGCAGGCCGCCCGCCAGCAGCAGCGTGACAACGTCCGCCGGGAACCCCCGGCGGAAGGGACCGCCCGTCCGGGTCCCGGTCCCCGTCCCGGCCCCGGCAACATGCCGCCCCGTCCGGGTTCCCCGGCTGCGGGCCGTCCTGGTGGTCCGACCCCCGGCCCTGGTGGCCGGCAGGGCCGTCCGCCGGCGCGGGGCGCCGGTAACAACCCGTTCGGCATCCAGGGCAGCCAGCAGCAGCGTCCGCCGGCCGCCGGTGCCGGTGGGCCCCGTCCGAGCCCGGCGTCCATGCCGCCGCGGCCGAGCCCGGCGTCCATGCCGCCGCGGCCCAGCCCGGCGTCGATGCCGAGCCAGCGTCCCGGTCGTCCGGGTGGTCCTGGCGCCGGTCGTCCCGGTGGTGGCGGCGGTGCCGGTCGTCCCGGTGGCGGTGGCGGCGGTGGTGGCTACCGTGGCGGTCCCGGTGGTGGCGGCGGTGGCGGTGGCTACCGTGGCGGCCCCGGTGGCGGTGGTGGTGCCGGTGGCGGTGGCTACCGTGGCGGCCCCGGCGGTGGCGCCGGTGCCGGTGGCGGATTCCGCCCAGGTGCGCCGGCCGGTGGCGGTGGGCGTCCGGGTGGTGGCGGCCGTGGCCGTGGCGGCGGTGCCGCCGGTGCCTTCGGGCGTCCGGGTGGTAAGCCGACCCGTGGTCGCAAGTCCAAGAAGCAGCGCAGACAGGAGTTCGACAACCTGTCGGCTCCGACCATGAGCTCGGGTGCTCCCCGGGGTCAGGGGCAGATGGTCCGGCTCTCCCGGGGCGCCTCGCTGTCGGACTTCGCCGACAAGATCAACGCCAACCCGGGTTCGCTGGTCCAGGAGATGTTCAACCTGGGCGAGATGGTCACCGCGACCCAGTCGTGCTCCGACGACACCCTGCTGCTGCTGGGTGAGCACCTTGGCTTCAACGTGCAGATCGTCAGCCCGGAGGACGAGGATCGCGAGCTGCTCGCGCAGTTCAACATCGACCTCGACGCCGAGGTGGCGGAGGACCGCCTGGTCAGCCGTGCGCCGGTGGTGACCGTCATGGGTCACGTCGACCACGGTAAGACCAAGCTGCTCGACGCGATCCGTAAGGCGAACGTGGTGGCCGGCGAGGCGGGTGGCATCACCCAGCACATCGGCGCCTACCAGGTCCACGTCCCGCACGAGGGCGAGGACCGGGCGGTCACCTTCATCGACACCCCGGGTCACGAGGCGTTCACCGCCATGCGTGCCCGTGGTGCCCAGGTCACCGACATCGTGATCCTGGTGGTGGCGGCCGACGACGGCGTGATGCCGCAGACCATCGAGGCGCTCAACCACGCCAAGGCGGCGGATGTGCCGATCGTGGTCGCGGTCAACAAGGTCGACAAGCCGGAGGCCAACCCGGACAAGGTCCGCCAGCAGCTGACCGAGTACGGCCTGGTCGCCGAGGAGTACGGCGGCGACACCATGTTCGTCAACGTGGCCGCGAAGCCCGGCATCGGCATCGAGGACCTCCTCGAAGCGGTGCTGCTCACCGCCGACGCGTCGCTGGAGCTGACCGCTCCGATCGACGGGCCGGCGCAGGGTGTGGCCATCGAGGCGCACCTGGACAAGGGCCGTGGTGCGGTGGCGACGGTGCTGGTGCAGAAGGGCACCCTGCGGGCCGGCGACTCGATCGTCGCCGGTGGGGCGCACGGCCGGGTCCGGGCAATGCTCGACGAGAACGGCAACCAGGTCACCGAGGCGGGTCCGGCGCGTCCGGTCATGGTGCTCGGTCTGACCGCGGTGCCGGGCGCGGGCGACACCTTCCTGGCTGCGGCGGACGACCGCACGGTGCGGCAGATCGCCGAGCAGCGCCAGGCGCGGCGGCGGGCGGCGGCGTTCGCCAACTCCCGTGGCCGGGCCACCCTTGAGACGCTCATGGAGCAGCTCAAGGAGGGCGAGAAGACGTCGCTCAACCTCATCCTCAAGGGTGACGTCTCCGGTTCGGTGGAGGCCCTGGAGGACGCGCTGTTCAACCTCGACATCCCCGAGGAGGTCCAGCTCAAGGTCCTCGACCGGGGCGTCGGCGCGATCACGGAGAGCAACGTCATGCTCGCCAGCGCCTCGTCCGAGCCGGTCACGATCATCGGCTTCAACGTGCGGGCCTCGAACAAGGTCCGCGAGATGGCCGACCGCGAGGGCGTGGAGATCCGGTACTACACCGTCATCTACCAGGCCATCGAGGAGATCGAGGCGGCGCTCAAGGGCCTGCTCAAGCCGGAGTACGAGGAGGTCGAGCTCGGCACCGCGGAGATCCGCGACGTCTTCCGCTCGTCCAAGATCGGCAACATCTCCGGTTGCATCGTCCGGTCGGGTGTCATCCGGCGTAACGCGAAGGCGCGCCTGCTGCGCGACGGCACGGTCGTGGCGGACAACCTCACGATCAGCTCGCTCAAGCGGTTCAAGGACGACGCGACGGAGGTCCGCGAGGGCTTCGAGTGCGGTCTGACCCTGGGTGGTTACAACAACGTCCAGGTCGGCGACGTGATCGAGACCTTCGAGATGCGGGAGAAGGTTCGCGCCTGATCCTGCGGTGACGCACTGATCAAGGGGTTTACGCCGATCGGCGTAAACCCCTTGATCATGCGGGGTGGGGTGCGGGTAGTGTCCGCAGACGATGTACACCGCAACCGCAGTATTCGACCTGCTGCTGCCGGGTGACTCCCGGTCGCTGAAGGCTAAGAGATCGTACGTACGGCCGATTCTGGCGGCGCTGCGCCGCTTCGAGGTCTCGGCCGCCGAGGTGGGCGCGCTCGACCTGCACGGGCGAGCGGAGATAGGTGTGGCGGTGGTGGCCGCTGAGGCGGCCCACGCCCGCGAGGTACTTGATTCCTGCGAACGTCTGGTGGCCGGTCGACCGGAGATCGAACTGCTGTCGGTACGTCGCCGGCTGCACGGCGCGGACGACTGACCCTACGGTGATCGGGGCATCGGCCGCCCGCGCGGCGGCCGATACGGCGCGGGTAGGGTTCGAGGTGTTAGGGCCGGCCCGGCCCGGTGACGTCGGCGTCAACCGGTCCGGTCGGTAGCGGCACACCGTGGAGGTGGCGAGATGACGGATCCGGCCAAGGTACGCCGGCACGCGGAGCGGGTGCGTGAGCTGGTCGCGTCGGTGGTGCGGAGCCAGATCAAGGACCCGCGGCTCGGCATGATCACCATCACCGACGCGCGGATCACCGCCGACCTCCGCGACGCCACTGTCTTCTACACGGTGCTCGGCGACGCGGCGGCCCAGGCGGGCACCGCAGCCGCACTGGACAGTGCCAAGGGCATGCTGCGCAGCACGGTGGGCAAGGCGCTGGGCCTACGCCACTCGCCGACGCTGACCTTCGTCCTGGACGATGTGCAGGACCAGGTCAAGCACATCGATGATCTGCTTGCCGCGGCCCGTAACGCCGACGCCGAGGTGCAGCGCCTCGCGGCCCGGGCCGAGTACGCCGGTGAAGCTCAGCCGTACCGCCTGGACGACGACGAGGACTCCGAGGACTCCGAGGACGGCGACGTCGACGATGCCCGGGGCGGGGACCGGCGGTGACCGCCCCGTCCGGCGGCGCCATGACCGAGGTGGATCCGACTGTCACGCCGCCGGGACCGGCTCGGGCTGGCGTCGGCGGCTCCCCGCCGGACCGGCTGGCATCTTCCGATTCAGCTCTGGACCGGCCGGCGGGCGCTTCTCCCGGCTCGGCGCCGGTCGGCCCCGCAGAGGCCGACTGGGTAGCGGCGGTGGCAGCTGTACGCCGGCTGCCACCCGACGGTCGGGTGTTGCTGATCTGCCACGTCAACCCGGACGGCGACGCGCTGGGCAGCATGCTCGGCTTCGGGCTCGGACTGCGCCGGCTCGGTGTGGGGCGGCTACAAGCGACCTTCCCCGGCCCACCGGAGGTTCCCGAGCCGTTCCGAGGGCTGCCCGGCCTGGAGTTGCTGGTGCCGGCGACGGAGGCGGACCCGGAGCCGGATCTGGTCATCTGCTTCGACGCGGCGAGCGAGTCGCGGCTCGGTGAACTGGCCGATCGGCTGACCGGCGCGGGCACCGCACTGGTACTCGATCATCACGCCTCGAACGCCGGCTTCGGTGACGTCAACCTGGTCGACCCGGGTGCTGCGGCGACCTCGGTGGTCGCGGAGGAACTGCTGGCCCGGCTCGGCGTCCCACTCGACGCCGGCATCGCCGAATGCCTGTACGTGGCGTTGAGCACCGACACCGGCTCGTTCCGGTTCGACGCGACGACCGTGGCGGTGCACGAGATGGCGGCCCGGCTGTTGGCCACCGGCATCCGCCCCGGTGAGATCTCTCGGCGGATCTTCGACAACCGTCCGTTCGGCGCGGTGCGTCTCTTCGGTGAGGTGCTCGGCCGGGCCCGGTTGGAGCCCGCCGCCGCTGCCGGGAACGGCCTGGTCTGGACCTACGCGACGCTTGACGACCTGGCGCGGCACGACCAACAACCGTACGTGTTGGAGGCCCTGATCGATCCGGTCCGGTGCACTGCGGAGGCCGACGTGAGCTGTGTGGTCAAGCAGACCGGGCCGGCCGAGTGGGCGGTGTCCCTGCGCAGCAAGGGCGCGATCGACGTCAGTCGGGTTGCCGTTGCGCTGGGCGGCGGCGGGCATCGCCTTGCCGCCGGCTTCACCGGACGTGGGACCGTCGACGAGGTGATTGCTCGGATCCGGACGGAACTGGACGTACCAGTGGTGGAAGGCCGCATCGACCAGCAACGGTGACATCCGGGCCGATACCAGGGGTGTTGACCTTTCCGTACCTGGACAGGATCGGGAGAATCGGATGATGGAGCAGCCCCACGACCTCACCGTCGAGGCCCCTCGTACCTGGGAGCGCCCGGTCGTCAGTGTGCCGGTGCTCGTCGCTCTCTCCCTGGTCGGCGGTCGTTTCCCGTCCTTCTCCACGGAGGCCAACCTCTATGTCTTCGGGGCCGGCGGCGTACTGATCTGGCTCGGGCTGTCGAACCGGGTGCCGCGCCGGCCGGCGCCGCAGCGGCTGAGTTCGGGTGCGGTCTGGTGGACGCTGCCGGTCCTGGTGTTCGGCGTCTTCGAGGGAGCGACGTTCTTCTCGGCGGCCGGTGAGGACTTCCCCACCTTCTCCCTGCTGGCGGACCCGCTGTTGGAGGATCGGCTGGTGCGTTCCGCCGGCTGGCTGGTGTGGCTGTCGGCGTTCTGGGGGTTGGCGCGGCGATGATGCGGGCAGTGGCGATCGGTGGATTCCTGGTCGGCCTGGCGCTGTTCGGGCTGGTCGAGTGGTTGGCCCGCCGGGAGGGCTCGCGGATTCCGACCCTCGGCGAGGTCTGCGCGTACGTGATGCGCTACGAGGTGGGTCCCGTCCCGGTCGGGCGGATTGGGCTGTTCGGCTTCTGGTGGTGGGTCGGCTGGCATTTCCTGGCCCGGTGACGGGATCTGAGTCGTCCAGATGCCGGGAACCGCGGGCAACATGTGGACCTGAACGATAACTTGGGTATCGGCCGACGCCACTTTCGGTGCAGGTCAGGATGGCGGAGCTATACCCTGTGACGCTTTCCTCCAGGGTCGACCGACCCGGGCCGTACGTCGTCTGTCCACCGCTTCGGCGACCCCGGAGCACGTGGCCCGACGCCTCAGTTACACCGCCCGTGACGCGCCGCCGCGTTCGGCGGCGCGCGCCCTGGAAGGGGTTCGCCATGCCCGCCAAGCCCAAGCCCGAGACCACCGACGAGGCCCGCGAGCAGGCCCGCCGCGCCCTGCAGACCTCCATGGACACCCGTCAGTGACGGTACGCGACCGGCGGTGACGCCGAGCCGTTTCGTGCGTACGGCGTCACCGCCCGGCTGTTCGCCTGCCCCCTGTGTCTTCGACCCTGGCGCCCGCGCCGCCGGTTTTCGCGCTGCCCGCCCGACGGTGTGACGCGATCCGCCAAAGGTAAGCAGCACATCTGCCTTGCCTCCTTACACATCGCATGCCACCATCGGCGGCGATGAGCCAGCCCACCCAACCCGTCGACCGTGTCGCCTCGCCGCGCCGGATCGCCGCGCTCGCCCTGCCGGCCCTCGTGGTCCTCGCCGCCGAGCCGCTCTACGTCCTGGTGGACACCGCTGTCGTCGGACATCTGGGCCGGGTTCCGTTGGCGGCCGTCGCCGTCGGTGGCACCGTGATGACCCTCACCGCCTGGGTGGGCACCGTCGTCGCGTACGGCACCACCGGGCGCGCCGCCCGCCGCTTCGGTGCCGGGGACCGGGCTGCCGCAGTGGCCGAGGGTGTCCAAGCCTCGTGGCTCGCGCTCGCCCTGGGCGTGCTGGTCGCAGTCGGCATGCAGATCGGTGGCCCGGCGCTCACCGGTGCCCTGGCCGGTGGTGGTGACGTCGGCAGGGCCGCCGGTGAGTGGCTGCGCATCGCCGCGTTCGGCGCACCCGGGCTGCTGCTCGCCGCCGCCGGCAACGGCTGGCTGCGTGGTGTGCAGGACACCCGCCGGCCGCTGTGGTTCGTGGTCGGACCGAACCTGCTCTCCGCGGTGCTCTGCCCGGTGCTCGTCTATCCCGTGGGTATGGGCCTCAACGGCTCCGCGGTGGCGAATGTGATCGCGCAGACCCTCTCCGGCGTGCTCTTCGCCGCAGCGCTGGTCGCCGAGCGGGTGGCCCTGCGCCCGCACCCACGGGTCATCGGCCAGCAACTCGTGCTCAGCCGGGACCTCCTGATCCGGGGCTTGGCGTTCCAGGCCAGCTTCCTGTCCGCGACGGCCGTGGCCGCCCGGATCGGCGCCGCCTCGGTCGGTGCCCACCAGATCGCGGTACAGCTCTGGTTCTTCGCGGCGCTGGTCCTCGACGCGCTGGCCATCGCCGCGCAGGCGCTGGTCGGCGCCGCCCTCGGTGCCGGCGACGCCGAGGCGGCCCGCGCGTTGGCCAAGCGGATCGGCCGGTTCGGTGCGGTCTGCGGGGCGGCGTTCGCCGTGCTGGCCGCGGCCGGCACGGGCGTCGTACCGACCTGGTTCAGCGCCGACCCGGCGGTACACGAGCAGGCGTTGGTGGCCTGGCCCTGGTTCGTCGTCATGCTGCCGCTGGCGGGGGTGGTGTTCGCCCTCGACGGTGTCCTGATCGGTGCCGGCGACATTCGTTATCTGCGAAATCTCACCGTGGCCGGTGTCCTCGGCGGGTTCCTTCCCGCCATCTGGCTCTCCCACGCCTTCGCGCTCGGCCTCGGCGGCATCTGGGCCGGTCTGCTGCTGTTCACCGTGATCCGGCTGATCGGCCTGCTGCTGCGACTGGGCGGTGGCGCCTGGGCGGTGACCGGGGCGGTCCGCACCGAGCAGCGCGCGGGCAGTGCCGCCTGACCGCTGGCCCGACTGGTCAGGCCTGGCCCTAGAGGGCGTAGACCAGCAGCACCAGGGCCGTCCCCACGGCCCAGGAGACGACCATGGCGACCACCTTGAAGGTGTTCGGATAGCGCTGGTAGAGGCGGTCCCGATCCTGCCAGGCCCACCAGCGGCGGCGGAGCCGGCTCGCGCCGGGCAGCGCGGCGAACGCCCCGGCCACCCGGGCGCCCAGCGTGCGCCTCGGCGGTGGCGGGTCGAGCATCCAGTCGGGCAGCGTGGTCGACTGCCGGGGCGTACGCAGGCGAACCGGTGCATCGGTGACTGGCCGGTCGGTGGGTGTGCCGTCCGTGGTCATCTCGGTCTCCCCGTGGTCTGCGGCGCCGAGCCGGCCGACGCCGATGTGCGCCCATCGTTACAGTCCCCTCCCAGGCCGTAAATCCGGTTTCGGCGGGCGGTCGTCCGCTGCCGAGCCCGCCGCGTCGATCTGGCAGGCTTGCACGTCGTGAGCACAGACGGTCTGATCGTGGTGGACAAGCCGGGCGGCATGACGTCGCACGACGTCGTGGCGCGCATCCGCCGGTTGGCGCGTACCCGGCGGGTGGGACACGGGGGCACCCTCGACCCGATGGCCACCGGCGTGCTGGTGATTGGGGTGGGTCGGGCGACCCGCCTGCTGACGTACGTGATCGGCGCTGACAAGTGCTACGCGGCCACCATTCGGCTCGGTCAGGCCACCGTCACCGACGACGCGGAAGGCGACGTGATCTCCACCGCTGCTGCCGGTGGGCTGACCGACGAGGCGATCCGAGCCGCGCTGGCCGCATTGACCGGCCAGATCGACCAGGTGCCGAGCGCGGTCAGCGCCATCAAGATCGATGGGCAGCGGGCGTACAAGCGGGTCCGGGACGGCGAGAGCGTCGACCTGCCGGCCCGGCGGGTCACCGTGTCGCGGCTGGACGTACTGGCGATCCGGCGCGACCAGCCCGACGTGGTGGACGTCGACGTCCAGGTGGCCTGCTCGACCGGCACGTACATCCGGGCGATCGCCCGGGACGCGGGCCTGGCACTGCGGGTCGGCGGGCACCTCACCGCGTTGCGGCGTACCGCTGTGGGTGGTTTCACCCTTGCCGAGGCCGCCACCCTCGATGACCTGGAGCAGCGCGCACCCGAAGTGGTCGACCTGCCGTTGGCGGCGGCGGCCGCCCGGTTCTTCACCCGCCGGGACGCCAGCCCGGACGAGGCCAAGGTGCTCTCCCACGGCGGACCGCTCGACGCGGTCGGTCACGCCGGGCCGTACGCGGTCTTCGATCCGGCCGGCCAGTTGATCGCTATCGTCAGCGAGCGGGCCGGCCGGGCCCGCGCGGAGATCGTGCTCGCCCCGGCGTGACAGCAGCCGGCGGCCGAGCGGAGCACCGGGCAACAGGAGAGGATCAGCATGCAGCGGTGGCGGGGGTACGACGCGGCGCCGGGGGGCTGGGGACGCTCGGTCGTCACCATCGGTGTTTTCGACGGCGTGCACAAGGGTCACCAGGCCACCATCGGGCACGCCGTGGCCCGCGCCCGGGAGTTGGGCGTGCAGTCGGTCGTGGTCACCTTCGACCCGCATCCGGCGGAGGTGGTCCGGCCGGGTTCCCATCCGGCGGTGCTCACCGAGCCGGCGCGCAAGGCGGAGTTGATCGAGGCGCTCGGCGTCGACGTGCTCTGTGTGGTGCCGTTCACCCCCGAGTTCTCCCGACTGCCGGCCGAGGCGTTCGTCCATGACGTGCTGGTCGAGCACCTGCACGCCACCTTGGTGGTGGTGGGGGACAACTTCCGGTTCGGGCACCGGGCGGCCGGCGACGTGGCGCTGTTGGAGCAGCTCGGCCGCACGTTCGGCTTCGCCGTCGAGGGCGCCCCGCTGGTGGCCGAGGCCGGTACCGTCTTCTCCTCGACGTACATCCGCTCCTGCGTCGATGCCGGCGACGTGACGGCGGCGGCCAGCGCACTGGGGCGGCCGCACCGGCTGGAGGGCGTGGTGGTCCGGGGCGACCAGCGCGGCCGTGAGCTGGGTTTCCCGACCGCGAACCTGCTCTGCCACCGGTACGCCGCGATTCCCGCAGACGGGATCTACGCCGCCTGGCTGATCCGTCGCGGTCAGCGGCAGCCGCTGGGCGCGGCCGTGTCGATCGGCACCAACCCGACCTTCTCCGGCCGGGAGCGCCGGGTCGAGGCGTACGCGCTGGATTTCGACGGCGACCTGTACGGCGAGCGGCTCGCCCTGGACTTCGTGGCGCGTCTACGGGGGCAGGTCCGGTTCGATTCGATCGAGCCGCTGGTCGCCCAGATCGCCCAGGACGTCGAGCGGACCCGCAGGGCGCTCGCCTGAGTGGCCTCATCCGGGCGATCGGGACGAGGTGCTGGTAGGCTGGCGGAGACGTCGGCTGACCGACGTGTGTCCTCGCATGTCTGCTCGACGCCGCGGATGTGAGGGCGCGTCCGGTAGCGGTGCCCGGCCTGTGGCGGTGCTCAGCCTGTAGCAATGCATCAGCCCGGCCCGCACGGACAGCATCGACAACCCACTGGAACAGGGAGAACATGGCGCTCGACCAGCAGTCAAAGGCCAAGATCCGCGAGGAGTACGCGACCGTCGAGGGCGACACCGGTTCGCCCGAGGTGCAGGTCGCTGTCCTCACCAAGCGGATCGCTGACCTCACCGAGCACCTGAAGGTGCACAAGCACGACCACCACAGCCGCCGTGGGCTGCTGCTGCTGGTCGGCCGCCGCCGTCGGCTGCTCAACTACGTGCAGAAGAAGGACATCAACCGCTACCGGTCGCTCATCGAGCGACTCGGCCTGCGCCGGTGACGTGAGACGGGGGAGTGGCCACCGGCCGCTCCCCCGTCGCGTCCCACCTCGAGACACGGGCCGCGAGCACCCAGACAGGGGAGCCGTCGGCGTACCGGTCTCCGGTAGTGGCCTCCGGGCGCCTCCGGCATTTTGCCGCTGGTCCCGGGCGCTTCGATCGAAGACCGGCCGTCGGTACAGCTCCCGCTCGTGGCCCCCGATGCGAAGGAGCATTGCCGCACCATGACCGAGACCAAACTCGGCACCGAATCCCGTACCGCCGTGATCGACAACGGGTCCTTCGGCACCCGTGAGATCACTTTCTCCACCGGTCGGCTGGCCCGGCAGGCCGCCGGCTCCGTCATCGCCCAGCTCGGCGAGACGGTCGTCCTCTCCGCCACCACCGCCGGCAAGCAGCCGAAGGAGCAGTTCGACTTCTTCCCGCTGACCGTCGACGTCGAGGAGCGGATGTACGCCGCGGGCCGGATCCCCGGTTCGTTCTTCCGCCGTGAGGGCCGCCCCAGCGAGGACGCCATCCTCACCTGCCGCCTGATCGACCGGCCGCTGCGCCCGTCGTTCGTCAAGGGCCTGCGCAACGAGGTCCAGGTGGTCGAGACGATCCTCGCGCTCGACCCCCAGCACCCGTACGACGTGGTGGCGATCAACGCCGCCTCGATGTCGACCAAGCTGTCCGGCCTGCCGTTCTCCGGCCCGATCGGGGCCACCCGGATGGCGCACGTCGACGGCCAGTGGGTCGCCTTCCCGACCCACGAGGAGCTGAGCCGGGCCACCTTCGACATGGTGGTGGCCGGTCGGGCCCTGCCCGACGGCGACGTCGCGATCATGATGGTCGAGGCCGAGGCCACCGAGCACACCGTCAAGCTGGTCGCCGGCGGCGCCCCGGCGCCCACCGAGGAGGTCGTGGCCAGCGGCCTGGAGGCCGCCAAGCCGGCCATCCGTGAGCTGTGCCGGGCGCAGAGCGAGCTGGCCGACGTGGCCGCCAAGCCGGTCGCCGAGTTCCCGGTCTTCCTGGACTACCAGGACGACGCGTACGACGCGGTTGCCGAGTTCGCTCGCGCCGACGTCGCCGAGGCCCTCCAGATCGCCGGCAAGGCGGACCGCGAGGAGGCCCTGGACGCGGTCAAGGCCCGCCTGCTGGAGGAGGTCGGCCCGCGCTTCGAGGGTCGGGAGAAGGAGCTGTCGGCCGCCTTCCGCTCGCTGACCAAGTCCGAGGTACGCAACCGGGTACTGCGTGAGCAGGTCCGCATCGACGGCCGTGGCCCGCGTGACATCCGGCCGCTGAACGCCGAGGTCGGCGTGCTGCCCCGGGTGCACGGCTCGGCGCTGTTCGAGCGCGGTGAGACCCAGATCCTCGGCGTCACCACGCTCAACATGCTGCGCATGGAGCAGGCGCTGGACACCCTCTCCCCGGAGAAGTCCAAGCGCTACATGCACAACTACAACTTCCCGCCGTACTCCACCGGTGAGACCGGCCGGGTCGGCTCGCCGAAGCGCCGCGAGATCGGGCACGGCGCGCTCGCCGAGCGGGCACTGATCCCGGTGCTGCCCTCGCGCGAGGAGTTCCCGTACGCCATCCGGCAGGTCTCCGAGGCGCTCGGCTCCAACGGCTCCACCTCGATGGGGTCGGTCTGCGCCTCCACGCTGGGTCTGCTCAGCGCCGGTGTGCCGCTGAAGGCGCCGGTGGCCGGCATCGCCATGGGCCTCATCTCCGACGAGGTGGACGGCAAGACCCAGTACGTGACGCTGACCGACATCCTCGGTGCCGAGGACGCCTTCGGTGACATGGACTTCAAGGTCGCCGGCACCCGCGACTTCGTCACCGCGTTGCAGCTCGACACCAAGCTCGACGGCATCCCGTCCGACGTGCTTGCGGCCGCGCTCCAGCAGGCCCACGAGGCCCGGCAGACCATCCTCGACGTGATGCAGCGGGCCATCGAGGCTCCGGCCGAGATGTCCGACTACGCGCCGCGGGTCACCACGGTGAAGATCCCGGTCGACAAGATCGGCATGGTGATCGGCCCGAAGGGTCAGACCATCAACGCCATCCAGGACGAGACCGGCGCCGAGATCTCCATCGAGGACGACGGCACGATCTACGTCGGTGCGACCAACGGCCCGTCGGCGCAGGCAGCCGTCGAGCGGATCAACGCGATCGCCAACCCGACCATGCCGAAGGCCGGTGACCGGTTCCTCGGCACCGTGGTCAAGACCGCACCGTTCGGCGCGTTCGTCTCGCTGCTGCCCGGCCGCGACGGCCTGCTGCACATCTCCAAGGTGGGCGACGGCAAGCGGGTCGAGAAGGTCGAGGACTTCCTCAACGTCGGCGACCGGGTCGAGGTCGAGATCGCCGACATCGACCAGCGCGGCAAGATCTACCTGGACAAGGTCCGCCCCGAGGGCGCCGAGGCACCGGCTCCCGCCGAGGCGGGCGACGAGCGGCCGGCCAGCCGTGACCGGGGTGACCGTGCCCCGCGTGACCGCGGTGACCGTGAGCGCGGCGGCGACCGTGGCGGCCGTGGCCCGGAGCGGGGCGAGGGCGGCGAAGGTGGCGGCGACAACCGGCCGCGTCGGCGCACCCGGCACAGCTGATCTCCGACCAACCGTACTGATCCGCTGACCGGCCGGGCGACATCGTCGCCCGGCCGGTTCGTCACCGTCCACCCTCGTCGTACTGGAAGCAGGTTGCCGTGAGTCGCACCCGGCGTTCGTCCCTGTCCGTGGCTCGCCCGGGGGCGACGCCGCCCGGCGCCGGTGGCCGGCACGCCGTCGGCACCGTCCGTCCGGCCGGCGGCTCGACCCGGGCCGTCACCCGGACGTTGAGTGACGACCCGTTGGGCGGTACGGTGCGTCGCACCGTGCTGCCCAGTGGGCTGCGCGTACTGACCGAGGCGATCCCGGCCATGCGCAGCGTCTCGTTCGGCATCTGGGTGGCGGTGGGTTCCCGGGACGAGACCGGGCCGCAGGCCGGTGCCGCGCACTTCCTGGAGCACCTGCTGTTCAAGGGCACCCACAAGCGGGGTGCGTTGGAGATCTCCTCGTCGATCGAGGCGGTGGGTGGCGAGACCAACGCCTTCACCACGAAGGAGTACACCTGCTACTACGCGCGGGTGCTGGACGAGGACCTGCCGCTGGCCATCGACGTGATGTGTGATCTGGTCGCCGACTCGGTGCTGGAACCGGCCGATGTGGAGACCGAGCGGGGCGTGATCCTCGAGGAGATCGCCATGCACGACGACGAGCCCGGTGACGAGGTGCACGACCTTTTCGCCCGGGCCGTCTACGGCGACCATCCGCTGGGCCGGCTGATCTCCGGCACCTCGGACACCGTCACCCCGATGACCCGTCGCCAGATCCAGGCCTTCTACCGGCGCCGCTACGTCGCACCGCAGATCGTCATCGCGGCCGCCGGAAACCTCGATCACTCCGCCGTGGTCCGGCTGGTCCGGCAGGCGCTGCGAGGCACCCCGCTGGACACCGACCCGGCCTCGCCCGCGCCGTACCGACCGGCCACCCCGACGGTACGCACCCGGGCCGCCAGCACGGTGGTGGAGGCGAAGGAGACCGAGCAGGCGCACGTGGTACTCGGCTGCCCGGCCATCGACCGGCTCGACGAGCGGCGCTTCGCGCTCGGCGTACTGAACAACGTGCTCGGCGGCGGCATGTCCAGCCGACTGTTCCAGGAGATCCGGGAGCAGCGCGGGCTGGCCTACTCGGTCTACTCCTACGCCAGCCAGTACGCCGACAGCGGTCTGTTCGGCGTCTACGCCGGCTGTGCCCCGGGGCGGGTCGACGAGGTGCTGGAACTGACCCGGGCCGAGCTTGCGCGTACCGCCGAGCACGGCATCACCGAGGTCGAACTCGCCCGAGGCAAGGGGATGAGCAAGGGCGCCTTCGTGCTCGGGCTGGAGGACACCGGCTCGCGGATGAGCCGGCTGGCCAAGGGTGAACTGCTCTACGGCAACCTGATGCCGGTCAACGAACTGCTCGACCGGGTCGACGCGGTCACCTTGGACGACGTCAACACCCTCGCCGCCGACCTGCTCGCCCGGCCGATGTCCCTGGCGGTGGTCGGCCCGTTCACCGACCGCGACTTCACCGCCTGACCGTCTCCGCCCCGCCAACCCCGCCCGCCCCGGGCTGGCCTCGGGGTGGGCGGAGATCAACACCGTTACAGCGCGATGGCGGTAACCCGGTCGACCGGATACCGCCATTGCGCCGTAACGGAGTCGGTCACGCCGCATCTGCCGGCTCTGGCGCTGGCTGCGGAGTCGATTGGGATAGGTTGTGCCGCGTGACTGACGAGCGGGAAAAGGCCGGGCCGATCAGGGTCGGCGTAGTGGGTGCGCGGGGCCGGATGGGCGCCGAGGTGTGCAGGGCCGTCGACGCCGCTGCCGACACGACGCTGGTGGCGGCGGTGGACCAGGGCGACGAACTGGCCGCCGTCGCGGACGCCGGTGCGCAGGTGGTCGTCGACTTCACCACCCCCGGTGTGGTCATGGACAACCTGCGTTGGTGCATCGAGCAGGGCATCCACGCGGTGGTCGGCACCACCGGCTTCACCGAACAGCGCCTCGACCAGGTGCGCGACTGGTTGGCCGCCAAGCCGGGCGTGGGTGTGGTGATCGCCCCGAACTTCGGCATCGGCGCCGTACTGATGATGCAGTTCGCCGCCCGCGCCGCCCGGCACTTCGAGTCCGTCGAGATCATCGAGCAGCACCACCCGCGCAAGCTCGACGCGCCAAGTGGCACCGCCACCCACACCGCCCGCCTGATCGCGGCGGCCCGCGCCGAGGCCGGGCTGGGCCCGGTGCCGGACGCGACCGCCGACGAGGTGGCCGGTGCCCGGGGCGCCGACATCGACGGGGTACGCGTGCACGCGGTACGCGCCACCGGGCTGGTCGCCCACCAGGAGGTGCTCTTCGGCACCACCGGCGAGACGCTGACCATCCGGCACGACTCGTACGACCGGGTCTCGTTCATGCCCGGCGTGCTGGTCGCGGTCCGCGCGGTCGGCAACCGCCCCGGCCTGACCGTCGGCCTGGACCCGCTGCTCGACTGAGCGTCTCGCCGGGGCCGGGCTCACCCGGCCCCGGCCCGCTCGGGCCGTCCAGGCCGGTTCGGGTCGTCCAGCCGGCTCCGGCTCGGGACCGCTCAGCCGGCCGCAGGTCGGTCAGCTGGCGTCGGCCGGCTCGGTGGGGACCGCGACGTGCAGGCGGAGCTGGGGGACCAGCATGTCGTCCACGTCCAGCGCGCGGCCCGCGCCATCGGGTTCCCACCCGGCGGCGGTGAGGAACTTGCGGGACGCCTGGTCACCCTCGAAGACCCAGGCCAGCGCCCGGCTGAAGCCGGACTCACGCCACAGGTCGACGCTGGCGGCCAACAGCCGGCTGCCGTGTCCACGGCGGCCCCAACGCGGCTCCACCAGCAGGTCGGTCACCGCGACCACGTCCGGGCCGAGGGCGTCGGCCGGCTCGTTCGGGGCCAGCGCCTCGGCGTCGACCGGACCGGAGGCGGCGAAGCCCACCAGATACGATTGCTCGGCCTGCTCGACGGCGACCAGTACCCGATGGTTCTCGCTGGGCGGTTGGCGTACCGCAGCCTCCCAGCGCTGGGCGAGCAACGCCTCGTCGAGGTTGGCCAGCACGTGCCGGGGCAGCAGTCGCCGGTAGGCGACCCGCCAGGTGGCGAGCTGGATGCGTGCGATCTCGCCGGCGTCCTCCGGACGCGCCGGGCGGACAAACCCGAGAGCCATGGGACGACAGCCTACGCAGGGTGAGGGAGGCGACGGTGGCGCAGGGTGCCAGGCGGACGATCGGACAGATCGTCGTCGTGGTCGTGCTCGCCGTCGCGGTGGCCGCCTTCCTGTCCGTGGCGGCGGCCCGACACGGCTTCTTCGACCTCGGGGTCTACCGGGGTGCGCTGGTCTGGTGGGCACGCGACGGTGGGGAACTCTACGACTACCTGCGGCCCGGCACCCAGTACGGCTTCACCTACCCGCCGTTCGCCGCGCTGATGATGTTGCCGATGGCATACCTGCCCTGGCATGCGGCGATCGTGGTGAGCGTGGCCGCAGGCGTGGCGACCAGCGCGGTGCTGATCTGGTGGCTGCTCGACCCGGTGTCGCGGCGGGCCGGCTGGACCCGCTGGTTCGCCTTCGTGGTGGCGCTCTGCCTCGCCGCCGCGTTCGAGCCGATGCGCGAGACCATCAACTTCGGCCAGGTCAACACCCTGCTGCTGTGCCTGGTCGCGATCGATCTGCTGCGGCTGCTGCCGAACGGCAGCCGGTGGGCCGGGATCGGCATCGGCCTGGCCACCGCGATCAAGCTCACGCCGGGCATCTTCCTCGTCTACCTGCTGGTGACCGGCCGCATCCGGGCGGCGGTCACCGCCGTCGCCGCCGCGACCGGGGCGACGGTGCTCGCCGCCGCGCTGTTCCCGGACGCCTCCCGGGAGTTCTGGACCACCGCGTTGTGGAACACCGGCCGGGTCGGTGAGCTGGCGTTCGTCTCCAACCAGTCGCTGCGCGGCGTGGTGGCCCGACTCGATCCGACCAGCCCCAGCACGCTGGCCTGGCTGGTGCTGGTGGCCGCGACGGTGGCGCTGTGGGTGTGGCGGTCCCGCGCCGCCGCGTCCGCCGGAAACGAGGCCGCCGGCCTGGCCCTGACCGGCGTGGTGATGTGCCTGGTCAGCCCGGTCACCTGGGTGCACCACCTGGTCTGGCTGCTGCCCGGCCTGCTCCTGCTGGTCGAGGACGGCATGGCCGCGCCGTCGCGCAGCCGCCGACGTCGCGTCCTGCTGGTCGCCGCGGCCGTCGGGTACGGCTTCCTGAGCAGCCGGATCGTCTGGGCGTGGGAGAAGGACTTCACCGGGCTGGACGGGTTCGTGTTCAGCAACACCTACGTGTGGATCAGCCTGGCGTTGCTGGCTTTCCTGCCGGTGCGCCGGCCCGGTGCGGTCGACGGCGCGTCGGCCTCAGCCGTCGAGCCGTCCGGCGTAACGCAGTTCGACCAGACCGAGCGGCGCACGCCCGCCGGACAGCGGCACCGGATAGGTCGACCGCTCACCGTCCGGTGACAGCCCGGCCCGCTGGTAGAACCGGCGGGCCCGGTGGTTGTCCGCCAGTACCCACACCCGGTACTCCGTCCAGTCCCGGTCGCGCAGGCCGGCTTGGGCCGCCGCGAGCAGAGCCTTCGCCGTGCCGTCACCCCAGTGCTCGGGCGCCACGTACATCGCCACCACCTCGCCGTACGCCGGATCGAGGTCGCCCCGGTCCTGGTTGTTGCGGTACGGGCCGAAGGTGGTGAACCCGGCGAGCGTGCCGTCGGTCTCGGCGAGCAGGGTGGTGAAGGGATGCTCCGGATCGGCGGTGCCGAGATCACGGCGGCGCTGTGCCCAGGCGACCGGGTTCAGTCGATCCAGCACCTCGTCCGGCATGATCCCGGCGTACCCGGCCTGCCACCCCCTGATGTGCACGCGGGCGATCGCCTCGGCGTCGGCGGCCTGTTCGCGGCGGATGGTCGGCATGATTGCCGTTCTACGCGGCCGGCGGCGGCAGGTCCAGCGTCGTGCACGGGTGTCGTACGGCTGACGTAGCCTGCCTGGCGATGGCCGCACCGGAATCGCTCTCGCTCGCCCAGGCCCGGCGGATCGCACTGGCCGCACAGGGCTTCCTCGACCCTGCGCCCACCGGGGCGCCCACCCGCCGTCACCTGCGCCGGGTGCTAGACCGGGTCGGCCTGATCCAGATGGATTCGGTCAACGTGCTGCAACGGGCGCACTACCTGCCGCTATACAGCCGGATCGGGTCCTACCCGACGTCGCTGCTCGACTCGGCCGCCTACCGGGCGCCCCGTGAGATGTTCGAATACTGGGGGCACGAGGCGTCGCTGGTGCCGGTCGGTCTGCATCCGGCGCTGCGTTGGCGAATGGCCCGGGCACACGCCGACGCCTGGGGCGGCATGCGGCGCATTGCACAGGAGCAGCCGAAACTGGTGGCCTGGGTCCGTGACGAGGTGGCCGCCCGAGGGCCGTTGACCGTGGCCGAGATCGAGCACGACGCGCCCCGAGCGACCGGCAACTGGGGGTGGAACTGGTCGGCGGTCAAGCAGGCCCTGGAGTTCCTCTTCTGGGCCGGTGAGGTCTGCGCCGCCGAGCGCACCACCTCCTTCGCCCGCCGCTACGACCTGCCCGAACGGGTGCTGCCGGCCGAGGTGCTGGGCACTCCGACACCCTCCGACGCCGAGGCGTACCGCACGCTGGTCGGCATCGCCGCCCGGTCGCTCGGGGTGGCCGCCGAGCCGGAGCTGCGGGACTACTTCCGGCTGCCGGTGGCCGGGGCCCGACAGGCCATCGCCGAGCTGGCCGAGGCGGGGGAGTTGCGACCGGTCACGGTGCAGGGCTGGCGGCAGCCGGCCTGGCTGCACGGCCAGGCCCGGCTGCCCCGGTGGGTACGCGGCAACACGCTGGTCAGCCCGTTCGACCCGCTGGTCTGGGAACGTGGCCGCACCGAGCGGCTGTTCGACTTCACCTACCGCATCGAGATCTACGTGCCGGCGGCGCAACGGGTGCACGGCTACTACGTGTTGCCGTTCCGGCAGGGTGAACGCTTCACCGCCCGGGTCGACCTCAAGGCCGACCGCAGAGCCGGGGTGCTGCTGGTGCCGGCCGCCTGGGTGGAGCCGGGCGCCGACCCGGGTGAGACCGCCGTGGCGCTGGCCGCCGAGCTGTACCGGCTGGCCGGCTGGCTCGGCCTGGACGCGGTGGCGCCGCCGGCCGCCGGTGACCTCGCCGCCCCGTTGGCCGCCGCCCTGGTGGGTGTGGCCGGTGTACGGTGAGCCTCGTGACGAGCGTTGACCGACCGCCCGCCCAGCCGCACCCGCCGACCGGAGCACCAACCCCGGCCGGTGCGCCGGTCGAGGCCGTGCCGACCGCTGTCGGGCCGGGCAGCGTCGGGCCGGCCCCTGAGGGGCGCGACGGTGTGGTGCCGGGTGGTGTCGAGTCGGGCGGGGCTTGGTCGGGTGGTGTGGGACCGGACGGGGCTTGGTCGGGTGGTGCCGGGCCGGGCGCCGGAGTGCCGGGCGGTGCCGGGCCGGGCGGGTGGCCAGCCGGTTACCAGGGCGGCTATCCGGTGGCCGAGTCGGATCGGCTCACCCGGTTCGTGGCGCGGCTCTATGACCGTACGCCGCGTTGGGTGGTGCCGTTGGCCGCGCTTGGCTGCGTGGCTGCCGGCGTCGGCTACACGTTGCTCAGCGACCCCACCCGGTCCGCGCCGGACGCCCTGCCGAGCTGCCTGCTGAAGATGACCACCGGGCTGGACTGTCCGGGCTGCGGGGGCACCCGCGCCCTGTGGTACGTGTTGCACGCCGACCTGCCCGCCGCTGCCCGGCACCACTTCCTCTTCGTGTTCGCGCTGCCGTTCCTGGCGTACTTCTTCGTCGCCTGGGCCGGCAAGCAGGCGTTCGGTTGGCGGCTGCCCGAGCTGCGCGTCGGCCCGAAGATGGTCGGTGCCTTCCTGGCCGTCTGGATGGCCTTCTCCGTAGCCCGCAACCTCCCCTGGCCCCCCTTCACCACCCTCTACGTCTAACCCACCCCCCCACCACCCACACCCCACCCCCACCCCAGTGCGTCGATCTTGCACTTTCTGTCGGGGTAAAAGTGGTCAAGGCGTGCATTTCGCCGACCGAAAGTGCAAGATCGGCGAGGTGGGGGCGGGGTGGGGGCTGGGTGAGGGCGGGGTGGGGGCGGGGTGGGGGCGCGCTGGAGAGCGGGGCGGGGTGGGGTTAGAGTCGCGGAATGCCGGAGATGGTGCAGCCCCAGGTCAGGCTGATCGCGTGGACTCATTTCGACCCGCCGCAGGACGTGCCGTGGTCGACGGACGCCGACGGGGGGCAGGCGCTCGCGGAGTTCGCCGGTCGGGCCTGTTACCAGAGCTGGAAGAAGCCGAACCCGGCCACCGCCACCAACGCCGGTTACCTGGCGCACATTCTGGAGGTCGGTCATCTCTCCGTGCTGGAGCACGGGTCGGTCAGTTTCTACTTCACCGGGGTGTCCCGCTCGTTCACCCACGAGTTGATCCGGCACCGGCACTTCTCGTACTCCCAGCTGTCCCAGCGGTACGTGCCGGAGCGGGACGCCGCGATGGTCGAGCCGAAGGTGATCGCCGAGGACCCGGAGCTGCACAAGCGGTTCGTCGAGGCCGCGGAGGCGAGCGTACGCGCGTACAACGAGCTGTTGGAGGGGCTGGAGCGGCACTTCGTCGACGAGCCCAACCCGACGCTTCGGCGCAAGCAGGCTCGCCAGGCGGCCCGCGCTGTGCTGCCGAACGCCACCGAGACCCGCATCGTGGTGACCGGCAACTACCGTGCGTGGCGGCACTTCATCGCGATGCGGGCCACCGAGCACGCCGACGTGGAGATTCGTGAGCTGGCGGTGGAGTGCCTGCGGCAGTTGCAGCAGGTTGCTCCGAACGTTTTCGCCGACTTCGTCATCTCGACCCTGCCCGACGGCACCGAGGTCGCGGCGAGCCCGCTCGCCGAGCAGTCCTGAGCGGGCGCCAGGCTGCCCGTCGGGCAGTCGTCAGTGAGCGCGAGTCCGCTCGCCGAGCAGTCCTAAGCTAGGCGGGGCTGCCCGTCGAGCCGTCCTGGGCGGGCCGGGGGGCTGCCCGCCCAGGGGGCATGCCACCCTTCCCCGGCAGCCCTCCATCCGCTGTCCGATAGGTTGTCACCATGACGCACGACCACGTTGACGCCCCGGCACGGGCGGTGTCCCGCCCCTTTGGACGAGTGATCACGGCCATGGTGACCCCGTTCACCGCTGAGGGCGCGCTCGACCTGGACGGCGCCGCGCGGCTGGCGAACCATCTCGTCGCGAAGCAGGGCAACGACGCCCTGGTGATCAACGGCACTACCGGCGAGTCGCCGACCACCACCGATGCCGAGAAGGAACAGCTCATCCGCACCGTGGTGGAGACCGTGGGGGACCGGGCGCGGGTGCTGGCCGGAGTCGGCACCAACGACACCCGGCACACCATCGAGCTGGCCGCCTCGGCCGAGAAGGCCGGTGCGCACGGACTGCTGGTGGTCACCCCGTACTACAACAAGCCGCCCCAGGCTGGTCTGCTGCGGCACTTCACCGCGGTGGCCGACGCCACCGGGCTGCCGGTGATGTTGTACGACATTCCGCACCGCTCCGGCGTGCCGATCGAGACCGAAACCCTGGTCCGGCTCGCCGAGCACGGCCGCATCGTGGCGGTGAAGGACGCCAAGGGCGACCTGACCGCTACCAGTTGGGTGACCAGCCGCACGGATCTGGCGTACTACAGTGGCGAGGACTCGCTCACGTTGCCCGCGTTGGCCGTCGGTGCGGTCGGCGTGGTCGGCACCTCGACGCACTTCACCGGCGCGGAGACCAAGCAGATGATCGAGGCGTACGACGCGGGAGACATGTCGACCGCGTTGACCCTGCACCGTCGGCTGCTGCCGCTGTTCACGGGGATCTTCCGTACTCAGGGCACGATCCTGGTCAAGGCCGGTCTGACCGTGCAGGGCCTGCCTGCCGGTCCGGTCCGGTCGCCGCTGGTGGACGCCACCGAGGACCAGGTGGCTCAGCTGCGCGCCGACTGCGCGGCAGCGGGCCTGCCACTTCCCGAATGATCAAACGAACGGACGGACGCCGGGTGACGGCGTCGCAGAATGAGGTGAACGCGTGACCGAGGCGCACAACGAGGAGGTTCAACTTCCCCCGCCGCTGCCGGAGGGCGGATTGCGGATCGTCCCGCTCGGTGGGCTCGGCGCCATCGGTCGGAACATGACCGTCTTCGAGTACGACGGGAAGTTGCTCGTCGTCGACTGTGGGGTGCTCTTTCCGGACGTGGAGCAGCCCGGCGTCGACCTGATCCTGCCCGACTTCGGGCCCATCCTCGACCGGCTCGACGACATCCAGGCGATCGTGCTGACCCACGGCCACGAGGATCACATCGGCGCCGTGCCGTACCTGCTCGCCCACAAGGCCGACATCCCGCTGGTCGGCTCGCAGTTCACCCTGGCGCTGGTCGAGGCGAAGCTGGCCGAGCGGCGGATCCAGCCGTACACGTTGACCGTGCGCGAGGGCGGCCGGGAGCGGCTCGGCCCGTTCGAGTGTGAGTTCTTCGCCGTCAACCACTCGATCCCGGACGCGCTCGCGGTGGCCATCCGTACGCCGGCCGGGTTGGTGCTGCACACCGGCGACTTCAAGATGGACCAGCTTCCGCTGGACGGCCGGATCACCGACCTGGCCGGCTTCGCGCGGCTCGGAGCCGAGGGCGTGGACCTGCTGCTGTCGGACTCCACCAACGCGGAGATCCCCGGCTTCGTCACTCCCGAGCGGGAGATCGGCCCGGTCCTCGACTCGATCTTCGCAAAGGCGCGGGGCCGGATCATCGTCGCCTCGTTCGCCTCGCACGTGCATCGGGTGCAGCAGGTCTTCGACTCGGCGGTCGAGCACGGCCGCAAGGTCGCCCTGATCGGCCGGTCGATGGTGCGCAACATGGGCATCGCCCGCGACCTGGGCCTGCTGAACATCCCGCCCGGCCTGGTCGTCGGTCTGGACGAGGCGACCTCGATGCCGCCCGAGCAGATCGTGTTGATGTCCACCGGCTCGCAGGGGGAGCCGATGAGCGCCCTGGGCCGGATGGCCAGCGGCGACCACCGGCACATCACCATCGCCCCCGGCGACACCGTGGTGCTCGCGTCCTCGCTGGTGCCCGGCAACGAGACCTCGGTTTACCGGGTGATCAACCGCCTGGCCCGCGCCGGTGCCGTGGTGGTGCACAAGGACGTGGCCAAGGTGCACGTCTCCGGCCACGCCCCGGCCGGTGAGCTGCTCTACCTGCTCAACGTCGTACGCCCGAGCAACCTGATGCCGGTGCACGGCGAGTGGCGGCACCTGCGGGCGCACGCGCGACTGGGCATCGAATCCGGCGTCGCGCCCGACCGGGTCGTGCTCTGCGAGGACGGCGACGTGGTCGACCTGGTCGAGGGCCGCGCCAGCCTGGTCGGGCGGGTCAAGAGTCGGTACGTCTACGTCGATGGCCTGGCCGTCGGCGACGTCAGCGAGTCACTGCTCACCGAGCGCCGCATCCTCGGCGACGGCGGGTTCATCGCCGCCACCGTCGTGGTCGACTCGGTGACCGGCAAGGTGGTCGCCGGTCCCACCGTCTCCGCCAAGGGCTTCTCGGAGGACGCGGCGGCGTTCAACGCGGTGATCCCACTGGTGACCGAGGCGCTCAACCGGGCCGCGGCGGACGGGATCACCGATCCGCACCAGCTCCAGCAGATCGTCCGCCGGACGGTGGGCCGCTGGGTCAACGACGCCTACCGGCGCCGGCCGATGATCGTGCCCACCGTCGTCGAGGTCTGAACCGTTCGGACGTTTTGCCCGTACTCCGACCCGGCAGGCGTGCCCGCGCCCGCCGGGAGGAGCGTGGCGGATGGACCGCAGAAGATTGACAGCCATCGGCGTCGTGGTGGCCGCGGTGGGCGCGGCGGCGGCGGTGACCCTGCCGTCGTTCGCCGGTGACGGTGGCGCGCCGCCCAGCGCGCCGACCGGCCAGGCGGTGGAGGGCGCCGACCCGGAGGTGGTCGAGGCGATGCGCCGGGATCTGGGGCTGGACCGGTCCCAGGTGGCGGCCCGGCTGAAGACCGAACGCTGGGCGACCGGTGTGGTCGACCAACTCCGGGCGGAGCTCGGCGCGGACTACGGCGGCAGCTGGCTCAGCGCCGACGGCAGCCAGCTGAACGTGGCGGTCGCCGACCCGGCCGAGGCGGCTCGGGTCCGGGCCACCGGGGCGGTCCCCAAGGTGGTCGAGCGTGGGGTCGGGCAGCTCGACGCGCTCAAGACCAGGATGGATCGCAGCGCCGCCCGCGCCCAGCAGGTCTCCGGCTGGTACGTCGACGTGTCCTCGAACAGCGTCGTGGTGCTCGCCCAGCCGGGTGCCGAGGCGGCCGGTTGGCGTTTCGTCGCCCGCGCCGGGGTTCCTCGCCAGGCGGTCCGGATGGCCACCGAGGAACAGCCGCGACTCTTCGCCGACGTGCGTGGCGGCGAGCCGTTCTTCGTCGGCAGTGGACGCTGCTCGGTCGGCTTCGCGGTGGTCGGCGGCTATGTCACCGCCGGACACTGCGGCCGGGTTGGTGCCCGCACCTCCGGGCCGGACGGAGAGTTGCAGGGTGTCTTCCGGGCTTCTTCCTTCCCCGGCGACGACTGGGCCTTCGTGCAGGTGAACAGCAACACCAGGGTGTTGCCCGAGGTGACCGACTTCCGGGGCGGCGTCGCCCGGGTCGCCGGTTCGCGGGAGGTGGCCGCAGGTTCGTCGATCTGCCGGTCCGGCTCCACCACCGGGGTCCGCTGCGGCATCGTGCAGGCACGCAATGCCACCGTGCGCTACCCGGAAGGGCTGGTCAGCGGCCTGGTACGGACCAACGTGTGCGCCGAACCCGGTGACTCCGGCGGCTCGTGGATCTCGGGCAACCAGGCGCAGGGCGTCACCTCCGGCGGCTCGGGTGACTGCGTACGTGGTGGCACGACGTTCTACCAGCCGGTCAACGAGATCCTGCAACGCAACAACCTGACCCTGATCACCACGCAGAACTTCCGCGCCCTGAGCGGCCAACGCTGATCGGTCGGGCCCGGCCGCCGTGGATCGGCCGGGCCCACCGACCGATCCGTCGGCGGCCGGGTCAGGGAAGGGCGGCGACTGCCTCGGCGTACGCGACGCCGGTCCGTACCGCCGCGTCGACCAGGACCGTGACCTGGGCCGGGGCCACCCCGTACGCCAGGTCTGTGGCCACCTCACCGGCCAACACCAGCGCACCGTCACCGGGATCGTGCACGTACGCCTTGGGGAGCAGCCGGTCACGGTTCCAGCCGTTGCAGAACGCGTACGCCTCGGCTCGCCGGGTTGCCGGCAGTCGACGGTCGGCGACCACCCGCGCGTGCAGGACGTCGCCGCGTTCCCCGGCCCGCCGGAACTGGATCACCGCGTCGCCCCAGCGCCCGAGCACCGTCCCGGTGCTGTCGAGGGCGTACCCGTCGCCGCGCCGGTCCAGCGCGGCAGTGATCATCGCCACGGACAGCGCGCCCAACTCCTCCTCCACCGGCGTCCCGCTGCCGCCCGCCATCCCGTCGAGCGTTCCGTCGTCGTGCCAGGACTCGCCGGCGTGTGAGGACTCGCCGGCGTGTGAGGACTCGTCGTGCCAGGACTCGGCGGGCTCGTCGTCGGGCAGTGGCACCGGTGGGGCCAGTGGTCGCTCGGCCAGCCAGGCGGCCATCCGGCCGGACTGGTGCCCGGTGCCGTTGCGGGCGTCGAAGCTGCCGGCCAGCTCGGTGGCGACGGCGAGCAGATCGGCGCCGAGGGTGGCCACCGCAACCGTTGCGGCGGGCCGTCCCTGGTAGGCCGGTCGGCGTACCGTCCGGTCGCGGCGTTCCTCGGCGGCCAGGGCGCAGACCAGCGCGCCCGCCGCAGCGAACTCCATCACGGCCAGGTCCTCGTGTGGTTGGTCCAGGCGGGGCAACTGCTCGACGATGATCTCCAGACCACGGTCGAGGTGACCGCCGAGCGCGCAGTAACGCAGGTGCGTGGCGAGATGGCCGAACCCGTCCGGCGCGACCCGGTGTCGGCGGTACGCCCGTACATGCGTCTGCGCCGCCCGCTGCGTCGCCCCCGCCCGCAACCAGGGCAGCAGCGCACCCGTCAGGGCAGCCTCGGGCTGGGCGGTGCACCGGAGCGGGCCGTCGAGCAACGGCTCGACGGCGGCCAGCGCCTCGGCCCAGTCGCCCCAGCCGGCGAGCAGCTCGGCCTGGCGTACCGGCAGGCAGTCGGGACAACCGGCGGCCGGGTCCGGGCCGGCGGCCTGCCAACGCCGCAGCCAGTGCCGGGCTGCGGGTTCGTCGCCGATGTGGTCCGCGATGCGGCAGCGCAGCTGGGCGACGAGGGCCGACCCGTCGCCGCCGGCGCCGGCCGGGTCGGCGAGTCCGGCCACTCCGGCCACTTTGGCCACTTTGGTCCGGGCCGGATCGGTGAGCCCGGCCAGTCCGGTCCGGGCCGGGGCGGCGAGCCCGTCCAGTACGGTCCGGGCCTGGTCGAGGCCGATGCGGGAGGTGCCGAGCAGCGCCTCGACAGCGTACCGCTGGTAGCGGCGTAGCGTCTCGTCGTCCGGCCCGGAGCGAGCCCCGTCGCCGGGGTGCCCCGGCCGCCGGGCCGCGTCGAGGCAGCGCCGGACGGGCTCGAAGAGTCGCCACCGCTGGCCGCTGCGCAGGTGGGCTTCGACCAGTTCGGACCAGGCGCTTGCGGCGGATCCCGGATCCCCGGTGCCCTCGGCGAGGGCGGCGACCCGTTCCAGTTCGGCGATGCGCGCCTCACCGTCCGGCATGTCCCGAGCGTCGGCCAGCAGGTCGGCGGGGTACCGGTCGGAGCGCCCACCGGTCGGCGCCGACATTCGCGGCCGGCTCCGGCCACCGGTGGCCCACCCGCTCACCGGTGCGCCGTCCCCGGGATCCGCCCCACCTCGGCGGCCAGCCGGCAGCCGGTGGCGATGCCCCGGTCGAGCAGCCGGTCCAGCTGATGCGGCGTCACCCCCCGTTCCAGGTCGGTGATGACCTCGCCGCAGACCCGGGCCTGCCCGGCGTCGTCGACGTGGACGAACGCCTTCGGCCAGAATCGGTCCCGGTTCCAGCCGTTGCAGAAGTGGTGCAGCGTCGGTACGACGTCGACCGGGAAGGCGTGCGTGGCGACCGTACGGACCTGAAGCAGCTCTCCCGCGTCGCCGGCACGTAGGAACCAGATGTGCGCCTCGGTCCATCGTCCGACCAGGTTGCCGCCGTCGACGGTCACCGCGTGGCCTCGGTTGGCGAGCACCGCGGCGACCAGGTCGTGGGTCAACGGTCGCAGCGTGGACGGATGCCCGGCCAGCGGGTCGGCCAGACCGTCGTCGAACTCCGTCGACGCCATCGACATCCCTTCGCCAGGCAAATATCACGGCAGGTGGCGGGGACCGCGTTGCGACACGCGGAGCCGGCCTGGAAGACCGGCGTATCGCGGGACCCGACGTTACGGTGATGCTATGGCGGGCCGTACCTCTCAGGCGAGCCGGCGACGCGGCGCGTCGCCGCGTGCTGGCGCGAACAGTCGTGCCCGCCAACCGGCGAAGAAGGCCGCCCCGGCGCGGCGCCGTACCGCGTCGCGGGGCCCCGGCCCGGCCGCCTACGTCGGTCGGGCGATCGGGGCACTGTGGATGGGCCTGGCCCACGGCGCCGGCTGGGCGGTACGCGCCGTCGGCCGGCAGGCCGCCTCGGCCCGCGACCTCGACCCGGAGCACCGCCGCGACGGTGCCGGGCTGTTGATGATCGGCCTCGCACTGCTCAGCGCGGCAGCCCTCTGGTTCTCCGCGGCCGGGCCGGTCGGTGCCCGCCTGGCCGACACGGTCCGGCTCTTCCTCGGCGCCATCTCCGTCGTGGTGCCGGTACTGCTCGGCATCGGTGCCTGGCGGCTGATGCGTCAGCCCGGCGACCCCGAACACCGGGGCCGGGGGTGGATCGGCTGGGGTTCCATGCTGATCGCCACCGCCGCGATGCTGCACATCGGCCAGCAGCCGGGTGACCCGGGTGAACGGGACTTCGCCGGTGGCCTGGTCGGTGCGGGTGTGGGCAGCGTGCTGGAACGGGCGGTCACCGCCTGGGTCGCGGTGCCGCTGCTGATCCTGCTGCTGGTGTTCGGCCTGCTCGTGGTGACCGCGACGCCGATCAACAAGATCCCGGAGCGGCTCGGCCTGCTCGCCGGCAGCGTGATCGGCCAGACCGGGCAGGAGACCGACGAGGCGCCCGCCGCGCCGGCCCGGCGCCGCCCGGCGAAGCGGACCCCACCGCCGGTGGCTCCGGACGACTTCGACGACCTGGACGATGTGGATCTCCAGGAGACCATGGTCCTGCCGCGCAAGGCACCGTCCCGGGTGCCGGCGAGCCGCAAGCCGGCCGAGCCGCCGGAGCACTCGCCCGCGCCGACCCGGGCCGAGCAACTCGCGCTGACCGGCTTGGCCGGCGACTACACCCTGCCACCGGCGAACATGCTCGGCAGCGGGGCCGCGCCGAAGACCCGCAGCAAGGCCAACGACGAGGTGATCGCCGCGCTGACCGGCGTCTTCGAACAGTTCGACGTGGATGCGGCGGTGACCGGCTTCACCCGAGGCCCGACGGTCACCCGCTACGAGGTCGAGTTGGGCCACGGCGTCAAGGTCGAGCGGATCACCCAGCTCTCCCGCAACATCGCGTACGCGGTGAAGTCGCCGGACGTACGCATCCTCAGCCCGATCCCGGGCAAGAGCGCGGTCGGTGTGGAGATCCCGAACACCGACCCGGAGAACGTGGCCCTCGGCGACGTGCTCCGCTCCCGCGCCGCCACCAGCGACCACCATCCGATGGTGGTCGCCCTGGGTAAGGACATCGAGGGTGGCTACGTGGTGGCCAACCTGGCGAAGATGCCGCACATCCTGATCGCGGGAGCCACCGGCGCCGGGAAATCGAGCTGCCTCAATTCCCTGCTGATGTCCATCCTGACCCGGGCCACGCCGGACGAGGTGCGGCTGCTGCTGATCGACCCGAAGCGGGTCGAGATGACCGGCTACGAGGGCATTCCGCACCTGGTCACCCCGATCGTGACCAACGCGAAGAAGGCCGCCGACTCGCTGGAGTGGGTGGTCCGCGAGATGGACATGCGCTACGACGACCTGGCGGCCAACGGCGTCCGGCACATCGACGACTTCAACCGCAAGGTCCGCAACGGTGAGATCAAGGCGCCGCCCGGCAGCGAGCGGGAGATGCGGCCGTACCCGTACCTGCTGGTGATCGTCGACGAGTTGGCCGACCTGATGATGGTCGCGCCGCGCGACGTGGAGGACTCCATCGTCCGGATCACCCAGCTCGCCCGGGCCGCCGGCATCCACCTGGTGCTGGCGACCCAGCGCCCCTCGGTCGACGTGGTGACCGGCCTGATCAAGGCCAACGTGCCGTCCCGGCTGGCGTTCGCCACCTCCTCGCTGGCCGACTCGCGGGTCATCCTCGACCAGCCGGGTGCGGAGAAGTTGCTCGGCCGTGGTGATGGGCTGTTCCTGCCGATGGGCGCCTCGAAGCCGGTCCGCATCCAGGGCGCCTGGGTCACTGAGCGCGAGATCAGCGACGTGGTGAAGTTCTGCAAGGACCAGCGTGAACCGGAGTTCCGCCCGGACGTGCTGGCCCCCGCGCAGGACAGCAAGAAGAAGATCGACGAGGACATCGGCGACGACCTGGACCTGCTGGTGCAGGCGGTCGAGTTGGTGGTCACCTCGCAGTTCGGCTCGACCTCGATGCTCCAGCGCAAGCTGCGGGTCGGCTTCGCCAAGGCCGGCCGCCTGATGGACCTGATGGAGACCCGGGGCGTGGTCGGCCCCTCGGAGGGCTCCAAGGCCCGCGACGTGCTGGTCAAACCGGACGAGTTGGAAGAGGTCCTGGCGGGCCTGCGCGGCGACGAGGACTGACCGCCCGACAGCGACCGACCAGCGGTGAGGACCGTCGACAGCGACTGACCGGGCGGCAGCGACCGACCTGCCGCAGACATGCCTCGGGCCCGCCGCGTGCACGCGGCGGGCCCGAGGTGCAGGTGCTCAGAGCGCGCTGAGGATCAGCATGCTGAGCAGCATGGCGACCACGTTGGCGCCGGCGGCGTACCAGCCGAGCGGCTTGTCGCCGAGCATCGCGCCGACGACGCCGAGGACCAGACCGATGACTCCGAAGAGAATCGGATTGAGCAGCAGCGCGAGAACCGCGCACACGAAGCCCACGATGGTGCAGATGCGGGCGGCGCTGGTCGAACGAACGGTGCTGGTGGCCATGTCTGCCTCCGGATGGTGAGTCTGCGTCTGCCGTCCGGTCTCTACCCACTGGGATGGCTCGTCACGCCCACCCGTACGGTCAGTGGTAGATCTTCAAGCCGACCACCCCGGCGACCACCAGCAGCAGACAGAGGATCCGGGGCAGGCTGGTCGACTCGCCCAGCGCGAACATCCCCACCAGCGCGGTGCCGGTCGCGCCGATGCCGACCCAGACCGCGTACCCGGTGCCGACCGGGATCTCTCGCAGCGCGTACGCCAGTCCGCCCATGCTCAGCACCAGCGTGACCGCGAAGATCGCGGAGGGGAGGGGACGGGTGAAGCCGGCGCTGCGGTCCAGGGCGATCGCCCACGCCGTCTCCAGCAGTCCGGAGAGCACCAGCACGATCCAGGCCATCGGGTCACCTCTTCGCGGTCGCCCGAGCCACCTGGGCGCGGGACGAGTCGGGTCCAGTTACGGGGCGTCTTGGCCTGACCGGGTACGCCCACGACTCGTCCGGGGGGCCACGCGGGCCACCGGGACCGACCGTAGCACCGGCCCGGACGGCCGGCTCGGGTGAGGCCGATCACCTCCGGTGGACCTCAACCTCACTTGACGTTGCACGATTAAGGGCATGACCCTGCTCATCTCCGATCCGGAGGTCGCCGCCGCCCTGGACGCTTCGACCGCCGTGGACGCGATGCGCCAGGCTCTGCTGGCCGCGTACGACGGGCGGCTGGTGGCCCCACCCCGAGCCGCCGCGCCGCTGGGCGGCGGCCGGATGGTGCTCACCGCCGGACACCTGGTCGGCCAGTGGTACGGCTATCGGTCGTACGACACCTTCGGACACCCGGGAACCGAGCAGGTGGTGGTGCTGCACGACGGGCGTACCGGTGCGGTGCGGGCGGTGGCGGTGGGGGAGGAGTTGGGGTCCCGGCGTACCGGTGGGCTGGGCGGGGTCGCGGTGGACGCGCTGGCCCGCCCGGACGCCACCACGCTCGGGGTGATCGGCTCCGGTGGGCAGGCGTGGACGCAGGTCTGGGCTGCCGCCGCCGTACGCCCGCTGCGTGAGGTGACCGTGTTCAGCCGTTCGGTGGCCCGCCGGACCGCGTTCGCCGACCGGGTCCGTGCCGAACTGGGTGTCGAGGCCCGTGCCGTGGACACTGCCCGGGCGGCGGTCCACGACCGCGACGTGGTGGTGCTCGCCACCGCCAGCCCCACCCCGGTGCTGACCGCCGCCGACCTGGCGCCGGGCACCCACGTCAACGCGGTCGGCTTCAAACAGCGTGATCGTGCCGAGTTCGGCCCCGATCTGCTCGACGCCGCCGCTGTGCTGGTCACCGACTCACCGGCGCAGGCCGACGCGTACGTCCCACCGATGCTGGCCGCCGAGGCGCCGTACGCCGCTCGGCTGCGCGACCTGGGCGCGGTGCTGGCCGGCGCGGCACCCGGTCGCACCACCGCGGACCAGCTCTCGGTCTTCTGCTCGGTCGGCCTGGCCGGCACCGAGGTGTTCCTGCTCGACCAGGTGGTCCGGACCCTCGCCCCGGCCGTCCCGAGCTGATCCGCCGCGCCCGACCCGTTGGACGCCGCGCCCGCCCCGCCGGAGCGGGCCCGACGGCCCGGTACCCTCGGATGGTGTCTGCCACCTCTTCTGACGGTCGCCGTGTCGCCCTGCTGACCCTGGGCTGTGCCCGTAACGAGGTCGACTCGGAGGAGTTGGCCGCCCGCCTGCACGCCGACGGCTGGCAGGTGACCACCGACGGCGAGGGCGCCGACGTGGTGGTGGTCAACACCTGCGGTTTCGTGGAGAAGGCCAAGCAGGACTCCATCCAGACGCTGCTGGCCGCCGCCGACACCGGCGCCAAGGTGGTCGCTGCGGGCTGCATGGCCGAACGGTACGGCCGGGAGTTGGCCGACAGCCTGCCCGAGGCCCAGGCGGTGCTCAGCTTCGACGACTACCCGCAGATCGCCGCCCGGCTGGACGCCGTCGTCGAGGGCCGCGAGTTCACCGCGCACACCCCCCGCGACCGCCGTGAGCTGCTGCCGTTGACCCCGGTCGCCCGGCGGGACAGCGCGGTGTCGGTGCCAGGGCACGGCCGGAGTGTCGACATCGACGAGCACACCCCGGCGCACCTGCGCCCGGTGCTGCGTCGCCGGCTCGACAGCGGGCCGGTCGCCTCGCTCAAGCTGGCCAGCGGCTGCGACCGCCGCTGCGCGTTCTGCGCCATCCCCGCCTTCCGTGGCGCCTTCGTTTCCCGTACCCCGGACGAGCTGCTCGCCGAGGCGGAGTGGCTGGCCAAGAGCGGCGTCCGTGAACTTGTCCTGGTCAGCGAGAACTCCACCTCGTACGGCAAGGACCTGGGGGATCCCCGCGCCCTGGAGAAGCTGCTGCCGCAACTCGCCGCGATCGACGGCATCGTCCGGGTGCGGGCCAGCTACCTCCAGCCGGCTGAGACCCGACCCGGCCTGGTCGAGGCGATCGCCACCACGCCGGGCGTCGCGCCCTATTTCGACCTGTCGTTCCAGCACTCCAGCGAGCCCGTGCTGCGCCGGATGCGACGTTTCGGCTCCACCGACCGGTTCCTGGAGCTGCTGGCCTCGGCGCGGGAGTTGGCGCCGCAGGCCGGGGCGCGGAGCAACTTCATCGTCGGGTTCCCCGGCGAGACCCGGGCCGACGTCGACGAACTGGTCCGCTTCCTGACCGACGCCCGGCTCGACGCGATCGGTGTCTTCGACTACAGCGACGAGGACGGCACCGAGGCCGCCGGGCTGCCCGGCAAGGTTTCCGCCGCCACCATCAAGCGTCGGTACGACAAGCTCAGCGCGCTCGCCGACGAGCTGTGCTCGCAGCGCGCCGAGGACCGGCTCGGTACGACGGTCGAGGTGCTGGTCGACTCGATCGACGGGGACGTCGTCGAGGGACGGGCCGCGCACCAGGCGCCGGAGGTGGACGGTTCGACCACCCTCGTCGCGCCCGCCGACGGCGGCGTCGACCTGGCCGCGCTTCGCCCGGGTGACCTGGTCCGGGCCACGGTGACCGGCACCGAGGGCGTGGACCTGCTGGCAGTGCCGGATGAGATGATCTCGGCGGCGCCCGGCGCGACACGGTGACAGCGGGCCGAGACGAGAGGGAACGACAGCATGGGGTGCCCGAGCGTGGGCCGATGACCGGCGCGACCGAGTCGACACCGGCTCCGGTGGCGGCCCAGGTCCCGGTGGTGAACGCCGCCAACGCGCTGACCGCCCTGCGGCTGCTGCTCGTGCCGGTCTTCGCGGCCTCGGTGGTCGTCTCGGGCATGACCCACGCCGGCTGGCAGATCACCGCCTGCCTGATCTTTGCCGTCGCCTCGGCGACGGACCTGGTAGACGGCTGGATCGCCCGCCGGTTCGCGTTGATCACCGCAGTCGGCAAGGTGGCGGACCCGATCGCCGACAAGGCGCTCACCGGCGCTGCTCTGCTGCTGCTGTCCTGGTACGACCGGCTGCCCTGGTGGGTGACCGGGCTCATCCTCGCGCGTGAACTCGGCATCACGGCCCTGCGCTTCTGGGTGATCCGGCGCGGGGTGATCGCGGCCAGCCGTGGCGGCAAGGTCAAGACCGCCCTGCAGATCCTGGCCATCACCTGGTATCTGTGGCCGATGCCGGCCGGGTTGGCCGTGATCGGTCCCTGGATCATGGGTGCGGCGGTCGTGGTGACCGTCGTCACCGGTTTCGACTACATCGCGCAGGCGCTGCGGCTGCGCCGCGCCCGCAGCTGAACCGCGCTGCTCCGGCAGCCGGACCGCACGCTCGACAGCCGGGCCGCTCGCGCAGCTGGAGAACTGCGCCGTGGCGAGTAGAAACCCGTCCGGTCGGGAAGGATGCCAGGCGTGGGTGTGAGAGAAGCCGAAGGATCGATGGGCCGCGCGGCGGCGGGAGTGGTGCACCGCCTGACCGAGCGGCGGGAGACCGTGGCCACCGTCGAGTCGCTGACCGGTGGGCTGCTGGCCGCCACGATCGTGGAGATCGCCGGGGCGAGCGCCGTCTACCGGGGTGGGCTGGTGGTGTACGCGACCGAGCTGAAGGAGTGGCTGGCCGGCGTACCGGCGCGGCTGTTGGCCGAGCGTGGCCCGGTCGACGCCGACGTGGCGGTGGCCCTCGCCGAGGGTGGGCGGCGTCGCTGCGGGGCCGACTGGGGGCTGGCCACCACCGGGGTGGCCGGCCCGGAGCCGCAGGACGGCAAGCCGGTCGGGCTGGTATTCGTCGCGGTCGCCGGTCCGGAGGGCACGCAGGTGCGCCAGCTGAATCTCGACGGTGGGCGCGACCAGATCCGGGGCGCCACGGTGACCGAGGCGTTACGGCTGCTCACCGAGCACACGCAGATTTCTGACGGCGCGGACGCGACGGTCGGCGGCGGCGGTCGGAGCGGCCACGCGGGCCGGTAGCCGGGCGGGGTGGGATGTCGTGGCGGCCCATACCGGGTACGGTTGCGGGAAGGCTCCGTCGATCGGGGCCGGTGCCGCCGCCGGGCCGCACGGTCAGGCGTACTCTGTCCCCCAGGGGAGGTGCGATGGTCCTGCTACGCCGGGTGATCGGTGACGCACTACGGGCGCGCCGGCAGGGGCAGCACCGCACGCTGCGCGAGGTCTCGTCGGCCGCCAACGTCAGCCTGGGTTACCTGTCCGAGATCGAACGCGGCCAGAAGGAACCCTCCAGCGAACTGCTCGCCGCGATCTGCCACGCGCTGGGCGCCCGCCTTTCCGAGTTGTTGCGTGAGGTCAGCGACACCGTCGCGCTGGCCGAGCAGTTGCCGGGCGTGCTCGTGCCCGTGCAGGACGAGCCGACCGAGTCGACGCCGGTCGCCGCAGCGGTGAGCAAGGCGACGGGCCGTGCCGTACGCCAGGTCAGCGCGGACGGCGTCGCCGTCTCGGTGCGACAGGAGTCCCCGCTCAAGGCGACCCTGCGTAGCACCCGTGTCCGGTCCCCCGAGCGCACCGACCGGGATGTGGTCTGCGCCGCCTGAGCGCGGGTGCGCTCGTCGGCGGATGGTCGCGGTGGCGGCTGCCGCGTAGGGTTGATCGCGTACGTCCCCTCGTCGCCGGTACGGATGCCGTGCTGGCGCTCGGCTGGGACGATGGACCCACCATCGCCGGTGGCCGAGCTGGGCCACCCGACATGGGGGCTGGCGCAGCGACGTTACTGAGGGGATACCGCGGAGATGGCGAACCCGTTCGTCAAGGGTTGGAAGTACCTGATGGCGCTCTTCGGCGCCCGTATCGACGAGCACGCCGATCCCAAAGTGCAGCTCCAACAAGCCATCGACGAGGCACACCGGCAGCACCAGGCCCTCGTCCAGCAGGCCGCCGCGGTGATCGGCAACCAGCGCCAGCTGGAGATGAAGCTGTCTCGGCAGATGTCCGACGTCGAGCGGTTGCAGGCCAACGCCCGTCAGGCGCTGGTCCTCGCCGACCAGGCCCGGGCCAAGGGCGACGAGGTCGAGGCCGGGCGCTACGAGCAGTCCGCGCAGACCCTCGCCACCCAGTTGGTCTCCGCCGAGCAGGCCGCAGAGGACCTGAAGACGCTGCACGACCAGGCGCTCGGCGCCGCCGGGCAGGCCCGCCGGGCGGTGGAGAACAATTCCATGATCCTCCAGCAGAAGCTCGCCGAGCGCGCCAAGCTGCTCAGCCAGCTTGAGCAGGCCAAGATGCAGGAGAGCGTGGCCGCCTCGTTGGAGTCGATGTCCGCGCTCACCGCGCCCGGCACGACGCCCAGCCTGGACGAGGTCCGCGACCGCATCGAGCGGCGCTACGCCAACGCCATGGGCCGCGCCGAGCTGGCCAGCAACTCGGCCGAGGGGCGGATGCTGGAAATTCAGAAGGCCACCCTGGACACCGCTGGCACGGCCCGGCTGGACCAGATCCGGGCCAGCATGGCCGGCGAGCAGCTCGGTGCCGGCGCCGAGCGCGGCGCGGTGGGCGGCCCGCAGCCGGCGACCGCGGATCCGGCCGTCGCCCGGCTGGACGAGATCAGGGCAACGATGAACCGGGACCGGGGCACCGGCGACGCCAGCGCCGCCGGCTGAGCGGAGGATCGAGGAGGCGAGGGTGGCAGCAGACGAACGCACCCGGTACTTCCGGCGGCTGGGCAAGCTGCGACGCTCCGCCCGGCGGTGGAGCGTACTGGCCGGTGGGTTCGGCGGCGCGACCGCCATCCTGACTCCGTACGCCGGGATCGGACCGGCCGACGCGGCCTGGGCCGCCGCGGCGGGCGCCAGCATCGCGTTGGCCGCCTGGCGCTGGATCGATCTGCGGGCGCTGGCCGCCCAGCCCGCCCCGCCCGCCCTCGACCCGGCCCAGGCCGCCGCCCGCAGCCGGGCCCGCCTGGTCGCCGCCGTGGAACGACTGCCCGCCGGGGCCGGGGTGGTGGCCGAGGTACGCCGAGCCCGTGCCCGCACCGCACTGCGCGGCACCAGCGCCGCCGAGCCGTGGGAGCGGCTGGACCGGGCTTCCGCCACCATGGCCGGAATGACGGGCCGGCTGACCGGCCTCGCCGAGCCGGCCGTCGCCGAGGCGAGTGCCGCCGAGCTCTCCCTGCGTGAGTTGGCCAACCGGGTCGCCAGTGTGGAGCGCGCCGTCCGCCTCGCCCCGGCCGACGCCAGGCCACCGCTGGCCGAGACGCACCGGGCGCTCACCGGCCAACTGGAGGCCGGTGTGGCGGCGTACGAGCGCCTGGTGGTGGCCGCCGCCGGCTACCTCGCCGAGGAGTACCGCCCCCAACTCGAACACCCGGCCGCCACCCGCCTGACGGAGGCGACGGATCTCCTGCACGGCTTCGCCTCCGCCCTCGCCGAACTACGCCCCCGCCCCACCCCCTGACCACGGTCACTCTGGGGTGGTGACCGGGATGGTGCCGGTGAACGGGGAGGCACCGACCACGTTGAACGAGCGGATCCGGTAGTGGTAGGTGACGCCTCGGGCCAGGCCGGTGTTGGTGAAACCTCGACCGGTGACGGTGAAGGTGGCCAACTCGCGGGTGAAGGCGACGTCGAGGGCCCGCTGCACGGTGAAGCCGGCGCCCTGGCTGGCGGGAGTGCTGGCCGCCCAGCTCAGCACCACCGTGGCGGTGTCCGGGCCAGGTGTGCTCGTGGCCACGCTCACCGAGGTCGGTACGCCCGGTGCCGGTGGGCTGGTCACCGTGGCCACCGTCGACCAGGGTGAGGCGGCGCCCAGGTAGGTGGTGCGTACCCGGTAGTAGTAGGTGGTGTCGGGGGCGACCGCCGGATCGATGTGGTGGTCGCCGACGCCGATGGCGGTGGTGCCCGGCCCGCTGGTGAAGGTCGGGTTGGTGGCCCGCTGCACGTCGATGCCGGTGGCGAAGGAGCGGTTGGCCCAGCGCAGCGCGACGCGCAGGGGAGCGGCCGGGGGTATCGTCGCGGTCAGCTTCGTCGGTGCGGCGAGCTGCACCGACGCCGGGACGCTGTTCGACCAGGCGGAGCAGCTGACCGTGTTCTCCGCCCGGATCCGGTAGTGGTAGGTGACGCCGGGGGTGATGGTGGCGTCGGTGTACCGGGTCGCGCTGGCCGCCACGGTCAGCTCGGTCAACCCGTGGGTGAACGTCGCGTCGGTGGCGCGTTGCAGCAGGTGACTGGTGGCCGGTGGTCGGCTGCCGTTGCCGGTCCAGGTCAGGTTGATCGCCGGTAGGGCGGTCGCCGAGCCGGGCGCGGGGGTGGCGGTCAGCCCGCTGGGCGACCGAGGGGCGACGCGTACCACCAGTGGCCGGCTCATGCCCTGGTCACGGTGCCCGCTCGCGCCACTGCACCAGCGATATTCCCAGCCCAGGCTGACCAGTTGATTGACCACCGAGGCCGGTCGCCCGTCGAGTGGACTGACCGGGGTGGACCCGACCGGTACGCCGACCGGGCGGGTCGGGTCGAGCAGCCGTACGCTGTCGCCGATCTTGAACGGTAGGGGCGGTGCCTCCGGACGCAGCGCCAGTACCACGTCCTCGCCCGGGTCGACCCGGATGATCTGTTTCCAGCCCAGTTCCCCCGGGTGCGGGGGGCGGATCGCGCCGTCCCGGCCGACCCGACCGACCACCTGCACGTCCAGCCCGTCGAAGCGCACCGGGTGGCTCTGTCGGCCGGTGCCGCGTACCCGCCACAGTTGGCTGCCGTCGCCGGGCGCGCCGACCGGTACGGCCGGGTCGCTGATCTGCAGCACCTCGGTGGCCGGATCGTTGGGCCCGAGCGGCAGGACGGTCTCGGCGCGCGGCCCGGCGTGCGGGTGCGCCACGCCGAGTCGCCCGGTCAGCCGGCCGTGCTCGGGCTCGAAGACCTGCCGCACCGCCTTGACCACCAGCGGCAGGGTGACCGGCGCGGCGGCACCGGCGGGAGTGAACTCGACCCCGGTGGCGTGCACCGGGATCCGGGTCGGGCCGGCGGTGACCGTGCCGAAGCAGGGGTCGTACGCCGGGTCGGGTACGACCGGGGGACGTTGGCTGGCCGCGTACGCGGTGGGTAGCCGTTCGCGCAGCCGGTCGAGGTCGTACGGCGCGGCCGGGGTGCCGGCCACCCTTACCTGCACCAGGGTGCGGGTGTTCGGGCCGTAGCCGGGAACGCTGCGCGGTGCGCCACCCTCGGCGGTGCGGTCCGGCGCACCGCAGTGGTGGTCGTAGCGGGGGTCGAAGGCGGGAAACGGTGCGGGGCAGTCGTTGTAGAGGATCAGGGTGCTGCCCGGGGTGACCGTGGCGAAGTCCACCAGCACGTCGGCCCGTTCGCCGGGGGCCAGCAGCAGCGCGTGCCCGTCGACGTTGAGCACGGCCGGGTCACGCCGGTCGTAGCGGAACCCGACCGGCCGGTTGGCAATCACCACAGGCGCCGGCAGCAGGCCGCACTCGTTGCCGATCCGGACCAGTTGGGGTCCGCCGGCGTCCGGGTCGGGCACTCCGCCGGGCCGATTGTCGGTGGGCCAGCCTGCCGGACGCCCGGGTGCCCGCACCGCGTCGACCATCGGCACCTCACCGGCGTCGGCGTCGGCGAGCCGGCCCTCGGGCGTCCACATCGGCTCGTTCGAGCCGGCCCGGTACAACTGGAGGTTGAGCCAGCGGTCGGTGCATGCGTTGAGGATCCGCCACCGGTACACCCGGGGCTCGACCTCCAGGTACGGGTAGGCGGCCCCGTTGACCAGCACGGTGTCGCCGTACGCGGCGGGCACCGCGCTGGGGTGCGGCACCCCGGGCACCTCCGGCGGCTCGTCCGGCTCGGTGACCGGGTCGTGGCGCGGGTTGGGCACCGCTGTGGCGTCCGGTCCGGCAGCCGGCACGGTACGAGACCACGGGCCGTAGTCCCACCGGCCGGTGGGGTTGCTGCCGTCAGGCTGGTACGGATTCTGCCGGGGCTGGTAGACGTGCGGGTGCCAGAGGCTGCCCCGGGCCCCCCAGCGCTGCCGGTCCCAGGTCGGGTCCTGGGTGGCGAGTTGGGCGTCGTCCGGTACGAAGGTCTTGTCCTCGAAGACCAGGGGCACCTGCTCCTCGGGCAGTACGCCGTCGGCGACCAGCCGGTCCTCCGCCTCGTCGGTGAGCAGGCAGAGCGCGACCTGCCCGGAATAGACGGTCAGCCGGGACAGCCCGATCGTGTTGTCATGGAACCAGAGCAGCCGTCCGCTCTGCTCGTTCGGGTAGTAGACCGTGGTGGCGCCCTGCCCGGGGTGCGGCATGTCGGGCACGTGCGTCAGGCCGACGCCGGTCGGATAGGGGGTGATCTCACCGGCGGGCGTGATCCACTGGTGAGGGTTACCGGCGCTGATCCAACCGGTGTGCGCCCCGGCCAGGTGCAGCACCGCCCGGTTCTGTGGGTACGGCGCTGGCCCGCCGAGCGGGCCCCTGCCGGCTGCGGGCACGGTCGGGTCCACCGGCAGGAAGAGTTCGCCGGCCGGGCCGGCGGGTAACCGGTTGATGAACTTGATCCGCACTGGCCGGCCCCGACGGGCCAGGATGACCGGGCCGAGGTGCCAGGCACGCGGCGGCGGGGCGACCGTGTTGTGTCCGTCGGCGTCGGTGCCCAGGTTCAGTTGCCGGTAGCCGCGCAGCCGGGTCACCGGCAGGTCCTGGTGCAGCCGTTGGGTGTACTCCGTCAGCCCGATCTCGTAGTAGTCGCAGCCGGGATGACTGATGGTGTCCGGCACCGCGACGGGAAGGTGGGCGCCGAGGGGGGTACGCCCCAGCGCGCCGAGGCCGGGCAGCGGGTCGACGAACTTGCGGATCCCGGTGCCGACCACCACCGCGCCGGTGGAGTCGACGACGGGCAGCGGACTGTGGGCGTGGTTCGGTATCGGGCCGAAGCAGCGTGGTGCCGCCGCCGGGTCCAGGCTCGCCGGTGCCGGTGTGCCGGCCGGTTCGGGCGGGGCGGTGACGCCCGCGATCTGGTCCGGATCCGGGTCGGTGCGCGCGCCGGGGACGGTCCCGGACGAGGCCTGCTGTGCACTGCGGGTGGTGCGGTCGAGCCAGGTCGACCGGAGTCTACGGAACACGGCCATGGCTCTCCCGGTGATCGGGGCGCGGTCGGCCGCCACCCCGACGTGGTCGGCCGTATCACGCTGCGTTGACTATCCGTGAGCGCTCAACCGCAGCATGCGACGCCGTCGGCCGGTTAAGGAAGTACCCAAACGTGTCAATTTGCTGCTCATCCGGCGTGTTGTTTCGCGCCACCCCGGCTGCGATCAGGTGGAGGCGGTGCTGGGCTGGCAGTGGGGACACCAGTAGGTGACCCGTTCGCCCAGTTCCTCCTTGCGGACAGCGGTGCCGCACCGGCGGCACGGCTGGGCCCGCCGCCCGTACACGTAACTGGTCTGGCCGCGCCGCAGCGACCCGGTGGTGCTCTGCGTCCGCCGGCCCCGGTTGGCGGCCAGCAGGTCGTGCGCCATGGTGACCAGGCCGGGGAGGTCGGGCACGTCACCTACCCGGGTCCGCGGGTCTATCCCGCGCAGGAACAGCACCTCGCACTTGTAGAGGTTGCCGACACCGGCCAGGTTGCGCTGGTCGAGCAGTGCCTCGGCGATGCTCTCGGCCGGCCGGCTGGCCAGCCGGCGGACCGCCTCGACCGGGTCCCAGTCCGCGCCCAGCAGGTCGGGGCCGAGGTGCCCGACGAGCCGATGCTCCTCGGCGGTCGGCACCAGCGCCACCTCGTGCAGGTGGTAGCCGACGGCGGTCGCGGTCGCGGCGTGCAGCACCACCCGGATCAGGTGGGCCGGTCGGGCGTTCCAGCGTTCCCCCGGGGCGTACGTCCGCCACGCGCCGTCCATCCGCAGATGCGAATGCAGCGTCCAGCGTGCCGTGCCGGTCGGCTCGTCCAGTCGGATCAGCAGGTGTTTTCCCCGGCTGGCGCAGTCGGCCACCAGCCAGCCGGTGAGGTCGGTGGTGGCCAGTCGGGGCACCCGGAAGTCGCTGCCGGTCAGCCGGGCTCCGGTCAGCGCGCGGGCCAGGACGCGGGCGGTGTTCCACACGGTGTCACCCTCGGGCATCCCGCCATTATCCCCCGACCGAGTGCAATTCACGTGTATCGCTATCTGTAGCGCACTTCTCATCGATCTGTATATGGGCGCAGGATTGGGCGAATATCTGGAGGATTGCCTCCGGCTCGGCGGAGCGCCGTCGCCGAGGGGGCTGCTGGTGACCGCCGCACGTACCCTCGCCGCACCGGCGACCTTCTGGGACGGGCTGCAACTGACCACGAACGCCTGGGTCGACGTGGCGTACCTGTGGACCGGTACCGGTCCTCGGGGTGTTGTCGGTGACGGACCGCTGAACATCCGCAGCGGCCCGGGCACCAGCTACGCGACGCGCGGCCTGGCCGCGCGGCACGGTGCCCCGCTGCTGAACCGGGGGCCGAGTCGGGCCGGTGTCAGGCGGCTTCTGCCCGGCTCGGCCGGCGGGGTGTCGGTGCCGGGCGTCGAGACGTCAGGGCAGTTCCTCGGGCCGCGGGGCGCGTACCAGATCTTGATAGCGGGGGTGGCAGGCGCCGTAGACGGCGAAGTTGAGCCGGGCCATGGAGAGGCTCAGCTCGCCGTTCGGCCCGCCGCGCACCACCTCGGCATCGGCCTCACCCTGGCCGTCGTCGGTCCAGAAACACACTGGACAGGTGCCGCCGCCGGTCCGGGACGCGCAGCAGGGACAGGCGGCAGGCACCCAGCGATCTTCCACTCCGACAGCCTTCCACAGTGGACGTTTCGTGCGTGTGGCGCCGGGCCGGTCAGCAGCCGGCGAGTCCGTCGACCCGCAGCAGCGTACCGGCATCGACGGCGAGCACTTCGGCGGCCCGGCCACCGTTGACCGACAAAGCGACCCGGTCGGCCGAGTCGACGTGCGCCACCAGGGCACCGGGTGGCGCATCACCGAACGTACGACCGTGCACCGCCGTACGCTCCCAGCTCTGCTCGTCCGCCGGGCGGATCCGGACCCGGTCCGGCAACGCGAGCAGCAGATCGGCCGGGGCAGCCAGTTGGACGTTGCCGAAGTGGTCCACGGTCAGCACCTCGGCGGTGAAGCCGTCCGGCCGTACCTCGACCACCGGGGCGGGCAACCGGATCAGCGTCGACGGGTCGACGGCCGGGCCGGCCTCGGACAGCGCGGCACCCGACGCCAACCGGGCCGCCACCGGAGCGAAGACGTCCCGACCGTGGAAGGTGGCCGAGACCTGATCCGCCAGCCACCGCGGATTGGTCAACTCCACCGCTTCGGTCACCCCGCCGAGCGCGTCGGCGGCATCGATCAGCAGGCCGTTGTCCGGCCCGACCAGGAACCCCTCGGGGGTGGCCAGCGCGATGCCCCGTCGGGCCGTACCCACACCCGGGTCGACCACCGCCACGTGCACCCCGACCGGCAGGTGCGGCACGGTCTGGGCGAGCACCGCCGCACCCCGCCGGATGTCTCCCGGCGGCACCAGATGGGTCACATCGATCACCCGGACCGCCGGTGCGAGCCGGGCGATCGTGCCGTGGCAGGCCGCCACGAAACCGTCGGCCAGGCCGTAGTCGGTGGTCAACGAGACGACCTCGGCCGATGAGGTGGTGCGCGTACTGCTGGTCACGGCATCGGATGGTACGTGCGGCGGCCGGCACCTGCGGGCAGCCACCCGCCATGGCGGATAGGTGACAGACGCACTGACCGACCGGCCACTGCCCGGGATCCGCCGGCTTGGGCAGACTGTCAGGAGTGACCCACCGGATGATCCTGCCCGCCGTCGTTCTGCTCTCGGCCGCAGCCGCGCTCACCGCCTGCGGCGGTGATCCGGATCGGCCCTCCACGGCCGACCCGGCGGCGACCTCGGCCGCCAGCACCGCAGCGGAACCGACCAGCCCGGAACCCCCCGCCGCCCCGACCGCCGCAGCCGAGCAGACCGCCGAGGCGCCGGGCGGACCGAGCCCCGACAGCACCTCTCCTCGGCTGCCGCTGAGCCCACCGCCGGTGGAGTTGCCGCCCCGCCAGCCGGGCGCGCCCACCGCCCGGGAGGTCATCGCGGCATTCCGGGCCGCCGGTCTGAAGGCTGCCAACTCGCGGGACCGCTCGGTCGAGTGCGGGCCGGACGGGCTCGGGTTGGGCTGCTCCGAGCTGGTCGTCACCGACGCTGTCGCGGTGTACGTGTTCCCGGACGAGAGCAGCGCCGGTGACCTGGCCGAGCGGTGGAGTGGCGCCTCCTACCGTCGAGGCACGGTGGTGCTCAACTACCTGGAAGCGCCGACGCCGAAGGCCGACCGACCCCGCTACGAGAAGGTCCTCGCCGGCCTGCGCTGAGGGCCCGCAGGATCACGCCGGGCCTGCGGGCATCCGTTTGCCGGCGCCGACAGGAGTACGGCGTCCGGCAGGATCACGGCTTCCGCAGGATCACGGCGCCGGCAGGGTCAGGCGCGTAGTCGTAGACCGCGCGGGGTGGTGCGGAACCCGGCGGCGGTGAGCGCGTCGCTCAGCGCCGAGGAGCGCACCGCCTCGCCGTCGGCCCGCTCCACCGAGATCGGCCCCAATGCGCCGGAGCCGACAGCATCGGCCAGGGCCTTACCGGCGCCGGCCAGCGCGTCGGGGTCGTCGGTGAAGGAGAGGATCGTGCGCCCGCCCCGCTCCACGTAGAGCACCAGGTCACCGGAGACCAGCACGACCAGGGCCCCGGCCTTGCGCCCGGCCCGGTGGCCGGTGGCCGGTGCTGCCGCTTCGCCGGACTCGACCACCCGTTCCGGCCAGGGCAACGCCGCACCGTATGGGTTCGCCGGATCGGTGGCGGCCAGCACCACGGCTGGGCCACCGCGGACCGGCGTGGCGCCCAGCGGCTCGGCCAGGGCACGGATCCGGTCCACCGCGCCGGGCACGGCGAACTGTGCCGCGCCGAGCCCGTCGACGAAGTAGCCGCGCCGGGCGGCCCCGCGTTCCTCCAGCGCGGTCAGCACCGGATAGACCGCGGCGAAGCCACCGGAGACCTGCTCGGCCACGACCGCCCCCCGGGTGAGCACGCCGTGGCGTTCCAGCAGCACGTCGGCCAGGGCGGCGGCCCGCCGGGTCGGATCGGTGTCGCGCTCCGGCAGTCGGGACCAACGACCGGCCACCGTCGGTGGGCCGCCCCGGCTGGGCAGGGCCACCCGCCCCGGACGTCGGTAGCGGCCGCGCGCCGCCGCTGGTCGGGCCCGATGCGCGCCGCCACCCCCGAGCACCGTCCGCAGCGGCGCCAGGGTGTCGTTGGTGAGGTGCCCGGCCCAGACCAGGTCCCAGATGACCGTGGTCAACTCGGCGTCGTCGGTGGCGCCGACCCGGTCGGACAGCGCCCGGAAGAACAGCGCCTGACCGTCACCGAGGGCGTCGAGCACCGCGTCGTGCAGGGGCGTACGGGCCAGCGCCTCGTCCGGCGGCGGGAGCAGCAGCGGTGCGACGTCGGCGTACGCCAGGCTGACCCAGCCGTCCCCGCCGGAGATCGCACCGGCACCGGCCCACACCACCTCGCCGCTGGCACACAGCTCGTCGAGCAGCGCGGGGGAGTAGTCGGCCACCCGGACCGGCAGCACCAGTCGTTCCAGCGCCGACGCCGGCACCGCCACGCCCTGCAACTGCTCCACGACAGCGGCCACCGCCTCGACTCCCCGGGCCGACGAGCCGACCTGCTGCCAGCGGGGCAGGAAGGTGGCCAGCGCCCGGGGCGGCACCGGCTCGATCTCCCGGCGCAACGCCGCGAGGGACCGGCGGCGCAGCAGGCGCAGCACCTCCGCGTCGCACCATTGGGTGCCGACCGTCTCCGGCGTGAACTCGCCGGAGACCACGCGGCCGGTGGCGGCCAGCCGGCGCAGCGCCTGTTCCACCACGAAGACCCCCAGCCCGAACCGCGCCGCGCAGCTGGCCGCCGTGAACGGGGCATGGGTGCGGGCGTACCGGGCGACCAGGTCGCCGAGCGGGTCGGCCACCGGTTCGAGGTACGCCTGCGCCACCCCCACCGGCAGGGCCACGCCGAGCGCGTCGCGCAGCCGGCCGGCGTCCTCCACGCCCACCCAGCGGTCCTGCCCGGCGATGCGCACCCGCAGTACCCGGCGGCTGGCCGCCAGGTCGGTCAGCCAGTCGACGGGCGCGCCACGCTCGGCCAGCTCCTCGGTGCTCAGGTCGCCGAGCTGACGCAGCAGCTCGACCACGTCCTCCGCGTCGCGCGGCCGGCGCTGCGGGGTCAACCAGCGCAGTTGCCGCTCGGTCTCGGTCAGCACCGCCGGGTCGAGCAGTTCGCGCAGATCGACCCGACCGAGCAGCTCGCCGAGCAGGGCCGAATCCAGCGCGAGTGCCGCGGCGCGGCGCTCGGCGAGCGGGGCGTCGCCCTCGTAGAGGAAGGCGCCGACGTAACCGAAGAGCAGGGAGCGGGCGAACGGCGACGGCCGGGGCGTCTCCACCTCGACCAGCCGCACCCGGCGGCCGGCGAGGTCGCGCATCACCTGGACCAGGGCGGGCACGTCGAAGACGTCCTGAAGGCACTCCCGGGCGGCCTCCAGGGTGACCGGGAAGTCGGCGTACTCACGGGCGACGTCGAGCAGTTGGGCGGCCCGTTGCCGCTGCTGCCACAGCGGCTGGCGGCGGCGGGGGTCACGGCGGGGCAACAACAGCGACCGTGCGGCGCACTCCCGGAACCGGGCGGCGAACAGCGCCGAGGTGCCGACCGACTCCTCCACCAGCTGGGCGATCTCGTCGGGATCGAAGGCCACCACGTCGGCGCCGGGCGGGCTGTCGGCGGTGTCCGGCAGGCGTACGACGATGCCGTCGTCGGAGGGCAGCACCTGCGCGTCCAGTCCGTGGCGTTCGGCCAGTCGACGGCCGATGGCCAGCGCCCAGGGCGCGTTCACCCGGGCACCGAGCACGCTGTGCACGGCCAGCCGCCAGTCGCCCAGCTCGTCGCGGAACCGCTCGACCACCACCGTCCGGTCGTCCGGCAGCGCGCGGGTAGCGGCCTGCTGCTCACGCAGGTACGCCATCAGGTTCCCGGCGGCCCAGTCGTCCAACCCGGCAGCGCGTAGCGTGGCGGTGGCCTCCGCGTCGCCGTGGCGCAGCAGCGCCCGGATCCGGGCCCCGATCGCCCGGCCCAGCTCCACCGGGCGCCCCGGCTGGTCGCCCTTCCAGAACGGCATCTTGGCCGCCTGGCCGGGTGCGGGGGAGACCAGCACCCGATCCGGGGTGATCTCCTCGATCCGCCAGGAGGAGGAGCCGAGCAGGAAGATGTCGCCGACCCGGGACTCGTAGACCATCTCCTCGTCCAGCTCGCCGACCCGGGCGGCGCGTTGCGCGCCGGCCAGGAAGACGCCGAAGAGGCCCCGATCCGGAATGGTGCCGCCGCTGGTCACCGCGAGCCGCTGCGCACCCGGACGGCCGGTCAGCACGTCGGTGGCGCGATCCCAGACCAATCTTGGCCGCAGCTCCGCGAAGGCGGTCGACGGATAACGCCCGGAGAGCATGTCCAGTACGGCGTGCAGGGCCGAGTCGGGCAACTCGGCGAAGCTTGCCGCCCGGCGGACCACCGCCGCCAGGTCCCCGACCCGCCACTGGTCCAGCGCGACCATCGCGACGATCTGCTGGGCGAGCACGTCCAGCGGGTTGCGGGGATGGTGCAACTCCTCGATCGTGGCCTCGCTCATCCGCTCGGCGACCACCGCACAGGAGAGCAGGTCGCCACGGTGCTTGGGCAGCACCACCCCGCGCGACACCGCGCCGACCTGGTGCCCGGCCCGGCCGACGCGTTGCAGGCCGGCGGCCACGCTCGGCGGTGCCTCGATCTGCACCACCAGGTCGACCGAGCCCATGTCGATGCCGAGTTCGAGGCTGGAGGTGGCGACCACGGCGGGCAACTGACCTGCCTTGAGCGACTCCTCGATGTGCTGGCGTTCCTCCCGGGAGACGCTGCCGTGATGCGCCCGGGCGATCACCGCCGGGGCGCCGCCCACCGCGCCGGCCTGGGCCATCATCTGCGCGGGTGTGCGGCTGGTGCCGGCCGCCGGTGCCACTGGCGGCTCGTCCGCCGCCTGTTCGGCGGCGAGTTCGTTGAGTCGGGCGCAGAGCCGTTCGGCGCTGCGGCGGGAGTTGGTGAACACGATGGTCGAACGGTGCGCCCGGATCAGGGCGTACACCCGCTCCTCCAGGGCCGGCCAGATCGACGCGGTGCGTGGCCCGCCGAGATCGTCCTCGGGTGCCGGCTGTTCGTCGAGGCGGGTCATGTCCTCCACCGGCACCTGGACGCTGACCTCGATCGTCTTGGCGGTGACCGGGGCGACCACCTCGACCGGTCGGGCGCCGCCGAGGAACCGGGCGCACTCCTCGACGGGCCGGACCGTCGCGGAGAGCCCGATCCGCTGCGCCGGTGCGGGCAGCAACTCGTCGAGCCGCTCCAGGGAGAGCGCCAGGTGGGCGCCGCGTTTCGTGCCGGCCACCGCGTGCACCTCGTCGAGGATCACCGTCTCGACGCCGCGCAGCGAGTCGCGCGCGGCGGAGGTCAGCAGCAGGAACAACGACTCCGGGGTGGTGATGAGGATGTCCGGTGGGGTACGGGCGAAGGCCCGGCGCTCGTCGGCCGGGGTGTCACCGGTACGCATGCCGACGGTGATCTCCGGCGGGGGCAGCCCGAGCCGGCTGGCGGCCTGCCGGATGCCGGCCAGCGGGGCGCGTAGATTTCGTTCGACGTCGACCGCGAGCGCCTTGAGGGGGCTGACGTAGAGCACCCGGCACCGGTGCCGAGGATCGGCCGGGGCGGGGTCGCGGGCCAGCCGGTCGAGTGACCAGAGGAACGCGGCGAGGGTCTTGCCGGAGCCGGTCGGCGCCACGACGAGGGCGTTGCGCCCGGCGGCGACCGCCGTCCAGGCCCCGACCTGGGCTGCCGTCGGTGCCTCGAAGGCGGCGTCGAACCACTCCCGAGTCGCCGCACCGAACTGGGAGAGCGCCGGGTCGCCCGCCGCCGCTGTGCTGGAATCCGCCACGAGCCCATCCTGCATCGCGGCACCGACACCCGCCGACGTCCGGCAGGGGGTTATAGGCTTATTAAGCTGCTCTTGCCTGTTTGAGCGTTCAATCCGTTAAGTCTTACTTAACTGCTTGCTTGTGGCAGGCAACATAAAGTAACTTCACCCGCGGTGTGGCGAGCGGTGGAGGAGGTCGGATGGCCGTCGAGCAGCGGGGCCCAGGATCCGGCACCGACGTTCTGATCCGCAAGGTCGACAGTCGTGTCGTCGCTCTGCGCGCCGGCCTGCACGGCCCCGACCTCGAGTTGGCCGAACGACTCGCCAGTTGCCTGCGGGAGCTGGTCGCCGTCACCGCGCAGGCCAGCGCGGCCGATCGCGCACAGGTGCGCGTCGCCGTGCACTACTTCGTCCTGCGTCGGGAGAGCCGGGGCCAACTGCTGTCCGTGCGCTCCCTGGCTGCCACCCAGCGGCTGGTCAACAAGGCGGCCCGGCGGATCGGCCGACCGGATCTGATGGTGGAGGTCCGCCCCGGACGCGACCCGCTCCCGCCGGCACCCCGCCCGTCTCACCGGTGACCCGGGCGCCGCTGGTCGGCGACCGACCGGGCCGGGCTTCGCGGAATCCCCTGCACGCATCGTGATGGTGGCCTGTCGCAACAAAGGCGAATATGGGGTTTTTTCGGCAAAACCGCCCATTGAGCGCCGAATTGTCGTCTGATCGCTCTTAGGCGCCAGGCACGCGAAACGGGCGCCGCTGCCCCACCTCGACCGGGAGCGCGCGTGCTCGTACTGCTGACCCTGCACCTCGCGGCGGCCATCGTGGCGCCGCTACTGGTTCGCCGGTGGGGTCCGCGCGCCTGCTATCCGCTGGCCCTGGCGCCCGCCGCCGCGTTCGGTTGGGCACTGGCGCGTACGCCGGACGTGGCCCACGGCGGCGCGGTGGTCGAGACGTACCCATGGATCCCGCAACTGGGCCTGGACCTGGCGTTTCGGATGACCACCCTGTCCTGGCTGATGACGCTGCTGGTCGGTGGCGTCGGCGCGCTGGTGCTGGTCTACAGCGCACGCTACCTGCCACCCGACGCCGTCGGCACGGCCCAGTACGCCGGCGTCATGGTCGGATTCGCCGGGGCGATGCTCGGGCTCGTCCTCGCCGACGACCTGCTGCTGCTCTACGTCTGCTGGGAGTTGACCACCGTCTTCTCGTACCTGCTGATCGGGCACAGCACCGAGCGGCGTTCCGCCCGCTGGGCGGCCGGCCAGGCGTTGATCGTGACCACGCTCGGCGGCCTGGCCATGCTGGTCGGGTTCATCATGCTCGGCCACCACGCCGGCACCTACCGGTGGTCCGAACTCGCCGAGCGCCCGTTGCCCGGCGGCTCGTACCTGGTGATCGCGGTGCTGCTGATCCTGCTCGGGGCGCTGTCCAAGTCGGCGCTGCTGCCGTTCACCTCGTGGCTGCCGGTGGCGATGGCGGCGCCGACGCCGGTGAGCGCGTACCTGCACGCCGCGGCGATGGTGAAGGCCGGCATCTACCTGCTCGGCCTGCTGGCCCCGGTGCTGGCCGGGGTCGGGCCGTGGCGTCCGGTGGTGCTGGTCGCCGGTCTGGCCACCATGGTCATGGGCGGCTGGGCGGCGCTGCGACAGACCGACCTGAAACTGCTGCTCGCGTACGGCACGGTCAGTCAACTCGGCCTGCTCGCGGTGGCGGTCGGCGTGGGCACCGCGGATGCCGCGCTGGCCGGCGTGGCGATGCTGGCCGCGCACGCCCTGTTCAAGGCGGCGCTGTTCCTCGTGGTCGGCGTGATCGACCATGGCGCCGGCACTCGGGACCTGCGGAAGCTGTCTGGACTGGGGCGCGGCGCTCCGGTGCTGGCCGGCGTCGCCGTGCTCGCCGCCGCGTCGATGGCCGGCGTACCACCGTTGCTCGGCTTCGTCGCCAAGGAGGCGGTGTTCGCCGCCTTCACCGATCGACCGGTGGTCCTGACGGTGCTGGTCGTCGGCACCGTGCTCACGGTCGCCTACAGTCTCCGGTTCCTCTGGGGCGCCTTCGGCACCCGCCCGGGAACGGCCCCGACCAGGCTGCGGCGGATCCCACCGGCGATGCTGCTGCCGCCGGCCGCGTTGGCCGTGGTCGGGCTCGTCGCCGGCTCGGCGGCGGGTCAGGTCGACCACCTGTTGCGGCCGTACGCCGAAAGCCTCGGACCCGTCCACGCGCACCTGGCGTTGTGGCCCGGTCCCAACCTGGCGCTCGGGCTCTCCGCGCTGGCCCTGGCCGGCGGGGCGGTGCTGTTCGTGTCGCGCCGTCCGCTGGCCCCCGCGCTGGCCCGGCTACGTGCACCGGTCACCGGGCCCCAGGGCTACGAGTGGATCACCCATCGCTTCGACCGGGTCGCCGTGGACGTCACCAGCGTCACCCAGCGGGGTTCGCTGCCGCAGTACCTCGGTCTGATCCTGCTCGTGTTGGCCGCCGTACCCGGCGGTGTGCTGCTGGTGATCCGGCCCTGGGAGCACCCGATCGCGGTGTGGACGACCCCCGTGCAGCCGGTGGTGCTGCTGGTGATCAGCGTGGCCGCGCTGCTCGCCGTGGGTGCCCGCCGCCGGCTGACCGCGATGCTGCTGGTCGGCATGACCGGCTACGGCACCGCGATGCTCTTCGTGCTGCACGGCGCACCGGATCTCGCGCTGACGCAGTTCCTGGTGGAGACCGTGACGATCGCGGTCTTCGTGCTGGTGCTGCGTCGCCTGCCGAAACGGTTCTCGGTCCGACCGCTGTGGAGCAGCCGTTGGATCCGGCGGGCGATCGGGACGATCGTGGGGCTGACCATCGCCGGACTGGCTGTCGCCGCCGCCACCGCCCGGCACGCGCGCAGCATCTCGCTGGACTACCCCGAACTCGCCGTCGAACGTGGGCACGGCCGCAACGTCGTCAACGTGACGCTGGTCGACATCCGCGCCTGGGACACCCTGGGCGAGTTGACCGTGCTGGTGGTCGCCGCCACCGGGGTGGCCAGCCTGGTCTTCCAACGGTCCCGCACCGGCCCTCGGCCGCGTCGGCTGGACGTCGACCGGGGCGAGGTCGTCGCCGGTCGTCCGGTCTGGCTGCGCGGCGGCGCCACCCTGCACGAGCGCAACCGGTCGCTGGTGCTGGAAGTGATCACCCGGCTGATCTTCCATACCGCCGTGCTGTTCTCGTTCTACCTGCTGTTCTCCGGCCACAACGCGCCCGGCGGCGGCTTCGCCGGCGGGCTGGTCGCCAGCCTGGCGCTGACCATGCGGTATCTCGCCGGTGGCCGGTACGAGTTGGCCGAGGCCGCACCGGTCGGCGCCGGCACGGTGCTCGGTGCCGGGTTGGCCATGGCGGTCGGTGGCGCGATGGTCTCCCTGCTGGCCGGTGGTGCCGCGCTGGAGAGCGCCAAGGTCGACTTCTGGCTGCCGCTGGTCGGTGACTTCTATCTGGTCACCTCGATCTTCTTCGACGTCGGGGTCTACCTGGTGGTGATCGGGTTGGCGCTGGACGTGCTGCGCAGCCTCGGCGCCGAGGTCGACCGGAACATCGAGGCCGACGGTGGTCCCGAGGGTGGACTCGCCGTCGAACCCGAGGGAGGGCGCAGGTGAGCGGTACCGGTGCCAACCTGGTGTCCTTCGTCGCCATCGGGATGCTCGTGGGTTGCGGTGTGACCCTGCTGTTGGAGCGCAGCCTGAGCCGGATCCTGCTCGGCGTCATCCTGATCAGCAACGGGATCAACCTGCTGATCATCTTCGGTGGTCGACCCGGCGGGGCGCCGGTGGTCGGGGTCACCGAGCCGGCGTCGATGAGCGACCCCCTGCCACAGGCCATGGTGCTCACCGCCATCGTGATCACCTTCGGGTTCACCGCGTTCCTGCTGGCCATCAGCTACCGCAGCTGGTACCTGGACGGCGACGACGAGGTGCCGGACGACATCGAGGACCAGCGGATCATGCGCCGCGCGGCGCGTAAGGAGGTCTCGGCCGTCGACTTCGGCGAGGAACCGCCGGAGTTGGACCCCGAGCAACTCGACGCGCCGGCACCCGGGCGACGCGGGGAGGGACCGGGATGAGCCGGTACGTGCCAGGTCCGGGCCGGAGCGGGCGATGACCGCGCTCGTACCGCTGCCGGTGCTGCTGCCGTTGCTGGGTGCGGCGCTGACGCTGCTGCTGGCGAACCGGCCGTTGCCGCAGCGGGTGGTCAGCGTCAGCTGCCTGAGCGCCACCCTGCTGGTGGCGGTGCTGCTGTTGGTGCGCTCGTACCAGCACGGGCCACTGGTCGTCGAGATCGGTGCCTGGCCGGCACCGGTGGGCATCGTGCTGGTCGCCGACCAACTGGCCGCGCTGATGCTGGTGGTCTCCTCGGCGGTGACCCTCTGCGTGCTGCTCTACTCGATCGGTCAGGGTCAGGCAGAGACCGGCGAGAGCGCACCGCTGGCCATCTTCCACCCCACCTATCTGGTGCTGACCGCCGGCGTGACCAACGCCTTCCTCGCCGGTGACCTCTTCAACCTGTACGTCGGCTTCGAGATGCTGCTCGCCGCGAGTTTCGTCCTGATCACCCTGAACGGCACCCGGCTGCGCATCCGCACCGGCTCGACGTACGTGGTGGTCAACGTACTGGCCTCGATGATCTTCCTGATCTCGGTGGGCCTGATCTACGCGGCTACCGGCACCCTCAACCTCGCTCACCTCGCCGCCCGACTGGACGCGCTGCCCGACGGCGTACGGCTGAGCCTGCAGCTGATGCTGCTGCTGGCCTTCGGCATCAAGGCGGCGGTCTTCCCGCTGTCGGCCTGGCTGCCCGACAGCTACCCGACCGCCCCGGCCCCGGTCACCGCCGTCTTCGCCGGCCTGCTCACCAAGGTCGGCGTGTACGCGATCATCCGGACCCAGACCCTCCTCTTCCCCGGCGAGCAGGCCGGCACGCTGCTGCTGGTGGTGGCCGGGTTGACCATGCTGGTCGGCATCCTCGGCGCGGTGGCCCAGTCGGACATGAAGCGACTGTTCTCGTTCACGCTGGTCAGCCACATCGGCTACATGATCTTCGGGGTCGGGCTCAGCACGGTGGCTGGTCTCGTCGGCGCGATCTTCTACGTGGTCCACCACATCACCATCCAGACCACCCTCTTCCTGGTCGCCGGCCTGGTGGAGCAACGCACCGGCAGCACCGACCTGCGCCGGCTCGGCGGGCTGGCCCGGGTGGCACCCCTGCTCGGGTTGCTCTTCTTCGTCTCGGCCATGAACCTCGCCGGCATCCCGCCGTTCTCCGGGTTCCTCGGCAAACTCGGGCTGCTCCAGGCCGGTGTGGCCGTCGGGGGTGTGCTGCCCTGGACGCTGGTGGCGGTCGGCACGGTGACCAGCCTGCTCACCCTCTACGTGGCCAGCCGGGTGTGGAGCATGGCGTTCTGGCGGGCGCCCTGCGAGACCGTCAACCCGAGCGCACCGCTGCCGGGGTTGACGGTCGGTGCCACCACGGCGCTGGTGGTCCTCGGGGTGGCCCTGACCGTGATAGCGGGACCGCTGTTCGAGGTGACCACGGGCGCGGCGGTCGACCTGCGGGAACGGACCCCGTACATCCACGCCGTCCTGCCGGGTGGGTCGCCGTGACCGGGCCGGGCCCGGACGGGACGCCGCCGCAGGGCGTGCGGACCCGCCTGGGTCGCCGACGTGACCGACTGATCGCGGTGGGCTGGCTGGTGCTGGTCTGGAACCTGTTCTGGGGCGACTTCAGTTGGGGGAACCTGCTCGGTGGGCTGCTGGTGGCCGCCGGCGTGCTGCTGTTCTTCCCACTGCCACCGGTGACCTTCGGCGGTCGTCTGCGGCTGCGCGGGCTGGTGGTGTTCGGGGTGCGGTTCGTCGCCGAACTGGTCCGGGCCAGCCTGCACGTGGCCCGGATCGCGGTGCAGCCCGGTTACGTCCCACGGTCGGCCATCGTGGCGGTCCGGTTGCAGGTGCCCACCGACCTCAACCTGGCGCTCACCGCCGAGGTGCTGTCCCTCGTCCCGGGCACCTTGATCGTGGAGACGGATCGGGAGGCCGCGGTCCTCTACGTGCACGTCCTCGACGTGCACGGCCCAGCGGACCTCGCCGCCGCCCGTAAGCAGATTCGCATCGTGGAACGACGGATCGTCGCGGCGGTCGGCTCGGAGGCCGAGCTGCGCCAGGTGCGCTCCGTTCCCGTCGACAAGGAGTCCTCGTGAACTTCGTCCTCGTCCTGGCGATCGCCGGTCTGCTGTCGGCGACCGCCCTGCTCGCCCTCGTCCGGCTCTACCGGGGGCCGTCGCTGTTGGATCGGGTGGTCGCCGCCGACATGCTGCTCGCCACGATGGTCGGTGCCGTGGGCGCCGAGGCGGCGCTCAACCGGCACGCCAGCACGCTGCCCGTGCTGGTGGTGCTCGGCATGCTCGGCTTCGTCGGCTCGGTGGCCCTGGTCCGGTTCGCCGTCCGGGACCAGCCGTGACGCCAACCGTCGGGTCCGTGCCGGTCGACACCGGGCCGGTCGAGAGCGCGCCGGCGGTGGCCGGGCCGGGGGTGGCCGTCGACTGGTCGGTCACCGCGGCCGACGTGGCCGACTGGCTCGGTGCCGCCAGTCTGGTCGCCGGCGCACTGCTGAGCCTGGCCGCCGCCATCGGGGTGCTGCGGTTCCCGGACACCCTGAGCCGGATGCACGCCGCCACCAAGCCCCAGGTGCTTGGCGTGCTGCTCCTGCTGCTCGGGGTGGCCCTGCGGCTGCGTACCCCCGCCGATCTCGGCATGGTCGCGCTGGTCGGCGTCTTTCAGTTGGCCACCGCGCCGGTCGCCGCCCAGATGATCGGCCGGGCCGCCTACCGTAGCGGGCGCCTGAATCGGGATCTGCTCGACGCCGACGAACTGGCCGACCGCTGAGGTGACCGAAGGGTCTGCTGATGACGCTGGTACCTCCGTTACACCAGCCCAGTGGCGGCCCGGTGCGGTGTCCCACACCGCCGACGCGCTCGTCGCTCAGCCTCAGCGACGGGGCCGACCGGGCCGGTAGAATGACCGCATGATCGACTCTTCTGCCCAGGAGGGCAGCAGTAGCCAGCCGGGTAAGCCCCGGCATCCACATGACCCGACGACCCCGGGAGCCCTGAGCCTCCCGTGTTGATCCTCGTCGGTCTTCTCCTGATCATCGTTCTGACCGTCGCGACGGGTTATTTCGTCGCGCAGGAATTCGGCTATGTCGCCGTGGACCGCGGCAAGCTCAAGCAACGCGCCGCCGAGGGTGACCAGGCCTCCGCCCGAGCCCTGGAGGTGACCGCGCGGCTGTCGTTCATGCTCTCCGGCGCCCAGCTCGGCATCACCGTCACCGCCCTGCTGGTCGGTTACGTCGCCGAGCCGTACCTCGGTGCCGGCCTGGCCGAACTGCTCGGCGTGGCCGGCGTCTCCACCGGCGTCACGCTGCCGCTGTCCGTCGTGCTGGCCCTGCTCATCGCCACCGTGGTGCAGATGGTGGTGGGTGAGCTGGCCCCGAAGAACCTGGCCATCGCCCGCCCCGAGCCGGTGGCCCGGGCACTGGCCCGGTCCACCCTGTTCTACATGGCGCTGGCCGGCCCGCTGATCAAGCTGTTCGACCGGGCAGCGGTGCGGCTGCTGCGGCGGGTCGGTATCGAGCCGATCGAGGAGCTGCCCAGCGGTGCCACCCCGGAGGACCTGGAACAGATCATCGCCGAGTCCCGCATGGAAGGGCACCTTGATGCCGAGATGTCCGAACTGCTCGACCGAGGGCTCGACTTCCGTCAGCTGACCGCCGGCGAGGTCATGGTGCCCCGGGTCGACGTGCACGCCGTACGCGCCGACGAGATGATCAGCCGGGTGGTCGAACTGCTCGACACCGGCCGTTCCCGGTTCCCGGTGCGCGGTGCCGAGGGCGTGGACGACCTGGTCGGCGTGGTCGGCATCTCCGACGTGCTCCGGGTGCCCCCGGCACAGCGCGCCACCACGCCGGTCGGCACGGTGGCCGTACCACCGTTGTTGGTGCCCGAGACGCTGCCCCTGCCCACGGTCCTGGACCGGCTGCGCTCCGGGCACCGGCAGTTGGCCTGCGTGGTCGACGAGTACGGCGGCTTCGCCGGCGTGATCACGCTGGAGGACATCGCCGAGGAACTGGTCGGCCCGATCCGTGACGAGGACGACCCGCCGGAGCGGGCCCCGGCCCGGCAGGACGACGGTTCCTGGGTGGTACCGGCGCGCTGGCGCATCGACGAGGTCGCCGACAGCACGGGCATCGCGTTGCCCGAACATCCCGAGTACGACACTCTCTCCGGTCTGGTCATGCGGGAACTTGGCCGGGTGCCCGAGGTCGGCGACCGTTTGGAGATCAACCTGCCGGCCGACGGCGACAACGCCGAGGTCTCCCCGCGTGCCCTGGTCGAGGTGCTCGCGGTCGACCGGCACGTGGCCGACTCGGTTCGCCTTCAGCTCGCCGGCGGGCGTGAGGGGGTGACCGCGTGAGCACCGGATTCGCGCTGATCACCTCGGTGGTCCTGCTCGCGCTCAACGGTTTCTTCGTCGCCGCCGAGTTCGCGCTGGTGGCGAGCAAGCGGTACCGCCTGGAGCAGGCGGCGGCCGGCGGTGGCCGGGCGGCCCGGGCAGCCCTCGACGGCGTACGCGAGCTGTCGCTGATGCTGGCCGGCGCGCAACTGGGCATCACGCTGTGCACGCTGGGCCTCGGTGCCCTGGCCGAGCCGGCGATCGAACGGTTGCTGGGGCCGTTGCTGCACGCCGTCGGGCTGCCCTCCGGCGCCAGCCACGTGATCGCGCTGATCTTCGCGCTGAGCCTGGTCACCTTCCTGCACCTGGTGGTCGGCGAGATGGCGCCGAAGTCCTGGGCGATCACCCATCCGGAGCGGTCCGCGCTGCTGCTGGCCCTGCCGTTCCGGGCCTTCGCCCGGGTGGCCCGGCCGGTGCTGTCGTCGCTCAACGCGGTGGCCAACGCGATGCTGCGTCTGGTGAAGGTCAACCCGCAGGACCAGCTCGCTCAGGTGCACGGCCCGGACGAGCTGCGGATGCTGCTGGAGCAGTCCCGTGAGCACGGCCTGCTCGGTGCCGCCCAGCACGAGTTGCTGACCAGCATGCTGGAGTTGCAGGGGACCACGGTGGCTCAGGTGATGGAGCCGTTCGACCGGATGGTGACGGTCCGCCGCGACGACCCGGTCGAGCGGATCGAGCAGGTCAGCCGGGACAGCGGCCGGTCGCGGCTGGCGGTGCTGGACGCCGCCGGTGACGTCTGCGGCCTGGTGCACGTACGGGAAGCGGTGCGGGCTGCGGCCGTCCGGCCCAACGCCACCGCGGCGGATCTCATGAACGATGCGATCACGCTGCCCGACACGGCGACGGTGACCGAGGCGGTGGCCGTGATGCGGGCCCGCCAGTCCCAGTTGGCCATGGTCCGCAACGGTGCCGGTCCGACCCGGCCGGTCGGCTTCGTCGCCCTGGAAGACCTGCTGGAGGAGGTCATCGGGGAGTTCGACGACGAGACCGACCCGATACCGCGCGCGGTGCGTCGGTTGAGGTAGGAGCGACACGGATGCGGCTGACGGGGGTGTCACCGGGCGGTACGGGCCTGACGGTGCAGACCGCGTTGGCCAATCCGAGCACCCGCCCCGGCCTACGGCTGCCGGGGCGGGTGAACCTGATCGCCGGCTCCGTCGACGTGCCGGTCTACCACGTCCGGCTCGGCCTGGTCAGCACGGTCGAGCCGGACGACCCGGAGGCACCGCGTCGGTTGGTGCAGTTCCACCAGGCGCAGATCTCCGATGCCCTGGTCCTCCCGGCGGGTCGGGCCCGGTCGATCCCGTTCGAGTTCCCGCTGCCCTGGGAAACCCCGGTGACCACGCTGGAGGGCGTACCGCTGCTCAGCCTGCGGATGGGGCTGCGTACCGAGGTGGCGATCGAACCGGCGGTGGACCAGGGCGCGATGGTGCCGGTCTTCGTCCACCCGCTGCCCACCCAGCAGCACATCCTTGCGGCGCTGGACACCCTCGGCTTCAGTGCCCGCCAGTCCGGGCTGGTCGACGGTCGGCTGCCCGGGGTGGCGCAGACCTTGTCCCTGCACCAGCGGTGGGGTTTCTGGGTCGGCCCGCTCTACGCCGGGCCGATCACCGAACTAGAGGTGATCTTCGTGACCAACTCCGCCGGCCTTGAGGTGATCTTCTGGTGCGATCGCCGGTTGGCGCTGGCCGGCATCACCCACACCAGCATCAGCCGGTTCCGGATCTGGCATGTCGGTGCCGACCAGCGAGACTGGATCTCCACGGTCGACGGCTGGCTACGCGAGACCATCAACCGGCATGCCGCCGCCGCGGCGCACGCCGACTGGTCGGCCAACATCAGCGAGTCCGCCCACGTCAGCCGCCCGCCCGACGAGCCGATCCCGCCCGGCTACGGCCTGGGCGGCACGGCGGGTGGTGCCGGTACCGGCGGCGACGGCACCTGAGCGCCAGTGTGGTCAACAGGGGGCCCTGCTATACGCGAGGCGTTAACAGGGGCCCTTCCTTGCACCTCAGCCCTGGGCGAGCTTGAGGCCGAAGCCGAGGAAGAGCGCGCCGACGGCGGTGGTGGCGCCGGCGGCCAGCCGGCGGCGCTGCCGGAACTGGGCGGCCAGGAAGGTGCCCGCGAAGATCAACGCGGTCAGGTAGAGCGCGCTGGTCACCTGGGCGATCAGGCCGAGCAGCAGGAACGACAACGCCGGCCAGGGGTAGGTCGGGTCGACGAACTGGATGAAGAACGAGACGAAGAACAGGATCGCCTTCGGGTTGAGCAGGCTGATCACCAACGCCTTGCGGAACGGACTGCGCATCTCCGCCGGCTGCGCGGCGTCGATCAGCCGCGGGGTGGCCGGGTCGTTGCGGTCCCGCCAGCGCCGCCAGGCCGCGAGCAGCATGGTCAACCCGACATAGCCCAGGTACGCCGCACCCGCGTACTTGATCACGAGGAAGATCGGCGGGTACGCCTTGAGCAGCGACGCCACCCCGGCAGCGGAGAGGAACATCAGCACGCCGTCGCCGACGAACACCCCACTCGCGGCCCGGTAACCGGCGCCCACCCCGCGTCGCGCGGCGGTGGAGAGCACGAACAGCGAGTTGGGCCCGGGCAGCAGCACGATGGCCACGGTGCCCAGCACGTACGTCCAGATGTCGGTGATCCCCAGCACGCTGGACATCATCAGGCCGACGGTGCCTCCGCGCGAAGCCTTTCCCGCAGCCTGACCTGTGCGTTCGGCCACTCTTCGACGGTCATCGAATACTGCACGGTGTCCCGCCACGAGCCGTCCGGGCGGAGTCGGTGCTTGCGCAGCACGCCCTCCCGGGTCGCGCCGAGTCGTTCGATGGCGCGCTGGGAACGCTCGTTGCGGATGTCGGTGTGCCAGACCACCCGTACCGCCCCCAACTCGCCGAAGGCCCGGTCCAGCAGCAGGAGCTTGGCCTCGGTGTTGATTCCGGTACGCCACCACGGCCGGCCGAGGATGGTGTGCCCGATGGCCACCGACCGCCGTTCGGGATCGATCTCGTAGTACGAGGTGGTGCCGACCACCGCACCGGTCACCGCGCAGCGCTGCACCCACGGCACCTGCTCGCCGCGCCGCCCGGCCGCCAGATAGGCGCGGATGGCGGCCGTCAGTTCGTCGACGGCGACCGGCTGACGTGCGCCGAGATGCTGCCACACCTGCGGGTCGGCGGTCGCGGCGAACAGGTCGTCGGCGTGGGCCAGGTCCAGTGGTTCCAGCAGCACGTGTTCGCCGCGCAGGGCCACCGGCTCGTGCCATGCCGTGCGGGCCGGCCGCAGGTAGTCCGGCACGGGCACGGCGACCCCGGCGTCCGGCTCGGGCAGGCCGGCGGTCAACCGCAGCGGAACCACCCCGGCCCAGTGCGGCAGCGCGTAGTCGGCCGGCTCGTCGACGACGCCACCGGCGCGGGCACGTACCGAAACCTCGGTCAACGGCAGTGCCAGCACCGCGGTCTCGGCCAACTCTCGCCGGTTCGGTGGGCGACTGTCCGCCGCGCGACCGGCGCCGACCTTCTCGACCAGGGCGGTCAGCACGTCGGCCTTCTCGGTGCCGTCGGTGACCAACCGGGCGGTGCCGTGCGCGACGACCGACCGGTAGTTGGCGCTGTGGTGGAACTGCGAGCGGGCGTAGACCAGGCCGTCGAGCAGGGTGACCGCCACGCAGACCGGCAACCCGTCGCCCCGGGCGGCCAGCAGCGGCCGGCTGCCGGTGGAGCCGTGCAGGTAGAGCGTGTCACCGAGGCGTACGTGCAGGGTGGGCAGCACGCGGGGCTCCCCGTCCACGGTGAACCCGAGCGCGCAGTGATATGCCTCGTCGAGCACGGCGTGGGCGGCGGCCCGGTCGTAGCTCATCCGCTCCCGGGAGCGGCTGGCGGTGGTTCGGGCGGTCTGCGCGTACATGCTCCCACCTTTGTTCTAGTACAATACTGAATTTGTGTCAGCACGATATCAGGTGACCGGTGCGACAGCCGCCGAGATTTCCGCCAGCATCGAGTCCGGCATCCGCCACGCCACCCTCGCTCCCGGCGATCCGCTCCCTCCGGTACGGGCCCTCGCCGCCGAACTGGCCGTCAGCCCGGCCACCGTCTCCCGCGCCTACGCCGAACTGCGCCAACGTGGACTCATCGTCACCGCCGGTCGGCACGGCACCCGGGTACGCCCCCGCCCGCCGGTCGCCGCCCGCCGGGCCGCACTACGCCCACCACCCGCCGCCGGGCTGCGCGACCTGTCCCGAGGCGAACCCGACGCGCGGTTGTTGCCGCCGCTCGGCCCACACCTCGCCGCGCTCGCCGACACCATCGGCCCGGCGATCAGCTACTCCGACGCCGGAACGCTGCCCGAATTCGCCGAGGCGGCGCGCCAACGACTCGCCGCCGACGGCGTGCCCGCCACCGAACTGACCCTCAGCAGCGGTGCGCTCGACGGCATCGAACGACTCCTCACCACCTGGCTGCGTCCCGGTGACGCGGTCGCGGTGGAGGACCCTGGCTGGGCCAACCAACTCGACCTCATCGCCGCCCTCGGACTGCGTCCGATCGGCGTACCGCTCGACGACGACGGCCCACTGGTCGCGGGCGTGGCCGCCGCGATCGCCGCCGGGGCCCGAGCGCTCATCGTGACCAGTCGCGCCCAGAATCCCACCGGTGCCGCCGTCTCCGCCGAGCGCGCCGCCGACCTGCGTGCCCTGCTCGCCGGTCGCGCCGACGTGCTGCTGATCGAGGACGACCACGCCGCCGAACTCGCCCGCGTACCGCTGCACCCGCTCGCCGGGGCGACCGCCCACTGGGCCTTCGTCCGCTCGGTGAGCAAACCCTTCGGCCCCGACCTGCGCCTGGCCGTGCTGGCCGGGGACGAGACGACGGTGGCCCGGGTGGCCGGCCGTACCCGGGTCGGCACCGGCTGGGTCTCCACCGTGGCGCAGCGGCTGGTGCTGTCCCTCTGGCGCGACCCGGCGGTGACGGCCCTGATCGAACAGGCGGCCGACAGCTACGAACGGCGTCGACGCGGCCTCGTCGATACCCTGGCCGAACGCGGCCTGACCGCGCACGGCCGTAGCGGGCTCAACGTGTGGCTGCCGGTGACCGACGAGACCGTCGCCTCCACCGTGCTGCGCGACGCCGGCTGGCTGGCCGCTCCTGGCGCACTCTTCCGCATCGCCAGCCCACCCGCCCTGCGCATCACCGTCACTGCCCTCACCGACCCGGACCTCCACCCCCTGACCCACACCCTCACCCAAGCCGCCCACCCCACCCCACCCCCCCACTTCACCGCCTAACCACCCCCACGCCCCCGGCTCCCACGCACCCCACGCACCCCACGCACCCTCACCCCACCCCATGCGCCCTCACCCCACCCCATGCGCCCTCACCCCACCCCATGCGCCCTCACCCCCACCCCATGCGCCCGCGATCTTGCACTTTTCGTCTGGACTAAGCGGTCATCGCGGTATAAAAAGGCGACCGTAAGTGCAAGATCGCGCAGGCGCAGGCGCAGAGCGCGGCGGGTGCGGGGGTGAGGGTGGTTGGTGGGGGTGGGGCGGGTAGAAAGGGCGACATGGTTGAGATTGCGCCCGGGGCGCAGCAGTTCATCCCGCCGCAGGCGGACACCCTCGACGAACTGCGCGCCGCCGCTGCCGGTTGTCAGGGCTGTGAGCTGTACCGGGAAGCCTCGCAGACCGTCTTCGGCCGGGGTGACGCCACCGCCAGGGTGGTCTTCGTGGGTGAGCAACCCGGCGACATGGAAGATCAGAAGGGGCTGCCCTTCGTCGGCCCCGCAGGCCGGCTGCTGCGCCGGGCGGTCGACGACGCGGGGCTCGACCCCGGCCACATCTATTTGACCAATGCCGTAAAGCACTTCCGTTTTGAACTGCGCGGCAAGCGGCGCATCCACCAGACCCCGGACCGGGTGCACATCACCGCCTGCCGACCCTGGCTGGTCGCCGAGTTCACCCAACTGCACCCGCAGGTCATCGTGGTGCTCGGAGCGACCGCCGCGAAGGCGCTGCTCGGTCCGACCTTCCGGGTCACCCGCCAGCGCGGCGAGCTGCTGCCCTGGCCGGCCGCCGCTCAGCATCCGGAGGACTTCCAACAGGTGCCGGTGGACAGCGCCGGGGACACCACCGACGCGCCGCCGGCCCAACTGCTGGCCACCATCCACCCGTCCGCCGTGCTTCGCGCGGACGACCAGGACAAGGCGTACGAGGGGCTGGTCGCCGACCTGACCGTCGCCGCACGTGCCCTCACCTGAGGGCTGCGGACACCCGCGATGCCCTCGGTGCGTGGTGGGCACCGGGCAGTGGTGGCGGTCAGTGTCGGCGCCGCCACCCTGACCCGGAGCCGCCGCCCCGGCTCTGGCTGGCCGCCACCGGCTCGTCACGAGACAGCGGCCCCGGCACACCGGTGACACACTGGCCGCCATGCAGCAGCATCTGTACGAGCCGGACCACGAGGACTTCCGTGACCTGTGCCGACGGTTCCTCGCCCGCGAGGCGGTGCCGCACCACGAACGTTGGGAAGCCGACGGGATCGTCGACCGCGAGGTGTGGCGTAAGGCGGGCGCGGCCGGGCTGCTCGGCCCGGACGTCGACGAGACGTACGGCGGTGGTGGTCAGCGGGACTTCCGGTACAACGCCGTCCTGGTCGAGGAGATCGTCACCGCCGGCTGTTCCGGGCTCGGCTTCGGGCTGCACAACGACGTGGTGGCGCCGTACCTCACCGACCTGACCACCGACGCGCAACGCCAGCGCTGGCTGCCCGGATTCTGCTCCGGCGACCTGGTCACCGCCATCGCGATGAGCGAGCCGGGTGCCGGCTCCGACCTGGCCGGCATCCGCACCAACGCCGTCCGCGACGGCGACAGCTTCGTCCTCAACGGACAGAAGACCTTCATCACCAACGGCGAGCAGGCCGACCTGGTGGTCGTGGTCGCCCGTACCGCGGACCGGGGCGCCCACGGGGTGAGCCTGATCGCGGTGCAGACCGGCACCCCCGGCTTCACCCGAGGGCGGCGGCTGGCCAAGGTCGGACTCAAGGCCAACGACACCGCCGAACTGTTCTTCGAGGACTGCCGGGTGCCGGTGGAGAACCTCATCGGTACCGAGAACCACGGCTTCTACCACCTGACCGCGAACCTGCCCCGGGAGCGACTGAGCATCGCCGTCGGAGCCGTCGCCGCCGCGGAGCGGCTGCTCGCGCTCACCCTCGACTACGCCCGTACCCGTGAGGCGTTCGGCCGGCCGATCGGCACCTTCCAGCACAACCGGTTCCTCCTGGCCGAACTGGACACCGAGGTCACCATCGCCCGCACCTTCCTCAACCACTGCATCGCCGAGTTCAACGCCGGCCGGTTGTCGGTGACCGATGCGGCCAAGGCCAAGTGGTGGACCACGGAGTTGCAGAACCGGGTCGCCGACCGCTGCGTACAGTTGCACGGCGGCTACGGCTTCATGCTGGAGTACCCGGTCGCGAAGGCCTGGCTGGACGGCCGGGTGCAGACCATCTACGGCGGCACCACCGAGATCATGAAGGAAATCATCGGGCGCGGGCTGGGACTGTGACGGAAGCCGAGGAAACGCGTTGACCACCGACCTGACCACCACGGCACCCGCGCCGCCCGACGTCGCGCCGATCCAGCGGCGTACCCTGCGCCTGCTCTTCACCACCCAGATCATCGGCGGCGTCGGGGTGACCATCGGCATCGCCGTCGGCGGGCTGCTTGCCGCCGAGATCGCCGGCACGGCGGTCTCCGGCCTGGTGCTCAGCGCCGCCGTGGTCGGCGGCGCGCTGCTCGCCGTCCCGGTCACCCGGATCATCACCCGGCACGGTCGCCGCCCCGGCCTGGCCTTCGCGTACGGTGTCGGTGCCGTGGGCGGAGCCCTGGTCGTGCTCGCCGCGGCGACCGGGTCGGTCCCACTGATCTTCGTCGGCATGCTCCTGTTCGGTGGCGGCTCCGCAGCCAACCTCCAGGCCCGTTACGCCGCGGTCGACCTCGCCGCGCCGGACCGCCGTGCCCGGCAACTGTCACTGATCGTCTGGGCCACCACCGTCGGCGCGGTGTCCGCACCGAACTTCGCCGCGCTCGCCGACCGTACCGGCGGCGGCTTCGGGCTGCCGCCACTGTCCGGCCCGTTCGCCTTCAGCACCGTCGCGTTCCTGCTGGCCGCCGGCCTACTGCTGCTGTGGTTGCGGCCCGACCCACTGCTCACCGCCCGCCGGCTCGCGGCGGCCCGTACCGGCGCCGCCCGCCGGAGCACCGGCGAGGCCGAACCCCCGGGCTCCGACCCCCGCCCGGCGGAGTCCGGTGCCGTCCCGACGTCACCCGACGGTCCGCCACCGACCGAACCGGTCACCACACCGGCGCCGTCGGCCCGGCACGGCGCGGGCCTGCGCGCCGCCTGGCCGGTGGTACGCACCCAGCCCGCCGCCCGGCTCGGCATCGCCGCCGTGGCGGTCGGCCACCTGGTGATGGTGGCGGTGATGGCGATGACCCCGGTGCACCTGCGGGACCACTACGCCGTCGAGGATGTACTCCCGGTGGTCGGCCTGGTGCTCAGCCTGCACATCGCCGGCATGTACGCGTTGGCGCCGCTGGTCGGCTGGCTGACCGACCGGCTCGGCCGGCGTCCGGTCATCCTCGGCGGGATCGGCACGCTGCTCGCCGCTTGCGCGGTCGCCGGCACCGCCGGGCACCACACCCCCCGGCTCACCGTCGGGCTGGTGCTGCTCGGGCTGGGCTGGTCGGCGACCATGGTGGCCGGCTCCACCTTGCTGTCGGAGTCGGTGCCCGACGCGATACGCCCCAACGCCCAGGGCCTGTCCGACCTGCTGATGGGGCTGGCCGGTGCACTGGCCGGGGCGGCCAGCGGGTTTGTCATGCAGTGGGCGGGCTATCCGGTGCTGACCCTGCTCGCCGCAGTCGCGGTGGCGCCGCTGCTGGCGCTAGCGTTGCGTCCGGTGCGGCCGGGCGCACCGGACGAGGAGGATCGGGCAAAGTGCGGCTGACCGACTTCTGGACGCGACTGGAGGAGACGTTCGGGCCGGGCTACGCGGCCAGTATCGCCAGCGACCAGGTGCTGTCGCACCTCGGTGGGCGGACCATCGAGCAGGCCCTCGCCGACGGTGAGCAGACACACGTGGTGTGGCGCGCGGTGGTCGCCGCCTACCCCGACCGGGTACCTACCCGGCTACGCTAAGCAGTCGATTCGCTACTTCCGCGTGTCTCTTGCCGACTCGTACACCTGTTCGGCTATTGTCCACAGCGGGGTGCTCGTCCACAGGCCACGGCCGGTCGGCTGGTTTTCTGTCGGACCCAGCGCCTAGCGTGTGTCGCGTGACGCGAAGCTCAGGAAAGACGCCGGCGAAGGCAGGGGTGGCAACGATGGCGGCAGGGCCTGACCGGGAGAAGGCGCTCGACCTTGCTCTCGCTCAGATCGACAAGCAGTTCGGCAAGGGATCGGTGATGCGGCTGGGGGAGCGGCCGGTCGTGCAGACCGCGATCATCCCCACCGGCTCCATCGCTCTCGACGTCGCCCTCGGCGTGGGCGGCCTGCCCCGGGGGCGGGTCATTGAGATCTACGGCCCGGAGAGCAGCGGTAAGACCACGGTCGCCCTGCACGCGGTGGCCAACGCCCAGCGCAACGGCGGCATCGCCGCCTTCATCGACGCCGAGCACGCGCTCGACCCGGAGTACGCCAAGGCTCTCGGTGTCGACACCGACGCCCTGCTGGTCTCCCAGCCGGACACCGGTGAGCAGGCGCTGGAGATCGCGGACATGCTGGTCCGCTCCGGCGCGCTGGACATCATCGTGATCGACTCGGTCGCCGCGCTGGTGCCGCGCGCCGAGATCGAGGGTGAGATGGGCGACAGCCACGTGGGTCTGCAGGCCCGGCTGATGAGCCAGGCGCTGCGGAAGATCACCGGTGTGCTCAACAACACCGGCACCACCGCGATCTTCATCAACCAGCTCCGCGAAAAGATCGGCGTCATGTTCGGGTGCATGTCGTACTCGACCAGGGTCACTCTCGCCGACGGCACGCAGGAGAAGATCGGCAAGATCGTCAACCAGCGGCTGGACGTCGAGGTTCTCTCCTACAACCCGGACACCGACCGGGTGGAGCCGAAACGAATCACCAACTGGTTCAACAACGGCCCGGCGCAACAGTTCCTCCAGTTCACTGTCGCCAAGTCGGGCGGAAACGGTCGCGCCCAGTTCGCCGCCACCGCCAACCACCTGGTCCGTACGCCTGGCGGCTGGCGGGAGGCGGGCGAGCTGATCGCCGGTGACCGGGTGATGCTCGCCGAGGCTCGGCGGCTCAGCGAGCAGCAGTGGCAGGTCGTGCTCGGTTCGCTGATGGGTGACGGGGCCCTGTCGCCGAACCGCCGGGATCGCAGCGGCGTTCGTTTCCGCCTCGGCCACGGCGAGCAGCAGGTCGACTACCTCGACTGGAAGGTCTCGCTGCTGGGTAACATCAGCCACTCCCGGCGTACCGACACCCGAGGTGCTGCTTTCGTCGATTTCACGCCGCTGCCCGAGCTTGACGAGTTGCGTCGTGCCGTCTACCTGGGTGACGGCAAGAAGCACCTGAGCTGGGATTATCTTAAGGCGCTCACTCCGCTGGCCCTCGCGGTGTGGTACATGGACGATGGCTGCTTCACGCTCCGGTCGAAGGGGGTGCAGGAGCGCACCGCTGGTGGCTCCGGCCGGATCGAGATCTGTGTCGAAGCGATGGCGGAAGGCAGCCGCAGCCGTCTCGTGGAGCATCTGCGTGACGCGTACGGCATGGCCGTGAAGCTGGTGTCCCGGGGCGCACGTCAGACGGCGTCGATCATCTTCACCACCGAGGCGTCAGCGAGGTTCCAGGAACTGATCGCTCCATACGTGCCGGCCGCGATGGAGTCCAAGCTGCTGCCGCGTTTCCGGGGCCAATGCGCCGTCGAGCCGCAGTTTGTCCCGGCAGAGATCATGCCGGTGCCGGCTCGGATCATCGATGTGCGGGTCAAGCCGAAGACCCGTTCGATGAACCGGTTCGACATTGAGGTAGATGGCAACCACAACTACTTCGTGGACGGGGTCATGGTGCACAACAGCCCCGAGACCACCACGGGTGGCCGGGCGTTGAAGTTCTACGCCTCGGTCCGGCTCGACGTGCGGCGCATCGAGAGCCTGAAGGACGGCACCGACGTGGTCGGTAACCGCACCCGGGTCAAGGTCGTGAAGAACAAGGTCGCCTCTCCGTTCAAGCAGGCCGAGTTCGACATCATGTACGGCAAGGGCATCTCCCGCGAGGGTTCGCTGATCGACGTCGGCGTCGAGCAGGCGATCATCCGGAAGTCCGGCGCCTGGTACACCTACGAGGGCGACCAGCTCGGCCAGGGCAAGGAGAAGGCCCGCGAGTTCCTCCGGGAGAACCCGGACGTGGCCGCCGAGATCGAGAAGAAGATCCTGGAGAAGCTCGGCGTGGGGGTCGGCGCGGGCGATGCCGCCGGTGGCCCGGAGCTGCCGCCGGTCGACTTCTGATCGAAGATCCGTGGCTGGACGACGCGCCCGTACGGGGCGGGGCTGGGATGCCAGTCCGCCCCGCACGGGTGACTCCACACCGCGTCCGCGCCGAGGCCGCCCTACGCCCGGCGACGAATCCACTCCGGGCCCCGGTGCCATCGGGCGGGCCGACGCCGGCCCGGCGGCCACCACGCCCCGGGACGAGGCCGAGGTGGCCCGGGAGATCTGCCTGCGGCAGCTCGCGGTCCGGCCCCGTACCCGCGCCGAGTTGGCCACCGCGCTGGCCCGGCGAGGCGTCTCCGAGGAGACTGCCAGCGCGGTTCTCGACCGTTACGACGAGGTCGGCATCATCGACGACGCCGCGTTCGCCCGGGCCTGGGTGAGCAGTCGGCACGCCGGTCGTGGGCTGGCGCGTCGTGCGCTGGCCAACGAGCTACGGCAACGCGGGGTGGACGGTGATACGGCCAGCGCGGCGCTCGACGAGTTGGACGAGAGCACCGAGGCGGAGACCGCCCGTGCCCTGGTGGAGCGGAAGCTGCGTTCCGCCCGTGGCGAGCCGGACGCGGTGTTCCGGCGGCTGGTCGGCATGTTGGCCCGCAAGGGCTACCCACCGGGAGTGGCGATCCGGGCGGTGAAGGAGGCGCTCGCGGCGCAGAGCGCCGAGGCGGCCGAGTTCGCCGAGCAGATCGACGCCGACGCCCTCACCGACGCCGAGGGGTGATCTGGGTGCCGACGGGCACCGCCGGAAGGGGGCACGACGATGTTGCAGGGATGCCTCAACGGCGACCGTGCCCGTGACTGCCATTCCGGCTTGCCGCTGACCCCCACCGCGTTGGCGGCGGACGCGGCCCGGTGCGCCGGGCTCGGTGTGGGTGCGGTGCACGTTCATCCACGTGATGCCGACGGGGTCGAGTCGTTGCGTCCGGCGGATATCGCTGACGCTGTGGTGGCGATCCGTGAGGCGGCGCCGGGCCTACCGGTGGGGGTGAGCACCGGGGCGTGGATCGAACCGAATCCGCTCGCCCGGGTGGCGGCGGTGCGTGCCTGGACGGTGCTGCCCGACTTCGCCTCGGTCAACGCTCACGAGCCGGGGGCGGAGGCGGTCGCGCGGGCGCTGCACGAGCGGGGCGTCATGGTGGAGGCCGGGCTCTGGACGGTCCCGGCAGTCGAGGCGTACCGCAGGTGGCGGGTGCCGGTCGGTCGGGTGCTGGTGGAGTGCATGGCGCCCGCGGCCGAGTCTGCCCTGGCTGAAGCGGCGGCTATGCTCGACGCGCTCGCGCCATCAGGGCCGCCGGTGCTGTTGCATGCCGAGGGCGCCGGGGTCTGGGTGGTGTTGGTGAAGGCGGTCCGGCAGGGCTTGGACACCCGGATCGGGTTGGAGGACACGCTTCATCTGCCCGACGGGTCGCTCGCGCTGGACAACGCCGCTCTGGTGGCCGCCGCCGTGGCATTGGGTGCCGACTGACCGGTCGGCAGGGGGACGCGCCGGTGAGCCGGGCGGATAATCGTCTTGATTGTGCCGGCGTGCCCGACTCGTGTTCAGCGCAGAGTCACGGATCAACTTCCCTCCGTCCGGGTGATTTGATCATGACTTCTTGACCGGACGCCGTCGGAGACCTAGCCTCGCCATAAAGGCTCACATTGCCCGACCAAGCGCAGGCTAAGCGCACAACATAGATCGCGTAACAGAACAGCATCACTTTGGCCAGCATGAACGGCCACTGACGCCAGCTGCGGACAGGCCGGTCCGGGGCCGAGGCGACAACTGCACCTGGCCTGCCGACGGTCCCAGGGACACCGTCGGCAGGGAGAGCTATCCACGGCCTGCGCTCCGGTCGGGCGTCCAGAGCCGTAGGAACGCGCCCACCGGCGGGTTCCTACGGCGCGACGTTCAGGGGAGGCGCGCCATGGCGAGGCGACAAAGGTCCATCGGGTGGCCGGCATGAGCGAGCGTTGCGAACGGCCGGGCGCGGATTCCGGCGCGGCCGACGAGGGTGAGCAGAGTTCGGGGCACCCGGATTCGGCGGTTCGGGACGGTGTTGCTGCCGATCTCCATGCCGGCGGGTTCGACCGCCAGGCGGCTCGGCGGAGCGGAGTGCCGGCATGAGGGCTCTGGACGTCGTACTTCTGATCGTCGTGTTGGTGCTGACCCTGGTGGTGCTCGCCGCGGCGGTTTTCGGGGCGCGGGTGCTGCGCGGGTTGCAGACGCGGCCGGCGCCGGAGGACCCGGCGTACATCGCCGAGAAGGATCGCCAGGAGCAGTCCCTGGCCGCGCTGCGGACGGCCGCCGACGAGGCGAACAGCACCATCGACGTGGCGAAGTCCGCGGCGGCGGCGGCCCGCACCGAGGCGGCGGCGGCCAAGGCGGAGGCGAAGGCGGCCCGGGCGGAGGCCCGTCGGGTCCTCGACGACGCCCGTGCCGAGGCGGACACGGTGCTCGAACGGGCGCACAAGCAGGCCGAGGCTGATGCCGAGCAGTTGCGCACCGCGGCCCGGCGCAGTGGCGAGCGGGAGGTGGCGGTGCTCGCCGCGACCACCCGGGAGCAGGCGGCCGAGGTGGAGCGGCGGGCGGCCCGGATGGACGAGCGGGAGCGGCTGCACACCGAGGAGGTGGAGCGGCTGGCCGAGCGGGAACGGCAGTTGACCGCAGCCAGTGCCGCTCTTGCCGCCCGCGAGGCGGCCCTGATCGTCCGGGAGGAGGAGCTGGTCGAGGCGGAGAGCCAGCGTCGGCGCGAGTTGGAGCGGGTCGCGGGGCTGACCGCCGACGCCGCGCGGGCCGAGCTAGTGGAGGCGATCGAGGGCCAGGCCAAGCGGGAGGCCGCGCTGCTGGTGCGGAACATCGAGTCGGATGCCCGGTCCACCGCGGAGCAGCGGGCCCGGCACATCGTGGTCGACGCGATCCAGCGGGTGGCCAGCGAGCAGACGGCCGAGAGCGTGGTCAGCGTGCTGCATCTGCCGGGTGACGAGATGAAGGGTCGGATCATCGGCCGGGAAGGCCGCAACATCCGCGCCTTCGAGTCGGTGACCGGGGTCAACCTGATCATCGACGACACCCCGGAGGCGGTGCTGCTCTCCTGCTTCGACCCGGTGCGCCGGGAGGTGGGTCGGCTCACGCTGGAGAAGCTGGTGCTGGACGGGCGGATCCATCCGCACCGGATCGAGGAGGTGCACGACCTGGCCCGGCAGGAGGTGGACCAGCTGTGCCAGCGGGCCGCCGAGGACGCCCTGGTCGAGGTCGGCATCACCGAGATCCACCCGGAGCTGGTCACGCTCCTGGGCCGGTTGCGCTACCGCACCTCGTACGGGCAGAACGTGCTCAAACATCTGGTGGAGACCGCACACATCGCCGGCATCATGGCCGCCGAGCTGCGTCTGGACGTGCCGTTGATCAAGCGGTCGGCGTTCCTGCACGACATCGGCAAGGCGCTCACCCACGAGGTGGAGGGCAGCCACGCCATCATCGGCGCCGACGTGGCCCGCAAGTACGGCGAGAGCGAGGACGTGGTGCACGCCATCGAGGCGCACCACAACGAGGTGCCGCCGCAGACCGTCGAGGCGGTGCTGACTCAGGCCTCGGACGCCTGCTCGGGCGGCCGGCCGGGGGCGCGTCGGGAGAGCCTGGAGGCGTACGTCAAGCGGCTGGAGCGGATCGAGGAGATCGCCGCCGGCAAGCTCGGTGTGGAGAAGGTCTTCGCCATGCAGGCGGGCCGGGAGATCCGGGTGATGGTCAAGCCCGACGACGTCGACGACATCGGCGCGGCGGTGCTGGCCCGGGACGTGGCCAAGCAGATCGAGGAGGAGCTGACCTATCCCGGTCAGATCCGGGTCACCGTGGTCCGCGAGTCCCGGGTCACCGAGATCGCCCGCTGACCGAAGCCTCACCGGGACGGCGAGGGCCACCGCGCCGTCCCGGCCCCGCTGCGCGCGAGCGGCTCCGTAGCGCCAGTGCCGTGCTCATCACCGTGATGCCCAGACAGAGGAAGACGGTCGGGTTGACGTACGCGGGCACCAGGTCGGTGGTGGTGCCGTCGGCATAGTGGCAGAGGTGCCGCAGGGGCAGCCAGTCGGCGCTGGTGGCAGTGGAGGCGAGCGGCTTGGCCGCGCAGTACTCGCTCGTGGCCCGCAGGTCGAGAAGGTGACTCACCCACAGGCCGTGCAGGTACGTGACGACGGCAGCGGCTGGTGCCACGACGGTCCCGACGACGAGCCCGACGACTGTCTTCATGGCGCAGATCGTGCCCTGCCTCAGGCACGGAAGCACGGGACGCGCCCTGGGAGATGATCGAGCGGGGCCGGCCCAACCGGACCGGCCCCGCTTCGGGTATGTCGAACTCCGCTCAGCCCTGCGGCTCGACGACGGTGGAGCCGGCAGTGCCGGCGCGCTGCCGTGGCACCCGCACCCGACGGGTGCCGGTACGCCGCTCCAGCCAACCGGCGAACCAGGTGAGCATGGAGTTGATGATGATGTAGATGACCGCGATCACCATGGCTGCGGGGATGATGTTGCCGTAGTTGGCGGCGAGGTCGTTGACGCCGCGCTGGAGCAACTCGGGGTAGGCCACGATGTAGCCGAGCGCGGTGTCCTTGAGCAGCACCACCAGCTGGCTGACGATGATCGGCAGCATGGCCCGGGCCGCCTGCGGAATCAGGATCAGCTGCATGACCTGGGTCTTGCGCATGCCGATCGCGTACGCCGCCTCGGACTGCCCGCCGGGCAGGGCCCGGATGCCGGCCCGGAACGCCTCGGCCAGCACCGACCCGTTGTAGAGGGTCAGACCGATCACCACGGACCAGAATGCGGTCACCGGCTGCTTGATGACGTACGGCAGGCCGTAGAAGACGAAGAAGATCATCAGCAGCAGCGGTACGGCCCGGAAGAACTCCACGACCGCGCCGGCGGGGACGCTGATCCACTTGTGATCGGAGAGCCGCCCGACGGCGAAGATGATGCCGAAGGCGAGCGAGAGCAGCATGCCGACCCCGGCCGCCTTGAGGGTGGCCCACAAGCCCGGCAGGATGAACTGCGTCCACGTCTTCGGCTCGGCGAAGGGCTTCCAGAGCCACCCTTCCCACTGGTTCGCCTGGTCGAACTTGCTGTAGATCCAGTAGACCAGCCCGAGCAGGGCGACACCGAAGATCACGCTCAGCACGGTGTTGCGAACCTTGGCGCGGGGTCCCGGGTGGTCGTAGAGGACGCTGCTGGTGCTCATCAGCGCTTCACCGCCAGACGGTTGGCCAGCCAGCCGAAGAAGTAGCCGGTGGGAATGAGGATCGCGGCGAACGTGCCGGCGAAGACCAGGAAGATCGGGATGACCGCGTCACCGTTGAAGTTGATCAGGTCCTTCATGACGCTGGAGGACTCCATCAGCCCGATCGTGCCGACGATCGTGGCGTTCTTGCAGAGCGCGATCAGGATGCTGCCGAACGGCGCGATCACCGAACGCGCGGCCTGCGGCAGCACCACGATCCGCAGGGTCTGCGCGAAGGTCAGCCCGATCGCGCGGGCCGCCTCGGCCTGCCCGGTCGGCACCGTGTTGATGCCGGAACGGACCGCCTCGCAGACGAACGCCGCGGTGTAGGTCGACAGGCCGATGACCCCGAGCCAGTAGATGTTCAGGAAGAGATCCTGCGACAGGCTCAGCCCGAGGGTGACGAACAGGCCGAAATAGCAGAAGAAGATGACCAGGGTCAGGGGGGTGTTGCGGAAGATGTTGACCCAGGCTGCGCCGAAGCCGCGCAGCACGGGTACGGGGGAGACCCGCATCGCGGCCAACAGCACGCCGAGCACCAGCGCGCCGACGGCGGACGCGCCGGTCAGCTTGAGGATCCAGAGGAAGCTCGACACGAACGCGTCGAAGTTCTTCGGATCAGAGAATACGTGCATGCTTCGGCTCCCGGGGCACGTGTTGGCGGCCGGTGACAGGCCGGAGCCGGCACCCACTCAGGATGCCGGCTCCGGAACCGGTCATGCGCCGCAGTGGGTCAGCTTGGTGGTGTCCAGCTCGGGCGCGGGGGTGCCGCTCTTGCCCAGGGTGGCGTCCCAGGCGGCCTTGTAGCTGCCGTCGGCGGCGGCGGCCTTGAGGATCTCGTTGACCTTCTCGCAGCCGGTGGTGTCGTCCTTCTTCAGGCCGATGCCGTACGGCTCGTCCGAGAAGGTGCTGCCGACGACCTTGAACTTGCCGGCGTACTGGTCCTGCGCGGCGTAGCCGGCGAGGATGATGTCGTCGGTGGTCACGGCGTCAACCTGGCCACCGTCGAGCAGCGGCAGGCACTTCGAGTACGAGTCGAACTGCTGCAGCCGGGCGTCCGGGTAGTTCTCCTGGATCCGCTTGGCCGGGGTCGAGCCGCTGACCGAGCAGACCGTCTTGCCGGCCAGCTGGTCCGGGCCGGTGATGGTCGAGTCGGACTTGACCAGCAGGTCCTGGCCGGCGATGTAGTACGGGCCAGCGAAGTTGATCTTCTGCTTGCGCTCGTCGTTGATGGTGTAGGTGGCCACCACCAGGTCGACGGTGCCCTGCTCGATGAAGGGCTCACGGTTGGCCGACACGGTGGTCTTCCACTCGATGTTGCCCGCGTCGACGCCGAGGCCCTTCGCGATGATCTTGCCGATCTCGATGTCGAAGCCCTCGTACTGGCTACCGGTCTGCAGACCCAGGCCCGGCTGGTCGGCCTTGACGCCGATGACCAGCTTCTTCTGGCTCTCGGCCTTGCCGACGATGCCGGTGGCGCCGGTGCCGCTGCCGGCCTCGTCGCTGTCGCCGCCACAGGCGGCCATGGTGACCGCAAGACCGGCAGCAGCGGCGATTGCCGCCATACGCTTCATTCGCATACTTTGTTCTCCTTCTGGAACGGGAGCCTGCCGGGTCACGGCCTACTCCGCTACGGACCGCCTAGTGCGTGAGAATCTTGGAGAGGAAGTCCTTGGCGCGCTCGCTGCGCGGGTTGGCGAAGAATTCCGCCGGAGTCGCGTCCTCGACGAGCTTGCCGTCGGCCATGAAGATGACCCGGTTGGCGGCGTGCCGCGCGAAGCCCATCTCGTGGGTGACCACGACCATGGTCATGCCCTCGCGGGCGAGCGAGGTCATGACATCCAGCACCTCGCCGACCATCTCCGGGTCCAAGGCGCTGGTGGGCTCGTCGAAGAGCATCGCCTTGGGCTGCATCGCCAGCGCGCGGGCGATCGCGGCGCGCTGCTGCTGGCCGCCGGAGAGTTGGGCCGGGAACTTGTCGGCCTGGTTGGCGATGCCCACCCGGTCGAGCAGGGCCAGGCCCCGCTCACGGACCGCGGCCGGCTTCTCCTTGCGCACCTTGATCGGGCCGAGAGTGACGTTCTCCAGGATCGTCTTGTGCGCGAAGAGGTTGAACGACTGGAACACCATGCCGACCTCGCTGCGCAGCCTGGCCAGTGCCTTGCCCTCGGCCGGCAGCGCCTGCCCGTCGAAGGTGATGGTGCCGGAATTGATCGGCTCAAGTCGGTTGATCGTGCGGCACAGGGTCGACTTGCCGGAGCCGGACGGGCCGATGACCACGACCACTTCGCCGCGACCCACCGACAGTGAGACGTCGTCCAGCACGTGCAGCGGCCCGAACCACTTGTTGACCGAATCCAGCACGATGAGCGGTTCGCCCGTCGTCACGTCGTCCACCGTCCCCCTCGTTACTTTCGGGGTCGGTCGACCCCTGGATAGCGGCCACTGTAGGCGGGGCGACGTGGCAGAACACAACTCAGATGGTCACGGAGCGGTAACACCGTTGCGGATCGCGCCCCGGCGTCCGAAATTGCCCGCTCCGGGTGGCGTCTCGGGCCGGTGATGTAGATCATGTGATGGTGACCGAGCAGGTGCGATTGACCAGGTACGCCCGGGGTGGCGGATGCGCGTGCAAGATTCCGCCGGGTGAGTTGGAGGCGATGGTGGCCGGTCTCGGCCCCGCCGTCAGCTCGGCAGATCTGTTGGTCGGGCTGGAGCACGGCGACGACGCCGCGGTGGTCCGGCTGGACGCGCAGACCGGTGTGGTGACCACTGCGGACTTCTTCACCCCGGTGGTCGACGACGCCTACGACTGGGGCCGGATCGCCGCGACCAACGCGCTGTCGGACGTGTACGCGATGGGCGGCCGGCCGCTGGTCGCTCTCAACCTGCTCTGCTGGCCACGCGAGGTGCTTGCGCTGGAACTGGCGCGGGAGGTGCTGCGTGGTGGGCTGGACGTCGCCCGCGCCGCCGGCTGCCACCTGGCCGGTGGGCACAGCGTCGACGACGACGGCCCCAAGTACGGCCTGGCGGTGACCGGGCTGGTCCGGCCGGACGAACTGATCACCCTCGACGCCGGGCGGGCCGGGCAGCCCCTGTCGCTGACCAAGCCGCTCGGCATCGGCGTACTCAACACCCGGCACAAGAACACCGGGGAGAGCTTTCCCGAGGCGGTCGCGGCGATGACCACCCTCAATCGGGAGGCGGCCCGGGCGGCGGTGGCGGCCGGGGTGCGGTGCGGCACCGACGTGACCGGATTCGGTCTGCTCGGCCACGCCTCGAAGCTGGCCCGCGCCAGCGAGCTGACGGTGGCCATCGACGTCGACCGGGTGCCCTTCCTGGCCGGCGCTCGGGAGGCGGCCCGGGACGGGTACGTCAGCGGTGGCTCGCGCCGCAACCTGGAGTGGGTGACCCCGTGGACCGACCTGGACGCGGCGGGTGAGATCGACCGGCTGTTGCTGGCCGACGCACAGACCTCGGGCGGCCTGCTGGTGGCCGGGGAGATTCCCGGCGCACCCGTGATCGGTGAGTTGCTGCCGCGCGGCGAGCACCTCGTCGTACTGCGCTAGCGGCGACGCTCGGGCGGCGAGCCGTGCCGTTAAGCGTGCACGATACCCGATAAACTGTCACCTTCCCGCTACCCACGGCGATGTGGTGCGGGGGAAATTTGCCCAGAATGGTCACAGACCGGTAACTTGCCCCTGCCTGAGGGCAAATGCCCCCCACCATCGTGGGTAGGGCCCGATCCCGAGGCCCCTGGGACGAGCACAGCGAGGAGGCGGCATGACCGAGCTGTGGAACTGGAGAATCGACCAGGTACGACCGGTGGAGGTCTACCCGGCGCTGGCCGATGCACTCGGTCGGGTGGTGATGCCCCTGGCCGTCGCGGACCCGACGCGGCTGCCCACGTACGCGGTGGTCTGCGACGTCTGGCAGGCGCCCGGGGAATTCGCCACGATCGTGGACTGTTACGGCGTGCCCGACGGCCTGCCCGAGCTACCCAGCATCGCGGCACTGGCCCGGCTGCTGGACCGCAACTGCCTGTTGCGCGACGACACGCTCGACGACACCCGGCACCTGTTGGTCGCACCCGACGGCAGCATCCGCCCGGTGCACTTCGACGTCCGGGAGACCGACGACGGCGAGGTGCTCAGCGACCGACGCCTGTGCACCGAGGCCGACCCGCGCTGCCGAGGCTGGTCACGCTGCCACCGTTCCCGCTGGGCTCCGGACTCGGTGAATCCGGCCCTCGCCGCCGCCTGAGCGTTAAGAAGGGGCCCTTCCTCTACCGCAGGCGTTAAGAAGGGGCCCTTCCTTACCGGGGACGGTTGGTGCGTCGGCACACGGTTCATCCTCGTTCCGTCCTATCCCATGGTGCCGGATACGCTGTGCACGTCATGACTACCGCAGCGGCGGGCAGCCCGCGCACCTATCAGGTGCGCACCTACGGCTGCCAGATGAACGTGCACGACTCCGAGCGCATCTCCGGGCTGCTGGAGCAGGCCGGTTACGTCCGTGCGGGCGAGATCGACGACTCTCCGGACGTGGTGGTGTTCAACACCTGCGCGGTCCGGGAGAACGCCGACAACCGCCTGTACGGCAACCTCGGGCACCTGCGTCCGGTCAAGAACCGGCATCCGGGGATGCAGATCGCGGTCGGTGGCTGCCTGGCCCAGAAGGACCGGGGCGAGATCGTCCGCAAGGCGCCCTGGGTCGACGTGGTCTTCGGCACGCACAACATCGGATCGCTGCCGGTGCTGCTGGAACGGGCCCGGCACAACGCCGCCGCCGAGGTGGAGATCCTCGAATCCCTCGACGTGTTTCCCTCGACCCTGCCCACCCGTCGGGAGTCGACCTACGCCGGCTGGGTGTCGATCTCGGTGGGCTGCAACAACACCTGCACGTTCTGCATCGTGCCGTCGCTGCGCGGCAAGGAGAAGGATCGCCGCCCCGGCGACATCCTCAGCGAGGTACGCGCCCTGGTCGATGAGGGCGTGCTGGAGGTGACCCTGCTCGGGCAGAACGTCAACTCCTACGGCGTGGCGTTCGGCGACGCTGGCGAGCCGAACTGGAAACGCAGTGGTGACCGGTCCGCTTTTGCCCAGTTGCTGCGGGCCTGCGGTGACATCGACGGGCTGGAGCGGGTGCGGTTCACCAGCCCGCATCCGAAGGACTTCACCGACGACGTGATCGCGGCGATGGCCGAGACGCCGAACGTCTGCCACTCGTTGCACATGCCGTTGCAGTCCGGCTCGGACGACGTACTGCGTGCGATGCGCCGGTCGTACCGAGCCGAGCGGTACCTGGGCATCATCGACAAGGTTCGTGCGGCGATGCCGGACGCCGCCATCACCACCGACATCATCGTCGGGTTCCCCGGCGAGACCGAGGCGGACTTCGAGCGCACCCTGGACGTGGTCCGGGCGGCCCGGTTCTCCTCCGCCTTCACCTTCCAGTATTCGAAGCGCCCCGGTACGCCCGCCGCGACCATGGACGGCCAACTGCCCAAGCAGGTCGTGCAGGAGCGCTACGAGCGGCTGATCGCCTGCGTCGAGGAGATCACCTGGGCGGAGAACAAGAAGCTGGTCGGCGAGCCGGTCGAGGTGCTCGTCGCCGTCGGGGAGGGCCGTAAGGACGAGCGCACCGGGCGGCTGTCCGGGCGGGCCCGCGACGGTCGCCTGGTGCACTTCGACGCCGGCTCCTACGCCGGGGCGATCCGTCCGGGCGACATCGTGCACACCGTGGTCACCTACGCCGCGCCACACCACCTCAACGCAGACGGGGAGCCGCTGTCGCATCGGCGCACCCGGGCCGGTGACGCGGCCGAGGCCGGGCGGCCGGCGCGTACCCCCGGGGTGTTGCTCGGCCTGCCCACCATCGGTGCGCCGGCCGCGCCGCCCGCACCGACGACCGGCTGCGCCGTCTCCCACTGAGCCGACCGTGGGCCGACGGCGCCCGGCACATGCGCTGAGCCGGCGGACCGGGCCCACGCGCTGAGCCGGTCGGGGCCCGGCGGACCGGGCCCCGACCGCCCTGCCGTCAGACCGAGATACGGCCGGCGCCCGCGCCGCCCGTCACGATCGACTTCACGCTGCTCGCGTTGTCCAGGGTGTAGCCGTACGGGATGCCGGCCACGCTGCCACCGGCCTGCCCGCTGCCCGAGTTGACGAAGTGGTTGTTGCGGGCCACCAGGGCACCCGGCCCGGAGTCGCCCTCACCCCGGTGGAACGGGTCCGGGGTGTTCTCGAAGTAGTTGCCCTCGACCAGCACACCGGCGTTCATCGTGGACGCCACTCCGTAGCCACGCACGTTGCTGTAGAAGTTGTTGTAGACGTGCACCGGGTTGCCGAAGCGGACCCGCGGGTTGCGCTGGTTGCTGCCGTCGAACCAGTTGTGGTGGTAGCTGACGCGCAGCTTGCCGATGTCCTGGCTGCCGTTGTCGTCACTGTGCCCGAGCAGCATCGCCTTGTCGTGGCTGAAGATCCGGTTCCACGAGACGGTGATGAAGTCGGAGCCCCGCTTGATATCGACCGCACCGTCGTAGCCGCTGCTGAAGGTGTTGTGGTCGACCCAGATGTTGGTGGCCGACTGCTCGATGTTGATCGCGTCGTCGCCCCAGTTCCGGAAGGTCAGGTTGCGGATGATCACGTTGCGGTCACCGTTGATGGTGAAGCCGCAGCCGGCGATCGTGGCGCCCGCGTTGCCGAGGATGGTCTTGTTGGACCGTACCCGCAGCATCCCCGAGCAGTTGATGGTGCCGGAAACCCGGATCACCGCCGCGCTGGTGGAGTTCAACGCGCTGGTCAGCGCCGAGGCGCTGGTGACCGTGGTGGTGCCGGCACTGCCGCCGCCGGTGGTGCCGCCGTTCTGGGTGGCCCAGCCGACCAGTCCGGTCTGCGGGCCCGGGTTGGGTGGGGGAGTGGTACCGCCGCCGCCCAACCTGACCAACTGCCAACGCTGGTTGGCGCCGTCCAGGTCCGCGTACTGCGAGACGACGCCGCCGTCAGCGGTCGACCACTGCCACACTTCCAGGGCCTTGTTGCTGTGCCGGTTGATGAACCGGACGTCGCCGTTGGCGGAGTCCGCGAGCCGCCAGTGCTGCTTGGTGTCGCTGCTCGCGGTGACCTGGGTGACCTGCACACCATCGTTGGAGTTGGGAACGGTGACGACCTTGCCGGAGTGCCGGTTGCGCAGTTGGTAGTAGCCGCTGCCCACGTCGACGAACTGGAACTGCTGGTTGTTGCCGTCGGTCCGGGTGAACTGCCGCATCTCACCGCCGTCGGCGGTGGACCAGTTCCACAGGTCCACCGCCTTGCCGCTGTTGCGGTTGACGAACACGTAGTAGGCGCTGGTGTCCACGGTGGCGGCCGAAGCCGGGGCCACCGCCACCGCGACCACCGCCGCGGGCAGTGCGACCGCCGTCGCGGCCAGTACCGCCAGTCGCCGGGTCAGGCGACGCTTGACGATTGCAAGCACGGTCAATCTCCTCATCCTCTGGATACGCGGAACGGGTCGGACGACGCGCGTCGCGGCGTCGCGGACCGGCTGCCGGCACCGGCGGCGGACGAGTCCGTGACGCGGGCAGCCACGGCGGCTGTGGAGGGTGGTGAAGCGCCGTGGCGTACGCCTGGATGCGTCATCCCGTCAGGTCGGCAGGAGTACGCCCGGCATCGGAGCCTGCCGTGCCCAGCGGCAGCGATGCCGTTGGCGGTCGCAGAGTTGCGTCCTGCCGTCGGATGAACTGGTCGGAACGGCTCCCGTGCCCACCCATGGAGGGCAAGCGCTTTCCTCAGGTAATCACAGATCGGCGTCGATGTAAATGTCGAACGCTAACATCGCCGTGACCAGCGGCATGAGAAACGGAAAGCCCCCGGTTCCAGGTGCGGAACCGGGGGCGTCCAGGGTTCAGCTCAGCCGGCCTGCTCCGCCAGCGTAAGGAACTGGCGCTTGGAGGCGAGGGCCTGCTCGGCCTCCTTGACCCGCCGGGCGTCGCCGGCGGCCTGAGCCCGCGCCAGCCGTTCCTCGGCCTCGGCGACCTGGGCCCGCATCTGCGCCAGCAGCGGGTTGTCCTCCCGGCTGGTCCGGCGCCACGCCGAGTCCATCACCTCGCGGACCTTCTCGTCGACAGCACGCAGCCGGCGCTCCAACCCGGCAGCCGCCTCGCGGGGAACCCGACCGGCCTCGTGCCACTGCGCCTGGATCTCCCGCAGCTTGGCCTGGGCGCCCTTCGGGTCGCCGTCGACATCGAGCGCCTCCGCCTCGGCGAGCAGCGCCTGCTTGCGTTCCAGGTTGGCACGCTGCTCGTTGTCCCGTGCCGAGAAGACCTCGCTGCGGCGGGTGAAGAAGGCGTCCTGCGCGGCGCGGAACTTCTCCCACAGTCGCTGCTCGGCCTCCTTCGAGGCACGCGGTGCGGCCTTCCACTGGTTCATCAGGTCCTTCAGCTGGTTGGCAGCCGAAGCCCAGTCGGTGGAGTCCTTGACCTTCTCGGCCTCGGCGACCAACTCCTCCTTGACCGTCTGCGCCTGCTTGCGCTGCGCGTCCAGGGAGGCGAAGTGTGCACCCCGACGGCGGGTGAAGCCGTCACGGGCGGCGGCGAACCGCTTCCACAGCTCACCGTCGGTCTTCTTGTCGACCCCCCGGATGGTCTTCCACTCGTCGAGGATCTCCTTGAGTCGATCACCCGCGGTCTTCCAGCCGGTCGACTCGGCGGCCAGCTTCTCCGCCTCCTCCACGAGTGCGGTCTTGCGGGCCAACGCCTCGCTGCGGGCCGCCTCCTTGGCGGCCTTGGCCTCGCCGGCCTTCTCCTCAGCCACCGTGGCGAGCTTGTCCAACCGCGCGGCCAGCGCGTCGATGTCACCGACCACGTGCGCGTCGGCCAGCGAGGCGCGAATCCGTCGTACGGTGGCCAGCGAATGGTTGGCGTCCGCGGCGCCGGAGTTGAGCCGTGCCTCAGTGAGGTTCACCTCGGTCACCAGGTCGGCGAAGCGGCGGGCGAAGTGTGCCAGCCCCTCCTCCGGTGCTCCCGCCTGCCAGGATCCGACCACCCGCTCGCCCTCGGCGGTCTTGACGTAAACGGTGCCGTCCGCGTCCACCCGTCCGAAGGCAGTCCAGTCGCTCATGTGCCCATCCTCGTTCTCCCGGTGCCCCTGGGAGAACTCTCTCCCGGGCACCGCCACGGCGCAGCCAAGTTTCTCCGGGCATTGTCACAGGTACGCCCCGGTCCGCGTCGAGCGCCTATCGCCGACCGTGACCATACGGTGTCCTAGGCGGTCCGTGGCATCATCCGGACCGGCGTGCCGTTGCGTACCGTCGGTGCAGCGCCGCTCGTCGCTGCGGCCACGCCGCGCCGGCGCCGCATCAGGTGGCGCTGTGGCAGCTCAGCGGCCTTGGCGGCGACCTCGGGTGCACCGCCGACGCGGCTCGACCGATACGGTTGCCGGGTGCCACTGGTCGCCGCCGCCGTCTGCCCGCACCCGCCGCTGCTGGTCCCCGAGGTCGCAGGTGCCGCCGCCGCAGAGTTGGACGATCTCCGTCGGGCCTGCGACGCGGCGGTCACCCGTCTGGTCGACTCGGGCGCCGCCGAGGTGTTGGTCGTCGGTGACGGTCCGCAGACGCTTCGTTACGGCCCGCCCTTCCATGGTTCGCTCGCGCCCTACGGCTTGCCCGTCGAACCGGCGTTCGGTCGGCTCCGCACCGGCGGTCGGCCCGATCTGCCGCTGAGCCTGACCATCGGCACGTGGCTGCTGGGCCGTGTCCGGTCGGGCGTCGACCGACCAGCGGTGCCCGGCATGTACGCCCTGGCGAGCCAGACCGACCCGGCGGAGTGTGCGGCGTTCGGTGCCGGCTGGGGCGGCGAACGGGACTGGGCGCTGCTGGTGATGGGTGACGGGTCGGCCTGCCGGGGCGAGGGAGCGCCCGGTTACGCCGACCCACGCGCCGAGGCGTACGACGTGAGGGTCGCCGATGCCCTGGCCGACGCGGACATCGACACCCTGCTCGGCCTGGACCCGGAGCTTTCGGCTCAGCTGCGGGTCGCCGGCCGGGCACCCTGGCAGGCGCTGGCCGGTGCGGCCCGCGCCGCCGGCGGCGACTGGTGGGGCGAGCTGAGCTGTCACGTGGCGCCCTACGGGGTCGCCTACTTCGTGGCCAACTGGGAACGGCCGTGACCCCGGGCACGGTGGTCGCCGTGGTGGGACCCACGGCGGCGGGAAAGTCGGCGCTCAGCATCGCCCTGGCCCACGCCTTGGACGGCGAGGTGGTCAACGCCGACTCGATGCAGCTCTACCGGGGGTTGGACATCGGCACCGCCAAACTCACCGTCGCCGAACGGGAGGGTGTGCCGCACCACCTGCTCGACATCTGGGAGGTCACCGAGCCGGCCAGCGTCGCCGAGTACCAAGGGCTGGCGCGGGCTGCGGTCGACGACATCCTCGCCCGGGGGCGGGTGCCGTTGCTGGTGGGCGGGTCCGGGCTGTACGTGCGGGCGGTGCTGGAGCAGTTCGAGTTCCCCGGCACCGATCCGGTGCTGCGGTCGCGGCTGGAGAGCGAACTCGCCACCGCCGGGCCGGCGCCGCTGTACGCGCGACTGCGCGAGGCCGATCCGGTGGCGGCGGCCAGCATCCTGCCCGGCAACGGTCGGCGGATCGTCCGCGCGCTGGAGGTGATCGAGCTGACCGGGGCTCCGTTCACCGCCGCGTTGCCCGAGCCGACGCCTTACTACCCCGCCGTGCAGATCGGCGTCGACCTGGACACCGCCCGGCTCGACGAGCGGATCGCCGTCCGGGTGGACCGGATGTGGGCCGACGGACTGGTCGCCGAGACGCGGCGGCTGGTCGGGCATGGCCTGCCCGAGGGGCGTACGGCCAGCCGGGCGCTCGGCTACCAGCAGGTGCTGCGCATGCTGGCGGGAGAGCTGACCGAGACCGAGGCCCGCGACGACACCGTACGGGCGACCCGGCGGTTCGTCCGCCGCCAGCGTTCCTGGTTCCGGCGTGACCCGCGGGTGCACTGGCTGAACTCGGCCGAGCCGACACTGGTCGAGGATGCCCTGCGGATCCTCGGTGACGCTGCGCGATGATGGAGCCGTGAAGTTCACCAAAGGGCACGGCACCGGCAACGACTTCGTGATCCTGCCCGACCCGGACGGCGCGTTGGATCTGACCCCGGATCTGGTGGCCGCGATCTGTGACCGACGGCGGGGCCTCGGCGGCGACGGCGTGCTGCGCGTGATCCGGGCCGCGAAGCATCCCGACGGTGCCGCCCTGGCCGGCGACGCCGAGTGGTTCATGGACTACTGGAACTCCGACGGCTCCTTCGCCGAGATGTGCGGCAACGGCGCTCGGGTCTTCGTCCGCTTCCTGCTGGAAACCGGGCTGGCCACGCCGGTGGGTGGAGCCCTGCCGGTGGCCACCCGGGCCGGTCTCGTGCGGGCCCGCCTCGACGGCGAGGACATCGCCGTCGAAATGCGCAGACCCCGGCTGTACGCGACCTCCACGGCCGCCCTGGGCGGGCTGACCCTGCCCGGCACCGCGGTGGACGTCGGCAACCCCCATCTGGTCTGCCCGCTGCCGGCCGGGCTTGAGCTGACCGGACTCGACCTGACCCGGGCGCCCGGATTCGACCCGGCGATCTTCCCGGCCGGGGTGAACGTCGAGTTCACCGCCCCCGCAGAGCCGCTCGACGGCGTCGACGGGCACGTGTTGATGCGGGTCTACGAACGAGGCTCCGCCGAGACGTTGTCCTGCGGCACCGGCGCCTGTGCCGTAGCCGCTGTCGCCCTACGCGAGACCGCCCGAGAGGTCGGCACGGTAGCCGTCGACGTCCCCGGCGGCCGCCTCACCGTCACCCTCACCGACGACTCCTGCTGGCTCTCCGGCCCCGCCCTCCTGATCGCCACCGGCACCCTAACCCTCCCCACTCCCTAACCCGCGCCCCTCCCTCCCCGTCCGCCCCTCCCTCCCCGCCCCACGTCGATCTTGCACTTTCGGTCGTCGGATTGCCCTATTCCAGGCGATTTGTCCCGACAGAAAGTGCAAGATCGACGCGGAGAGGGGCGCCGCGGTGTAGCGGGGCGGTGGGGTGGGGTGGGGTGGTCGGGGGTGGGTTAGGGGGTGGCGGAGGCGTTGGCGGCGATCTCGGGGAGGTCGGCGGGGCCGGGGTCGGCGGCGGGTGGGGGAGTGCTGGCGGGGTTCTGGGCGGCGGCGCGGACGGCGGCGGCGACCGCCGGGGCCACCCGGGAGTCGAAGACGCTCGGCACGATGACCGTTGCGTTGATCTTCTCCTCGCCGACCACGTCGGCGATGGCCTGGGCGGCGGCGATCGCCATCTCCTCGGTGAACTCCTCGGCGTGCGCGTCGAGCATGCCCCGGAAGACGCCGGGGAAGGCGAGCACGTTGTTGATCTGGTTCGGCTGGTCGGAGCGGCCGGTCGCCACCACGGCGGCGTGCTTGCGCGCCTCCCGCGGGTCGACCTCCGGGTCCGGGTTGGCCAGCGCGAAGACGATCGCGTCCTTGGCCATCCGCGCGATGTCGTCGCCGGTGAGCAGGTTCGGCGCGCTCACCCCGATGAAGACGTCGGCACCGTCCAGCGCCCCGGGCAGGTCACCCGAGTAGCCGTCCCGGTTGGTGTTCTCGGCCAGCCACTGCCAGGCCGGGTTGAGGTCGGCCTGGCCGCGGTGCAGGGCACCCTGGCGGTCGTACGCGATGACGTCGCCGACGCCCTGACGCAGCAGCAGTTTCATGATCGCGGTGCCGGCGGCACCGGCACCGGAGACGACCACCCGTACGTCCGCGAGTCGCTTGCCCACCACGCGCAGCGCGTTGGTCAGCGCGGCCAGTACGCAGATCGCGGTGCCGTGCTGGTCGTCGTGGAAGACCGGGATGTCCAGCGCCTCGCGCAGCCGTGCCTCGATCTCGAAGCAGCGTGGCGCCGCGATGTCCTCCAGGTTGATCCCGCCGTACGCGGGCGCGATCGCCTTCACGATGGCGACGATCTCGTCGGTGTCCTGGGTGTCGAGGACCACCGGCCAGGCGTCCACCCCGCCGAAGCGCTTGAACAGGGCCGCCTTGCCCTCCATCACCGGCAGCGACGCGGCCGGGCCGAGATTGCCCAGCCCCAGCACCGCCGAGCCGTCGCTGACCACGGCCACGGTGTTGCGCTTGATGGTCAGCCGGCGGGCGTCGGCGGGGTTGTCCGCGATCGCCTGGCAGACCCGAGCCACTCCCGGGGTGTACGCGCGGGACAGCTCGTCACGGGTACGCAGCGCGACCTTCGGACTCACCTCGATCTTGCCGCCGAGGTGCAGCAGGAAGGTGCGGTCGGAAACCTTGCGCACGTCCACGCCGTCGAGTGCCCGCAGCGCGTCGACCACCTGGTCGGCGTGGCCGGCGTCGGCGGTGTCGCAGGTGAGGTCCACGATCACGTGGTTGGGGTCGGAATCGACCACGTCCAATGCGGTGACGATCGCTCCCGCCTCGCCCACCGAGGTGGTGAGACGGCCGATCGAGGAGGCATCGGCGGGCACGGCGATCCGGACCGTGATCGAGAATCCGGCACTGGGCAGTCGGGTGATGGCCACGCAGGTCCCTCCGTCGGCGCTGAACGGCTCATGGAATTTCTACCCGCTCTACCTGGGCGTCTGGCAGCCGCCCCCAATTGTGCCGCTTTGTGGGCTGGGCATATAGCGGGTGCGACTGGCGTTGTCACATGACAGGATTGCTTGGTACACGAACAGTTCGGACAGGAGAGACGCTTGCGAGACCAGGAGACCTACGTTCCCAACGACGAACTCGACACGACCACCGGTGAGTACGAACTCTCCGAGCGGCAGGCGTTGCGACGGGTCCCCGGCCTCTCCACCGAGCTGACCGACGTCACCGAGGTCGAATACCGGCAGCTGCGACTGGAGCGGGTGGTCCTGGTCGGCGTCTGGACCGAGGGCACCCAGACCGACGCGGAGAACTCGCTCACCGAGTTGGCCGCGCTGGCGGAGACCGCCGGCTCGCAGGTGCTCGAAGGGCTCATCCAGCGACGCACCCGGCCCGACCCGGCCACCTACATCGGTCGCGGCAAGGTCGACGACCTCGGCTCGGTGGTGCTCGCCGCCGGCGCCGACACGGTGATCTGCGACGGTGAGCTGTCCCCGTCCCAGCTGCGCAACCTGGAGCAGCGCACCAAGGTCAAGGTGGTCGACCGCACCGCGCTGATCCTCGACATCTTCGCCCAGCACGCCAAGAGCAAGGAGGGCCGCGCCCAGGTCGAGCTGGCCCAACTGGAATATCTGCTGCCCCGACTGCGCGGTTGGGGTGAGACGCTGTCCCGGCAGACCGGTGGTTCGGGTCGCGGTGGCGGTGCCGGTGGCGGTGTGGGTGTTCGTGGCCCGGGTGAGACCAAGCTGGAGACCGACCGGCGGCGGATTCGCCACCGCATCGCCCGGCTGCGCCGGGAGATCAAGGCCATGAGCACCGTACGCGAGACCAAGCGGTCGCGTCGTTCCCGCAACGCGGTCCCCGCGGTGGCCATCGCCGGCTACACCAACGCCGGCAAGTCGAGCCTGCTCAACCGGCTCACCGGTGCCGGCGTGCTGGTGGAGGACGCACTGTTCGCCACTCTGGATCCGACCACCCGCCGCGCCACCACCTCCGAGGGGCGGGTCTACACCCTCTCCGACACCGTCGGTTTCGTCCGGCACCTGCCGCACCAGATCGTCGAGGCGTTCCGCTCGACGCTGGAGGAGGTCGCCGAGGCCGACCTGGTGGTGCACGTGGTCGACGGCACCCACCCGGATCCGCAGGAGCAGGTCCGGGCCGTACGGGAGGTGCTGACCGAGGTCGGCGCCGACCGGCTGCCCGAGCTGCTGGTGGTCAACAAGACCGACGCGGCCGACGAGGAGACGCTGCTACAGCTCAAGCGGATCTGGCCGGAGGCGGTGTTCGTCTCCGCGCACAGCGGGCGCGGCATCGAGGAGCTGCGCGCGATCATCGAGCAGCGGCTGCCCCGCCCGGCGGTCGACGTGCGGGTGGTGCTGCCGTACGACCGAGGTGACCTGGTGGCCCGCGTGCACCGGCAGGGTGAGGTGCTCAGCACCGCCCACCTGGCGGAGGGGACGATGCTGCACGTACGGGTCAATGAGGCTCTCGCGGCCGAATTGGCCCCATACCGCGACACGGTGGAGGCGGTCCATACCGCCCGGTAAGGCTCCTGCGGCGTCACCCGACGGAAACTTCCGGCATGCGACACTTCTTTCATGCTCCGCACTGTTTCCTCGGTCACGGTTGCGCTCGGCCTGCTCGGGGCCACCGTGGCAGCCACCGGTGCCGCCGTGACGGCACCGTCGCCTGCCTCCGCCGTGCTCGGGTCGCCGCTGGCGAAGGCGGGTAAGAAGCAGTGCACCGTCACCGATTCGCGGTTGCGGGAGATGTCCGGTCTGGTGGTAACCCGCAACGGGTACATCGTGATCAACGACAGCACCGACCAGGACGACCGCAAGCGGGTCTTCTACCTGAACAAGGACTGCCAGGTCGTTCGCGACGTCGGCTATTCCGGTGGGGGGCCGTTCGACACCGAGGATCTTGCCGTCTCGCCGGACAAGAAGAAGCTGTGGATCGCCGACACCGGCGACAACGTCACCAGCCGGCAGCGCCGCGAGCGGGTGGCGGTCTGGAGCATGCCGGTCGACGGCAGCAAGCAGCTGGTCCTGCACCGGCTGTCGTACCCCGGCGGTAAGCCCCACGACGCCGAGGCGTTGCTGATCGGCGACGACAACCTGCCGCTGATCATCACGAAGGTCACCGCCGGCAAGGCCGAGATCTTCGCTCCGGACGGCCCGTTGAAGACCGGCGACACCGAGCCGGTGCCGATGAAGAAGCTCGGCGACATCACGTTGCCGAAAACGGACACCGAGAACCCGCTGAGCACCTTCGGCCGCGTCGCGATCACCGGTGCCGCCCGGTCTCCGGACGGTTCCCGGGTCGTGCTGCGTACCTACGCCGACGCCTTCGAGTACGACGTCCAGAACGGCGACATCGTCGGTGCCCTGACCACCGGCACGCCCCGGGTCACCGCGTTGGCCGACCCGTTCGGTGAGGCGATCGCGTACTCCACCGACGGGAAGACTTTCCTGACCGTTTCCGACGCCGGTCACCTGGACGACGACGAACCGATCGACATTCTCAGCTACACCCCCTCCACGGAGGGCCCGAAGAAGCTGGCCGAGGATCCGGACGCGGCGAAGAAGTCGGCCGGTCAGTCGTTCATCGACGGGTTGACCCTCAACGACATCACGTACCTGATCGCCTCCGTGGGCGTACTCGGTGCGCTGCTGGTCGGCGCGGGCATCTTCGGAATCCTGCGGGCCCGCAAGCGGCCGGCGCCGGCAGGCAAGGGGCGTGACCGGGACGACGACGGCCCCGGTCCCGCCGGCAGGGCCGACGATGGTACGGCCAACGACCGCGCCCGGCCTGGTGGTGTGTACGGCGGTGGTGCCCCGGCCGGTGGTGTGTACGGTGGCGGCTCGCCGAACGGCGAACGACCTGGTGGTGCCCGGTCCGGGCCGGTCTACGGGGGGCGTGCCGGCGGCAACGGTGCCCGTCCGGGCGGTGGCGGTGTATACGGCGGTGGCGGCCGTACCGGCGAGGGTGGGCCCGGCAACGGTGGTCGGCCCGGCGGCGCTCGATCGGCCGGCGGTGGTGGTGGCGTGTACGGCGGTAGCGGCCGTTCCGGCGGCCCGCCCGGTGGCGGTCGCGCCGAACCGCCCCGTGGCGGTGGTCGTGCGGAGCCGCCCCGCGGCACGGGCCGCGCCGAGCCGCCCCGGCGGGGCGGTGGCCCGGCCGATCCCGACTACCGCGGCCGACGCTCCGGCCGTTACCGCGAGGACAACTCTGAGCCGTACGGTCAGCCGCCCGGCAGCACCTACGGCTACCGGGGCGACCGGTACTGACCCTGCGGCCAGCACCGGTCGGTGTCCAGGGTCAGATCCGCCGTAGTACGGCGACCACCCGGCCCATGATGGTGGCGTCGTCGCCGGGAATGGGGTCGAATGCCGGGTTCTGCGGCATCAGCCAGACATGGCCGTCGCGCCGTCGGTAGGTCTTCACCGTCGCCTCGCCGTCGAGCATGGCGGCGACGATCTCTCCGGAGTCGGCGGTGGGCTGCTGCCGAACCACCACCCAGTCGCCGTCGCAGATGGCAGCGTCGAGCATCGAGTCGCCCTTGACCTGGAGCATGAAGACCTCGCCCTCGCCGACAAGTTCGCGGGGCAGCGGAAAGACGTCCTCCATCGACTGCTCGGCGAGGATCGGCCCACCGGCGGCGATACGGCCGAGCATCGGTACGTACGCCGGGGTGGGACGCTGCGAGCGCGTCAGTTCGTCGTCGATGTCGTTGGGCGGGCGGACGTCGACCGCGCGCGGCCGGTTGGGGTCACGCCGCAGGAAACCCTTCTTCTCCAGCTCCTTGAGCTGGTAGGCGACGCTGGACGGGGAGACCAGTCCGACGGCCTCGCCGATCTCGCGCACGCTCGGCGGGTAGCCGTGCCGTTCCACCCAGGTGCGGATGAAATCCAGGATGCGCCGCTGCCGGGCGGTGAGGTCGGCGGTCGCCGGGTCCGGAAAGGCGTTGGTCACCGGGGTTACCGGGCGCACGGCGGGCTGCGCGGCCCGGGCGCGGGTCACGCTGCGGCGTCGGGTGGGCGGCGGCCCCGCCTCGCTGCTCTGCGGGCTGTGTGGCCGGTTGGCCCGGTCCTGGGTCACGTCCGTCCTCCCTGGTCGGCGCTAGGTGCCTCGGCGGCTCGTGGTGCGTACGGTGGTCTGCCGGACAGCAGGTCGACCATGGTCACCTCCGGCTGTTCACGACCGTATAGGTGAGATCGGTCATTTTCAAACATCTGTACGAGGTTTCTCCGCGTGTCGGCACGCAGAACGATGACAGTCGTACGCCTGTTCTGGTAAATGGTACGTCTACTCGAACGGATGTTCGATCCGATGCGTTTTCCGGAGATCCGATCCGGTCCGGCGGTAACCGGCGTCACCCCGGTGCGTTGGGCTCTCGGGTTGCGTCGGAGTCGCCGGTCGGGTGGGCTGTCAGGTGACGCGCCGGACACGCCGGTCAACTTGACCGCGGTTCGCCAGCGGCCTAGGTTCAACCCCTAGATGTAGTAGTCACACGGGCGTAACTCGCCTACAGGTTGGGTTCGACTACGGACCGCACTCCCGTACAGTCAGGTCGGCGGCCATCCCCTGAAGGATGGTTCGTCGCGCTGAATCGTGCCCGGAGGCGGCCGTAGGCGTGCCCGTGGTCGATTGAGGAGGTCGGGCGATGCGGTGTCCGTACTGCCGGCATGCCGACTCCCGGGTGGTCGACTCGCGGGAGGCCGACGACGGCCAGCTGATCCGTCGCCGGCGCTCCTGCCCGGAGTGCGGCAAGCGGTTCACCACGGTCGAGGAGGCGGTGCTTGCGGTCGTCAAGCGCAGCGGGGTGACCGAGCCGTTCAGCCGTACGAAGATCATCGGCGGGGTGCGCAAGGCGTGCCAGGGCCGGCCGGTCGACGAGGACTCGATCGCGCTGCTGGCGCAGCGGGTCGAGGAGACCATCCGGGCCAAGGGGGCCGCCGAGATCCCTAGCCACGAGGTGGGGCTGGCCATCCTGGGTCCCCTGCGGGACCTGGACGAGGTCGCCTACCTGCGGTTCGCCAGCGTCTACCGGTCGTTCGACTCGCTCGCCGATTTCGAGCGGGAGATCGAGACGCTGCGGGCAGCCGCGCGTGCCCGGCAGGACGCGCAGGCCGAGACGGCCGCCGCCGCCGGCCCCGCGCAGTGAACTTTCTTCAGTGGTAGTGACAGTCGGATCGCGCGGTGCCGCGCGGACGAGGGGGCGGATGAGATGCCGGGGGATGGCGTGACAACAAGCAGGACACGAAGCAAGGCCGGCGCGGGTCTGAAGGTCGAGCGGGTCTGGACCACCGAGGGCGTCCACCCGTACGACGAGGTCGCCTGGGAGCGGCGCGACGTCGTGATGACCAACTGGCGGGACGGCTCGATCAACTTCGAGCAGCGTGGGGTGGAGTTCCCGGAGAGCTGGAGCGTCAACGCGGCCAACATCGTGACCACCAAGTACTTCCGGGGCGCGGTGGGCACCCCGGAGCGGGAGTGGTCGCTGCGGCAGCTGATCGACCGGGTGGTCACCACCTACCGCACCGCCGGTGAGGAGTACGGCTACTTCGCCTCCCCGGCCGACGCCGAGGTCTTCGCCCACGAGCTGACCTGGATGCTGATGCACCAGGTGTTCAGCTTCAACTCGCCGGTCTGGTTCAACGTCGGCACGCCCTCGCCTCAGCAGGTCAGCGCGTGCTTCATCCTGGCCGTCGACGACTCGATGGACTCCATCCTCGACTGGTACAAGGAGGAGGGGCTCATCTTCAAGGGTGGCTCCGGCTCCGGGGTGAACCTCTCCCGGATCCGCTCCTCCCGGGAGCTGCTCTCCTCCGGAGGCACCGCCTCCGGCCCGGTCAGCTTCATGCGCGGCGCCGACGCCAGCGCCGGCACCATCAAGTCCGGCGGCGCCACCCGGCGCGCCGCCAAGATGGTCATTCTCGACGTCGATCACCCCGACATCGAGGAGTTCGTGATCACCAAGGCGCGCGAGGAGGACAAGATCCGCGCGCTGCGCGACGCCGGGTTCGACATGGACCTGGGCGGCGCCGACATCGTCAGCGTGCAGTACCAGAACGCCAACAACTCGGTACGGGTCTCCGACGAGTTCATGACCGCGGTCGAGAACGGCAGCGGCTTCGACCTGCGTGGTCGGCTCGACGGGCAGACCATCGAGACCATCGACGCGAAGAAGTTGTTCCGCACCATCTCCCAGGCCGCCTGGGAGTGCGCCGACCCCGGCCTGCAGTACGACGACACCATCAACGACTGGCACACCTGCCCGGAGACCGGCCGGATCACCGCGTCGAACCCGTGCTCGGAGTACCTGCACCTGGACAACTCCTCGTGCAACCTGGCCTCGCTGAACCTGATGAAGTTCCTCCGCGCCGACGGTGGTTTCGAGGTGGAGAAGTTCGTCAAGTCGGTCGAGTTCGTCATCACCGCGATGGACATCTCGATCTGCTTCGCCGACTTCCCGACGGAGAAGATCGGCGAGACCACCCGGGCGTACCGGCAGCTCGGCATCGGGTACGCCAACCTCGGTGCCCTGCTGATGGCCTCCGGCCTGCCGTACGACTCGGACCAGGGGCGCTCCCTGTCCGCCGCGATCACCTCGCTGATGACCGGCACGGCGTACCGCCGTTCGGCCGAGCTGGCCGGCATCGTCGGCGCGTACGACGGCTATGCCCGCAACGCCGAGCCGCACAAGCGGGTGATGCGCAAGCACGCCGCCGCCAACGACGAGATCAAGCCCACCGGGACCGTGGCCACCGCGGTGGTCCGCGAGGCCACCAGGCAGTGGACCCAGGGCAACAAGATCGGCGACAAGAACGGCTGGCGTAACTCGCAGGCCAGCGTGCTCGCGCCGACCGGCACCATCGGCCTGATGATGGACTGCGACACCACCGGCGTCGAGCCGGACCTGGCGCTGGTCAAGTTCAAGAAGCTGGTCGGCGGCGGCTCGATGCAGATCGTCAACCAGACCGTGCCGCGCGCCCTGCGCAGCCTCGGCTACCCGGAGGAGCAGGTCGAGGCGATCGTCGAGCACATCGCCGACCACGGCCACGTGGTGGACGCCCCCGGCCTCAAGCCGGAGCACTACCCGGTCTTCGACTGCGCCATGGGCGAGCGGTCCATCGCCCCGATGGGTCACGTGCGGATGATGGCGGCGGTGCAGCCGTTCATCTCCGGTGCCATCTCCAAGACGGTGAACATGCCGGAGCAGGCCACCGTGGAGGACGTCGAGAAGATCTACTTCGAGGGCTGGAAGCTCGGCCTCAAGGCGCTGGCGATCTACCGGGACAACTGCAAGGTCGGCCAGCCGCTGTCGGCGGCCAAGCCCAACAAGACCGCTGAGCCGGCCGCGTCCGCCGCCGTCGAGCCGGTGGTGGAGAAGGTCGTGGAGTACCGCCCGGTACGCAAGCGGCTGCCGAAGAAGCGCCCGTCGGAGACCATCTCCTTCTCGGTCGGTGGCGCCGAGGGCTACCTCACCGCCTCTTCCTACCCGGACGACGGCCTCGGTGAGGTCTTCCTCAAGATGTCCAAGCAGGGCTCCACCCTGGCCGGTGTGATGGACGCCTTCTCGGTGGCCATCTCCATCGGCCTGCAGTACGGCGTTCCGCTGGAGACGTACGTCAGCAAGTTCACCAACATGCGTTTCGAGCCGGCCGGTATGACCGACGACCCGGACGTGCGGATGGCCGCCTCGGTGATGGACTACATCTTCCGTCGCCTGGCGCTGGACTTCCTGCCGTACGATCGCCGCGCCGAGCTGGGCATCTTCACCGCCAAGGAGCGGGCCGCCCAGCTGGCGGCCGAGGCCGAGGCGGAGGCGAACGGCACGGACCTGACCGCGATGGCCTCCTCGGCGCCAGTGGAGACCAAGCCGGAGGAGCCGAAGGTCGGCCCGGTCGCCCAGCCGGCCAAGGAACTCGCCGACGTCGCCGCGGTCAAGCCGGCGCCGGCGGTCGGTTCCAGCACCGAGCTGCTGGAGGCCGTGATCGGCAAGGCCGCCGACGCACCGCTCTGCTTCACCTGCGGTACGAAGATGCGCCCCGCCGGCAGCTGCTACGTCTGCGAAGGCTGCGGCTCCACCAGCGGCTGCAGCTGACCCACTCCTGCCCAAACACCGACCGCCCGGCCCCACACCACGGGGCCGGGCGGTCGCGCTTCCCCGCGCTTCCCCGCGCCGATCTTGCACTTTCCGTCGGGATGAAAGGTGCAAACGTGTCATTCCAGCGACCAGAAGTGCAAGATCGACGAGGGCGGCCGAGGGCGGGGCGCGGCGGGGCGGCGGGGCGGCGAGGGTGGCAGGGTGGGTCAGTGGGGGAGGGTGTTTAGGCGGGTGGTGAGGTGGGCGTGTTCGGTGTCGTTGTCTACCAGGGCCAGGGCGGTGCGGTAGGAGTCGGCGGCTTCGGTGGGGCGGTTGAGGCGGCGGAGCAGGTCGGCGCGGATCGCCGGCAGATAGTGGTAGCTGGCCAGGCGGGGGTCCTGGGCCAGGGCGTCGACCTCGGCGAGTGCAGCGCCCGGTCCATCCACCATGGACACTGCTACGGCTCGGTTCAGGGCGACCACCGGCGACGGCCAGCAGGCCAGCAATGCGTCGTAGAGCCGGACGATCTGCGGCCAGTCGGTCGCTGCGTAACTGGGCGCGTGGGCGTGCAACGAGGCGATGGCGGCCTGCAGCGCGTACCGGCCGGCCCGTCCGGTGCGCAGGGCGTCGACCACCAGCCGATGGCCCTCGCCGATGGCGGTCCGGTCCCAGCGGGATCGGTCCTGGTCCTCCAGCCGCAGCAGTCGGCCCTGATCGTCGGTGCGGGTGGCCCGGCGGGCGTCGGTGAGCAGCAGCAGGGCGAGCAGCCCGCTCACCTCGGGCTCGTCGGGCATCAGCTCCCGCAGCATCCGGGCCAGGTGCAGCGCCCGGTCCACCAGGTCGACGCGGACCAGGTCACCGCCGGTCGGCGCGGTGTGCCCGGTGGTGAACAGCAGATGTACGACGGTGAGTACCGTGTCCAGGCGCTCGGGCAGCTCGGCGGAATCCGGCACCCGGTACGGGATCCGCGCTGCCGAGATCTTCTTCTTGGCCCGGGTGAGCCGGGCTGCCATGGTCGGCTCGGAGAGCAGGAATGCTCGGGCGATGTCCGCGGTGCTCACCCCGCAGACCAGGCGTAGCGTGAGCGCCACCTGCGCCTCCCGGGCGAGCGCCGGATGGCAGCAGGTGAAGACCAGGCGCAGTCGATCGTCGGGTACGCCAACCTCGTCGGGACCGTCCAGCTCGACCGTGTCCGGTTCCACGAGCAGGGGAAGCTTCGTGTGGAACACCTGCCGGCGGCGCAGCACGTCGAGGGCCTTGCGGCGGGCGATGGCGGTGAGCCAGGCGCCGGGTCTGTCCGGTACGCCGTCCCGGGCCCAGGCACCCAGCGCCGCGACGTACGCCTCCTGCACGCACTCCTCGGCGAGGTCGAGGTCACCGGCGGCGCGCGCGGTCGCGGCGAGCACGAACGCCCACTCCCGGCGATGCGCGTCGACCAGCGCCCGCTCCGCCGCGACAACATGCCCCTCCGCCCCCGCCGGATCGGGCCTGCCCGCCGGACCGGCCGCGCCACCTGCTTCGGCGTCATCGGACATGGCAGCCTCGTCGCTGGCGATCACTCGGTCGGCGGTACGAACAGCGGCCGGACCTCCACCCCGCCGTGGATGGTGGCCGGATTCAGCTTGGCGATCTTGACCGCGGTGTCCAGGTCAGGCGCCTCCAGCACGAAGAACCCGGCGACGACCTCCTTGGCCTCGATGAACGGGCCGTCGGTGACGAGGTCGCCGCGTACCGCGGCGGCGGTGGTGCTCGGTTGCAGCGCAAAGCCGGTGGCGATCCGTCCGCCCAGCTCGGTCACCTTCGCCGGATACTGTTCGAGCAACGCGACGTAGTCGGGCGTGAGCTCCATCGGGTCGGCCGGCGCCGGCGAGTAGATCAGCACTGCGTACTGGGGCATGGGACCTCCTTGGATCGCTGTTCATCCTCTGCGCAACCGGCGCGGGAGGCCAGCGCGAATCGGTCCGGATGGGGAGACTTCTCCACCGATCCGCCTACGCGCTCAGCTCGACAGGGCGGCCACGGTACTGGTCAGCGCATCTGGTGCCGGTGCGACTGCCTAGACTGCCGCGATGAGCGGAGAACGACGGCCCTTGGCGGGACGGCCGCTGACCGAACCGCATCCGTCCCGGCTGCCGCCCGAGCATCCGGACCGGGATCGGATCCTGGCCGCGCACGCCGTCGCACTGTCCGCCGGGGACGCCGGTTACCTCGACCCGGCCACCGGACTCTTCGTGCTCACCGCCGGCTATCTCGCCCGTCGCGGCACCTGTTGCGGCCGGGGCTGCCGACACTGCCCCTACGTGACCTGAGGCCAGCCTCAGGCGGCGGCGACGAACACCCGGGAGGCCACCTCGCGGGGCAGCCGGACACTCTCCCCGGAACGATCGATGGACACGCCGTCGCGTTCCTGGGCCACGGTGACGGTGGCGCCCGGGTCGACGCCGGCGGCGTGCAACTGCCGGAGGACTTCCGCGTCGGTCTGCACGCTCTCGCAGATCCGCCGGACGATTACCTTGCCGGTCAGGCCCGGGAAGGCCAGGTTGCGCTCGCCGTCGATCGGCTCCGGCTCGGTCTCGCCGGGTGAGCCGAGGTCCTCCAGACCCGGGATGGGGTTGCCGTACGGCGACCGCGTCGGCCGGTTGAGCAGGTCATAGACCCGCTTCTCGACCGCGTCGCTCATCACGTGCTCCCAGCGGCAGGCTTCCTCGTGGGCCTCCTCGTAGGGCATCCCGATGATGTTGACCAGCAGCAGCTCGGCGAGCCGGTGCTTGCGCATCACCGAGACGGCGGTGCTGCGGCCGAGCGTGGTGAGGGTGAGATGGCGGTCGCCCTCGACGGTGAGCAGGCCGTCGCGCTCCATCCGGGCGACGGTCTGGCTGACGGTGGGGCCGCTCTGGCGCAGCCGTTCGGCGATCCGGGCGCGTAGCGGCGGCACACCTTCCTCCTCGAGTTCGAGGATCGTGCGCAGGTACATTTCGGTCGTATCGACCAGGTCGTGAGACTTCATGGTTTCAGCGGCCCTCCAATGATCGATGCTACCCTGCCGCGCCTGTCACGACCGTCGTCGAATCGCTGCCGTGGTTCACCAATGGTGTTGACTGAACGGCATGTCCGGTACCGATGATCTTCTGGTGGAGGCGGAGCGACTCGCCCCCGAACTCGACGCGGCCGACCCGCCGACCCTGCTCGACGTCCGCTGGCGGCTGACCGGCCCGCCGGGCCGTGCCGACTACGCGGCGGGGCATCTGCCGAGCGCGGTCTTCGTCGATCTGGACACCGCACTGTGCGGCCCGCCCGGCCCGGCCGGTCGCCACCCGCTGCCCGACCCGGCCGGCTTGCAGGCCGCGCTGCGGGCCGCCGGGGTACGCGCCGGTCATCCCGTGGTGGTGTACGACGGCGGCGACGGCATGTCCGCGGCCCGCGCCTGGTGGACGCTGCGGTGGGCCGGACACCGCCCGGTACGCGTACTGCACGGTGGCTTCCCGGCCTGGCTGGCCGCCGGCCTGCCGGTCAGCACCGACGAGCCGCACCCGGCGGCGGGCGACGTGACCGTTGCACCGGGCGCCCTGCCGGTGCTCGACGCGGCGGGCGCCGCCCGGCTGGCCTCGGCCGACGACGGCGTCCTGCTCGACGTCCGTGCCGCGCCCCGCTACCGGGGCGAGCACGAGCCGATCGATCCGGTCGCGGGGCATGTTCCCGGCGCGGTCAACCTGCCGGCGCCCGAGTACGTCGCCGACGGCCGGTTCTCCTCCGGAGAGGCCCTACGGGACCGGTTCGCCGCCGCCGGGGTGACCGCCGGTGCGCCGGTCGGGGCGTACTGCGGCTCCGGGGTGACCGCCGCGCAGGCGGTGCTGGCGCTGCACCTCGCCGGCCGACCGGACGCCGCGCTCTACGTCGGCTCCTGGAGCAACTGGGTCGCCGACCCGGCCCGGCCGGTCGCCGTCTGCCCGCCGACCGCCACCTGACCGGCCCGGCCGCCACCTGCCGCTCGGCTGGGCGCGTGCGACCATGGGCAGATGTCCGAAGACACGGTGGTGGTGTGGGACGAGTCGCTGCTCGCCTACGACCTCGGTGACCACCCGCTCGACCCGGTGCGGGTGGAGTTGACCATCGCCCTCGCTCGGGAACTGGGCGTGCTGCAACGACCCGGGGTGCGGCTGGTCCGGCCGTGGCCCGCCGACGACGCGCTGCTCAGCCGGGTGCACGACCCGCGCTACCTGGACGCGGTCCGGATGGCGCCACGCGAGCCGTTCTTTGCCGGCTTCGGCCTGGGTACTTCGGACAATCCGGTTTTCGACCGAATGCACGAGTCCAGCGCGTTGATCGCTGGCGCAACGGTGGCCGCCGCCGAGGCGGTGTGGTGGGGGCGGGCCCGACGTGCGGTCAACGTGGCCGGTGGCCTGCATCACGCCATGGCCGACCGTGCGGCCGGGTTCTGCGTCTACAACGACCCGGCGGTGGCCATCGCCCGGCTGCTCGACCTCGGCGCGGAGCGGATCGCGTACGTCGACGTCGACGTGCACCACGGCGACGGGGTGCAGCAGATCTTCTGGGACGACCCGAGAGTGCTGACCATCAGCCTGCACGAGACCCCCCTCGCGCTGTTCCCCGGCACCGGCTTCCCCGACGAGACCGGTGGTCCGGGCGCCGAGGGCACTGCGGTCAACATCCCGCTGCCGCCCGGTGTCGAGGACTCCGGCTGGCAGCGCGCCTTCCATGCGATCGTGCCGTCGGTGCTGCGTGCGTTCCGTCCGCAGTTGCTGTTCACCCAGTGCGGCGCGGACGCCCACCGCAGCGACCCCCTCGCCGATCTGCATCTTTCCGTCGACGGGCAGCGGGCCACCTATCTGGCGTTGCGGGCACTCGCCGACGAACTCTGCGACGGTCGGTGGGTGGCCACCGGCGGCGGCGGGTACGCCCTGGTCGAGGTGGTGCCCCGGGCCTGGACGCACCTGCTGGCGGTGGCCACCGGTGCGCCGCTGGATCCGGCCACACTGACGCCGCAGGCCTGGCGGGCGTTGGCCGCCCAGCGCCGTCCCGGCTTCGACGTGCCGCTGCGGATGACCGACGACATCGACCCGGGGTACGAGCCGTGGCAGCCCACCGGCGAGCCGAATCCGGTGGACCGGGCGATAGCGGCGACCCGCAAGGCGGTCTTCCCGCTGCTCGGTCTCGATCCACACGATCCGCGCGACTGAGCCGGCCGGGGGAGGGCCGCCCGAGGTGACCACATCCGAACATGCCATCGACGTGCTGCTCAGCGATGGCCGAACGGTCCAGTTGCGACCGATCCAGCCGTCGGACGCCCCGGCGATCGTCGCCATGCACTCCCGGTTCTCCGAGCGCACCCGCTACCTGCGCTACTTCTCGCCGTACCCGCGCATTCCGGAGCGGGACCTGCAACGGTTCGTCAACGTCGACCACGTCGACCGGGAGGCGTTCGTGGTGCTGGCCGGCGAGCGGATCGTCGCGGTCGGCCGTTACGAGCGGCTCGGCCCCGCCGCCCCGGATGCCGAGGTCGCCTTCGTGGTGGAGGACGCCTACCAGGGGCGGGGGATCGGCTCGGTGCTGTTGGAGCACCTGGCCGACGCCGCCCGTAGGGCCGGCATCGTCAACTTCGTCGCCGAGGTGCTGCCGGCCAACGGCGCCATGTTGCGGGTCTTCGCCGACTTCGGCTACCAGTTGCAACGGCAGTTCGCCGACGGCGTGGTGCACCTGACCTTCCCGATCGCCCCCACCGAGGCCACCCTGGAGGTGCAGCGCGGCAGGGAGCAGCGGACCGAGGCACGGTCCATCGCCCGGCTGCTCGCGCCGCGCGGCGTCGCCGTCTACGGTGCCAGCGCCACCGGTCAGGGCGTCGGCGCGGCCGTGCTCGGGCACCTGCGCGACGGCGGCTTCACCGGCTCGGTGGTGCCGGTGCACCCCACCGCGATCCGCGTCGCCGGGCTGCCCGCGTACCCGTCGGCGGCCGACGCGGGGCTCCCGGTCGACCTGGCGGTGGTGGCGGTACCACCGGATTCCGCGCCCGAGGTGGTCGCGGACGCGGCCTCCGCCGGCGTGCACGGCCTGGTTGTCATCTCCGCCGGTTTCGCCGAGTCCGGTGTCGAGGGCGCCGCCGCGCAGCGCGCCCTGGTCCGCGCGGCCCACGCCGCGGGCATGCGGGTGATCGGCCCGAACTGCCTGGGGGTGGCGAACACCGACCCGACCGTACGCCTCAACGCCACCCTCGCCCCGCGCCTGCCGGTGCCCGGTCGGGTCGGCATCTTCAGTCAGTCGGGCGCCTTCGGGGTGGCGCTGCTGGCCGAGGCGGATCGGCGCGGTCTGGGCCTGTCCAGCTTCGTCTCGGCCGGCAACCGGGCCGACGTCTCCGGCAACGACCTGTTGCAGTACTGGCAGGACGACCCGGCCACCGACGTGATCATGTTGTATCTGGAGACCTTCGGCAACCCGCGCAAGTTCGCCCGGCTGGCCCGACGCATCGGCCGGGACAAGCCGGTGGTGGCGTTGGCCTCCCCGGCGCGCCCACCCGGGGTGGGTGACTCCGTCGGCCCGGACGCGGCGGCGGTGAGCGCCCTGTTCGCGCAGTCCGGGGTGATCCGGGTGGACACCGTCGCCGAGCTGCTCGACGTCGGGGTGCTGCTGGCCAACCAGCCGCTGCCCGCCGGTGACCGGGTCGGCATCGTCGGTAACTCCTCGGCGCTGACCGGGCTGGCGGCGACCGCCTGCGCGGCCGGCGGGCTGACCGTCGCGGTGGGCTATCCCCGCGACGTCGGACCGCAGGCCAGCGCGATCGAGTTCGCCGAGGCGCTGGCCACCGCCGCCGAAGACGAGGGAGTCGACGCGTTGGTGGCGCTCTTCGCGCCGCCGCTGCCCGGCCAGATCACCGGCACCGAGGCGGACTTCGCGGCCGCCCTGCCCGCGGCGTTGACCGCCGCCAAGCCTGCGGTGGCGACCTTCCTGGTCGGCCGGGCGCCGGCCGGAGTGCCGTCGTACCCGAGTGTGGAGGAGGCCGTTCGCGCGCTCGCCCGGGTCACCGCGTACGCCGACTGGCTGCGTCGCCCGCCCGGGACGCTGCCCGAGCTGCCCGATGTCGACCCGCTCGCGGCGCAGGCCGCGTTGCGGGGCGACGGGGCCGACAGCGGGGCGTTGCTCGCCGCGTACGGCATCGACGTGGTCCAGTCGCTGCCGGTCGGCTCGGCCGACGAGGCCGTCGCGGCGGCGACACGCCTCGGTCTCCCGGTGGCGATGAAGGCCGCCGCCGTTGGGCTGCGGCATCGACTCGATCTCGGTGCGGTCCGGCTCGACCTGGCCGACCCCGTCACCGTACGCCGGACGTACGTGGAACTGGCGGCGGCGTTCGGCCCGGACGTGCTGGTGCAGCCGATGGTCCAGCCCGGGGTGGCCTGCGTGGTCGAGTTGGTGGAGGATCCGGCATTCGGTCCGGTCGTCGGCTTCGGGCTCGGTGGGGTGGCCACCGAGTTGCTCGGCGATCGGGCCTGGCGGGCCGTGCCGCTGACCGACCGTGATGCCGCCGAGTTGGTGGACGCGCCGCGCGCCGCACCGCTGCTGCATGGTCACCGGGGGGCCGAACCGGTGGACCGGGCTGCCCTGGCCGACCTGCTGCTGCGGGTCGGCCGGTTGGCTGACGAACAGCCCCGGGTCCGCTCCCTGACCCTGAACCCGGTGCTGGCCCGTCCGGACGGACTGTCGGTGCTGCATGCCAGCGTGCGGGTCGGCTCCGCCGTCGCCCGCCCGGACACCGGTCCCCGCCGGTTGTGAGGCGTCGGCTCAGCCGCGGCTGGAGATTTGCTGCACCGCCCAGGCGTTGCCGTCCGGGTCGGTGAAGAAGACGAAGCCGACATTGTCCAGCGGGTCCGGCATCGGGCGGGGGCTCTCCCCCAGCACCTGGATCTCGCTGACCTCGACGCCTCGTTCCAACAGTTCGGCCCGGGCCTTGTGCAGGTCCGCCACGACGAGTTGGAGGCCCTTCACCGAGCCTGGCGGCATCTGCGGCACCACGCCCTTGCCGATGACGATCGAGCAGCCCGAGCCGGGCGGAGTCAACTGCACGATTCGGGCATCTTCGCTGATCTTGGTGTCGTGGTCGACGTCGAAGCCGACCTGATCGGCGTAGAACGCCTTGGCCCGGTCCACATCCGAAACCGGTACGACCACCACTTCCAGCGTCCAGTTCATGATCGTCCTCCTGAAGTCGCCGCCGGGGGCCGCACACGCAGGCGGTGCGGGCTGTCGGCGCCGCCGGCCGCGCGCACCGTATCAGCGCAGCGGTGGCCACGGACGGCAAGACACAAAAGACAGTCGGCCCCGGCGAACCGCCAGGGCCGACATGGGTGGTACGGATCAGCAGGCGTACGCCTCCAGCCGCTGTGCACGCTCCGGCGCCCGCAGCTTGAGCAGTGTCACCTTCTCGATCTGCCGGATCCGCTCGCGCGACAGGCCGAACTCCCGGCCGACCTCGTCGAGGGTGCGCTGCCGCCCGTCGTCGAGCCCGAACCGCAGCCGGATCACCGCCTGCTCACGCTGGGACAGGGTGGCCAGCACGATGCTCACCTCGTTGCGCAGCTCGCCGTGGGTGGCGTCGTCGTCCACGCCGGCGGACGGGGCGGCGGCGACGAAATCACCGAGGGCGCTCTCGCCGTCCTCGCCGACGGTCTGGTCCAGGCTCACCGGTTCCCGGTCGTACGAGATCAGCTCGATCACCTGGAACTCGGGCACGTCGAGCGCGCGGGCGATCTCGGCGACGGTGGGTTCGCGGCCCAGCGACACCGCCAGTTCGCGGCGGGCCCGGACCATCCGGTTGACCTGCTCGACCATGTGTACCGGGATGCGGATGGTGCGGGCCTGGTCGGCCATGGCGCGGGTGATGGCCTGGCGGATCCACCAGGTGGCGTAGGTGGAGAACTTGTAGCCCTTGGTGTAGTCGAACTTCTCGACGGCGCGGATGAGGCCGAGGTTGCCTTCCTGGATCAGGTCGAGGAAGGCCATGCCACGACCGGTGTACCGCTTCGCGATGCTCACCACCAGCCGGAGGTTGGCCTCCAACAGGTGGTTCTTCGCCGCCTGACCCTCCTGCGCGATCAGCGTCAGGTCGGCCTGCAACTCGGCGGAGACCGGCGTGCAGGTGGTCAGCTTCTCCTCGGCGAACAGCCCGGCCTCGATCCGCTTCGCGAGGTCGACCTCCTGGGCCGCAGTGAGCAGCTTCGTCCGACCGATGCCGTTGAGGTAGGCCCGGACCAGGTCGGTGGAGACGCCGCGTTCGTCCGTGGCGTCCAGGTCGGTGAGGGTGTCGATGCCGGGCTCGGCCTCGATGCCGACGCGCATCCGGTGCTCCATCATCTGCAGGCCCATCTCCGTCTCCCCGTTTCACGTCCGTGCGGTGTTGCGTGGCCAAGTTCTGCCGGTGACACACAGCTTGGCGGTCAGGGCGTAAAACGGGAGTGAGGCGATCAAGAACCTGACAGAGGGTCGCCGTCGGTGCGGTCGATTCACCCGGTTCGGGTTGCCGGATCCGGTTACCGTGCCTGCGGCCGGCCGGCCCGACGAGCGGTCTGCCGGGAATGGACAAGACAGTCAAGCGACGGAGGCAAATGGTGGTCTTCAAGCGGCTCATGCAGGCGATGGGAGTCGGTGGCCCGTCGGTGGAGACGGTGCTGGCGAATCCGAACTGTCGGCCGGGAGGCCAGCTGGACGGCACGATCGTGGTCACCGGGGGAGAACACGCGGTGGACATCTCGTACGTGGCGCTGGGGCTGCAGACCCGGGTCGAGGTGGAGAGCGGTGACAACGAGTACTCGACCAACCAGGAGTTCCATCGGCAGCACGTCACCGGGGCGTTCCGGCTCGAAGCCGGGCAGCGCCACGACATTCCGTTCCGCTTCGACGTGCCCTGGGAAACTCCGATCACCGAGCTGTACGGGCAGCACCTGGCCGGAATGACCATGGGGCTGCGTACCGAACTGGAGGTGGCCCGGGCGGTCGACTCCAGTGACCTGGACGCGGTGACGGTGCACCCGTTGCCGGCCCAGGAACGACTGCTGGAGGCGCTGCTGCGGCTGGGCTTCCGGTTCGCCCGGGCCGATGTGGAACGGGGCCACATCTACGGCGTCCACCAGACGCTGCCGTTCTACCAGGAGATCGAGTTCTATCCGGCTCCGCAGTACGGCGGCGCGATGAAGCAACTCGAGGTCACCTTCATCGCCGATCCTCAGCGGTTGCAGGTGGTGCTGGAGTTGGACAAGCGCGGCGGGCTGCTCACCGAGGGCCGGGACGTCTTCGGCCGGTTCACCGTCGAGTACGCGACGCTCGACCAGACCGACTTGGCCGCCCAGCTCGACGGTTGGCTGCGCCAGTCCCTGCAACGCCGGGGCCTCTTCGGCTAGCCGGCCCCGCCGCCCCCACGGTGCCGGTGGGGGCGGCGAGCGGCCGTCAGAGGTCGAGCAGGATGGTGCGGGGGCCGACGTTGACGCTCTCCACCAGCATGTGCGCCCGGAAGCGGCCGGTGTGGACCTGCGCGCCGCGCTGACGCAGCGCCTCGACCATCGCCTCGACCAGCGGTTCGGCCACCTCGGCGGGTGCCGCCGCCGTCCAGGTGGGGCGGCGGCCCTTGCGGGCGTCGCCGTACAGGGTGAACTGGCTGACCACCAGGATCGGCGCGCCGGTGTCGGCGGCTGATCGTTCCTCGTCGAGGATCCGTAGCTCGTGCACCTTCCGGGCCATCGTCCGGGCGGTCTCGGTGTTGTCGGTGTGGGTCACCCCGAGCAACACCAGCAGCCCGTCGGTGATCGCCCCGACCACCTCACCGTCGACCGTGACGCTGGCCCGCCCGACCGTCTGCACCACCGCGCGCACTACGCCTCCACCGGCTCGACGAAGCCCCGCTCCACCAGGTGCGCCACGATCGGACCGGCGGCCCCGGCCAACTCGTCGACGGTGACGTCGTGCGCGACGGCGAGCAGCGCGAGCTGGTCACGCAGCGGCAGCCGCCCGTCGGCACCGCCGACCAGGGCCAGCACCAGCGGGTCGATCTCCTCGCTCCAGCGCAGCCCGTTCGGCATGGCGAGGACCTGGCGATCCACCCCCCAACCATCATCGCCCATGGTGGCCTCCTGGTGTAGCCGCAGCCCTTCGGCGGCACGGTAGCGGGCGGCCAGCAGCCCGTCGGTGTCCCGCCCACGCAGCCAGTCCTGCCGGTCGAACCAGGTGGCGATGCGGTCACCCATCGGTGCCTGCACCCGCTGGCGTAGATCCTCCACCCGCACCACCGGGTCGTCGTGGCCACCGTGACGCAGCGAGACGATGCCGAAGCCGATCGCCTCCACCTTGTGCGCGTCGAACCAGTCCAACCAGGAGGCCATCCGCTGCGGGTCGGCCGCCTCACCGACGTCGGTCAGCCACAGGTTGACGTACGCCATCGGGTCGGCGACCTCGCGCTGAATGACCCAGGCGTCCAGCCCGGTACCGGCGAACCAACCGGCCACCCGCTCACCCCAGTCCTCGCCGGTCACGTGCACCCAGTTGGCGAGGTACTGCATGGTGCCGCCCTCGGTGAGCAGCGCCGGTGCGGCGGCGGCCAACTCGGCGCCGATCGCGTCGCCGACCCGGCCTGAGTCGCGGTAGACGTGGGTGGTGGTGCCCGGCCCGACCACGAAGGGCGGGTTGCTCACCACCAGGTCGAAGCGGCGGCCCGCCACCGGTGCCACCAGGTCGCCGCGCAGCAGTTCCCAGTCCTGACCGTTGAGGGCCGCGGTGGTGGCGGCGAAACGCAGGGCACGCCGGGAGACGTCGGTGGCGGTGACCTGCCGCGCGTGGGTGCTCAGGTGCAGTGCCTGCACGCCGGACCCGGTGCCCAGGTCGAGCGCGGTGTCCACCGGCCGGCGGACGGCGGCGCCGATCATGGTCTGGGTGGCCCCGCCGATGCCCAGCACGTGTTCGGCGTGCAGGGGACGGCCGGGGCGGGCGCTGGCCGGCACGTCGGCCAGGACCCACCAGTCGTCGTCGTACGGCTCCAGGTCCAGGCCCATCCGCAGCCCGTCGCCGTGCCGCTCGACCAGCCCTGCCGCCAGCGCCTCGGCGATCGACAGCGGCGCCAGCGCCGCCGCCACGGCGGCCTCCGGCTCGGTCTGCTCGCAGATGAACACCCGGATCAGGGTGGCGAGCGGATCCCCGTCGATGGTGGCGCGCAGCGCGGCCCGGAAGTCGTTGCGGGCGACCCCGCTGGTCGCTGTCGAGCCGAGCCGGCCGGCGATGCCGTTGGCGGTGAAGTTGGCGTTGGTCAACGCGGTCCGCAGCGCGTCAACGCCGGCGGGGGAGAGCAGCATGTCGTGTCCGTCCACGCTGTCATCCTGCCTGGTCGCACCCGCCCCGGCCGGTAGCACCCGTGACATCTGAAGTCAATCGATGCACATCTCTGTTATATCCATCGATCTAACGCTAGCATCTCCTGCAACTCAATCCACGGGCGTGTCGTCCGGCCAGGAACCCGGTCGGCTGCCCAGGCAAGGGAGGCAAGACGATGTCCTCAGGGTCCCCCGCGCGGCGCCGCCTCATCCGGGCGTTCGCCGTCGTCGCCACCGCGGCGGCCGTCTCCGCGGCCAGCACCACCGCAGCGGTCGCCGCACCCACCGGCGAGATCCGCGGTGCTGGCGCGTCGAACGCGATCAGTGGAAGCTACCTTGTCGTTCTTCGCTCCGACGCGGTCGGCAGCGCCGGATCGTCGGCCGCCCGTGCCGCCGTCCCGGACCGGGCCAGTGCCCTGGTCAAGCGGTACGGGGGCAACGTCTCCGACGTGTTCAGCGCCGCGTTGACCGGCTTCTCCGCCAAGATGACCGCCGCTCAGGCCGCCCGGCTCGCCGCCAACCCCGCCGTGGCCTACGTGGAGCAGGACCAGAAGATCACGCTGCAGGCGACCCAGACCAACCCGACCTGGGGCCTGGACCGCATCGACCAGCGCAACCGTCCGCTGAGCGGCACCTTCACCTACCCGAACACGGCCACCAACGTGCGGGCGTACATCATCGACACCGGCATCCGGACCACCCACGGTCAGTTCGGTGGCCGGGCCACCTGGGGCACCAACACGGTGGACAGCAACAACACCGACTGCAACGGTCACGGCACCCACGTCGCCGGTACGGTCGGCGGCTCGACCTACGGTGTCGCCAAGGGCGTCCGCCTGGTTGCGGTCAAGGTGCTCAACTGCTCCGGCGGCGGCACCACCACCAGCGTGGTCAACGGCGTGAACTGGGTGACCGCCAACGCGGTGAAGCCGGCCGTGGCCAACATGAGCCTCGGCGGTGGGGTCAGCACCTCCATCGACAACGCCGTGGCCAACTCGATCCGCGCCGGCATCAGCTACGCCGTGGCGGCCGGTAACTCGAACGCCAACGCCTGCAACTACTCGCCGGCCCGTACCTCGACCGCGATCACGGTCGGCTCGACGACCAGCACCGACGCCCGGTCGTCCTTCTCCAACTACGGCTCCTGCGTGCACATCTTCGCGCCGGGTTCGAGCGTGCTGTCCGCGTACCACACCAGCAACACCGCCACCAGCACGCTGAGCGGCACCTCGATGGCCTCGCCGCACGTGGCCGGCGCCGCCGCCCTCGTCCTGTCGGCCAACCCGTCGTGGACGCCGGCGCAGGTCAAGACCTACCTGGTCAACAACGCCACCACCGGCGTGGTGACCAGCCCGGGCACCGGCTCGCCGAACCGCCTGCTGTTCGTGGTCAACTGACCCTGACCTGAAACCGGCCCGGCGGATCACCGATCCGCCGGGCCGCTTCACGCCGCCAGGTCGACCAGCATCGAGGTGGTCGAAGCGGCCTGGGTCGGGAAGGCCCGAACAGTCCCGTCGACCTGCACCGTCACCTCATCGCCCACCGGCCAGTCGGCACCGTCGTCGAGAGTCCGAGCGGTGATCCGGGTGCCGTCGGCCAGTCGGAGCCCGACCAGCGCGTCATGCCCGTGAAAGTCGTGCCGCAGGACGGTCGCGGTGACCGTACCGGGGCCGGCGACGAAGCGGACCTGCTCCGGGCGGACCAGCACGGTGACCGGACCGTCGGTCACCGTACCGGTCACCGGCAGCACGCCGAGCGCGGTCCGGGCGGTGCCCTGTTCGACGACCGCGGGCAGCAGCACCGCGTCGCCGACGAATCCGGCCACCCACGCGTCGACCGGTTCGCGGTAGACCGTGGTCGGCGTGCCAGCCTGGATCACCCGCCCGTCGCGTAGCACCACGACCTTGTCGGCCACCGACAGCGCCTCGCCCTGGTCGTGGGTCACCAATACGCCGGTCGCGCCGTCGGCGCGCAACGCCTCGCGTACGTCGTGCCGCAGTCCCGCCCGCAGACCGGCGTCGAGGGCGCTGAACGGCTCGTCCAGCAGCACGACCGACGGTCGGGGCGCCAGGGCCCGGGCAACCGCCACCCGCTGCTGCTGCCCGCCGGAGAGTTGGTGCGGCATCCGAGGGCCGTATCCGGCGAGCCCGACCAGCGTCAGCACCTCCTCGACCCGGTCGGATCGCCGGGCGGCGCGGTCCAGGCCGTACCCCACGTTGTCCGCCACGCTCAGATGCGGGAAGAGCGCGCCCTCCTGGGGTACCACCGCGATGTTGCGCCGGTGCGCCGGCAGCTGCCGCCCACCGCCCGCCACCCGGCGGCCGTCGATGCGGATCTCCCCGGCGTCGATCCGTTCGAAGCCGGCCAGGCAGCGCAGGAGCGTGGTCTTGCCGCAACCGGACGGACCGAGCACGGCGGTCAACTGGCCGGACGGCACAGTGACGTCCGCCCCGGCCAACGCGGTCACCCGCCCGTAACGCTTGACGACTCCGCTGAGTACGACGTCGCTCATGCCGGTCCTCCACTGAGTTGATGCTTCGTCTGGCTCACGCCCGCGCCTCCTTGTCGAGCAGACCGCTACGGGCGACCAGCAGCCAGGTGGGCAGGGCCGAGATCGCCACCAGCAGTGCCGCGTAGGGTGCTGCGGCGGCGTAGGCGCCGACGGCGGTACTGGTCCACAGTTCGGTGGCCAGGGTGTCCGATCCGGTGGGCCGCAGCAGCAGGGTGGCGGGTAGTTCCTTCATGCCGGTGAGGAAGACCAGCGCAGCGCCCGCACCGATGCCGGGCAGGGTCAGCGGCAGGGTCACCGTCCGCAGCACGGTCCACGGCCCACGGCCGAGTGACCGGGCCACCTCCTCCAGGCCGACGGGAGACTGGGCGGCCGCACCGGCCACCGCACCGACCGCCAACGGCAGGAACAGGGTGGCGTACGCGAGGGCGAGCAGCCACCACGTCTGGTAGAGCGGGTAGGCCACGTTGATCCCGAAGAAGATCAGCGAGAGCCCGATCACCACGCCGGGAAGGGCGTGGGCCAGGTAGGCCAGCCGGTCCAGCAGGCTGGTCAGCGGGCCGGGTGCCCGCGCCGTGAGCAGTCCCAGGGGCAGCGCCAGCAGCATGGTCAACGCTGCGCCGGCCAGTGAGAAGGTCAGCGAGTTCCCGGCTGCGGCGAGCACCTCGGGCAGCGCGCCGGGGCGCGACACGCCGGCGGCCAGCCGCCGCCCGAGACTGACCGCGGGCACGCCGAGCGCCAACCCGGCGATCCCGACGAGTACGGCGATGACCGGCCAACGGGCCGGGCCGAGCGGTAGCCGGGACACGGGCCGGCGGGTGCCACCGAGCCGGGCGTACCGGGCGCCCCGACGACGGGTGGCGGTCTCGCCGGTCAGCAGCAGCACCGTGAGCGCCACCAGCACGCAGGAGAGCACCAGCGCTCCGGTCCGGTCGAAGCCCAGGTCGAAGGCGACGAAGATGGCCCGGGTGAAGGTGTCGGCACGCAGGATGGACACGGCGCCGAAGTCGGAGAGCACGTAGAGCGCGACCAGCAGGGCCCCGGCCGCGGTTGCCGGGCGGATCTGCCGCAGGGTCACCGCGGTGAAGGTCTGCCAGCCGCTGCGCCCCAGCGACCGGGACACCTCCTCCTGGGCCGGGTCGGCCCCGCGCAACGCGGCGGCGACCGGCAGCAGCACATACGGGTATGAGCAGAGGGTCAGCACCAGCGCGGCCGGCCAGAACCCCTCCAGCCGGGGTAGCGTGGAGACCCAGGCGAAGGCGGCGATATAGGTCGGTACGGCCAGCGGCAGTGCCGCCAGCACGGCGAAGACCCGACGGCCGGGCAGGTCGGTGCGGGTGACCAGGAAGGCGGTACCCACGCCGAGCAGCACGCAGGCCGTGGTGACCACCGCCGCCAGGCCGATGCTGCGCAGGGCGAGCAGCCCCACCCGATCGGTCCACAGCTCCGCGACGACCCGATCCCATCCCGCCTCGGCGGTGCGTACCGCAAGGTAGGCCAGCGGGATCAGTGCGACGGCCACCGCGGCGGTCGAGGCCGCGAGCAGCGCCGGCCGGGGAACCAGCCGACGCACCTGTCCGGGTACGCCGAACAGGGCCGACCCGGTGCGGGGCGGCCCTGTGACGGTCGGCGGAGCGGTCAGGGAACCAACCCCGAGTTCTTGATCAAGGTGACGGTGGCTTCGAGCGTGTCCAGATCGTTCAGATCGATCTGCGGCACCGCCAGGTCGGCCAGCGCCGGCACGTACGCCGGACCGGGCACTCCATCGATCACCGGGTACTCGTAGGTCTGCTCGGCGAAGTAGGTCTGGGCCTCGGTGCCGAGCAGGAAGTCCACGAACTTCTGCACGTTCGGGTTGTCGGCCGAGCGCTTGAGCACACCCACGCCCGCCACGTTGACCAGCGCGCCGGTGTCACCGCCGGGGAAGAAGTGCAGCTTGGCCTTGAGCGCGTCCGGCGTGGTGCCCTGCTCCTTGGCAACCTCGCCGAGGTAGTAGTGGTTGATCAGGCCGACCGGGATCGTGCCGCTGAGCACGTCCTCCAGGATCTTGCCGTTGCCGTCGCGGATCTGCGGGTCGTTGGCCTTCAGCCCGCGCAGGAACTCCTCAGCCTTGGCGTCGTCGTGCTGCACCCGGATGGCGGTGACGAACGCCTGGAACGACGCGTTGGTCGGTGCGACGCCGACCTTGCCCTTCCAGGCCGGACCGGTGAGGTCGAACACCGAGGCGGGCAGCTGGTCGGCCGGCACCAGGTCCGGGTTGTAGGCCAGGACCCGGGCGCGGGCGCTCACGCCGACCCACTGACCGTTACCGGCACGGTAGGTCGCCGGCACCTTCGCCGTGGTGGTCTCCGGAAGGGTGCTGAACATGCCCTGCTTGGCGACCGTGCCGAGGGCCCCGGCATCCTGGGCGAGGAACACATCGGCCGGGGACTTGTCGCCTTCCTCGACCAGCTGCGCCGCGAGCTGCGCGGTGTTCGCGTAGCGGGCGTTGACGGCGATGCCGGTCTGCTCGGTGAACTTGTCCAGCAGCGGCTTGACCAGCTGCTCGTTGCGTCCGCTGTAAACGGTGATCTGCTTGTCGGCCGACTGATCGGGGCCGGTCGTCGTGTCCTCCTCGCCCGATCCGCAGGCGGCCAGGCCGACGGTGAGCAGACTGGCGGCGAGCAACGCACGCGCGATGCGGCGGTTGGCAGGCACGGTGAACCCCTTCTCCGGTCGGTCCGGCAGCCCGGTTCGGTCGGGCTACCGACGGGCCGAAGTTAGCACAGCCTAACCTCAGTTCGGAATCCGGTCGTGTGCTGTACCGGTTGGACCGCGATCCCGCGCCGCTACTGAGCCTGCTCCGCGCGTAGCTCGTCGGCCGTGATGCGCACGTCCCGGAAATCGATGATCGCTTCGAGCGTCACGCGGATCAGCGTGGCCAGGTCACCCCGGGAACACAGCAGGATGTCGGCGAGGACCCTTGGCTCGATCTCCAAGTCATTCGGATAGCAGTCGTGCCATGCCATGTCGGCCAGGTGCAGAAGATCGAGGGCGGCCTCGACGCGTTTCGGGCCGAAGAGGGCCTCGACCTCTGGTCGGCGTTCACGACGGCGCTGCTCACTGCCGATGGCCATCGAACTGTCTCCCTCGTACTGACAAGACACCCAGGTGCGCCGGGAAGGATGTGTCCGGAGCCGCCCGATTGACGGCAGAATGTTCTCATGACGCTGTCGCTGCCCATCGATCCCGAGGCCAATGAATTCATCAATCGGAATCAGCTGGCACTCATCCTTGGGCTCGTGCTCGACCAGCAGGTGTCGATGGAGAAGGCGTTCTCTTCTCCGTACGTGCTGACTCAGCGGCTCGGACACGACCTGGACGCCCGGGAACTCGCCGGGTACGACCCGGACGCGTACCGCTCCGTCGCCGACGTCACCGATGCCGAGTCGCTGCGCCTGGTGCGCGAGTACAAGCAGCAGATGAAGGCGGCGGCGAAGGCGAAGTCCGCCGGCGACTGACCGGTGCCGGGCCGACCGTCAGGCCGCGCTCGGCTGGGCCAGCGAGGCGATGGCCCGCCGGACGTCGGCCAGCGAGACGGTGGCCGAGTCGTCCAGGTCGGCGAGGCCGGCCTCGATCCACTGCCGCATCAGGGTGGTTACGCCGATGCCCCGGGCGTCGGCCGCAGCCCGGACCCGTTCGTAGGTCTCCAACGGCAGCCGGACCGAGCGGCTGACCATCGGGGTGTCGGTGTCGGGAACGGGAAGCTCCACGGCTTGGCTGTCGTCGATCAACTCGGCGAGCCGTTCACCGCCGCTGTGGAACTGCTTGGTCGCGTCGTGACGGTCCATCGTCACCGCCTCCTGGTCTCCGGAGATCTGCGTACGGCCTCGTCGTAGCGCTTGGCCTCGACGTCACTCAACTCGCGGGCGGACAGGACGTCCCAGTCGTTGTCGGCCCCGTCGGCCTCGGCCAGCAGCACGGCGATCCGCCGCCCGTGAGCGGTGGTGGCGTACACCACCATCACGTCGTCTCCGAGGTGCCGGATGACCCGCCGACCGCTGTGCAGCGCCGCCCAGACTTCCCCGGGTGTGACGTCGTAGACCCGCAGGTTGGCCAACGCCTCGTCGGTGAAGCTGAACCGGCTGCCCACGGCGAGAGCGTACCACGCGCGTAACACGAATTCGGAGGTCGGCGAAGCTCGTCGTCCGGCCGGTGGTGGTGACAGGATGGGGACGATCCCCGAGGAGGTACACGGTGAAGCGTCAGGCGTACCGACCGATCCTCATCACCGACGCCTCGCGAAGTCAGGACGACCAACTGACCAGCCGGCAACGGCGGTACGTCATGATGATGGGCGTCCGGGTGGCCTGCGTGATCGTCGGCGCCGCCCTGGTCGGTACCCGAGCGCCCCTGCTCTGGCTCTGGCTGCCCCTGGTCGCGCTGGGCATGCTGCTCGTCCCCTGGCTGGCGGTGTTGCTGGCCAACGACCGCCCGCCGAAGGACCGACACCGGCTGGCCAACCGCTTCCGGGCCGGCCAGCAGACCGATGCCCCGGCGATGAGTCTCACCGCCGAGGAACGCCCCCACAAGGTCATCGACGGCGAGCCCTGACCGCCGGCGCCGGTTCAGCCGGCGGGGCGGGCGCCGACCTGGGAGACCGCCGCCGCGCCGAGGCGGGTAGCCCGCTCCAGGGCGGTGTGTGGCTCCGCCCCGGCCAGCCACGCGGTCAGCAGCCCGGCGGCGAAGGCGTCGCCGGCTCCGGTCACGTCGACCACCGCCACCCGGCGGGCCGGAATGGTGACGATGGTGGGCTTCCGGTCCACCCAGGTCGCGCCGGCAGCACCCTGCTTGACCACGACCCGGCGGGTCGAGGCCACCAGTGCCCGTCCCTGGGCCACCGGATCGAGCCCGCCGGCCAGTACGGCCGCCTCGTCGGTGTTCACCAGCAGCAGGTCGACCTCGCGAACCCAGGACAGGAAGGCCGCCGCCCCGACCGCCCGCAGCGGTGCCGCCGAGGCCGCGTCGACGCTGGTCGTCAGGCCCCGTCGGTGGGCGACGGCCAGCGCGTGCAGCCCGGCCGGTCGGGAGGCGGCGTCCAGCAGGGCGTACCCGGACAGGTGCAGATGTGTCGCGTCCGGTGCACCGGCCAGCGCCGCGTCGACGTGTTCCGGAGCCAACCGGACGTTCGCCCCGCGTTCGGTGATCATGGTGCGTTCCTCGCCCACGGCCAGCACGATCACCGTGCCGGTGGCGCATCCGGCGATCCGGACCACCGCGCAGTCGACCCCGGCGGCGGTCAGCTCCGCCACCCGGTCACGCCCGGCCGTGTCGTCCCCGACCGCGGCGACCAGCGTCACCGGCACGCCCTGCGCGGCGAGCCAGGAAGCCGTGTTGGCGGCCTGACCGCCCCCGGTGAACTGGATCGTCGCCGCCGTGTCCGAGCCGGACGCGAGGGGACCGGCCAGGACCGCCACCACGTCCGTGATCACGTCACCGACGACGAGGATCCGGCCGACGCGGCTGGCCGAGCCCCGTACGCCGATGTCGGACGCCACCGTGTCACGCACGGCGAGCCGCGGCGACCGCGATCCGGGCGGCGAGGTCGGCGTTGCGCAGGATGATCCGGACGTTGACCGCCAGGCTCGCGCCCTGCGTGGCCGAGTGGAAATGGGCCAGCAGGTACGGCGTCACGGCCTTGCCGCTCACCCCGTCGCGCTCCAGTCGGGCCAGCCCTTCGGCGAGCGTGCGGTCGTGCAGTTCCGGATCCAGTTGTTCGTCGGCGGGCAGCGGGTTCGCGACGACCAGGCCGCCGTGCTGGACGCCGTGCTGCTCGCGCGCGGCCAGGATGTCGGCGACCGACTCCGCAGAATCGACGGACCAGTCCAGGTCGAAGCCGCCGTCGGTGATGAAGAAGCCCGGGAACCGGCTGGTGCGGTAGCCGACGACGGTCACCCCGAGGGTTTCCAGGCGTTCCAGCGTCGCCCCCACGTCGAGGATCGACTTGACCCCGGCGCACACCACGGCGATCGGCGTGGAGGCCAGGGCGACCAGGTCGGCAGACTCGTCGAAGGTCTGCGCCGCCTCGCGGTGCACCCCGCCGAGACCACCGGTGGCGAACACCCTGATCCCGGCGGCGGCGGCGACCGCACTGGTCGCGGCCACGGTGGTGGCGCCGTCCGCGCCGGTCGCCGCGGCCACCGCGAGATCGCGTACGGAGAGCTTGGTCACGCCGTCGGCGGTGGCCAACCGGGTCAACTCGGCGTCGTCGAGACCCACCACCAGCTCACCGGCGACCATGCCGATGGTGGCCGGCACCGCCCCGGCGTCCCGGACCGCTTGTTCGATCTGGCGGGCCACCGTCAGATTGTCCGGTCGGGGCAGACCATGCGAGACGATGGTGCTTTCCAGGGCGACCACCGGGCGGCGTTCGCGCAGTGCCTCGGCCACCTCGGTGCCGTGGCGAAGATGAAAGTTGGTCACAGTTGCCCACCGTACTGCCGCCACCGGCGACCACCCTCAGGTGGACCGGGGCCACATTGACCTGCCAGACTTGTCGGTTGGAGGTGCAGACGTGAGTACACAGGTCCTTGAGCGTCCGGAACTGAAGGACGCCGACACCGGTCCGGAGATGTTCCACTACGTCCGGAAGGAAAAGATCGCCGAAAGTGCTGTCATGGGCACTTTCGTCATCGCGTTGTGCGGGGAGAAGTTCCCGGTGACCAAATCCCCCAAACCGGGATCGCCGGTCTGCCCCAAGTGCAAGGAGATCTACGACTCGTACTCCGAGTGAGCCCTTGCTGGGCGCGTAACCTGCGGCGGTGACCACCTCCACCGCCCTCCTCCTGGCTGACCTGGCCGGGGTCGCGGTCTTTGCCGCCTCGGGCGCCTCTGCGGCGGTTGCCAAGCGGCTCGACCTGTTCGGTGTCGTCTTCGTCGGCTTCGTCGCCGCCCTCGGCGGCGGGATCGTCCGGGACCTGGTGATCGGCGAGGTCCCGCCGCTGGCCTTCGCGGACTGGCGGTACGCGACCACCGCCGCGGTGACCGCCGGGGCGATCTTCTGGCTGCACCCGCAGTTCGCCCGGCTGCGCACCACCGTGCTGGTGCTGGACGCGGCCGGGCTCGGCCTGTTCACCGTCGCCGGCACCCTCAAGGCCCTCGACGCCCAGGTGCCGCCGGTCGGTGCCTGCCTGATCGGCATGATCACCGCGATCGGCGGTGGGCTCGGGCGCGACCTGCTGACCGGCGAGATCCCGGTCGTCCTGCGACGGGAGATCTACGCCGTCGCGGCCCTCGCCGGTTCGATCCTGGTGGTCATCCTCGACAGCCTGGGGCAAACCGGGCCGATCGCGCTCACCGCCGCGGCGATGCTGGTCTTCGGCGTACGCCTGGTGGCCCTGCGTCGGCGCTGGTCGGCACCGGTGGCGCCGCTGCGACCACCGCGCACCGGCATCCCCGGCCCACCACCGGAGTAGACCTCTGCCCGCGGTCCCGTCGGTCGCTGAAACGGTGCAGTGGTGCACGGCACGGACCGGTCGGTGTGGCGTCGAGTGGGGCCGACGGCCGCTGCTGGTTATGCTGAGTCGGCCTTCGCAGCTGTCGGTTCGCGGAGGCGTTTTCATGGGGCGGCTGACGTGCCCCTCGGCCCGGTTCGCCGGCCTGCGGTCGGGCCATCGTGCGCATCGGAGAGGAGCCAAACGCGTGGCAGCCCGGACGCCGGCGCTCGAGACGTTCCCGCCCCTGCGCGCCTGGCAGCGCAAGGCACTGGTGGAGTACCTGCGCCGTCGCAGTGAGGATTTCACCGCGGTCGCCACGCCCGGCGCCGGCAAGACCACCTTCGCCCTGCGAATCGCCGCCGAACTGCTCGCCGACGGCACCGTCGAGGCGGTCACCGTGGTCGCTCCGACCGAACATCTGAAGACCCAGTGGGCGCTCGCGGCGGCCCGGGTCGGCATCCAACTCGACGCCGCGTTCCGCAACGCCGACCTGCACTCCTCGGCCGACTTCCACGGCGCGGTGATCACCTATGCGCAGGTGGGAATGGCCCCCCAGGTGCACCGGCGGCGCACCATGACCCGGCGGACGCTGGTCATCCTGGACGAGATCCACCACGCGGGCGACTCCCGCACCTGGGGCGACGGGGTCAAGGCGGCCTTCGAGCCCGCGGTACGCCGGCTGATGCTGACCGGTACCCCGTTCCGGTCGGACGACAACCCGATCCCCTTCGTCAGCTACGAGCGCGGCGAGGACGGTCTGCTGCGTTCCCGAGCCGACTCGGTCTACGGCTACTCCGACGCCCTACGCGACGGCGTGGTGCGGCCGGTGCTGTTCCTCGCGTACTCGGGGGAGACCCGGTGGCGTACCAATGCGGGCGAGGAACTCGCGGCCCGGCTGGGCGAGCCGATGACGCAGGATCTGGTCGCCCAGGCTTGGCGTACCGCCCTGGACCCGGCAGGCGACTGGATGCCGCAGGTGCTGCGCGCCGCCGACGCCCGGCTGAGCGTGCTCCGGGAGGCCGGCATGCCGGACGCCGGTGGCCTGGTCATCGCCACCGACCAGCAGACCGCCCGGTCGTACGCCAAGCTCATCGAGCAGGTGACCGGGGAGAAGGCCGCCGTGGTGCTCTCCGACGACGTGGGCGCTTCGGCCCGGATCGCGACGTTCGCGGCCTCTGAGCAACGGTGGCTGGTCGCGGTGCGGATGGTCTCCGAGGGCGTGGACATCCCCCGGCTGGCTGTCGGGGTCTACGCGACCAGCGCCAGCACGCCGCTGTACTTCGCCCAGGCCATCGGCCGCTTCGTCCGGGCCCGTCAGCCGGGGGAGACCGCGTCGGTCTTCCTGCCCAGCGTCCCGCACCTGCTCGGGCTGGCCAGTGAGATGGAGACCGAGCGGGATCACGTACTCGGCAAGCCCAAGGACCGGGAGGGCTTCGACGACGACCTGCTGGAGCGGGCCCAACGGGACGAGCAGGCCAGCGGTGAGTTGGAGAAGCGCTTCGCCGCGCTGTCCGCCACCGCCGAACTGGACCAGGTGATCTTTGATGGTGCCTCGTTCGGTACGGCGGCCCAGGCGGGCACGCCGGAGGAAGAGGAGTACCTGGGCCTGCCCGGCCTGCTCACCTCGGAGCAGGTCGCCGCGCTGCTGTCCAAGCGGCAGGCCGAGCAGTTGGCCGCCCGGCGTCGCCGTGCCGCCGAGCGGCAGTCCGAGGCGTCGGCTCCGGCTCCGACGACGGCCCCACCGGCACCGATGAGCGCCGCCCAACGCCGGGTGGCCCTGCGCCGGCAGCTCAACGCCCTGGTTGCCGCCCGTCATCACCGGACCGGTCAACCGCACGGCAAGATCCACGCCGAGTTGCGCCGGCTCTGCGGCGGCCCCCCCAGCGCCCAGGCCACCATCGAACAACTGGAAGAACGCATAGCCACCGTCCAAACCCTCTGACCCACCCCGCACCCGGGCGCGCGTGCTGGGTGGGGTGGGTGGGGTTGGGGAGACGTAAGCGGCCGGAGGCATCCGTGGGATGCCTCCGGCCGCTTACGTCAGGTTGTGGATCTCAGTTTGCGATCAAGTCGGCGCCACGCCAGGAGAACTCCGGGTCCGTCGCGTACCGCACGGTGATCTTCACGAGATCCTCGGCGTACTTGTTGGCGTGGTGTCCACAGAACACCAGCTCACTGCCACCCGAGAGGGTGATCCGGAGCTTGCCGGCGGCATTGCAGCGGTCGCACCGTTCATCGGCGGCCGGGGGGCTCACCGTCTCGGGCGGCGGCGTGAGGGTCGGGGTCATCGCCTTCCTCCTCTGGTCGTCACCGATGAACACTCTCTTCGGTCTTGGTCACCTATCGTGCAACACCCTTGTGGGGCCGCGCCTTCCCTGTGTGCCCGCGGGGGACCGAGGTCACACCTGGCACCGACAGTGTGCCGTGCACCCAGGGTGTCACGTCAACGATCACATTCGTGCAACCGCCTGATCACTATCCGGCGTTGACGCCTGGTGATCAAAACGACACGATGGGTTGACGTTTGCTGATCAGTCGAGGTAGTCGCGCAGCACCTGGGAACGCGACGGGTGTCGCAGCTTGGACATGGTCTTGGATTCGATCTGCCGGATGCGCTCGCGGGTCACGCCGTAGACCTGACCGATCTCGTCCAGCGTGCGAGGTTGGCCGTCGGTCAGGCCGAATCGCAGGCGTACCACACCCGCCTCACGCTCGGACAACGTCTGGAGCACCTGCTGGAGCTGGTCCTGCAGCAGCGAGAAGGAAACCGCGTCGACCGCCACGACGGCCTCCGAGTCCTCGATGAAGTCACCGAGTTGGCTGTCGCCCTCGTCGCCGATGGTCTGGTCGAGCGAAATGGGCTCCCGGGCGTACTGCTGGATCTCCAGTACCTTCTCCGGTGTGATGTCCATCTCCTTGGCCAGTTCCTCCGGAGTGGGCTCGCGGCCCAGGTCCTGGAGCAGCTCGCGCTGGATCCGGCCCAGCTTGTTGATCACCTCGACCATGTGTACCGGGATGCGGATGGTGCGGGCCTGGTCGGCCATGGCGCGGGTGATGGCCTGGCGGATCCACCAGGTGGCGTAGGTGGAGAACTTGTAGCCCTTGGTGTAGTCGAACTTCTCGACGGCGCGGATGAGGCCGAGGTTGCCTTCCTGGATCAGGTCGAGGAAGGCCATGCCACGGCCCGTGTACCGCTTCGCGAGCGAGACGACCAGCCGGAGGTTGGCCTCCAGCAGGTGGTTCTTGGCCCGCTCACCGTCCCGGGAGATCCAGAGCAGGTCGCGCTGCATCTCGCGGACGAGCTTCTCCTCGCCCTCGTCGGCCGCGCGCAGACGCTCGGCGGCGTAGAGCCCGGCCTCGATCCGCTTGGCGAGCTCCACCTCCTGCTCGGCGTTGAGCAGCGGAACCTTGCCGATCTGCTTGAGGTACGCCCGGACCGAGTCGGCCGAGGCGGTCAGCTCGGCGTCCCGGCGCGCCTGCTTGAGCGCCTCGGACTCCTCGTCGTCCCACTCGAAGTCGTTGTCGCTGGCGGAACTCGCGGCGTCGGCCTCGGCGGCCTGGGCCAGCTCGGCCGGCTCCTCGACCACCACGTCCTCGATCTCGGCGGCGAGTTCCTCGGGATCGACGTCGCCCTCGGCGCCCTCCCCCTTGGCCTTGCCGGCGGCCTTGGTGGGCTTCGCCGCGCTCGCGGCGGCCACCGTCGCCTTGGTGGCGCGGGTGGACTTCTTGGCCGGCACGGCCGCCTTGGCGGCCACCTCGGCGGTGGTGCCGGTCTTGCGCGAGGTCGCCTTCCGAGGCGCCGGCGCGGTGGCCTCCTCGGCCGCAGGCGCCTGCTTCGGGGCAGGGGGCGCCGCCTTCTTGGTGGTCTTGGCGGTGGTGGCGCGGGATGCCGGGGTCGCGGAGCGGGCGGCGGCGACCCGGCGGCGGGTGCTGGCCGAGCCGTCGACCACCACGGTCACTCCGGCCTCGGAGAGCGCCCGCAGGATCTTCTTGGCCTGGGCCGGAGTCACCTCGGCGGACTCGACGGTGCGCGCGAGCTGGGCCGACGTGAGCTGGCCGCCGGCGCTCTGCGCGTGGGCGATCAGGGTGTCGGTGAGCGAGCGAACGTCGGCGCCGGTCTGGCGGGGTTCTGTCACGAATGACCTTCCGGAGGCGAAGAGCGAGCACGGCCGGATCGTCCGGCGCAGCGCGGTGCACCGTGCCGGGCGATGTGGTTGAGGAACCCCCGTGTCCCGGGTCGACCGGTCGTTCGGCCGTCCGTGGCGCGTGGGCAGGGGTGAATTGTAACGCCGTCTGCAGCGATCATCCTGCGCCGCACGGCTGACCGGCGGCCGGGACCGCCGATTCGGTGCGCTTGTGGACTTTGTAAGGATGATACCCGCGTACGGCCCGGATACCCGGCCGTGCGGGAAGGGGACGGATGATGGATCGCTCGGCGGCACCGGAACTGTTGCAAATCGCGGTCGAGGTGGCCCGGAACGCCGCCGCCACCGCCTACCGGATGCGGGCCGAGGGCGTCTCGGTCACGGCCACCAAGAGCACCGTCACCGACGTGGTGACTGCCGCCGACCGGGCCGTCGAGCGCCAGATCAGCGACGCGCTGCGGCGGCTGCGGCCGGACGACGCCGTGCTGGGCGAGGAGTACGGCGCGGCGGAACCCGGCAGCGACGCGCCGGCCCGGGTGCGGTGGATCGTGGATCCCATCGACGGCACGGTCAACTACCTGTACGGGCTGGCGCACTCCGCGGTGTCGATCGCGGCCGAGGTGAACGGCCAGGTGGTGGCCGGTGTGGTGCGCAACATCCACACCGGGGAGGAGTGGACCGCCACCCTCGACGGCGGCGCCTGGCGCGACGGCCGGCGGTTGCGCTGCTCGGCCGAGACCGATCTCGGACAGACGTTGGTGATCACCGGGTTCGGTTACGACCCGGCCCGCCGCGCCCACCAGGCCCGGGTGGTGGCCGAGCTGATCCCGCACGTGCGGGACATCCGTCGGCTCGGTGCGGCCGCCATCGACCTCTGCCTGGTCGCCGAAGGTCGGGCCGACGCCTACTACGAGAAGGGACTGGCCGCCTGGGACCAGGCGGCCGGGGCGCTGGTCGCCGCCGAGGCCGGTCTGCGGGTGGGCGGCCTGAACGGGCGGGCGCCGGGGCCGGACATGGTCATCGCCGCGCCGCCGGCGATCTTCACCCCGCTGCACGACCGCCTGGTCGACCTGGACGCCGACGGCGGCCCCTGATCCCGTACGGCGGTCACCGCCGAGCGGGCCTCGGCCCCATGTCGGCCGGCTGAGGTCGGCCGACCGGACGATCAGCGATCTGACCGGGCGGTCGGTCAGATCCGTCCGTCCGGTCGCCCGCGCTGTCCAGGTCACGGAATTCGAGTGGCCGGGTGGCCCGAGTCAGTTGTCGACCGGCATCGGGCAGGAGCCCGGCGGGGCGACCGGGGCGCCGAGGTCACCGATGGACTGGTTGACCTCGGTGGTGGTGGCCAACTGCTGGAAGCCGTTGCCGAGCACGACGTCGACGATGTCGTCCGGACGCTCGGCGTTGTACTCCAGCTCGGCGTTGCCCAGGAAGTACGCCCGCAGCAGGTGGGCCGACCCGACGCCCTTCGGGCCGTAGCGCAGCACCGCCACGTCGTCGATCTGCTTCTTCTCGTTTGCTTCCTTCTCCACCTGGAAGTCGCGGTTACGGAAGTCGTCGCCGACACTGGCGGCCAGGCCGGGGCGGTCGGTGCCGTTGAACACCCGGATCTTGACATCCTTGTGGTTGCGGAGAGTCACATCGGCGCGGGGCCAGTCCTCGGGGCAACCTTCGGCGGCACCGGCGTTACTCTGGGTGTCCCGGACCACGGCGACCACTACGAAGACCAGGGCGATCACCGCCAGCATGCCGACGATTACGAGTGCTCGCACTCGCGCGAAACTCATCAGGGCGCTCCCGGACAGTGATGGGTGGCGGCTGCCGACGGTCGGGCCGTCCCGCCGGCCGTCTGGTACGCCGCTGAGGTTAGCCGTTGTCCGACCGTCGCGTGGAAACAGCCCGACATACCGGCGCGCCACCCGAGAACCGGGTACTACTACCCCTATCTTCGTGTCGCCTGAGTCACATTGGGAACAACTTCCCGTGCAGGGGCGTACATCTCAGCCACAAGGGCGGTATACATGCCTCGCCCAAAGGGGGGGTAGGGTTCCGCGCTCGCCGGGAGATTCTCTTGGCGGACCGGCCCGAGCGGTCGTCGGGTCGGGTGGCCGACACTAGCGGTGGCCGGCCAGCGGAACCGAAACAGCGTCGCCCGGCGTTACAACCGGAAGCGACAACATCGAAATGGGAGAGTGAAACCGATGGCCACCGACTACGACGCCCCGCGCCGCGACGAGGTCGACCTCGGCGAGGACAGCCTGGAAGAGCTGAAGGCCCGGCGTGTCGACTCGCAGTCGGGCGCCGTGGACGTCGACGAGGCCGAAGTGGCTGAGAGCTTCGAGTTGCCCGGCGCTGACCTGGCCGACGAGGAGCTCACGGTCAAGGTGCTGCCGATGCAGCAGGACGAGTTCCGCTGTGCTCGCTGCTTCCTTGTGCACCACCGCAGCCAGCTGGCGGTCGAGCGCAACGGCGAGCTGATCTGCCGCGAGTGCGTCTGATCGACGATACGACACCACCGCACAGCGGCGGCTTCCCTGCGGAGCCGCCGCTGCCCGGCTCGGCGAGCGCCGCGCCGATCGACCTGATTCACTCGTGAGGCGTGGCCGCCGTGCCGGCGGTCGTCCAGCCGGGGAGGTCGGGCAATGAGCGAACGAACCATCGGCGCGGTGCGGTGGCGCCACCGGGTGACGGGCAACGGAGCGCCGGCATGAGCGAGTGGAGCGCCGGGGTCGGCGACGGTGACGGCGATGCCGATGAGCTGGGTACGACGGTCGCGGCCCTGACCGCCGACGAGATCGAGCCGGCCAGACGCCGGCAGTTGCTCGGTCGACTGGTCCGACAGGCCCGGGCCCGTGGTGTGGGCGGCCTGTTCAAACCGAGGACCGCGCTGCGTTGGATGACCGACGTGGTCGCCGAGATCGCCCCGCACGTGCCGATCCGTGACCTGGCCACCCTGCGCCGGCACTTTCCTGACCTGGACGACGAGGCGCTGGCCGACCGGCTGGTGCGCAACGCCTCCCGGGCGACCGCGGCTGTCGGTGCGGCCGGCGGGGGCGCCTCCGCAGTCCAGTGGACGGTCACACCGACCCTGCTCTCCGCGCCGGTCCTGCTCGCCGCCGAGACGGTCGCCGTGGTGGCCGTCGAACTGAAGCTGACCGGGGAGCTGCACGAGATCTACCGGGCGCCGCTGCCCGCCGGTGGCACGCAGCGTGCCGTCGCGCTGATGCAGGCCTGGGCCAACCAGCGTGGGGTCAACCCGATGGTGCCCGGCGTGGGGGTCGGCGCCGTGCTCGGCACGGCCGCCCGGCGCGAGCTGCGGGACACCCTGCTCAAGCGCTTCGGCCGCAATCTGACCACGCTGGGGCCCTTCCTGACCGGTGCCGCGGTGGCGAGCTTCCTGAACCGGCGGGCCACCCGTACCCTGGCCGACCAGCTCCGCACCGACCTGCGCCGGCAGCGGCGCATCCTGCCCGGCACCCCGCCGACCCTGCCCGGCACCCCGCCCGCGTTGCCCGGCCCCTGACCACTGCCCGGCCCCTGACCGCGTTGCCCGGCCCCCTGACCGGCTGCGCAGCTTTTGACCGGCTGCCCGGCCCCTGGGCACGCCTGGGCGCGCTGCCCGGCTGCGGATCGCCTGGCGGGCGGTCAGCGGGTGGCGTCGCGGGCGGCCAGGAGGGCCTCGGCCAGCTCGACCGGGTGACGGGTGCTGACCACCCAGAACGGGGTGGGGTCGGCCGGATCGTCGAGGACCACCTGAACCGCGCCGGAGATCCATGGCCGTTGGACGACGAAGGCCAGCGGATCGGCCCCGACGCCGAGCACCTCACGGCGCCCCTCGGCGTCCAGCGCGATCACGTCGGCGACGAACCGTGCCGGTAGCCGGGCGTCGTCGACCTGAAGCTCGCCGTCGGTCACCGCGATCCTGATCCGACCCAGCCAGACCAGACCGGCGACGGTGGCGGGCAGCAGCACCGCGAACGGCAGCCAGGCCCGTACGCCGGTCGCGCCCATCCACAACTCGACCGCGAGCAGGACGGCGGTGGCCAGCCCGGCCAGCCACAGCCACCAGGGCAGGCGGAGCCGCTCGGCGTACGCCGGAGTTGTTGTGGTAGGGGACGGTGATGTGCTCACTCATGCCAGGGTACGGCGCCCGGTCGCCGGGGTACCGGGCAGGATGGCAGGGTCACCCCCAGCGGAGAAGACGAAAGAGGGGAACCGTGACCGACCTGGTGCCCGTGCTGGTCCGGCAGCTCGACCCCGAGCTGCCGCTGCCGGCGTACGCCCATTCCGGTGACGCCGGTGCCGATCTGGTGGCGGCCGTCGACGTCGAGTTGCCGCCCGGCGGTCGGGCGCTGGTGCCGACCGGCGTGGCGATCGCGCTGCCCGAGGGGTACGTGGGCCTGGTCCACCCCCGATCGGGGCTCGCGGCCAGACTCGGCGTGACGGTGCTCAACGCGCCCGGTACGGTCGACGCCGGCTACCGGGGTGAGATCCTGGTCAACCTGATCAACCATGATCGGGCTGTGCCAGTGAAGATCTCCCGGGGCGACCGGATCGCACAACTCGTTGTGCAACGGGTGGAACGGGCGGCCTTCCAACCGGTGGCCGAGCTGCCCGCGTCCGGACGCGGTAGCGGCGGGCACGGGTCCACCGGCGGACACGCCGGTCTGGTGCCGCCGCTGGCGATCGACGGCGCGGACGGAAGAGAGGGCACGGTGAGTGTGAACAGCGGAGGGTGGACGCAGTGATCTTCTCCCGGAAGCGGGCCACGGGACGGCACGCCAGTGACGAGCGGGCCGTCGAGGCACCGGAGACGGCCTCGGCCGAACCGGCGCGCGGCCCGTACGACGTCACCGAGGCACCCGCTGGGGTGCAGCGACTCGACCTGGGCAGCCTGCAGATCCCGGCGGTGCCCGACGTCGAGGTGCGGGTGCAGGCCGACCAGCAGGGCGTGATCCAGCAGGTCGTCCTGGTGCACGGGCAGAGCGCTCTGCAACTCGGCGTGTTCGCCGCGCCGCGGAGCGAGGGAATCTGGGACGAGGTGCGCGAGGAGATCCGCCAGTCGCTGTTCAGCGACGGCGCCGCCGCGCAGGAGGTCGTCGGCGAGTACGGCACCGAGTTGCGCGCCCGGCTGCGCACCGAGGACGGCCTGACCGATCTGCGGTTCGTCGGCGTCGACGGGCCGCGCTGGATGGTCCGCGCCGTCTACCAGGGCGAAGCGGCGACCAACCCGGCGGCGGCCGGAGCGTTGGCCCGGTGCATGGACGGTCTGGTCGTGGATCGCGGGATCGAGGCCAAGCCGGTGCGTGAGCCGCTGCCGCTGCGGCTGCCGCGCGAGGCGGGCGAGGCGGGCGAGCAGGCTGCGGACGCCGCACCGGCACCCGGAGCGGACTGAGGCAGGGCGGCCGGGTCGGGCACCCGTGCCGCCGAGGCGGCTGTCCGCCGCGCTCGCGGTACGTCGCCCTCCCGCCGAGACCGGACGTGGCACCTGGCCGTACGTCGCCGACGCCGGAACGGCCGCGCGTCGGCGTACGCTGGCGTGAGCCGTCCCGGCGTCGCCGGAGCGGCCGGGTGTCGGCCTCAGCCGGCCGGTGTGGAGAGGGTGACGCGGAGTTCATGACCACCGACGAGGGTCAGGGTTCGCTGCGGCGGATGCTGCGCCGACTCACCGCGAGCGAGGCCGAGATCGAGGCCCAGCAGTTGCGGCAGGAGAGCGCCCGGTGCGGCGGAGTGCCGGTGACGCAGTGTGCCCGGGGCCAGGTGGTCTCCGTCGCCGGGCGGCTGCGTACCGTCGTCTACACCCCTCGCACCAACCAGCCGGCGCTGGAGGCGGACCTCTACGACGGCAGCGACGTCGTCACCCTGGTCTGGCTCGGCCGGCGGCGCATCACCGGGATCGAGCCGGGACGACACCTGACCGCGCGGGGACGGGTCGCGCTGCGGGACGACCGTAAGGTGATCTACAACCCGTACTACGAGTTGGAGCCGTCGACGTGACGCTTCCGACCCGGCGGATGAGAGACTGTCCGGAAACCCCGGCACGACAGCCCCTACGGTCCTGGAAAGGCGGGCGATGACCACCGGACAGCATCCGGCCACCCAACCGGACGCCGGGCCCGGCGACGAGGAGCGGTTGCCCACCGTCGCCGAGCAGATGGCCGACCAGCTCGGCGGTTGGCGAGGGCTGGTCGAGTCCAGCATCCCGGTCGTGGTCTTCGTGGTCGTCAACATCCTCGGCGAGCTGCGGCCCGCGGTGATCGCCTCGGTCGGCGTGGCGGTGCTCATCGGTGCGCTGCGGCTGGCGCAGCGCAAGCCGGTGCGGCACGCCGTCAACGGCCTGTTCGGCATCGGCATCGGCGCCGCGATCGCCTGGCGTACCGGCGAGGCCCGTGACTTCTACCTGCCCGGCATCCTCTACGGCATCGGCTACGGGCTGGCCCTGCTGGTCTCTGCGGCGATCCGCCAGCCCCTGGTCGGCTGGCTCTGGTCGGTGCTGGTGGCCAAGGGCAGCTCCGCCTGGCGCGACGACCCGAAGCTGGTGCGGACCTTCACCGGGCTAACCGTGCTGTGGGGAGTGGTCTGGCTGGCCAAGGTCGGTGTGCAGGGCGCGCTCTACCTCGCCGAGCAGGACACCGCGCTCGGCGTGGCCCGCCTGGCGTTGGGCTACCCGCCGTACGTCCTGCTGCTGTTGATCACGGTTTGGACGGTGCGCCGGGTCACCCGGGAAGCGGAGCCGACGCCGCTGACCGGCGGCTGACCGGCCGAGCGGTCCTCGGCGTAGCGGCTCAACGGGACTCGCGGGTGCGCTCGACGCTGTCCGGGCCGAGCACCACCGCGCGTACCGCATCCTCCACCTCGGTCGTGCAGACGAAGATCAGCTCGTCGCCGGCCTCGATCGGATCGTCCGGGCTGGGCACCAGCACCCGCTTGCCGCGCAGGATCGCCACCAGCGCGGCGTCGCGGGGCAGCGGCACCGCCCGCAGCGGCTGGCCGACGTACGGCGCAGTGGGCGGCAAGGTGATCTCGACCAGGTTCGCCTCGCCCTGCCGGAACGTCATCAGCCGGACCAGGTCGCCGACGGTCACCGCCTCCTCGACCAGGGCGGCCATCACGCGCGGCTTGCTGACCGCGACGTCCACGCCCCACTGCTCGGTGAACAGCCATTCGTTCTCGGCCCGGTTGATCCGGGCGACCACCCGGGGCACCGCGAACTCGGTCTTGGCCAGCAGCGAGACCACGAGGTTGGCCTTGTCGTCACCGGTGGCCGCGACCACCACGTCGCAGCCGGCCAGGTCGGCCTCCTCCAGGCTGGTCAGCTCGCAGGCGTCGGCGAGCACCCACCGGGCATCCGGCACCCGTTCGGGCCGCAGCATCCGGGGCTGCCGTTCGATCAGCATCACCTGGTGGCCGTTCTCGATCAGTTCCTGGGCGATCGAGCGACCCACGTTGCCCGCGCCGGCGATGGCGATCCGCATGATCACTGCCCCCCGTCCGGTGCCGCGGCGATCTCGGTGACTGTCGCCACCATGTCGTCGGTCACCAGCATGAAGATCTGGTCACCCTCCTGCACCACGCTGGAGGCGGTGGGCAGGGTGCCGATGCCGAAGCGCAGCAGGTAGGCCACCCGGGCCCCGGTGGCCTGTTCCAGACGTTGCACCCGATGCCCGATCCACTCCCGGTGCACGGGCACCTCGATGATCGACACGGTGCTGGTCGGGTCGCGGAAGATCTCCACGTTGCCCTCCGGCAGCAGGTGTCGCAGCATCCGGTCGGCGGTCCAGCGCACCGTCGCCACGGTGGGGATGCCGAGGCGCTCGTAGACCTGCGCCCGCCGCTGGTCGTAGATGCGCGCGGCCACCCGGGACACCCCGAACGTCTCCCGCGCCAACCGCGCCGAGATGATGTTGGAGTTGTCGCCGCTGGAGACGGCGGCGAAGGCGTCGGCCCGCTCGATGCCGGCCTGACGGAGCACGTCGCCGTCGAATCCCGCCCCGGTGACGGTGGTGCCGGCGAACTCGGGGCCCAGCCGGCGGAACGCGTCGGCGTCCTGGTCGATCACCGCCACCGAGTGACCTCGGGACTCCAGGTTGTGCGCCAGGGTCGAGCCGACCCGGCCGCAGCCCATGATCACGATATGCACGCCGCCCTCCCAAGGTGCGCCCGTCACCGCGAGCCTGCCACGTCCTGACGCCAGGCGGGGACCGACGGTACTCCGCTCACGTTCGACACCCGCACCGACCTCAGCCCGGTCCAGGACGACGGGAGTGGCGGCGTCAGCCGTACGCTTGGCGACCGTGGCCCGAACCCTGTTGAAGCGGCTGCTCGTCGGTCGACCGTTCCGGTCCGACCGGCTCAAGCACACCCTCCTGCCGAAGCGCATCGCCCTGCCCGTCTTCGCCTCGGACGCGTTGTCCAGCGTCGCGTACGCGCCGGACGAGATCCTGCTGATGCTCTCCATCGCGGGCGCCTCGGCGTTCGTCTTCTCGCCGTGGGTGGCCCTCGGGGTCGTCGTGGTGATGCTGACCGTGGTGGCCAGCTATCGGCAGAACGTGCACGCCTACCCCTCCGGTGGCGGCGACTACGAGGTGGCCACGGTCAACCTGGGTCCCCGCGCCGGCGTCGGAGTGGCCAGCGCGCTGCTGGTCGACTACGTGTTGACCGTCGCCGTGTCGGTCTCCTCCGGAGTAGCCAACCTCGGCTCGGTCATCCCCTTCGTCGCCACCCACAAGGTGCTCATCGCGGTCAGCGCCGTGATCCTGCTGACCGCAGTCAACCTGCGCGGGCTCAAGGAGGCGGGCAACGCCTTCGCCATCCCCACCTACGGTTTCATGATCGTGATCATCGGCATGATCCTGACCGGTCTGGTCCGCATCGTGGTGCTCGGCGAGGACCTGCGGGCGCCCAGTGCCGACCTGGTGATCGCCGCCGAATGGCACGACACCACCGGCTGGGCCATGGCGTTCCTGCTGCTGCGCAGCTTCTCCTCCGGTTGCGCCGCGCTCACCGGGGTGGAGGCGATCTCCAACGGGGTGCCCGCCTTCAAGGCGCCCAAGAGCCGCAACGCCGCCACCACCCTGCTGATGCTCGGTCTGGTCTCGGTGAGCATGCTGGTCGGCATCATCTGGCTGGCCCGGCTCACCGGGTTGCAGTTCGTCGAGGACCCGCGAGCCCAGATCGTCTCCGGCCCCGAGGGGTACGTGCAGAAGACGGTCACCGCCCAGCTCGGTGAGACGATCTTCGGCTCCGGCTCGGTGCTGCTGTTCCTGGTCGTCGGGGTGACCGCCATGATCCTGTTCGTGGCCGCCAACACGGCCTTCACCGGGTTCCCGGTCCTCGGCTCGATCCTCGCCCAGGACCGCTACCTGCCCCGCCAACTGCACACCCGGGGCGACCGGCTGGCCTTCTCCAACGGCATCCTCTTCCTGGCCGTCTTCGCGATCGTGCTGATCGTCGGGTTCCAGGCCGAGGTGACCAAACTGATCCAGCTCTACATCGTGGGTGTCTTCGTCTCGTTCACCCTCTCCCAGGCCGGCATGATCCGGCACTGGAACCGGCGCCTGCGTATCGAGCGGGATCCGCAGGTGCGCCGGCGGATGGTCCGGTCCCGGGCGATCAACACCTTCGGCATGGTGATGACCGGTGCGGTGCTGGTCATCGTCCTGATCACCAAGTTCCTGCTCGGTGCCTGGATCGCCATCGTCGCGATGGGTGTGATCTATCTGCTGATGCTGGCCATCCGCCGGCACTACGACCGGGTCGCCGTCGAGTTGGCACCGGACGACGGGCGACCGGTGCTGCCGGCCCGCAACCACGCGATCGTGCTGGTCAGCAAGCTGCACCAGCCGACCCTGCGGGCCGTGGCGTACGCCCAGGCCACCCGGCCGGACACACTCACCGCGGTGACCGTGAACGTGGACGACAACGACACCCGGCAGTTGCAGGCCGAATGGGAACGTCGGGACGTGCCGATCCCGCTGACGGTGATCGACTCGCCGTACCGGGAGATCACCCGCCCGATCCTGAACTACGTGGCCAGGGTCCGCCGGGACTCACCGCGCGACGTGGTCACGGTCTTCATCCCCGAGTACGTCGTCGGACGCTGGTGGGAGAACCTGCTGCACAACCAGAGCGCGCTGCGGCTCAAGGGCCGGCTGCTGTTCGAGCCCGGCGTGATGGTCACCAGCGTGCCGTGGCAGCTTGCCTCGACCGCCGGCAAGGACCTCGACCGGATGGACGCCACGTTGGGCCGGGGACCCGCCCGGGGCCCTCGGGCGATGCCACGCAGCACCCTGCCGCCGAGCGTCCCGCCGGTGGACCCCGCGCCGTCCGGGCCGGGTCAGCAGTCGTCGAACGGAGAGACGCGGTGAACGAGGTGACCCTTGCCATGGAGGAGCCCGGTGCGGCCGGTGGTCGTGGTGGGCTGACCGAGGCCGAGCAGGTCGAGCTGACCGTGGCGGCGGTCGCCCCCGGCGGGCACTGCGTGGCCCGGGTGGACGGCCAGGTGGTCTTCGTCCGGCACGCGCTGCCCGGCGAGCGGGTGGTGGCTGAGGTCACCGAAGTGCACCGGGGCTTCGTCCGGGCCGACGCGGTGCGGGTGCTGGAAGCCGCACCCGACCGGGTCGACCCGCCCTGCCCGTACGCCCGGCCGGGCCGCTGCGGTGGCTGTGACCTGCAACATGTCGCGCCACCGGCCCAACTGCGTTGGAAGACGAGTGTGGTTCGGGAGCAGCTGATCCGTCTCGGTGGCCTCGACGAGGCCGGTTGCGACGCGCTGGACGTACGGGTCGAGGCGCTGCCCGGCGGCCCGTTCGGCTGGCGTTCCCGGGTCCGCTACGCGGTGGACGCGGCGGGCCGGGCGGGTCTGCTCAAGCACCGTTCGCACGAGGTGGTGCCGATCGACCGTTGTCTGATCGCCCACCCGGCCATCCAGGACCGGCCGGTGCTCACCTCCAGCGGCACCCGCTGGCCCGACGACGACGCGGTGGAGGTGGTCGCCTCCACCGGCGGTGACGTGACGGTGACCGCCTCGACGGCGGGGCGTACCCGGCGGGTCAGCGGCCCGGAACAGGTCCGGGAACGTGCCGTGGGCCGGGAGTGGACCCTGCCCGCCTCGTCGTTCTGGCAGGTTCATCCCGCCGCCGCGGACACCCTGGTAGACGCGGTGTTGGAGCTGGCCGGGCCGCGGCCGGGGGAGCGGGCCTGGGACCTCTACGGCGGGGCCGGGCTGTTCGCCGTGGCGCTGGCCGACCGGGTCGGCGAGACGGGCCGGGTCACCCTGGTCGAGGCGGCCGGCGACGGCGTCGGCGCGGCCCGGGAGAATCTGCGCGACCTGGCCCAGGTGGAGGTGGTGGCGGCCCGGGTGGAGACGGCACTGGCCCGCCGCCGGATCACCGGGCCGGTCGACGTGGTGGTGCTCGATCCGCCGCGCACGGGCGCCGGCGCGCGGGTGGTGCGCGACCTGGTTGCTGCCGGGCCTCGGGCCGTGGCGTACGTGGCCTGTGATCCGGCGGCCTTCGCCCGGGATCTGCGGGTCTTCACCGGCCTCGGCTGGCGACTGGCCGCCTTGCGTGGGTACGACCTGTTTCCGATGACCCAACATGTGGAGTTGGTCGGATTGCTGCTGCCGGAGTGAGGATCTCCTGTGCGAGCCGGTGGCGCTGACCTCCCGCTCAGGTGCCCGGTCCGGTGACCGAGCTGCGAGGTGTGCGAGGGCCGATAGACTCTGCGTTCATGAGTGCTGAAGAGGACACGGCCAACCAGGGCCGGCTGCTGGCCAGGGTGCACGGTCCGCAGGACGTCAAGCGGATGTCGGGCACCGAGCTGGACAACCTCGCCGCCGAGATCCGTGACTTCCTGGTCGCCAAGGTGTCGCGTACCGGCGGGCACATCGGCCCCAACCTGGGTGTGGTGGAACTCACCCTGGCCCTGCACCGGGTCTTCGACTCTCCCCGTGACCGGCTGCTGTTCGACACCGGCCACCAGGCGTACGTTCACAAGATCATCACCGGTCGACAGGCCGGCTTCGACCAGCTGCGCCAGCGCGGCGGGCTCTCCGGCTACCCCAGCCAGGCCGAGAGCGAGCACGACATCATCGAGAACTCGCACGCCTCCACCGCCCTGTCGTACGCCGACGGGCTGGCCAAGGCGTACGCGCTGCGCGGCGAGGCGCGCAGCGTGGTCGCCCTGGTCGGTGACGGTGCGTTGACCGGCGGCATGTGCTGGGAGGCACTGAACAACATCGCCGCCGCCGGGAACCCCCTGGTGATCGTGGTCAACGACAACGGCCGCTCGTACGCCCCGACCATCGGTGGGCTTGCCGACCACCTGTCGACCCTGCGGTTGAACCCCGGCTACGAGAAGGTCCTCGACGCGGTCAAGGACGCGCTCGGTTCGACCCCGCTGGTCGGCAAGCCGATGTACGAGGTGCTGCACGCGGTCAAGCGGGGCATCAAGGACGCGGTCGCGCCGCAGGCGATGTTCGAGGATCTCGGCATCAAGTACGTCGGCCCGGTCGACGGGCACGACGTGGCCGCGGTCGAGACGGCACTGCGCGCGGCGAAGAACTTCGGCGGGCCGGTGATCGTGCACGCGGTCACCCGCAAGGGCTACGGCTACCGTCCCGCCGAGGAGGACGAGGCGGACTGCCTGCACGGCCCCGGTGGTGCGTTCGACGTGGAGACGGGTCAGCTGGTCGCCGCGCCCGCGGTGAAGTGGACCCACGTCTTCGCCGACGAGTTGGTCGCGATCGCCGACGAGCGGCCCGACGTGGTGGGCATCACCGCCGCGATGGCCGAGCCGACCGGCATCGCGAAGCTGGCCCGCAAGTACCCGGAGCGCACCTACGACGTGGGCATCGCCGAGCAGCACGCGGCCACCTCGGCGGCGGGGCTGGCGCTCGGTGGGCTGCACCCGGTGGTGGCGGTCTACGCGACCTTCCTCAACCGGGCCTTCGACCAGGTCCTGCTGGACGTGGCGATGCACAAGCTGCCGGTCACCTTCGTGCTGGACCGGGCCGGCATCACCGGCCCCGACGGGCCGAGCCACTACGGCATCTGGGACATGTCGGTCTTCGGCGTGGTGCCCGGTCTACGCATCGCCGCGCCCCGTGACGCCGCCACCCTGCGCGAGGAGCTGCGCGAGGCGGTCGCCGTCGACGACGGCCCGACGGTGGTGCGCTTCCCGACCGGCGCGGTCGCCGCCGACCTGCCCGCCGTGCGGCGGGTCGGCACCGTCGACGTGCTGACCGAGTCGGCGCGTACCGACGTGCTGCTGGTCGCGGTCGGCTCCTTCGGGCAGCTGGGCATGGAGGTCGCCGCCCGGGTCGCCGAGCAGGGCTACGGGGTCACCGTGGTCGACCCGCGCTGGGTCCGCCCGGTCCCGGCCGAACTCGTCGAACTGGCCGCCGGGCACCGACTGGTGGTCACCGTCGAGGACGGCGTCCGGATCGGCGGCGTCGGTGACGCCCTGGCTCAGGCAATGCGCGACGCCGACGTCCAGGTGCCATTGCGTGACCTGGGCGTACCGGCCGACTGGCACCCGCACGGCTCCCGTAACCAGATCCTCGCCGACCTCGGCCTGACCGCCCAGGACGTCGCCCGTGACGTCACCGGCTGGATCTCCCGCCTGGACACCCAGACCGTGGACGCCCTCCCCCTCCCCAACAACACCCCCACCCACAACTAACCCCACCCCCCCACCCACCCCACGCTCCCCGCCCCACCCTGCCCCGCCGATCTTGCACTTGTGGTCGCCTTTTCGCGGCATATGCACCTTTAGGTCAGACACAAAGTGCATGATCGCTGGGGCGGGGCGGGGCGGGGCGGGGCGGGGCGGGGCGGGGCAGGGCAGGGCAGGGCAGGGCAGGGCAGGGCAGGGCAGGGCAGGGCAGGGCAGGGCAGGGCAGGGCAGGGCAGGGCAGGGCAGGGCAGGGCA